>JASBVF010000003.1 GCA_030147525.1 Bacteroidota bacterium
GCTCCAGAAAAAATATTTCCAGGTGGTGGATATATACAATGTATATTTTCATTTTTTATGATTTCACTTCCGAGCTCATTCAATATCCCTTCTGAGACAATAAATTGCCATTCGAAGTTTTTATTCTTTATGACTTCTTGAATAAACGAAACTCCTATTTGTATTCCTCCCCCTATTACGAGGGTTGATGCGTTAACAGTTATTTTCATTCTTATAGAAAAACAAAGTATAGTTATTGTGTCAGAGTCTGGTAAAACTCTTGGCAAATATATTCAGAACTATATTTGTCGATTTTTTCTTTTGATTGAGCACCAAAATTACTTCTTATTTCTTCATTAATCAATAATTTTTTTAGCATCTCTACATACTGCTTATGATTTCTTACGTCAATCAAATAGCCATTGATTGTGTCTTCTATTAAATCGGCAGGACCTGCAATGCAGTCATAACTTATGCATGCACAACCTGCAGACATAGCCTCAGCCAAAGCATTTGGAAAACCTTCAGATGTTGAAGTAAATGCAAAAATTTTGCTCTTATTATAAAAATCATCAATTACCTTTTGATTCCCCCAGAAAATTATCCTATCCTTTAATTTAGATTGGTTTGCTTTTTCGATACATTTTTTCATTAAAGGCCCATCGCCTAAAAACCAAAGTGACCAATTATCGTCATCAATTTCCTCGAAGTATTCAATAAGCCAATCCTGATGTTTTGTCTCAATAAATCGACCAACATTTAAAATAATGTTTTCTCTTTTCATGTCAGAAATAGGGAAATAAGTAACAGGATTTCCTATGACTTTAATGTTTGGATGTTTTAAATTTTTCAGGATTATTTTTTTCGCATAATTAGTTTGAGCTATTATAGCTGTAGCTCTTTTGTACATTAGTTTATTTAGCGTGTCTATGAAAATACCATAGCTTATACCTGGCATGCTGCGATCAGAAACGATTTTTTTTATGCCAAGTCCTACTGAGGCAATAATTGCAAATGAATTATATCTGCCTCCAAAACACAGCAAACTGACTGGATGTATTTCTTTGAGTTTAGTTCTCAGGTATCTGAAAATTTTTAGGGTAAAACAAATCCTACTAAATTGTCTATAGTCAAAATCCGGACGATGAATAATAATATTTTCATCTAAATTATAAAAGACATCTCCTCCTGTCAAGAGTATAAAATGAATTTGTTCAGGTTTGAACCTTTGGATATAGTTCGCTATCTCCGCCATCACTCGTTCAGAACCTCCAGGAGTTAGAGTAGGAGTTATTAATGCGATTGACTTTTCGTTATCCATTTAATTCATCCATCGATTATACCACATCTGATACATTAATATCCTCCAAATTATTGGAGTATAGTGTAACCTATTCTGTTGAAAAAGTTCTATCTGCGAAAGAACAAATTTAGGATTGAAAGTACCTGACTTTGAGAGAGCTGATTCATTGGCAAATTCATGTAATAAGTAATTCAAATCTTTTTTTAACCACTTATTTATTGGCAATGTAAAACCTGTTTTTGGACGTTCCATTAGTCTATTAGGGATAAATTGATGGACAATATCTTTTAGTATTTTTTTTTGAGTAATTCCGTCATATTTATATTGAAATGGGAGGTTTGCAACAAATTCGATAAGTCTGTGGTCTAACAATGGTTCCCTACCTTCCAATGAAACCGACATACTAGCCCTATCTACCTTAGTCAATATGTCGTCAGGTAAATAATTCAAATAATCCGATGTCATTGGTATTTCGAGGAAATTATGTATTAAACTTTTTTGATTAAAATCAACATTATCATCATTTTTATTATTCAATAACAATTTTTTAGTATAATTAGCAGGAAGCCTGTTCATTAAATAATTAAGATAGCTGGCTTGTGTGAACTTATTTCTATGTATTGACGCTGAATATGTTGAAACTTTATGCTTTAGTGCAAGCATATTTTCGGGAATCAAAAATGATATAACATTTGATATCTGACTAACAATTGGCTTGGCCAGATTTGGAACAAAATCCATTTGCTTCAAATAACGCGTAAAATCTCTATAACTGTTATATCCTGCAAATACTTCATCACCTGCATCGGCAGATAGTGCCACTGTCACACTTTTCCTTGCCAATTTGCTAACAAGTATTGTCGGAATAGCGGAGCTATCAGCGAAAGGTTCATCATAATAATAGGGTAATAATGGTATTATATTTTGTGCCTCCTTAGATGTGCAGATGTACTCAGTATGATCTGTTCCTATATAATTAGCTATTTCTCTTGAAAAAGGAGCCTCATTGTTTCCTTCTTCGAACCCTATGGTAAATGTTTTTAGTTTCTCTGTACGATCTTTTTGTAAGATGGAAGTTACAGCTGTACTATCATAACCACCGCTTAAAAATATCCCGACTGGAACATCTGAAACCATTCTATACTCGCATGAGCTTATAAGCAATTCAGTGATTTCAGTTTTTGCTTCTTCGTATGGAATAATATTTTTTTGTTTTTCGTATATTTTTTCTAAATTCCAATATGAATTTATTAGTAATTCTTTGTTTTTCAGGTCGAGCATTAACTTATGACCTGGTTTTAATTTAAACGTGTTTAAAAATATAGTTTTTGGAGAATTAATGTAACCGTAGTTAAGAAACTCGTCAATAACTATTTCATTCAATTTCTTGATAAATCTTGGATGTTCGTGTAAAGCTTTCAATTCTGAACTAAAAATAAAGATTTCATCATGCCAATAATAATAAAATGGTTTAACACCAGCTCTATCTCTGATTGCAATAATTTTTTGTTCTTTTTTATCCCAAATAACAATTGAAAACATACCAATAAACCTCTTGACGGCATCTGCCCCCCATTGAACATATGCATGTAATATGACTTCAGTATCAGATTCGGTTAGAAATTTGTGTCCAAATATTTTTAGCTCTTTTTTAATTTCTTTATAGTTATAAACCTCTCCATTATACACAATTGTTAGGTGTTCAAAATGCATAGGTTGATGTCCACCTGAAGAAGTATCAATTATTGATAATCTGGTTTGTCCCATTCCAACTTGACAATTGGTTAGATTTGCTATTTCCCATCCTTTATCATCAGGGCCACGGTGATGCAAGGTGTTTACCATTTTCTCCAAATGTTCATTATAAGAAAGATTCCGAAAATCTATAAAACCAGTTATCCCACACATCTTACTCTGATATTATATTTCCTAACATATCACTTGACATGAATTCAATTTCAGGCCAGATAGTCAGCAGTTTTTTTATAAGGTCTACTAAGACCTGCAATGTTTTATCTCTATTTTGCTTATTAATTCCTCCCATAAAATTTACTCTATGTATGCTGATTATGGCTGGCTTATAGAATTTAAATGCTGTTTCAATTTCTTTTAGAGAGGAATTTACCCAATCTTTATTTGGGTTTTCAGCTACTTCTAGTGAAGCGTTTCTGGTTAAGAAAATTTGGTTATACTTATTTCTTTGACCAGTATAATGCCAACTCTTTGAGATTTCTTTTTTATTACATTTTGGTACTTTCTGGGTATTTCCACCTTGTATATATTTTATATCAATTTTGCATAACCCCTCATTTAAAGATATCGGCCAGGTATAGCATGGAGCTATAAATGATTGTGATTTGAAACCGTATAATTGTTCAAATATGTGACCGGCATCTGTTATTATTTCCTGAATATTAAATTTTATGTTTCCATATTGTCCTCCAAAGGCATCCAGATATTCTTTTGAACATGACAAACAATTTTTTTTTACATGTGCAGTAAACATATTTAGGTTGAAAATTTCGATTGCTGCAGAATCTTTAGAATTTAATGCTTCTAACCAATTAGATATATTAACATGTTCTCTTCCATGTAATTGCGGTATGAAAATTCCTTTTTTAATACCTTCGTGATAAAGTGATAAAACACGGTCTCTACCTGGATATTTATTAAGCGTTTTGTTGAATGGCTCATAAAAATAACTTTGAAAATCAGTTTCCTTTATCTTATCAAAATCAGGATTGGCAACAATGTGATTAGCTGTAATAACTGGATGATTATCATATTTATCTTTGAACATTAACAGTACATCATATAATTTCTCCAAGTCATCATTTGTTTCCAATGTATCATTTCTATTGTACCAACATTCATCAACTGGATATCCTTTCTTAAGCAAATATTCGTAAATATCTTTAGACGCCATACGAATCATACCCCAGTCATCCGACTCAAATACTACTATTTTCCTGTTGGTATGCCATCCAGGCACATTAAAAACAAAGTTTCGAATATTATTCTTTATGCTCGAAATCATAGGAACTACTCCTGCCACACTACCCTTTTTACATAATCTACATAACTTAATATGATTCGCACCACTTTATCCGAAACGTTGGGCATGCTGTAATCAGTGACAAGCCTGAAAGGGCGATGTACTTCCAGATTGTATTCTTTTTCCAGTTGAATTAGTCCTTGCAGGATACGTTCGGGATTAAGTCCAGTCATTATGACGGCAGCTTCTTCCATTGCTTCCGGTCTTTCATGGGCTTCCCGGATATTGAGTGCCGGGAAGTTTAAGATAGAAGATTCTTCGGAGATAGTTCCGCTATCTGATAAAACCGCAAAACTATAGATTTGTAAGGAGTTGTAATCGCTGAAGGCCATTGGTTTAAGGAATTGGATTTCGTGCCGCACCTTCACCTTTTTGTTTTCTATCATTTTCCGGGTACGTGGATGGGTGCTTACAATAACGGGGAATCCATATTGTTCAGCGAGAGTGTTTAGGCTGGTAATCAGGCCATTAAAGTTCTTGGGATTGCTGATATTTTCCTCCCGGTGTGATGACACCACGAAGTACTTCCGCTTTTCCAATTGTAACCTTGCATGTATGTCGGATTGTTCGATTTTTGGCAAGTAATGGTGAAGCACTTCGAACATGGGAGAGCCGGTTTTGATGATACGGTCGGCCGGCAGGCCTTCACGGAGCAGGTATTCCCGTGCGATGTGACTGTATGTCAGATTGATATCCGCAATATGGTCCACGATTTTGCGGTTGGTTTCCTCTGGAACTCTGAGATCAAAACAACGATTACCAGCCTCCATGTGGAAGATGGGGATGTGCATTTTCTTGGCAGGGATGGCGCAAAGGCAGGAATTGGTATCGCCCAACACTAAGAAGGCATCCGGTTTTTCCTGCTCTAGTACCTCTTCTATTTTAATTAATATTTGGCCAATCGTGGCCGTAGCTGTCCTACCTGCCGCATTCAGAAAGTGGTCTGGTTTGCGGATTCCCATATCTTCAAAGAAAATCTGGTTGAGCTCGTAATCATAATTTTGACCGGTATGTACAAGGGTATGGTCTATCGCCGGGGATTCATCCAGAGTAGTAATGACCCTCGAAAGGCGAATGATTTCTGGGCGTGTACCCACGACGGTCATGACTTTAATTTTCTTCATGGCTTAATTTTCTTTATACCTTTTCCATCCAGGTATCCGGATCTTCCGGATCATACCATTCGTTTATCCAGAATATAGTATATAAATCTTCATCACCCGTATTTGTTATATTGTGAGTATACCAAACAGGCATATCTACATAGGCAGGCTCATCGCCATCAATGTAAAAACTGATTACTTCTTCTGTTCCAATTCTGCGCAGGTGTATCAATGCCTTCCCCTTAATAACAGCAAATCTTTCGATTTTACGGGTATGAAAATGATTGCCCCTTGTTATACCTTTCCTTGTGGTTGAAAATGACACTTGTCCTGATGTACCCAAACGTGCCAGTTCGGCGAATAATCCTCGATTGTCTGTATGTGTCGAAAAGCGTACCGGATAATAATCGTGAACAGACATATAACTTCGGAAGGTATTAAATAAATTCCGTTCAAAAATACTCTCTATAGATGGTATTATGCCTTTATCAAAATACAATTGCTTATAATCAGATAGCAGCGTCAGCAGTTCGGAAACTTTGAGTTCATGAGTATGTTTAATTTCTCTGGTCTCAGTAATATATAAGTTTAATTCTTCTTGTAGTTTCTCAATTCTGATTATAGAAATTATTTCACTTATAATTTCCCCAACGTATATTAACTTTAAATTACCATCTACTTCAATTTTGGGTGTTTGTCCATGTGTTAATTGATAGCAAAATGTAGCAACAACTGAATTGTGAAAAGGTTTACCAAACGGACCGAAAACGTTTGGTATTATCAAGCCAACATATGATCCACCATTCCTTTTTGCCCATTCTTCCAGCGATATTCTTCCTTCTTTTTTGGATTTAGCGAATAAATTGTCATTTTTCTCCTGTATAGATGATGAGAAAATTATTAGTGGAAGTGAACATGTTCTTTCAAGAGATAGAATTAATTTACTAGTTAATTCAATATTGGTTTCGTGTGCATAGGGATCGTTATGTCGATTAACTGCTGCCAAATGAATGATTACATCGCATTTAGAAACAAAGGCATCTAAAGAAGTCTCATCATCGAATATTTCTCTATTGAATGGAATGCGCTTAAAATCTTCGGGATATAACCCCAATGTATTATATAAATTTGTTCCAATGAACCCTGTCTGACCTGTTATGCCGATTCTTTTCATACTTTTTAGAAGCTATCTCAAAAATACCTAAGCAATATTTTAATACACCCCAGCATCACAAAAGCCAAAAAGTTCTCTGAATGATATTCGTAGCGGACCACAAGCCGACGGAAGTTGAAAAGCCATGCCAATAGCCGCTCTACTTTCCAACGTCTTTTGTAACGCCTCAATGCACGGCCATCCTGGGTTTTTGGCTTTTTACGGTTGGAACGGTGCGGTGCAATCATCTCGACACCTTGAGCTTTCAGCCTCTCGTCGAGTGGGTCGCTGTCATAGGCTTTGTCTCCTATAAGCTTTTGAGGGACTTCCTCCAGGAGTCTATCCTCCAAAGTGTCTTCAACAAGGGTGACTTCGTGTGGTGAAGCGCTTGCCAGGTGAAGGGCGACAGGAAGACCAGCGCTGTTTGCAATGGCCATGATCTTGGTCCCTTTGCCACGCTTGGTTTTCCCAACACAGAGCCCCCTTTTTTTGCCGGCACAAAGGTGCCGTCGATAAAGCATTCCGAAAGGTCCAGACCACCCCGCTTGTGAAGGTCGTTTGCAAGTGCTTCAAGAATAGCCGAGAACACGCCATTGTCAGTCCATTTTTAGGACTGTACGAAACTTGAAATAAAAGACTGACAATCAAGAAGGCAAAGCCAGTTGATTCCCTCACAAGGGTGGTTTTTCTTTAAGTTCATTGACAAGTAGCAAGAGTAAGTCTTCCTCAAACTTCATTTTGGCAATTACGTAACTCGAAATCTTATTGGAAACTTTGAGTACCAGAATGAAGATGGCTGTCAACATAGCCGTGTAGATTTGGATTTGCACGCCATTTTCACTCCTGTTGATTAAGTGTTTTATTCCAAGATGTTGCTTGAGGAAGCGGAAAAAAACTTCGATATCCCAACGTTTTCTGTAAATCCGTGCAATATCCGCTGCACTAAGATCCCAGATGTTTGTGATGAAGATAATGCGTTCACCTGTCTGTGAGATTTCCGCTTCGATCAGCCGAAATGGATGTTCCATCAGTTTGCCTCCATCTGCATAGAGGTAGACTTTGGAATCCTGGAGCAACTTCAACCCATCTGCTTTGCGGCCTTTGATGTCCCGGTGTGTCTCTATGAACTTGTATTTCGTACTGGCTGCACCCCGAGTCACGAAACAGATGCCTGTTTTGTCAAAAGCCTTCAGCGTTGAGCGACTTTTAAGTCCCTTGTCGAACACGACGATGTCGCCGTCCTGAATGCCGGCTGCTAAAATGGCTTCTTTTAAAGCTCGTTCCTCCGCCAGGTGGGGCTGATCGAAAAAGCATTTAACCGAAGCAGGTATTTTGGCATGCATCTCAACGGTGAACTTGAGTTGTACCTTTGAATAGCCTTCTTTAGGCGTGGTACCAACCCGCATCCCCCATTCGACCAAGGCTGAACTGATAGGTACCATCGTCGAGTCAAAGCGCTTGATTTTTTTGAAAAGCCCTTTGTCTTGCAGATATTTTCCATAGCGATCCACGGCCCATTGAAAAATCTGCCGAAAATACTCGGGATTCATGCTATTAAGCCTATCCGCAATGGAACTGTGCCGGGTCTTGTGCCCTCCTTTACCGCTCAAAGCGCTGAAAAAGGGCGAATTGTAGAGATGCTCCATGATTCGGGTACTTATTTTGGCATTCCTAATCATGGCAAAAACTAACAGTTTGAGCATCCTGTCACCATACAAACGGCTTACGTTGTAGTCGATGTTAGTTTCTTTTCCGATTTGTTCCAAAAGACCCTTGGGAATGGATTTGAAAATCTGGCTTACATCTTTCTTTGTCAAAATATTGGCTTGTTAAGTGAACTTTTTCACTCAACATAATGACTTTCAGTCAATTATTTCAAGTTTCGTACAGTCCTAGTCCATTTTTGAAAATGCCTGTGGCAGGTCTGATAAGATGGATACCGGTCCGGCAAGTCTTGCCATCGGGCGCCTGTGCGGAGTATCCAGAGGATGCCATCAAGCACGGGACGTGGTGGGGTACTTGGTCGACCCTTGCCATCAGGGCGCTTTTTTATTGGGATATGTGGTTCTACTAAAGCCCATTGTTCGTCTGTCAAGTTCATAATAGCGTAGTCTTTTTTACGCTAATTTATACAAAATCATTTTTGAGATAGCTTCTAGTCAGGAAAATAAGCTGTTGTTACTTCTTGAAGTACATCACGTCGAATTATAGGCAATTTTAGAAGTAATTTTTTCATGCCTTCGATATCCAGGCGATGTGTATTGTGAGAATGGTATTCATCAAAAGTAGTGGCGTCTGGAACGCCTTCCGAGAAATATTGATTGTAATTTAGATCCCGGTTATCTGCAGGTATTCTGTAGTAGTTTCCCATATCTTCTGCTTTTACCATGTCCTCCCGATTTACAAGTGTTTCATACAGTTTTTCTCCATGTCGAGTCCCGATAATCCTTATGGGTACAGTCCTTTCATACAATTCCATTAAGGCATGAGCCAGGGTCTCGATAGTAGCGGCCGGAGCTTTTTGAACAAACAAGTCACCCTGCATTCCGTACTGGAAAGCGAACCAAACCAAATCCACTGCATCCTCCAGTGTCATCATAAACCTGGTCATGCTTGGGTCAGTGATAGTCAAAGGTTGTTTTTTTTTGATTTGATCAATAAAAAGTGGTATAACAGAACCTCTTGAGGCCATTACGTTGCCGTAGCGAGTACCACAAAAGATGGTCTTCTTATCGTCAAGGTTTCTTGATTTTGCAACCATGACCTTTTCCATTAGGGCTTTGGACATGCCCATGGCGTTAATTGGATAGGCGGCTTTATCTGTACTGAGTATTACCACATTTTTTACCTCAAAAAGGGCAGCTGCTGTCAGTACATTGTCCGTACCAAGAATGTTAGTTCTCACTGCTTCCAGCGGGAAAAATTCACAGGATGGAACTTGTTTAAGGGCCGCCGCATGAAAAATGTAGTCCACTCCTTTTACAGCCTGTTCCACACTATCCAGATTGCGAACGTCTCCTATATAGAATTTCACTTTAGGATTATTGAGTCTTTTCCTCAAATCATCCTGTTTTTTTTCGTCGCGGCTGAAAATCCGGATCTCCTTAAAATATTCAGAATTTAGGAAACGATTTAAAACTGCATTCCCAAAGGAGCCGGTGCCACCGGTGATAAGTAAAGTTTTCACAATAATTTTTTTTTGTTAATGGCCTACAATCAACTCAGACAAACTAATATCAGATTTTGCAAGGAATAGCGATATTGGATTCCCAATTAACAGCAAGGGATCTACAAAGTAGAAACAAGCCCTAAAAGTTACTAATATATGCAAAATTAAAACAGGAGTCATGACAGTTGCGAATCTTTTTAATGCCAATCTGTTTTGATTTTCTTTATGAAGGTACATTAATCTTATTAAGGAAATCAGAAAGAAAATATAATTAAACCTTGCTAATGAGCCCAAGCTGAATGAAAGGAGAGTAGTACAAAAAAATAAAGTATACAGAAGATTCCATTCTTCTAAAAACTTATCCTTACGTAGCTTTAATAGGTTTAAATAGTCCAGTATAAACAAGATAAGAAATGAAAAATTGATTAGACTCACTCTTAAAGTGACATACCAATTCGCTTCACTTAAGGCTGCTTGTCTGTCTTCGAAGTATTCCTGATCTGTGTAAGCTGATGCTCTGGATTGAATAGAGGTTTCGCTAAAAACATTTAACGATTGACCAACAAAATCTAATATGCCTGAAGTGCTCGTAAATAAAAAAAATGCAATTGATGATAAAATCAAAAAGTGAGAGATTAACTTTGAGAAGTTTAAAACTTTATATAAAAAGAATACTGCAACTGGAAAAATGAATGTGTAGTGTATAAATAAAGATAAGGAAAAGAGAATTAAATAAATTAGCTTATTGCTGCGAAGATATTTGAAGACATAAGTAATAAATAGAAACAATGCTGTCCAGAAGCGCACTCCTGTTACCCCCACATAATAAGGAACCAGTAGGGCGAGAAACAAAAACAGAAATTTCCAGGTCCATTCTTTTCCAACTCCTGTAATAATCACTGCTTCTTCCAGGAATTTTAAAAACAGAAAGGTATAAATTAAAGAAACAATTGCAAAAAACCATCTTGGTTCAGAAGTAATTCTTGAAACAAAAAAACCTAAGGATAGTGCATAAAAATCTGGTTTTGTATTGTATGTGTTCGATTCTATATATGAGAATTTGACTAAATCATCGGAATAATTATTTGATAGCAAATAAAAGTATTCTTGAAAAGAATATGAGCTTATGACTTGAAAATCTTTTTTATAACTAATTATATCGCCACTGTAAAAAAAAACATTGAATCCAAACCAGAATGAAAATAATAAAATAATTTTATGATACTTTCTACTCCAAATTTTGTTTACTGCAAACAGAAATGCAAGAAATGGATAAAAAATACCTATCAGGAACAGGATTGATGGTTTCGCTTTTGTTATTGACACCTATTAAAATATAAAATTAATTCTCAAAAAGCTTTTTCCAATGTTCAGCAATCAATTCAGGTTTAAACTTGTCTAAAGAGTCATAAGCTGTTTGCCCCATCTTGATTCGACTTTTATCATCTTCCATCAATCTTGAAAGTTGATCTATATATTCTTTAATGTCGTAAGGTTTAATAATTAAACCTGTTTTTTCATGCTCAATAATATCTGTTAATGAACTAAAAGAATTGAATGCGAAGGGAACAACCCCGTAAGCCTGGGATTCAACCAAAACCATAGGGAAACCTTCAAATGCGGATGTCATACAAAAAATCTTAGAGCGCTGTAGAAAAGGACGAGGATCTTGAAAGCCGTAAAAATTAATATTGCTTATCTGCTTTTCTATGACTCTTTTTTCCAACTCTTTCCGAAACGTACCATCTCCTAATACGTCGAATTCCCATTCAGGAAATTTACTTGACAATTTTGTCCATATTTCTAAAATTAAATCTGCTCTTTTTTGAGCTACTTCAATTCTTCCTACAAACAAAATACGATTTTCCTTTTTATATTCTATGTTTTCAACCACACTAAATGGTACAGGATTAGGTATGCTAATAATTTTTTCACTTGGAAATGATTTTATAAAAGTTTTTAATTCAGGTATAAAATGTGGGGAGAGTAAAACGAGCTTATTGGATACCTTAATTGCATTCTTAAAATATAAACTATATTTTATTTTATTTATGTATTTCAATATTTTCCAAAAAAATTTAAAATTTAAAAATTTAAGTATTTTTCTGTACAAAGCATTACTCATGATAATATTTTCATAACTATTTTGAAGACAAGCAATGCAATTATGATGGACTGTATAAGTTTTAACTCCTTTGTCAGGAGTTATAGCACTTAGAAAAGCAATAGATTTTTTATAGATTCCTGCTTGATTTATTATTACATTTATTTCTTTTTCAATAATCAATTTCCTTACAAATTCGATATTTTCTCTTGAAAGAACTCTATTTTTTAGAGGAAGAAAATATTGAATAACCCCATCAATTTCTGTCTGAGAACCGTGTGCTAAAATTAGGTATTGAACCTTCATTCTTTTTTTTATAAACTCCTTTGCTAAGGTGGATGTTACTCGCTGTACACCTCCTTTATCAGGCTCAATGGGAAATTGGGAAATAAAGAGTATATTTGTCATTCAACAGTTTTTACCATTTGCCAAAACCTTGGATATTCATGCTTTAAAGGAATGTGATCGGTATCTGGTAATAAATTAAACAAGGTGTAAGATTTATGATGTAAAATATGGCCATATATCAAAAGTGATGAACCATTACCTATAACAGTTACATTTTTAGAAACTATCAATAGAGCCTCGAGGATGGTTTGATAGGACAATAATTCCGTATGAAAGTTCAAAGATTGAAATACATCTAATGTAACTTTTTTTTCATCATCGGATTGATCGGGACGAAATTTGATAAAAACTTTATTCGTTGTAAGGTGCTTGGCTGACAGCATTTTTTTAAGAAAGATTTTTAATGTACTTTCAAAGGAATCAAGGTTAATCCCGTATACTCGGTTCATTGCGTCACCAATCCATAAAGAACTATCACTAATATCTAATTTATTTGATAGTTTTAGCATCTCTTCTTTTATAGCTTCAAATGGAACGACTACTTTTTTAGCAAAAGGTATATTTTTAAAAGCTTCATCGGAAAAACAATAAAATTTCACATCCCTTACAAATGCATAACAGTTGGGATGAATTGGCAAACTGAGCATTTTTACAGATCTGCCCCTTAATATTCTGAGTAATCCGTTGACAATTAATTTTCGATCTTTCCAGAAATCTACTCTCCATGGAAAAATTTGATTGTCAATTGTAAATAAGGTTAAACTATCATAGTTCCCGTAATTTACTATCCCTTCTTCTATGAAATGATAGGCCTTGCATTTTGGGTTTGTGATCAATACCCTGTTGCCAACTGACATCAGGTCTATATAGGCAGTGTACTCCTCTCCACCTGTAATTCCTCGGATGTACCTGTCGTAGGCATTAGGGTAATTAAAGTTCTTGATTTTTTTAAACAGGCTCATTGAGCTTTCCACCTGATCATAAGAAGGGAAATGCGCATATCCTGTTAATCCGATCTCATAGTTGGAAGTGAGAAAAACAATGGATGGTTTCTCCAGATTCAAATATTTGGACACAGCCAGGGCTGAGAGAAAGGTGATGTGAGAATGTATGGTAAAAATGTTTTTCAAATCCTTGAATGATCAATTTAAATGTTGCCCTTTTTCAAAGGCAAAATAATAGTTCCGGTAGAAGTAAAGATCTACCAAAAGGGTGGCTAAATAACCTGCTATCAGGGCTTTAGGAAAAATCGCCAGGCTAAATTCAGCAGTGTAATGGAAATAGAATAGAATGATTGCCCAAATAATCATGCCGGCGGTATAAGCCTTTAAGCGGTCAAAATTCTTTTTTATCACCATGTAGATATTGCTGAAAACGGAAAGGATACTGATAAGACTTACTATCAACATCCATTGTGCTGCTTCAATTCCACCGACGTAATTTGGAAGTAGATTTTCAACGACCCACGGCAAAACGGGCCATCCAATTGCCAGAACAAAAAGGTAGAGTAGGAAGGAAATACCAACAAATTTCAACGGGATTTTCATTAACTCTATAAAACTTTTTCCCTGGCCATAAGCATAACTCATCTTCGGAAAACTGATGCTACTGATAGACGATGTAACTGTTTGCAGCGTCCCGTCCACCATTGTTGCTAAAGCATAAAGTCCCAGTGCTTTTGTGCCCCCCATGAATAAAATGGCAGTGCGTTGAATAGTTGGCCAAAGTCCATACATACTCGCCACAGCATAAATCGGCATTCCAACTTTATATAGCACTTTTAAATTAGCAAATGACCAATTCGGTTTTGTTTTAATGGGTCTCCAGCGATAGGTTAATATCCAGTTTACCAATGTAACACCGGCTGCCCTCATACACAATCCGTAAAAACCATATTTCCATACCCAATAAATACCTGCAAATGCTACAATAGAAGAAACAAGAGAAATAGCTGATAGTTTATTGAAGTCGGTATTTGACCGGTAAAGTATTTTTAAGTATTTGGTGACATAAAATGCTTCAAATGTAGAGAGACCAATTGTCATTATCCCAAATCCAAGTTTAAAATCGTTTAACAAAATAAAATATAATGCGACAATAAATGATGTAACCAAAGAGAATATTCCAAGTACCTGACTCCAGTAGTTTGCAACTGAGGCAAATTCTTTGACTCTCTCTTGCTCTCCTTTGCCCATATAATAAGGTAATTCCCTACTAAGGCCACTCGGAATTCCCAGTTGAATCAAAATAATATAGCTGGTTATGATATTAAATGAATTAAAATAGCCAAGTTCTTCCGGTAGCATCCATTTTGCGACGAGAAACCCGCTGACCATTGTCATGGCATTTCCTGTAAGACTGGACATGCTCATGAAGACAATCATATTGCCAGTCTTATTTCTTTCTAGAAAGAACTGCTTGATCATGGGGTTTGAATTCCCGGCCAGCCCATTGTTTTAACTCAGACTTTAGCTTTTGAAATAATATCAGTTGACCGGTTTTGTTGAGGTGATGATAATCAGATAGAATTCCTTCTCTGGGGAAGGTTGAATTATCAATGAAATATGTTTCAGATTTTAATATTTCGTTGTATTTAAGGATGTTCTGTGAAACACGAGGCACGATTTGCTCATATTCTTCACATCCTGGTAATATTCCAATTGCCCAAATAGGAATATCTTCAAAACGTTTTTTCAGGTTGATCAGCGTTTTTTTAAATTGCCTGTAAGGCGTATAGGTAATCCCCCTGTACTTTCGCATTAACCTGACGAAGGGTTTGAAGACCCGGAACAACCTGAGTTTTTTGATGATTTCGAGTTCAATCCTACCAAAGGCTCTTGGTGTACAATCCACGATCCCACAATGAAGTAGTATAAGGTCGGCTTGAATAAAACTGTAGTAATTTAGCTGGGAGTACAGATCGACAATCGTTGCTCCACCGAGACCGACATGAATAAATTCTATCTCTGGCAATTCTTTGCGTAGCAGAGAAACATAAATATCTTCCCATCTTACCTCTCCATCCGGGTGTTTTCTGGGCAGGGATAGCGAATCGGTCAATACTAAGACTCTCAATTCAAACAGATATCTATTAATTTTTAATATAAATATTTAGGTCGTCGCAAAACGATATGACGGGATTTTTCCCTCAAAAATATTTCTAAGTTCTTTGAAAGGATTGAGTTGTAGTTTTCTCACGGTGGAGATAAAACTATAGATACGGGCATAATTTTGGGCACCTTTCAAGGTTCTGAAGCATCCTGCTACCTTCAGTTTCGACTTTGTTGGCCGGATATCCCGCTCAGCCAGATTATTGGTGAAAGGCACACATTTATGCCAGGCAAATGCCAGTACGGCCTCCCGGTAATTATCCAGGCGGTTCAGCAAGTTTCTGCCTTTGGTATTTGAATATCTTCCTCTGCCGGAAGGCGGTGGTTGCGGGGGCGGTTCCTCCCGGTAACCTTCCCAGATTAGGCTGTCATATGTATTTAGTGCTTTGTCCTGTTCTTTCGGTGGAAGCTTTTTGGTGCCCTGTGCTGTATCGTTGTAAAGTTTCAGAAGGAAGTGATGAAATTTTTCAGCCCAGCTGCTTCCCGTTTCCATTAGGCCTTTGAGTTCCCGCAGCAGATGGGCGCCGCACACGCCATGTTTGGCTTTTTCAAAAAGAAAATAGAAAGCATAACAATCATGGATAAGCCAGCCCTGGTAGTCAGGCAAGATGGACAAATGGGGCTCGTGGGCCTTGCTGCCTCGCTTTTTGTGGACAAATTGATAAGTATATGAGGTATTTCCCAAAGTATGCAGCCAATGTCCACAGCCTTCAACACGGACGCCACTTTCGTCGGCATTGTTTACTTCGGCATTCAGCAATTGAGTTTTGATGTAATCTTCTTCTGCTTGCAGCCGGTCGTAAGCGTCGTTTTGACATTGAACGATCGTGGCTTCATTCAGCGGTACAGAAAAAAGGTCGTCAAAGAGTTGCTGAATTTTGGACATGGACATGCACCCGTTTTGGTGCAGCAACGTAACGAGTGACCGTACACCCGGTCCGTACTGGACAGGAGCTTGGACGCCTGCGGGAAATTCGCCCTGATTTTGGGTGCCACAATGTGGACAGGTACAGCCATAGCTGCGGAATTCTTTGATATATAGTTTGATTTCAGGAAGATCAAATTGCTGACGGCGGCTATTCAGGGTAAATTCAGTGGCGGGGCTTAGATGTTGGTGACAATGCCTGCATTGGTCAGGTTTGATGTCTTCAATCTCATCAGGGTGCGCAACCATTTTCAGTGTGTTGCCTTTATGGCCTTGCTGTCCGCCCTGCTTCTTTTTCTTCTTTGGAATGGCTGGTTGCTTCTTAAAGCCATCGGAAGAAGGCGGACGGCTGCTGTTCCGGCTATTCTGATTGAGCTTCTGCTCTAAATCAGATACCCGGTTTTGGAGGAGTCCAACCGTAGCTAAAAGTTGATGTATCAACTCGTGACAGGCTTCTATGGTGTCTGGTAGTTTCAACTCATTCCTTTTTGCGAAATGTACGAGTTTTCTGAAAAATCAAAAAGTACCTAAGTAGTTACTTTTTAATTAAATTCCATGATAAGGGGGTTCCTTTGGGAATATCCAGACCTGATTCCCTGTTGATAAGGTTCTCGTAATGCCTGGAATGCAAACCATCACCCGGGCGGATTATCCTGATATTTTCGGGGGTAAATGGCTCACCTTTTCTGATATCCTTCACCACATAAATCGAACGCCTGAATTGGCGGCTCTTTTCTTCCGCTTTTTGCGTATCCAGTTGAACGGCTCCTAATGCCTGGAAAGCCCGCTCCGTTTCAATGACCAAAGCTCTCAATTCTTCCGGTTCCATGGAGAAAGCGCTGTCCACACCGCCATCAACCCGCCGCAAGGTGAAGTGTTTCTCTATCACCCTCGCTCCCAATGCCACGGCAGCAACCGATGCTCCGACCCCCATCGTATGATCGGAAAGGCCGATGATACAGTCTGGAAAAATTTCCTGAAGCACTGGGATGGTGAGGAGGTTGGTATTTTCCGGAGTTGCAGGATAGGTGCTGGTGCATTTCAGGATAACCAGTTCTTTACAGCCATGCTGTTTCAGAATTCGGACCGATTCATATAATTCATCCAGGGTTGAAGTACCGGATGACATAATTACAGGTTTGCCGGTTCTGGCAATTTTTTTCAATAGTGGATGATGACCACTTTCAAAAGAGGCGATTTTGTAAGCTGGTACGTTAAGCGATTCCAGAAAATCAACGGCAGTTTCATCGAAAGGAGAGGAAAAAGCAACCATGCCAAGTGTGTTAGCATATTCAAAGATTTCTCGGTGCCATTCCCAGGGAGTATAGGCTTCCTGATATAGTTCATATAGATTTTTACTATACCACAGGGATTTTGGATCGGTAATATCAAACAAGCCACCTCGGTGATTGATGGTGATGGTATCGGCTGTGTAGGTTTGCAGTTTTAGAGCATGAGCGCCTGAATCGGCTGCTGCTTTGACCAATGACAAGGCACGCTCCAGCGATTGGTTGTGGTTGCCGGACATTTCAGCGATAATAAAGGGTTTGTGCTGCGGTCCAACCATATTTGCCCCGATTTTTATTTCTATCATGTCAGTATTTTTCCAACTTCGAAAAGAACAGGATATGTGTATTCAATTTCTGATATTTCTATTGCACCTGTTGGTGTTTTGACTATAACAGAATGAGGAGTGTGTGCCAAGATACAACCATTGGGTTGATCGAAATGAAAGCCAGCTTCACTGAATTCAGCTTTGTGTACAATAATTTTCATTCCTTCCAAGAAAGTAAATGCCCCAGGGTAGGGTTTGGCTTGTGCCCTAATCCAATTCCTGATTCGCTCTTTGCACCATGACCAGTTGATGGCTCCGTCATCAGGGCTTCGCTTACCGAAATAAGTAGCTTTGGTGGAGTCCTGTGCTACACGATTCAACGTGCCAGCGGCAATATCTGATAAAATAAAGTCTATGACCCCAGGATAAAAATTACCAAACTTTTTCAGTATCGAGGCGCCGGTATCATTTTCCCTGATCGGAATTTCCACCTGGTGGACTATATCGCCTTCATCTACTCCTGCCTCCAGCACATGAGCTGTAATACCAGTTTTTGATTCACCATTGATGATCGCCCACACATGGGGCGTCCGTCCCCGGTATTTGGGCAATAGGGAACCGTGAATATTGACGGCCAGCTTGCCTGGCAGCCTAATTAGTTCCTGTCCGATAATGAACAGGTAATTCACCGATAACAATACATCAAATTGAAAAGATTTTAGAAAAGGAAGGGCTTTTCCGTTTCTTGGATTACCGGCGTAAAAAGGAATGTTCTCCTGATGACAATATTCAATAATGGCAACGGAGTTTTTATCCGTCATGACAGCAACAATGTTGTTCAGGGCTATCACATGTTGTAGCGCCTTAAGCCCAAGGCCTCCGCTAACCAGCATGCACAACCTCATTGGGTATTACAAGTGATTTGAAAATTTTTAATATACGCTCACTAGATTTTCCATCCAAGAGGGATTGCTGGAGTAGTAGCGCCTGTGCAGCGGCATCATTGCTGACACCAGGAAAATCGTCCAATGCGAAAGCGATTTTCGTATAGAGAAAGTAATTGTAAATATCCAGTTGATTATCGGCTGTCATTGATAAGTATAGTAGCCCTCCAATACTCAAGTATTCATAAGCGATTGTGCTAGGCGAAGTGATTGCAGTTTGGCATTTTTTCATGAATGTTGCCATTTGATGAGTATCTAAGTTTGTCAAAATCGTCACTTTAAGGTTGCTGTTCCTTACGAATTTGTCCAACTCATTCTGGTATGGATAAGCAGCTCCTGTAATCACATAACATTGGTTAAAGGCATTGGATAACTCGCATTTTTGAAGGGCCTTCAATGTTTCATTCGTGGGGTCAGCGCCGCCAAAGCAGATTAAAATGTTGTTGTCTGGAGGAGGAAGTTCTCTCTCGGATTGTTTAACTAGGAAAGGCTTACGGAGCATAGCATAAGGCAATCCCAGGTAAAAAAGGGTATATGGTTCTGCTGAATAAGCAGCGGGGGATACTCCACCTGCGTGATTGATGACTACATCTGCTACAAAATGAAAATTGTGGATGTCGTCAATACAGACAATTTTACATCCTATTGCCCGGATGATTTTCTGATAGCGGGTTTTAAAGTAATAGCCGTCCAGAACGACAATTTCGTTTCTCTTTAGATAATGCTGGACAATGAAGAGTGCTTCTTTTTCATGGTTTTCAGTTTCAGGCAGTTCGATAATTTTATTGCATACTTCCAGGATTTTAGTCTTAATCGAGGGTATCGGTTGACGGATGATAAAATGGCAGTCAAAGTCATTCCGGAGCATTTCTGCCAGCGCAAGGGAACGAAAAATATGACCAAGTCCTATCTGGGAATTCCCATCTGCCCGAAAAAACACTTTATTCTTCACTTTTCCTTTTTCAATAGAAACCAACTTATGTCATCTTGTGGAAAAGCAGGGTCTCTTTTGTAAACAAACCCATAATCCACTAAATTCAGATCAGGATATCTTTCCAACATTTCACCTGCAAAATCTCTTTTAAACAATCTATCGGTATGCCCTCTGTAGGTGATTGAAACAGGTGATGGATTATAATACTCACAAATAAGAATATAACTTTCTGCAACGTCATAGAGTTTTTGATAAACGAAATGCAATTTTTCCGGGTTAATGTGAATTAAAACTCCTTTGATGAGTGCTACTTCAAAAGTCTTTTCCGATTTAAAATCAAAAATAGAAATATTTGATACATTATTTACTCCTATATTTTCTGACAAATGCGTTGCAGCCTTTTCATTTATTTCAATACCATGAAGCTGAATGCCTGGAAACAATTGTTGGATTGCTTTTAAATTCATTCCGACATTCGCTCCAAATTCGATCAAGGATTTAGGCTTGCCAACGTACTTAAGCGCTTTTGTAAAGAAATTGAGATTTGAAGCAAGCAACTCTTGGCTTATATTTCTTCCAATGTATTCATTTCCAAACTCTCCGGCCCAAAATTGCTCTTGCTCAGTACTGAATGCTTTTTTCATTGATTAATTTTTGTTTTTTCGTTTAGAATATTAATAAGTGTCTGGTCTGTTTTGTATTTCAATGTCAAATGTGCATTTAATTTGGCAATTTCGGGGTGCTTATCGAGTATATCGTATATATCTCTTAAGTTATAATCGTTTTTATCAAGCAGTTTTTGGTGAAGGGAATTAAACATAGTTAGGTCATCATCGTAATCCAGAGTAAGACGATAATTTCTCACCAGTTCTCCTGGAAGATCAATCAAATTGATATTGAAATGCTCCTCATTATTCATAAAATACCATGTCATATATTCAGAATACTCGGCACTTGGGAAGTAACTTTTAACTTTTTCCAATGCTTGGGCATTAATAATTTCTAAATTAGTCCCAACGGCAGCCTCATTAGCTGCTGTATAGTCAGCACCCGTTTCAAAATGGGATTTCAACAATAACTGGCAAATGTCATTATCAATAAAAGGCATGTCGGCAGTCACCCTTATAATTACATCAATTTTCAGTTTCCTGATAATGTCAAGGTATCTCTGAATGACATCATCGGGGTGTCCTCTGTGAAAAAAAACCGCATCGTTATACGTGTAATCAGCCAATGGTGCGTCGCTTTCTAAATCAGAAGTTGCTAATATGACATAATTGATATTAGAAAACCTGCAGGCATTTTTAAGGCAAGTTTCTATAGAAGTTAAATCACCGATCTTCAACAACGCTTTATCTTTAAGTCTGGAAGATTTTAACCTTCCGGCTACGATCACGGCAATTACGGCCTTTTTAAAATCTGCTTTTTGAAGGGTTTCATTTTGTCTTTTGTTAACAGCGAGGATATGAAAAGAGGCTAGGAGTTCCCGAAGGGAAAACGTGTCGAGCCCCTCTTTTCCTGATCGTTTGTATTGCAGATCGTCTGCTAAGGAAATTCCCTGCCCTTTTGCTTTATCATCAGTCAATAGCGGTTTCATCATTGATTTAGTGAGATAATCTTTTTCCTGCTGATTGATAAACGGAGCAGTGACCAACACGGTATAATCTTCTATGAGTTGAACCATTCTGTCGAATTGGGATTTATTCAAGCTTGAATAATGGTCATACTCAGTTTTTTCCCCTTCCAACAATACGTGTTTTTCGATGATATCGGCACCATTTGCCTGAGCGAGAACAGGAAGCCATAATGCATACTCATTATTGCGATCAATATGATCGGCAAAAACAATTCTTTTTTTAAACAATTCTTTTACTTTTTGTATTTTGGAAATACCAGAATCAGTCAATTGGGTAGGGTATCCCTGGAATCCTACTTCCAGCAGGATTTCTTCTGCATTGATTGTGGTGCTAAGTTGAAGGAGAAGCTCATCAATTTTTTGAATCTCAAGTGATGCTACATTGACAATTAACTTTTGTCTTGATAAATCAATATCTGACAAAGCTTGTAAAACTGAAAGATTATACAGAACAGACACTTGGAGTTTTATTCCGAAGACTTCATTGATATTTTCTTTGAGGATTTGTACCCCATACAAGTCAAATATGTCTAACCAAACATCTTTGTGCTTTTTTGTTTTTTGAATGATGTCTTTCCACTGAGCTGGATCAAAAAATAATTTTTGATATACAGAATACCATTGAAAGTCAGGAGTAGCAATCTCATCCTGTTGAAGTGGTTGAAACTTCATTCCATAGCCTGTGGTATAAACAGAGAATTCATCAATTAGTCTATGCAGGTAATCAATATTGCCTCCGTGTGTATTAGCTGCTTCGATAATTATATAAGGCATCCTATCAGTTATTGTAAAATGCTTTAATGGTGTCAATGACAAATGCTTGCTCCGATTCATTTAAAGAAGGATAGATAGGTATGCTTAGGCATCTGTTGTAATATTCTTCAGCGTGGGGCAGATCCCCTTCTTTCCATCCAAATTGCCTGTAATAAGGCATCAAATGGCAGGGAACATAATGCACTTGGGCCCAAATATTTTTAGTTCGCAAGTAATTTACCAATTCGGTGCGATTATTGATCTCAATAACATATAAATGATAAGCATGACCTTCTATATCCCCGGACTGCCTCACAATAAAATTTTTATTTCTAAATTCTTCAAAATAATTTTTGGCTATTTCACACCTTCTCTCTATACCTTCAGTGGCCCTTTTTAATTGGCTTAAACCCAAAGCGGCTTGAATATCTGTTAGTCTGTAATTGTACCCTAACTCTTGCATTTCATAGTACCATACTCCATGGTCATATTGTTTTTTAGAGGGGTCTTGCTGAATACCATGGGTCCTAAGGTTTAATAATCTTTTGTACAGACTTTCGTTATTGGTTGTAATCATGCCTCCTTCCCCCGCCGCAATATGTTTAACAGGATGAAATGAAAAAATAGATAAATCTGCGAAATTACCGTTACCGCAATTTTGCTTTATTCTAAAACTGTCTTTAAAATAACCCCCCGGAGCATGGCATGCGTCTTCGATAATCCAGCATCCGTTCTCTTCGGCCAGTTTACGAAATTCTTCCAAATTTACTGCCCGGCCTGCAAAATCCACAGGGATAATACCTTTGTAAGTCCCCATAGGTTCGGCTTCAAGAAGTTTTCGAACTGCATTTATATCGATAAGGTAGGTTTCTGGGTCAATATCAGCAAAAATAACTTCGCCTCCCGCATAACGAACACAGTTTGCAGTGGCGGCAAATGTTATAGGGGATGTAATGACTTTATCACCTTTCTGAACTCCAAGGGCAAGTGTGCAAAGATGAAGTGCTGCTGTGCCATTGGAAACTGCGACAGCGTATTTACATCCTATGTATTCAGCGAAGGCATCTTCAAACAATTTAATATTTGGACCCTGAGTTAGCCAATCTGATTTTAAAATGTCTATGACTGCCTGAATATCTTCATTTGTAATATCGTGTCTTCCGTATGGAATTTTTTTCATTTCTTAGCTTATAAAATTTCTAATTATTTTTTTTTACTATTTTATCATCGTCATAGTAACCATAACCATAACCATAACCATAACCATAACCATAACCATAACCATAACCATAACCATAACCATAACCTCCTCCGGCCTTTAATCCATTAAATACAATATTCACTTTATTTAACTTAGAATTACGGTAAATATCGTCTATGATGTTTAATTGTCCTTTTCGGGTATATCCATGTCGTACAACAAAAAGAGTACTGTCTACAAATTCATTTAGCAAAAGAGCATCTGCCACCAAACCAACAGGTGGTGTATCGATCAATACAACTTCAAATTCTTCCAGGAGGTGGTTTAACAAAGCCTTCATTTTTTGTCCCATCAGCAATTCGGCCGGGTTGGGTGGGGTAGGACCACTGGGTACATAATATAAATTGGGTTGCAGGCCTGTGGGCAGAATGACTTCCTCCATACTCTTATCACCAATCAGGTAATTAGTGACGCCATACGTTTCCGGCTGTTCAGTGATGTATTTGGTTAATTTGGGTTTGCGAAGGTCTAATCCCACCAATACGGTCTTTTTATCGGCAATTGAAAAGCTGATTCCCAGGTTTACCGTAATAAAGGTTTTACCCTCGCCACTGGCACTGGAGGTGACAAGAATGGTCTTATGTTCCTTTTCAGCTCCGACAAACTGCATGTTTGTGCGCAGGAGCCGAAACATCTCAGCGATGGAAGACCGGCTGCCTTTACTTACCACAATCTGTTTTCCGGATTTATTGTGACTTACCCCGCCGATTACGGGTGTTTTCGTGTTTTGATCTAAGTCTTCTTTACTCTGTACCTTGTCATTCAGCATATCCAACAACAAAATGATCAGCGTGGGTATGGCCATGCCTAATGCCAAGGCAATCGCATAGACCAATTGAGGTTTGGGTTCTACGGGTTCACCTTGTGCTCTTGCCGCATCGACTACCCTTGCATTGGAAGGTGTTACGGCCATGGATAGCGCAGTTTCTTCTCTTTTTTGCAATAGAAATAGATAGAGGCTTTCCTTGATGTTTTGCTGACGCATGATCTCCAGCATTTCCCGTTGAATCCGGGGAATACTTCCGGTCTTTCGGTTCAGTTGGTTGTTTTTTGTCTCTATCTGTTTAAGGTTGAGTTCCGCATTTCTTATTTCATCCCTAATGGCGGCCAGGATGTTTTCCCGCATGTTCTTTAATTGGGTTTCCCGGGCTGCTACGGACGGGTTGTCAGGCGTGGCGCCTCGCAACAGTCTTTCACGGTCAATGAGAATTTCATTAAATTTAGTCAGTAATTCTGTAACAGCCGGACTGGAAATGCCAATATTCACCGGTACATAATCGAATGAAGAGGACCTGTTCTCCAGGTAATCTTTGATGGACCTGAGCAAGTTTAACTGAATATTGAGTCTGGATAAATTCTTATCATATTCGAACAATTCAGCGCTGATTTGCTCGGCCGTTAACTCCATGGGCAATGGAATTTGATTTTGCCCTTTGAAAGTTTCCAATCCTTTTTCTACTTCCTTGAGTTCCTGGGTCAGGAATACCAACCGGTCTTCTATGAATTGAAGGGTATTGGTGCTGACCTGGTTTTTTTCTGCAATGGCGGCCTCATTGTATTTCCTTACTAAATTGTTCAGAATGTTTACAGCTTTTTGCGGAACTGGATCAATGAGAGAGAGTACCAACACGCTGGAATATTTTGAAGCGTTGGCGATACTTAAAGCTGTTGAATAATCGGTTGCAATTTTTTCGATTGGGGATATCGTCAAGTGTAGTACCCTCTCGGAACTCAACGGGAATTCCTGGTTTCTGGAGAAAAGAAAGGTGCCGTATTCATTGGTAAAAGGTATATCGAATTGCTGTTGGGCCTGAAACTCTCCAGCCTTGAATGTAAAGGCAGGTTCGTCGAGTAACGTAATTTCAAACTGGGTCATCCTTTTTTCACCCGGAATAAAGGAATCCAACTGAATTGGACTATCGAGGTACAATTCGCTGGATTTGATGCGGCCTTCTCCGACAAAACGAACATTTAAGTTCAGGTCTTTGACCACCTCTTCCATCAGTGTCCTGGACTTCAGTACCTGGATTTCGTTTTCGATGTTTTTGTCTCCGGCTTGTATGCCCAGTTCTTCAAACAATTTTTCCTCTGATAATCCGACAGACTGTTTTTCATCCTTGATCAGGATGGAAGTTTTGGCCATGTATTTTGGGGTCGAGTATCGTAAGTACACTTTGGCAATGGCAAAAGCTACCACCGGGAATATCAGGTACAAATACCAGAAGCGGAGGACGTATTTAAAGAAAAATCCCTTCAGGTCGAAGGATTCTTCCTGCTGTTGAATGTTGGTGTCGAAGCCGTTGTTGGAAGCGTTATTGTTCAATGGAAGATTTTATAATGGATAGAGGATAGTGGATTGTTCTGGGGGGAGTTCATAGGATTATTGGGTCATTAGTCATTGGGTTATTGGTATTTAGGGATGGTTTTCGTGGGAGTCCTTTTGACTTGGACGGGGCCTTGAACGGACACAAGGCGCCGGGAGCGGCTAAGAGGGTGCCGCAATGAACGCTATTGTCTTCGAAATTTAGCAGGGGGCCTTTTTCCCCATTAGGGATCTGTCCACGTTATGTTTCCCCATATGACTTCCCTTTTGACGTGGACGAATCCCTGAAGGGACACAAACGTGGCTTCACTCCTCACCCCTTATCCCTCATCCCTGTTCTCTACCGTACAAAAGCGATGATCAGTGCAGCGATCGACAAGATGCCGGAGATGATCGGCAAGGTCTCCTGTATAGGGTCCCGGACGACGGCGACGGCTTCGGGAATAGGTTCTACGTACACAATATCATTTTGCTGGAGGTAGAAGTAGGGCGACTGAAATACCTGTGGGGAGTGGATGTTGACGTACCCAAACTCCCGCTTGCCGTTTTGCTCCCTGATGACCATGATCTTTTCCCTGTTACTATATGGTGTAAGGTCCCCGGCCTGGCCGATGGCTTCCAGGATGGTCATGCGTTCGCCGGGTACATTTATGGTGCGAGGGGCTCCGACCTCTCCGAGAACGGTAAAGCGGAAATTCAGAAACCTTATTATAATAGTGGGTTCGTTGAGGTAGGGTTTTAATTTATCAGCGATAAGGGTTTTGGTCTCCTCGATGGTCCTCCCGGCTACGTCCAGGCTGCCGACGACCGGGATATCGATGTTGCCGTTGGGGTCCACAAGGTAACCCTGCACGGTGGGGTTGTTTTGGCCGATCTGATTTATCATCTGCATACTCATCCCACCGAAGAGGTTGAAGGGTTCAGCAGTTTCCTGGTCGAGTGCTCTTACCAGGATAAACAGAACGTCGTCAGTCTGTATCTTGATCCGCACGGTATTGTTGATGTCGTGGTTCTGCAGGGGCACAAACTCCGTCTGGTTGCGGAAGTAGAGGAGTTGGGGGTGTTTGACGCAACCAGAAAACAAAAGCAGGAGGGTTAGGATGGAAAGTGGATAGTGGAAAGTGGATAGATTTTTAAATGATGAACGATGAATGGTGAATGATGAATAGGCTGACCTGATGCTATTCCAAAGGTGAATGATAAACTTTTGGAAACGGTTGGGCTGTTTATAATTATTTTTGGATGGATGGATCACGTTGCTGGGCTTGAAATTTTAAAGTAGTGGAAGAGCGAACAGATTTTTAGTGAAATTTCTAAAAATTTACGGGTAATTTTTTGTGAAGATCCCCTTGTTCAAAATTTTTTCGGGGGACTTTGAAAAAATTTTCCCGGAGTTTGAAATTTTTTTCGGGGAAAAAAATTTGAGTTTCCCGGAACTGAAAAATTTTTCCGGGGAAAAAGGTTGAGTTTCCCGGAGTTGAAATTTTTTTCGGGGAAAAAATTTTTGAGTTACCCGGAGTTTGAAATTTTTTTCAGGAAAAAAAATCTGAGTTTCCCGAAACTGAAACTTTTTTTGGGGATAAAAACGGGGAAATTTTCAGCGGGTGAAGAAAATTTTCAATTTTGATGTTTGGCCGTATGAAATTGGCACACTTTTTTAGCTTATTTTAGAAGCGATTTGACAAATGATTTTGTTTTTTGGACACTGATTTTCACGGATTACACTGATTATTGGAATGCATTATTCAGGAAAAAAATCAGGGTATTTTTCTGACACTGATTTACACGGATTACACTGATTTCTGGGTAGTCATTTTTCAGGAAAAAATCAGTGTAATTTGTGAAAATCAGTGTCGACAAATCGCACTACAAAAAGATACTTTCCGTAAAAAATTATTTGGATGTAACGTGACTAATCACGTTGTCTGAATTTTATCTCTGTAACATTTATCTGTTACAAATTTTCACACACCGACTTTGTATGACAGGCATCAGGTCTGCCTGTTTGATATTTTGCTGAACAATTGATGCCTTCGGCTGGCATGTTGCTTAGTGGTGTCAGGCTGCGCCGCAATTTGAATTTTTTACGGAATCCTATGTGGAACGGAGAAGGGACCGTGGTCGTAAGATCATCTGGTTCTGTCAACCCCGGAAAACCTTTGAAGTTCCACTTTTTGAGGGTTTGAGGGGTTTGAGGGGTTTGAGGGGTTTGAGGGGTTTGAGGGGTTTGATTTGTTTGAAGGGGGGGGGCTTATATTTTCCAGGAATTTGCTGTGTGTTTTTTGGATGCGAGTTATGGTATGTTTTCATAGCTCTAAGGCATCCGTGTGCTTCCCACTTGAAGCCCTATTAACCATTAACCATTAATCATTATCAATTATTAACCTTTTTTTTAACGCTTAAATTTTAACGATTATGCTATTAGAAATTATTTTTTCTGATTGGACCAAAGCGGACGATGGCAACCTTTTCGCCAACACAAATGGCCTGGTGACAAAGACAAAAGGAAAGCCGGCTTATGCCAATGTACAAGATCAGGTTCTGGAGGTCGAAGCTGAAAATGCCCGGTTCAACGTGGCCAGCGACAATGCCAAAGATGGCAGTAAATCGGCTAAAACGACCCTGGAAAAGGTCAGGACTGAACTGCTTTTCAAACTTAAAATTCTTTTTATGATGATGGAGTTAAATGTCAATGAACCGGAAAGTTATTTCCTGAACGCCGGCTTGAGGGTTCGTGCGAAGCCGGTTCGGGAGCGTACTCCGCTGGAAAGACCCGAGCTGGATTACTTTGTAAGAGACGTATTGTCCGGCACTGTAAGGGGTAAAGTCAAAAATTTTCCAAAAGGTGTCACCCAACTGGCTGTCGAGTATTCTTATGATGGCGGAACAACCTGGCACAACGGCACTTATTCCGCCGGGAAAATTTTCAAGCTGGCCAACCTCACCACGAAAGTCACCGTCACCGTTCGTGTTAAATTTCTGGGCACTCACGGCCGCCAAAGCGATTGGAGCGAGACGAGGGAGGTGTTTGTGCTGTGATTAATGTTTAATTTATAATGGTTAATGGTTAATGGGGGGACTCACGGATTTGCCCGGAAATTAACCATTAATCATTATACATTAACCATTAAACATTAACCATTGAATAATACTCCCTGTACCAGTCAATAAACGCATCGATCCCGTCCTGTATCTTAGTTTCCGGCTTATAGCCCAGGTTTTCGACCAGGTCTTCGACATTGGCGAAGGTGGCGGGTACGTCGCCGGGTTGGATGGGGAGCATTTCTTTTTTGGCTTCGATGCCGAGTTTCTTTTCGATGGCTTTGATGAAATCCATCAGCTTTACGGGGTTGTTGTTGCCGATGTTATAGACTTTATACGGCGCTTTGGAGGTCGAGGGGTCGGGTTTTTCACCCTGCCAGTCCGGGTTTCCGGCTGGCGGATTGTCGATGACCCGGACGATGCCTTCCACGATATCATCCACGTAGGTGAAATCCCGCACCATGTTTCCGTGATTAAATACTTTGATTGGTTCGCCTTCCTGCATGGCCTTGGTGAAAAGAAACAAGGCCATGTCCGGGCGGCCCCAGGGGCCGTAGACGGTGAAAAAGCGCAGTCCGGTGGTCGGCAAACCGTACAGGTGGCTGTAGGTATGCGCCATGAGTTCGTTGCTTTTTTTGCTGGCGGCATAGAGTGAAATCGGGTGATCCACGTTATCGGAAGTGGACAGTGGCATTTTTTCATTCAGGCCGTACACACTGGAGCTGCTGGCATAGGCCAGGTGTTTCACGCCATTGTGGCGGCAAGCTTCCAGGATATTGGCGAAACCAACGATATTGCTTTGGATATAGGCATGCGGGTTGATAATGCTGTAGCGTACGCCTGCCTGTGCCGCCAGGTTGACGACTGCATCGAACTGGTGTTCTTTGAAAATGCGGTCGATGGTGTCCCGGTCTTCGAGGTTGGCTTTGATGAAACGATACTTTGGATGCTTTTCGCTTTGCACGTAGTGCGGTTCCCCTGAAGGGGATGACAAAACAGCAGCCCGGGATATACCAGCCTGTTTCAACCGGTCGTACTTGAGATTGACGTCGTAGTAGTCGTTGATGTTGTCGATTCCGACTACTTCATCACCCCTTTCTAACAATCTGTTTGCGAGGTGAAATCCGATGAAGCCGGCGGTGCCGGTGATGAGAATTTTCATTGTTGTTCGTTGTTCGTTGTGGCACTTTGTTTCCCGTCAGGGATCTGTCCACGTTAAGGTTGCTGTTTGAAAACGGGGCGGCCCTTGTGACGTGGACGGGTCCCACCGAGGGATGAAAACGGGACGTGGACGGTTCCCGCCGAGGGATGAAAACGGGGCAGCCCTTGTGACGTGGACGGTTCCCTAAAGGGATACAAAGGTGCTATGCATCTCTCACCCTCTCACTTCTCTCACTCTCTCACCCTCTCACTTCTCTACTCAAAAGGATGTTTCGCCAACGGCAGCTTCGCCAGCTCATGCCAGTGACCGTGGAGGCCGACGGGGCGGGCATTCCGGATGTCGTGCACGATTTGCACGGCGGTGGCTGCATCGTCGAGGCCGAAACCCTGGCCGGACAGGATGGCTTCATAGCTCCGGGTGTGGAGGTCCGTGAAGCCGTCGCTGAATTCTATTTCTTCTCCATCCACGGTGACGGAACGATAAGTGCGGGCGCCTTTGGCCCGGATGTGTTCCGGAATCGTATCGTAATTGATGCTGAGGAACCATTTTACCCGGGCTTTGTCTAGTTCCAGGTAGCCGGATGCCCGGTCGTGGGTGTGGACGTGGACCGTGTTTTCCCGGATATTGCCAAACAGCCAGGTCAGCATATCGTAAAAATGAACGCCGATGTTGGTGGCGATGCCGCCGGATTTGCTGAGGTCGCCTTTCCAGCTGGCGTAGTACCATTTGCCGCGGGAAGTCAGGTAGGTCAGGTTGACATCATAGACTTTTCCGCCGGGGTCGTTGTCGATTTTCTGCTTGAGTGCCAGCAGGGCAGGGTGGAGGCGAAGCTGCAGAATGGTGTATATTTTTCTGCGGGATTCTTTCTCCAATAGTTTTAAACCGTCGATGTTCCAGGGGTTCAGTACGAGCGGTTTTTCACAAATTACATCCGCACCAATACGCAGGCCGAAGCGGATATGTGCATCATGCAGGTAGTTCGGCGAACAAACCACCACATAATCGATATCAAGTCCTTCTCTTTTCAGCTTGTCCAGGTGACGGTCGAAGCGTTCGAACTCGGTAAAAAAATCAGCCTGCGGAAAGTAGCTGTCGATTACGCCCACGGAGTCGTTTTTATCATAGGCTGCCACCAGGTTATGACCTGTTGCCTGAATGGCTTTCATGTGACGGGGGGCAATGTAGCCGGCTGCTCCGATTAAGGCGAAATTCACGGTATTAATGATGAATGTTTAATGATGAATGATGGCTGCGGCTTTTGTGTCCCGTCAGGGATCTGTCCACGGCACGTTTGTAAAAGAGAAAACGGGACGGCACTTATGACTTGGACGGGTCCCTGAAGGGATACAAACGTGACTTGGACGGGTCCCACCGAGGGATGAAAAACCGTCGTGATGGAACGGTTCCCTGCGGGATGAAAACCCTTGAGACGGAACAGTTCCCTACGGGATGAAAAAACCTCGTTATTCTGAAACGGGGGCTACGGTACCATTCGAAAGCTGGTACTTCATTCCCGACCCGGGACAAACAGCTTCTCCTTTCTCGTTAAAATGCAACCGCTCGCCGTGTTCGCTCATCCAACCTATTTGACGGGCGGGATTTCCAACCATCAAGGCGTAAGGTTTCACTTCTTTTGTCACCACGGTCCCGGCGCCGATGAAGGCGTATGCGCCGATGTTATGTCCACAGACGATGGTGGCGTTGGCGCCGATGGTGGCGCCTTTTCCGACCGTGGTTTTCATGTATTCTCCTTTTCGGTTGACGGCGCTGCGGGGGTTCATCACGTTGGTGAAAACCATGCTGGGGCCTAAAAACACATCGTCATCGCAGGTGACGCCTTCGTAGATGGAGACGTTGTTTTGTACTTTGACATTGTTTCCCAGTACCACGCCGTTCGCCACGAATACATTCTGTCCGAGGTTGCAGTTTTTACCGATTACGGCTCCGGACATGATATGGCTGAAGTGCCAGATTTTGCTGCCGTTGCCGATGGTGGCGCCGGGGTCGATGATGGCGGTGTCGTGAGAAAAGTAGTTAGCCACGAATTTGCGCTAATTAAAACGAATTAGTCAGGTTGAAATATTCGTGTAAAATTCGAGTGAATTAGTGGGCGAAAAACATCTCGTTGTTCGATGGTCCCTGCCCGACTGACTCGGTCAGGCGGGTTTTTTGATTTGGGGACTTTCTTGCCAGGCTGCTGCGCACCTTTGTTTCCCTTTAGGGATCCGTCCACGTCATAAGGGCTGCCAAACGGGAAAACGTGACGTGGACGGATCCCTAAAGGGACACAAAGGGGGCGTTCACTCAAAAAATGAACACACTGATTCGCTGATAAACCCCAGCAACTCCCCGTCCATTTCTGTGTGGATAGGAAGGGAGATGACTTCCCGGCAAAGCTGCTCGGTGACGGGGAGCGTGAAGCCCGCCGGAACATATTTTTCAAATGCTTTCTGCTTGTACAGCGGCACGGGGTAGTAGATCATCGAGGGGATGCCTTTTTCGGACAAATAAGCCTGGAGGTCGTCCCGCCGGCTGTTTTTTACCCGCAGGGTGTACTGGTGAAACACGTGGGTGGAATTGTGCTGCCGGGCAGGCGTTTGCAATTCCTGGATATTTTGGAATGCCTCGTCGTAAAAGGCGGCGGCACTTTGACGGGCGGCCGAGTATTCGTCGAGATGCCGAAGCTTTATATTTAAAATGGCGGCCTGCAGGGAATCCAGCCGGGAATTGACGCCGGTGACGTCGTGGTAGTATTTCTTTTGCTGGCCGTGGTTGGCGATCATGCGGAGTTTGGCGGCGAGTGCGTCGTCGTTGGTCATCATAGCGCCGCCGTCGCCCATGCAGCCGAGGTTTTTAGAAGGAAAAAAGGAGGTGCAGCCGATATGGCCGATGGTTCCTGTTTTCTTAACGACTCCGTTTTTAAAGGTATAATCCGCTCCGATGGCCTGGGCATTGTCTTCCACCACGAACAAGTTGTGCTGTTCGGCAAGGGCCATGATATCTTCCATGTCTGCGCTTTGTCCATATAAATGGACAGGCACGATGGCTTTGGTGCGGGGGGTAATGGCTTTTTCGATGATGTCAGCCGTGATGTTAAAGGTGTCCGGATCGACATCGACCATCACCGGTTTCAAGTGTAAAAGTGCGATAACTTCCGCTGTGGCCACGTAGGTAAATGAAGGAACAATGACCTCGTCGCCGGGTTGAAGTCCGAGGGCCATGAAGGCTATTTGCAGAGCATCCGTACCGTTGGCGCAGGGGATGACATGCCTCACACCCAGATACGTTTCCAGTGCAGCCTGAAAGGTCTTTACCTGCGGCCCCTGAATATACTGCGTGGAGGATAGGGTGTCCTGCACAGCCTTGTCGATCTCGTCTTTGATCCGCAGGTACTGGGAACCAAGGTCGACCATTTGGATATTTTTTTCTGTGGTGTTCATCTTTTTAATCGTCGGTGGCTTCCCATATGACGTGGACGGATCCCTAAAGGGAAACAAACGAGGCGTGGACAGTTCCCGCCAAGGGATGAAAACGAGGCTTCCCTTATGACGTGGACGGATCCCTAAAGGGAAACAAACGAGGTGTGGACAGTTCCCGCCAAGGGATGAAAACGAGGCTTCACTCATGACGTGGACGGATCCCTAAAGGGAAACAAACGTGGCCTGGACGCCTGCCTGGATGACCCGGTCTGACAGGGTTCCCGCCGAGGGATGAAAAGGGTAGCGGGAACGAACAATAAACAACCAACAACGATCAACGAAACTATCCAATAACCATCCCCGCCCCGACGGTTTCGTTGGTGCCTTCGTCGATCAGGATGACGCTGCCGGTGATGCGGTTTTTGCGGTAGGCATCAACGAACAGGGGTTTGGTGGTTCGTATGGTGATCCTGGCGATATCGTTCATGCCGACGGACTTGTCTTCGAGGTTACGGTGCAGGGTATTGACGTCCATTTTGTACTGGATGTCTTTTACCAGGCAGCGGACGTTTTGGGTCGTGTGCTGGATGGCATATTTACCCCGTTGTTGCAGGGGCTTATCGTTGAACCAGCAGACCATGAGGTCGAGGTCCTGGGTGACTTCGGGGTGGTTGTTTTCCCTCACGATCATGTCGCCCCGGCTCAGATCGAGGTCATCGTTCAACAGTAAGGTGACGGACATGGGGGGGAAGGCTTCTTCGATCTCGCCGTCAGCCGTATCGATCTTTGCGATGGTGGAGGTGAAACCCGAAGGCAGCAACATTACCCGGTCACCTTTTTTCATCACACCCCCTGCCACTCGGCCTGCATACCCCCTGTAATCGTGGTAGTCGTCATTGTAAGGACGCACTACATATTGAACAGGGAAACGGGTATCAATAAAATTATGATCGCTTCCGATGTGCACATTCTCCAGGTAATAAAGTAGGGTAGAGCCTTCATACCAGGGCATGTTGGCGGAGCGTTCCACCACATTGTCGCCCTTTAGGGCTGAGATGGGAATGAAGGAAATGTCGTGCACATCCAGTTTGGAAGCAAAACGTTCAAAGTCTTCTTTGATGGTTTCGTAAACTTCCTGCTTGTAATCCACCAGGTCCATTTTATTGATACAAATGACCAGGTGCGGAATCTGCAGCAGGGAGGAAATGATGGAATGACGCCGGGTCTGTTCGATCACACCATTGCGGGCGTCCACCAGAATAAGTGCCACATTGGCTGTCGAAGCGCCGGTAACCATATTTCTTGTATACTGAATATGACCGGGCGTATCGGCAATGATAAACTTTCTTCTGGGCGTCGCAAAGTAGCGGTAAGCCACGTCGATGGTGATGCCCTGTTCCCGTTCGGCTTTCAGGCCGTCGGTTAATAGTGCCAGGTTGACTCCTTCTTCTCCTCTCCGCTCTGAGGCGGTTTTTACGGCTTCGTACTGGTCTTCGAAAATGGATTTCGAATCGTACAACAGCCGTCCGATGAGGGTGCTTTTCCCGTCATCGACTGAGCCTGCGGTGGAGAATCGGAGTAACTCTGAAGTCATTTATTGTTGCTTTTTTTGGACACTGATTGCACTGATTTCACGGATTTTATTAAGAAGAAGTGAAATCGTATTTATCGGATAACCCGTTTATGTTGAAAAGATCGGGCTCCAAAGTTCAGGATGAGAGAAAGTTTGGATTGGGCAATTGAAATATAGTTTAAGGCCTGTTTTACATGATCTTCCACTATACCACTACATGCTTTTACTTCAAGGATAATTTGGTCAAAAACTACAAAATCTGCATAAAAATCATGAGGTAGTATGATGTCTTTATAATGGACGTCATAGCGCTTTTCTCGTTCAAAGGGGATGTCGTGAAGATTGAATTCGTATTCCATGGCATCCTTGTAAACGATCTCTTTTAACCCAGGTCCTAAAATATTATGGATTTCCATACAGATTCCGATAACAGAATAAGTTTCCCTTTCAAATAATAAACTGCTCATTTTGAATTAAATAAAAGGAAATCTGTGAAATCTGTGTACATCCGTGTCTAGAAATACCCATCCTTCTTCCGATCCTCCATCGCTGTTTCGGAGCGCTTGTCGTCCGTGCGGCCGCCACGTTCGGTTTTGCGGCTGGCAGCGACTTCTTCGATGATTTCTTCGATGGAGGAGGCACTGGATTCCCAGACGCCGGTGCAAGTCACATCGCCGATGGTGCGGCAGCGGACCGTCATTTCAACAACTTTTTCTTCCGGGCGTTTGGGGATGAACTCGGAGTCGGCCAGGAGAATGCCGTCCCGGTGAAACACTTTTCGCTGATGGGCGAAATAGAGGCTTGGCAGCGGTACATTCTCTTCAGCGAGGTATTGCCACACGTCCAGTTCCGTCCAGTTGCTGATGGGAAAAATGCGGAAGTGCTCACCAAATTGTTTACGACCATTGAAAAGATTCCAGAGTTCCGGACGCTGATTTTTAGGGTCCCATTGGCCAAATTCATCCCGGTGGCTGAAAAAGCGCTCTTTGGCACGGGCTTTTTCTTCATCCCTGCGGGCGCCGCCGATGGCAGCATCGAATTTTCCGTTTTCCAGTTCCTCCAGGAGTACGGCAGTCTGTAGAAAGTTTCGGCTGGCGTTGTATCCTTTTTCCTCCGTCACTTTGCCTTTATCAATGGCATCCTGGACAGATCCCACCAACAATTTTGCATTCAAGTCTGCTACCCAATTGTCCCGGTATTCAATGGTCTCGGCAAAATTGTGCCCCGTATCGATGTGGAGCAAGGGAAAAGGGATTCGGGCCGGATAAAAGGCCTTTTTGGCTAAATAAGAAACTAATATGGAGTCTTTTCCGCCGGAAAACAGCAAAACAGGATTTTCAAACTGCGCTGCCACTTCCCGAAGGATGAAGATGGATTCTGCTTCAAGTTCTTTTAAATGGCTGAGTTGATAATTCATTCTTATAGTAGGCCTGTAGGCAGTAGGCGAGTAAGCCTGTAAAAGACTCGCTAACTGCGAATGTGTGGTTGCAGGTAGTTAAAAAGTTTTTCTACGGATGTTTCAAGGGGTTCTTCAGCCGTATTCAATTCCAGGGCCGGATGTTCCGGCGCTTCGTAGGGAGAATCGATGCCGGTGAATTCCTTTATTTCTCCTTTCCGGGCTTTTTGATACAGCCCTTTTACGTCACGCTCTTCGCAAACTTCCAACGGGGCGTTGACGTATACTTCTATAAAATCTTCTGCTCCAATGATATCTTTGGCGTATTGCCGTATCTCCCGGGTCGGACTGATAAAGGTGCAAATGGTAACAACGCCGCTGTGGCAATACAATTTGGCGACTTCGGCAATCCGGCGGATATTTTCCTGACGATCTTCCAGGCTGAATCCAAGATTGGAATTGATGCCGCTTCTGATATTATCTCCATCCAGCATTTGGGCGAAGTAGCCGTTTTCCATCAGTTTGCGTTCGAGCGCATGCCCGATGGTGCTTTTACCGGAACCCGAAAGGCCGGTAAGCCAGATGACCTTGCTTTTTTGCCGGAGGAATTGTTGCCGTTCATCCCGGCTGAGCATTTGGTCGAAGGTGGGGTGGATGTGGGTGGGTGTTTGTGGGGTTTGATTTGTTTGAAGGGTTTGAATGGTTTGATGGGTTTGAGGAGTTTGATTTGTTTGATGGGTTTGATGGGTTTGACGGGGTTTGCCCCATTTTACACGCTGCCAGATGCGTTCGTGGAAGTAGTAGAGGAATATTTTGGTGAAAACTTCGATACCTCCGATGGATAAGGCTTTCAGAGGACTCCCGGTAACCAGCCATGCGATGGCGGTTGTGTCCAAAGTTCCCAATACCCGCCACGAAACACCTTTTGCTATACTTCTGGAATGAGATTCTTTCAAGGCAATGAGAGAATGTGGGAATTTAGAATGAGAGAATGAAAGGATGATCAAAACTTTGGGCACGAATCAAACCCCTCAAACAATTCAAACTCATCAAACCACTCTGAATGCAAACAAGGCTTCGCCGCTCATAGGTCGCAAGGCCCCTATCAGAAATAAAAAATACCCGCAAAAAGCCCGGCCCGAAGGCTGGACTGAAAAATGAAATGCCATATCTGGCTATAGGCCTTTGGTTCGTATGGCCTTTGGCTACCGGCTTTTATTCACCGGTCACCGTATTATTCAATTTTCTTCAACAGCGTGGCATCGACGCTCATTTTCAGCGTGTAGCCGACTGTTTCCAATTCTACCAACATGTGTTTTTTGCCTTGTTTTTCCACCAATCGGCCACGGAGGCCGGTGAGTTTTCCGCCGACCACTTCAACAGCGTCTCCTTCCTGAAAACGGCCGGGTTCGGCTTCTACGTCGATCCCTTCACCCACGACCCGCCGGAGGATATTGATCTCCTCATCCGGTATGGACAACAGGTTTCTGGCAAACCGCAAAAACTTGACGACATTTTCCGTTTCCAGTACCCTTACATAATCGTCGTTGGTAATCCTGACAAAAATGTAACAGCTGATCAGCGGGATGTCGTGCCGTTTTATCTTCCGGGTATATTGCCGGACGACCGTTTGCAAAGGCAAATAATTTTCAATGTTCTTACTATCCAAAAGCCGCTTTACGACTTTTTCACTTTTATACCTGGTGTAAACTGCAAACCAGCGTGGTTCAGTGGGATGTAAATGATTTTCGTAATCCTTCTCACTTTTTTGCAGTCCATTCATACTCAGTTAGTTGAGCCGAAAATTTTATCAGGTCTATTTTTTATGTTATTCAACATTCTCTCATTCTCTCATTCTCTCAAAGCCTCCAATAAGCCAATCCGTTCTGCTGAACAGTAGCCGGTTGGAATACTCCTTTGAGGTCCATTAAAATCGGATCACTATTCATCAGGGATTTGAAACGAGCCATGTCGTAATCCATGTACTCTTTGTGATTGACTGCAACGATCACGGCATCGTAATCGCCGGATGGTGCATCGAGTAGAGACAGACCGTACTCATGTGCAAATTCATTTGGCGATGCATAAGGATCGACCATATGAACATTGATTGAGTATTGCATCAGCTCCCTGACCAGGTCAGCTACTTTGGAATTGCGGATGTCAGAGACGTTTTCCTTGAAGGTGACTCCCATGACCAGTACACGAGATTCCTGAGGTGATTTGCCTCTTTTGATCAACTTCTGCACCAGGCGCTTGGCGATATGCCCGGGCATACCATCGTTAACGGACCGGCCGCTGAGTATCACTTTGGGTTCGTAACCCAGTTTTCTGGACTTGTGTACGAGATAATACGGATCCACGCCGATGCAGTGTCCACCGACCAGGCCGGGAACGAACTTTAGGAAGTTCCACTTCGTACCGGCCGCTTCCAATACTTCCTTGGTATCAATGCCCATCATATCGAAAATCATGGACAATTCGTTCATCAGGGAAATATTGATATCACGCTGAGTATTTTCAATGACTTTGGCTGCCTCCGCTACCCGGATGGTCGAGGCTTTATAGATGCCGGCTTCAATGATGGAGCCGTAAATATCAGCGATTTCTTCGAGCGCTTCCTCGTCGTTTCCTGATACGATCTTCAGGATTTTAGTCAGGGTGTGCTCTTTATCGCCCGGGTTGATGCGCTCAGGGGAATAGCCCAGTTTGAAATCCTTACCGAGTTTTAATCCGGAAAGCTCCTCTAAAATCGGAAGGCAGTCTTCTTCCGTACAGCCGGGATAAACTGTGGATTCATAGACGACATAGTCTCCTTTTTTCAAAATTTTTCCAACGGTCTTGGATGCGCTCAGCACAGGTTTGAGATCCGGGACTTTTGCGTCGTCCACCGGGGTGGGAACTGCCACAATGTGGAAGTGGGCTTCTTTCAGGTCGTCAGGGTTGGAAGTAAAATGAATATCGCAGCCTTCAAATTCTTCAGATTCCAATTCTTTTGAAGGATCAATGCCTTTTTTCATCAACTCGACTCTTGCCTCGTTGATGTCGAAACCGATGACCTTGAATTTCCTGGCAAAAACCAAAGCGAGCGGAAGGCCTACATAGCCTAATCCGATCACGGATATTTTTTTCTTCTTGTCAGTCAGTTCTTTAAACATTTTCCTTTGAGTTTGGGTGCCTGAATTTCAGGGTGTTAAATTGTTTCTGTGGTTTGCGGGGTTCTATTTATTATCTATCCATTCGCTGCAATGCTTTTTTCGCAATCGTCTTTCCAATGGAAAGGGAAGACGTAGCTGCCGGTGAAGGCGCATTGATCACGTGGATCATTTTTTCGTTTTCGATGAAATAAAAATCATCTACCAGGTTGCCCTTTTTATCAACTGCCTGTGCCCGGACACCGGAACCGCCCCGCTCGAGATCGTCATAGCCGACTTCGGGGACGAGGTGCTGCAAAGCTTTGACGAAGGCTCGCTTAGAGAATGAACGATGTAATTCATCCAGCTCAACCCGCCAATATTTGGCAGCCAGCCTGCGCAGCCCGGCAAAAGTGAGTATTTCAGCCAACTCGCCAGGATGAATGTCCCAGCGGCTGTAACCTTCCCTTCTGAAAGCCAGGACGGCATTGGGTCCCGCTTCGATTCCGCCTTCTATCATGCGGGTGTAATGAACACCCAGAAATGGGAAATCAGGATTAGGAACCGGATAAATCAGGTTGCGAACGAGGTGCTGTTTTTCTTTGGACAACACATAATATTCGCCCCGGAAGGGGAGGACCTGAACATCCAACCGTTGGCCGGCCATGGTTGCAATTTTATCTGCATACAAGCCTGCGCAGTTGATCAGTAACCTGGTTTTTATTTCAATGTGAGGAGTTGTGACGATGACATCTTTCGGCTGTGACTGAATGTCCAGGACGGCTTCTCCCAAAATGAGTTCGCCACCGTTGGCCGTCATCAACTCCCTGTATTTTTCCGCTACACTTTTGTAGCTGATAATGCCTGCCTGCGGAACCCAAATGGCTTCGATGCCGGCGGCATGTGGTTCTATTTCTTTCAAGGCTTCAGGGCCGATTTTTTCGATGCCCTTCAATCCGTTTGCAATTCCACGCTGAAAAATCCGGTCGAGCATTCCTCTCTCTTCGCTGCGGGTGGCAACGATCACCTTTCCGCAAACCTCGTGCGGAATACCGTGCTCCTTGCAGAAGATCAACAGCGCTTCGTATCCTTCCCGACAGTTCAGTGCTTTCAAACTTCCGGGTTGGTAGTAAATTCCCGAATGAATGACCCCGCTGTTGTGACTGCTCTGATGCGCTGCGACCGTATTTTCCTTGTCGACCACGGCTACTTTTAACCCCGGTTTTTCTTCCAGCAGGCGCCAGGCCGTTGCCAGCCCCACAATTCCTGCTCCTATAATGGTAACATCGTACATTTTTTATTTAGCAGTTACCAGTTAGTTTTCATCCCCCATCCCTCATCCCTCATCCCTCATCCCTCATCTCTGTTAATCAGTCCTTCGACCAGATCAGCAGCGAATGGGTATTCGGGTCATTGTTCAGGTGGCTGTTTTCAAATTCCGTCTGATTGAAGATCAGGTAGCGGATTTTGCGCTTCACCACCTCTTCCGCTTTTTCGACCAGGTTGAGCAGGTAACTTCTGTCAATGTCTCCTACAAAAATCAGATCGATGATCTGGCTGTCCAGCCCTTTGGCGAAATCGCCGACCAGAAAGACCTTTTCCACATCACCGAGGCGCTCGATGATGGTTTCAATGACATGGTCAATCCCGATCGTTTTTCTAAGTATGTTATGAATTTCCCTGAACAAGGGATGAAGTGTATTGGCACGGAACATCTTTTTGTTCCCGTCCAGAAAAGAATTCAGCATGCCTGCTTCTTCCATTCTGTTCAACTCGATTCGGATGGCGTTCGATGAATCGCCAAACTCACTCTCCAGGCTCCTCAGGTAAGCTGTGGTGTTGCTGTTCAGGAAAAATTTCATCAACAGCTTAATCCGGGTCTTTGAAGAAATGAGTGCCTCAATCATTTATTAATGAGTAGTATTTTTACTCAATTTACGAGTGATGATGAGGCAAATATAATGGCGGAATTGAAACAAAAAAAGATTTAGACAGGAAAATGATTGTTTTGTTTAATTTTTTAAATTCTTCTTTGAGTAAAAATACTGACAGGGAATTGAACTTATAAATTGATTCAATCTTTCATCCCCATTATGATTCGGGCGGCTGGTGATCTTCCTTTCAGCCGCACTGAAGCTCACAGTTTTAAAGCAAATATATCAATGGAATTTTTAATTCAAAATAATTTCAGCAGAAATAGAACCTGGAGAAAGAATAGCCTTGCTTAGCTAAAAAAGAAATTCACTCAAGTTGAAAACGGGGCCTGCAGGAATGTTTGGCCGTGAGCCCGGGGATGACTTTTATCAGAAGTGGTTGATCTTCAATAATAAATGGTACAACCGTCCTTTTTGGCATAAAAAATGCAAAGGGTTAGACGTCTTACCCAAAATATTGCCCTCCTCTTTTATTCCCCCTTTTGCGATTTTTTTTATTCAGATGTATTAAAAATTCCTGGCTCAACCCGGGAAAGATGAACACACTCGTATGCCATGCTACGTGAAAAACGACTATGACATTTTAACATCCTATTTTGAAAGTGGTGAGAAAGGTTGAGAAAGAGGCAAAAAATGTACTTAAAATCATCTTAGAAACAAGCTTCCTGTACAACTCCTTGATTACTCACCCTAAACCCTTGAAATACCGAATGATTCATTTTTATGCACAAAGCCGGGTAGCCGGCTATTTTGAAAACAAGCTTAAGGTTTTTAAAACCGGTGACGCTGTGAAAGCCTAACGACCGGAAAGCCGCAGATAATGCGTGCTTTTCTCCTGGTCGCCCAACTGGGCAAAAGCCTGGGCAAGCAGGTAAAAATCGTTGGGTTTTCGCAGATGATCCGGAATTCTCTCCAGTGTTTCCGCTGCTTCCCGGTAGCGTTGCGTGTGAAAAAACAAGTTTCCTAAACTATTGAGGGCGTAGTAATTATCAGTGTCAAGTGCCAGTGCGGCCTGGAGCGATGCCTCTGCTTCCGGGTAATTTCCCAGAATGATATGCATGTTGCCAAGGTGGATGTGACCGGTGGGAATGTTGGGGTAGATGGATAAGGCGATTTCAAGCTCATCGATGGCCTGGCGGGCGTATTCCCTTGCTTTGGCGGGGTTGGATTTTTGGTTGTTCACTGCCTGCCGGGCCAGTGAGCCTCCCTGGTTTTTGTGCATCCGGGCATTGTTGGGCGCCAGTTTCACATCATGGTTAAACAGTGCATACCTGTTTTTCCAGTAAGGGAGATGGGACTCGATTTTAAAAATTGCTATACTCGAAATGAGTGCCACAATGGCCACCAGCGGGAAGTTTTGACTGAAAAAATCAGAAGCAGGGCTTCGATTCGGGTCATCTGTTTTTTTAATCAACTTCACCAAAAGCCAGGCAGCGAGGAAGCAAATTCCCAGCACAGGTGTGTAGAGAAACCGGTCGTTGTAGGCGCTTACATTCGTGATAATCAGGCTGGTGAATATTGAAACCGTTATGAAATAATGTAGTGCTCCGTAGCCGTAGGCTTTTCTTTTCCAGAGGCCGTGTAATCCCAGCGCCAGCAGTCCGAGATTAGCCAGCAGCGAGGCGTAAACCCGCCAGTCGTCCCAATTGACCAGCGGAATTGTAGAGTAGGAGTAGTCGCTGATGAGTGGGTGCGGGAAGACAGTTTTTAACAAATAATGGCCTAACACGAGCAGGTTGGAAGCGGATCGTTGCGCAAATCCCTCGGCGGCCAACAGCGAGTTGTCCAGGTAGGTGAGGGTAACTCCTGCATTCAGACCGCCGAGTACGCTGGTGCGAATGATCAGGAAAAGGACAATTGCACCTACATACGGCAGCATGGTCAGCAGGATTTTGCCCGGTTTCAGATCCCTGAAAAAATACAGCATCAATGGTAAAATGGCCACGGTTGTGATGACTTCTTCCTTTGAAAACAGGCCGATAGCGTAAAATACCAGTGACAAAAAAAGCGTCAAAAATTTCCGGTTGTCCAGGTGTTTTAACAAAAGCCAGGCCGCCACTACAAAATTCAGAAAGCCAAGCATCGTATCCCGGCTTTTGATGTTGGCGACCACTTCAAGGTGAATGGGATGCAGTACGAACAGCAGGCATGTGATGACAGGCAGGGCAGGGTGGTGGTCCCGCAGGAGTTTTGCCAGCAAAAGGAAAAGGAAAAAAGCGGTCAGACCGTAAAAAATCAGGTTGAAAATATGATTCACTGTCGGGTTGAGCCCCCAAACTTCGTACTCGAATGCCAGCGTGGCCAATGGAACCGGCCGGTAAGCCCTGGCAATCAAACCTTCATCGTAACCTTGAAAATAGCTGGTGGTCCAGATTTCATCCAAGCCTTCCACGCCCTGCTGTACGTAGCGGTTGTCTTTCACGACGGCATCGTCGTCGTACACAAAATCAAAATTGTAGCTCGGAGCATAGACGGCCATCGCCAAAGCGGCCATTGCCCCGGCAATCAGGAGTTTCCATTTTTTTGAAAATGGTTCCCTGAAGTCTGGTAAGGCGGACTTTGTTTTTGACGTATCTCTGCCAGCCGTTTTCTGTCTTTTTTGTTTTTTGCCCTTTGCCATGAGGTGTAACTTAAATTCTGGATGCTGAAAGGCTTGCTTTTATGCGGGAAGCCATTTTTTACATGCCATGGAACAGCTTTGGGCCCTTGATATTACTTTAATACTTTTTGCACGGCCCTGGCCACATTTTGCCCGTCCATAGCAGCTGAAATAATTCCGCCAGCGTAGCCGGCGCCTTCCCCGGCGGGGTATAAACCCTTGATTTCTACGTGCATACAGGTTTCTTTGTTGCGGGGTATCCTGACCGGTGAGCTCGTCCGGCTTTCCGTGGCGATGACGTTTGCTTCTTCGGTGAAATACCCTTTCATTTTCCGTCCGAACTCCTGGATTCCATTTCGCAGTCGCTGGTAAATGAAATCCGGCAGCAGCTCATGAACCGGCGCTGCCACAAGTCCGGGAATGTAGGAGGTGTCCGGCAGGCTTTTCGATACTTTTTTTGAAATGAAATCGGTCATCCGCTGTGCCGGGGCTTTCTGGCTGCCGTCGCCGAAGTTGAACATGGCTTTTTCGACACTTTCCTGGAAGGCGAGTGCAGTGAAAACGCCTTGATCCTCGAATTTTTTCAAATCATTCAGTTCCACCTGAACGACTGTGCCTGAGTTGGCATAGGCCGAGTCTCTTCTTGACATGGACATGCCGTTAACAACTATTTCACCGGGGGCTGTAGCCGCAGGAACGACCAATCCTCCCGGGCACATGCAGAAGGAAAATACGCCCCGGTCGCCGACCTGGCAGGCCAGCCGGTAGCTCGATGCAGGCAGGTATTCGTCTCTGGGCGACTGGCGGTACTGGATTTTGTCGATGAGTGACTGCGGATGCTCAACACGGACGCCGAGGGCAAAAGGTTTTGCCTCGATCAGTACATTTTTTTGATGTAACAAATAATAAATATCCCTGGCGGAATGACCGGTCGCAAGAATCACGGCCTCAGCCAGCCGTTCCGTTGACTGGTTGATGACGACGCCTTTCATGGTCTCATTTTCGATGATAAAATCAGTGACCCTGGCGTCAAAATGCACCTCTCCGCCGTAGTGCAGGATGGTTTCACGGATATTGGTCACGATCTGCGGAAGTTTGTTGGAACCGATGTGCGGGTGGGCATCGATCAGAATGTCCGGATTGGCGCCATGTTCGACGAAGAGTTTCAGGGCTTTGTAAATGTCGCCCCGTTTGTGGGAGCGGGTGTACAGCTTGCCGTCGGAGTAAGTGCCGGCGCCTCCTTCCCCGAAACAATAATTGGAGTCGGGGTTTACCTGGTCGAATTGCTGGATGGCCCTGAGGTCACGGCGGCGTGCACGCACATCTTTTCCCCGGTCAAAGATGACCGGTTTCAGCCCCAGTTCGATGAGTTCGAGGGCGGCAAAGTACCCGGCAGGACCGGCGCCAACGATGATGACTTCCCTGCTTTCGCTGACGTCCTTCAGGTTGTCGAGCAAAGCGGGTTCGCCGCCGGATTTTTCACCGGAGAGAACCTCGACCCTCAAACGGAAGTAAGGCTGACTACCCCGTGCATCGATGGAACGCTTGAGGACATGGACTTCGGTGGCTTTTCCGGAAGGGATTTTCGCAACTTCCAAAGCACGTCGCTGTACCAACGCCTGGTCGGCAGCTTCGTTCGGCAATAACTTGATTTCTACGGTTTTACGCATGGGGCGCAAAGCTAAGAAAAATGGCGGATGGCCTGCAAGTGCCGGAAGTTACTTCAGCATCAATGTGTTGGGATTTTCCAGGTAAAATTTTTCAGGAACGAATACTTTCAGCCGGGCAATTTCGAAGCACTCGCCTGTCCGGGTGCGGATGGGAACCCGTTTTTTGTCGTGGCTGCGAAGCGTAAAAACGCCGCCGGTGGTGTCGGCTTCGATGACGTAGCGCTTTTCTTTTTCAATGAAATGGTTAAAAATGGAAGGAGAGGAATTGTAGAGTTCGACTTTTGTTTCGGTCATGAGGTTGGTGCCTGCCCAGAATTCAATCTCGTATTCGCCGTAGAGGTCGAGAGCGATGGATTCTGTTTCGCCGATCTCAAAGGTTTGATGGAAAGTTTTTTCCAGTTGGCCAAATGAAAAGCTGATGCAAAAGAGAACGAAAACAATGGTCAGTGAATATTTCATGAAAAAGATAATGCGATTGTAAAGTTAAATCCTGTAGATCTGCGGGCTCTAAGCCTGCATTTGTAAGACTCGCAGGCCTGCCCGTTTTCCATAAATCAGAAAGGGTATAACGTCCGCTTAACGCTATACCCTTTGAATTTGTTTTGATTGTAAATTAAAATTCTGTCTTCGGTACCTCCACCATTCCGGTAGCTTCGTCGGCCCGTGTTTTTACCTGCACATTTTCCGGAGCATACACCACAAAGGAAATGTGCTCGCCGAGGTCAGAGCCGTTGCGGAGTTTTACCTGACGATTGAGGCCCGGAGCGATAATTTTAAGCTCGCCATCGGCTTCTTCAACATTCAGGTTGTAGCGTCCGGCCTGCACGAGTGACTTAAGTACGGATTCCGTGCCGTCCAGCAGTTTGATGTTCATCATTACCCGCATCTGATCTTCCTTCCAGGACTTTAAAATTACTTCGCCCTCGAAGTCGAGCATGATGGTGCTGTAATTTTTTACGTTGAAAGATTTGACAAGCGTTTTTTCAGCCTGCTGTGCGTGGGCAGGGAAGGTCGCTAAAATGAGTGGGATGAGTAGAGTGGGAATGAAAGCTTTCATGTTGACCTCCTTTTTTTGATTGCTCCAAAATATGGTTTAATTACACTAAAGTCAAGTTTATGACTCAATTTGGTTGTATTGGTTTAATGCTTTTTTTATGCTAACCAGTTTTTTGAGCAAAGTGTTCAGTTGCTCGAGTGGAAGCATGTTGGCACCGTCAGAAAGTGCTTTCTCGGGTTCGGGGTGTGTTTCGAGGAAAATTCCATCTGCGCCTGTGGCAATTCCGGCGCTGGCAATGGTACTGATCAGGCCCGGCCGGCCACCGGTGACACCGCTGGGCTGATTGGGCTGCTGCAGTGAATGCGTACAATCCAATACGACCGGCACACCGAAGGAGCGCATGACCGGAATACCTCTGAAATCGACCACCAGGTCCTGGTAGCCGAACGTAGTGCCCCGCTCGGTCAGGATGACTTTTTCATTGCCGGTTTCCGTTATTTTTTCTACGGCAAACTGCATGGCTTCCGGGCTGAGGAACTGTCCTTTTTTTACATTGACCACTTTGCCGGTGGCAGCGGCAGCTACCAGCAAGCTGGTTTGCCGGCAAAGGAAAGCCGGAATCTGCAGGACATCGACGTATGGGGCAGCGATTGCCGCTTCTTCGTCTGTGTGAATGTCGGTGGTCACAGGGATATTGAATTTTTCTCTCACTTCAGCCAGAATGTTGAGCGCTTTTTCGTCTCCGATGCCGGTGAAGGAGTTTAGTTTTGACCGGTTGGCTTTTCGGTAAGAGCCTTTGAAAATGTAGGGAATTTCAAGTTCGTTGCAGATGTCAAGCACCTTGCCGGCCACTTCCAGGGCTAACTCCCTGCTCTCGATGGCACAGGGGCCGGCGATGAGGAAAAAGTTTTCACTTTCGTGGAATTTCAGGTGAGGGATGAAGGAATGAAGTTGCATGTTTCTCAAAAATAAAATTCAGTAAATATGCCGGTTTCGGTTATTGCGGCAAAACTACGTCATGCCGGTTTGATAAAACAAAAAAAAGCTTCGCAGTAACAACCTGCGAAGCTCTTTGAAATCCATTAATTATGTTAGAAAGATGATTAGATTTTTAAAGTAAAGCCCATATTTAACAGGGAAATACCGTAGCCAAGTTCTCCGTAGATGCCGATTGTTTTTGTAAAGAAATAGGATGTTCCGACATAAGCAGCATACAGTAGTTTTCCTTCAGGTGCATTGGGATCATAAGGTGTCGGTGCGTCCAGGTTTCTTTCGTAAGGTAAACGGCTTCCGGCCATGTACTCGTCGATGTTGGCAAAATGATAGCCCAGCATGATTCCTCCGTAAATATTCATGCGGTTGGAAATCTCTTTTTCCATTTGGCCTCTGATCCCGATGGCCATGGATTTGTTGACCAGGTAGGTGGCAAACCCGTCGCCGAAGGACCGGGTGTCAGTGGTAGCAGAAGCGAATCCGGCAAATGCATTCATGCTGAAAATTTTACTCACCCTGAATCCTGCCCGGAAATTAACCGGAACAGAATTACTTACACTTTTATCTTTCATGTAGGCTGGCAATAAGCCAACGCCTGCGCTGAAGGAAAACCTGCCTTGATGATAAGATTGAGATTGTGCAGTTAACAGATCCGAGGTGAGTAGGACGCATAGTAGCATCAGCGTCAGGGATAGACCTTTCATAGTTTGTGTTTTTTAATGAGAAAAAAATGAAATCTTATGGGAGGATGCGAAGGGGAGGGATACTCTACCTTTACAAATGTCGAGCCAAAGCTGGCTGTTATTCAAGGCCGGAATCGGAAATGCAGAGTTGCTTGTCCGTTTTCCGTATAAGTCTTGTTAATTTTATACAGGCAGGTTGTTTTGTTAAAGGACGCAGGATGTCGGTGAGGTCTACCGTGTTTTTGGTTATTTGGAATTGATTTTCAGTAATTTGTAAAATTGAAAAAATGTTAAGTTTTTAGAAAATTTGAAATTAAGTAATTAAACTACTGGCTGTCAATTTCTTAATTTCAAATTTCCTGATGATGTTTGTCAAATTTAATAAAGACAAACATCATACTTACGAGGTGTGCCTGATGGCATCGACCGGATCCATTCTGGCGGCCTGTAAAGCCGGGATTAGCCCGGATGCAACGCCGACGACAATGGAAATGCCCAGTCCCCACATCATGTTGATGACGTCCAGATAGATTGGGAAAGGCAGCGTGTCTTTCAGCCCCACGAGCAGGACATACACCAGTGCAAGGCCAATCACACCGCCGATGACGCAAAGGATGACAGATTCGATCAGGAATTCAAGCAGTATGACATTTTGTTTAGCGCCCAGTGCTTTTTTGATGCCGATGATGTTAGTGCGCTCTTTTACGGACACAAACATAATGTTGGCGACACTGAAACCGCCAACGATAATGGCGAAGATTCCGATCACAAAACCAACCAGGTTCAACACGCCGAAAACGCTGTCCATCAGTTTGGCAATGATGGAGAGGCTGTTGAGTGCAAAGTTGTTATCCTCCTTCGGCTTAAGCCTGCGCTCTGAACGAATGACCCAAGTCAGGTCGTCTTTCAATTCCTGCATGCTGAAGCCGGATTTGGGCTTGACGTTGATGGTTGTCCCCCAGAAATTGCTGGTTTTGACATTGGCGATTTTTTTTGCCAGTTCATAAGAAACGATGATGGTTTGATCAAAATCCATCACTTTCAGCAGATCTTTTCCTGATTTTTCAAAAACGCCGATTACTTCGATGCTGTGGCCGCCCATTTTGACGATCTTGCCGATGGGGTCTACGGAGCCGAATAGTTCTTCTGCCACCTTGTAGCCAATCATGGCCTTGTTCATTCCGTGGAAGTACTCCGTCTGTGTGAGATACCGGCCTTTGTCGTAAGTAACATTGAAGAGTTCGTCAAAGTCATAGGTTACGGCGATGGCGATTGCCCGCTCCACGCTGCTGGAACGCCACTTCAAAGTTTTAGCGCCGATAAAAACGTGGTAATCAATCAGCCCGGTGGCTTTGGATTTGGCTTTGATGGCCTGAAAGTCTTCGTAGCTGGGGTTCGGGCGCCGCATGTATTTCCAGTAGTTCTGACTGGGGTCCTCATCCCAGGGCATTTTATTGATGTAGATGACATCGTCTCCCAGTTTTTTAAGGCTATTCATTACATTGTCCTGCAGGGAATTGACGGCAGACTGTACGGCGATAATGCAGAAAATACCAATCGTGATACCCAACAGCGAAAGGAAGCTGCGCAACTTGTTGGAAATCAGCTGGTCGACGGCCTGCATGACACTTTCGTAAATGACTCGTAAAATGACTTTCATCCGGGTTGTTTTTAAAATCTGGCCGAAGTTTACAATTAAATGGTCTATTTTAAAATCCATTCGATGAAGAAAGTGTTTTTCTCTGCCAACGATTTTTTATAAAAAACTGAAAAAAGGCGCCGGAGCGCACACAAGCGGAATTGTTTACCTTCGCCGTTTTATTCAGGTTCTCAAACGGAGGCGTCCAAGCGCATGAAAAATATGGTGAAAACCATTCAGATTAGTGAATTTTTAGCTCAACACCAGGAACGGGTTTTGCTCGATGTCCGGACTCCTGCCGAATACCGTCATGGTCATCTTCCCGGCGCATCAAACCTGCCGCTTTTCAGCGATGAAGAGCGGGCGGAGGTTGGGACATTGTACAAACAAGTCAGCCCTGAGAAGGCATTCATACGGGGACTCGATCTTGCAGGGGCGAAAATGTCCGGGTATGTGAAGGAGGCCATGCGCCTGGCGCCCGGCCGCAAGGTTGCCGTACACTGCTGGCGGGGCGGGAAGCGAAGCTCAAGCATGGGTACGCTGCTGGCTTTTTCGGGGTTCGATGTGCAGGTGATCGAGGGAGGTTACAAAGCTTACCGGAATCACATTTTATCGGAATTTGAACGGCGGAAACTCCGTTTTATCGTATTGGGCGGAAAAACCGGAAGCGGAAAAACGGTGATGCTTCAGCAACTTGCCGCTATGGGCGAGCAGGTCATTGATCTCGAAGGTCTGGCCAATCACAAAGGCTCGGCATTCGGCGCACTGGGCGAAGCACCGCAACCCACGGTCGAACAATTTGAAAATGAGTTGTTCAGCGTTTTTCAAGGTATTGATCCCGAAAAACGGGTGTGGGTGGAAAATGAAAGCCGCAGCATCGGGCGGGTTTTTGTTCCGCAAGGTTTTTGGGATCAAATGAAATCCTCGCCACTCCTGCGTATCGAAGTGCCTTTCGAAGAGCGCATCCGTTTTTTGATTGATGGTTATGGTGGATTTCAACCGGAGGAACTGGAAGCCTGCCTGCTGAAAATTCAAAAACGAATGGGCGGCCTGAACGTTAAAACTGCCCTCGACGCCTTTCACCAGGGCGACCTGAAAACTGCAACGGAAATCGCATTGCAGTACTATGATAAATCCTATACCCACGCTACCGGCAAGGGTAATTTTTCAAAAATACTGGATGTCGAAGTAGAGAAAATTGATCCGCTTCCGGCTGCACAACAACTAATTCAACTGGCTGATGAACACCACTTCTGAAACCGAACCAATCAAACTGACACAATACAGTCATGGCGCCGGCTGTGGTTGCAAGATTGCACCGAAAGTGTTGGAAAAAATATTGCAAACCGGAAAACCTGGTGCTGCTTTCCCCGGTCTGCTCGTAGGGAACCAGACAAAAGACGATGCTGCTGCCCTGGATTTGGGCGATGGAACGGCCCTCATCAGCACGACCGATTTTTTCATGCCAATCGTCGATGATGCCTATGAATTCGGCCGGATCGCTGCTGCCAACGCCATCAGCGATGTGTATGCCATGGGTGGTAGTCCGCTGATGGCGATTGCCATTCTTGGATGGCCGGTGGACAAACTTTCACCGGAACTGGCGCAGCAGGTGCTCGAAGGCGGGCGAAGTGTTTGCGCTGAAGCTGGTATTCCACTGGCAGGCGGCCACAGTATCGATTCCCCGGAGCCAATTTTCGGTTTGGCGGTAACGGGCCGGGTGCCTTTGCCTCATTTGAAACAAAACGACCGGGCGCAGGAGGGCGACTACCTGTTTTTAACCAAACCGTTGGGAGTGGGTATTCTCTCCACCTCGCAAAAACGGGGTGCGCTGAAACCGGAACACCTGCCGGTGATGATCGACAGCATGACCGCTTTAAACAATATCGGTGAAAAACTGGGTCGATTGCCGGGTGTGACAGCCATGACGGACGTAACGGGTTTCGGCCTGTTGGGCCACCTCGTTGAAATGGCGGAAGGCGCCGGTCTGAGTGCCGAATTATTTTACGATAAAATTCCCGTGCTGGAAGGCGTCCGGGAATATCTCGCACAGCGCATTTCACCGGATGCAACGACCCGGAACTGGAGCAGTTACGGTGAAAAGGTGAAATTTGGAGAAGGTTTGAATGTGCTGGAGGCATTTCTACTGCTTCCGGACCCGCAGACGAATGGCGGATTGCTCATTGCTGTCCGGGAGGAGTCGGTGTCTGAAGTGCAGCAGCTACTGAAAGCCGAAGGTTTGTCCCTTGCATCAGGGCCGGTCGGCAGAATGATAGCTAATGGGGAAAAGGTAGTGGTGGTTTCAAAAAGTCAAACAGGTTAGAATCAAGACCTCTTCGTATCCATATCTTTCTAATAGTTGATAACAATCAGGTTTTTAGTTGATCGCTATCATTTGATTAAATGTTAAAAATGGCGATCGTGATTTTTCAACAAATATCATTTGATATGAGAAAAATCATAGTTCTAAACCTGATGAAAGGCTTCTTAAGCCTCATTTTAATGGTCGTGATCTTTAGTCAATGTAATTTGATTGATGATGCGATTGACCCGCCTGACGATAGCACAAAAGTTGGGGACACACTCTGGATCCATGACCTTGCCGGTGCTGATTCGATGTTTATTGACAATTCACTTGCGATAGGCGCCGACGGAAGTATTTACTACGCCAAGGGTGGCGGAACAGTTTACTGGACGGCTACAAGAATTGTGGCGCTAAACAAAGAGAATGGTAGCGTAAAATGGGAATCTCCTCCACTGGACCATATTGGCTTGTCCAGCCAAATTGTAGTTGGTGACGACGGGACTGTTTTTGCCATTGGTTACTACACGCTGTATGCCATTGATGCCAACACAGGCCAGTTCAGATGGACCTGGAAAGTTCCTGAGACCGTGCCAAATCCTGAGGGAAGCGGCGATATCTACACCTACGGGCAAATCGGAGCACTGGCGCTGACAGATGGAGGCGACCTGGTACTGGGAAGTATCGGTAGTGGTGCATATAGCAGAGGTTTGTACTGCGTGCATAAACTGGGAACAACAAGCTGGTATAACCTGGCAGCAAACGGATGGGGGATTTACAGCGGTATTGTGGCAGGAAAAAATGGACAGATTCATTACTACACCGACATCGGTAATAAACTGAAGTTGATGTCGGTCGATGCAAGCACAGGTGTCATCCAGTGGGAAAAAGAAGTAGCGGCAGTGTCATCCGGAGCTAACAATATTGCGATCAATGACGAAGGTTTTTTAATCTGTTCTTTTGCTGAAAAACAGGGAGACCAGCGTCATATTCACCGAATAAATCCTGCTACAGGCGATATTGTCTGGAGTAGTGCAGCCGAAAGTACACACGGCTCCAAGTGGGTGGCTCCGGGCGGAGTTGTTTACCAGCATTTTTCATCGGAAGGCGGTATTAACAGAATTGATGCATTTTCAGGTAACAAACAGGTCTTCAGCCAAACCCTCGCCACTGATAAAATCGGAGCGATCAACATCAACGAAGAGTTGATCTTTGCCAATGCATACCAGGGAAGAGCCAGTCTGGGTACCTTCGATCCGAATGGTTCGGAGGTATGGTCAGTAGACATGAACGGGATTTTGAGTGAGCCCATCGTTATTTCCAACGAAAAAGTGATTTACGGCATCATCAATCTTCACCCTGTTTCGAGATTACCCCAAAAAATTTGTGCAATCCAGGGAAATGCAAAGCTGTCGAACTCTTGCTGGCCAAGGGTATGGCATGATAACCGGAATACTTCAAACCTGAATAAACATTAAAAAAGAGGTCACAACACCCTGTCGGTTTGTAAGCGTCCGTTTATGCTTGAAGCAGGCAAGTTTGCGAGTAGGCCGGTTGGCGAACAGATTGATTTTCAATTGGTTAAATCTGGCCGACTCGCATTCCGAATTTCTTTGAATTTAATCATTGTCTGAAAAAGTCCAAATCATTCCACGAATCGAATGGTAAACGGATACTTGAAATCTTTCCCTTCACTGGCTTTTATGGTGGCCAGAATGACCAGTACAAAAGCCGCAAGACCAAGGCCAATCAAGAGGAAAATACCAACCACCACAATGATGAGTATAACTGCTGCAATGCAGTAAATAGTCAGCGAAATCTGAAAGTTCAGTGATTCGGCAGCATGGGCCCTGACGAAGGCGGATTCGTCTTTTTTGATCAGGTAAATGATAAGCGGCGCCAGAAACCCGGCTACAAAGGTGAGTACATGAGAGAGCAGTGCCATGGTTTTTTCATCCTGTGAGGGTTCGAAAGAATCTTCCATTTGATCGAGTACGGACATGTTAGTTGTTTTTAGATTGAGTTGTAAGATGGATCGGGAAAGCAGGTTTTACAGTGCCGGTCAGCAGTGCTTTTTTAGCTTTTTCGCTCATCGGCCAGCCTGTCTTTTCCGTATGCCACCGAAATAAGACCTTCTAACTTGATTCTGATAAAAAAATGGATGGAAAGATAATTTTTGCAGACAAAAAAACAGAAGATGCTCCAAAACCCAGGTTTTTTTTATAATGATTTACAAGCGAGGTCTTGATCTATCTTTGCAAATTTTAAGACGCTTTTCGCTATTGTGGAGAACTTTAGAGTTCGCAACAGTGACTTGGTATAATTTTAGCGCTAAGGGCTGTCAGAATTCCCTGTGCAACAACCATGAATAGACCGATCGTTTTTACCATATTTTCTCTGGCGACTATTCTTTCCCTCCGGCTTCCGGGTGCTTTTCTACCAGACTATTTTGAGGCGAAGAATGAAATGACCTACCAGGCCAATCAGCAGCCTATGGTCATTACAGCCACTTCCGGTGGCAGCCTGCCCAATGTCAATGTAGGCTATTGTCAAACAGGCCAAACCACCGTAACATTCACTAACCAGGGCACGGGCGGCAATCCGGCGCAATCACTGATTAAAAATCTTTCTCTGGGCATTGGCCTTTCCAGTACTTTTTCTCTTCAGGATAACGCTTTTACCATTACCGGTATTCGCATTGCCGGCGTGGATATTCAGAATTTTCAGGCAATGAACGCTCTGGACTTTACATCTGACCCGGATGGCCCCGGTGGACTGAGCGATGCGGACGGGGACGGTATTTTCGATGATTTAGCCTTGGGCAGGAGTGTGGAAGTGACTGCTTTTTACACTTTCAACTGCTCGCTTGCCGCTAATTTCGATCTGAATGGGAATTGCCTGAACAGTTTTTCCACGGCCTTCAACGCCCGAATGAATTACCAGGAGGCAGATGGCTCGCAGCAGTCGTACACGCTGCCAAACTACCTGCTTCCGGCTAATGAAAATACCTCCTTCGAATTCTTTTCCGATCCTGATACCTACCTCGGACTCGATACTTTTTTTGTCACCCTGCGGCAAACCAGGAGTGTTCGTTTTTTTCAAAATACCTGTAACAACGGCCGGCTGGTCGTCAGGGTACCATTGGCAAATGGCCTCTCAGCCGTGACGGATTCCATTCGTTTTATTAAAAATAATAACACTGTCATTCCACTACTGAGTAGCGCAGTTCAGAATGACACGCTGGTTTTGACTTACAATGCTTCGTTCAGTACCTTTTTGAGTGGAGACTACACGTTGCGGCTGGCGTTAGCGGCTGATTGTTTTTATGTGGTGGGACCATCGTCCATTCCTGTTTCAGTTGAGCATTTTTGTTCGGATTGTAGTTGCCGTCACCTTTGGTTTTGTGGTGAAATACCCGGCCCGGTCACACACGCCACCACGCCGCCCTGTCCGTCGGAAGTTGTGCCAGAGTGCGCAGACGGCTTGCAGACGCTTGGCTTTGAAGCAAACCGGACGACTTTCGGGTTTGCAAATACCGATTTCACGATCCCTTTCAATCCTGCATTTGCCAATAAAAAAGTAGCGCTTGGCTGCGATTCCGTGCAGATGAAAATGTCCGGCATCGTAGGCATGTCGAGTGTGACGGACAGCATTGGGCTGGTCATCACTTACGGCAACCCAAATGGCACAGCTTCCAGCGGTGAAATATTTCAGTTTGATGGCGGTAACCTTAGAATCCGGCACAATGGCAGTATTTTCAACTGTCCGGTGTCCACCGCTAATCTGTCCGTCACTTCGGTTTTGGGCCAAAAAAGCATGCGTTTTGACCTGAGCAGTTGTCTTGCGGGGCTGGGCTTCGCATTGAGTCCGGGCGATTCGCTTTTGTTTACCGGTAAATTTTACGTCAATCCTGACGGTCCGTTTTTACAATCTTTTGAAAAAGTACCCGCCTTCAGGGGCTGGTTTTTTAACACCATCAATGGCACGCAGGTCGAGTGCGACAACTTCGGAGAAACTTTCACGCTCGGTAAAAGCAGGGCCGTTTACGCTTTTCCAAACACCTCCGCCGGTATGCCGAATGGCTGCAACAACGGCGAGATCAACTGGCGGCTGTTTGTCCCGAATAATCAGTTTTCAGCTTTTTTTGGCAATGAATTCCGCCCGGCTGCAAGGGTCGACTCCATTGTCTTTGACTTCGATCCCGGCATCCTGCAGGGTTTTGAAAATATTCAGGTTTCCGTTTCCATCCCCGGCCATCCGGTTTTTGGCAACAGCTACTTCCCGGTGCAGTCGCTGACGGCTTTTCCGAACGGACACTACGTTGCCAAATTCGATACGTTGGCTTACACGCCGTCGCTGAATGTGGTGACGGAATACATTTTTGATCTGAAACTAAAAATGACACCCCGGTGCGCTTCAGCGCTTAGCAGTGCAAACAGCAACGGGAATTATGCCATTCAATCCAAAATAAGTTACAAAGGCCGGTACTACGCCAACAGTATCGGTAGCGGTAGTTGCGTAGAGCTTAAAAACGAAACGGCGTCTACGACGCTGGCCTATAAAAATCCGCCAACTTTTACCCTTACGCCTCTGACGCCGGTCAATGATACAGTTGCCAACGACCAGGCAGGCTGGGACGTTGAGCTTTGCAATACCTCTACCTTTTCCGCCGCCGGTTTGACCTGGCTGGCCGTCGAGGATGCCACCGGAACGCTGGACATAACTTCCATTCAAAACATCACAAATCCGGGCAACCCCACGTCAATGACTTTGCAGCCTTACGGACAGTTTGTTTTTGTCAATGGCCCTGCCGTTGCTGCAAACCAATGCATCAGACTGCGCATCAATGCCACGGTAAACAATTGCGGTGACGCAACTTTCAAACTGCGCAGCGGCTGGAATTGCGGACCCTTCCAGCAGCCTAACTGGAACCCCGGCCTCTACCCGCCCTGCCAGGAGAAAAACCTGACGCTGGGCGTCGTCAATCCGGGCGTTTCGCCGGTGCAAATCAGTTTCACAAACGTCATGAGCGTTTGCGAATCGGGAGGAACGGAGTCCGTAACCATCAGTGGAGTGTTGACCAGCGGAGTGGCCCTGCCAGCGGATGTTTTTACGGTGAAATTTGTGTACGATGAAAACGACGACGGCATTGCGCAGTCCACAGAGCCGGTGCTCGGGCAGGTGCAATTGAATGGTGCTGTTTCGCCCGCCAATCCATTGGTTTTTAATCAAAATATTCAAATCACACCTGAACAGGCATGTGTCCTGCTTGCCGTGCTGGAAGCCAACACGACTGACCTTTGCGGAACGGTAACGCTGGCGATTCCTGCCCCTAAGTTGGACAATGCGGGCGACGATCAGTTTTTCTGTACCGTTCCGGGTAATCAGGTTCAGACGGTGATTGGCGATGGAGCATGTTCTGGAAATGGCTACCAGTATAGCTGGACGGCCCTTGCTCCGGCCACATCGACCATGCTGAGCGATCCGGTCAGCCCAAATCCAACCCTGACATTTGACGCAAATAATTTTTTGGGAGAAACGCTGATTTTCGTGCTGGAAACACAGCGGGTTGGTTGCACCGGCAGTAGTTTCGATACGGTTCAAGTCAAATTGCCGGCATCAGCCGATGGCTATTTTTCATCGGACCAGGTTAGCCTGCAATCGGCGGACTGTCAGGGCACGGCTGAATTGTGTCTGAACGTCACAGCCGCCGAACTGCCTGCACTGACTTTTACCGATAACGGAGCTGTATACGCCGGAGCGGTAACACCCTGTGGTTCTGCTTCTTTTGCACTGAACCTTACCACAGGAAGCCATGAAATCATCATTTCCAATGCATCCTCCGGTTGTGCGGATACGGTGCAGGTGCTTGTTACCTGTACCACCACGGATACGGTGGAGTTGGAGGTCGTTCTTAATCAGTCGCTGACATTTTGCTTGAACAGCGATGAGTTGACCGGACCGGTAACCAGTTTGACCAACATCTGCCCTGACGGCAGCCAGGTGAGTTACCAGGTTCAGAACGACTCCTGTTTCATCATTACCGGCGAGGCAGTTGGCAGCGAGACAGCCTGTCTTGTCGCCTGCGATGCGGCTGGTTTTTGTGATACAACCATCGTCCTGATCAACGTGCTTCACCCGTTGCCGCAAGGCATCAAGGATACCATTGCGGTCAGTCAGGTTGGGGAATACTGCTTCGATCCGCAATTAGTGAACGTACCGGGTCCTCTGACGGTGATTGAAAATATTTGTCCACAGCAAAGCGGGACATCGTCCACTTTTTCAACGAATGCTATGGGGTTCTGCGTAAATTACGAAGGGCTGTCCATTGGTACTGATACGGCTTGCATTCGTCTATGTGATGCTGCCGGAAATTGCGACACCATTAATATCTGTGTGACGGTCGTGCCGGGAAACATCGTGACCGATACCGTTTTCATTTTTATTGAAACCGATACTTTTTGCCTGGATGAAACCCTGCTGCCCGGCGCCGTGGTCAGTGTGGAAGATATTTGCCCTCAGAGCAACGGGGATGAAGTAAATTTTACCATCATTGGAGACTGTGTCAGCTACAATGGGGTGGCAGTGGGTGTCGATACGGCCTGCATTCGCATGGAAGATGAGTTTGGGAATGTCGCACTCGTACACCTGGTTGTCACGGTGGTGAAAACATTCCCGGAAACGTATTGCGATACGCTGTACATCGGCGAATCGGGGTCGTTTTGCCTCGATACGATCGAGTTGCCCGGCTTGTATGATCCGTTCAGTTTTCGTGAAATATGCCCGGCGGCCAACACCGGAAACGCTGATTTTTTCCTGGAGCCGGTCAGCAGGTGCGTGTTTTACACGGGAGAGGAATTGGGCGTGGACAGTGCCTGCGTGGTGGTTTGCGACACCTTTGGTTATTGCGACACGACTTATTTTTGCCTGCTGATCATTGATTACCCGGAGCTGCCGGGGTTGGGCGACGATATCGTTACGACGAAAAAAAATACGCCGGTGGTGATTGACTTTTTGGCGAATGATACGCTGTTCGGTGGCATTGTGGATATTTTTATCCTGGACCCGCCAATTTCCGGGGAGGCGATTTTAAACCTTGATAACTCGTTTACCTACATTCCGGAAGATCCGTTTTGTGCTCGCTGGGATGAATTTACCTACGTTGCCTGCAACCCCAACGGCTGCGACACTGCAACGGTGAGGGTTTTCATCGAGTGTATCGAACTCACTGTTTTCACAGCAGTTTCGCCAAACAATGACGGCGTGAACGATGTATTTTACATTGCGAAGATTGAAGATTTTCCGGAAAATACGCTGCGGGTGTACAACAGATGGGGCAGTCTGGTGTTTGAGACTTCGGAATACGAAAATAACTGGCCGGGCAGTTGGGGGGATGATACAGATTTGCCGGATGGCACTTATTATTACATCCTCGAATGGACGGACGGCGAGGCCACAACTGTGCAGCGAGGGTACATTGAGTTGTTCCGATAGCGTAAGTTCGCCGGAATTCTTTGAATAATTTGATGAAAAACGAGGCTGCCTGCATGCCTGCAAACTTGTTTATTTTCAGAATTTATACCTCTCAGGCTGATGAATTTTATTGTTTACGACCTTGAAGCGACTTGCTGGGAAGGCCGGCCCCCAAACATGGTGCAGGAAATTATTGAAATCGGCGCCTATAAAATCAATCGGTACGGCGAGGTGATGAGTACGTTCAACCGCTTCGTCAGGCCTGCGATGAATCCGACGCTGTCGCTTTTTTGCCGCCAGCTTACAACGATTGATCAGGTGACCGTGAACCGGGCCCGGCCATTTCCGGAGGTGATCGAAGATTTTCAGGAGTGGGCTGGGGTACTGGATTACGAAGAGTGCATGTTTTGTTCCTGGGGTTCATTTGATAAAAGAATGCTGATCCAGGATTCGACGTTGCACCGGCTGGAATCGGACTGGATCGAGCCTTACCACCTGAACGTCAGGCGGCAGTATCATGAAATTCGTGGCTGGAATACCTACAAAGGGCTAAAAAAAGTGGTGCTTTTGGAGGGGTTTGAGTTTTCGGGGGTTTATCACCGGGCTATTTCTGATGCTGAAAACCTGGCGAAGATTTTTATCAAATACATTGATATGTGGAGGTTTTGAGAGAATGAGAGAAGATGAGAGAAGATGAGAGAAGACCTTAAAATCTGAACCTGCACGGAATCCTCCTCGTCGGTGGAATTATGGAATTTGTAGTTTGAATAGCTCAGGGAGGGTGAAGGTGCTTACATTTGCTTTTAAATCAATGCCCGGCCAACGCCGGATTTAATTCAATCAAAAATTAGACAATGAAAAAAATCATTCAATTAAGTTTTTTATGCCTGGCAATATTCGCTGTCACTACCTCCGCCCATGCGCAAAAAAAGGTGAAGGAAGGTGTCGTTAAATTTGAAATGTCGGCAGACGGCAATGATTCTCCTGAAATGGCGATGCTGGGTGGGACTACGCTGGATTTTTACTTTACAGAAAAAATGCAGCGGATGGACATGAACATGATGGGTGGCATGATGCGCATTCAGACCATCGTTCCGCTTGCAAATCCGAAAGAAGCCGCACTTCTGATGGACATGATGGGCCAGAAATTCCAGTTGACAGAGTTGTCGGAAGATGACCTTAACGGCAGTAACAATTTTATGAACATGGACAACGTCGAAAGCGTAACCTACGATCAGAAAGATAAAAAAACGATTGCCGGTTACCCTTGCTACCGGGCTAACCTGAAGATGGACAACGGCATGGAAATGAAGTATTACATCACCGAAAAAATTCAGCCTCCTGCAGGACTGAAAAAGACGGATCAGCCGGTTCTCAAGGGCTATCCGCTCGAGATGGTGATCGATACAGGTCAGGGTTTTGAAATGGTTTTCAAAGCGACAGAAGTCCTGAGTGAATTGCCGAAGGATAGCTTCAAAGTGCCGGAAGGTTACCAGAAAAAAACAATGAAGGAATTTGAAGAAGAAATGGGCAACATGAATTTAGGCCCTGGCGGAAACTAAACCGCAAACAATTTCCTTCAGCGGAAAATGAATTCTCCAATCGCCCTTGACGGGAGGTTGGAGAATTTTTTTTGCAATTTTTATGACGAATTTGTAAGCAAAACGGGTTCCAAGGCATCTGAAAAACTTGAAAAGTACTGGTACTCATCATTTTTGATTAATTTTTGACTTTGTATTCATGGTTGGCAAATTTGTGGGCGACTGCGAGAAAAAGAATGTTTAGCCGGGCATGTTCACAAACAACTTTTCCTGGAGAATAATACAATCTTTTATGCAACTAAAACCTATCCTCTCAGTGCTTGCACTTCTGCTTTCGGTGGCTGCTGTTAGTTCAACGGTAGAGCCATTCTGGGATCAGCATTTTACGAATGGATTCCCGGCCGGCTGGTCGACCGGCGATGCCTCCGGCCAAAACGTCGGATGGGAGTTTTGTGAAAATCCTGTTACCTGCCCGCCTTACACTTTCGCATTCCTTACCTGCAGGGACAAAAACTTCAACTCGCCGACCTACGACGATGGCTATATGTTCGTCAATTCTTTCAAACATGGCTTTTTGAGTAAACCGCATGTCAGCTACCTTCGCACAGCTCCGATTGATTGCAGCCAGAAACAGGAGGTATTCGTTCGGTTTTCAACCTACATTTTTACACAGTACAGCGACCCTGACACGGGGGCGGTACTCCGGGTGAAAAACGGGGCAGGGGAGTGGCAGACTTTCACCATTTTCCCTTTTTTGAATAGTGAAACTGTAAAAAAGCCAATTTCCTGGAACCCCCAGGATGTGTTGCTCGACATTTCATCCGCTGCTGCCGGACAGGCGAATGTGGAGATTGAATGGCGCTGGACGGTGAATTTTGAGGCAAGCTGGCAAATTGACGATGTTGAGTTGTTTGATAAAAACCCGCTGATGGACAACGTCGTCTGGGGCGGAGAGCCGGGCGAAGGTGACTTCAGTGGCGGACTAAATGGGTGGACCGTTTCATCGCCTGTTTTCGACACCTGCCAATGGAAATGGCTCGCTAACCCGCTGATTGACTTTCCTGACCCTGATACGTTGCCGGATGTGATCGGGTGTTCGCCCACCTATTATAATGGTGTAGCTGCGGTGAATGCGACGTTTTGCAGTGCTACTTTCGGGCCTTCTCCTTTTACAAAAAGTGCGTTGCGTTCACCTTCCATTGATCTTTCCGCAGTAAGTCCGGGAACCAAACTTGCGCTTCGTTTCAGTCAATCCGTTGCAACGGGCAATGCTGCCGTGAACGAACTGCCGGTAACTTCGGTGGTGGTGAGCATCGATGGAGGGCAGACGTTCATTGATACGATCTCTGCGAATCCTACGCTACCTTTCAGCCGTGGGTATTGCGGGATGACTACACTCAACTTACCCCAGGCTGTGGCCGGGAACAGTGACGTGAGGATACATTTTATTTTTTCTGGTGACATTTTTTATTGGATGATAGACGATGTGACCATCGTTCGAAGGAATGATTTTGATGTCAGGCTAAGTCCACAATTCCATGCAGTTTCACAGGATTATTTAGTACCGGCAAGCCAGGTGCGGCCCATCGGCTTTTTTGCCGATATTGAAAATATTGGGCAGGAACCTCTGAACCTGGTCACTGCCTTTGCTACCGTCAGCAATGACCTGACCCAGGAGATTGTTTTTAGGGACACCCTTCATTTAGGGATGCTGCTGCCCGGCGAAGTCGCCGGAGATATTGCTTTTGAAAAGACATTCACCCCGCCGGCAGCTGCGGCCAGGTACAGATGCACCTACTGGGTAGCCGCCGACGAACCTGATCAGGATTTTTCAAACAACCGGATCAGTTGGAAATTTGAAGTGACAGATTCCACATACTCGAAAGCGGCCGGGCTTTGTCAGGTCTCCGGATATTTTGCGCCCAACCAGGCATTATTGTACGAAGCGGGCACCTGTTTTTTTGTGCCAAAAGGCAGCAAAGTTGCCGCCACATCCCTGAGTTTTGCTTACAAAGAAGCCAAGGATTTGGCCAGCCCCCCTGGCGATGCTTTTCTTCAAACGGCTTTGTACCGTTGGAAAACAGACTCAACTTACGCCGATGCCAATGTGGATACCATTGCCAACTCCAATGAATACGAGCTGGTTGCCATTAACGAACACAAGGTCAAGGTTTCCGACAATAATAAAATCATCAATGTGCCCATTGATTTTGAAAATGCAAGCATCCCGCTGGAAGACAGCACCTACTATTTTGTCACAGTCGGATATCTTAATCCGGTAGGGCCAGCCGGCCAGGAAGTTCCGTTTTTTATCGGCGGCAGTGAGGAAGTTGACTACACTTCCAGTTTCTGGCTGTCCTACCAGATGGGAATTCCGGCCTACGTATCGATGCTGCGGTTGGGAGGTGATGATTTTTTCCGTGCAAATGCCTGGGCCTTGCGGCGAATACCCTTTGTTCAACTACATGTTCAGCAAATCACGACTGCGACGGAAAACCGTCCTTCCGTCGTTAGTTTGGAGGTGTTCCCCAACCCGGCGCAGAACTTCATCTATGTAAATGCAGATTTCGGAGGGATGCAGCGACAGGTAAGCGTAGAAATTTTTGATATTTGCGGCCGGTTGGTAAAAAGTACAACGGTGGAAAACACATTTGTCAGCCAGCTACCACTCAATGTGGGTGACCTAAGCAACGGTTCTTATACCTTGCGTGTTCTTTCAGATCATCAGGTTGGTGTTGCTAAATTGATGGTTTCAAAATGAGCGGACGTTGAGGTGTTAAAGGTGTTTTTTAGCAAGCAACAACTCAGAATCGATCCATCGTGAAATCACCTGATATTGATAACCGCATTTTTAATTAATTAACTTACAAAACATGAAGGATTTTACACAAAAGCTTTTTGCTTTAACAGCGTTCCTGCTGATAGGGATGACTGCATTTTCACAAGACCCTTTCTTTACGGAAGATTTCGATGGCGCACTCCCGGCTGACTGGAAAGCCATTAAAATCGCCGGTGACAACACACCGTCTTCAAACTGGGTTTGGTCGTCAACCGGTCCTGCCGGTGGCTTTGCTATCGGAGCTATTCAGTCTACTACAGCTGCCAATGGTTTTATGCTGTTCGACTCTGACCTGAACTGTAGCGGAAATCAAAACGTATGGTTACAATCGCCAAAACTTGATCTTTCCGATAAAGACAACGTCGTTTTGCAATTTCAAACGCACTACCGCAGGTTTAATGACAGAACCTGGGTTGAAGTGAGCACGGATAGTGTGAACTGGACGCCGATTGAAATTTTTACCGGTTTCACCAATAACATGTACGCTCACGGAGCAACAACCAACCCGGAAAACCCGGTTACTTTGACGGTGAACCTGACAGATTTTGCTGCCAATGAGCCAACTGTTTGGTTTGCATTTCATTTTCTTGCCGATCCAACAACCGTACTTTCCGGCTCTGACATTGGCTGTGGCTACAGCTGGCAGATTGATGATGTGCAACTTCTTGATTTTGATCCTACGCCGGCCAACAACCTCTCCATGGGAACGGCTTTTTACACTCCGGCAAGTTTTGCGCAGCCAGTTTCACAAATTGCCATTGACACATTTGTGTTCTCAGCTGGTGTTTCCAACATCGGGGTTAACCTGCTTACCAATGTAGTTTTCAAGGCCACTGTAACGGATGCTGCCGGTGCAGTTTTATATCAGGACAGTACCATTCTTGCTGAAGGACTTGCTGTTGGAGGGCCGGACTCTACTATTCAGATTGGAAGCACCTGGGCTCCGGAAGTCGAAGTTGGAGACTACGAGATTACCTATGAAGTTTACAGCCTCGATGCGGAAGATGATGATGCGTCTGACAACACAATTACAGTTCCGTGGGTAGTTACTGAAGATCTTTGGTCAAAAGAAAATTCTCCGAACCTTATTACTCGTCCGGGTGGTGACCCTGCCGACTGGGTGGTAGCGAATATCTACACAACTAGCCCGAACCTGGTGGATGATTTCGAGTTTATCGAAGCTACTTTTTACTCAGGTGTAGGCTCTACGGGCGGCAACCTGGCTGGAAAGCAGGTAGAAATTTCACTGCTGGAAGTGGTGGAAGATGTTGTTGCTCCGGGCTGGTCAGGATTTGACAACACCCTGGATTACATCTCAAACCCGGGTCTAAACCTTCGCTCGATCAATTTCCACGAATACACAACCGCTGGTAATCAGGGTTTTGAATCAACTACTTTGATTGATTTTGATGACGATGAGCCTGGCGTTCCGCTCGTACCTGGTGCAAGATACTTCCTGTGTGCAGGTTACTCAGGCGATTTCAGAGGGATGACCAACGGTTTCAGCACAGAAATTGACTACCAGCGTGTTTTTTCAACGGTGATTTACATTGCTGACGATCAATGGTACAACGTTGGTTTCGGTTCAGAATATGCCGCAGCTTTACGTCTGAAAATTCAACTGGCTAACGTAAATGACGCTTCTGAAAGAACACTTTCAGACAACGTGCTGAGCTACTTCCCGAACCCTGCTACTGACAAACTTAACGTTCAGTTGAAATTTGAAAAACCTGAAGTTGCTAACGTCACTTTGGCTGACATGAACGGCAGAGTCATTCTCATCGATGAAATGACTGGTGTTACGGAAGCCAGCCGTCAGTACGACGTGTCAAAACTTCCTGCGGGCACTTACCTCGTTCGGGTAGCGACTAAAGAAGGTACCAAAACAAAGAAATTTGTGGTAGTACGCTAATTTTGTTGTGATACTCTCGTAGGTTACACTTAATCAAGTGTGAAAAGGCCACCCGGTTGAAATCCGCCGGGTGGCTTTTTTCATTAAAAAAGCTGGCAGCCCTTCTTCCGGACTTTTTCGTTTTTTTAAAACAACTTTGGTAAGTTTGGCGAATTGTTCACGTCTAAATTTTACCTGATGTCCAACCGCCGTAACTTCCTCCGCAACGTGGCCGCAACCGCCGGCTCTTTTGCATTCACACCATTTTTCAGTACAGCTCAGGGTGAAAACCTGCTGCGAAGCATCGAAGCGAAAGCCTTCAAAACGGCTGCAGAGACGGCAGATGATGAAGATTTCTGGTTTTATGTGCGGCAGGCTTACACCGTATCAGCCAATATCGTTAATCTGAATAATGGCGGCGTTTCACCCCAGCCAAGGGTGGTGCAGGAGGCGGTAGAACGCTACAATCAACTCAGCAACGAAGCTCCCAGCTACTACATGTGGCGCATCCTCGATCAGGGAAGGGAGCCGTTGCGAATGAAACTGGCCGGGCTGGCAGGCGTCTCACCGGATGAAATTGCCATCAACCGAAACTCTTCCGAGGCGTTGGAAACCATCATTTTCGGTCTGCGGCTGAAGGCCGGCGACGAAGTGGTCCTCACCAAACAGGACTACCCGAACATGATCAACGCCTGGAAGCAGCGGGCACTACGGGACGGAATTGTATTGAAATGGTTGAATTTCGATTTTCCCATCGAAGATAAACAGCAGATTGTCAAGGCTTTCAGCGATGCATTCACCTCTAAAACCCGGGTCGTTCACATCACCCACATGATCAACTGGAACGGGCAAATTCTACCTGCGAAGGAAATTGCTGCGGAGGCTCATAGAAGGGGGATCGAAGTACTGGTGGATGCAGCGCATACCTTTGCTCACCTGAATTATAAAATACCGGAGCTGGATTGTGATTACTTCGGAACGAGTTTACACAAATGGCTTTGTGCTCCGTTCGGCAGCGGGATGCTGTACGTCAAAAAAGAAAAAATCAAAAACCTGTTCCCGCTTTTTGCCGGTGACCATCCTGAAAGCGAGGACATTCGCAAATTTGAAAACCTGGGTACCCGTTCCTTTGCCATAGAGCAAGCCATTGGCCAGGCGGTGGATTTTCATGAAATGATTGGTTCCGAGCGAAAGCAGGAGCGGCTTCAGTTTTTAAAAAAATACTGGACGGAGCAAGCCCTGCAACTTCCAAAAGTCAGCCTGGGAACTTCGCTGAAAAAAGGCTACTCGTGCGCTATCGCATTGCTGAGGGTGGAAGGGAAGGAACCGGGCGAAATAGCACAGTTTCTTTTCGAGCAGTACAAGATTCATTCCGTGGCCATCAATTGGGAAAATATCCACGGAGTGAGGATCACACCCAACGTTTACACAACCCTGCATGACCTCGACCGCCTTGTGCAGGCCATCCAAGATTTGACCAAAACCTAACATGAAGCTTAAATAATTTTTACCTTTGCGGCCAATTTTAAAACGGATGAGCGCAGGATTCACTTAAAATTCTAACTCATCGCTTACTTTCAAATACAATGACAATAACAAAAAATACCGTAGTCTCCGTGCACTACCGCCTGCAGGAAGACAATGCAACCGGTGAGTTGGTGGAAGAAACATTTGGCAGCGATCCGCTCGTGTTCCTTTTCGGAGCCGGCCAGATGATTCCCGAATTCGAACGCCAGTTGGAAGGAAAGAAAATTGGAGACAATTTCTCTTTTGGCATCAAAAGCGCCGAAGCCTACGGTGAATTCAACCCCGAAGCAGTGGTCATGTTACCAACTGAAACGTTTGTCGTAGATGGCAAACTGGCTGAAGATTTACTCGTGCCCGGCAACATGATTCCGATGTCGGATGGCAGAGGGAATCGCATGAATGGCGTTGTGCAGGAAGTTTCTGAGGAGGGTGTAACGCTTGATTTCAACCACCCGATGGCTGGTCAGGATTTGTTTTTTACCGTGCAGGTAGAAGCTATCCGGGATGCTTCCGAAGAAGAAATTTCTCATGGCCACGTACACGGCCCCGGCGGACATCACCACTAACGTTTGGTGTTTTCACAGATAAAAGCAGGCGGTGGTGAGTAACCATTGCCTGCTTTTTTTTTAGGGACCCTCTTTTTCAGGAAAACAGAAGGTGGATGTTGATGGTAAAAATAAAGTGAGGATAAAACTTGCGTCATTTACACTTGTTTGACAACCAGAATTTGGGTGATGCGGTTAACCTTGCTAATTTTGTCAAAATTTCACTACCAATGAAAAAAATATATATCGTCGCTGTTGTCATGATTGCCGTCGCTATCGGATTGCTGACCAATGCATCCAGCGATGTCAGCACCTATTCAAGCTTTGAAGATGCCCGTATGGCCGAAAAAGTCGTGAAAGTGGCAGGTCAACTGTCCAAGGACAAGGAAATGATTTACGATCCGGCTGTGAACGCTAATATTTTCACTTTTTACATCAAAGACATGAAAGGGGAGGAGCGCAAAGTGATTCTGAACGCTGCTAAACCGCAGGATTTTGAAAAATCCGAACAGATCGTTGTGACCGGAAAAATGAAAGGCGATGATTTCGTTGCCAGCGAAGTTTTGATGAAATGCCCTTCAAAATACAAGGACGAAGAGGTTTACATTAAATCTGAGAAAGGCAGCTAAAGCTTTCCGGTAAACACCTGCTTGAAAACTAACCATGGAAGAAATCCAATACATCGGCGAATTACTTTTGCCAAAATACATCGGTCATTTTGCCATAACATTTGGTTTTGTGACAAGCCTGCTGGCCGTAGCGGGCTATTTTTTTGCTACTCAACGCCGAAACCAGCCGGAAGCGGCTACCTGGAACAAGATCGGCCGGGCCGGCTTCTGGCTGCATGGCCTGAGTGTGCTGGCCGTGATCGGCACCATTTTTTTCATCCTGATTGAAAAGCGGTACGAATACGCATACGCCCAAAAAGTCGTATCCGATGACCTGCCGTTCAAGTATATTTTTTCCGCTTTTTGGCAGGAGCAGGAGGGTAGCTTCCTGCTTTGGGCGTTCTGGCACGTGGTGCTTGGCTGGATTCTGATGTACCGGGCTAAGAAATGGGAGGCCCCCGTCCTGGCGGTGCTGGCGCTTATTCAGGCGTTCATCATGTCCATGATCCTGGGGATTCATTTTACGGATGAATTTAAAATCGGCAGCAATCCATTGCTGTTGCTGCGGGATACGATGGATATTCCGCTTTTTCAAAATGCTGACTACGTCGCCCTGTTGCAAGGCAATGGTCTGAATCCGCTGCTGCAAAATTACTGGATGACTATCCACCCTCCAACACTGTTCCTTGGCTTTGCTTCAACGGCGGTTCCGTTTTGTTATGCTGTGGCCGGACTTTGGATGCGTGAGCACAAAGAATGGCTCAAGCCAGTCTTTCCATGGGTCTTGTTCTCCGGCGCCATTTTGGGTACCGGTATTCTGATGGGAGGCGCATGGGCTTACGAGGCACTGAGTTTTGGTGGTTACTGGGCTTGGGATCCCGTTGAAAACACTTCCCTCGTGCCATGGATTACCCTCGTGGCAGGCATTCACACGCATCTGATCGCAAGGAGTACGGGTTACTCTTACAAGTCAACCTACATTTTTTACATGTTGACTTTCGTCCTCATCCTGTATTCGACTTTCCTGACGAGAAGCGGAGTGCTGGGCGACACTTCCGTCCATGCCTTCACGGAAATGGGACTGGAAAATCAGTTGCTGCTGTTTATACTGACTTTCACCCTCATGGGAGGCGTGTTGATGTTTTTGAGAAATAAAGAAATACCTGCCCCTCAAAAAGAAGAAGCTTTTTCATCCAAAGAATTCTGGATGTTCATCGGCTCGCTGGTGCTGCTTTTTTCGGCGGTTTTGATCACGATTTCCACTTCGCTTCCGGTTTTTAATAAAATGATTCAGGCATTTAATCCTGAATTCAAAGGATACACCCTGACTGATCCGGTGGCGCACCACAACAAGTACCAACTTTGGATCGGTGTTTTTATCGGCCTGCTTTCCGGCGGCGTTCAGTTTTTGCGATACAAAGAATTTAACTGGCCGGGTAATGCCCGTAAGTTTGCGAAGCACACAGCAATCGCCGCCGCCGCATCGATCGTGCTGACGATTGCCACCAGTTTTTGGATTCAACTTGGTCAATGGCAATTCTGGTTGTTGACCTTCAGCGGTTATTTTGCGGTAGCGAGCAACATCGACTATTTGGCGTCCTTCATAAAAGGCAATCTGAAACAGGCCGGCTCAGTGTTGGCGCACATTGGTTTTGGATTGATGATCGTTGGCGTGGTAGCATCAGGTTTGAATAAACAAAATATCTCCAGCAATCCCATGGCGCAAGCCGGTCTGCTCGATGATGACATGATTGAGAAAAACGTTTTGCTGTTCAAGGATGTCCCGATGTACATGAGCGGCTACCGGGTAACTTACAGCAACGATACCCTGATAGGCAATCTTCGTACTTTCCGGGTGGATTATGAAAAGCTGGACGAGAATGGTGACGTGAAAGAATCTTTTGCAGTGTTTCCTGCTGCCGTCTATAACAACCAGGTTAGTGAAGTGGTGGCTTACAATCCTTCCACCAAGCGGTACCTTGGCAAAGATATTTTTACCCACATTGCCACCCTGCCGAGGCGGGAAGCAGACTTCAAATTTGCCAAGGAACAGGATGACAGTTTGAAATACCAGACCATCTTGCTGAGCAATGAACCGGTTACACTGTATGATACTGTCGAGACACAATCTGGCGGCCGAACCGTCATTGAATCCAGCGTTTTCATCGAAAGCATCAATTACAAGCCTGAGCATCATGACTTTGTACCGCAGGAAGGCGACTTTGCGGCCAGTGTGAAAATCGGTTTTGAAAAAGGCGATACTGTATTTTATGCCGAACCGCTGATTTACCTGCGCGGGCAGCTCTGGGGCTCGTATCCGGTGCAGATGAATGACCTTTCGATAAAAGTAAGATTGCCGGAGGAAGCGCTTTTCCGTTTACTGGAATCAGAGACAAATCTTGATTATCAGCAATTTACTTTCCGGCAAGGTGAATCCATCAACCTGGATGGACGGCAAATCACCTTCGCAGGGGTCAATAAAAATCCGAAAATTGAGCAGCAGGAAGGCGATGTGGCAGTCGCTGCGGTTTTGGAGGTAACAGATGAAAAGAAGGAAAAAACCTGGACAGCTGAACCGGTTTTCCTCATTCGGGAAGGCAAAATCATGACACCCAAAGATGAAATTCCGGCGCTCGGCCTGCATTTTTATCTCTCAAAAATTAACCCGGACACCGAAACTTTTGAGGTGATGATCGCCCGCAAGGAGCAGGCTGCCATCAACACGTTGCCGGTCGAAATTGCCAAAAAATCGTACCGTACCGACTACATCGTGCTGGAGGCAATCGTATTCCCCGGCATCAATTTCTTCTGGGCCGGCACGATACTGATGATGCTGGGCCTTACGGTCAGTATGTTTTACCGCATGAGAAGCAAATAATCCGACGATAGCGGAGGAAGCACCATTTTCAAACTGGAACCATGAAAATTGTACTCATCGGGGCTGGGAATGTAGGGTGGCATCTGGGACACAGGTTGCGGTCCTGCGGACAGGATGTGGTGCAGGTTTTTAGTCGTAATTTATTGAAAGCTAAGGAGTTGGGAGAGGGTATTCAGACTGCCTTTACGGATCATCTTGATGAAATTACAACCTCAGCCGATCTTTATATCCTGGCCGTTCACGACGATGCCATTGAGCCGGTGGCTGAAAAACTTGCTGCTTCAGGCTTGCAGGAAAAACTCATCGTTCATACTTCCGGTGCTACTCCCATGTCGGTTTTCGCTGCTGATTTCAAGCGATTTGGCGTGTTTTACCCCTTGCAGACTTTTACAAAAAGCAGGGCAGCCAATTTTGAAATCATCCCGATTTGCATTGATGCCAGCCTTGACAGCGACCGGGAAATGCTCACTCAACTGGCCCGAAAAATAAGTAGCAAAGTATTTCAGATAACAGATCAGGAACGGGCCGTTTTGCATGTGGCTGCCGTGTTCGTCAATAATTTTACCAATCACCTGTTTCACGTTGGCCAATCGGTGCTTGAGCGTGAAAAAATCTCTTTTGAGCTCCTGCTGCCACTGATTCGGGAAACCGTTGACAAACTGGAAGACGGTACGCCCGGTGAAATGCAAACCGGTCCGGCCCGCCGTGGCGACGAGGAGACCATTCAGCGGCACCTTCGTTTTTTGGAAAAATATCCGGAGTATCAGGACTTGTACCGGACTTTGACGGATAGCATCCTTCAACATTTCACAAACAAAACATAATTAAGACCTAAAATCTATCGCATGCGCATCATTGGTAACATTGAACATCCCAACCTTAAAATCACCGTTTTTAAAATGGACAATAAACTGTCCGTGAAATTCGAAACCGGACTTTACGAGCAAACTTTCAAATTCAGGGAAAGCGAAGAATTGAACGACTTTGCCAGCATGGAAAAGCTGGTAGATGAAGAATTTGTCCGGTTTGTCACGGAGCAATTTGAAAAAATGCACCGGGCAAAAAATGCTGCACTTGGCAGATACATCCCATCGCCGGAGACGGAAGTTTTTGAAGAAATTATCTAAACTTTCAGGCTGGTTTCCACCAGCTGTTGCCGGATGAAGCCTTTCAAAACTTTTAACCCGACTGAGAAATCTTTATTGTTATTGACGATCAGGTCAGCCTCTTCCATGTAAGGTTGGATGTAGCGTTCGAAGGTAGGGAGGACGTGGTTTTCGTAGCGGTACAGCACATCTTCGATCGGATAATTTCGTTCAATCTGGTCCCTTTTAATCCGGCGAATGACTTTCAGGTTTTCTTTTGCGTGCAGGTAAACTTTCAGGTCGAGCAGGCGCCGCATTTTTTTAAAGTGAAAAACAAACAATCCCTCCACGATCATGACCGGCGCCGGGCGGAAGGTGATCAAGCCAGGCTCAGCTTTTTCATTGTTGAACGTATATTCTTTTCTTGTCACCGTCTCGCCGCTGATCAACTTTTTCACATCCCGGATAAAAGCTTTTTTGTTGATAGAGCAGGGGAGGTCAAAATTTTTAACACCTTCTTCGTCCGTTTTTTGCTCCTCTCTGGGCCGGTAGAAGTCGTCCTGCGAAATAATGCAAACCTCATCTTCCGAAAACGCCTTTCGGAGTTCCTTGATAAAAGTCGTCTTTCCTGAACCGCTGCCGCCGGTAATGCCAATAAGAAATGGTTGCTGCATCGAACTGTTAGCTAAGAATTTGTGAACAAAAATTTAGTGGTGACCCGGCAAAGGTAGGAATTGTGAGTTTTTATTTTGACGGTGGTAAAATTTCCTGTATGCAGTGTAAGTCCGGTTTTTAACTTTGGCAGATGAAAAACCGAATACTCCTCCTCTTGCTTTTTGCCGGGCAGGTTTCCTTTGCCCAATACCATTTTCAATCAGCCCGAAGCGCCGGAATGGGGCAAGCCTCCGTTGCCTTTTACGACGTGAACAGCTTACTGGCTAACCAGGCTGGACTCGCCAAAGTCGAAAAATTATCAGTGGTGGCAGCGGCTGAACGCCGGTTCTCGCTTGCCGAACTCAGCAGCTTTTCGGCAGGAGTGGTGGTTCCGGCCGGGCTGGGGAGTTTCGGATTTGTGGTTAATACGTTTGGCTTTGATGGGTTCAGTCAACAAAGAGCTGGCCTTGCCTATGCCCGCCGTTTAGGTGAAAATTTCCGGATCGGCGCTCAGTTTGATTACTTCGGCACCCGGATTCCTGAATATGGAAGCAGGGGCACGCTCACCTTCGAGGCGGGTGTTCAGGCAGATTTGAGCAAAGAAATTACGGCCGGCGTCCACATCTTTAGTCCGGCACAAGTGCAGCTTTTTGAGGGTGAAAACCTCCCCACTATCCTCCGGATGGGCTTTTACTGGCAGGCTTCTGAAAAAACTGCCCTCGCTGCAGAGGTTGAAAAAGACATTGATTTCAAGGCCAGCGTCCGGGGTGGTTTTGAGTACCAACTTGCTGCGCCGGTTCTGCTCCGGGGCGGATTCAGTACGAACCCTTCTACCTTTCACCTGGGGCTTGGCCTCAACCTGAACACAAAATTCAAAATTGATACCGCCTCCGGATATCACCAGATGCTGGGTTTTTCGCCGGCCTTTGGCGCTTCCTGGTCAAAGTAGTGCTCAGGCTTCCAGCGCTTCTAATTTTCCTTCCAGCCAGCTTCGGTTAAACACGGCTTCGGTACCGGTAAACTTCTCTTTCAGTTTCAGGAAATCACGCTGCCATTTTTTTTGGTTGGTAAAATCCCGGCTGATTTTCAGGCGGAAGGCCTTTCGGGTAAACATGAGCAGGTTGAAGTAGCCTTTTTTCTGAAATTCCGAGAGCGATTTATTCCGTTTCAGGTACTGTTTGAATGATTCTGTCAACGAATGGAGTGCCTCCTCTTCGTTTAAGTCGTAGTAAGTTCTGAGTAGCAGCGACTTGGCATCCAGGTTGTATCTCACGTCTGTATATTCCACCTGAAGCAGCAATCGCAACACTTCGTCATGTTTTTCAAGATGATAAAAATAGGCTGCGAGGTTGTAGCTGTAGGCGTTCTCTTCGACTTCAGGCCGCAGACTTGATCGGTAATTTTCAAGAAACGAACGCACCCAGGCATGCTCGTCGAGCCGCAGGCCTGTGGTGACTATGTTTTTAAAATGCCATTCAGGCAAATGTCCTTCGACAATGAGCAGATCCTGTTCGAGTTGAAATCGATACAATTCGAACAGTTCACGAAGAAACCTTCGGATGCCCAGGTTTATCTGCTGTATGCAGAAATTTTGGAGGTAGTTGTAAATATTTTGCAAGGCAGGTGCTGGCAGTAGCTGAATGCGCTGACGAATGAAATCGGACACCGGTGAGTATTGTTCCGGATTGCGGCTTTCGAGGAGTTTGTAAACCCGGGCGTACACGGCAACCGGCACAAATCGATCGTATCTTTCCGGGAATTGATGCACCGCTTCCACCGCTTTTTTCAAAAGAGCATCCTCTTCAAAGGTCTTTTTCAGTAAAACCGAGCGCTGCAACATTTCGCAGCCGTCTTTTAGTTTTTCTGAGAGGTAAAATGCGTCCAGCCACTGCTGTTTTTTCATCAAAAATTCGCTTTCGTGCTGGCCGAGCTGCATGGCAATGGCATCTTCTTCGGCCGAAAGCCGGTATTGTTCCTCGTAAAATCGGCTGTCCTCCAGGTCGTTTCCGAGACTGTCCGACGTGTTTTTACCAGTGTCAATATTTACTTTATCAGCAATTTCTCCCAATGAAAATTTTAATAAAAAAAGTAAGTTACGCTCACGTAGAGCCTTAAGAAACAATGACTTATTTTCAAAAAAACCTTCTTTAGGAGCCTGCTCCATCAATAAAAACTTTTCAGCGAGCCGTAGCGTGTAGGTGAAAATGACTGCAAGCTTTGACTGATCATGAGGAAGGGTAGGGTAGAGGTGCCTGAAGATTGTTTCCCGATTACATTTTTTGTCGCTAAAGTCAGGGTATATTTGACTCAGGTAGGTTGTGAGCTGAATGACGTCCTGATGTTTGTTAAAATAGGGAGACTGCACAAACTCCAGGAAGCGGGTCATCTCTCTGCGATCAAGTTTTTCAAGCAGCCGGATCAGTTTATTATTGTTCATTTGAAAAAATCCAAATTTTTAGATAGTTAGTAATTTTATAACTTACACAATATCAATATAATATGAGCAAATACAGTCTGAATTAACTTTAATAATTTCCAAAAAAAGTAAAAAAATGTATTTTTTTTCAAAGATCTGTTCCAGCACTTTTGTAGCATCAAAATTTATCTCGCTATGACTCGATTGATTACCTGCTTGTTCTTACTCCTTTCCACCTTGAGTTTCCGGCCATTAAATGCCCAATGTTCACTTTCAAATCTGGAGCTGGTTACCAGTGATTGCGACGGAAATTTTTTCTTTGTTACCCTAAATTTTGATTACGCCGGCGTTGGAAACGACGGGTTCAAAGTCCATGGAAACGGTCAGAATTACGGCACCTTTAACTACGATGACCTTCCCGTAACCATTGGGCCACTGGCAGGTAACGGTACTACATTTTACGAGTTTGCCGTGATGGATTTGGCGCACCCGGGGTGTTCAACTGCAGCCCCGCTTGGCACCGTTTCATGCAGCAGCGGCGATTGCGATATTTTTGAACTTGTAGTCGATCCGGGCGATTGTCTGCCGGATGGGAGTTACAACCTTTGGATCAATTTTCAGCATGAAAATGCACCCAATGATTTCTTCGAAGTTTTTTACGCCGGCCAGGTTATCGGTTTCTTCCCGCTCAACGAGTTACCTGTGATGATTCCGCATTTTAACGACAACGGAGAGCCTTTTCCGGTAATCGCCGTTTGCATTAACGACACGCCGGATTGTTGTGCCGAAAAGGAATTTGAAGCCCCAAACTGTGGTGGTGGCGATTGTCTCATTTACGATATGACGGCCATAGCATCCGACTGCGAGAACGGAAAGTTTTACGTAACCATTGATTTTGAATACGAAAATACCGGTTCGGAAGGATTCAAGTTGCAGGGAAGTGGCATCAATTACGGTACGTTCGAATACGGGGATCTTCCCGTTACTATCGGGCCATTGCTCGGAGACGGAACGACTTTTTATGAGTTTGTAGCGATTGACCTTGAACATCCCGGCTGCCATGATTTTGTTGAGTTTGGGACCGTAGATTGTTCCTCATCCGGCGGCTGTCACATTTTTGAAATTTTTGCGGAAGCGCATCCCTGCGATGGTAATTTCTTCCTGCTTGATATTGAGTTTTTACATGAAAACACCGGTTCGGAAGGATTCACCATCAAGGCCAATGGTCAGGTGCTTGGAGAGTTTGACTACGGCCAGAATTTCTACACTGTCGGCCCGCTGACCGGTGGCGTACTGTATGAAATCGTGATCCGGGACAATCAATATCCGGATTGCAAGGGCATCTACCAATTCGGCCCGGTTTCCTGTGGCGGCGGCGACTGCCATATTTTCGACCTCGTTGCCGAGGCAGGTGAGTGCGACGATGAAGGGCAATTTTATGTAACGCTTGACTTTGAACACAGCGGGACGGGTAACGATGGTTTCAAAATATTCGGCAACGGTAATGTTTACGGCTTTTTCAACTATGACGACTTACCGGTTACGATCGGGCCATTTCAAACGCCAATCGATGATCTTGAATTCATCGCCGCAGATGTGCAACATCCTGATTGCCATGACTTTGTTGAACTCGACGCCCCGGATTGCAATGGCGGTGGCGGCGACTGTGAAATAGACGGACTTTCGGCTGATGTGCATCCTTGCCTCAGCAACGGCACTTTTTACGTGACGCTTGATTTTGAATTTGCCAATACTTCCGGCTATTTTAAAGTGCAGGGCAATGGCGTCAATTACGGTATTTTCAGCTATGACGAGGTGCCGGTGAGCATTGGTCCGCTGGTAGGCGATGGTACTACCAATTACGGCTTCGTCGTGAGAGACCTCCATTTTCACGACTGTGCTGAAGATGTGACGATTGGCACCGTAGAATGCGTGACGAGCGGTGATTGTGAAATCGTGGACCTGGTCGCCGATGCAGGTGAATGCCACAATGATGAGACGTACAATATCTGGGTGAACTTTGACTTTGTAAACCCGACCAACAATTATTACGACTTGTTTCACAACGGCGAGTTGGTAGATTATTACCCGCTCTCGCACATTCCGGCGATCATACCGCACGTGGCTGGCAACGGTGAGCCGATGCAAACCGTGACGGTGTGCATCAACGATAATCCCGGATGCTGCGCCACGGTGGAATACGAAGCCCCGGATTGCGAAGGCCTGGTTGTATGGCCCGGCGATGCCAATGCCGACCATACGTCCAGCCATTTCGATCTGCTCAATATCGGGCTTGCATTCGGTGCTGAAGGGCAGGCAAGGTCCGTGCAAGGCATTGAATGGACGGGGCTTGACGCTGCGAACTGGAATCAGACATTTGCCAACCAACTTAACTTCAAGCATGCGGACTGCAATGGCGACGGCAAAGTAACAGCTGCCGACCTGGAGGCCATTCATGTGAATTTTGGTGAAACAAACGGGACGGTACAGCCGCCGGTCTTCATTGGGGGCAGTGAAAACGATCCGCCGTTTTTTGTTGACTTGCCCGCTGCGGGCGGCCTGACTCCGGGATCGCAGTTCACAGCGCCTATCCTGCTGGGAACCGAAGGAAAGCCGGTGCAAAACCTTTATGGAATTGCTTTCACCTTAAAATTTGATCCTGAAATCATCAACCCGCAGAGCATTCAGTTTCAGTACGATCCAAGCTGGCTGGGCGTGATGAACGTGAATTTGCTGACGTTTGATAAAAAAACCGGCGCAGGCACAGTCCAAATGGCGCTCGTTCGGACTGATCAGAACAACGTTTCCGGCCACGGACAAATCGCTGCGATCATTGGAATTATTGACAATATTGCCGGAAAGGAAAAGGTTAGCATCGAAATTCAGGACGTTCGTGCCATTCGTGAAAACGAAGTGCTGGTACCGCTCCATCGTCCGGTTGAGGTGGTTGACCTCGTCAACGCAACGACTGAACCAGGGGAAAACGACAAGCTGAACATATTCCCGAACCCTGTCAACCAGACAATTTTCATCAGTCACCAGGACGGACTGCCGGTTGAAGCCGTAGAAATGAGCAACATGAACGGGCAACAAGTTCTCATAGAGACAGTCCGGACTAACCAGCTTGAAATCAGTCACTTAGCTCCGGGCGTCTACACCTTGAAAGCAAAGGCCGGTGACCGGTTTTACATCAAAAAAGTGGTAAAAATCTAAGTTAGCTAAGGAGTTTGACACAGGTTGCAGCTTTCGTTTTCGCAGCCCTGTGTCAAATCCTCCTGAAAGACAGCGTATTAAATTTTTCTAAATGCAGGAAAGGATTGATTTTTGCTTCCACATTAAAAAAATCCATTTTGCATGAAAAACCCCTGGCAGACGCTTAGCGTACAGGTCGCATACGACAATCCCTGGATCGAAATTACTCACCGTGAAGTCATCAACCCGTCCGGAAATCCGGGCATCTACGGCGTCGTTCATTTCAAAAACATTGCGATAGCCATTGTTCCCATCGATGATGAAGGATACACCTGGCTCGTCGGGCAGTATCGTTACACGCTGGAGCGCTATTCCTGGGAAGTGCCCGAGGGAGGCGGAAGTCATGATATTTCACCACTCGAATCAGCACGAAGGGAACTGCAGGAAGAAACCGGCATCATCGCCAAAACCTGGATTGAAATGGGGGAAATTCACACTTCCAACTCTGTCACCGATGAACGGGGCTTGATTTTCGTGGCGAAAGACCTTTCCTTTGGCGAAGCAAATCCTGAAGACACGGAACAGTTGCAGGTTCGCCGGGTACATTTTGACGAAGCGGTTGAAATGGTGCTGCGGGGCGAAATCACCGACGGCCTGGCAATGGCTGCCATTCTGAAAGTAAAACTGCTGCGTGACCGGGGTTTGGTCTGATAAATCCAGATTCCAATGCTGAAAACTTATCGAATCACAGTACCTGCTGTATTTTTTCTGCTGGTGCTGACGGGCGTTGCCCTGAAAGATAATCACCAACTCGTCAAGCCCGCCTGGAATGCCGATGCCGGTCTGATCGCATCTTACACAATAAACGCCAGACTTTCCGCAACTTCTAATCTTTCCGAAGTTTCAAATATCACCGATGACGACATCTCTACCGCCTGGCAGTCCGAAGCTCCCTTGCCCGAGGCATTCATTCGCAGACCCGACCAGAATATTTTTTTGAAAAAGGGAGCCGGGTTTATCTCATCCTCCTCGTGTACCGACTGCGAAAAAATGATGGATGGCGATCTCGCCACAGCTTCATCGGTTCGGATTACCGGAAAAGGAGGCGTAACGATTGATCTCGGTAAAAACCGCTCACTCTTTTCGGTATCCATAAAATGCCAGGTGAAGGCGCCGGTGGAAGTGAAGTTTATCGATGAAAAAGGGAAACCCCATACCCTCGGGACCCTCCAGATTTCCGATAATTTCCAGCTAAAAAGATGGGAAGTACCGGGCGGAAAAGCTGCCTTCCTCGCACTGGAGTCCACCGATGATTTTAACGTGTTTGAAATTGCTGCACTGGCAGAGCTGCCCAGGGAGTCAGTCACCATTGATTTTGGGAAATCGCTACCCGTCGGCACCATTTACACTCGGCACTGGGCCGGTGAAAATGCGGCACAGCAAACGAAAATTTACCTCAGCCGGGATGGTCAAAACTGGAAAGAAGCTGCCACCCTCGAACCCGGCGCCCTGCATGTTTTCATTACCAATATTTCACCGGAGAAAGAAGCACGTTACCTCAAAATTGAACACACCCTGCAGGCAAGGGATTGGAACAAAGTTTACCTGTGGGAAGTCAAGGCGTACGATCGGAATGGCCACTACGGTCCGAGGCCGGTCACCGTTCCTGGCCACACAAAAATCCGTAACCTACTGGGCGTCAATGGCTATTGGAGCTGGGGCACCGACCAATATTCCGATTTGCTGGCGCCGGAGGGCGGGCCTTACCGTTATCGGCCCGTCGCCTCTCATGCCCGCAATTACCACGATATGACCTGGGACGTAAATGCTCCCGGCCAGTCGGTCGATTTCAAAAAAATGGCCGAAGGCAAAGGCACTCCTGCCAAAAAATGGCTCAACTGGGACCGGGAATACAAAGCCTGGACACATGCAGGCCTGAACGTGCAGGCCAGTCTGCAATTTTTTCGCTTCAAACCCGAGGCATGGAAGAACCCCAGGGCGGCAGCCTACAATTACGCCTTCGCCTACACCCGTCACTTCGGGAGCAAATATGGGAATGGGTACATTTGTACGATTGAGGCAGGCAACGAACCCTGGGCCTATCCGGCTGACGTTTACCGTGAAATTTTACAGGGCATGGCGGAAGGTGCTGCCGAAGGCGACCCCGATGTGGAAGTTTTTCCCTGCGCATTGCAGGCGGCTGATCCGTCGGCAGAAACACATGGGCCTTTTAAAAATTACATGGGCGCCCGCATAGCTCCGGCTGCGGCTCCGTTGCTGGATGGGATCAATATCCATGCCTACAGTTACGTCATCAACAGCAAAGGCAAGCGGCAGGCGGTACATCCTGAACATCCGAATTCCACATTTTGGGAGATACTCAATGCCATTCGCTGGCGCAACCACAACATGCCCGGCAAAAAGATTTACCTGTCCGAATGGGGTTGGGATGGCAGCGGAGGCGGGGAAGAATGCACACACGATGAATGCGTCAGTGAACAGGCCGCTGCAGCCTATGCTGTGAGGGGGGCGTTGATCGCTGCCCGACTGGGTATCGAGCGGGCGACCTGGTATTTTTATGCCAATGAAAAGACGGGTTCATCGCTGTACACCCGCTCCGGTCTGACAGGCAGCGCAGAGACAGGTTTTAAGAAAAAACAAGTTTTTAACGCCCTGGAATCCCTCATGAAAAACCTGGGCGACGGTATCTTCTACTCCGTCGTTCGGGAAGATGAAACGGCCTGGATGTACTTGTTTGCGGATGAAAATGGAAAGGTATCCCACCTCGCCGCATGGCTTCCGGAAGCCAGTGCTCCGGGCATCCAAAAAACGATTCAGTGGCGAACGGAATATGAGCCCGGCAGGGCAATCAGGCTGGATGGAAGTAAGGGCGATCTGAGCGTAAAAAAACAAAATGGAACGATGATGCTGGAATTGACGACCGTCCCGTTGCTGGTAAGTTTGAAATAGATCCGACAGATTGCCAAGTTGCAAAAATTTGGTTTTGAAACCAGTTAGGTTGAAATAACAGCGAAAGATGATTAAAAACCAACGAATTGCTTTGAAATGGAAATGGTTTTGTTAAATTTGCAAAACACCTAACGTCCTTGCATATAAACACAAATTTTTAGGAGACCCACTACAAGTTAAGCACTCCCAATCCCAGACGAGACAATCTACATCTTTTCAAACCTCATGTCTCAAGAAACAATTGCAACATCTTCTTCCTATTCTGAGTTAACGCCTGCTGCTCAAAAATACCTACGGGATATTCGTTCGTCCTGGAAACTTAGACTCTACTTTTTGAAAAACCTTCCTTCCGCCATTTGGTGGGGCTTCGGCGTGAAACATGCTGCGCCGGACCGTGCAGAGGCTACCATCCCTTTCAACTGGAGAACGCAAAATCCTTTCAAGTCAATTTATTTTGCTGCGCAATGCGGTGCAGGTGAACTATCCACCGGAATTCTGGCAAACCTCGCCCGGATGGGGCAGGGGAATATTTCCATGCTCGTGCTGGATCAAAAGGCTGAGTTCGTGAAAAAGGCGAATACGCTCATCACGTTTTCCTGCGACGAAGGACCACAGGTTTTTGAAACAGTACGCAGGGCCGTCGAAACCGGAGAGCCGCAAACCATCACCATGACCTCCACAGGCCGGAATACTTCCGGCGAAGTAGTTTCCCGCATTTACATTACCTGGACTTTTAAGTTGAGAAAATAACACCGACGGAGCGGAAATGCATTTCCTTCATCCGTTCAAGCTGCTATTGCCGTTTTGCAGTAGTGCCGAGTTATTTCACCACCAGTTTGGTGGTTTGTACTCTTTCATTGGTTTTTAAAACAACAAAATAACTACCCGGCATGAGGCGGTCAGCGTGCAGAAAATAATTGGTATCCCCTGCCGGCAGCCTTCCGTCCAGCAGGTTTATTATCTGCCTTCCGAAAATATCCACAACGTCAATGGTAGCGTAAGTGCTGCGATTCGTAGTAACCGGCACAACGGTGACAGCACTGGCTGGGTTCGGATAAATTGGTTTCATACTGGCAACTGAAACTTCAGCGACTGCGACAGCCGCCCCGTCCACCCGGAAGCGGTAGTAACCTGCCGGTGCTGCCAGGGGCCGCTGCTGGATCTTTGCGGAGTTAGCCTGAGCCTGGATGTAGTAAAATATTTCAGTACCATTTTCCTGATGAGGAATGTAACCTGCCCAGGTGTTTGACAGCGAATCGGTAAGGTAGAGAGGCGCACTTGCATAGCCTGCCAGGGTATCGGTTGTAAAATAGACCTGCGCATTGGCAATGCCCGATTTGTGTTTAATGGTCGCCGAGACTTCGTAATCCCCGTACAATTCATTGTCCGGAATGTCCTCCAATCGTTTGTGAACGATCCAGAGCGGGTCGTTCACTCCAACTTCCTTAGTAACACAGTGCAATGCGCCACTCAGTTGAATGATGCTGTTGCAATCAATTCCCACCACTTTGTATCCCGGTAAATTTTCCCGGTAAATCCGCAGCGCCGTCGTGTCGTATTGCTCCTCATAAGTAGGGACAAGCACGGTCTTGTTCACCATCACTGAGTTCGTGTAGGTGCGGTAATCGCCGCCCTGATGCGGATATTTGTTGGAAAAATCAGGCGGTTGCACAATGCGGACAACTTTGTAAGGGGTGCCGAATGCCGTCTGATAGTTTGCCAGCACATACTGAAGGTTGGCCTCAATTTGCGGGCCGTCAGCCACGCCGTCAGGGTATTGCCCGACGAGCAGCGTTTCCTCGTCCAGCAACCGCATGTGCATGTCAATGTGGTGAATTCCGTCATACGGGAGTACATCCATTTTGACGAAACGGTCAATGCCCATAAAATTTTGCAGGATGGTATCGATGTCCTCCGGCGAATGAGGGCCGGCATTGTAGACATTCTGCGGGCCGGTGCCGTTTTCGACCAGTGTCAGTTTGGAGGCAAAGCCGGTACCCAAACCGTCCGACATGAAATTGCCGCCCGTGTGAACAAGGTCGAACGGGTCTTCGGTCGTGGAATAAACGGGGACATTGAAATGAACGCCGGCGCCGTCCGGCAAGGCGTCATCAAGCGGCCGGGTAGGGCGGTTGTAAATCCAGTCAATAAAATACAATTCCTCCACATCGTTGGCGTAAACCGAGTTGGGGCCGTAATCCCGGATCCAGATGGAATTATTGGGCACAATTGAAAATTGAATGTTGTCAAGATTGACACCGGCAGCCTGAAGCGAGCTACCGGCCTGCGTGGCAACCGACAGACTGCTGCAAAAAATCACAACCGGCACTTCCAGTGATGCATGTTTGGCAATTTGCGTCAGCAAAACCGGCATGTAACCGGGCGAAGTCCTCCAGGTGATACAAAGCGCCTGTAACTCCTCCCACTCAGCCATGTGTCGAACAGGGTAGGGCGGCGGCTCGCTGATACCCCGTGTTTCAACGGGATCGACAAATTGGTTCCAACGCTGGATCGCCCGTTCTTCCTCGGAAGGTCCGACCGGGAGAAGGTCTCGTTGTGCAGGCAAAATAGTCGAGCCTAAAAGCAGGAAAAGTAAAATTTTCAGCTTCATATTCAGATGGATTAAAACACGCTGTCAATCAGTTGTTTAAAAACAATCAGCAGTGATAACGGTATCCGGCTGCTAATTGCCAACTATTAACTACCAGTTACTTACAACACTGTTTTTGGTAAAATTAACGGTTTTCGACAGGTTGCCGTTCGTTGGAAAATATTGTTGTTCGAAATGAGATAAATATCATCAAAAATGTCAACTGCTTGGCATAAGTTTGCGGCCAGAAACGGGCTTAAGTGCCTCACAACCAAAATTGTGAACACCGGCACCCGCCAGTTTTACTAAATGGATACCCGGGACTTTTTCAGGATAATTTTTTCACCCAACACTGACTGTTAAAAAAAGCTGTCCATCAGCTCCGAAAACTGGATCTCCCATGAGATTACTTATCGTATTGATACTACTACCATTCCTGTATGCCTCAAGTTGCAAAAGCGGAAAACACCGGCTTGAAAGCGAAAAAGGAAAGAAAGTCCGCTTTGAAATCAAAACCCTTCAAAAAAAGCTTGGCGACTGCGACACGCCTGAAGGTGCGTGCACTCAGATTGACCTCGTCTATCCTTTGGTGAAAGACGGCGTCCCGATGGTGAAAAAGGCCATCAACGATACCATTTTCAAAGTACTGATCCAGAATTTCAACTTCGAAACCTACGAAGGCGAGCTTTCCCAGCAACAACTGGAACGCAGTGCGGACGGGTTCCTACTGGATTGGCAGGCAGAAAAATCACTGGAAACAGAGCCTAACAGCTTCCCCGGATGGGAGGTCAGCATTACCGGAGAAGTCGGTTTGCATACGGCGAAAGTGGCAGTGATTTCACTGGGCACTTACTCTTACGCCGGCGGCGCCCATCCCAACTCCTACATGACCATCTACAATTTTAACCTGAGCAACGGGCAAACCTTGAGCTGGCAGGACGTAGTTACTGACCTGGACGCCGTCAAGGAAATGGCAGAAGCTGCCTTCAAATCTGCCCGTGACCTGCCTGCAAAAGCTGATTTGATCGAAGAAGGTTACTTCTGGGGGGAATCGTTTCAACTGCCGCAAAACTTTGAATTGCAGGAAGAAGGCATCTACTTCTGGTACAATCCCTACGAAGCCGCTTCTTACTCGCAGGGTCCGACGGATTTTATGCTGACTTACAAGGAATTGGGCGGGTTCGTGCGCAAAGAGGTGATTTTTTGAGTGACGTACTCGACGATAGCATCCTGTTCCTGCGGTGAAAATGCCTGCCAGTGCGAGTCTTTTCTAAACCAGGTTGCCTGCCGTTTGGCATAGCGCCGGGAGTTTTGCTTGATCTTTTCAATGGCTTCCTCCAGGGTTATTTTTCCTTCAAAATGCTCGAAAAGTTCCTGGTAGCCTACCGTTTGCAAGGCATTGAAGTGCCGGTGAGGGAAAAGCTTCCTTGCTTCTTCTACCAGCCCCTGTTCAATCATGCGGTCGACCCGGAGGTTGATGCGCTCGTATAGTTTTTCCCTGTCCATTTGAAGTAAAATATAGATGGGCGTGAACGGCCGTTTTGCCTTTTTACCGGAGCGGAAGCTGGAAAATGGCTTGCCGCTTGCCCTGCAAACGGACAACGCCCGAATCAATCGCATCGGGTTGTTTTGATCTACCTGTTGGAAGTAGTCCGGGTCTTTTTCACGAAGTTCCTCCTGCAGCGGAGTAATGCCCTCGTCTTTAAAAATCCTTTCCAACTCCTCCAAAATGCCGTCAGGAACGGGTGGGAACTTATCCAAACCCTCGCACAGTGCCCGAATGAATAATCCCGACCCGCCAACGAGTATGGCAATCTCCTTTTTTTCAAAAATTTTCTCCAGCAAAGCCAGCGCATCCCGTTCATAATCGCCAACGGAGTATTCATCCGTCACGTCGAGCGAATTGATGAAATGATGCGGGGCGGCGGCCAGCTCTTCCTCGTCAGGCTTGGCGGTGCCGATGGACATTTCACGGTAAAACTGCCGGCTGTCCGCCGAAAGAATCTCCGTCCGGAAATGCCTGGCAAGCGCAATGGCCAGCCCGGTTTTGCCGGTAGCCGTGGCCCCGCCGATGACGATGAGATGTTTGCTTTGTTTCATGAAGAACCGGATGATGACAGAGAATTGGTCAAATCATGTTTATTTTGCGGCCAAATCAACCATTTAACAATAAACATGCTGTACAGCCTGACGAAACCGTTCGCAAAAATAACTTTAGCTACCTATTTCAGAAAAATCTACCTGACGAACCGGGAAGTATTGCCAAAAGGTAAACCCGTCATCCTCGCAGCCAACCACCCGACGGCTTTTATCGAACCTTGCATCCTGTCCTGTTGGCTTGACCGGTCGCTGAGTTTTATAGCAAGGGGAGACCTTTACCTGAATAACTTTTTTGTCAGAAAACTATACGATTGGTATCGCATGGTGCCGGTTTTCAGAATCGACGACGCCGGCTATGCGCATCTCAAAAGCAATTACGATTCTTTCGAGCGTGTTTTCGATGCGCTGGGCAAAAAGAAAACCGTCATGATTTTGGCCGAAGGCCGTACCAAACACGAAAAACGCCTGCGCCCCATCATGAAAGGCACGGCCCGCATCGTTTTCGGTACGCTTGAAAAATATGGCGATCTCGACATTCATGTCGTGCCGGTCGGTGTCAATTACACCGACAGCGACCACTTTCGCAAGGAGGTTATGATCGAATTTGGCGAGCCGATCCGGGCGACGGAATACACCGAAATTTACCGGGAAAACCCGGCCAGAGCTATTAATCTGATGACCCAGGAGATCGGTAAACGATTGGTGGAAAAGGTGGTCCACATTGAAAATACCTCCGACGATGATCTCGTGGAATGGTTGCTTGAGATGAAACGCAGCGAGCGGGAAGAGAAAGTGATTCCGGCTTATGTGCCCGATCCGAAACCGCTGCGGGAGGAAAAGGAAATCGCAGATAAGATCAACGCCATGCCCGAAGAAGAAAAGCAGGCGCTCAGAAAACGTACCGAAGCTTATTTTTCTGCGCTAAAAGAAAAGGAAATCACAGACCGCGGACTGATGGATCACGTATCCTATTCCGTTTCGAGCGCGGTGTTGCTGGGCATTGGATGGGTACCTTACCTTATTGGATACATCCTCAATTTTTTACCCTTAAAATTCGGTGATACCCTGAGCCGTAAACTGGCCAAAACCATCGAATTCCGGGCTTCACTCTCGGTGGTTTTTTCTGCATTTGCCTACCTGTTTTACTGGTTTCTCTGGCTGCTTGCCGCTGTTATTTTTCGTGAAACCTGGTTGTTTGCCATGTTGGCTATCATTCCGCTTTCCGGTTATTTTGCCGTCATTTACCGGGATATTGACCAACGCTGGAAAGCTACTAAAAAGGTCTCTTTCCTGGAAGAGGAGGAGGTGGAAGCACTTGTCAAACTGCGGGAACAGGTCTGGATTTCCTGAGTTGTTTTAATTAAAGTAACGTCGGCTGAAGTCGACGTTACGCGCCTTTTGCCGAAAAAATCAGGCCTTTCAACAAAGATTTATTGCTTCCCTGTCCACGTAAAGTCATTTTTGCTTCGTTATTCATCTTTCAAAAAAAAATCTAAGTACATGAAAAAGCTTGTGCCAGCCATACTTTTCCTTACACTCTTTTTCACCGCCTGCCAGTCCGACCAGGACAGAATGAATGAATTTGCAGGAAACTACGAAGTGACCATGGAAATCCCGGATGCCGGTGATGAAATGAAAAAGGCAAAAAAAGACGTCAAAAAAGAAATTGAGCAGGCGAAGGAGCAAATCCGGGAAGAAATCGCCAAAGCAAAAGATGACATCGAAGCTGAAATGGGCGAAGACAACAACTTCGGCAAAGCCATCAGCCATTTTGTGGAAGGCATGGGAAAATTTGCCGAAGGCATGACCGAACTCGCAGAAGAAGTCAGCCACCTGGGCATCGACCTCGGCTCTGACATTCTGGGCAGCATGCATTTTAACGCTGAATTCAGGGGAGACGGCGAGGTGGTGTTTGGCCGTAGCTCAAAGGGCCTTCGTATCAATAGCGGCCGTGATCTGCGCTGGGAAATCCGGGATGGGAAATTTTACCTTTGGAACGACAGCAAGGACGAAGAGCCCAAGCCTTACGAAATGAAAAAAATCAGCGATACAGAATGGGATCTCGTCGGTAAGGAAGTCATCTTTCACCTGCAAAAATCGGAGTAAGCGGGGGGGGTTGTGTGTTTGTGTGTTCGAGTGTTTGTGCAGATTGTTTTCCTATTGGTTACATCAGGTTAATTCTACAATGCGTAAAGGATCAATGGTCCTTCCCTGCGGCAATTCTCGCCTTCCTATCTATGTAATTTTTCTGATTTCACTACATTAATGAAGTGACATTCATGCTAATGTTTGTCAGGCTCTTGATAATTCTTGTCAGGCTGATGATAATGTTTGTCAGACCCCTGATAATATTTGTCAGACTCCTGATAATATTTGTCAGACTCCTGATAATGTTTGTCAGACCCCTGATAATATTTGTCAGACTCCTGATAATGTTTGTCAGGCTCTTGATAATATTTGTCAGGCTGATGATAATATTTGTCAGGCTGATGATAATGTTTGTCACACCCGTGATAATTCTTGTCAGGCTGATGATAATGTTTGTCAGAGGGATGATAATGGGAAGGGAGACTCTGTACCTTTCTTAAAAGACCTTACAAATTTTGCGATAATTGAGAGGTAAGAATTACGGGCAATTTCCTTTTTCCTGAACGAAGACGATAACGGTTCGATTTATTCCTGAAACTACTTTCCAGGTTCACGATTATTCCTGATTGACTTGTCTTGTTTTGTCGTTTTCCTGAATTTACTGACAACGTTTGTCATTTATCCATCAAAAGCAATACGCCGTGAGGGCTATCTGCATGAACTAATTTTTCCGGAAGAACAGTAAACGTTCTTCTCTGAATCGTTCAGTCGATTTTAAGTATTGACAGAGGCCTTTCAAATCCCGCCTTTTTATTTAAATGTGTAAAACTTCTACCTGTCCGGTTAAACCATTCTTTTCTTAATAGGTTGTTGCTGCAACTAATTCAACCAAACCGGACTCATGCATACACTGGATTTCAATACATTTTTAATTCCCTGGCTTGGAAAAACGGCCAAGATGGTCAGCTTTTTTATCCAGGAAAAATTCAGACAGCACGAGCTCGATTTGACGAAAGAGCAGATGGTTTTGCTGAAGATGTTGCATGATAAAGACGGGCAAATGCAAAATGACCTCGCTCTGATTACGAACCGGGACAAGGGTTCGCTGGCAAGGCTGATCAATACGATGGAGAAAAAGAACCTTGTGGCACGGATTCCCCTGAAGGATGACAAGCGGGTCAATCAGATCTTTTTGACCAAACAGGGTCGTAAAATCTTTGCAGCGGCGCTGCCGGTGCTGCAGGAAATCTTTGACGAATTACAAAACGGGCTGACCGGGGCGGAAATAGCGTCGGTTATTGAAGTTTTAAAAAAGGTTCAAAACAATGTGGCTGCGGGCCACGATGGTTGCAATTCTAACTAAAATTTTAAGCATAAATCAGTTTCCCTGATGAGAAAAGTAATCTTAATTATTCTGGGTGTTTTACTGCTTGTTATCTCCTTTTTTGGCGCAAAAAAGTTGATGAACAGCAAGCAGCAACCCCAGCCGGCCGAGAAAAAAACGGTGACCGCCGTTTTCGCCGAGCCTGTGAAAAACACCAACTCTCTGATCACGCTCAGCGCCGACGGCAACCTGATCGCAAAGAACAAAGTCGAGGTGTTTTCGGAGGTGCAGGGCATTTTCGAGCGGAGTGCGAGGGATTTTAAACCGGGCGTTTTTTACAACAAAGGGGAAACCCTGCTCCGGATCAACAGCGATGAACTGCGGGCCAGTCTCAGGGCGCAAAAAAGCACGCTTTACAACCAGATCGTGCTGCTGCTGCCTGATTTGAGGCTCGATTACCCGGAGAGTTTTCCCAACTGGGATGCCTATGTAAGGGAGTTCAGCATGGACAAACCGCTGAAACCGCTGCCTGAACCTGCTTCCGAAAAAGAGAAGCTTTTCATTACCGGCAGGAACATTCTCACGGCTTATTATAATGTGAAAAACCTGGAAGAGCGCCTGGTGAAATACAACATTCAGGCGCCGTTTTCCGGTGTGCTGACGGAGGCGCTGGTCAATCCGGGGGCGCTGGTGAGGTCAGGGCAAAAGCTGGGCGAGTTTATTCAGCCCGGCGTTTACGAACTGGAGGTGAATTTGAATGCGAGCTACGCCGACTTGCTGAAGGTGGGTAAAACGGTGGAACTCCAAAACCTGGATCACACCAAAAACTGGACGGGTAGGGTAGTGCGGGTGAACGGCCGATTGGACCAGGCTTCCCAAACGGTACAGGTTTTCATTGAAGTGCGGGGGAATGAACTGAAAGAAGGAATGTACCTCGAGGCTGCGCTGCAGGCCAAGGAAGAGCCCAACACGATCGAGTTGAACCGGAAATTGCTGGTGGACGACACCAAATTGTTTGTCGTTCAGGATTCTGTGTTGGCGCTGGCGGAGGTGGAGCCGGTGTTTTTCAAGGAAAAAACGGTGATCGTAAGAGGTTTGGCCGACGGGACGCAGGTATTGTCGAGGGTAGTGCCCGGCGCTTTTCCGGGGATGAGAGTGGATATTTACAAGGAATGAGGGGCGTCGTCTCGATTAATTGCGCAGCAAAAAAATAAGAGTAGGCAAGTTTGTAAACAGGCCGGCAGGCAAGAAGACTGGTTATCAATTAGTTAGATCCGGGCATTTTCGCAAACTACTTTACTCTGGGTATAAAATTAAGATGGAAAAACCTGTTCGCAGATCCCGTTAATTGTTATGAAAAAAATAGTTGAATACTTTATAAAATACCCCGTAGCGGTCAACGTCCTGATGATTGCGATCGTGCTGTTCGGTCTGGGCGGCCTGAGTACGCTGAAGTCCTCGTTTTTTCCGCTCAACCAACCCAATATTATCACGATTTCGGTGGCCTATCCCGGCGCATCTCCGGAGGAAATGGAGGAGGGGGTTGTTTTAAAAATCGAAGACAACCTGCGGGGGTTGATCGGAATCGACCGGGTAACGTCGAGGTCGCTGGAAAATTCAGCCGTCATTACGGTGGAAACATTGCAGGACTACGACATCGACGTCGTGCTGGCCGATGTAAAAAACGCCGTGGACCGGGTGCCGTCTTTCCCGCTGGGCATGGAACCGCCTGTGGTGGCCAAGCAGGAGCCCCGCAACGAAGCCATCAGTTTTACCCTCAGCGGCGATGGGGTAGAACTGAAAACCCTGAAACAGATTGCCCGCCGGATCGAAAGCGACCTGCGGGCCAAAGAGGGGATTTCGCAGGTTGATTTGTCGGGGTTTCCGGACGAGGAAATCGAGATTGCCGTCAGGGAAAAAGACCTGCGGGCCTACAATCTGACCTTCGACGAAGTGGCACGGGCTGTGGCCAATGCCAATCTGCTCACGACGGGCGGCAACATCAAAACACCCAGCGAAGAGTACCTCATCCGGGCCAATAATCGCAGCTATTACGGCGACGAACTTGATTTTATCATCGTGCGGGCGGATGCATCGGGGAACGTGATTTACCTGAAAGATGTGGCGGAAGTGCGTGACAAGTGGTCGGAAGTGCCGGACCGGATCTTTTTCAATAACGATGTCGGGATTCAGATCAGGGTGTCGAGTACCAACAATGAAGACCTGGTTGAGATTTCCGATACCGTGAATGAATACATTGAAAAATTCAACCAGCGCAACGAAAACGTGGAACTCAACGTGACCCGTGACGCTGCGATCACGATCAAACAGCGGACGCAACTGCTGCTGGAAAACGGCGGGTTGGGGATTTTGCTTGTGTTGATTTTGCTTTCGCTTTTTCTGAAACCAAGTCTCGCATTCTGGGTGGCCGTGGGGCTGCCGATCGGTTTTTTCGGGATGTTCATTTTTGCGCCGGGCATCATTACGATCAATGTGCTTTCGCTCTTCGGTATGATCATCGTGATCGGTATTCTGGTGGACGACGGCATTGTCATTTCAGAAAACATTTACCACCATTACGAAAAAGGAAAGAACCCCATCCGGGCCGCCATCGACGGAACGATGGAGGTGATGACGCCGATCGTGTCCGCTATTTTGACCACGTTGATCGCATTCTCGACATTTTTCTTCCTGGACGGGAGGATTGGCGAATTCTTCACCGAAGTGTCCGTCGTGGTCATTCTCACGCTGGCGATTTCCCTCGTGGAGGCATTGATTATCCTGCCTTCCCACGTGGCGCATTCGAGGGCCATGCGAAAGGGAACGCAGACGTTTCTGATCAACCGTTACGCCGACAAAGCGATGGACTGGCTGCGTGACAAGCTGTATGCGCCGGTGCTAAGTTTTTTCATCAAACATACTTTTCTTGGCTTCGCAATTCCGGTTGCTCTGCTCATTTTAACTCTCGGAGCGGTAGGCGGAGGAATCATCAAAACCACCTTTTTTCCCTCCGTGGCAAGTGATCAGGTGCAAATCAATCTCAACATGCCGCAGGGTACCAGCGAGGTGATCACCGATTCCATTGCCACGCTGATTGAAACAGCTGCCTGGCGGGTGAATGAGGATTTTACCGCCAAACAAACCGATAACAAGCAAGTCATCCAGAATGTGATCAAACGCATTGGTCCGGGCACCTCCACCGCTACTATCGAAATCAACCTGCTGCCCGGCGAGGAGCGGGATGTTCCGTCGCTCGCTGTCGCCAACGCGGTTGAAGCGGAGGTAGGGCCGATTTACGGTGTTGAAAGCCTGGAGTACGGTTCAGGGTCGAACTTTGGAGGAAAACCGGTGTCGGTTTCACTGATTTCAAACAACATCCAGGAATTGAAAGGCGCCAAGGAGGCACTGAAAGCGGCTTTTACTGAAATGCCGCAACTCAAGGATATTTCCGATAACGACCCCGCAGGTATCAAGGAAGTCAAGGTGAAACTGAAAGAAAGCGCCTACCTGCTCGGGCTGACGCTCAACAGCGTGATGGCGCAGGTGCGCAGCGGCTTTTTTGGTCAGCAGGTTCAGCGTTTTCAGCGGGGTAGGGATGAGATCAGGGTTTGGGTTCGCTACGACAAAGACAACCGGGAGTCGCTTAAAAACCTCGAAGAAATGCGAATCGTGACGCCATCCGGTCAGCGGGTGCCGCTTTCTGAAATTGCATTTTTCAATATCGAAAGGGGAGAGGTGGCCATCAATCACCTCGATGGAAAACGGGAGATCAAGGTAGAAGCCAACCTCAAGGACGCCAAGGAGAGCGCCACGGATATGCTCGATTTGGTGCAGACGAACATCATGCCCGGCATTCAGGCGAAATTTCCTGCCGTTACAGCGCTTTTTGAGGGTCAAAACCGGGAGGCGGCTAAAGTTTCCAGCTCTGCGAGGGTAGTACTGCCGGCTATTTTGATTCTGATTTACGCCGTCATTGCCTTCACTTTCCGCTCCTACAGCCAGCCGTTGCAGTTGTTTGTGATGATTCCCTTCAGCCTCATCGGGGTAGCCTGGGGGCACTGGATACACGGGTTTCAGATCAATATTTTGTCGTGGTTGGGTATCATCGCCCTGATCGGAATTGTGGTGAACGACGGGCTTGTTCTCATCGGGAAATTTAACGGCTACCTCAAAGAGGGGATGCCCTTTGATGAGGCGCTGGAGCAGGCAGGGAAGTCACGTTTCCGGGCTATTTTTCTAACCTCCCTGACTACTATAGCTGGGCTTGCGCCGTTGATTTTTGAAACGAGCAGGCAGGCGCAGTTTCTGATACCAATGGCGATTTCCATTTCTTATGGCATCGGCATCGCTACTTTTCTGACGCTGCTGATGTTGCCGCTTTTGCTCAAAGTGAGCAATGATTTCAAGGTCGGCAAACAATGGCTCCTCACCGGTAACAAACCCACCAAGGAAGAAGTGGAACGTGCCGTCAAAGAACAAAAATCCGAACAGGATGCAATGGTTGAATTCAAATAAAATGATGAAAATGTCGAACAGGATAAAATGGCTGGCGCCGGCCATCGGTATGATTTTACTGGCAGGCTTTCCGGTAACCGGTTTTTCACAACAGCTGCTCACAAAATCCGAAGCAGTCAGGATGACCCTGGAAAAGAACTACGGCATCAAAGTAGCTAAAAACAACGTCCGGACTGCCGAAAACAACACGAGCAAAGGCAACACCGGCTACCTTCCCACCGTGAATGCCAGCGCAGCCACAAACGGCAGCCTTGGCGGTTCCAATCAGCAATTTAACAATGGCATGGAGGCTTCCGTGAGCAATGCTTTTTCCTGGGGCGCCAATGCGGCCTTGCAGGCGAACTATACCATTTTTGATAAAACAAGAGAGTACAACCTCGAACAGTTGAAGGAAGTCCTGACGCTGACGGACCTTCAGCTTCGCCAAACGATGGAGTTGAGCCTGATTCAGCTGTTCAGTAATTATTTTGAAGTTGCCAGACTGACTGAAAACCTTAGCGTGCTTGCGGAGACCCTCGAGGTTTCGAAAAGCAGGTTGGAGAGGGTGCGCTACCAGTTTGAGTACGGGCAGGGCGTCCGGCTCGACGTTTTAAATGCTGAAGTAGACGTTCAGCGGGACAGTATCAATTACCTGAATGCACGGCAGCTACTCGCCAATGCCAAACGCAACCTGAACGTCATCATGGGCACGGAGATCGGCAACGCCTTCAACGTTGATACGACGGTGGCGTATATTGAAAACCTGCAACCTGACCAGCTGATTCAGGAAACCATGCGCAACAATGTGGATTTGATGCTCGCTGATAAAAACCTGAGCATCAGCGAATTGAACATGAAAGTAATCGATGCGGGCCGCAAGCCGGTGGTCGGCGCCAATGCGGCTTACAACTACAGTTTTCAGGACAATCCGGCAGGGGCTTTTATCACCAGTTCGAACAGCAGGGGGCTGGCGTTTGGCCTTACGGCCAACTGGAACATCTTCGACGGGGGGCTGCGTAAAGTACGGGAGCAAAACACCCGTATTTCCATCGAAAGCCAGTTTATACAGAAAGAACAACTGGAGCAGGAACTGGAGCGTGACCTGATGAACGCCTGGGAATCCTATCAAAACGCCCTGTTCATCCTGAGAGCGGAAGAAAACAACCTCGCCACCAACCGCCTGAACCTGGAGCGGACGGAGGAGCAATTTAAAATCGGGCAGGTAACCTCCGTTGAATTCCGGCAGGCGCAGCTCAATCTGCTGAATGCAGCCACGAGCTACAGCGCCGCAAAATACGACGCCAAGTTTATCGAGTTGCAGCTGTTGCAGTTGAACGGGAGCTTGCTGAATGTGGAGTTTTAATAGGGTAGCGGCCGGTTAGGGGCTTTTGGGTCAAATTGAGTAGGGGAGGGGTCTTCTACGCTCAGCGCAGGCGGGTTTGCAGGCAGGCCCGTAACAAGCAACAAGGCGTGTCGTTAGAAATAATCTTGAAGAATTCTCAGCGTTCCATTATGTTTGTAAAACCGAAAGAAAGGAAAGAGAGATGCTAATGGTTTGATATTCTCTACTTAACATAACATAAATTATCAGAATATTTCTTGTCTCTGAATTTAGAGGTGTTTCTTTGAGTAGCGTCTTTTTACATAAAATACGACCAATGCTGAAATGACGATCATCAGGAGATATTTAGCGAAGCCTGGCTTTGGCGAAACTTCCTCGGTAATTGTCAACGACTGGTTTACGGGTTGATTTAACAGCACCTGTTTTTTTCCACCAGACCAATGTACGATAATTGAGTCGATCAAATTTACATTTCCAAGGCCAAAATGCGCAATAGTCGAGTTTTGGGATAAATGACTGGAGCCGCCACCGTCAATCTCACGAATCATTTTTAAATCAGCAGCAACCAGCTCAATCCTGGAGCCTAATCCGTGTGTCTCGGCATCAACGCCAATTAATGCGATTTTGATCCAATTTCCGGCTTCCGTATCATTTCGGAACAGCCTCGTCACAGATTCTGTCGGGTAATCTTTTACGGCTATTTGATTGACAACCAACAAGTCGAGATCGCCGTCATGGTCCATATCGAATACTACAGAACCACGGCCGATGCCGTAATCGTTTACACCTGCAGCTCTTGCAACATCCTGAAATTTTGCATTATTATTTTCAAAAAGAAAATTAGCCATCGGCGTACAGTTTGGATTCAAATCGCCGTTGGCAACAAACAAATCAAGGTCGCCGTCATGGTCAAAATCAGCAAAATTTGCCCCCCAGCTGATTGTAAAAAAAGCAGTTCCCAGGTCGGCTGCTTTATCTTTGTAAGCCCCTCCCCTACCGGGATTAACCATAAACCGGTTGAACTTGATATTCGTGACAAAATAATCCATCAGACCGTTATTGTCAAAATCACCTACAGCTGCACCCATCGCATTGATTCTCAGGTCCATACCCATTTCTTTTTCCACGTAACTGAATGACTTTTTCGGGTAGTTATTCCTGAGCAGATAGTTGGGTTTTGCCTTGTATCCAAAGTCATGGTTGACCAGCAAATCCTGATCGCCGTCATTGTCAAAATCAGTAAAAACGCCTCCAAAACCAAACCCCCTGTGTTCAAGTCCATAGTCTTCATAAACGTCGATGAATTTAGTCCCGTTTTTATTGAGTAAAAGATATCCCTTGGCGGTTTTACTTGCATTCACTATCGTGGCGTCGTTGATTTCGGTGAGAGGCCCGTCATATTCAAGGAAATAGTTGCCGACATAGAGGTCAGGATAGCCGTCAGCGTTGAAGTCGCCAAAATTAGCGCCGGTACTGAAGGAGTACAGCTTTTCGAGGTTGTATTCAGCGGTGGCGTCTCTGAATGTATTGTTACCGTTGTTTAAAAAAAGCAGATTTTCAGCTCTTGGAATCGTCTTTACGCTGTCTTTGGTCGTTATGGTTGTGATGAAAAGATCTACCCAGCCGTCCCGGTTTACGTCGGCTCCGGCTACTCCCTGGGTTACATATTTTCGGGTAAGTTCGAGGCCCGACCCTTCAAAAATGTTTCTAAAAGTGCCGTCGCCATTGTTAAGGTACAACACGTCATCGTTCATACCACTGGTGATATACAGATCTTCGAAGCCGTCTTTATTCAGGTCGAAAACACAGGCTCCCCCGCCAAACATTCCTTCGTAAACCCGGAAACGGTGATCAATTCCGGCTTGAGAGGTGACATCAGTGAACCTGATTTGAGATTGCAGTTCTCCCCCTATCCAGGCTATTAATAAAAAACAAAGCGTCAGCGCAGGATTCAGTTTTGTTCGTTTTTCCATTTTAATTGATTGACATTTTCTGCAATTCGGGAGCCTTGTTCCAGTCCCACTTCATTGTCCTGGGCAACGTGAATGCCACCATAGAACCGGGAGTCGGCAGTTTCCAGTGCTACATCCCAAATTTTCGTGAATGTCCTTTCTTTAAAATCGACATTCCTTACCTCGTCCCGTTCTCTTCCACTGTGAGAACGATCGGTGAAAGTGAATTCATTTCCATACATATCCATCAAAACCTTTGCAGCAGCAGCAGCCTGTATGGCATGCCCCGACGGGAATGCAGGAAACGGCGGGTCCGGCCAGAACGACTCCCATTTTTCATCAATGAATTTAGGGATGAAAGTATTCGGCCGTTCAGAAAAGAACAAATACTTCCATTTCCAGCAATTAATGAATGCATCTGCCACAGCCATTCCTACACGGGCGTAAGTCTCAGCACATTGTGCAAGTCCGGGTTTCCGGTCCTGGATGATCATCGTTGCGATAAAATAGGAATGGCCCGGAGGCGTGAAAGTTACATCCGGATCGTCACCCCACCAGATTGCAATTTCTTTTTCTTCCTGTGTCAATTCCTGTTCCTTTTTGTAAACAGCCAAAAACTGCTGATAATACGCTGAAGATTCCGTCGTATCATAAGGAATCATTTCGGGATTCCCTAAGGCTGAGTTTTCCCTGAGAAAAGTCCGGTTTTCACCCCAGTAAGGATGCAAAGGATGATGGCTGAAAGATTGGGCAAAAAGCGGCGGCTTCCAGGAACCAGGGTGTTCAGGATGGACAAAGTTTTTATCAAAATTATTCAGGTATGCTCTGTGGCCTCCGTCAGTTTTTGACCACTCGAAAATTTTGTCGGCAATAGCCTGTCCAAACTTAACCGAAATCTCAGCGACTGATTTGTCGTCCATTTTGGCGGTTATGTTTTTGTAAATCATTTTTTCAAGTGAGTCGATTTTCACTTTGTTACTGTCTGCTGTCTGATTGTACAGGTATTTTAAAATAGCCGCCTGGCCGGCGTTCATTGATAATTGCCAGTTGTAGGTCCCCCCTGCCTCAACGTCCGGCAAATTTTCAAGCCCGTTCAGTTGCCCTTCCATTGTCTGGTATTCCGGAAACCCCGGCACAATGGATTCATACATGGTAAGGCCTATATAGCCCAGGCAGCGGGAAGCATAGGTTGGGGAATTTGCAGGTGTGTTTTTGGTGACAAACAAAGTCATTTCAGCCCACTTGCTGGCTATTTCATAGTCTTGCAACGGTGAAATCTCAGCGTCTTTTTTACACCCTGACAACAGAATGCACAACAATACCGGAATTAAATATAACAGGCTATTTTTCCTAGTAAACAAAAACATCCAAATCATTGATTTACAATTATTTACAACAAATGGTCTCGTCAATTTAATTTATAACTTTCCAATGGTTGCTGGTTCATTCCGAAGAGCAATAATTGATCAAATTGCAGTATGGATCTGACGTCGCCCCGGAGTTTCAGGCCGGATTCGTTTTGATCAATGTACCTCAACCTTCCCGTCCCGTCATTTTGAAACAGCATCCCGTAATTAGCGTCAGCCTTACCCAATCGAAGCTTCATCCGGCTGTTATTGCCAGCTAACAGCACGTCAGGGTTACCATCCTTGTTAAAATCAAGAATATGGATCGCATGTACAGGGGCGAACTGTGCCTCCACCGGCAATGCCTTAAGTTCAAATTTTCCTGTAGCGGTACTGAGAAACAACGAGGTAGCCAGATGATTTGCCTTTAAATAGTCGGCTTTTTCAAACTCATTCCCTGGGAAAAGCTCCCTGGTTTTTACGTTTGAGAAACTTTCATAGGTCGTGAATCGTCGACGAAAGGAAACAAGCTGAGCCAGCAATTCGTCACGGGTAAGATAAGGATAAGACTCCCCCATGATGTAGGTGGAAAGAATCGGGTCAATCGAACCATTTCCATCAAAATCAGCAAAAAAAAGCTCAGCAGGCTGTTCGTCGCTTGCTTTGAGCTGGGTATTTACGCCTAAATTTCCCACGATAAAATCCGGACGCTGATCATGGTTCAAATCTGCAATTTCAATTTTGTTCCAGAAGCCTGAATACGGTTTTTCAAAAAAGTTGGCGGTTTGATTTTCCAGCTGTCCGTTTTTATTGATAAAAACACTAACCGGCAACCACTCCCCTACTATCACCAGGTCTTCATATCCATCCTGGTTCAGATCAGCCCAGGAGGCATCACAGATCATCCCGAACTTAGCAAGTTCCGGCGCTACATTTTTCGTTTGATCAGCGAATTTACCGGAGCCGTCATTGATCAAAATATAGCTTTCAGGCGCCTCAGGGTACCGCCCGGGCACTACCCTGCTCCCGGCGAAAATATCAGGATGTCCGTCAAGATTTATATCCGAAACTGCAATGCATCCAGTGCTGGTATTCAACTCAGGCAAGGCATTTGGAGCCTTGGTAAAATTCCCCTTCCCGTCATTAAGATATAAACGATCCTGCAGCAACGGGTCATTTGGCTCAAACTGGTGATATCCGCCGCTGGCCACGTATAGATCCAGGTATCCGTCTCCGTTTGCATCAAAAAATACAGCGTCGGTATCTTCACTCATTCGGTCCTCTTCAAAGGCCGGATTTTTCATCAAACTAAAATTACCCTTCTCTTTCTGAATAAAAAGAGAGCCTGCTTGCCCGCTTGCCCCTCCAATAAAAAGATCCTCCAACCCATCGCCATTAACATCAGCTTTAGCCATGCAGGGACTACTGAACGAAAGCTCTGCAGTCAATAATTTCTGACGGTCAAAATCCCTGCGGCTAAGCACAGGATTTGTGTACGGAATAACAGGCTTAATGGAAGTAAAAATACTTTTGGGCGGTTCTGTCTTCCTGGGAGGATTTTGTTCAGCCTGATTTTCGTAAAGCGTTAGCAATGTATCGGAAGGCAGTTTTGACAATTTTTGGTATTTACCTGCAGGCCAGAAAACCTCCAGAGAATCGACGCCTTCCACTTTACCCAACCCAAAATGCAGCACTGTTGATACCGCAGATAAATATCCTCTGGCCGGGAATTGTTCCAGTGTAAAAGTACGGCTGCCGCAATAAACCAATACCCTTGCTCCAATAGCATGGGTATTCATTCCCTCCCCTTGTAATTGTATTTTTAAATAATGCCGGTCCGTATTCCCGGAGGCTTGATTTTCATAAATAAATGCAGGCTTATTGATATTGTTGACCACGAGATCAAGGTCGCCGTCGTTATCCAGATCAGCATAGACGGCACCATTGCTGTTGGCAGTTTGCCCCAGGCCCCAGGCATTTGAAACATTGGTAAAACTCAGACTTCCATTGTTGCGGTACATATAATTTGGCACATTCGACGCAGGCATATTACTGATGATTTCGAGGACATCTTCCCTGACCAGCCGGCCTTTTTGTTTTACAAAATTATCCATGTAATTGATGAAGTCGAGATTCGTGTAATCTTTGTTGTAACCGTTGGTGATGTAGAGATCTTTCCAGCCGTCGTTGTCAAAATCAGCAGCCAACGCAGCCCAACTCCAGTCGGTATTTGAAATTCCTGCCAGTTGGCCAATTTCACTGAAAGTGCCGTTACCATTGTTTAATTGAAGCATGTTGCGCATGTACTGGTAGTAAAATCCGCTCCTGAAATTCAGGTCAAACTTCCCATAGTTGTCAGGCGCCAGGAGGAGCTTCTGCCGGGCGTTGTCCTCCGGCAACATATCAAGGGTGAAAATGTCCGTCTGTCCGTCATTATTGAAGTCGGCGACATCATTGCCCATTGAAAACTGGCTGGTGTGCCCGATGGCAGTTTCCAGCACATTGCTAAAAGTGCCATTTTTGTTATTCAGGTATAAATAATCAGGTACAGCATAATCGTTTGAAACATAAAAATCCGGCCAGCCATCACCGTTGAAATCGCTGATGCCGATTCCCAAACCGTAAGTCAGAGACGAGCTGCTGATCCCGGAGACTGTTGTCACATCACTGAATTTTCCATTTTTTTGATTAAACAGGCGAACACCCCTTTGGGGGTCATCTGTTTTCATCAGTTCTGCGGTTTGTATTTCATTGAGAACGGGAAGGTTTTTAGGATTGTGGTTGAGTAGAATCATGTCCAGGTCGCCATCCCGGTCATAATCAAAAAAGTAGGCCTGATTGCTGAAGGCATTACTTGCAAGGCCATATTGCTCAGCCTGGTCTTCAAAACGGGGGATATTATTTTCATCATTGCCGAGGTTGATAAACAGCTGATTCTTCCGCTTTTCTTCCGGCATGGCGCCGGAGTAGCACAGGTAAATGTCGAGTTTGCCGTCACCATTGATGTCCACTGCATTCACGCCTGTTTTCCAGGGACCTGGCCTGCCGGCAGCACCGGTTGCCGGTGTCACCTCTCTGAATTGAATCGAATTTTCACCCTGGTTGAGGTACATTTTGTTTTCCCCCATGTTGGAAGTGAAATAAAGGTCGATATGGTTATCTCCATTGAAATCACCGGCCACTACCCCACCCCCGTTGTAAAAATATTCGTACATCAGAATATTGGTGTTCAATCCTTCATCGAGCTGATTGACAAAGCCGACATTCGTTTTCTCCGGAGTCAACAGCCTGAAAAGCCCGGAAGAAGTTAACTCCGATGCTGCATCTCCGGGCGGTGTACCTTCACTTTTACACCCAAAAAATAATGTGGGAAGGGAAAAGAATATGACGAGAACAAATTTGCTTGTCGAGTTCATAGTAGTAAAAGTAATAATTCCCTCCGGTACGGGCGGACGGGGCCGCTTGATGTCAGGGAAGTCCTAAATTTGAAGCTCCCCCAACCCTTCAGGAAAAGGATTGGAGGAGCCTCAAATTTGAAACTTCTGCATGAAATTTCAACAATTACAATGATATAAAAATCAGTACCCTGGATTTTGTACCAATAAATTGTTGCGGTTGATCTCATCCCTGCTGATTGGTCTGAAATACATTTTATCGTTCCAAACCCTGGTTTCGTTCTCGGTATTATCGAATACCTCATACTTGTAGTCATACACGGATTTGTCATGCCTGTAAGGGACATGAGGCGTTTTTCCGGGCTTGAGCGTGGCGGTCACGTTGATCGCCTTAATTCCCCGCCCAAGCTGGTCGCCAATCATCCACCGGCGTCCATCATGGTACCGGTGTTCCTCATAGGCCAATTCAATTCTCCGCTCGTTTCTCAGGCGCTGTTTGAGGGCATCACCGGAATCGTTGATTGCCGGCATTCCTGCCCGGAACCTGATTTTATTGATCCAGGTTCTCGCCTCTGCTTCCTGCCCCAGTTCAATGGAGGCCTCAGCGTAGATCAATGCCATTTCTGTGTAACGCAGGAACGGCCATGGAATCGTTTGCGCATTCGACTGGTTGTCAGGTAAAGCAGGATTGGCATCGATAAACTTGCGGGTGTAGTAATGCGTCCGGCTACCGTTCCAGTTTTCAATGGAAGACTCACGGGTGTCAATACCATTGAGCAGGTTACCGTTGCCATCGTCGTAGTAGCCGGTTTGAATCTGGTCAGCCGGATCAAGCGCTGCTACGTCAGAAGGTCTTGGCTTCCAGTCAGAGCCGTCGTACATGATGGTTGAATAAAAGCGAGGATCACGATTGGCATAAGGGTCGGCTTTATGCTGGTTATTGTTCCAGTCAAACTTTGAGCCATCCATCATTTCATAATCATCGACCAGTTGCTGGATAGGAGTGTTACCTGCCCAGTTGTGGTAACCATTCGGTCCGTTATTGATACCGTAGTGGATGCCGCCCAACGGCCAGTTGTCTTCAACAGTGAACTCAGGCGTATGCGTGCGCTGGAAGATCAATTCTACTGCCGCAGCCGGGTCGCCCACTGCACTCTGCCCTCCCATAGCGATTGAGAGGTAATTCTGCCTGCCCTCTTCGGGAGATACCGGCGCTGTGAGATCCATTTTATAGCCTTCACCTGCATCAAGTACTGCTTTGGCAGCAGCATGCGCCGCCTGCCACCGCTGATTTTGGCTGCCGGAAGTGTAGGCAATCAGTTCAATATTGGAATAGCTTGCCAATGCCGGCGATTTGGATTGAGCTTTTGAAGCGTCATGCAAATCAGAAGCAGCATATGCGAGTTGCCGGGCCTTAAGTGCCATAGCAGAAAGCTTGGAAGCACGGCCTGGTGTTGCCGGTTTGCCATCCAGCAGCCCGATAGCCTTGTCCAGATCAGCTATAATAAAGTTCACGCATTCTTCGTAGGAACTGCGAGCGACACTGTAATCTTCATTCAATCCGTAAGGCCGGTCGATGAGCGGCACACCGCCATAATACCGGACCAGTTGATGATAGTAGTAAGCTCTTAAGAAATAAGCCTCTCCAATCAACCTGTCTCTCAGTTCGGTGTCAGCGAAAGTTGCTGTAGGCAGATTTGCCAGTGCGATGTTGGCCTGACGAATAGCAAGGTACATGGTGCCCCATTCGTAAGTAGGGCTGATCCAGGCAAGACCTCCGGGGCTTTCATTGCCCTCGGTAAACGTATTGATATTTCTGCCTGCGTGGGTAAACATGGCCTCGTCGCAAATTGAAGCGAGTGCCTGCTCTTCAAAGCCACCGTATCCCAGGAAGGAATAAACGTTAAAAATAAAAGCCTGAGAAAGTGGACCATCTGCCCAGGTTGCATCACTGGATATCTTATCGAGCGGTTGGGTATCCAGGAAATTATCATTGCACGACATGGGCAAGATCAGTGCAAGTAATAAAACCGGAAATCCTAAATATTTTAATTTTTTCATAATATTGAGAAGATTAGAATGATAAACTGATTCCTGTGTTAATGACTCGAGCCTGTGGGTAAAATACGCCCGACTGACTCTCCGTCTCAGGGTCGAAAATTTCATGTTTGTCAAATGTGATCAGGTTCAAAGCATTGAAGTAAACCCTCAAATCTCTGATACGGACCTTATCTGACAGATTTCGGCCGAAGGTGTAACCCAGTTCCAGGTTTTTAACACGGATGTAGTTCTTGTTGAACAAAAAGTAGGTGTTGTTGCCGTAAGGGCCACCGGTGTAGTAGGTATCGCCACGGCTGGCAAGGCGAGGATGCTCACCGCTTGGGTTATCGATGCTCCAACGGTTGTCATGGCTGTATTTCAGGAAGTTTCCAATGTCACCGGATTCAGTCTGAACACGAATCAGGGCACCGGTTGCACCTTGTAACAGCAATGAGAAGTCAAAATTTTTGTAGTTAAGGTTTACAGTTCCTCCGAAGAAGAAAGTCGGTGTAGCATTTTTCTCAAGCCTTATCTGGTCATCCGCATCGATGATACCATCGCCGTTCTGATCTTTGAATTTCAGGTCTCCCGGCAGAAGTTGTCCGGTCACAGCGCTGTAATCCAAAGTATTGGCTTCAATTTCTGCCTGGCTTTTGAAAACGCCGTCAGCTTCGTACACCAGATACGCTCCGATTGGCTTTCCTTCCTGAAGTTGGTAAGAAGGCGCCCCGGGTACTTCGTCCATGAAAATAACCTTGTTTTTAGCGTAGCCACCATTGACTCCGAAGCTGTACCGGAAGTCTGGTCTGCCAGCGTTGTATCTGAAGTTAAATTCAAAACCTTTGTTGTCAACTTCTCCCGCATTCACCGGAGGCAGGAGCGTACTGATACCGGAAGATGCCGGAGTTGAACCGGTTTTCTGTATCAGAATCTGATCCCGTTTGTTGTAGAAATATTCCAGGCTAAAATCAAGCTTATTGAAGAGCGTACCGTCAACACCTAAGTTCCAGTTTTTAGCTCTTTCCCAGGTGAAATTCGGGTTAGCCAAAACGGTTTCCATCAAAGTTGCTTCAACAATTCCGTTGATTGGATATTGGCCAAAACCGTAGGTTGCGAGGTAAGCGTACTCCTGAAGCTGGTTGTTAAAAAATACCTGATCATTACCCATTTGACCGTAAGAAGCACGAAGCTTCAGGTAGTCGATGCTGTTCACGTTGAACCAGTCTTCCTGTGAAATATTCCAGCCAACGAGCATTCCCGGGAAGAAGCCGAATCTTTCAGATGCAGGAAAGATGTAAGAACCATCATAGCGCCAGATAAATTCCGCAAGATATTTCTCCTTGAAGTTATACTGGACCCGGCCGTAGTAACCCAAGCGGGCACGTTCGTAGGCACTTCCGCCAGTATTTTGCTGAGTAGATCCTCCGGCAAAAAGTTGATCAATTGCTGCAGAGATATAGTTCCGACGGAAAGCACTGAAATTGGAGCCTGTAAATTTCTCACGGGTAACCCCGGCCATGATACCCAGACTGTGGTCTGTGCCAATTGTGCGATCATAAGAAAGCATGGCAGTCATATTGGTATTTAGCACAGAACGTGATATCTGCGTGAGCCTTGGATCGCTAAAATTGGAACGCACAGCAGGCTCAAGCAACGGTGTTTTACCATCAGCCTCGTAGGAAGTTCTATCCCAGTAGTAAAGCATCCACGGAGTCTGCCACATTTTGCTGGACTCATTGGTCTTGTCAATAGCGCCAAGCAGGTTCAGGCGAAGACCCTCTACCCATGGGTTGGTAATTTCAATACCACCATTGATTTGTGTAAGGTCACGTGGGTTGTCAACGTAACCGGTAGCATTGGTAGTAATTACGTAAGGATTCTGGCCGTTCTCGATATCCGGGCCTGGCTTTCCGTTGGGCCAAACCTCCGGCTCAGTCGGACGACCTCTCATCAGCATCCGGAAAATTGCACCGGCGCTTTCGGTGGGATAGTTTCGGTCCTCCCGGCGCACCATGATACCAAGATTTGTTCTGACGAAGTCATTCACCTTTGCATCCAGATTTGTCCGGAAGTTGTACTGTTTGTAAATGGTAGCTGAATTTTTGTAGTAAGCATCCTGATCAAGGTAACCCAATGATGCAAAGTAGGTCAGATTATCAGAGCCGCCACTCATCTCAACATTGTGTCGCTGCTGAGGCGCCCAAGTCTTGAATGCATCCCCAAACCAGTCCGTATCTGGAAAACCCCAGGGATCAGAGCCGTCCCCATGTTTACGGACTGCTTCCGGGCTGTAATTGGCGCTCAATGTTGTGACGCCGGGTGTCGGCGAGTCGTACGTGCCTGTCGTCCGGATGCTTTCCCATGCTGCCCCCCACTCCTCTACTGGAATGGATTTGTAGATAGGCAGCTCATTCATAATGTTCGCATACTCAACTGCATTGGACATTTCCGGCACACGAGTAGGCTGCGCCCAACCCTGGTTAAATGCATAGGTAATGGTAGGCTTTCCCGACTGTCCTCTTTTGGTCGTAATCAGGATGGCGCCGTTAGCAGCACGAGCACCGTAGATAGCGGCCGAGGCATCCTTCAAAACAGAAATGGATTCAATGTCGCCCGGATTCAGGCGCCCAAAACCACCGTCCCTGTCCGGAATCCCGTCAATTACGATCAGCGGGCTGCTATTACCAAGTGTGTTCGTACCCCGAATGGAAACCCTCGCCCCGTCAGCACCAGGCTCTCCGCTTGTCTGAATGACCGTAAGTCCTGCCAAGCGGCCCGCAAGAGAGTTGGTAATGTCTACGGCAGGCGATTTAATAATCTCCTTGCCCTGCAGCGAAGCAACAGCACCGGTCACCGTGACCTTTTTCTGGGTGCCATAAGCAACAACTACCACTTCGCTGAGCTGTGCTCCTTCCCTCATCGTCACATCGATAACTGAACTGGCGCCAACCTGAATTTCCTCAGTGGCAAACCCTGTGTAGGAAAAGACGAGCACATCACCGGTATTGGCTTCTATCTCATAGTTGCCATCAACATCAGTGACAGTGCCTGCCTGACCGTTTTTGATGATAATGTTGACTCCAATTAACGGAACCGCATTTTCATCAGTAACCTTACCCTTGATTGAAATTTGGCCGAATGTACTTGCGGAAAGAAATATTCCGAACAAGACCAAACATAGCGTAGATAATTTGAGCATAGTGAAGTTGGTTTATCTAATTAATAAAAAATCAAGCGCAGCCTGTTGGTCAGGGTCAAGTCTGGATTTATCAGGGAGAATACACCTGGATGTGGTTACAATTTCAGGTGGTTTTAATGAATTTGAGCCATTCAAAACAATCAAGCGTCCATTGAACACTTATTATTTTGACTCAAAGAAAAAGTTTAATTCTGAATAACTAAAACTTTTGTCTTTCTTTTTTAAAAGAAATTTTTAGTCGTGATTTTATTAATCCATAACATTTAATTTCATGAGCCATATTTTAAGCTTGCTTTTATTTGATTTTTGAAATGCTGTTTCTTTAAAAAATCAGGCCCGAAACTGCTCCTGAAGCCACCAAATGTTTGCCTCAAGCACCTTTCGCATCCCTAAGAATCATGCTATTTCATTTTATGTCCTGTACCATTTTTTGAAATATGCATAATCCTGCGCTTTCCCACAAAGACACTGTTAGCAGGCTAACTGTCCTCACCCGATCAAAAGACAAGAGAGCGGAAACCATGCTGCCTCCTTTTTGTTACCTTTGCAAAATTTTTAAAAACAATAATGAGCTTGTCAAAAGAAGTAAAACCATACGACCAGACCGGTAGCAAGAAAAAACAGGTATCGACGATGTTCGACAACATCGCGCCCTGGTACGACTTTTTGAATCACTTCCTTTCGCTTGGGATTGACATTAGCTGGCGCAAAAAAGCGATCAGTTCACTTCGGGTTCTCCAGCCTAAGAAAATTCTCGACGTAGCTACCGGTACCGCAGATCTTGCAATCGAGGCCACGAAGCAGCTTTCTCCTGAAAAGGTAATAGGAATTGATATTGCCAACGAAATGCTGGAAGTTGGAAGGCAAAAGCTTAAAAAGAAAGCCTTGTCCGATAAAATTGAATTACTGCTCGGCGACAGTGAAAATATCGGGTTTCCTGACAATACTTTTGATGCCGTGACCGTTGCATTCGGTGTTCGAAATTTTGAAAATCTGGAAAAAGGCTTGCAGGAAATGCTAAGGGTTATGAGGCCGGGTGCCAAGGTTGCTATCCTCGAATTTTCAAAACCTACGCTATTTCCTTTCAAACAGCTTTATAATTTCTACTTCAAAAACTTTTTACCGGTTATCGGACGTTTAACGTCCAAAGATCCAAAAGCCTACAGCTATCTCTACGAATCTGTCCAGGCTTTCCCGGATGGCAAGAATTTTGTCAGTGTTCTTGAAAAACTTGGTTATCAATCTGCTACATATAAGCCTTTAACGCTGGGTATTTGCACTTTATACCTCGCTGAAAAGTAAAATTCTTCATTTTTCATGGTGAAATTTTTTTATTCCAAATCCGGGTTCCGACTTTTAACAGCCCTTTTTCTGATCTTTTTTACCATTAACGCTGGTCAGGGGCAAACAGCCAGAGGAAATTACAACTTCCTCGATTTCAATCAAAAACCATATTACTTCGGCATTACGCTGGCCTACAATTCCTCCAACTTCAAGGTATTCCAATCGAGGGATTTTGTGATGAGCGACAGTATCAGGCTGGTCGAGTCTGTTACCGGTCCGGGGTTCAATCTTGGCATTGTCACCAATCTTAAGATAGGTGAATATTTTGATGTTCGGTTCCTCCCTACCCTATCTTTTGCTGAACGAAGCATCAACTACGCCTCTACCGATTCGGAACGGAGGCCTTTCGCCAAAAAATTCGAGTCTGTTTTTGTTGAGATGCCGTTTCACGCAAGATATAAGTCTGTTCCTTTCAATGACATGCGGCTTTTTGTAATCGCCGGTGTGAAATATTCATTTGATGTAGCCAGTGATTCAAGGTCTAGGCAGGCTGACTCACTTGTGAAAATTGCTCCAAACGATTTTGCCTTTGAGATAGGTGCAGGAGCACAGTTTTTTCTCCCCTATTTCATTTTTTCTCCTGAAATCAAATTCTCACACGGCTTAAACAACATCTTGATTTTCGATAAAAATCTGGAAGAATCTAGTGTCATCGACAAGGTACTCTCCAGAACGCTCACCATTTCTCTTCACTTTGAAGGGTAAGAAGGCGTGAAAACAAAAAAGGCCGGGCGAAATCGCCCGGCCTTTTTTGTATGAAGAATAATTTTTTCAGTCTGCAAGATTGAAATCTTTCTTGATCACGCTCGTGTAAGTTCTTAATTCAACCATGTATTTTCCAGGTGACCATTTACTCATATCTAATTCGTAAATCGCATTTACCGGCAGGTCCCAAAGTTTATCCTGCAGAACTATATCTCCATTTTCATTTTTCACCTGAATGTCGCTCAGGTTAACGCTTATTGTCTCGAAGTCAATGTAGTAAACCTTATTTTCTTTATCGAGGTAGAAAGTCCAGTTTTCTCCGTTAATGTCAAGAACCTCAGGTTCGGCGTTTTCAGTGTTGTTCATGGATGCTGTTTGTGCAAAAATCCCGGTGAAGGGAATCATTGTTACAGCAAAGACAAGGAGGAAAAATTTCCGCTGCATTTTAAAATTCTGATTTTTAAATAATGATTGAAATAGTAGTTTGTGAATTCATAAGCGACACAAATTTATGCCATTTTACTTAGTGTTGGATGTACGCTTAAAATTTATTTAGTCACTTATTGTACAATTTGAACGAACGACACAATTTAATGTTGTTTAAAACAAAAAAAAATAGTTTATCAAAAACAAATTCCGCCAAAGGCATCATATATTCCGTTTCTTAACGAGTGTTAAAAATTGCAAAATTTTTAAACAAGTTACGATTCCTCCCAGTTTTTGCTTCTCTCGACCGCTTTTTGCCACCCTTTGTAAAGTTTCTTTCTTTCATTTTCCTTCATTTCAGGACTGAAAGCCCGGTCTATTTGCCAGGATGAGGAAATGTCTTTCAATTTCCAAAAACCTGTAGCAAGACCAGCGAGATAGGCTGCTCCTAACGCTGTTGTTTCGATAACCTTTGGACGTTCAACTTCCGTGCCCAGGATATCGGCCTGAAACTGCATTAGAAAATTATTGGCTGCCGCTCCCCCGTCAACTCGTAACGACTTTAAAGGAACCTTAGCATCTTTTTCCATGGCCGTCAACACGTCTTTCGTTTGATAAGCCAGTGACTCCAGTGTTGCCCTGATGATGTGAGAGATTGAAGTACCTCTGGTGAGTCCGAGGATTGCACCTCTGGCGTACATATCCCAGTAAGGAGCGCCAAGTCCTGCAAAAGCAGGTACGACATAAACACCTCCCGTATCTTCTACTTTTGAGGCGAAATATTCTGAATCTCTGGCTTCCTCAACTAGTTTTAGTCCGTCACGCAGCCACTGAATCGCTGCACCTGCTATAAAAACGCTGCCTTCCAATGCATAGTGAACTTCCCCATTCAACCCCCATGCAATCGTCGTCAACAGCCCTGATTTAGAAACAACCGGTTTGGTTCCGGTATTCATCAACATAAAACAACCGGTCCCGTAAGTATTCTTTGCCATCCCGGGGCTATGGCATGCCTGACCAAATAAAGCTGCCTGCTGATCACCGGCAATTCCGGCAATTGGTATCGAAGCACCAAAAAGCTCAGGCAATGTTTCACCGTATACTTCACTGGAGGGTTTCACCTCCGGCAAAATACTTTCAGGCACATCGAGTGTCTTGAGCATCTTAGCATCCCAATTGAGGCCACCAATATTGTACAGCATGGTTCTGCTGGCATTGGAATAGTCCGTCACATGAACTTTACCGCCGGTTAACTTCCAGATTAGCCAACTGTCCACGGTGCCAAATAACAGATTGCCTTTGGCTGCTTCTTTCCTCGCACCTTTGACATTGTCGAGTAGCCATTTCACTTTTGTTCCTGAGAAATAAGCATCAATGACCAGCCCGGTCTCCCTGCGCACGTAATTTTCCAACCCGTCCGACTTAAGCTTGTCGCAAATCCCAGCCGTTCTCCGGTCCTGCCAGACAATTGCATTATGAATCGGCTCTCCTGTCACTTTATTCCAGATGATGGTCGTTTCCCGCTGATTGGTAATACCTATGGCTGACACCTCCGAGGCCTTGATATTATTATTTTTCAAGACACTCTGAGCAACTTTCAACTGCGATTGCCAGATTTCAATCGCATTGTGCTCTACCCAGCCTGGCTTCGGATAGATCTGCTGAAACTCTTCCTGTTCAACTGCTTTTATATTTCCTTTTTTGTCAAAAATGATAGCCCGGGAGCTGGTGGTCCCCTGGTCAAGGGCGAGAATGTACTTAGACATATTTTTAGTTTTATGTTGGTTCAGCCTCGATAAAAATGGCTAAATTTTAACCCTAACAATCCATTAATTTTTTATTTCCGACAGACGCAGAATTTTAATTGGGTTGACGGCGGGCTAATGTACAACGGCGGATTTAATTTATCACACCATTTTTTCTAAAAGTTGGTCAATTTCAATGCTCGAGCAATTGAAATGACCCTCCGGACATTTTTTCTTGCCATGCAGGCCGCAAGGGCGACAGGTGAGATTTTCTTTTGTTTCAACTACATGAGAAACATCGGAGAGCGGAGTAAAACCAAAGGCAGGTATAGTAGAACAAAATACAGCGGTTACCGGCGCATTGACAGCCGAAGCAAGGTGAAGGGGGGCTGAGTCGTTTGTGTAATTCATGATGGCGCCGGTCATAAAAGCAGCAGATTCTCTCAAACTTAGCTGTCCTGCCAAAATTTCAATTTTCCTATGGCTGGATCGTTCACGAATTTCCTCGCACATTTTTAAATCTGATTTTCCACCCAACAGAAAAATGGAAGTATTCTCCTCTACCCTATCGGTGAAAGCAATCCAGCGCTCTAACGGATATTGTTTTGTCATCCAAATGGAGGCCGGTGAAATAGTGATGTATTTTCCACGTGGTGTTTTCTTTTCAAAATCGGACGATAGCAGATGAATACGGGGTTTGGCTATCTTTTCATCGGTCCATTTAGAAATGAGGCTGAGGTTCCGCTCAACTTCATGCTCGAATTTTCCGCTCAATCCAATCCGGTGTGGTTGGGTATGCGAAAAAAAAATTGAAAGTGGGTTCTTGTCAAATCCCACGGTGGTCTTTGCACCTGATAAAACAGTCAGCAGGCCACTGGAGAAGAAACGTTGAAGATTTACGATCAGGTCATACTTCATTGACCTGATCATAAAAATCAAATCCAATAGACTTGCATACTTACGATTTTGTTTATCCCACACCAGTAAGTTGTGAATGACGGGATGCCCTTCCAGGATGTTTTCGTTCCCTTTTCTTAGCAGGAAATCGATTTTGGCATCGGGATAATACTGGTTCAGTTTTTCGACTACGACTGTTGCCAGAATTACATCACCAATAAAAGCTGTTTGGATGACCAAAATTCTATTCATGCAAAAATTTTACGTTGGCATTTAAAAAAGAATAGCTCCAATGAATGAACATTGGAGCTATTTTCAAAGGTAAATTAAATTTTATTGCCTTCGAAATTATTGCATTTCCGAAGTGTATTCAGACGGCAAAACTTTCACCGCAACCGCAGGTCCTGGAGGCGTTAGGATTGTTGAAATAAAATCCTTTACCATTCAGTCCACCAGAGAATTCAAGGGTTGAGTTGAACAAATAAAGAAAGCTTTTCAGGTCAGTCACAATCTTCAAGCCTTTATCTTCAAAGACCTGATCACTGGGCTGGCTTTCATTATCGAAATCCATGGTATAGGATAAACCTGAACAGCCGCCACTTGTGACGCTGACCCTGATGAAATAATCATCACCAAAGTTTTGCTTTTCTCTGATTTCCAGAATTTTCTCTTTTGCGCTGTCTGCTACGAATACCATTTGCGATAGTCGATTTGTTAAAAAAATTATGCTGTTGCATTTGCCTCAGCAGCTACCTTGTTTTTCTCCTTGTAATCAGCAATAGCTGCCTTAATGGCATCTTCAGCCAATACGGAACAGTGAATTTTTACCGGTGGTAAAGCAAGTTCCTCAACAATATCCATATTGTCGATGCTCAACGCCTGATCAACTGTTTTGCCTTTCAACCACTCGGTAGCAAGTGAAGAAGAGGCGATAGCTGAACCACAACCAAAAGTTTTAAATTTAGCATCTTGGATCATGCCAGTAGCATCATCCACTTCGATTTGAAGACGCATAACGTCACCGCATTCAGGGGCGCCGACAAGACCGGTACCAACGTTTTTCTTTGCTTTATCAAGCGTACCAACATTACGTGGGTTTTTAAAATGATCAAGCAATTTATTTGAGTAAGCCATAATTTAGGTGATTTTATTTTTCTTAAAAATTTGAATTTCAATTGTTTAAAAAAAGAGCGACACATTAATGCTCTGCCCACTCGATTTTTGTAAGGTCGACGCCTTCTTTGTACATTTCCCAGATCGGACTTAAATCACGCATGTGGTTGACGCCTTTTTTGACGGCCTCGATAGCGTAATTCACATCTTCTTCCGTTGTGAAACGCCCCAAACTGAAGCGAAGTGAAGAGTGAGCGAGGTCATCCCCTAAACCAAGTGCTACAAGAACGTAAGACGGTTCGAGAGAAGCCGAGGTACAGGCCGAGCCTGAAGACAATGCAATTTCCTGATTGAAGGTCATCATCAGCCCTTCACCTTCCACGTGTTTGAATGAAATATTTGTAACATGCGGCATTCGGTGATTAACATTTCCATTGACGTAAACTTCCTCCAATTCATTGAACATCGCTTTTTCCAGCTTGTCACGCAGCTTGCTTAGGCGTTCTGCATCCTGTTCCATTTCCTGAAGTGCAATTTCTGCAGCTTTGCCAAATCCTACGATACCCGGAACATTCAGCGTGCCTGAACGCATCCCACGTTCATGTCCGCCTCCGTCCATCTGCGCAGTAACTTTCACACGTGGACTTTTTCTGCTCACATAAAGTGCGCCAACACCTTTCGGGCCGTACATTTTGTGAGCTGTAAAGGCCATCAAGTGAATTCCCAGTTCTTTCGGATGTGTTTTGATCTTTCCAACCGCCTGGGTAGCATCGCTGAAAAAAAGTACGCCGTGCTTTGCGCAGATTTCCCCTATTTCTTTCATGGGTTGAATAACACCCGTTTCATTATTTGCCCACATGACCGAAACCATAATTGTATTCGGTTTGATGGCCGCTTCGAGCTCGGCGAGATCAATCAAACCATCAGGTTTGACGTCTAAATAAGTAACCTCGGCTCCTTGTTTTTCGAGGCGTTTGCAGGTATCAAGAACCGCTTTGTGCTCTGTCTTTGGTGTAATGATGTGATTGCCTTTGCGGGAATACATTTCATAAACGCCTTTTAAGGCAAGGTTATCTCCCTCGGTAGCGCCGGAAGTGAAAATGATTTCTTTAGGATCAACATTGATCAATTTGGCAACTTGCTCCCTTGCGTAATCCACGGCTTCTTCTGCCTCCCATCCAAACGGGTGATTACGGCTGGCGGCATTACCGTGATGCTCGTAAAAGTAAGGCACCATTGCTTCTACTACCCTTGGGTCGCAGGGTGTCGTAGAGTTATTGTCAAGATAAATTTTTCTGGCTCCCATTTATTGAATTTTATGTTTATTTAGATTTAATCTAAGCGCAAATATAACAGAATTTAAAAAAAATGGTTTCACGTTACCAAGGTTTTTTCCAAATCTGAAAAAATTGGAACCTTACCCTATTTTCTTTACAGTGGGTTATTGATCTTTTCTTTTTGTTTATTAAAAAATAAATAGTGAGAAAATTATAACTGAGTACTTTTTTTTTTAGTAATCCATAATTTAAAGACAGAAAAGACAACTACGGCTCAATGCGTGCTGGATCCGTCTCATTCAACCTCTTCAACGGAACCTTACTAATCAAATCAATCATTTCAGCCAAACGATCTTTGTCTAAGTGCAACTGACTGGCTTGGTCATTTCTTAATTCAATTATATTCAGGACTTTATTGATCTGCCCTAGTGCAAACCTTTCAGCCCGAAGACAGTATTGTAAAATCCTTGAACGGTGATTTACAATGAGAGCAACTTTGACATTCCGCCAGACTTTTTGCAGATATGACATGGGCGCCCGGATTTTCCAAAACGCTTTATCTGATGCTTCCGGCATCATGGAAAGCAGACGATTTGATAACTCAAGCCGGTGAGATGCAAGCTTTTTGAATAATTCAGCGAGATCTTTCTCTGTCGTAATGGCTGCACACCTCTCATAATAGCCGTGTGCATCAGTGTGCATTTTTATCAGCCGTTTAATGGCTTTTGTTTGATTTTTCATTCAAATTTTATTTGTCAAATCATTTTTTACTACCCCTAAGGCAACCTTTTTGAAACAGTCATCGAACTTCAGTGTTCAAAACAGACCGGCAGCAACTACGAACCATCAAAATGTTAAGACACTGTTAATTTCGCCTGATTTTTATTTCTTTCAGGAGTCTCCCGCATCCAACTTTCCGGATTTCATACTCGTTCTAAGGTTATGCAAATTATCCAGCGGAAATCGATGAACTAAACTTATCTTTCCGGACAATTTTTGCCCAAAACGCATTGTAAATCAACGAGGTAACAGAGCTGGCAGGTTTTATCCACTTCGCTTGCTTTGTCCAAAAATAATACTCCCGTAATCACACCAAATCCAACTGTATGAACGATCAATCATTTTTCGGAAGCAAAACCCTTACCTGCCTGCTGCTACTCAGCCTCGCAGGTATATTTGCAGGTTTCACCACACTCCCCAACTCCAGCCTGATGGACTTTTGGAGTGGCTCACCTGTCCATCAACAAATGTCAAACATGATGAAATTCGACTACGACAAAGCCTGGCAGGAAATCGACTCCCTCGAACAACAGGGACTCCCCAAATCTGCCCTCGAAAAAACCGAAGTCCTGCTGGAAACAGCCCGCCAAGAGGGCGAATCCGCCCAACTCATCAAAGCCCTGATTTACCGGGGCAAATACCAGAGCCAACTGGAAGAATACGGCATGGCCAATGCCATCTACCGTTTTCAGGAGGAAATGGAAAAAGCGAACTACCCCGTGAAACCCATCCTGCAATCCATGCTGGCGGAAATGTACCAAAAGTACCTCGACCAGAATTACTGGAAATTCCAGGATCGCACGCAAACCGGCGAGTTCAAACCCGAAGACATCAAAACCTGGAGTATCGAGCAACTCACCGCCGAAGCATCAAAGCTCTACCGTGCCTCTCTGGCCGATGACCGTTTGAAAAACACGCCCACCGATGATTTCAAAATTCTACTGACCGATGGCCGCAACGAGGAGGGCCTCCGCCCTACCCTGTTCGACTTCCTGGCGCACCGGGCCATCGATTATTTCATGAATGAACGCACGTACCTGACGCAGCCGGCCTACAAGTTTTACATCGATGATGAAAAGGCGTTCGCCCCGGCGGCTGAGTTTGTCAACTGGGAAATTTCAACCAAAGACACCACCTCGCAGAAATATCAGACACTTCTGCTGTTCCAGGACTTGCTGAAATTCAGGCAATTGGAAAAAAGATTGCAGTCGCCCTCCCTGCTCGATGCCGATCTGAAACGGCTGCAATTCGTGTACGACAACGCCGTGCTCGACACTAAGGACGCCGTTTACCTGAAAGCGCTCGAAGCATTGCAAAACCAGTACGAAGGCAGTGCCAGCGTGTCAGAAGTGATGCATAAAATCGCCGGTTTTTATTTTCAAAAAGGCAGTGGCTATCAACCTGCCCCCTACGGCGTGGAAGATAAGGACGACCGCAAGTGGCACTGGAAAAAAGCGATCGAGCTCTGCAACACAGCCATCGAAAAATACCTCGGCAGCTTCGGCGCCAAAGAATGCGCTTCTCTCAAAGTGAGCATCCTCGAAAAATCCATGAACGCCACCGCCGAACTGGTGAACCTTCCCGGCCAGCCGTTTTTAGCTAAAATCGACTATCGCAACATACCGGAAGTGTGGCTGAAAGTGATCCGTTTCGACGAAAAACGCAGGCAGCAATTTGAAAAATTGCAAAACGAACGGGACTCCAACACCCGCATCCTCGAATATTTCAACAATCTGAAACCCCTGAAAAGCTGGAGCGTGAAACTGCCCGACGACGGCGATTACCGCCAGCATTCCGTTGAAATCAAAATGGATGGCCTCGATGCCGGTCAGTACCTCATCATGACTTCCGAAACCCAGGGCTTCCAAAAAGACCAAGGCGCTGTCGGTTATCTTTTCACCAATGTGTCCAACCTCGGTTTCTGGCAACGGCAAGGCGGATCGGACGGCGTTTCTTTTGTGGTTTTTGATCGTAAAAACGGTACGCCACTAAAAGGCGTCACCGCTGAGTTTTGGGTGCAGAACTACAACTCGGTTTTCAGAAAATACGACTGGAAGAAAAAAGCGACCGGCACCACCGACGCCAACGGCATCGTCAATCCGGGCCTCTCCGACCGGGACGACCGCAATTTCAAAGTCCTCCTGCGCTCCGGGAAGGACACCCTGTTTGTCGATGAAAGCTACTACAACTACAGCTACCGGGAGCAAAACCGCCAATATCAGCAAACGCAATTTTTCCTCGACCGGGCCATTTACCGGCCGGGGCAAACGGTGTATTTCAAAGGCATCGCCCTGAATTTTGATGAAAAACGAATGCCGTCCATCCTCAAAAACCAGCCGGTCACCGTCACCTTCCGGGATGCTAACTGGCAGGAGGTCAGCACGTTGCAACTGCGCACGAACGAATACGGCACCTTCAACGGCCAGGTCACCACGCCCCGCAGCGGATTGCTGGGCACTATGCAGTTGCAATCGAGTATCGGCGGACAGTCGCAGAGCTTCCGGGTGGAAGAGTACAAGCGTCCGAAATTCGAAGTGACTTTCGAGCCGGTGAAAGGCAGCTACCGCCTGAACGACACCGTCGCCGTGCAGGGCAAAGCGATGGCCTACGCAGGCAGCAACATCGACGGGGCGCAGGTCACGTGGCGGGTGGTCAGGGAAGTGCGCTTCCCTTGGCTGCCGTGGTGGTACCGCAGTTGGTTCCCGTTTCAGGGTGAAACAATGGAGATCGCTAACGGCGTGGGTACGACCGATGCAGAAGGTAAGTTTGAAATCAAATTCGCTGCCCTGCCCGACCGCAGCATTCCGAAGGATCAAAAACCGGAATTTTCCTACACCGTTTACGCCGACATCACCGACATCACCGGCGAGACGCAGAGCAACGAGACTTACGTTTCGGTGGGCTACATTTCGATGAAAGCAGATGTTCCAATTGGCAACCAGATTAATCTTGACAGTTTGAAAAAATTCGAGCTGGTAACCCAAAACCTCAACGGCCAGTTCGAACCGGCGCAGGGCACCCTCACGCTGGAACTGCTCCGTTCGCCCAAACAAATCTACCTCGACCGCTACTGGGATCAACCCGACCGGCGCACGATGACAGAAGCAGATTTCAAAAAAGCCTTCCCGCAATTCGCCTGGACGAATGAAAACGAACCGCAAAATTGGCCCGTGGAGCGCCAGGTGATTTTTGAAAAATTCGACACGGACGTTTCAAAAGAGTTCTTTTTACCAAAAGTAAAACTCACGCCCGGTTGGTACGCCCTCACGATGAGAACGCAGGATAAATTCGGCGAGAAAGTGGAGGTGAAGAAATACTTCGCCGGGTACGATCTGGATGAAAAAAACTTGCCGGCATTGGCCTTTGGCTGGCATACGTTGGAGAAGCCAAAGCTTGAACCGGGTGAAACGGCTCCGCTCTATTTTGGAACCAGTGAAAAAATGCTGAACGTACTGCTCGAAATGGAGAAAGACGGCAAAACCCTTCAGCGGAAATGGCTGAGCGTGAAAGGCATACAGGCTGAAAATTTTACCATCAAAGAAGAACACCGGGGCAACGTGACCTACTTCTACTCTTGGGCCATGTGCAACCGCTCGTCGAACAACACATCCACGATCGTCGTGCCGTGGAGCAACAAGGATTTGACCATCGAATACGGCACTTTCCGGGACAAATTGCTGCCCGGCCAGCAGGAAGAATGGGTGATAAAAATCAAAGGCCCCAAAGGCGAAAAGATCGCTGCCGAGATGGTGGCGGGCATGTACGACGCCTCGCTGGATGCCTTCGCCGCCAACAGCTGGGGGATGAACGTGTGGCCTACGAGTTGGTCTAGGGTTCGCTACTCCGCCGGCGGTTACCAGCAGCAGCAACAAAACTGGCTCGGCTATCCACAGCAACTTTCCGCAGGTGAAACGGACTACCGGGAGTATCGCAGCCTGAATTGGTTCGACTGGCACATGTATGAATATTATGGGATGCCAGTCCAAAGCCGGGCCTACATGAGGCGGGACATGGCCGACGGTGAAATCATGATGATGGAAGCAGCCCCTGCCCCGATGGCCGACATGGCGATGGCGAAATCAGCAGAACCGGCAAATGGCGCTACTGCGTTTGGCGAGGAGGAATATGACACCACCGGCGGCATGGGCGGCGACCCACAAAAGCCGGAGATCGACCTCTCCACCGTCAAAGTGCGTACGAACCTGAACGAAACCGTTTTCTTTTATCCCAACCTGATGACGGACGCCGAGGGTAATGTGGTCATCAAATTCACGATGAACGAGGCGTTGACACGCTGGAAATTCCTCGGTCTGGCGCACACGACCGATTTGAAAACGACGGCCACGATGAAGGAAATCGTCACGCAGAAAGATTTGATGGTACTGCCCAACCCGCCCCGTTTCTTCCGTGAAAACGACGAGATCGAGTTCACGGCCAAGGTGTCGAATTTAACCGAAAAAACACTGTCGGGCGATGCTAAACTGGAACTGGTGAATGCCCTCACCGGCGAACCGCTTAACTGGACGGCCATCACGCAGCAACCACAAATCGTTCGCTTCACCGCCGAAGCGAAACAATCGGCAAGGCTAGCCTGGCGCTTCAAAGTGCCAGACATTGCCGACGTGCCGGTGATCGAACACACAGTCATCGCTTCGGCAGGCGAGGTGAGCGACGCCGAACGCAGTGCTGCACCCGTACTTTCCAACCGCATGCTGGTAACGGAAACGCTGCCGCTGCCTGTGCGTGGCAAGGAGACGAAGACGTTTGTTTTAAATTCATTGAAAAACAACAACTCCAACACGCTGCGTCACGAGGGCCTGACGCTGGAATTTACCCAAAATCCCGCCTGGTACGCCGTACAGGCATTGCCCTACCTGATGGAGTATCCTTACGACTGCAACGAACAGATCTTTGCCCGGTACTACGCCAACAGCCTGGCGACTTCGGTGGCCAATTCGCACCCGAAGATCAAGTCGGTCTTCGATCGCTGGCGGGAGTACGAACCGGCGGCCATGAAGAGCAATTTGAGTAAAAACCAGGAACTGAAAACCGCCCTGCTGGAAGAAACGCCCTGGGTGCTGGCCGCTCAAAGCGAGGAAATGCAGAAGCAAAACATCGCCCTGCTCTTCGACCTCAACCGCATGGCATACGAGCAGGAAGCTGCTTTGAAAAAACTGCAAGACCGCCAGATGGCCGGCGGCGGCTGGGCCTGGTTCCCCGGCGGACCGGATAGCTGGTACATTACGCAGTACATCGTCGAGGGGCTTGGCCATTTGCAGAAGCTCGGCGTGCAGGACATCCAGAAAAATCCGAACCCCTGGCAGATGGTGCAAAACGCCGTCCGCTACTGCGACGCCCGCATGGTCGAGCAGTACGAACGCCTTGAAGATGCCGTGAAAGCTGGAAAAGCCAAGTGGGAAGACGACCACCTCGACTACATGGCAGCGCACTACCTCTACGCACGCTCATTTTTCCTGGTTGACAGATCTGCGCAGGCGAGTACCAGTGGCGGTATTTCAGGCAAAGGAAAGCAGTACATTGAATTGGAGGGTAAAATCCAGCAAGTACACGATTACTACATGGGACAAGCCGATAAACACTGGCTGAACAAAGGCATGTACACCGAAGGCATGTTGTCGCTGGCGCTCAACCGCACCGGCAAAGCGGCCTCCGCCCAAAAGATCGTCCGCTCGCTGAAGGAGCGCTCGCTGAACAACCCCGAACTCGGAATGTACTGGAAATACCCGACCGGCTGGTGGTGGTACCAGGCGCCCATCGAGACGCACTCGCTCATGATCGAAGTTTTCAGCGATGTGGCCAACGACCCGAAAGCCGTGGACGACCTGAAAGTCTGGCTGCTGAAAAACAAGCAGACCAACCACTGGAAGACGACCAAAGCCACCGCCTCCGCAGTTTATGCCCTGCTCAGCAGCGGCGACAACTGGCTGCTGGACAACACGCCGCTGGGCATTACCTTCGGCAACCCGCTTTCACCGAAAGCGGAGGAACGCAAAGCCGCCATTGCGAAAGCGCAAAGCAGCGCCGAGGCCGGCACAGGCTATTTCAAACTCCGTTTCGATGGAAAAGAAGTCAGCTCCGACATGGCCAACGTAAGCGTCAGCAACCCGAACAACGTGGTGGCCTGGGGCGCCATGTACTGGCAGTATTTCGAGCAGTTGGATAAAATCAAAACCTTCGAGGAGACGCCGCTCACGATCAAAAAGCAGCTTTTCCGGGTGGAAAACTCGGCCACGGGCGAGGTGCTGAAGCCCATTGCCGAAGGCGAAAAACTGAAAGTGGGTGAAAAACTGAAAGTCCGCATCGAGCTGCGGGTGGACCGGGATATGGAGTACGTCCACATGAAAGACATGCGGGCTGCAGGTTTCGAACCGATCAATGTTTTGAGCAAATACAAATGGCAGGGCGGCCTCGGCTACTACGAAAGTACCCGTGACGCCTCGACGAACTTCTTCTTCTCCTGGCTGCCTAAAGGTACGCACGTGTTCGAGTACCCGCTCCGGGTGACTTACAACGGCAACTTCTCCAATGGCGTCACTACTATCCAGTGCATGTATGCGCCGGAATTTACGAGCCATTCGGAGGGGATTCGGGTGAAGGTGGATTAAATTGCCTGATTGTTCGATTGCTTGATTGTTGTAGCCATACAGCCATCAAACAATCGAACAATCAATCCCCCTTCCACGTATTTTTTTCATAATACTCCAGCTCTTTAACCCGCTGTTTGGCATAAGCCATAAAATCAGGGAAAGCTGTGTCTTTGGAGGCAATGTATTGCTTGTAAAGCCTCAGCGGTTTTTGTTTTTTCTTTTTATAAAGGTGATCGTAACCAACGGCGAGGTGAAAATGAATGACCGGATCAGCAGCCTTGTAGGCAAGCGCAGTTTCGTAAGCCTCCACCGACTTCCGGTAGTCTTTTTTAGCCGAATTTACATCCCCGATGCGCTGGTAATAAGTTCCGATATTGGGTGAAATACCCTGCTCAATGGCTTTGATGAAATGCTCCAGGCTCAGCGCAAATTCACCCCCTTTTTGATAACAAAACCCCATGAAGTAGTGCATCTGCTCCGTGGGGTTTTTCCGTTCCAGAATGTACTCAAACCACGGCAAGGCCGCTTCGCAGCTATCCAGTTGCGAAAGCGAAAAAGGCAGTAAAGGCAAGTAAGCCAGATTGGTATCACCCATTTCCAGAGCTTTCTGCATGGGCGGCAACACTTGTTCGAACACCCGGAGTCGGTAGTTGATTTCAGCGGATGAATAGAGTAACAGCAGGTTGCCGGGTTGTTTCCAAAGCGCCCGGTCAAGCAGCGTATCGGCTATTTCAAGCTGATCAAGGCTAACGTAAAGTTTGCAGAGTGATAGCAGGGCACTCTGATCATTGGGGTTGAGTTGGTTGGCTTTTACGTAGTGGTAAAGCGCAACGAGCGGTTCAGACATTTTTTCAGCAATATTTCCGGCGCTGCGGTGGTAGAAGCTGTTGGTTGAGTCCAGTTCGATGAGCCGCTGCATATTTTTGAACGCAGCCCGGTAGTTGAGCATCTGCTCTTCGATATTTACGAGGTAGTTCAGTGTGGAAACGTGATTGGAATCCTGTTTTAAAACGCTGTTGAAATAAACTTTCGCTTCGGCGAGGTTGCCCAGTTGATAGTAGCAGTAGCCTGTCTTTGATAGGTAATTCGGGTTGTGCGGTTCCTCTCGCTGACATTCGAAAAAATGCCGGAGGGCTTCGTCAAAACGAAAGGATTGCATAGCTTCAAGCCCGAGTTGGTAATATTTATCGGTGACGGGCTGAGCTTTTGAAATAATTTGAAAAGCAAAAATTAAGAGTAGTATTGCGGTAAGTCGTCGCATTTGCAGATGTTTTCGATGAAAAAGTCAGGCAATGACCAATCATTCAGGCAAATAACGTATTTTTTAGCCAAATAATAAAACCAGCCATTTTCATTCCTTCTATTTCAAAACAAAACGACCATGAAATCCCTACTTTTCACGATTTTATCCTTTCTCATTGCTGTCGGCTTTTCTTCTGAAAAACAGCAGGCACAATCACCTCCAAACGTTGTGCTCATTTTCATGGACGACCTCGGCTATGGTGACCTCAGCTGTTTTGGCGCTACGCAATTCCGCACGCCTAACCTCGACCGGATGGCCAATGAGGGCATTCGTTTCACCAACTTCCTCGCGGCACAGGCGGTTTGCAGCGCATCGAGAGCAGCATTGCTCACGGGCTGTTACCCAAACCGGATCGGAATTCACGGGGCCCTTTTTCCTGCTTCGAAAAACGGTATCCACGACAACGAGGTCACCATTGCGGAGCTGTTGAAAAGCAAGGGTTACGCTACGGCCATCTTCGGTAAGTGGCACCTCGGGCACCACAAAAAATTCCTGCCGCTGCAACACGGCTTCGACGAATACCTGGGCCTCCCCTACTCCAACGACATGTGGCCGTGGGATTATGACATGGTCAACAAAAAAAACTATCCGCCGCTACCGCTGATAGAGGGCAATGAGGTCGCCGAAGAAATCGCCGATATGGATGGACAGGCCAAGCTGACGACGCTCTACACGGAACGGGCAGTCCGTTTTATAGAGAAAAACAAAGACAAGCCGTTTTTCCTGTACGTGCCGCACACTATGCCGCACACGCCCATTGCCGTTTCAAAAAAATTTGAAGGCAAAAGCGAACAGGGCCTCTACGGCGATGTGATGATGGAGATGGACTGGTCGGTGGGTGAAATTCTAAAAACCCTGAAAATGAATGGTTTGGATGAAAACACGCTGGTCATTTTCACCAGCGACAATGGCCCCTGGATCAATTTTGGCAACCATGCCGGATCGACTGCAGGGCTGCGGGAAGGCAAGGGCACGAGCTTCGAAGGCGGGCAGCGGGTGCCTTGCATTATGCGCTGGAAGGGCGTGATTCCGGAGGGAATTGTTTCAAACAAACTGACTGCTACACTTGATATTTTACCTACGCTTGCCGCTTTGACAGACGCTGATTTACCCCAACACAAAATCGATGGCGTGAATATTTTACCGATTTTGAAAGGTGACATGGAGGCAACTCCCCGCTCAGAATTTTATTACTACTACCACCGCAACAGCCTGGAAGCAGTCAGGAAAGGCGACTGGAAACTCGTACTCCCGCATCGCAGCCGCACCTACGAGGGCGTTTTACCTGCCAATGATGGCCTCCGAGGAGAGTATGGGCAGGTCGATGTTCCGCTGGCGCTTTACGATTTGCGCCGAGACCCCGGCGAACGGTACGATGTACAGGATATGTACCCTGAAATCGTCCGGGAATTGGAAGCGCTCGCTGAAAAAGCACGGGCTGATCTCGGCGATGAGTTAACGGAAAGAACCGGCAATCAGGTTCGGGCGTGCGGACTGGTCGATTAAGGATGCATGAACTTACACCCGGATCAATTTCCGGGTGAAGGAAGTTCCGCCAATATCTACCTGCACAAATAGAATCCCTTTGGGGAGACTCCCGGCCTCAGCCCGGAAATTGGCGCTCCCCGTGAAATGATCCTGATCGGCCAGCGTCAGCAGCACCTTGCCCGTCGCATCCAGGAGGGTAATTTTCAAATGCTGCGGTACTTTGGTATTGTTGGCAAAATGAACCAGCAAATAATCCCTGAAAGGGTTGGGCATCAGGTACATTTCAAAATCATCGGGGATGATTTCCGTTTGATTGGTGGGTGGATCTTCAATTTTACTTTCGCCTTCCGTCACTTCCAGCAGCTGGTTGGCCGGGACATTTTCGAAGCTATCGATGATACCGCTGGGCCAGCGAACGGTCATCAGGTTCACGGTGTCAACCTGGCCGAGGCCAAAATGCAGGATCAGACTGTTTTGAGAAGCCCAGCCGCTGCCGCCGTTGACTTCGTCCACCATGATGCTGCCGTCCATCTCCAGCGTGACTCTCGTTCCGATGGCAGATGCATTGCTTTCCACTGCTTTTGTCTTGATTTTCAGCCAGTTGTTGTCGTTTGATCCCTGATTTTTGAAAAATTGATTTCCAACCATGCCTCCATAGTTTGCGAGGTAGATATCCAGTTTTCCATCGTGATCGTAATCAAAACATCCAAAGCCGTAACCGCCAAGCATGCTGTGGAGAGGCGTATTTTCACTGACAACGGTGAAAGTATTGTCGCCGTTGTTGCGGTAAAGCAGATTGGGAAACGGGGAAAAATTACTGTCGTTGGCGAGGTAAATATCCTGCCAGCCGTCATTGTCGAAATCGAGAAAACTGCATCCCCATCCCATCCCGAAATCGTGAACCCCGGCCTCAACGGCAATATTGGTGAACGTACCGTTGCCATTGTTCAGCAGCAGCGTGTTGGCGCCGAGATTAGTGATGTAAATGTCCATCCAGCCGTCATTGTTGATGTCGCCCACATCCACCCCCATGCCCATGGCTGCGATGTTGGCGCCGGAAATAACGGAGACATTGGTGAAGGTGCCGTTTCCGTTGTTGCGGTAAAGTATGTTGGGAATATTGGCGTCGTGAGTGAGATAGAGGTCGGGGTCCCCGTCGTTATCGTAATCGAAAAATATAGCGCCCATCGAAATCGAAGGATCGATCGTGCCTGATGCCAGGGTAATATCGGTGAAAGTACCGTCGCCGTTGTTGCGGTATAAAATATTTTGCAGTCCGAGGCGGGCTACATAAATGTCCAGCCAGCCGTCCATGTTAATATCGGCGAAGAGAGCGGCTTTTACTTTTTTTCCGTTTAAAACACCGGCAGCAGCGGCTACATTGGAGAAAGTTCCATTCTGGTTATTGAGGTAGAGCATGTTGTCATCATCCCTTGCCCCGATGAAAAGATCCGGCCAGCCGTCATTGTTCACATCTCCCCAAACTGCAAACTGGGCAGTGCCCGCCGTCGTGATACCGGCCTGCGCCGTTACGTCTGTGAAGGTTCCATCCCCATTGTTTTTGTAAAGTACGCAACCAAGAATGATCCGGGTGGCAAAGAGGTCTTCCTCTCCGTCCTGGTCGAAATCAGCGACGGCTATGCCGTAATTCAGCCCGGCCATGGAGAGGCCTGCCTGTTGGGTCATGTCAGCAAATGCAGCCTGGGCAATTGCCAAGCATGTCATTGCGAAGCAAAAAAGGAGCGTAAAAGTTATCTTTTTCATACCGGAAAAATTACTGGTGGATAGAGGCAAAAATAGTGATCCTTCGGAAATAATCAGGCTTGCATTTTAACAAAAAACAAAAGCGATAACGGGCTCTACCGCTATCGCTTCCGTTGATTGATTAAAGTATGCCGACGGGCAGATCAGCCCGAATCATCTTTAATTTTTCTTGATTTTGTAAGTGTACCTCGCTTCGTTGAGGATCAGATCAATGGTGTAATTACCCGGTTCGGCGATGACAATGTTGGCGCCATCTTGTTCAAGTATGTTGTTAGGTCCATCATCTCCGAAGTTTACATCCCACTGGTCGTTTGCCCTGAACTTGATTTCGCCGGCCACCAGGTCCGTGGTAATGGTGAGGTAGCCGGTTGCTTCATCGTAGGTCATGTCCATGTCGCTGTCCCAGCCGCCGGGCGTTGCACTGCCGATCAGCCCCCAATCCGTGCGGAGCGCTGCATGGGTCAGTGCATTCAGGTCGACATTCAAGCGGTACATCCCGATACCGGAAGCGGCAGGAATGTCAGCGCCGTTTGGCTCCAGTGTTCCGTCGCCGCCGTCATCGCCCCAATTCGTGTCCCATGACAAGCCTTTGGTGAATTTGTACATGGTAGCAGCCTCGGTGAAGTAAATGTAACCCTCGTATTTCTCATCGCTTTTCAACGAGTAAATAACGGTAGAGGTATTGGCGGGATCCCATCCCTGGTAGTTACCGGGAACCTGAAGTTTAGGGTAGTCGACTACTGCTTCGTAGGCCGTTACGGTAAGGAGAATGGCAGGTGAAATCAGCTCATCGACATCATTGCTCACCTTGGCCTTTACCCGAACTTCCATTTCGGTAGCTACGCCACCGGGAATTTCTTTCGCCAGCATGATCGAGTTGACTTTTTCTACCGTTACAGTTTCAAAACCAAGCGTATTGGTAACGCCGAGAGTGATGGCATTAGCGAAATTGTTTCCGGCTTTGTCAATTTCAAGCGTGTAAGTAATAGCCGCCTGAAAGCCAAAGTCAGCCGCAGTCCAGGTGAAAGATGCGAATTGGTTGGCAGCGTTTGCTTCCTCCAGCACATATTTCGAACCATCAGCGGGAGCCGTCAGCTGTGGGGCGTTGCCCAACGACAGCACCGGATCAAACGTTTCGTCGCTGCAGGCTGTCAACAGGAATGCTGAAGCCAACAGAAAGGTTAGATATTTACGAATCATCTTGTCATTTTTTATGGAGTCAGTCTGAAACCCGCCGGGCTTCAGACTGACCGAAAATTAGCGTTTTAGATTAATAACATTCACCCGGGCTGTTCTGCTTCAGGTTCGGGTTTGCGTTCAAATCCTGCGCAGGTATCGGGTAAACATCACGGCAGGACTGTACCGCAGTACCGGCTGCAACACCTCCTTTCCAGGGCCACAGGTAATTGGTGTCCGAGAACCTTCCGTAACGCACGAGATCTGTGCGGCGATGACCTTCCCAGAGCAGTTCACGGGCTCTTTCATCAAGGATGAAATCGAGCGTCAGGTCGCCGCTGGAAATATTTCCGGATGCACCCTGGTAGGCACGCTCCCGCAATGCATTCACATACTGAAGCGCTTGAGCAGTGGTTCCTCCTGAACCTCCACGCAACACTGCTTCGGCGTAGATCAGGTAGGCATCCGCAAGGCGGAACATGGGGAAATCAGTATCGACAAATGTCAGGTCAGAGCCGACAGCACCAGTGGAAGTAATGTTTTTAAACTTACCCACTGCGTAGCCCTCTGTGAACTGCGAAATGTCAGCAATTTCCAGGGTTTGACCATTGGTGTAAAACATGTTCCGGGTGTCGGATTCAGTAGCAAATTTCTCGATGTAGTAAGTGTAATCCGGACGATCGAGGTACATTTTGATGAGGTAGGTACCGTTTTGTGCGATGGCAATATTATCGCCACCAGCATCAAGAATGGCATTCGCTCCGGTGTCGCCGTAGTTAATGGCCCAGTCGTCGTTGGCCCTGAACTTAATTTCACCAGCTACCAGATCAGCAGTGATGATCCAGGCATTTTCATCTGCATCATACGTCATATCCATGTCGCTGTCCCATCCGTTTGGCGTGGAAGAGCCAATCAATCCCCAGTTGGTTTTTACGATAGTGTACGTGAGGGCGTTGAGGTCAGCGTCAATTTTATAAAAACCTTCCTCCGCAACTGCGATGTCAGCACCGCCCGCATCGAGTGTACCGTCATTTCCGTCGTCGCCCCAGTTGGTGTCCCAGCTGCCAAGGGCGAATTTGAATTTTGTGCCGGCTTCGAAATAGAAGTAGCCCTGGTAAACATCATCGCTGCCGGGTGAGGTCATGACAGTCGTCGCCAATGCCGGGTCCCAACCCTGGTAAGAACCGGGAACGTTGAGAACAGGGTAGCTGGTGTTGCCGGGATTCGGCGTCACGATCACACTACCGCCACTGCCTGGTGCAGGATATTTGTTTACGATAGCGCTGGTGGTACGAAGACCGCCCCATCCGCCGTCGATGCCGAAGTCAGCTGGATTCATGCTGCCGCCAACAGGAGCGTGAACGAGGAAAGTCATACCACCGTAAGTGCGGGTGTAGGTACCATCAAACGTGATCGGGAAAATAATTTCCTTCGACTTGTGGTTGTCAGCCATGAAAAGGTGAGCATAGTTAGGCTCCAGCGTGTAGCCGGCGTCAATCACCTTTTTGGAATAGGTCACTGCATCGGTGTATTGCGATTTGCCGGTGTACACTTCTGCGTTCAGGTACAGCTTGGCCAGCAGCATCCATGCAGCAGCCTGGTCAGCACGACCGTACTCATTGCTGCGGGGCGCAGCCAGCAAGGTTTCAACCTCTTTCAACTCTGTTTCCAGCCAGTTATAGAGATCGTCTTTGCTGATTTGTTCCGGGAAGAATGCACCAACCGGGTCTTCTTCCGTCACGAATGGCACATTGCGGAAAAGGTCGAGTGCGTGGTAATAGCTGAGCGCCCGAAGGAAGCGGGCTTCCGCACGGAAGGTCTGGATTTCAGCTCTCAAACCTGCATCGACGTTGCGGCTGTCCAACTTGGCGTCGGTAGTTTCACGCAAAAACTCGTTGCAGATAGATACCTGGTAAAAAATACGGCTATAAGCGGCGAAGATAAATCCATCGCTGGAGCTCCAGCTTTGGTTGTGAAAATCCTTGATCGTCGCATCGTTCCAGCCGATCACTGCTGCATCGGTGGAAAGTTCTTGCAGGTACCAGTACATACGCAGGTACTGACCGAAACCTTCATCGATACCACTGATATCCGGCTGGCCGGCAGGGCCTTGCTGACCGGTTACCGACAAGCCGGCGTACAGTCTGGCCAGTACTTTCTTGTAGTTGGCAGGATCCTCGTAAACAGCCGCTGACGTCAATTCATCTTTGTCCGTCGGAACAGTATCGAGGTCTTTGAAGCATGACGAGAAGATGAGAATGATTCCCGTCAGGCATGTTATTTTCAAAAATGATAAAATTCTCATATCGAATACTTTTTTTGGTTATTAAAATCTTGCATTTACCCCAATCAGGAATGTGCGTGTGCGTGGGTAAATGTTGCTGTCAATTCCATTGCCGATCTCCGGATCTACACCCTCGTACTGTGTGATGAGCAGCGGATTTTGAACGGTGGCAAAAACTTTCAGGAAGTCGATTTTTTCAACCATGCTTCCAAAGTTGTAGCCCAATGTCACGTGATCGAGGCGTAGGAATGAGGCATTCTGCACAAAGTAATCGCTCAGGTACTGCGGATTACGGAAATCCAGGTAGTTGGCAATTGGATTCACGTTGCCCAGGTAGCCCGTCGGATGGTAGAGATTGGCAAAGCTGGTGCCTGACTGAACGTTATTGTAGGCATAGTTGCCAACGTTGGCACGGCCTGCAAACGAGAAATCGAAGTTACCGTAGTTCAGCGTCGAAGTAAATCCGAAGAAGTAGTCCGGTGCTGATTGTTCCAGGCGATACAGGTCGTCAGCATTCACCACGCCATCTTTGTTGCGATCGACGTAAAGCCCTTCGATGGGTGTTCCGTTGTTATCGTACACCTGCTCGTAAACGTAAAAAGAATTGGCTGGGAAGCCAACGCTGTGAATCTGGGCTGTGTTACCGACTCCACCGGAAATACCTCCAACGAGGATGCCATTGTAGCTTGGGTCATCGGAAGCCGTCAGCTTGGTAATTTCGTTTTTATTCCTGGTGACGTTGAAGCCAAAGTCCCAGTTCAGGTCTTTTTGTTTTACCACGGTAGCATTCACGGAGAATTCAATCCCCTCATTTTTCAGGTCACCTACGTTGGTGAAAATGAAGTTGGACAGGTTGGAGCCGGCAGGAACCGGGATGAAGTTCAACAAGTCTTTGGTTTCACGGATGTAGTATTCAATCGAACCGCTGATGCGGTCGTCGAACAGCCCGTAATCTATACCAATGTTCTGCGTAGTCGTTTCTTCCCACTTGATCTGACTGTCGTAGCCTTCCGGACGGATGGTAGTCACGAATGTATCGCCAAACTGGTATGCTGCGTTTTCAAAACCAACAAGGTAGCGTGGCAGGTGTACGTAGTATCCGCCGACATCCTGCTGTCCGGTGATACCCCAGCCAATTCTCGCTTTCAAAGTTGACAATGGACCTGCGCCGTTGTCAACTATTTTGTAAGCCACCGCCGCTGCCGGGAAAAGGCCCCAGCGGGTATCCGGTGAAAATCTGGAAGAGCCATCTCTTCTCACCGTACCCGTCAGCAATAACCGATCGAACATGGTGACATTCAAACGACCAAAAAGCGACAAGAGGTAAAGCTCTCCTGAGTTATCACCTTCAGCCACTTCCGTTCCGGCGATGTTGGAGTTGAAAAAGCTGTCTTCGTAATAAAAACGCTGCCAGGAATATCCCCCCATCAGGTCGACCTTGGTACGGCCCATTTCCTTCACATAGTTCAGGTAAAATTCGAGCAGGCTGTTTTCTTTTTTCTGATCGTAAGTGTTATCCACACCGCCATCGAAAAATGCGAAAGAAGCATTCGCCGGTGATTTGATGGTTCCTTCACCACTTGACTGATCGTAGGCAAGGTTAAGGTTGGCACGCAATTCCGGCAGGAATGCAAAGCGATAATCAAAAGTTGAACTGACCACGAAGCGTTTGACATTCGACTGGTCGTCCCGCATATTCAGCAGAGCGACCGGGTTGGCAGGGGCCAGCGTGCTGGGTTCTCCATTTGGCTGAAGCCAGGTAAAGTAACCGCCGTAAGCACCGCCATCCACTCTTACAGGCTGAGTCGGGTCAAAGAAAGTAGCAGCGCCAATCGCTCCGCGGTTGGCAAAATCGTTATTGGTATTCATCCCTTTCAGGCTGAAATTCATCTGCAAACGGTTGTTGAGCAACTTTGGCGAGAGGTTGATCGAACCGGTTGTGCGCTGGTAACGGTCTGTTTTCAGAATACCCTGTTTGTCTGTAAAACCAACGGAAGCACGGTAAGGCACAGGCCCTACACTACCGGTAAAATTCATATTGTGATCGTGAAAAAGAGCAGTTTGGTAAATTTCATCCTGCCAGTTGGTATTGGCATTGCCAAGTTGTGCCCGCGCCGGGTGACCCTCTTCAAAATAGGAATTGATCAGGTCCGTGTACTCCGCTGCATTTAGCACTTCGGTCGTATTCAACGGGCTGCTGAAAGACACGTTACCGTTGTACTCCACTTTCAGTTTCTGACCGAGTGCACCTTTTTTAGTAGTAATGATAATAACTCCGTTGGAGGCCCGGCTGCCGTAGATGGCAGTTGCAGAGGCGTCTTTCAAAACGGTGAACGTTTCGATGTCGTTCGGATTGACAAAGTCGAAGGGGTTACGTGAGCCGGAAATATCGCCATTATCCACCGGAATACCGTCGATAACAATGAGCGGATCGTTGGACGCCCGCAGGGACGAACCACCCCGGATACGAATTTGCGCCCCACCTCCGGGGTCAGAGCTTGGCGTGATCTGTACACCTGCCACTTTTCCTGCCAGGAGTTCCTGCGGTGCGGTGATGGCGCCACGGTTGAAAGTAGCAGTACCAACTTCCGTCACGGAGCCGGTAGCATCTTCTTTTTTCACTGTACCGTAACCGATGACGACTACTTCGCTCAGAACCTCACCGGCTTTTAATTTGACATCCAGCACGTTGGCAGCGCTTACCGTGATGACTTGCGTAGCATATCCGGTGTAGGAGAATTGCAGCTGGGTAGCACCCGGCTCCATCGTAATACTGTAGGAGCCGTCGATGTCGGAGATTGTGCCAGTACTTGTCCCGACAACCAGAATATTGACCCCGATCAATGATTCTCCGGTGTCGCCGTCAGTAACAACACCACTGATTGTCCGTTGGCTAAATACGTACGCGCTGCATAGAAACGTACACATCACCAAGACAATTAATGACTTTAGTTCAAGTTTCACCATTTGATAAAATTTTAAGTTGATGAGATACCATCTGAAAACTACGGTTTCAGAAAGTCAAAAAATGTTAAATTTTTAGAAGTTGATAGGATTGTAAAAACACGGCGGCTAAGTTGACAAATTTTGTGATTCGGAAGGATGTCCTCTTAAAACTTTTAACAAAAGAACGATTAAATAACGTTTTTGCTTCCTCGCCAAACTCAGTTATTAGGTTGATAAAAATCAGTTTATAGACAGCCTCAAAAACAATATGGCCTGAAAAACTTTTGAAAGAAGCCAACCATTCTGATTTTTTGTGAGTCTATTTAGCGTTGGTCGACAATTTTGGCGAGGCTTTTGTAAAACTGATATATGTTACCATATTCTAAAAAGCCTGCGAAAATCAAACATCTCGGGCAAGTCCCCGTTAAATACACAGATAAAATAAGTTTCAAGTTTCATACAATTAGTGAGAGTAAATGACGCAGCGGCTGTCTTATAAGAAGGCAGCCGCCTTTTTTTTGCCGGTATCGTACCTTTGAGCCGAAAACCTGCCGGATCAATGAAAAAAACCATCGCCATTTACGGTTTTGTGCTTGCCTTGCTGACCTTCCTGCTGAAGTTCATCGAATACCGCTTTTTGATCCGGGAGCTGTCCACAGAATTTTTCGTGGGAATAGTAGCGCTCTTCTTCACGGCTTTGGGTGTTTGGATGGGAATCAAAATCACCGGAAAATCACCGGACAAAAACACCCCGAAAGCCTCCGAACCTTCCGCCCATGACCAAGCCCTGACAGATCCGGACACCTTGGGCATCAGTCAGCGGGAGTTTGAAGTATTGACACTCATCGCAAAAGGTTACTCCAACCAGCAAATTGCCGATCAGCTTTTCCTTTCCTTAAACACGGTAAAAACCCACACCTCCAACCTGTTTGCCAAGCTGGATGTGAAGCGCCGGACGCAGGCTGTCCAGAAAGCGGGCGAACTTGGCATTCTGCCAAAATGAAGCTGGTACTTTTGGGTGAAATACACCGGCAGTGCCTACATTCATACTTTTGGGTGAGGTCGGAATGCCTGATTTGACCTTGCTTTGTGGCATTGTTTCACTAAAAAAATATGCGCCATGCAAAAACTTGTACTTACCTACGGAGCCATCGCCGGACTCATCGTCACGACCATCATGCTCGTTTCTTCTTCCATCCTGATGGCAGAAGGTGCTGAAATGTCGATGCAAACAGGGGAAATCGTGGGCTATGTCTCCATGATCATTTCACTTTCCATGATTTACTTCGGGGTTCGCTCCTACCGTGACAAACACCTCGGAGGTGTTATTTCTTTTGGTCAGGCTTTTAAAACCGGCATCCTGATTGCCCTCGTTGCCTCTGTGATCTACTCCGCTGGCTGGTTGATTTTCTTCAACCTGTCCGATGCCGCACAGCAATTCCCTGAAAAATATCTTGCCTACATGTCAGAACAACTACAGGAGTCTGGAAAAACTCAGGCAGAAATTGACGCCCAGATCGAAGGTTACCAGCAAAACATGGAAACCTACAAAAACCCAGTAGTCATGTTTGGGGTATCGCTGATGGAAATTTTCCCAGTCGGATTGTTCATCACCCTGCTCAGTGCTGTTTTATTGAAAAAGATTAATAACAGTGGCGAGTAGAAATTTTAGCAGGTTGGCGAGCGAATTTTCCTGGTTTTGATCCATGTTCATTCGCCTGCCTGCCTTGTAATTTTTAAAAAAATCATCATGAAAAGAGTCATCGGCCTCGGCGGCATTTTTTTCAAATGTCAAGACCGTGAAACGGTAAAAAACTGGTACAGCAAACATCTTGGAATTCCTGTGGAAGACTGGGGAGCCGTCTTTCCCTGGCGGCGTCAGGACAAGCCGGAAGAAGAAACCTACACAGCATGGAGTCCTTTCAAGGGAGAGACCCAATACTTCGAACCCAGCGAACACGACTACATGATCAACTACCAGGTCGAAAACCTGCATGAACTACTCGAGGTGCTTCGCAAGGAAGGTGTCACCGTGCTGGAGAAAACCGAGGAATCGGAGTTTGGAAAATTTGGCTGGATCATCGACCCGGAAGGCCGTAAAATCGAACTTTGGGAGCCGCCGGTCTGACAAAATCAAAAACACGCTCTCCTCTATTTCTCTCCTTTCTTCCACGATTCATTCCCCTTGGTGGAAAAATTTTAAAGAAAACTCAGGAAACTTTAAACCTTGCCAAAGTTTCCTGTGTTTCTGCCGTATCTTTTATCCCAAACAAAATATTCAGCGACCTACATGGATGTAAGAAGTGAAATTGTTAGCCGTTCAGAGCGGCTTTTTCTCCACCTGGGAGTGCGCAGTGTCACCATGGATGACATTGCCCGGGAACTTGGAATTTCGAAAAAAACGCTCTATCAGCACTTTGACAACAAGGACAGCCTCGTGGAGGAGGCCATTCGTAGACACATTGACCGGGAGAGGGAGGTGATGAACAGGATTTGTGAAATTGCCGAAAATGCCCTGGATGAAATCCGCAACATGGGCGCTTTTATCACTTCCACGATCGAGGATGTATCCGCCAGTACCCTGTACGACCTCCAAAAGTACTACCGTAAATCGTGGGAGCTTTTGATGACCCGGCAGGATGAACATGTCCTGAGTTGCATTATGAAAAACATCGAACGTGGCATTGGCGAAGGCCTGTACAGAAGTGATTTACAAGCCGAGATCGTCGCAAAAATTTACGCTAAGGCAACTTACATGATCGTGGATGAAATATCGAACTCTGCATCCAGATTCAGCCGCCGCCAGCTGATCTGGGAACTACACAACTACCACATCCACGCCATTGCTACCGAAAGAGGGCTGAACATTTGGAAACAGTACAGCGGCGAATTGAAATATTACGACATTAAAAAGTGAGTTGTTTTCGATTGCCGGCAGGCCGGTTCATTCAATAAAAACGGCCTCCAGTCGCTAACAATTTGTAACGAATAACTAACCTTGATGAAAAAAATTGGATTTCTCCTGACTTTACTGGCGCTGCAAGTCCCCTTGCTGATGGCCCAGCAACCACTCGATCTGAAGACTGCCCTACGTTATGCAGTGGATCATCATTCCAGCATTCAAAAAGCAAATCTCGACATCCGGAAGGGTCAACAGTTGGTGCGTGAATCGCTCAGTACCGGGCTGCCGCAGATCAATGCCTCAGGTACCATTCTGAACAACCCGGCCATTCCTACCAGCTTCGTCCCTGCCGAGTTTTTTGGCGGGCAGCCCGGCGACTTCGCCCAGGTGCAGTTTGGTACCAACTGGAATGCGACCACCGGCATTTCCCTCGAGCAACTTGTTTTCAGCAAAAGCTGGCTACTCGGATTGAAAGCAACCCGTGAGTTGACGGAATTTTATGACCTCATGCTTTCGAAAAGCAAGGAGGAGGTAGTGTACGAGGTGGCAAAATTATATTATCAAATACAGCTCAGCCGCACCCAGCGAGGCATACTGGAAGCAAACCTGGGGCAAATCGAAGGCTTGCTGACCGTTACCCAAAAACAGTTTGAAAATGGCTTTGCTAAAAAGATAGACATGGACCGACTGAAAGTCCAGCAGTCAAACCTGCAAATCCAGCTCAACAACCTCGACCTCCAGATCAAACAGGCGGAGCAGGCCCTGAAGTTTTCTATGGAAATGCCGCTGGAAACGGAAATCGTACTGACGGATACCATTTCGGAAGCGACTTTTCAGGAGGTAGACCCCACCGTCATTCAACCCAACTGGCAGCAAAAACCTGCCCTTTCCATTTTGAAAAAACAGCAGGAGCTTTACCTCCTGGATGAAAAACGCTGGAAGTCGGGCTACTTCCCCACCCTCTCGTTTTTTGCCAACTACAACTACCAGTGGCAGGCCAACAACATCAGCGATTTTGGAACGGGCCGTAACTGGACGGACTTTTCACAAATTGGCCTCCGGATTAACGTGCCCATTTTCGATGGCTTTTTCAAAGACAGCCAGGTGCAATCGGCTCGCCTGAACAACCTACAGCTGGCCCAGGATTACCGCATGGCTTCACTCGGCCTTCAGCTCAGGCACGAGGCTGCTGTCACCTCTCTTCGCACGAACCAAAATACCCTTCGTTCCGCCCGGGATACCCGCCAGATGTCGGAGGAAGTGTACCGGGTAGCCCAGAGCCGCTTCCGGGAAGGCATTGCCCCGATCACGGAATTACTGGATGCAGAATCTTCCATGCGGCAGGCTCAAACCAATTACATCACCACGCTGGCGCAGATCAAACTTGCAGAAATTGACTTGCTCAACGTCAACGGTCAACTTATAAAAATGGCAGAGTGATGTTTGATGGCAGGGTCAGAGATCCGCAAAAACAATCACCTGACTGTACAATAATCAGCAATTAACAATTCTTCAATGAAAAAGATAATCAAACCAATTCTCTGGGTTTTAGCACTGGGCACTTTGGGTTACTTCACAGTTACACAACTGGCCAAAAACAAGGAAAAACTGGAAGAGGATTCTAAACTCTCCCAGGAACGAAATACCGTCATTCCTGTCATCACGAGCCAGGTTGGAACCAAAATGATGAAAGGCAGTTTCAACGTGATCGGCAACTTTGCACCCTACCAACAGGTGGCGGTTATGAGCGAATCAGCCGGTAAAATCACCCAGCTTAATTTTGAAAACGGTTCAACTGTGCAGGCAGGCGCCGTACTCGCAACCATCGACAACGACCTGCTGAAAATTCAACTTGAAACGACCAAAACCAATCTGGCAAAAGCCGAAAATGATTTCAAAAGGCTGAACAATCTGCTCGGTGACGGCGGTGTGACGCAGCAGCAAATCGACGATGCCAAACTTGGCATTGACAATCTGCGCTCGCAAATCAAATCTATCGAAAAGCAAATTGCGATGAGCTACGTCAAAGCGCCCATCTCAGGCGTCATTTCCAATAAAATGGTGGAAAAAGGTTCGCTCGTTTCACCCGCCATGAAAATGGCAGACATCACCAACATCAGTCGACTGAAAATGCAGGTATTTCTGACGGAAGAGCAGGTGGTTACGGTCAAAAAAGGACAGCGCCTACGCATGAAAGCAGATTTGTTTCCTGATAAAAATTTTGAGGGTGTAGTTTCTTTCATCGATGTCAACGCAGGGCCTGCCCGCCGTTACCTCGTCGAGGTGGAAATCAGCAATCCCGGCAACACGCTCAGAGCCGGCATGACCGGTACTGTCTTTTTTGAAGGAGGGGCCGACCGGGAGGTGTTAGCCATCACCCGTGAGGCTATCGTCGGCAGTTTGCAGGAAGCCAAAGTTTACGTGGTGGAAAACGGTAAAGCTGTGCTCCGCAACATCGAAACCGGCAGCGTCTTCGACGACTTTGTGCAGGTACGCAGCGGCCTGGAAGCAGGTGAAACCATCGTCACCTCCGGACAGATCAACCTTGAAGACGGTACGGAAATTCAGGTTGCTGAGAAGTAGTTTACCAGAGGTGAGCAATGAATTATTTTTCATTCCTCATCCCTCATTCCTAATTCCTCATTTCAAAATAAAATGTCAATTACCGAACTATCCATAAAACGCCCATCCCTCATCATCGTTATTTTTCTGGTGTTGGGCATTGCCGGTATTTTTAGTTATTACCAGCTGGCGTACGAATTAATCCCGAAATTCAATGCGCCGAACGTCATCATTTCCACCATTTACCCCGGCGCAAGCCCTTCGGAGGTGGAAAACTCGGTGACCAAGCCGATCGAAGATGCCGTATCGGGCATGGAGAATATCGTTTCCATGCGGAGCACTTCTTTTGAAAGTCTATCTTTCATCAACGTGGAACTCAAGGACGGTACCGACGTGGACCTCGCCCTGGCCGATGCGCAGCGAAAAATCAACGCTTCCGCCAGCAACTTGCCTGACGGCGCCCAGCCTCCGGCCCTTACAAAATTCTCCTCGGATGAATTTCCTATTTTGAGCATCGGCGCTACCTCAAACGCATCCATCACTGATTTTTACGATGTAGTGAAAGACCGGGTGGTCCCGACTTTCGCCAGTGTGCAGGGTGTCGGCGAAGTGAGGATTATCGGTGGACAGGAGCGTGAAATTAAAGTCAACGTAAACCGTCAGGCGCTGGAAGCCAGAGGCATGACCATTCTGCAGGTGTTGCAGGCGATCAAGTCGGCCAACCTTGACTTCCCCACCGGTAAAATTGAAAGCCCCGGCGAACAGGTCATCGTCCGCCTTGCCGGTAAGTTTCAGACCATCGACGATTTGCGATCACTCGTCATTTTCAACAACCCTCAAACCGGCGCACCGGTCAAACTCAGCGAGGTGGCCGAGGTAACAGACGGGCAGAAAGACCTGAAAACACTCAGCCGGGTAAATGGTAAAAGCGCCATCCTGCTGCAAGTGCTTAAAACTTCTGACGCCAACGCCGTAGCTGTTGCGGACGGTGTGCGCTCGAAAATTGCGCAGCTCGAAGATCAGTTTCAGCCACAAAATCTGAAGTTTGAAATTGCAAACGACCAGACCGACTTTACCCGTGAAGCCGTTGAAGCGGTGCAGCATGATCTGGTGCTGGCCATCGTGCTCGTGGCGGTGGTGATGTTGTTTTTCCTGCATTCCATCCGAAACGCTGTGATTGTTATGCTGGCCATCCCGACCTCGCTGCTAACGACGATCATCATGATGTATGCCTTTGGATTTACGCTCAACCTCATGTCCTTGCTGGCTATGTCGCTGGTCGTGGGTATCCTCGTCGACGATTCCATCGTGGTGCTGGAAAACATTTACCGGCACCTGGAGCAAGGGATGAAACGACGAGCAGCGGCCCTGCTGGGCCGAAATGAAATCGCCTTTACGGCACTTTCGATCACACTGGTGGACGTGGTGGTGTTTGTGCCGATTGCCTTGTCTGGTGGCATCGTCGGAAACATTATGCGTCAATTTGCACTCGTGGTAACTTTCTCCACGCTGATGTCGCTGTTCGTTTCGTTTACGCTGACACCCATGCTGGCCAGCCGCTTTTCCAAGCTGGAAAAATTCAACAATCGCACCTTATTCGGATTTTTATTCAACGGTTTCGAGAACATCCTGCACCGGGTGAACAATTGGTACGCCCGGCAGGTGGGACGTATTTTAAGGCCCATCAAAATATCCTACAGCGCCGCACGGGTCAGAAGGCTTGAAGTGCTGGAAGCAAAGGATGGTGTTCCCCGGAAAAAACATTTCAACTTATACCTCAATGCCATCCTGGTCTCCTTGTTGACGGCCGTGATCTTTTTCAGCTCATTCGGACTGGTGAGCGGCGGCTACATCGGTACGGCTTTCATTCAACCTGGCGACCGTGGCGAGGTCATCGTGCGGCTCGAATTACCGAAGGATGCTACCCTGCGGGAAACCAATCTTGCCACGCAAAAAACAGAAGCCTTGCTGCGTGAAAACAAAGACGTCACCAAAGTCTTTTCCACGGTTGGTATCACCTCAGGTGTACTTGGCAGCCGGGACGTGCCCAACACGGCGGAGTTGACGCTCAAACTCGTTCCGCAAAATGAACGTGCCGGCGGCATCAATTCTGACCTTTTCGGACAGCGCATGCGCAACGAAATTGAAAAACAACTCCCTGGCGTCAAAGTCACTTCGGCGCCCGTTTCCTTCTTCGGAGGAGCCGACCAGGCACCCATCATCATTTTCTTTAGTGGAAACAACAAGGACGCCGTGATGGAGTATGCCGGAAAAGTGCTACAAGAAATAAAAAACATCGAGGGTATTCTGCAACCTGAACTCAGCATTGAAGAAGGAAATCCTGAAATCAAAGTGACCGTTGACCGGGAACGCATGGCTGAATATGGCCTGAGCATGGAAATGGTGGGTGCCACCATGCAGACAGCTTTTAACGGAAATGATGACGTGCAATACCGTGCCGGCGACAAAGAATACGATATCATGGTAAAAATGGACGACTTCAACCGAAAGGACGTCAAGGATATATCCAACCTGACCCTGCTCAACAACCGGGGCCAGTTGATCCGACTTAGCCAATTTGCCAACATCGTGCAATCCACCGGCCCCAACCAGCTGGAAAGAACTGACAGGCAACCCTCGGTCACTATCACATCACAGATTCTGGGCCGCCCTTCGGGCGACATTGGTACGGATATCAAAAATCTTTTCAAGGATAAAATGCCGCCGCCACAGGGCGTACTCATCAGCTACGATGGTGAAATCAAACAGCAGGAGCAGGGCTTTGGCAGTCTGGGATATGCCTTCCTGGCAAGTATTTTCCTGGTGTACTTCATCCTCGTTGCGTTGTACGACCGCTGGACGTCACCGCTGGTAGTTGTCACCTCCTTCGTTGGTTTGGCGGGTTCGTTGCTGGCGATGGCGCTGACTCTGAGCGTACTGGACATTTTCTCCATCCTGGGTATTATTATGATGATCGGTCTGGTGGCTAAAAACGCCATCCTGCTGGTTGATTTTGCTAATCAGGCAATGGAGGAAGGCATGGAAATACGAGAAGCACTGATCGAAGCGGGCCGCACCCGTCTTCGCCCGATTCTGATGACGACTATCGCTATGTCGGTAGGCTTTTTGCCTATTGCCCTTGCCAAGGGTGCAGGTGCCGAGTGGAAAAACGGCCTGGCCTGGGCGCTCATCGGCGGGTTGATCTCGTCCATGATTCTGACACTCTTCGTCGCTCCCGTCGCTTTTATGTTCATTGAAGGGATGCGTTCAAGATTCAGCAAACTCATGAAATACCTCGGATTTAAAGATGAAGAAGATGCAGAAGCGGAAGAGGAGGCTTTTCAAATGATTGTCAAAAATCAGGGGTAAGCCTGACGAATTTCATCTTAAACAAAAGCGCCGGCGAAATAGCAATTCCGCCGGCGCTTTTAGTTTGTCAACCAGCACTTTCGAATAAAAATGGCTAACCAAATCAGGTTGGCAGTGCTTCCAGTTTTTTCCGGTTGCTAATCCTGATGATGCCATCCGTGATTTCGATGAAACCATCATCCTTGAACTCGGTTAGCATGCGAATGACACTTTCCTTGGCCGTCCCGACGATATGAGCAAGATCTTCCCGAAGAATTTGAATGTCTTCTTTTCCTTCCTTGGAGTAACGATCGTGCAGCAGTAGAATAGCTTCCGCCACTCGTTTGCGAACAGAATTGTAGGCCAGGCTGAGCAGTTGAGTTTCTTTTTCAGCGACATTGTCGGCCAGCATTTTAATGAGGCGGGACGATACATCCCGGTTAGCATGGAGCAGTTTCAGAAAATCCTCTTTTGGAACAAGGCTCACTTCTACACCTTCAAGAGCAGCAGCAGAAAAAGTGTAAGGCTCATCCTTGATAAGCGCTGTGTATCCGACGAACTCACCTTCGCTGCGAATATTAATGATGTATTCTTTGCCGATATCATTGGTTTTAAAAATTTTTACCTGGCCCTTGTTCACAAAATAGAGATAGCGGGGAATATCTCCTTCCTCGAAGAGCAGGTCCCGTTTTTTATACGTCTTTTTACGACGGTCGTCAGAGAGTTTTTTCAACTCCTCGTAGCCTTTTGCCTCGTTGATAAATGCACTCAGGCCTTCCTCCGTCTTATTGAATTTTTTCAGCCTTTCAGCTTTGGCCATCCGTGTTTCGACGACTTTCAGCAATTCTTCCACGGTGAAAGGTTTGGTCAGGTAGTCGTCGGCACCGAGGTCCATTCCTTTGCGAAAATCTTCCTTCTCGGTTTTAGCAGTAAGAAAAACGAAAGGAATGTCGGAGGTTTCCGGTCTTTTACTTAAGATATTCAGCACTGTAAAACCATCCAGCCGAGGCATCATCACGTCGCAAAGGATGAGGTCGGGTCGTTCGTCGAGTGCAGCATCCACGCCTTCCGCTCCATCAGCGGCCGCTACCACTTCGTAACCGGAGATCTCAAGAATCTCCTGAATATTTTCCCGTACATCGGGCATGTCTTCTATTACCAATATTTTTTTCATGTTGAACCTTTTAGAGTTGTCAGGCCTGAATCGGAATGCGAACAGTAAAAGTAGTGCCTTTTCCTAATTCGCTATGAAAATCAATATCTCCATCAAGCAGATCGAGATACCTTTTTACAATATTCAACCCAAGTCCTGTGCCCTGAATGTTTTCAGCATTGTGTGCCCGGAAAAATCTCGTAAACAAAAACTGTTGGTCTTCTTCCGGAATTCCAATACCGTAATCTCTGATTTTAATAATGACAGTATTGTTCTCGACCATAATATCGCAATCAATAGGCTTGCCTGCTTCTGAATATTTTATAGCATTGGAGAGCAGGTTGTATAGCACATTTTTGAGGATCTTTTTGTCCAATGTTACCTCCTGATCCGGAATACCCTGCGGATGCCTGATTTCCTGGCCTGGTTTAAGCAGCCCTTTCAACTCATCAGTGACTTCATGGCAGAAGCTTGTGAAATTGAAACTGACTGACTGCACCTGAACACGGTCTTCTTCCAGTTTACTCAACGACAGAAAATCGTTAAGGATATTTGTCAGGTTGTTCACCGAAGCTTTGATCCTCGAAACGTGTTTGAGGCGTTTTTCTTCAGCGTTTTCCTTTTTTGAATACAATTCAATAAGGTCCGCCGAAGATAAAATGGCACTCAGTGGCGTCCTGAATTCATGAGAGGCCATCGTAACAAACCTGGATTTTAGCTGAGAAAGATCTTTCTCTTTTTGCAATGATTTTCTCAGTTCGTTTTCGCTTTTTCGGAGCGCATCTTCTGCCGCCTGGCGCTCCCGGTTTTCGTAGGAAAGTTGCTGGTTGGCCTGCAAGAGCTTATTCACTACATCTACCAGTTCTTCCGTACGTTGTTTTACCTTTTGTTCCAGCTCTTCGTTAAGTTTCCTGATTTTGGCTTCCGCCTTTTTCACTTCCGTCAGGTCGTGAAGGATACCGGCGAAAATCCGCTTATTCCCAACCACTGTCTCACTCACTGCCAGTCTGACGGGAATCAACCTTCCATCCTTACAAACCGCTTCCACCTCCCGCCCGATACCGATGATTTTTGCTTTTCCACCATGCAGGTAATTTTGAAGGTAGCTGTCATGCCGCTCCCGGTGAGGCGATGGCGTCAGCATGGAAATATTCTGGCCGATCAATTCATCTTCCTCATAGCCAAAAAGCTGCTCTGCCGCCGGGTTGACGGTTTCGATGATCCCTTTTTCACTGATGGTAATGATTGCATCGGTCGCTGCCTCGAAGACGGCTTCGAGGTACATCGCTGCGTGAATGGATTTGTTGTATGACTTTTGTTTTTCCAAAATAATTGATTGTAATTTCCTGGCTTTAGATTTAGCTGAAATCATTAGAGAATTATTTTCCTGTTTTCAATGACACATTGGCATGTCCTGCATCTCTTCCCAGAAAAAAAACTCGCCGGGAATATGAAAATTCAGCCCTCTGAATAAAAACAGCATGGCAAAGAAAATCAAAAATGCAGGATAAATCTTTTGAAATATAATTCTAAAACGCAAGTTGACTACATTTCCAGCCAATGACACTACAGTCATCAGCGGCAATGTACCCAATCCGAAAAGCGCCATGTAGGCCATTCCGGACAGCAATTCTCCGGTACTCAAAGCCCCTGCCACGGCCATGTAGACCAGCCCGCAAGGTAGCAAGCCGTTCAATACCCCGACGGCGAAAGTCCCGGCGAATCCCTGCTGCTGTATCCACCTTCCGATCCCCGATTTAACGTTGAAAAACAAACGGTTGAAGACGTTTACCTTCAGCAATTTAGTTTCAACATTGATCGAAAACACCGCTATCAACAGCAAAGCTGCACCAATGGCAATGGTCATCGATTTCTGGAATCCGGCAAAAAAAAGTCCTTGCCCCAACAATCCAATGATACCACCGAGCAGTGAATAAGTGACCGTGCGACCAAGATTGTAGAGCAACCCATTCACCCAGACATTGCTGCGCTGCCCTCCCACCGCCAATGCAATTGGACCGCACATGCCGATGCAATGCAGGCTTCCGAATAGTCCGATGGTGAAAGCTGTCCAGAGATACATCAATTCAGGTTTTGAAGGTTAGATGTTGACGGACTTTCCCGAAGCATGCTGCGGGAAAGCAGCGTACTCAATCCGACGCCGAACCCAACAATTGTGATCGAACTGGCCGGCATCAAAATGGCGGCAACGATGGGTGATAAAGCTCCCTGAACCGCATAACTCAACCCAATGACGTTGTAAATCGCTGCCAGTCCCCAGGCTGCATACACGACGTGGATGCTTTTCCTGGCAAATGCCAGAAAACGGGGCAGGTTGCCAAATTGCCTGGCGTCGAGTATGGCGTCACAGGCCGGCGTAAAATTGTTGGTGTTTTCAGCTACAACGATACCGACATCGCTCTGCTTCAAGGCCCCGGCATCGTTCAGTCCGTCGCCGATCATCAGCGTTCTGTTTCCCTCGCTTTGGAGTTTTTTTAGAAATGCCAGCTTGTCTTTCGGGCTTTGGTGGAAATGCAACTGCGCATTGGCTTCTTCCGTGCTACCGAATTTTTCGAGCAAATAAGCCCGCTCCCGCTCATTGTCACCAGACAGAAGGAAAGTCCGTGCTTTCTGCCGAAACCAGGATACGACTTCCCATGCATTCTCACGGTAACGATTGTGCAGGTGGCAACTCCCTTTCAGTTCACCTTCAATTTCAATGAAAACATTGGCGCCGTTTTTATTTTTTCGCAGAAAACCATTAGATGAAACAACAGCGCCCTGTTCCGGCGCATGGCCGAAGAATTTGGCAGAGCCGATTTTCAACTCAAGTCCCCCTACCCTTCCCTTTACACCTAACCCTTCAAATTCCTGAAAATCAACTACTTCCGGCACATTACCTGATTCAGACCATTGATCGGCCAATTGACGGCTTACCGGATGGGAAGAATGGCGGGCAAGTGCCACGATGTTGCGTCGCTCCGTATCTGTCAGCGGCATCCCTTCGTAGTCCAGTTGACTTCCCGAAGCATGGGTCAGCGTACCCGTTTTATCAAAAACAACGGAAGTAACCCGGTCTAGCGCCTCGATAACATTGGTGTTTTTCATAAAAAAACCACGCTTGGAAAGAATGCGAACGGCATTGCCGAGCGTAAAAGGAACGTTCAGGGCCGCAGCGCACGGGCAGGCAATGATCAACACCGCCGTGAAAGCATTGAATGCAATGGACGGGTCTTTCGGCAACCAGTAAAACAGCGTCCCGAATGCTATCGTGAGAATGATGATGGTGAAATACTTCCCAATCTTATTGGCTAACTGGCTGGTGCCGGTCAGGTCTTCTTTTTTGAAAGCGGCCTCATTCCAAAGCTGGGTGAGGTAGCTCTGCGATACTTTTTTCGTGAGCAGCAACTCCACTGCTTCGGCCATTTGCCGCCCTCCTGCGTAAATTTTATCGCCTGCCGACACGTCGACCGGTTCGGCTTCTCCGGTTACAAAACTGTAATCGATCAAGGCCTTCCCCTTCCTGACGATGCTATCTGCAGGGATAAGTTCTTTATGCCTAACCAGGATGGTATCGCCCGGTTCAAGATTATTGACGGGTACACTGGACTCCCTGCCGTTCGGGTTCTCATCATCAAATGTCAGGCGGGTAGCAGCTACCGGGAAGTAGGAACGGTAATCCCTTTCGAAAGAAATACTGTGGTAGGTCATCTGTTGAAACCACTTTCCGATGAGCAGAAAAAAGACCAGGCCGGCCAGGCTGTCCATGTAACCGGCTCCCGTGCCCGACAATATTTCCCAGACGCTGCGAAAAAAGAGTACCAGAATCCCCAATGCCAGCGGTATGTCGATCCCATAAGTTTTTGTCTTCAGAGAATACCAGGCCGTCGTCAGGTAATCCTTACCGCTGTAAAAAGCAACCGGAATAGCCAGCAGAATATTGAAATAACCAAACAAACGCCGGAACCACTCTTCCGATGCATCCAGCCCGAAGTACTCCGGAAAACTCAGCAACATGATATTGCCGAAACCAAAACCCGCCACACCCAGTTGATATATCAACCGGCGGCTGACGGGCTTTTTATTGTCTTTGTCAAGTGAGCCAAGGTTGATTTCCGGGGCGTAACCGATTGAGTCGAGCAACTCAACCACCTTCCGGATTGTCGTCTCCTCGTTGAGAAAAGTGATGTAGGCTTCCTTTTTCAGGAAGTTGACTTTTGAGGAAGTGATACCCGGACTTAGTTTATAAAGGTTTTCAACCAGCCAAATGCAGGACGCACAGTGAATTTGCGGCAAATAAAAACTAACTTTAGTATTCCGTCCATCGGTAAAATCTGTTAACTTGTCAATGATTTCTGCATCGTCGAGCCAGGCGTACTGCGGCTGCTTCCGGCCTTTGAGACTGATGCCGGCATTTTTTTCGATTTCGTAGTACTTACAAAGATCGTTGGCGTTGAGGATTTCATAAACCAACTTGCATCCTTCACAACAAAAATGCTTGTCATCAACAAGGATCAGGTCCTTGGAGTCAAAAGCTGAAACAGGCAATCCACAATGATAGCAAGCCGTCTGTTTAACAAGAATTTCCGGCTTGTCGAGCGGTGTGGTTTTGGTCATATAAAATAGTAGTTTACTAATTAATTCAAGGAGTTTGACTTGTTTTTCCTCTACAAAAACAAGAGGACAAATAGCCCCGGTAACCACCTTTAATCGGGCTGCAAGGTAGAAGGTGAGATAAGTCATTCAGGGTGACAAAACTCACCGCTTTTTTTTGATTATTGTCAATATTCCGGATAATCCCCGCCCTTAGCTTGGATCTTTATTCACAATAAATACAGATAATGAAAAATCAAACTGGAATTTGGATTACCTTCATGGAAGCCCTGCTGATCAACCTGGAAGACCAGCAGGAAGTGAACGCCGTTCACATCAGCTCAGATATCGAAACCTTGCAGGATGAGCAGGTTGGGAACTTCGGAAATTATCGGGAAGAAGCCATTGCTGCCAGCACCTTGTCTGAAGGCCTGAGAGCAAGGCAGGAACAGGCTTTTTTCGACAACATCATGTCAGACCTTGACGATCGTGCTGAACTATACATCTTCGGCCCCGCAGAAGCCAAGTTTCAGCTTGAAAATGCCCTGCTACAAAACAACCGGTTCTCTAACAATATTCTGGCTGTGGAATCAGCGGAAGAAATGAACACTCAACAAAAAGTAAGCAGGGTAAAACAGTTCTTTAAATCAAGGTTCTTCGTATTGATATAAATCACCTGACTCACTGACCAACTGCATTTACAATTGAGCTGTTTTATTAACAGATTTGATGATAACCTAACTTCGTGGAGTTGTGTATCTGTTTGAAATTCAATGAATAAAGTAAACTCAGCTTTCAGGAAGGTACAAATATCATCGTCATGTGGAGACCTAAAATCAAAAATCACACTTTCGACTGGATGGGTGAAAAATTTGCTCCCATGTTTGACAAAGATCACTTTCTCGGTCATAGTCCCATCGGCGTACCCAAGTGGAATCTCCCGCCGGTTAATCTGAAAAAGAATGGTCATTTGTTCGAAATGGAGTTACTCATTCCCGGTTTTGAAAAGGAAGAACTGGAAATCATTATACAGGACGACATTCTTACCGTTAAAGGCGAAAAGAGCAGAAAAAGCACGGTTGCTTCCAGCTATATTCTGGAAGAGTTTGATCTGGAATCTTTTGAAAGAAGATTTCGGCTGGGTAAAGGAATCGGCCATGAAAAAATTGAGGCGAAATACCGGAACGGTATTCTGAAACTTACTTTCATCGATGTACCAAAAGAAAAAGAATTGGATTACCAGGAAGTCGCAGTTAGTTGACATTCATTTGATATCGCCTTTTTTGCAGAAAAAACATGCTTCGGGATTAACTCCCGTTTCGTATTGCAGGGGTGCAGGTTTATTTTCATTCAGCAGTATCCACACTGCTTTCACCATAAATTTTTTAATCATGATGCACAACCCGGATCATTCAGGAATCCCCCCTTCTGTGCTGCGAAGGTTGGTGGATCAGGGAGTTCAACTGGTGGATGTCCGCACACATTGCGAGTATGCAGGCTATCACATCAAAGGCTCTATCAACATTCCCTACGATGAAATTGGCAGGATGAGAGATTTTATTTTACGTCTCAACAAGCCCGTCATTACTTTCAGTACGTATGGAAGGCGAAGCGAAATTGCTGCACAGCGTCTAAGAGCACTGGGCATTGTGGTGTATAATGCCGGAACGATTCACAACATCGAATTGGCTTTGAACCCGCAGGAGGAATTCGCTGAGCTCTAAAAATCGACGGAACATTCATTATGAACAATCAAATGGTTTTGAGCGATAAACGAAAAACAAACGTACTGCCTGCAATGTCCGGGCAGTAAGCTATATAGTATTTTACATCGCCAGAGGCCTCTATTTAAAAACAAAATAAAAACTGCATGAAGCGTATTCTCGTCCCGACTGATTTTTCTGACTGCGCCGGCTATGCCGAAAAAGCCGGGATTGCCATTGCGAAGCAACTGAACGCCCAGCTGATTTTTCTTCACGGGTTATACCTCGGTATGGATTGGAAAAGAGTAGCTGTTAGCGACGAAAAGAAATATCCGGAAAGCAGGGAGAAGGTAAAATTTGCGGAGCAAAGCCTCGACGCCCGTGTTGAAGCCGCAGAAATGGCAGGCGTAAATGTCCGTAAATCACTGGTCTTTCTGGAAAACTCCAAAAACCTGACAACTTCCATCATGGACGAACCGCATGATTTGATTATTCTTGGTTCGCACGGCAAGGGCAGTTTAAAAAAAATCATCATCGGTTCTAACACCGGCAAAATTCTGCGCACGTGCAAAACACCGGTGCTGGTACTTCAAAAAGACTTACCCCTGCCCCTCAATTTCAAAACCATTGTTTTTGCTTCCGGCCTTGAACCTGATACTCACGAAGCGCTCAGAAGATTACTTGAATTTTCGAATGGAATGGGCGCTGAAACACTTCATTTTGTAGGTGTCACCACACCCAATAACTTCAAGCCCACCAGTATTGTAATGGAAGAAATGAAGGCTTTCCTGAGCAAGCATAACTATCCGGGCATCCGGCTCAACAACTACAATCATTACAACGTCGAAGCGGGAATCCTGGAGTTTTCAAAACAGGTTGAGGCCAATATGATTGCCATTTCCAATCACGGACGCACTGATTTGTCCGGTTTATTTATTGAAAGCATTCCGGAAAATCTTGTGAAGTATTCCGATCTGCCGGTGTTGAGCATCAGGGTTTAATAATAAAATAAAATACTATGCAGCATTTCAAAAGAACATTGATAGCGATGGACCTCAGCAAGACGGACCGGTCGCTGCTGAAAATGGCTGCCATGCTCGCTCTCCCATTGGAAATCAGCCAGTTTTACCTACTGCACGTTATGCCTGATTTTGCCCGGCCCAGCAATCTCGATGTTGAATTTTACAAACTGTTCAATCCGGAATACCCTGTCGATGAAAAAGTCAGGGATAAGCTGAAGCTTGAAGCCGCTGAAATTCTCGGCGACAACCCCGCCCGGTCCGTCGAAGTCAATGTTGTGGAAGGGAACCCGTATGAAAAACTGCTTCACTGGATCGACGTCAAAATGATCAATCTGCTCATGGTGGGTCATAAAAAAATCAGCCAAGGCAGCGGCATTCAGGCCAGGAAGGTCGCAAGGGCTTCAAAAACCAACATTCTTTACGTCACCGAAAACCCGCCAGAGCGCATTCGCCGCATTCTGGTACCCACCGATTTTTCGGATGAAGGCGTCAATGCCCTGCGCACAGCGCTCAATCTTTCTTATGCCATTGGCAACGTCGAGGTAACCCTCCTGCACGTTATCCCGCAGCCATCGGCTGTTTTTTATGACCCTGCCTGGGAATACAATACCTTCCAGGATGCCCTGAAAGAATCTGCAAAGAGATCCTGCGACAAGTTTATTGCCGAAAATGGCTTCGAGGGCGACCACTTTGAGACAGTTATGATCGATGATGATTTCAGCAGTATTTCAAGGCACATCCATGAGTACGCCGTTGAACATAGAACAGACCTTATCGTAATGGGAGCAAAGGGACACACCGCTCTCAACAACCTGATTTTTGGCAGTGTGACGGAATCTTTGCTGGAGCGGTCGAGGGAGCATTTGATGTTGGTGGTTCGATAAAAACACCGCTTTAAAACAACGTAATCCCTGTTTTTACAGAGAAATCAAATCACATGAAAAACTTCAAAACCATCGTAGTTGCACTGGATTTTTCCAAGCTCGATGCCGCTTTGCTGAATTTCGCCAGACACTTCAGCGACCTGTCGGATGCCGGCTCAAAAATTTACTTTGTACACATCATTCCCACCTTCGTTTTCCCCGGAAATACGGAAGATCTTATTCACGGTATCACTTCGCCGGGTTACAAGCTGGATGAGTTGGTCGAGGCAAAAATTTCAAAAGTCGTTCAGGAAACTTTTGGCAGCGATGAAAAGCACAGCTTCGAAATTATCGTACAGGAAGGCCATCCACTCAAATCCATTACCAAACTGACGCAGCAAACCGGTGCCGACCTGCTGCTCATCGGCAACAAAAAAGTCAGTGAAGGCAGCGGTATTGTAGCTAAAATGATCGCACGGAAAGTAAGCTGCGCCGTTTGTTTCGTCACGGAACGTGCGCAATTGCTTTGGGACAAGGTGGTTGTACCAATGGATTTTTCACCGTTTTCCATTCGGGCTTTAAAAGAGGCCATTCAACTAAATGCAGGAAAACCGGGGACCAAAATTCACGCTTTACACGTTCTGGACTACCCTCCAACCACCCAGTATCTCACCCGTAATTATGGTTTATTGGCCGCAGATTGGGAAGAAAGAGTCTTCACTGCATTTGACGTTTGCCTTCAACGAAATAATATTCCTAAAAAAGGGATTCATTTCACCGCCATCAAAAACGAATATTTCAACACGGCCGAGCATATACGAGAGTTTGCATCCGACCTGAATGCCGGGTTAATCGTTCTGGGAGCGCAGGGGCATAGTTCTTTCGACGACTTGTTCCTTGGCAGCGTTGCCGAAAAACTGGTGACCATCGAAGACGACATTCCGATTTTGATCGTCCGATAATTTGAAATCAACAAAAACTGAACCCTTACTCTTCTGACTTGCTGACAAGCGTTGTCGGTAACCTTAGGAAAAACGACAAAGTATGACAAGTCAAATCAGGATTAAGGAAATAGCCTGTAATTTTCATCTCTTAATTACCGCAAAATCTGTAAGGTGTTTTTTTAAGGAGTACAAGTTGAGGAGCACCGATTAGTCAATGTTGAGCGCTGATTAGTCATTGTAGAGCACAGAATGTACCTTCCTAGAAAAAGTAAGGGGTGAGAGCTCACGCCCACACCCCAACTTCTATTCATAATTGCCACTATTCAAGTTTAAACCTGACAGGTAGGGTAAACATTACCCTGACAGGTCTGTCTCTTTGACGTCCGGGGCTCCATTTCGGCATGATCTGCACGATCCTCTTTGCTTCGTCACCGCAACCTGCGCCGATGTCCCTGATGACGTTTATATTAGTACAGCTACCGTCTTTCTCGACTACAAACTGAACCACAACCATTCCTTCGACACCATTTTCTCTGGCGATGGATGGATACTGAATGTTACCGTAAATGAACTGAAGCATTTTTTCTTCGGAGCACTTTCGCTGCGCATCTTTTTCTTTGATGTCGTCACAACCCGGAAACAATGGGTTTACTTCCACCACTTTGAAGATTTCTCTTTCATTGTCCACTGGCGGTGGCGGCGGAGGCGGTGGAGGCGGCGCTTCAGTTTTCTTGGCCTCGATCACCGGAGCAACCACATCCGTTTGTGCGTCAATACTCATATCTTCAAAGACCATAGACTCGACGTCCGGCAAATCAGACTCGATAATCTGCATGTTTTGAGCCTGAGGCGGTGGAGGCGGCGGTGGAGGTGGTTCCGCAGTTCTGGGCGTTTCCATTTCAATATCATCTGACAGCGTTCCCAGGTAATCGGAGATATCCACTTTCTTTTCGTAGGTCGTCCAGCTGAATGCAAGAATCATCAATACCAGCGAAACCAGAAGACCGTACTCGAGAAGCGTATTGCGGATGGAGAAAGTATCCACTTCAGGATATTTGTTCCTTCCTTCCAGTGGCGACCGCCACTTTCTGCCCCTGTTTTTGGTGGTCAGATCTGTTTCTGCTTGCTTCTGGAAAAACTTTCTGATCAGGAATACCATCAGAAGTGTTGCGGCAACAAGGCCTATGAGAATAAGCCTAACGGTGGAACTTGTGAATTCGAATGCCATAATTTTCCGATTTAGCGTTAGAAATTGTTGTATTCTTTCACTTGCTAAATTCGGTTTTGAGACATGTTTATTCAGTGTAATTCGTCAGTCTATCGATTGACTTTTATCACTTTTCATAAAAAAAGCCCCGCTACTTGCGTAACGAAGCTGGTTTTATCACAACAAAACTCCGCCTCTCTCAATTGCTGGAGTTTTGTCGTAAAAATACAGGCACAGCAGTACTTTTCCGGTAACTTACCGAAGCTGAAAGAAACCGTAAGGCCGGTTACAACACAATGATTTCTTCCTTGTAAAAGGGTTTACCATCGCCCGTCCAGTTCACTTTTACCTTCCAGAGTCCGGGCGTCAGGTCGCTGGTAGCAACCAGCTGTTGCCCATCGCTGTCGGTTTTGATTTTTAACCTGAAATCCTTTTGCTCGTCATCAGCCCTGTAAAACCAAAGACTGCCTTCCAGTTGCTCGAAATTGGCCGGAAAGCGGAACAATACCAACTGGTCTTCCTTCAGTTTCAGAATTTCAAGATCAGTCTCCAGCCCCTGCGCATTCTTCACAGCATCGATGTGCGACTGGTACTGCAAATCTTCCTCGTAATAATTGTCCATCACGAGGCTGTGGTCAAAGCTCTTGGAATGAATCACCATTCCGACCATAAATAGGACAAAAGCAGTGTAAAAAATGGCTATGCCGGTTCCCCAGTTGAGTTTCATGTTGTGATTGTGTTTGTGTGTTTGTGTGTTTGTGTGTTTGGGGAGCCAGCAGCGAATGTTCAGCTGAAGCTGATATGCCACAAACACCCAACACTCAAACACATCATTTTATCGGTCCTAAAAAGTTAGTAGTCGTTTTATCAATCATTTTACCGCCGGACCAAACTTCGATGGTTAGTCGCTTTTTGGTTGCAGTCATTACTTCCCTCGGCAAATCAATGATCATCACCCCTTTGGCGATGCCCTGTTTTGGTGAAACGAGATTCTCACTGGCACCGATCAGTTCGATACGGCTGCCCTCGACATCGATCAGACGGAATTCAATCCCGCTGATATCGTTGGCTGTTTTGTTGATCACTTCCCAGTTGTAAATGTTTCTCAAATACGTCTCATCCACTTTCTGGTAGAGCTGCCCGGGAATTTTCAGTATCAGCGTTTCCACATCGCTGCGGGTGCCAAACAGGAAAGCCTGCAAAACGATCAGCACGACAAGCACCACCGTGTAGGCTATGACTCTTGTGTTGAAAATTTTACGCTTACCCGCCTTAATCCCGCTGTAAGAATCGTAGCGAATCAAGCCCCGTGGGCGGCTCACTTTGTCCATCACCTCGTCACAAGCGTCGATGCAGGCGGTGCAGTTTACGCATTCGAGCTGCGTGCCGTTGCGGATATCGATGCCCGTTGGGCAAACCTGCACGCACAGCTTGCAGTCGATGCAGTCGCCCTGAATTTTCAGCGGGCTTTCTGTTTCGCTGACAACTCCTCCCCCATTGGCGGCAGCCAATTTCACCTCACTGCCAATGGTGGCGACCGGGTTGGATTTTTTAATCTTACCTCTGGGCTCACCCCGCACGAAATCGTAATGAACCACAATAGAATCCGGCACGAGCAAAACTCCCTGCATTCTTCCATAGGGACAAATGGTGGTGCAAACCTGCTCCCGCATGAACGCAAAAACACCGTAAAACAAACCCGAAAATATCACCATGCCGGCGAAGCCGCCCAGGTGTTCGCTCACGGGCTCGCTGATGATCTTTTGCACCTCCTCCACACCAATGATGTAGGAGAGAAAGAGGTTGGAAATGATCACCGAAATGGCAAAAAAGAGGGCGTGTTTACTGGTTTTTTTGATGATTTTATCGGTTGTCCACGGCGCCTTGTCCAGCTTGCGCTGCTGGTTGGCGTCGCCTTCGATCCAATATTCGATTTTCCGGAAAACCATTTCCATAAAAATCGTTTGTGGACAAACCCAGCCGCAAAATATGCGACCAAAGACCACCGTAAACAGCACAATAAAAACCATGAGCGTCACCATCGCCAGGGCGAAAAGGTGCATGTCCTGCGCTGTGAAAATGATACCGAACAAGACAAACTTTCCTTCCAGTACATTGAAAAGCATCAGCGGCTCGCCATTCACTTTGATGAAAGGCATGGCAAACAACAATGCCAGCAAAACCCAGCTTACAATGTTCCGGTAGTTGTAAAATCTGCCGGACGGTTTTTTCGGATAAATCCAGATACGCTTACCGGCCTTATCGACTGTGGCCAGGTGGTCCCGGAAAGTTTCAGAATCTTCGTAAATCCTATCGAGATCGTCTTTCATTCTTCATTGCTTGTTTGACAGAAATTATTTCCCTGCCAAATTTGAAGCGTTATCACCAGGAAAAACGTGACCAGTGTCACCGGTCTTTTCGCCTGTATTTTCAGGCTGCGCTGCATCCTGTTCAGGCTTCCAAAGGTCGCCCTGAGGATCTTTGGCGCCGGGCGGATTGGTACCTTGCAAGGTTAGAATGTAACTGGCCACCCGCTGCATGTCGGTTGCCCTGAGGTTTTCTTTCCAGGATTGCATACCTTTTTCAATCACCCCATATTTAATGGTGGAGAAAACGTTTTTGATACCGCCGCCGTGCAGCCAGTACTCGTCAGTCAGGTTAGGCCCGATGCTGTTACCTTCGCCCATGGTGCCGTGGCAAGGTGTACAACTGGTATTAAAAATCGACTTGCCCAGCTCAATTTCCTGGGGATCTTCCAGCATTGCTACGTTGTTTTCGTCCACCTGTTCGGCTTGTTTGGCCATGTAGGCGGCAATGGCCGTGTTGGCTTTTTTCATATCCTGCTCGTATTCCTGGTGCATGCCCGGAGCAGAGCCGGTGATGTGGAACAGGGTCCAGTAGATGATGGAAAAAATGATGGAAATGTAAAACATCCAAAGCCACCACGGCGGGAGCTTGTTGTCCAGTTCCCGGATGCCGTCGTAATCGTGGCCGAGGTCAATGTCTTTTTCCTGTGAAACAGGCACGGCCTTGGTCGCTGTTTTCATGAAACGGGACCACCAGCTTTCCTGTGGCTGCCGGTAAGTTTCTACCACTTCCTCGACACCCTTTTCCTTTAAAATGCGCAACTCGTCCATTTTAACAATGATGGACAACAGGCGCACGACCACCAGCATGGCACCAACGATGACGATGGCGCCGCCCAGCACGGTCATGCTGCCGATGGTGTTTTCCCAAAACTTTTGATTGACGGGAGCTGCGGCATTCTGGGCCATCAGTCCCAGCGGCAAGGCAAGCACTGCCGCTAAAAATGATATCCGATAGATTGTATTTTTCATGACTGAATTTTAAATATTGTAGTTCAACAATGCTTTGAGGTGAAAGAAAACTTCATCCTCAAACCCTATTCGTCATCTTCCAGCGGCATGTTGGCCATCCTGTCCACGAATTCTTTTTTACTCAAAAAAGCCCAGAGTGCGCTGATGATAAAAATGACGAAGAAGATTACCAGCGAAGCCACCGCCAGCCAGTTGATATTCTCTACAGATTGAAGAATGTATTTGTACATTTTTTTTAACGATGAATTATGAACTATGAACTTTGAACAGCAACTCCCGAGTTGTCTTGTTCATCGTTCATAGTTCATCGTTTATAATTATTTCTCCGCTTGCGGCAGTGCCGAAATATCCACGCCGAGGCGCTGGAGGTAAGCGATCAATGCCACAATTTCCTTGTTTTCCAGACCTTCCTGCTCAATGCCGTCAGCACGCAGACTGGCTGCGATTTTACCGGCTTGTTTTGCAAGGTCTTCGTTGGCTATTTCCTCGTAGCCCTCCTGGTAAGGAGTGCCCAGTTGACGAAGCACCTTGATCTTGGAAGCGGTTGTGGAAATATCCAGGTCGTCAGTAATCAGCCACGGATAAGCCGGCATGATCGACTGCTCGTACACGTTGCGCGGGTTGAGCATGTGGTTGTAATGCCAGCTGTCTGACTTCTTGAGTTTCCCGACTCCCTCACGGGCAAGGTCAGGTCCGGTACGCTTGGAGCCCCAGAGGAACGGACGGTCGTAAACGAACTCGCCGGACTTGGAATACTCGCCGTAGCGCTCCGTTTCAAACCTGAGCGGTCGAACCATCTGGGAGTGACAGCCAAGGCAGCCTTCCCGCACGTAGATATCACGCCCCTGCAATTCGAGTGGCGTGTAAGGCGTCACGGTTTCAATTTTCGGAACATTTTCATCGATGAAAGCCATGGGCAGGTATTCGACCAAGCCACCAATGGCCACAAGAACAAAACTTGCCACCAGCAATTGGATCGGGCGGCGCTCGATCCAACGGTGCCAGTGTGACTTGTCTTCAGCAACGGCAGCGGCCGGGCGTGGAGGAGCTTCGGCAGCCTCATTAGCAACGAGATTGCCGGTTTGAATCGTCTTCCAGACGTTGTAAACGCCCAATACCACCCCGGCAAGGAAAAGCAAGCCACCCAGCGAACGAATCGCATACATCGGGATGATCTGCGTCACCGTTTCCAGGAAGTTTGGATAAACGAGGAAGCCGTCCGGCGTAAATGCCCGCCACATCACGTTTTGCACAACTGCCGACCAATACATCGGAATGGCGTAGAAAATGATACCAAGCGTGCCCAGCCAGAAGTGGACGTTGGCTTGTTTTATCGAATAAAGTTTTGTGTTAAAAATGCGTGGAATGAGCCAGTAAATCACCCCGAATGTGAGCATACCGTTCCAGCCCAGCGCTCCGACGTGTACGTGACCGATGGTCCAGTCAGAATAGTGAGTGACGGCGTTCCAGCTCTTGATCGACATCATGGGGCCTTCAAAAGTGGACATACCGTAAGCGGTCACTGCCACAACCATAAATTTCAAAATTGGATCTTCACGGACCCGGTCCCAGGCGCCCCGTAGGGTGAGCAGACCGTTGAGCATACCACCCCAGGATGGGGCAATCAGCATCAGTGAAAACAACATGCCGAGCGATTGTGCCCACTCAGGCAAGGAGGTGTAGAGTAAGTGGTGAGGACCTGCCCAGATGTAAATGAATATAAGCGCCCAAAAGTGAATGATGGACAAACGGTAAGAATAAACCGGCCTGTTAGCCGCCTTCGGCAAATAGTAGTACATCAATCCGAGGTAGGGCGTGGTAAGGAAAAACGCCACCGCATTGTGTCCGTACCACCACTGCACCAGCGCCTCCTGCACACCGGCAAAAACGCCGTAGGCATGCGTCATGCTGGTAGGAATTGAAATATTGCGAACGATGTGGAGCAACGCCACGGTAATCCAGGTAGCAATATAAAACCAGATTGCCACGTAGAGGTGCTCTTCCCGGCGCTTGAGGATGGTGCCAAACATATTGATGCCAAAAATCACCCAGACCAGCGCAATGGCAATATCGATGGGCCATATCAACTCTGCATACTCACCGCTGCTGGTCAGACCAAGCGGCAAAGTGAGTGCTGCAGCGACGATGATAGCCTGCCAGCCCCAAAAGTGGATGTTGCTCAACAGATCGCTGAACATTCTTGCCTTGAGCAAACGTTGAAGCGAATAATAAACGCCCATGTAAATACCATTGCCGACAAATGCAAAAATGACTGCGTTGGTGTGCAATGGGCGTAAACGGCCGAAAGTCAGCCATGGCACTTCAAAGTTGAGCGCCGGAATGTAAAGTTGCAATGCAATCAGTAAACCCACCGTCATGCCCACCACTCCCCAGAGCAGCGTAGCGTAGGCGAATTTTTTCACAATGGCATTGTCATAGTGGAATTTTTCTACTTGACTCATACGAAAACTTGTTTATTGGTCAGATGATGATTTTGCGGATGAAGAATCAGGTGGGTTGTCGTCAAATAACATCCGGATAGAAGGCGTATAGTCATCCTCATATTGACCGGATCTGACGGCCCAGAAAAAAGCCGCCAAAAAACCGGCAGCAACGAGCAGACTCAGCGCAATGAGTACAAAAATGATCTTCATATGCAAGAGATTCATGTTTAAAATCAGGCGGCAAGGTAGAGCGGGAGGGAGGGGTGCCAGATGATTTTAGTCAAGGGGGGCACTGACATTTGTCATCGAAGAAAAAAGACGTGGAAAGGCAGTGAATCCTGGGCTCTGCAACGGAAAAAACTGAAAGCTCAACGAGGGATTTTTTCTGACAAAATGAAAACTTCGCTCACCCCAAATCTCATTCAGGCGGCTATTTTTTCTTAAAAGTTGCTCCCATAAAACTTCAAAGAAAAGTTTGCATTATTTATCGCCAATGACCAGCAGCGGTAAATGCGTATGAAAAACCATCTCACGGGTGTGATTGGTCATGAACAGGTCTTCGAGTATGCCGTGCTCCCGTTTTACCATGACTACCAGATCGTTGTCGTTTTTCAACTTGATGTAATACTGAAGACCGTCGGAAACGGATTTATGACGGATGATTTTAAAGCTGTGATCTACTTCAGGTGAGAAAAAACCGGCTTGCCGCTGGCTTTCGAATTTTCGTTCGGCGGAAGGTTTGCCGCTTGACAGCTTTACGTGTGCAATCCGGACTTTTGCCTGGAAGGCAAGTGCGATTTTTTTCACCAAACCAAGGTCATCGAGCGAATCCATTTCATCAAAATCCGAGCAATAAAGTACATTCCGCAATGGGCGAAACCTGGCATGGCTCGGTACTACCAGCACCGGCTTACTGCTGGCTTTTACTACCTCGTAAGTGTTACTGCCCCGGAGTTTTTGCAACAAACCGCTGGCACCTTTGGTGCCCATGACGATGAGGTCCGAAGCGAGAAACTCCGCTTCGGAGATAAGTTCTGCCAGTCGGGTGCCAGAACTTATGCTGACTTTCCATAAGATATCATCTCCAAGTCCACTTTTTTTGAGGGAATGGCGGACAAAGTCGCCGAGTCTTTCCAGGTTGTCCTGACGATGATGTTCGTTGGCGTACAGATCTTTGTCAACCATGAAATGAGCGCCTAATTCCGCTCCTGTGAAAGTCTGTGCCAGGTGCGCAGCATAACGCAACGCAGTGTAAGCATTGGTGGAAAAATCAACTGGGACAAATAATTTGAGCATAGGTTGGTTAGCTTTCAACAAAGATAAAAAGTGGCAGGTCTAAATCAACCTTCTCCCCTCCGAATTTCGGCAAATGAAATCGGGTTTACCTTACTAAAAATCTTTGCGCAGCGAAACCCTCCTGATCCCCAGCGTTGGCAATATAATCCATAGGGTCAGCACGATCAACGAAACGGACATGCCGAATCCGGTGCCGAGAAATTTACGGAAAACCGCACCCGTGAAACCCATGAGCGCTGAAATGTCAAGTTTTAGCAAAATCAGGATTCTGGACAAATCGATGGGGTTGAGCATGGACGCCGTGAGTGAGAATTTTTCAAGCGGATACTCGCTGAACCATGCGAGCGACAACAGCAGTAAACCATCATAAATCACTGCAAAAAATAACCAGACGAGTATGGCCAGACCAAAGCCTTTGATCCGGTTTTCATTGTTTAATGCAATCAAAAATGCCAACCCGGAGAAGATGAAGGACAAAGCCACACCCACCAGCATCAGCGTGAAAAAATTACCTGCCTGTGCCGAGCCGAACACACCGTAAAGTATAAACGGAATGCCTGTGCCGATCAGCCAGCTTGCCGAGAGCGAACCGGCGACCCCAAGATATTGGCCAAAAAAAATGCTCGTCCGGCGTATGGGTTGCGCCAGCAGCAATTCCGTGAACTCACGGGAATTGTAGTAGTACATCACACCGAACATGGTGGCGATGAGCGGGCATAGCAAAAGCACCACATTCATCAGGCTGATGACCACTTTCGAAAGGTCACTGCTAAGCCAAAGCAGCGACAAGGTGAACAGCAGGTAAAACCCGCAATAAATGTAAGTCCAGCGGCTGCGGATGAGATCGTAAAAACTGTATTTTAATATTTTGAGCATGACTTGAATCTTTGAAGGATGATTGAACCAAAAATCAGGCGGTCACGAAGGCCGGCTGGCCGTTCGAGCTGAACGCAGGGGTATTTTTTTGCTGTTCAAGCAAGCTGGCGATAGCTCTTTCCACGCTGGATTCGCCGTAGGTTTCTTTTAAAACTTTGAGGCTGCCCCTAAAGTGAATTTTCCCTTCCAGCAGGTAAACGACTTCCTCCGCCAGTTCTTCCACCAGGCTCATCACGTGCGTGGTGACAAGGATAGTTTTACCCGCAGCCCGCTGATTTTCAATGAGTTCCTTCAACCTGACCATGGAAATGGGATCAAGACCGGCGGTGGGTTCGTCGAGGATAATGATGGGACAATCATACATGAAAGTCAGCACGAGGTTGACCTTCTGACGGGTTCCGCCGGAGAGATTGCTCAGGCGGCTGCCGAGAAACGGGGTGAGTTCAAACAAATCGATCAGGTGCTGATCGCTCGCTGCCTTGCCCCGCAAATCCTTGATCATACTCAGTAATTCCTTCACCGTGAGGTTATCCGGGAAACGGGCAATCTGTGGCAGGTAGGCGATCTGCTTCCTGTATTCCCAGCGGTTTCGGACGCTTTTCCCAGCTACTTCGATGTTGCCGTCATCGGGCAGCACCATACCCAGGATGGATTTGATGAGCGTCGTTTTCCCCGATCCGTTCGGGCCCAGCACTGCGGTAATTCCGGGCTTGTCGAAGGCCAGGTCCACGCCTTTGAGGACGTGGTTTTTTCCGAATGATTTCTGAAGATGGTGTATCGTAATCATTTTATTGTCAAAGCGTTTTGAGTTAATGAATGGCCGGGCTTGGCAGCCGGGTCAATTTTGGGGCCGGGCGTTTCAGCACCCTGAGCGATGCCTGAAGTCTGTTTCATTTTCGGTGCGTGATCCACTACGTTTTCGGGTGTAAAAATGGGACTGACTTTCTCAGAAAAGTTCAGAATATCCACGAACAAACTCCGCATGAGCACAATACTCTCCGGCGTCCGGGTGACGATGTAACTGAAAAGCTTCATGGGCCGGTGCGGCACATCCCCTACCCCATCCCGGTCAAGGTCATAGCCGGAGTAGTCGCTCCAGAAGTTGCCGTCGTAATTGTTGTCCATGCCTGCGATCTGCACAGCGAGGTCAAAGCTGTTGGACATGAAATTATTTTGGGTTAAAACATTCTGCTGGCACCCGCCGGAGATTTTCATGGCCCAGCCATTATGAGCAAAGGTGTTTCGGACGTAAGTCAGGCGGTTGGAAGTTTCCGTAAAAATTCCCACGGTATTCTCCAGGAAACTGTTTTGCTCGATCCTTGAGTCGTGTATTTCTTTCAGCAACAGGCCGTAAGAGGCTGCCCCCCAGTTTTTTTCAAATACATTCTGAAACATGTCAATTCGCCTGGAATACATGACGGCCACACCTGCGCCGTTATTCCGGAAAGTGTTATGGTGATAAAAATTATCGTTGGAAAACATGAAGTGCAGGCCATAGCGTAGGTTGTTTTCGGCGATATTGCCGGTCACTCTGCTGTTATCCACAAACTCGAGGTAAATGCCGTCACGATGACCGGCGAGGTGATTGTCTTTCACGATGATGTTTTCACAATACCAAAGGTGAATGGCATTGCCGGAACCGGCTTCGTTTTCCGCCTGGCCCAGAACGAAATTGTTTTCCACCACCCCGTCCTTCGATTTTTCAAGATAAATGGCAAAAAAAGCATCCAGCAGGCGGTTGTTTTTAATGGTAAAATTCTGCGATTCCTTCATCCGGATACCTGCACGGTCCTGGGTGTAGCTCGTTCCGATGTTTTGAATCGTAAAACCTTCGATATGAAAGAACTGACTGTGGATGGTTAAAATTTCAGAGTTGCCGCCCCCGTCAAGAATGGGATTGCCTTCCCCAAACAGCGTAAGGTCTTTACCAATCAGGATGTTGCCTTCTGAGTAGGTTCCTTTTTTTACCAAAACCGTGTCGCATGGTTGCGCCAGCTCAATAGCTTCCGATATCGACGAGACGGGGCATTCCGGGCAAACTTCGATCACCCGGCCCTGGAGTGCAACGGCCATCATCAGGAAGGCCGTTGCGGTCAGTGTTTTTATGATGTGAGGGTGTAGCATGGATGATTATTTCAGGTAAATCAAAAGGTTTTCCCAGTCGAAAACTTGTCCGCCTTTGGCCTCCCGCATTTGGATGGCCTGGGCTTCGGTTGCGTACGCCGACAGGTAAGCCCCCATCGGGCTGGGAACTTCATCCGAAATCAGGTAACTGCATGTTTTTGCGTCCTGCCAATCATCGGGTTGGTTGAAATCACGTACCAGTTGAAAGGCAAATTCAGTTTCAGCATGATCTTTCAGATAGTCTGCCATGCATTCGATGGCGTCGAATTTGAAAACCTTTCCCTTGGAGGAAACCAATTCTGCCGCAAACGGCACTTCGACGATCGTCATTTTACAATGAGCGCAGGCGTCGGCGCCAAATTCAACGGGCTGAGGTGTCGGTGAGCATGCGCTCGCCAGCAGCATGATCAGCACCGCCGGAAGGATTAACTTTTTCATACTTCAATGATGTTTTTTTTTTGAAACCAGAGCGCCAGCCCTCCCAGTAAAAACGACACGCCGATGAACCAACCGCCGATGTAAGGCCATGACTTTGCCAGGAAGTTCAGCAGCAATTTGTTGCCAATGAGCGGTGGTTGATAGGCCATGCCGGGGATTTTGATGGGCGCTGTAGGGTCGAGGTTGTGACCGTAGTCATATTCCCAGAGGTAAAAATCATACATGCCTGCCACGCAGAGCACGAACAGCACGCCCAGCCAAATCACCCAAAGCGTCCGCTTACCAGTCCATGCCAGAGCCATGCCGATGAGCGCCATTGCTCCGACGATGTATGGAAAGTATTTCAACTCAGGAATTGAATCCGGTTCGATGTATTTCATCCCAACGTAGTGATTGAGGATGTTGATGTTTTGAAGGGTTCCTTCCGTACTGCCGGTAATTTTGTTGATCCAGATGTACATCGTCACGCCGTCAGGGTATTGCGGAGCGATGAGTGTGATTTGCCACATCGGGAAAACGAAGAGCATGAGCAAACATGCGGCAGCCAGAAAGAATAAGATTTTTGGTAACTTTTTCATTAGCCTGGTGATGTGTGAGGGATGGTTAGTGATTGGCACACGGGCCACAGCCCGGCGCCAATCACTAATTCATCAGTCACCATAAATTATTGCACGGCAGGTTCAGTCCCTGTCCACCACTTCAAAGCAGTGGGCGAATTGGCAGCGGATACCCGGAGGTAGCCCTGCATTTCCTGGTGAAGCGCCGAGCAGAAGTCGGTACAATAGAACGGAAATACTCCTTCTTTTTTCGGTTCCCAGAGCAAGGTTTCAGTTTGCCCCGGCATGATCAGCAACTCAGCGTTGTTGGCGCCCATGACGGCAAAGCCGTGGGGCACGTCAAAGTCCTGTTCGAGGTTGGTTACGTGGAAGTACACTTTGTCGCCCACCTTGAACCCTTCGATGTTGTCAGGAGCGAAGTGACTTCTGATGGTTGTCATGTAAACCCTTACCACATTTCCTTCCCGGACCACTCTGGTATCCTTCTCGCTGGTCGTTTTATATGGGTGCATGTTTTCGCTCAACTTGAAGAACTGCTTGCTTTTCGGTTTTACCCGGTCGGCAGAGATGCCCTGTGCGTAGTGAGGCTCACCGATGGTCGGGAAGTCGAGCAATAGTTGCATTTTATCACCGGAAATATCAATCAGCTGAGCAGACTGCGTCAACTCAGGTCCGGTCGGCAGGTAGCGGTCTTTCGTAATCTTGTTCAAAGCAACGAGGTATTTGCCCTGTGGCTTCTTGGTATCGCCGCCCGGCACCATCAGGTGACCGATGGAGTAATACGTCGGGATGCGGTCAAGGACTTCCCAGGTACCCACTTTCCATTTCACCACCTCCGAAGAGATGAAGAAGCTGGTGTAAGCGTTGCCGTTGTTGTCAAATTCTGTGTGAAGCGGGCCGAGTCCTGGTTCTTTCACCACACCACCAACTACTGCTTCGTATTGCAAAACTGGAATGCCGTACTTGTCGCCGTCAAACTTCTTTTCGTCAATAGCCTTCAGCATGTTGGTGAAAGAGTGAGCCGTCAAGTCGGTGGAAAGCTTACCGGAACCGATGATGTATTCGCCGGTTGGGTCAACATCCACACCGTGCGGAGACTTCGGCGTAGGCAGGAAGTACACCAAACCCGGACAATCGGCAGGATCGAGCACTTTCACGCTGGTGATCAACTTGCTGGTCGCCATTTGGGTACTTTCATCAAAATAGTTGTGCATGTAGTTGGCAGGGAAATCTTTCGCTTTGCCCTGGGCCAGGTATTCCTCGGCTTTTTTCCAGTTGACGGCAGCGATAAAATCCTTGTCATTTTGGGAAGCATTCACTTCCAGCAGGGAGTTTTTCTCCTCCGTGTTGTAGGTGGTGAAAAACATCCAGCCGTGAGATTTATTCTTACCGGCATGTGCCAAATCATAATCAAAACCAGGCATCAGCACCTGAAATTCAACGTTCATTTTACCGGTCTCCTTGTCAACTTTGATGAAAGACAAAGCGCCTTTGAAATTACCGGCATAGTCAGAAATACGCATGTCTTTTTGCGGAATCGGCACGCTGAAACGGGTACCTGCCACTACGTACTCTGTATTTTCAGTAGTAAACGGAGAACTGTGGTTACCGCCACTGTTAGGCAGTTCAATGGTTTCCACGGTTTCAAAAACACTCAAGTCGATACGGGCCACACGTGGCGTGTTGTTGCCATTGATAAAACACCAGCGGCCGTCCGTTTCACCGTTCGTCTGCGAAAGTTCAGGGTGGTGAGCATCATCCCAGGGGATGAATCCATGAGAAGTGTTGAGCAACGGCTTTGTTTCTTCATTGAAGCCGTAACCCTTTTCAGCATCGACAGAGAAGACCGGAATAACCCGGAACAACCGGCCCGAAGGCAATCCGTAAACACTCAGTTGACCGCTGAAGCCACCTGAAATGAAGGAGTAAAATTCGTCGTGCTCCCCGGGGGCTACGTAAACTTTGGAGGCAGCATCGCCACTGAGCGCTCCGCCACCTGAGCCTTGTTGGCCCGTTTGTGCGCAACCGGCGAATACCAAAAAGGCAAGTGTCAGCCCGGCTGCGAGAAATAATTGGAAAGGACTTGGTAAGTTTTTCATAATCGAATTTTTATAACTATGAATGATGAACTATAAATGATGAACATGGCTGTACACCGTTCATCGTTCATCGTTTATAGTTCATAGTTAAAATTTAAAGTGTTCTGAAATATTCGAGTACCGCTCTGGCCTCTTCCTGGGTCAGATTCTGGTTGGCCATGGGTGAGCCGTTGTACTCCATGAGTAATTTTTTAGCGATGGGGTCTTCTTTGACCATTTGCTCAGGGTTTAGGATCATGTTCATGACCCACTCCGGTGAGCGGCGTTCGAGGATGCCTTTTGGTGCTGGTCCGATAAATTTTTCGGTGGCCTTGTGGCAGGCAGTACACATTTTATTGTATACGTCCTCCCCTTTAGCAGCCATTGCTTCATCCACTGAAGCACCTAGCGAGACCTCAGAAATAGGACCTATACCTTTGTTTTCGAGTGGATCAACCTCGTCAGCTACCATAGATTTAGGCTTAGGCTTGCTGGCGTCAGCTGAAGATGAAGTGTCTCCCCCGCACCCTATGGCACCAGCCAGGAGCAAGAGGGCGAAGAGGTGCAAAACGATAGATTTCATGACTCAAATTTTAAATGGTGACAGAAAAAAACATCGTTATTAATTTCGGATGCTTTTATCCTTTTTTATGAGGCAAAGATTGGATGCTTAGGCGGTGTGTCAGATGACATACATCAGGGCAAAAAATGACATTTATCATTATTGAGAAAAAAGGATATTTTTATCCGTTTTGTTAACTTTACGTTTCAATAAAGCTCCTGAAAAATGTTTTCACGTTCATGTCAATACGCACTCAGATCTGTGATTTATCTGGCCCGCAACTCCAAGGCCGAAAAAAAGACAGGCGTAAAAGAAATAGCCGACACGCTTGCAATTCCTCAACAGTTTCTCGCTAAAATCTTGCAGCAATTATCCAAACACAACCTCATTTCTTCTACCAAAGGACCGAACGGCGGCTTTTACCTGACGGATGAAAACATGACAGTTTCGCTGCTTCAGATCGTCGAATGTATTGACGGACCGGACACCCTTACCTCCTGCGTGATGGGGCTGCCAAATTGTTCCACGGAAAAGCCATGCCCGCTTCACATCCATGTTTATGACTGGCGGGAAGAGTTTAGAAATATGCTGTCGAGCCGGCGGATCAATGATTTTTTGATACCAAAACAGGGCGATCTGGACGATTTTATGAGTGTAGTTCTCTCACGGTGATAAAAATCAACTTGCGCAACTGACCCCGATCACCCTTTTCACACTGTTTCCCGTCTACCTTACGGGAGGTTTAACATTCAAAATACATTGCCATGAAAACAGCCGAGTTTGTTGAGATAGATAAAAGCTTACCTGCTATTCCTCCCTTTCGTGTGAAAGAATGCCTCATCGGCGTTGATTTCAATGTATCGATAGAGGCGTTACTGCATTACTTTAATTTTTTTGCAAAAGCAGTGCCGGTCGAATCAGTGCATTTCCTGCACGCTGTACCACTGCCTGACCTATTCAATCTTTACGAAGATCAAAATGACATTCAGCTCGAAGACAGAACGGCAAGGAATGATATCATCGAAAAGTTAAGATTGCAAGCGAATCATGCTGTTCCAAACATCGACCCCTCGAAATTCCGAATTGAAGTGAAGGAGGGTAACCCGCTGGAAAAACTGTTGGAAACAGCCAGGGAAATTAATTCTGACCTGGTTGTGATCGGTCACAACGTTACCCAGACACACCATGGAATTTTGACCAAAAACTTTGCCCGGCAGATAAAAAGTAATGCATTGGTTGTGCCAAGCAAAGCCAGAAGTTCACTGAAGAAAATACTCGTTCCGGTTGATTTTTCTAAAAACTCGGTTTATGCTTTGCACACGGCAATAGCGATCAACAGACAGCAGCCCAAACCTGTGAAAATCGGTATTTTGCACACCTACAACCTGCCGGCTAATTTCAGCGCTTATCGTTTTAATGAGTCCAAAGTGATGGAAATGCTGGAAGAGGATCGTGAAAACGCTATCCAGGATTTTATCGGAGAATATGTACCGAAGGCTGACCGAAAATACGTTGAGCCTATTTTGATTAAACACAATCACTACAGCATCGGCCACCACATCGCCGCTTTCGCTGACAGCCATAAATTTGATCTGATAGTGATGGGCGCCAAAGGTCATTCAAAAGTGGAGTTGTTATTCATTGGAAGTGTGACGGAAAAGGTGCTTGCTTTGACCAAAAAAGTACCTGTGCTTGTGGTGAGAAAGTCACCTATCTGATGGATGACTTTAATCAATTTTTATCCTGACTATGGTCATTCAAGGGCAAACGCACTCACCGTAGATTTGCCCCTGTGACCTTCAAACTTCATAAAGATGAAAGTAGCATCCCAAGGAATTATTGAAATAAGCAAAGGTCCAATTGTTCCGTTCGTTGTTCATGAGGCTTTGGTAGGATTAGGGTTAGAGGATGACGAAATGGTTTTGAAGTACCTGGGCTATCTGGCAGAACATCTTGAAATTAATGCTGCCCGTTTTGTCCACGTAATTCCATCCATTGATCTGTTCGACCGGAAGAATGGAGTACAAAGCTACCAATTCGAAAAGTACGAATTGAACCAGAAAGTCGCCGACGATCTTGCCGCTAAGATTTCGAACCACATCAATAAAAAGAGCGATGTCAAAGTCGATTTTGATGTAAGAGACGGCAACCCCCTGGATGAATTGATACAAAGTGCAGAATCGGCGGAGGCTGATTTGGTGGTCATTGGAAAAAGTTCCAAACGGGATCACCACGGGATTTTAGCTAAAAACTTTGCACGGAAAGTCAAATGCAATGCGCTCCTGATTCCGGACAAGGCGAAATTAACAATGAAAAAAATCCTGGTTCCGGTTGACTTTTCGCCAAACTCAATTGAAGCATTGCGCACAGCCGTGGCATTTTCAAAATGTTTTGCCAAAGCACCCACGATCATTGCGCTGAATGTATATGAATTGCCGATTTTCCAGGCTTACCTGGTGCGGAAATCGATGGATGAAATGCGGGAAATCCTGATCGAAGATCGTCAGGCCGCTTTCAAATCATTTCTCGAAACGTATTTCGAGCCGGAAGACCGAAACCGGATTAAAACAGACATCATCGAACAAACGCATCCGGGCGTCGGCAATTTTATTATGGATTATGCGGAAGCTAATAAAGCCGATCTGGTCGTGATGGGTGCCAAAGGACACTCTAAAGTCGGACTGCTGCTTATGGGCAGTATCACCGAGAAAATTTTGGGTGTAACGCAGCATATTCCCGTACTGGTTGTGAAAATGACATAGTTAGTGTTCGTTACATGCTTTACAAAAACGGACGCCGCATAAAAAAAGTAAACAGGGTTTTTTGGTCACATAGGTTAGTTTTCTTCTAAGACCGTCAAAACGCAAGTTTTGACGGTTTTTCTTTTTTGAGAAGAATCAACAACCCGGCTGACATTTATCAACGACAACAGCAGTCGACGAAGATATATTTGATAAAACTAAAGCTGCTGTTAATGAAAATCTCCGATGACAAAACCATTCGTGAATTGCAGGAGGAATTTCAAAACCTTTTTCCTTACCTCAAACTTGAATTCTTCCCACTACCCTCTCTTAAACCTTCGAAATGGATAGCAAAACAACCATTACCGCCGGACAGCTTCATTGGCGAGGCCCGAATCGTCCACAACCGTGGTTCAATCGACCTTGACCCAGAGCTGTCTGCTCAGGCTCTCAAGCAAATTTTTCTGGATATATTTGGATTAAAAACAAGGCTTTACCGGAAGTCCTCCGGCAGATGGGTCTCCATAACTACATACGACCTTTTGGCACTGAAAGAGCAAAATCTGCGCAGTTTATTATCTGATGTCAGAGCATTGATTATCTGAGTGAGTATTCGGCAAATCAGTCTCTCACTTTTCAATATCCGATCAACCATGAAAAAAATTCTCTTTCCTACCGACTTTTCCCTGGCGGCACAAAAGGCATTTGGCTTTGCTGTTGCGCTGGCCAGACAGATGGATGCTAAAATCGATGTGCTCAACATTTACCACCTTCCGTTTATCGATGCGACAAACGTTCCGTCCCAATACCTTGATGAAATGCTGGAGGAGAAGCGAAAAGTGGTAAAGGAAAACCTTGAAGAGTTTGTTAAAGAACAACCTGCTTCGCTAATTGGAGAGCTGATCGCTGCCTACGGTATTTTCATTCCGGAAGAAATAAAAGAACTCGTTAAGGATGGCAAGTACGATCTCATCGTCATGGGAACCAAAGGAGAGCATCACTCCAAACTGGAAAAAATCATGGGAAGTGTTACCACGCATACCATGCTACAGTCGGATTGCCCGGTGCTGGCGGTGCCAGAGGAAGCCAGATGGAATGAGTTGAAAAGAATTGCATTTGCCACCGATTTTGAAATCAAAGATTACAATGCAGTGAGCAGATTGATGGACTTTGCATCAACACTTGCCGCAGAAGTTCACTTCGTGCACGTAGAAACCAAGCCTAAAATCGGACAGATGGAAGATTGTATTTCCCTGCCCAATTACCCATTTCAGTTTTCAGAGTTTGCCGTAGTGAACAGCCCGACTGTGATGGAAGGAATTGATAAATACATCAAGGAAAAACGGATTGACCTGCTCGCACTTTTCATTCCAAAAAGAAGGCTCTGGGAACGCCTGTTCCATACCAGTTTTACTAAAAAAATGACATTCCACAGCCGCACGCCCCTGCTCGTTTTTCAAGGTTGAACAAGAGGCAACTTCTGGTTTTTAAAAAGAAACCAAAGCCCAAGAACCATGAACAGCGTTGCCGGAAAAGCAGATCCGACACCCAACGGAACGATTGCCAGTAAGAAAAACGCCGCACCAAGCAAGGCGGGCAGCAGCAGTTTTCCATTTAAAAAAAGACCTGCCGCAATGGCAAGTTGTCCAAGTGCAATCAAAACAACCAGGAATGTGGTGTTTTGAGCAAAGAAACCATAAATGAAGGCTTTGTAGAAGGTAAGGAAAGTGAATTTACCGTAGTCGAGGTAGGCTGAAGGCTTGAAGATGGCCATCCATATGTTGACCCCCGCAGCGAACAGGAAAATAGTACCAAAAAAATACCTGCCGGCCCGCTGCCATTTGTAACAAACAAATACCAGTACCAACGACAGGATATTTGAGAAAAACCACGGTAGCAGGAATTTTTCAACTTCTTGTATCATGAGTCTTGCCGTTGGTTTTCAGAGCGCTTTTCATTCGAGAAATGCGGGTTCACTGAACGCAAAGTTCAGCATGTCAAATGTTGTGACGATCCCGACGAGTTTACCCTGTTTGTCAACAACCGGGATGGCATGAAACAGGTTTTCCCTGAAATATCCGGCAGCCACCATCACACTGTCACCGGGGTTTACTTTAGCAACCTGCTTGGTCATCACCTCTTTGACGAGCAGCGAACGCAGAATCGCTTTGTTGTATTCGTCGCTCTTTTCAGTTTTAAAAAGTGTGAAGCCATGCAAAATTTTATGGTAATCAGTATGACTGAGAATACCCACCACTTTGTCATCGTCGCTGATAACTGGGATGTGGTGAATATTATTCATCCGGAAAATATCACTGACCCTGTCCATTGTGTCATTAGGTTTGACAAACAGCACTTTTGTGGTCATGATTTGGCCGATGGTTACTGTTTTATCGAACATGGCAAATATTTTTAGATGAAAAAATAGAGGTCTATTTTAATCTTCTTCATAGTTGGCAATTTCAACATCGCCCTCCACGGGGGAGGAATAGCTGTAAGCAAGCAAATCGTGACTGGTAACAATGCCGACCAACCTACCGTCTTCGACGATGGGAAGTGCATGAAATTTATTGGCTAAAAAAATATCCGCAGCCAATCCAATGGTATCATCAGGATCGAGATGCAGCGGGTATTTAGTCATGATATCCTGAGCCTCCAAAGATTGAAATTTTTGCTTCATTCCCTCGACTGAGAGTACATAAGCTACTTTATAATAATCCTCCCGGCTGATAATCCCCAGTAGTTCACCATTGTTGCCGATGATCGGAATGTGATGAAACTTGTTGGCTTCAAATATCTTCCGGATAACCGTTAACGGTTCGCTCGCTTTGGCAGTGATCAGCTCACTGCTCATGATGCTTTGAATTGACAGGTTAGGATTCATGGTGAAAAAATTTAGTGTGAATGACAGAGCTTTTGACCGGGCTTTTGGCAGGTTGACAGCAAGTTCAACCCCTGTTTTTCACCCATCTCAATTTACTATCTAAAATGATGAAAATCAACTTTTGTACTCCAAATCTACCTTTACATACAAGGCATCTTCATGATAAAGGTCAATGAAGCGATATGACTTTCGTCATGGCTGCGCCGGCTGGTGTGGTAAAAAAGTACCAGTATTTTCAAGGACATTCGCAATTGATGAAAATCAAAAACAATGGGTGACAAAAGTCATCATTGCCAGGGCGTCAAGCGTTGGATATTGCACTCGATTCACACATCATCTCACATTTAAAAGAATGCATTCAGAATGAGTTGATACCCGAACGGACTTCTTCTCTTCAATGCAAAAAAAAACCGGATTATGAATTTACTTGCACCGATCTCCACCATAATGACTAAAAACGTCATTGCTGTAAGCCCCGACGAGACACTGGCTCAGGTTCGGGAAATATTTCAAAAAAACAACATCCACCACATTCCCGTGGTACGCTACAAAATGATTGTAGGCATAATCAGTAAGACTGACTTTGTGCATTTTTTACATGGCTTCAAAGGGAATGAAATGGACAAGTTTATTGATGAAACCCGTCTCCGCTCCTGGAAAGCCGAGGAAATCATGACCAAGGGACTCGCCAAAGTGGACAGTGCTGAACCAATTCGCAACGTACTCGAAGTTTTTATGGTAAATCGTTTTCACGCTGTCCCGATCGTTGATGACAACCAGTTGGTTGGAATTGTAACCACTTTCGACATCATCAAAGCCGTTGCAAAGGAACCCGTAACGCTGGAAGATTACAAAAAAGCAAAGGCTTGAAATCAATTTCAGCTTAGCTAAAAGGGACCAAGAATGCAGAGACGTTCCGGACAGGTTTTAAAAATTAAACTTGCCGGCAATGTCTCTGCTTTCGAATAAAGCCTGGTGCCAGGCTCCTGGAGAATGGAACCACACTTTAACATAATCAAGCGCTATTTGCCTGCAAAAGCATGTAAAAGCCGGAAATGCGGCATTACATCAGAACGCACATGACTATTATTCAAATACTTGGAATTACCGGATCCGAAGCTACCGGGAGGCTGCGATCAAACGTCATTCAGGCGCTGAAGGAAATGGGGACAAAGGCGGTGGTTGAACATGTTACCGATGTTGACAAGTTTATACAGTATAAGATCAACGGTATTCCAGCGCTTGTTCTCAACGACTCTGTTGTGCTTCAGAAACAGGTGCCCAACGTTGAAGACCTGAAGATTTTACTAAGCATTTTAACCGAATCCACCGCTAAAAACTTTGACATGAAAAAGATACTCGTGCCCACCGATTTTTCCAATGTTTCAAAGGATGCCTTCCAGTATGCGCTGGAACTGGCCCGTATACAGAAAAGTGAAATCAAAGTTTCACATGTTTATCACCCTGATTTTGATCCACAGAATCCTTATCTCGGTGAATCAGCTAAGCTACAGAAAGACATCAGCGAGGAACACCTGAAAAAATTCGTCGCTCCCGCAAAGAAAATAGAAGCAGCAGAAAATATTCCGGTCGTTACTACGGAAGCCATCATTGGTTTCCCGGTGGAAGAAATTGTACGGCAATCCAAGGAAGCAGGAATGGTTGTCATGGGGACGACCGGCGAAAAAGGCTTGCTTGAAACACTCTTTGGTAGTGTTTCTACTAATGTTGCCCGCAAGGCAGAATGTCCGGTTTTACTAATTCCCGGTGGTGTTCGTTATCAAAAAATCAGACACATCCTCTACGCCAGTGATTTTGAAAGCGCCAATGAAGGTACCCTTGAAAAGCTCGTCGACTTTGCCAACATGTTCAAGGCTGACATTCACTTTGTTCACGTGAACGAAGATCCGAATGCTACGAATTACAAGGAAATTGAAAACAAAATTTTCAAAATTCTCTTCAGAGGCGGAGAGCCTTCCTTTGCCTTTACCATGACGAAAGTAGAAGGAAGCTCCGTAATGGAAGGATTGAACGATTACGCCCTTCGTCACCAGATCGACATGTTAGTACTCGTCTCACCGAACCGGCCATTTTGGGAGAATCTGTTTCACAAAAGTGTAACAAAAGCCGTAGCCTTGAACACCAAGATCCCGATGATGGTGCTGCATCCTTAGAATATATTTCCGAATGATTGCTTCAGCTGATTCAGATTAAATAATTGGCCAGCAGGAATAAAACCAGGAATATCCACAACCCGTCGAGGAAGTGCCAGTAAATTGAAAGGAGCCGGAGACGCAGGCGCTTCTCAGGGTCAGAAAAATAAACAAGCACGGTGACCGGCTCTTTCATCTCCCTTTTTGCGGTTCGAAGAAATAAAAACAGAAAAGGCAAACCTGCGATCACGTGCGCAAAATGCAGCGCCGATAACACGTAGAGGTAAGAAGCACTGTTGTCTGTGTGTATAAAAATGTTTTGTGAAAAAAGCTGATACCATGCGATGAACTGCATGAACAGGAAAAACAGAGATAACCAGATAGTGTATTTCAGCGCCTGTTGGTAACCTGCTGTGTCGTCGGCTTCATAGTTTTTCTTGGCTTTTATCATGGTATAGCTGCTGCCCAGCAGGATGAGCGTATTCACACCGAAAAGTAGGGGTATTTTAATACCACTCACACTACTTTGCACCCTCGTGTAAATAAACGAAAGCGACACCGCCAGAAACAGCGCCGTGATGGCCAGCAGGGTGAGAAACAGCATGACATTGTAGGGATGGAAAGAAAAATTATCGTACTCGCTGTAGGAATTTTTGTTGCCGGGCTTTTCCATGATTTTGCTTGAATTATAGCTTTTTTTCAAATTGATGGTACAACATCTGCTCACCCATCCGGTTCATAAATCCAGTCCAAAAGCAGCATTTATTTGTCAATAGCAATCCCTTTTCAGTAATTTCGCCCGTCAGGAGCAGCAACGAATTTGCCCACTGCAAAAAAACAAATACTGATGAAAAACTGCCGTGTCTGTCAGGAGTCCATTCCGGAAAACGCCAGGTTTTGCCCATTTTGTGGCACCAGTGTCATCGAAGAGACGATTACCTGCCCTTCCTGCGGCGAAGAAAATGAATTACACGCAGATGTATGCGAAAAATGCGGCCTCAACTTTTTTACCGGAAAGAAAGAAAATCGAAAGGCTTCACCGCCACCGCCTAATGACATTTTTGACACAACGCCTGCCGAAACACTTGAACAGGAAGTCGCCGATCGTTTCAGTATTGCTTTCGAGCGGCGCCTGAACGAAGAGCACAAGCTCACATTGCACAATTCCTACATCGATCGCTTTTACAAAAGCGATTTCCGCAAAAGTGTAGAGTTCCGAATTCAGCAATTGGCTGAACAGGTGCAAGGCATGGAAGACAAGAGTCCCGACAGGAACCGCCTTCTCAACCCGGCTTTTGAAGAACTGATTGACTTTTTCATCATTCGCTATTGTTCGGATATCAACGAGGCACGGTATCCGGAAGAAATTCTGCGATGGCAGGGCCTGCCACTCGATAAGGTCAACCTGAACCAGTTGATTCAAAGCTACCTCGATCTGGAGCGGGAGGACGAGTCTGTATATACCAACTTTGTCACCATGCCTGCCCAGAAATTGAAAAATGCTGCTCAGAATTTTCTCTTTCCGCAAAAAGGAGAGACGATATTTTTCATTTGCGACCTCTCCATGCTCGGCAATTGTAAAGAGGGCTTTGCTATGACTCGTGATTGTATTTACTGGAAAATGCCGCTTGAAAAAAAGCAGCGGGTTTATTACAAAAACCTGGATGAAATCAAGCGTCAGGAAGACTGGATCACGATCAACGGCATCTTTTTCAATGCCAATAAATCATTGAACCTCAAGCTCTTGCGGCTCCTGAAAAAATTGCGGGAGCTATACGGAAAGAAGGTTTGAAAAAGGCTGTACCACTTGTCTAATGATACAGCCTCTCTCCGGATTAGTTCTTGTTGTGAGCCGGGTCTTGCTCCAGCGGAGCAAATTCATACTCCATTTTCTTTTTCGATAAAACACGGCGGTAACGCTCGGGGTGAAGGCGAATATCACGCAGCAACAGATCCAGATTTTTTACGGTAAGCTCCAGGTTGCCGGCAAATTCTTTGTCATTCAGCAACATGGCCACCGTCCCGTCTCCTGACCTCAGACCTTCCAGCAATGCACTCAGGTCGGCAATTGCCTTGTCAGAGCTTGCAAGCGTGGTTTGCAACTTTTTCATGGTCTGCTTGGTCTCCCCTACCAATCCTTTCATGTCTGCATCCTTCAGATCGGTACTGACAGCTTCAGCGTTAGCAAGGATCGTCTTGATTTGCTGATTGCTCTCTTTCAGAGTACCGGTGATTGCCTCGATATTTTTCAGGCTGCTTTCGATCGAACCGGAGGACCTTGCCATTACTCCATCAAGCCGGCCGGTCGTAGCTTTCAGATTGGTTAAAATCGCCCGGACATCCTGAACACTCTGGTTGATCTCCTGGCTTTCAGACAGCCGGTAAGAAAGTGTATCCAGAACGCCACGCAGCCCTTTATTCAGTTCATCCACGTACACACGAACCTCATCGGGTGTTGCAAATGAGGCGAGCATGCCTTTCATGACGCCCTCGACATAATCACCGCTTTCAACACAATCGCCATTGGAGCAGGTACCTTCAAAGACCAGGTTAATGGCGGAACCGCCCATCAGGCTGGTAGTAATGATTTCGGCGGTTGCCGATTTCGGTATTTTGATGTCAGGGTTGATTTGCATTTCAACTACAATTTTATTGTAGTCATTTTTTTGCTGTGTAAAATCAGCCACAAGGCCGACTTCCAGACCGTGGATGTAAACCGGGGTCGAAACCCGAAGCCCGTCGACCCGGTCGTAAACGGCGTAAAGTGTAGTTTTTTTACTTAAAAGATTAAAGCCTCTGAGATACTTATACCCCCAAATGGCCAAAGCGACTGTTACAATTGTAAAAATTGCAATCTTGGTTTCCTTCCTCATGAATTTTTTTGTGAATGTTGATTACTTGACTCGCTGCCCATTTTGGTAGGCTGCGACAAAAGCATCGTTAAAACCGATAGCCCGGAGTTTTTGTTTTACGCTGTTCGCTTCTCCGGAAGTCGCAAAGTTACGAACCTGATATTTATATAAGTTGTCTTCTTTCACCACTTCGATCAAATATTCAACTTTCGACCACTTGCCCTGCGAAATATCGAGCAGGGAAGGCGACGCAGCCAGTTGCACACGATACTGAATATCAGTGTTTTGTGAAACGACCGTACGCTCGGAAGGTTTTGATGTGGAGACTGGATTGGAAGGAATGATTTTTCCTGAAGGTGCGGGTGAAATATTTGTTTTTACCGGTTCGCTCTTCGGGGAAATAGTTGTTTCCCGGGTAATTTTTTCTTCTTTCGGAGTTGGTGCAGGCGCAGTTTCTGCTTTGAAAGTCACAGCAACAGCCGTCTCCACAGGCGTTGCCGATGCGGTCAAAGATGCCGTTTCTGCACTTGACGCCACAGGGTTTTCATGGGTGTTGAGCCTTGCAAGCGGTGCTTGCGGGGTGATGCCTTCCATTTCTGCTTTGTATTCAGCGAAAGCTGCAAGCAAGGCATTCGCCATTTCCTTCTGGCCTTTTTCAGTCCGCAGATAATTTTCTTCATCCCGGTTGCTGAGGTATCCTGTTTCCACCAACACGCTTGGCATGGTGGCGTGACGGAGAACGAGGAAGCCGGCTTGTTTTACGCCCCTGTTTTTCCTGCCCGGTTCGCCTGCGCTGTGTTGCTGCACTTTTTGAGCGAAAAGAATACTCTGCTCCAGAAAGGCATTTTGAAACATGGAAAAAAGAATGTGCGCTTCTGCAGAATTCGGATCGTAACCGTAAGTTTCCCGGTAGTTATCTTCGTATAAAATGGAAGCATTTTCCCGTTTGGCCACTTCAAGATTGGCTTCGGTGGCATGCAGGCCCAAAACGTATGTTTCCGTGCCGTGAATGTGACTTGCTTTTGGAATATAATTACAATGGATAGAAATAAAAATATCAGCTTTTTCCCGGGTGGCGATGGCTGCCCGCTCATGAAGCGGAATGAAGACATCGGTTGAGCGGGTCATGATGACCCGTAAGTCCGGGTAATTCTGCTGCAAGCCTTCGGCAAAGTACTTGCCAATGGCCAGTGCCAGGTGCTTTTCACGGGAGTGAGCTCCGCTGCATCCGGGGTCATGACCTCCATGACCGGGATCAATAACGACCGTGCTAACTTTCACGCCGCCTTTTTTCTCAAAAAGAACTTTTGTCTGGATAACTGAGTCTCCGGGAGAGAGCAATTCAGGAATAGCTGTGGTTAATTCATCAGCTTTGATAATTTTGCCCTCCTTTGCGGGAGAGGTGTTAACTTTTGGTAAATTCCAGGAGGTAAATCCTAAAAGGATCGTTGGTAGAAAAAGTAAAGCCTTCTTCATAGTTTTAAACTAGGGTGAGGGAAAAGTTTCAGAAAATCAAATATCAGAAGTCAAATCCCAATCAACAAATTTTAAACCACAATTTGCAAACAAAGGTAAACATAATTATTTCATTCTTAGTGCTTTCCGCATGGATTGCTGCAGGACAGGTGACTCCAACGATCAATACCGACTCCATCGTCAGGGCACGTTCGGGAGGGCCTCCCCCCGAGCTTAACTTACCTTCGTTTACACCTGCCAGCCAACCTTCCGGTAATATCAACTGGGACAGCGTTAAAATTTCCTCCGATGCTCTGGAGGAACAGGTCGATTACAAATCGGTTGATTCCATGTTTTTTGACACGAAAAATAAACAGGTTCACCTTTACGGACAGGCAGAGGTTAAGTACCAGTCGATGACTATCACTGCGGAGTACATCATGATCGACTGGAATGAAAATATCATGATGGCTGAAAGCAGGCAGGTTTTGGGGAAAACAGTTGGAAAACCGACCTTCGAGCAAGGGGGCCAAAAGTTTACCGCCAACAAACTCCGCTACAATTTCAAGACATACAAAGGTATTATCTACGAGGCTCAGACCATGCAGGAGGGTATGAACATCGTGGGAGAGAAAGGAAAATTTTTCGGCGCTGGAGAAGACACCACCAAGGCTAACGTCATCTACAACAAAAACGCCATTTTCTCGACCTGCGAACTTGACCACCCTCACTTCGGCATTAAAAGCAGCAAGCAAAAAATCGTTCAGGATAAAGTGGCAGTCGTCGGCCCCTGCAACCTTGTCATCGGCGACATTCCCACCCCGATTTGGTTCCCGTTCGGATTTTTTCCTTTGAAAACCGGACAGCGAACGGGCCTGATTTTTCCGCAAGGCTACGAATACTCTGAAGCCTGGGGCTTCGGACTTGAAAATATGGGATGGTATTTCCCGATGGGCGACCATTGGGATTTAAAACTTACCACCGATGTTTATCTGAAAGGTACGGTCAGGGTTCACGGAGCTTCGAGCTACAAAAAACGCTACAAATACACCGGAAGCGCCAGCGCCAGCTTCGCTTACCTGCGTACGGAAGTGAACGGCCGTCCGAAATACTCACCTTCGATGAGTATTCGCTGGTCACACAACCAGGACTCAAAGGCGCATCCTTACCGCTCCCTTGGCGGCAGCGTCAACTTGCAGACCAGCGACTATCAACGAAGCAATCAAACGGATGCGCAGTCACGTTTTCAAAGCTCACTCAGCTCGAACATGAGTTACCGGCAGCGGTTTGATCAACCATTCGATCTTAGTGTCAGCTTCAATCACTCGCAAAATACCAATACCCGGGACGTAACCATCAGTTTCCCGACTTTCAACTTCCAGACACAAAACCTTTTCCCTTTTAAAAGAAAAATAAAAACCGGCGGCGAGCGCTGGTACGAGCGGGTGCAAATGCGCTACACCTCGGAAGCTAGAAATCAATTCACGGCTAAAGACTCCACACTCTTTACTCAAAAAACACTGGATGACGCCAAATTTGGAGTCCGGCACAATGTAACGGCAGCCACGAGCTTCAACTTTCTCAAATATTTTACGGTTTCACCAAATGCCAATTACAAGGAGGTCTGGTATTTCAAATCCGTTGAAAAAACCTTCGACCCGACCCTGACCATCGAGTATGATACGATCACCAGCCCGGACGGTGAAGTTCAAATTATAGCCGATACGCTGAAATACGGGCAGATACTCAATATGGAAGATTTTGGGTTCAAACCTTTCCGTGAATACAATACCGGCGTCAGCATGAGCACCAAAGTGTTTGGAACGCTGCTTTTTAAGCGGGGAAAACTACGTGGGCTGCGGCACGTAATCACTCCGTCTTTTGGATTCAACTTCACCCCGGATTACACCAATCCTGACTGGGGTTATTTTAAAACCGTTCGCCAAAGTCTGAATTCCGACGAGGAAATTCGTTACAACATTTTTGAAAACAACCAGCTGGGTGGCTTCGGCACACCTTCGGCGGCCGGCCGCCAAATGAATTTCAACTACGGCTTTGGCAACCTGCTCGAAGCCAAGGTTTTTTCAAAGAGAGACTCCACCCTGAAAAATGTGAAGCTTTTCAATTCCATTTCGTTGGGTGGAAATTACAATTTCGCAGCCGATTCGCTGCAGTGGAGCCAGGTCAGCATTTCCGGGAACACCAACTTTTTCAACGGCATCACATCATTTCGTTTTGGCATAACCCTCGACCCCTACGACTTTAACCGGACAACGGGCAGCCGCATCAATCAATTTAATCTTGACACCCAAGGCAAACTGCTCCGTGTGGTGGGCTGGAACTCGGCCATCACCACAAACATGACTGTTGGCCGGTTGCGGGATTTAATTAAAGGTGTGAACACTGATCAACGGGTGGCCAATACGCCAAGAGATGAGGAGGGTACACCGCAGCAGGAAGATCTACTCAGCTTGTTTGAAAATTTTACCATCAGCCACAACTTCACTGTTCAAAGCCGTTACGATACCAGGTCGCAAAAAGATACCATTCAGATTACCACAAACTCCATCGCTTCAAGGGGCAGCATCAACCTGACGCCAAACTGGAGCATTACCGTAGGCAACTTTGGTTACGACTTTCAGTCTAAGCGAATCACGTATCCTGATTTTACTTTTTCAAGAGATTTGCACTGCTGGCAAATGGGTGTAAGCTGGCAACCTTACTTCGATACTTACAGTTTTTACATCCGGGTAAAACCGGGAAAACTGGACTTCATCAACATTCCCTATCGAAAGAATATTCAGGACGGAAGACGGTTTTGATGAAGAATGGAGCTGTAGGCGTGCAGCCCTACTCCATTCCCCATTTTCTATATTTAATCAACGGGTCTCAATACTGTCGTCTGCTCATATTTCCAGTTCAGTATTTTGTAAAAATCAAAATCCTCAGGATTGTTGAGATATTCTCTGGCCCGGTCGTAATCCGTTTGATTCAGGACGTGCATGTCACTGAGAACAAGGCGGGAGAATTCCGTTTTAATGTTGACGAGACGGGGCGGGATTTTACCGGATTCATCCTCAATGTCCTTCAGGAAAATCGGTACGATTTCCGCCTCCCGGGTCGTTGACACAATGCAGCCTTTGAGGCCGTGTTCATATAACTTTTTGACCCCCATCCCCAATACCGTACAGAGGGTGAGGTCAAAAGCTACGGGGCGGCAGCAACGCAGTTCGTAGCCCATCTCCACAGGGCGACTCTTGATATCGATGCCAAGCGCTTTTAATTTTCGCTGAACTAAGACGTTGATAATGTGCGCTTTACTTACGTTGCCCAACTCCGGGTGCCCATGAGCATCGTAGGTAAAATTGATGCCGGAATTCTTTAACTCATCGTTATCCAATATGTGAAAAACCCCTTCGCTGACGATGGCCACGCCATGATCCACCTTGTTGATTTTTCGTTTCACCATGGAGGAAATGATCAAGTCCACAATTTTTTCCAAACTGATTTTTGTGTTGTTGAACATCTCCGGAATGATGATGATCGGAAAGTGGCAGCTTGCCCCGATTTCAAAAGCCAGGTGACCGGCTGAACGCCCCATCGAAGAAATGACGAACCAGGTACTGGACGTCCGGGAGTCTTCGTAAATCGTGTTTCCGATACGCACACCTTCATCTTTGGCCGAGTTAAACCCGAAGGTAGGCATCATGTCCGGGAGCGGAATGTCGTTGTCAATCGTCTTCGGGACGTGAATGTTTTGAATGTTGATATTTTGTGAAGCCAGCCATTTCGCCAGCCGGTTGCTGGTAGAAGCCGTGTCGTCGCCTCCGATGGTCACCAGTAAAACGACATTGTTGTCTTTAAAAAACTGAGCCGAAAACTCATGATCCTTTGGTTTGTAACGGCTCATCCGCAAGGTAGACCCGCCCCGGGGAAATATCCGGTCGGCATAATGGAAGTTAATGTTCACGGTTTCGGCCTTGCCGTTGAACAGGTTTTTGTAGCCCTCGTGAATACCGATGACCCGGTATCCGTCCTTGAGGAAAACCTTTGCTATGGTACTGATTACGGTATTGATACCGGGAGCCGGACCGCCGGCACAGAGGATGGCAACTGATTTTTGCATGACAAAGTGTATTTTATAAACGAAGTGGGCAAACATAGAAAAAGTGCGGCACTTAACCTTTTACTGTTTGGAAGTTTTTTCCTTTTTAAAAATTTTATCTTGCCGCACTTTTTCAAACAAAATGCGAAGCACTTGTATTTCTTTGTTTTTAAAATTAAAAACGGAATTAGTATGAAAAATTACCAAACTAACTTAAAAGGACTTGTAAAAGCCTTGTTTTTACTCTTTGTTTTACCTGCTGTTTTGTCAGCTCAGCCCAAAGCAGATATTGACAACCTTGCAAAAAGTGTAGAATCCAAAGTCATTGAATGGCGGCGGGATTTTCACCAGCACCCCGAGCTATCAAATCGGGAATTCCGCACCGCGGAAATAGTCGCTAAACATCTGAAGAGCCTGGGGATGGAAGTGCGGACCGGTATCGCTCACACGGGTGTACTCGGTATTTTAAAAGGTGGAAAACCCGGCCCGGTGGTCGCTTTGCGTGCTGATATGGATGGGCTGCCGGTGACGGAGCGGGCGCCTGTACCTTTTGCTTCAAAAGAAAGATCAACTTATCTCGGTCAGGAGGTCGGAGTGATGCATGCCTGCGGTCATGATACGCACACCGCCATTTTGATGGGAGTTGCAGAAATTTTGACCGGGATGAAAAAAGACCTGCAGGGAACTGTCATGTTCATTTTCCAACCGGCTGAAGAGGGTGCACCTCCGGGTGAAGAAGGTGGCGCCCAACTAATGCTCAAGGAAGGATTGTTCGACAATCCCACGCCTGAAGTTGCATTTGGACTACACATCAGCTCTGACCTGGAAGTTGGAAAAATTCGCTACAAACCGGAAGGCACCATGGCCGCAGCTGACATGTTCACCATTAAAGTTAAAGGTAAGCAGTCGCATGGCTCAAGGCCCTGGACAGGCGTTGACCCGATCGTCACTTCAGCGCAAATCATTCTCGGGCTGCAAACCATCATCAGCCGCCAGACGGAACTGACGAAGGAAGCCGCCGTGATTACCGTCGGTAAAATAACTTCCGGCGTCCGGAACAACATCATCCCGGAAGAGGCTGAAATGATTGGGACCATCCGGACGCTCGACACGGCCATGCAGCGTGACATTCACGAACGCATCCGTAAAACTGCCACCCTGATTGCCGAGAGCCAGGGTGCTACCGCAGAGGTCGATATTCAAATCGGGTATCCTGTCACCTACAACAACCCACAATTGACAGCGAAAATGCTTCCGTCACTGTACAAGGCGGCCGGAGAAGAGAACGTGCTGGTAAGCCGTCCCATAACCGGAGCAGAGGATTTTTCATTTTATGCAAACCGGGTGCCCGGCCTGTTTTTCTTCCTCGGCGGCATGCCAAAGGGCATGAATCCGATCGATGCAGCGCCACACCACACGCCTGATTTCTTTATCGATGAAAGCGGTTTCACCACCGGCGTGAAAGCGCTGACACAACTGACGCTGGATTACATGGCTTCGAAAGCGAAGAAATAATGTTGTTCAATCCCCAAAAAAAAACAGCCCGGTGAATGTGCATACTTCACCGGGCTGTTTTTTTTGGGTAACCTGCGACAAGATTTATTTAAAATCAATAATTACCGGCAGCCTTGCCTGTACACCTTTCATTTCCAGCATTTCTTTGGCTTCACGGTAAAATTTGTAATAGTCGCCTAATTCACGTTGAATTAACTGGTTGCGGATTGCATCGTCGTCTTTTTGTCCAGTCAACTCTTCCAAAAACGCTTGCAACGGATCTTTTTGGTAGGGGTATTCCATGACGCGGTAATTTTCGATTCCCGCCAGATCGGCAGCTGATTGCATTGCCTGACTCAGGCCTCCGATTTCATCCACTAAGCCGATAGCCATGGCTTTTTCGCCTGGCCAGATACGACCCTGGGCAATGGCGTGGACACTGTCACGGCTCATGTTTCTTCCTTCGGCGACACGCATCAGGAATTTTTCGTACATCTTGTCAGTGGATTCCTGCAGGTATTTTTGCTCAGCCGGCGCAAGATCAAAAAACGGATTCAGGCCGGTGGAATAACTGGTGGTTTTGACGGAATCCCAGTGAATGCCGAGTTTTTCTTCAAAAAGTTTGGAAGCGTTGGGCAACATGGAAAATACTCCGATGGAGCCTGTGAGCGTGTTGGGTTCTGCAAAAATTTTATCGGCCATGCACGCAATATAATATCCGCCCGACGCTGCATAGTCGCCCATGGAGACGACCACTTTTTTGTCCCCGGATTTTGCCAGCGTCAGCTCCCGCCAGATATTTTCGGAAGCGATGGCGCTACCGCCGGGGGAGTTTACACGTAAAACAATAGCTTTGATTTTTTCGTCATTCCGAATTTTGCGGAGCAATTTGACGTATTGGTCATCGACAATAGTTCCTTTATCACCACTACCGCTGAGGATGGAACCTTCCGCGTAAATAACAGCGATTCTATCTTTGGCAGATGAATTTCTTTTTTTGGTGTAACTACCTGCATAGTCTTCCAGTCCAATCGTTTTCAGTTTATCTTTTTCAGCCAGTTCCATCCGGCTTTTTAAATCATCGATTACCTCGTCAATGTACCCCGTCTGATCAGCCAAGCCAAAGGTAACTGCATCATCAGCATCTCTGATTTTCAATTCGTCAGCGATAGCCCTGAGTTCTGCCACAGTTTTATTTCGGGACAATCCCATTTCCGTCAGGAAATTATTGAAAACAGGTTCAAGATACTCCCTCAGTTGCAGGCGGTTTTGGTCGCTCATTTTGTTGAGGCGATAGGGTTCGGTCGCACTCTTAAAATCACCGGCGTAAAAAACCTGCATTTTAATACCCACTTTATCGAGCATGTCCTTAAAAAAAGGAATCATAGCTGAAAAACCGTGAAAATCAATGCCACCCAGTGGATTGATGTAGACTTTATCGGCCGCCGAGGCGATGTAGTAAGTGCCCTGCGTGTAGTTTTTGGAATAGGAAACGACAAACTTTCCGCTTTCCTTAAATTTCAGAATGGCATTCCTGAGGGTGGATGCAGTCGCTAAACCACTGCCGGTACTCCCCTCGAGGTCGAGTAAAATGCCTTTAATTTTTTCATCGCCTGCAGCGTGCCCGATGGTTTCGACAATATCGTTCAGGCCAAGAATTTCCTGGTCTGTCAAATCAAATGGGTTTACTTGCAGGTTGTTGGTTTGCTCAGGGATGGGTTTATCCAGCTTAAGGTGAAGAACCGTGTTTGAGCTTACACTCACTTTTTTTTCGCCGACGCTTGCAAGACCTGCAATGAGGACGAATCCGAAAAAACCGAGCAGAAGAAAAGCCACGCCTACACCGAGGCATGAGGAGAAAACATTTTTTACGAATTGATTCATGTAAGTGCTGTTTGAGTAATAACTTTTAAGGTGTCAGGATTTTTTGGGTCTTAAAAACAAAACGAAGGTAAAGGTTGAAAGATAGAGCAGACTTTTTTTTAGATCAAGGCGCTTAATCGGTGGACGATATTTTACAAAAATTGCCAGCCGGGCATGGAAAGTGCGGCTTTTTTACTTTCAAGCGCTTTCTCATTTTTATAGTTTGATACATCACAAAACACCGGAGAAAGTAATAGTTGTGAGACCACAGCCAATACCCTTCAAAACGGCAAAGAAATGTAACTTGTTGACCAATTCTTCAATTAGGCAAACCTAATCATTAAATAATCAGGGGAATGATTTTACTTTTATGCTTTGAAAAATTGAAAACGGGAAATTATATTTTTCGAAGGTACTTGTCGTTTATTTGCCCAAATTTTACAATCACCTGATAGATGGATAACTTTCACTTTATGAATAAAATCAGATCTTCTGTTTTGATGTTGGCCTCGTTGCTGACTTCCTTGTCACTTTTTTCACAAACCATGGAAGTCACAGACGCCACCACCCCACCTTTCACACCTGAAAATCTGATTACCAATATTTTCCTCGGCGACGGTGTCGAAGTGCTGAACGTGACCTACGAAGGCGACCCGCTGGCAGTTGGCTATTTTAAAAGTGGTCAAAACGCTGTAGGCATTGACCGGGGCATCTTGCTTACAAGCGGACGGGCAGCCTCCTCCAGCCCCAACTGTACCGGGCCGTTGGGCGCCAATTGCGTCGGTAGCCAGTTCAGTTCCAACGATGTCAACAGCAGCGCCACCGACCCCGACCTTCAATCCATCGCAGCAGGCGTGCTGAATGACGTGGCCAAATTCACGATAACCTTCATCCCGACCTCCGACACCCTGCGCTTCAAATATGTTTTTGCTTCAGAAGAATACCCGGAATGGGCCTGCAGTAATTTTAACGACGTGTTCGGATTTTTTATCAGCGGCCCGGGCATTTCCGGGCCTTTCCAGAATGGTGGTCAAAACATTGCCCTCATCCCCGGCACAAACATCCCGGTAACCATCAATAACATCCACCCGATGAACGGAGCGAATTGCCCTCCGGCTTTCGCCCAGTTTTACAACGACAACAATAACTCCAACAATCAACCGGTTTACGACGGCTATCTCAATGTTTTCATTGCCGAGGCCATTGTGATTCCCTGTGAAACTTACACCATCAAACTCGCTGTATCTGATGTTGGCGACAGCGCCTACGACACAGGGGTTTTTCTGGAAGCCAAAAGCTTTGGCACCGGCTCCCTGCAGGTGGAAACTCAAACCGTAAGCCTCGACGGCACCATCACCGAGGGCTGTGCTACTGCAACCATGACTTTCAGTTTCCCCAGTCCGGTGGAGGATGACTTTTTGCTCGATTACACGATCATCGGCACCGCCGAGAATGGCGTTGATTACCTGAATATTCCCTCCGGACTTTTCATCCCGCAGGGCGACAGCTCCATCACCATCGACATCGTTGCCATCATGGATCAGGTGGATGAAGGGCTGGAAAGCATTGGGATTGACATTCAACGAGATATTTGCAACCGGGATACTTTCTGGATATTTATCAGGGACAATGAAATTTTACCGCCGGTGCTTGGCCCTGACACCACCATTTGCCGGGGCGATTCGGTGGCTTTGGACGGAACCCTTCCGATACCCTTGCCCGATCCTCCGTCTTTCACCAATGACAATGACTACCTCGTCACGCACACAGCGCCGACTTATTCCCCCATTGTGGTGGCAGGGGTGCAACCCATCACGCTGGGACCGGGCGTGATTCAGTCGGTTTGCCTCAACATTGAACACAAATGGGTGGATGACCTGGATTTGTTTCTCATTTCACCCGGTGGGCAATTCATTGAGCTGAGTTCCGACAATGGCTCGAATTGCGACAATTACAACAATGTCTGTTTCACCCCAACCGCCTCCACCGTCATCAGTGCCGGTGCGCCGTGGCCGGTTTGTTCGTCTGGTAATGAACCGTCTTTTTCCGGAGGAACTTTCCTGCCGGAAGGAGTTTGGTCTGACCTCTGGGACGGCGCCTACCCTACCAACGGCACCTGGCAATTGCTGGCCATCGACGATCAGGCGGGCTTCAACGGCACCATCCTTGACTGGACCATTACCTTCGAACCGCTCTACCAAATCTACTACCGCTGGGAACCGGAAGCCGGTCTTAGTTGCACTGATTGCCCAAACCCCGTCGCCACTCCACAAAGCACTACCACCTACACCCTGACGGCATGGGACACCTACGGATGTGAGGTGTCGGACTCGATCACGATTGAGGTGCAGGATGTTCTGCCGGCGCCCAATATCATTTGCACCACGGTAACCAACAACAGCATCACTTTCGAGTGGAACGACGTCCCCGGCGCAATGGGCTACCAGGTGAATGTGGAAGGTGCAGGCTGGACGGTGCCAAACGGTGGCCCGCTTACCCACTCCGTTACCGGTCTTACACTGAGCGACACCGTCACGATCGAAGTATTCGCCATCGGCGAATGCGATGGTGAAACCGGCTCCGCAACCTGTATCACTCCTGCCTGCGATGCACCTTCGCTGACAATAAACAACGTGACCGGCGTCAGTTGTCCGTCCGACACCGATGGTTCCATTTCGGTTTCTGCAACCGGCGGGGCCGGCGGGTATGTTTTTTCAATTGACACAATTTCAAACACTACCGGAAGCTTCACCGGACTCGGGGCTGGCACTTACGAGGTGGTAGTCACGGATGCATGGGGATGTCCAAACTCCATCCAGGTGCCTGTTCAGGCGCCCGCTCCGCTTGTTTTAAATGAAATTATTATTGATGAAATAAGCTGCAACGGAAACGACGATGGCGCTGTGACTGTACAGGTGACCGGGGGCGTTTACCCATACACGTTCGAATGGAACGGCACGCAGGGGGATTCCATTTTATCCAATGCTACGCCGGGTTCGCAGACGGTTATCGTAACCGATGCAAACGGCTGTTCGGAAACAGCCAGCCTGAATTTAACCGAGCCTGAATTGCTTGTACTCACCACAGCTGCCGATAGCGCCAACTGCTTCGGCGCAAGCGACGGAGCCGTCATGGTGAGCATTGCCGGAGGCACCGCAACTTACAATGTTCAGTGGGACGCAGCTGCGGGCAACGCCATTGACACAACGGTAACAAACCTGCCCGCAGGAACCTACACCGTCCAGGTATCTGACCTCAACGGATGCCAGGAAACTGCATCCGTATCCATCGGTGAACCTGCACAAATTTTAACTTCCATCGCTTCGCAAAACCCACTCTGCAACGGCTCTGCCGACGGGACGGCGACCGTGAGCGTAAGTGGCGGAATACCCAATTTCACTTTCCAATGGAGCAATGGCGACAACGGCGACACGGCCAATGCGCTTGATGCGGCAACCTACTTCGTCACTGTCACGGACGGCAACAGCTGCACAACGGTGGATTCCATTTCACTGACACAGCCCGACCAGGTCGCTGTTTCGTTTCAACCACAAAATGTCAGCTGTTTCAGCGGCGCAGATGGCAGCATTGTTTCACAAGCATCCGGCGGAACAGCGCCGTACTCCTACCTGTGGAGCAACGGTGATACCACCGCCAGCCTGACTGCTTTAGCCGCAGGAAATTATTGCCTCACCGTTACTGGCTCCAATGGTTGCACAACCACGCTTTGCCAGGATATTTCGCAGCCTGCCGAGCTCATTTTAACCACAGCACCCACGAATGCGGGCTGCAACGGAGGCTCCGCAGGCGCTATTGACCTGACAGTAAACGGCGGTTCCGGATCGTACACCTACCTTTGGAACACCGGCGACATGACCCAGGACCTGTCCAATCTATCCGCCGGAAATTATGCTGTCACTGTCACAGACGGTAACGGCTGCACCGCGCAAACTTCCCTGAACCTGAACGAATCGGATGCCATCGACATTCAGGTGTCGCAACAGGATGTGAAGTGCAAGGGCAACACAACCGGCAGCATCGACATCACGGTTTCCGGAGGAACGGGCGTTTACACCTACTCCTGGAATGGCCCGAATGGATTCACATCTGCCGTTCAGGATCCGGTTGGACTGGCTGCTGGCAGCTACACGGTTGTCGTTCAGGATTCAGATGGATGCAACGCTGTTGCAAACGCAGTGCTGAGCGAGCCGGCAACAGCCGTCTCCGCATCCATCGCTCCACCGCAGATGATCTGTTTCAACGCCGGAAACGGCACCGCTACGATCACCGCTACGGGCGGCGCAGGAAATTATACTTACAACTGGAGCAATGGCCAAAGTACCGCCATTGCCAGCAACCTGACTGCCGGAATTTATACGGTCACAGTAACTGATGCAAGCGGTTGCACCGACACCGAGCAGATTGAAATCATGCAGCAGGGCGCACTGGCTGTCCAACTGACGCAAACGACAGCCTCCTGCTTCAACGGCACCGACGGCACGGCCACCATCCAGATGATTACGCAGGGCGGAAGCAACGTGCCGGTCAGCAATTTCACCATCAACTGGAGTGCCGGAGGACAAAGCACGCCGGGCATCAGCGGATTGAGCGGCGGTAATACTTACACGGTAACTGTTACGAATAATATTGGCTGCTCCGCAACAAGCAGCATCACCATCGGCAATCCGGCATCGATCGGGGCTTCCGTGGTTTCGAAGCAGGATGCAAAGTGTGCCCGGAGCAGCGACGGCGTTGCAACGGTCGTCGGTACTGGTGGTACGCAACCCTATTCTTACCTCTGGGGAGCCAATGCCGCCGGGCAGACAACCGCAACTGCGACCGGGCTTCCGGCCGGCAATTTCACGGTTACCGTGACGGATGCCAACGGTTGCTCAACCGCCATTCAACTGAGTATCGGCGAGCCGACGGAATTGGACGTTAGTTTCATCAATGAGAGTGTAAAATGTTTTGGAGGCGCCGACGGCACTTCGTTTGCCACGCCTTCCGGCGGCACTTCGCCTTACAGCGTGAGCTGGTCAAACGGCACGAATGGTCAGCAGGTGAAAGACCTTCCAGCAGGAACCTACCTCGTGACCCTGACAGATGCCAATGGATGCAAACTCGTTGACTCTACGACCGTTCTCCAACCGGCCGAACCGGTTTCAGCCACGTTCGAAGTGCAGGATGTTTCCTGTGCAGGGTTGAGAGACGGCCGGATAAAAATCAATGCAGCCGGCGGATCGCCGCCCTACCGCTACAGCCTCAATAACGGCGACTTTTTGGGAAGCTCCAATCTCATTGCCCTTCCAAGTGACATTTATGATGTTCAGATCAGGGATATCAATGGTTGCACGTTTCAGTTGAACGATATTTTTGTGAATGAGCCTGAGCCGTTTATTGTCGATCTCGGTCCGGATACTATTGTTTTTTATGGCGCTCACATTCACATTCATCCTACCATTTTGAATGTGGACAGTTCGGAAAACCTCACTTTCCTTTGGACCTCCAATAATCCGCAAAACCCGGTCAACTATCCTGATTGGCGACTCGGCGACTTTGTGGTGACAAGCCCGACAACGGCTACACTTACCGTGACCAACGAAAATGGCTGCAAATCGCAGGACATGATCAACATTTTTGTGCGGGAAGTCAGGCGGGTACAAGTGCCGACAGGGTTCGCTCCCGGCACCGGCGGAGATCCTGCCAATGACCTGCTTCACGTGCATGGAAGCTCCAACATGGTTGAAAAAATCAGACTTTTCCGCATCTTTGACCGTTGGGGAGAATTACTGTACGAAGGCAGAGACTTTGACATCAACGACCTCAACACTGGCTGGGACGGCACTTTTAAAGGAAAACAAATGCCACCCGGCGTCTATGTCTGGCACCTCGAAGTTGATTTTGTCGACGGTGTTTCAGAAACCTACAAAGGACATACATCCCTCATCCGATAAAAGGTACTTGGAGAGTACTTCAGCGCCAGCGGGCAGTTTCAGACCGCCCCGGCGCTGTTTTTTTTACCCTTTCTTTCCAAATTTGTCAACTAACAGCTGTTTTCCTTTCTAATTTCAGCAAATCCATAAAATTTTCAACTGCTTCAATACCTTTGATGTCAACCAATTTTGATTAAAGCAAACACATCACCTATGCGCCTCCAACTTTACGTTTCCCTGCTGTTGTTTTTCACCGTTCAAACCCTGTCCGCTCAGGTTATTATCAATGAATTCTCCGCTGCCAACATGGATGGCATCACTGACAACTATGGTCAACGGGAGGACTGGATCGAGCTTTACAACGCCGGCGCCACCACCGTGAACCTCGAAGGATATTTCCTCAGCGACAATATCAATAACTCCGATAAATGGCCCATTCCGGCAGGCGTTACCATTGAACCGGGCGAGCATTTGATCATTTTCGCTTCCGACCGGGATGAAGTAAGCGGGATGAACAGCATACACGCCGGTTTCAAAATCACCCAGACGAAACAGGAGTACATTGCTTTGTTTGACCCGCAGCAAAACCTGTTGGATGCCATTCAGATCACAGTGCCAAATCAGGCGAACCACTCGACCGGCCGAACGACCGATGCTGCTGTGGACTGGGGTATTTTTCAAAACCCAACGCCCGGCGGGCCGAATGCGAATGCATTTCAAGGTTACGCCGTAAAACCCACTTTCAGCCATGCTGCCGGATTTTACAATGGTCCGCTCACGCTATCGATCACGGCGCCAGCGAATACACAAATCCGATACACCCTGAATGGCGCTGAACCGACGATGGCTTCACCGTTGTACTCCGTGCCGCTGGTGATTGCAAAAACGACAGTTGTGAAGGCCAGGGTTTTCAGCAACAATCCTGCCCTGCTGCCAGGTTTTACGGAGGCCAATACCTATTTTATTGATGAAAACCATACCGTGCCGGTGATATCCGTTGCTGGCAATACCCTGCTCAACCTGATGAACGGAAACCAGATCGAGCCGAGGGGAAGTTTTGAGTTGTTTAAAAATGGCCAGCTGGCGGACGAAGCCTACGGAGAATACAACAAACACGGGAATGACTCCTGGGCCTATCCTCAACGGGGCATTGACTACATCACTCGTGACCAGTTGGGTTACACCAGTTCCATTTCCAATCAGATTTTTCCAAATAAAAGCAGAAATAACTACCAGCGCCTCATTCTGAAAGCGGCCGCCAACGACAACTACCCGACCGCCAACGGCGCCCACATCCGGGATGCTTACGTGCATACACTTTCGCAACGGGCAAAGATGGAACTGGACGAACGCACCTACGAACCCTGCATCTTGTACGTCAACGGTGAGTACTGGGGTGTTTATGAAATCAGGGAAAAAGTGGATGATCCGGATTTCACCCGCCACTACTACGATCAGGGTGAAAAGTGGATTGACTACATCAAAACCTGGGGTGGAACCTGGGAAGAGTACGGCAGCCGGGATGACTGGGATACGCTGCATGATTTCATCACCAACAATGACATGAGCAACCCGGTAAACTACGAAACCGTCAAGGAGGAACTCAACGTTCTCAGCCTGATCGACTACATGATTTTGAACACGCATGTCGTGTGCATGGACTGGCTGAACTGGAACACCGCCTGGTGGCGTGGCCGCAAACCCGATGGCGAGGCCAAAACCTGGCGCTATACGCTATGGGACATGGACGCCACCTTCGGGCATTACGTCAACTACACCGGCATTCCGAACACTACGCCGAATGCAGACCCCTGCTACGCCGAAAACCTGACCTCTGATTTTGAAGGGCACGGTGCGCTAATTGTGGCGCTGATGGAAAACGAAGAGTTTCACTCGCTTTACGTAAACCGCTATGCCGATATGAACAACAGCTTTTTTACCTGCGACTACATGATCGGCTTGCTGGATACGCTGATCGGGCGCATCGAACCTGAGATGCCCCGGCAAATCGATCGATGGGGCGGAACGATGGCACAGTTTCAGGCAGAGGTGCAGCAGTTGAAAGATTTTATTCTGACACGCTGTACGGTGATAAACGTCGGGATTGAGGATTGTTACGATGTAGTGGGCCCCTACCCCGTCACGGTAAAAATCAAGCCGGAGCAGTCACCCAACCAGGTAAAAGTCAATACTTTCATTCCGACAGCATTTCCGTATTCGGGTGATTATTTTGTGGGAACAACTCTTGGCTTTGAGGCAGTGCCGGCGAGTGGGTGGGTGCTTGACCGCTGGGAGGTGCAAAACAATAGCTTCACCCCCAACCAATACGCTACGGCCATTCAGCTTGCCCTGACGGACACTATTGGAGAAGTCGTCACGGCTGTTTTCCGACCGGCGATTCCATGTGCCAACGCTTTCGAAGTAGAATTCGACTCGACGCTTTCGTCGGTCAACCTTAACTGGGCCGGGCCCTCCAATGCCATCAGTTACGAGTTGGGATACCGAAAGTCCGGCAGTATGGACAACTGGACCACATACTCCGTGAGCGATGATAACTACACGATTTTTGGCTTGGACGTTTGTACCCAATACGATATCCGCCTGCGCACGATCTGCGATTTTGCACTGGGGCAGTATCAGAATTTCACGATAAAAACAGCCTGCCTGAGCGGTTCGGAAGCAGCACAGGCCGGCATTTTTGAATGGAACGTTTTCCCGAATCCTTTCAGGGATGAATTTTCCGTAGATTTTATTTTGGCAAAAAACACCGACGTCACGCTGGAAGTCTATTCCATGACCGGTCAAATGATGCATACCCGAACAATGACGTTTCTACCAGCCGGTCAGCACCGGGTTTTCATTGATAACAGCGCTGATTGGTCCAGCGGTTTTTACCTCGTCCGCTTGGTAACTGAGGACGGGATGGTGACGAAACGGGTGGTGAAAAGGTGATTTTTATGGGGCTTTGCCAGCCATTTTAAACTAAGAAAATTTTAAAAGCCGGCGTTTTGCAATTGTTAGCTCAGCGGAGAAAACACAAAATTAAAAGAGCAAAAACGCCGGCTATCTTTTATTTAATTACGAATGTCTTCTTAACCAATAAGTGATAATATGTAGCGCTGGATTTTTCCAGAATCTCGATAGTGATTTTTTTACCTTTACTCAAACAATTTTCGCCTTTCATAACACCTGGGAGCCAAAAGTTAATCGCTAATACACTATGGCCAACACCTTTACCCTGTTATTGCTCCTGATTCCGCTTTTATTTTTGCCGAATGCTAAGCAAGAGCAAGATCCTGTCAAGCAGGTTGAAGCAGACTACTCACCACCATGCAACTGCACCGTCACGCAAGGTAGCTTTACTGCTGCATTACCCTTTGTTAGTTCCAATACTTCTGCGGTAAATTTTTACAGTTACGGGGTTCCCGTTGGTGCTTCTGCCAATACCGGAATGGAAGTATCTGAGACGATGCTAATCATGCTTTACGAAGATCTGAACACCGGAAACACCAGCCTTATCCTTATTCTCGACCAGGGTAATGATGGCACGGGCGGCAACGCCGACATTACGTTCAACTGCATGCCTTCAACCTCATTTGTTGAATTTTCTGATGAGCCGGGTGAATTATTTGGTGCCCCTCCAACCTTCACCGGTGCATTTAACTGGGCGGCATGTTGCACGGATGGAGGCGTTATCGGCGGTGTAGGCTGTGGTCAGACCTTCACCATCAACCCAACCATCAACAGCGGGATTAACGCTTTTTCGCTGGTTTATGGAACGCCGTCCAACCCGATCTACGTCAACATGCCTCAGATCAATTGTCCCATAACGATCAATTGCGGAGGCACATCTTGTTGCCAGGAGTCATTCGAATTCAGTGCTGTCACACAAAATGCAAGTTGTGAGAACAGTGCTAACGGCTCAATCGACATAAACACAGACTGTGCGGCCGCTCCGACTTTTCTTTGGTCAACCGGCGCCACAACAGAAGACCTCAACGGCCTGAATCCTGGGGTTTATTCCGTCACGATCACAGACGCTAACAGTTGCTCCCAAACGGCCTCTTACGTTATCAGTGCGGACGCTCCGACCCCCCAGCCTACTATTTATGGTCCAACTTCCTTTTGTGCCGGCGAGGTTACCGAGTTGGGTGTCAGCGGTTTTTATTCCAGCTACCAATGGTCTAATGGCAGTACGAGTCCATCCATTTTCGTTACCAACCCCGGCATTTACACTGTGACAGTCACCAACGCAAACGGATGTTCGGGTACAACGAGTATGAATCTCATAGAAAACCCCGTACCTGCTCCAAACATAAGCGGCCCTTCGACTATCTGCCTTTTTCATGATACCATTACACTAAATGCAGGACCGGGCTATACGTCTTATTTGTGGTCGACGGGTAGTAACTCCCAGACGACTGACGCTACCGAGTTCGGTGTTTACTACGTCACCGTAACCAATAGTTTTGGATGTACCGGTGTGGATTTTACAGTGGTAGAACCTGTGCCCAATCCTTTTCCCGTCATCACCGGGCCGACCAATATCTGCTCAGGGAATCCCATTTCCCTAAATGCCGGATCTGGGTTTACCTCGTATCAATGGTCAAACGGAGCTACCACTCAAAGCATCACAACCACCATGCAGGGAAATTACGGGGTGACCGTGACGAACGCTGACAATTGTGATGGAATTGCCTACCATGATGTCACGCAAAACCCGGCCGATACATTCCTTATTTTTCAAACAAGCTGCAGCCCGGCCGATACGGGCGTGTTCGTCCAGTCATTTGTCAACCAATATGGCTGCGACAGCCTGGAAATTCTGACCGTTACCTTAAGCGAGTCGGATTCCGTTTTCCTGTTCAGTGAAAACTGTAACCCGCAGGATACCGGCGTTTTTATCCAAACCTTTACCAATCAATACGGATGCGATAGCCTTGTGATTGAAACAGTGGTGCTCTTACCAACTGATAGTTTGTTCTTTTCGGAATACAGTTGCGTTCCGCAGGATACTGGGACTTTCGTTCAAATGTTGACCAATCAATTTGGTTGCGACAGCGTGGTCACCACGTCGATCATGCTGCATGCCTCGGACACTGTTCAGATTTTTGCGCAAAGTTGCGACCCCTCCAACACTGGCGTCACGGAAACATTGTTTGTCAATAGCAATGGCTGCGATAGCCTTGTGATCACAACCACTTCCTACACACTTGCCGATACCACATACATTGCCAATACAACCTGTGACCCACAGCTGGCGGGTATGTTTGAAAACCTGTACACCGGCACGGATGGCTGCGATAGTCTTGTCATTACGACGATAAGCCTGTTGCCCTCCGATACAACTTACCTGCAAGCGAATACATGCGACATCAACCAGGCCGGGCTTCAGGAACAATTACTCACCAACCAGGCGGGATGCGACAGTGTCGTCATCACCAATACCGTTTTTATTTCTGCTGACACGACGATACTGTTTGCAAATAGCTGCAACCCCGGCGACACCGGTATTTTTGAGCAAACTTTGTCCAATGCCTACGGTTGCGACAGCCTGATCATCACAACCGTCAGCTTGTCGGAGAGTGATACCACCATGCTTTTTGAGACCAGTTGTGATCCCAACCAGGCTGGTACGGAAGAAGTTTTATTAACAAACCAGTTCGGCTGCGACAGTCTGCTGATCGTTAACACCACTTACGCACTGGCCGATTCAACTGATATTTTTCTGACGACATGTGACCCCTCTGTGGCAGGTGTACTGGTGGAAATTTTCATGAGCTCCGATGGTTGCGACAGTGTGGTGACTACCACGACTACGCTTTTACCCACGGATACAACTTATCAGACAGCGCAAAACTGCGATCCGGCAAATACCGGAATTTCTGAAATGCTGCTCTCCAATCAGTTTGGCTGCGACAGCCTGGTCATTACGACAACCACGTTGTTGCCTTCCGATACGACCTATTTGACGGCACAAAGTTGCGACATCAGTCAGGCCGGAATCAGTCAGGCCATTCTACCAAATCAATACGGATGTGATAGCCTGGTCGTTACCTCCACAACATACATTCCACCGGACACAACACAACTCTTTGCAACAAGCTGTGATCCGAATGATGTCGGAACGGAGGTGGTTATTTTACAAAACGTATCCGGCTGCGACAGCCTTATCTTCACCACCACTTCACTTTTACCTTCCGATACGACGGTACTGCAGGCCTTTAGCTGCGACCCCGGACAGGTAGGCACCTCAGAGGTAATCCTTACGAATAGCTCCGGATGCGACAGCCTTATTATCACACATACGGCGCAGTTACCTGTTGATACCACCTGGCTTTATTTTGGAAGCTGCTCAACGCTCGATACAGGACTGATCGTCACGCAACTCAGCAATCAATACGGCTGCGACAGCCTCGTTTACGTGCAAACCAATCTGCTGCCAGCCTCCAACTGCCAACTGGACGCCCAAATACTCGGAGACACCATTGGATGTTCGGAAACAGTGGGCAGTCTTTTGTTGAATTTTTCTGACGGTACACCACCCTATTCCTACACCTGGACGGATCAGAATGGCAACACAGGCTCGGGGACCTTCAATCAAAGCGGTTCTCCACAGCAGGTAAGCGGGCTTCCGCCCGGAGCCTATTCATTTGAAATAACGGACCCGAACGGTTTGATGACGACACTGTCTGCAGTCATATTTCAACCCCAACCTTTACAGATAAACCTTCAGGTCAATTCCGATTTCAACGGTTATGGCATATCCTGCCATGGTGCTTCCGATGGGTCAGCAGACGTGACGGTGCTGAGTGGCGGCCTGCCGCCCTATTCATTCAATTGGTCGAACGGTAGTCAAACCTTACAGGCCAATGGCTTAACGGCGGGCTGGACTTCAGTGACGGTTACCGGCCCTGCTGGTTGCACGGCCATTGATTCCGTATTCCTTGAGAGTCCGGACAGCCTGCAACTTTCCTTATCGGTTGCTCATCCGGATTGCTTCACCAATGGATTGGGCGCCATCGCCATCGATCAGGTGCAAGGCGGGAATGCCCCTTTCCAATATGCGTTGAATGGAAACAACTGGCAGCCTGATCCACTGTTTGATGACCTCTCCTCCGGAAATTATCAGCTATCAGTGGAAGATGCGAACGGTTGTGAGGCTACCGCCAATGCTTACGTTAACTGGTTTACGCAACCAACGGTCTCTCTTGGGCCGGATCTGGAGATGGAGCTCGGCGATTCCGTGGTGCTTCAGCCTGTCACCAACCTCCCCTTCTCAATGCTGGATTCCATCTATTGGGGAGGTCTTGACTGTCCTGAGTGCCCGAGTGTTACGGTAGCTCCCGTCGTTACAAGTACCTACTCAATTACCATCGTCGATAGCCTGGGCTGCAAGTCAAGTGATGAGTTGCAAGTGGTGGTCAATAAAAATTTTAACTTCTATATCCCGAATGCCTTCACGCCTGATTTTAACGGCATCAACGACAAATTCACCATTTATGGCGGCCCACAGCTCACGCTTGTCCGGGAGTTTCAAATCTTCGACCGCTGGGGTGAACCAGTTTTCACCTACTTCAATTTCCCTCCCAATGACTCCACGTACGGTTGGGACGGCTCCTTCCGGGGAAAGCCGATGGATGCGGCTGTTTATGTTTATTTCGCTCTGCTTGAGTTTGTGGATGGCAGTACCAGGCTCGTGAAAGGAGATGTAACGCTTTTAAGGTAAACCGCAAGCATTACATTTGAAACATGGCCACGGATGAACAACACCCGTGGCCATGTCCCTGTCTTGATTTAAACTTCCTGTTTTTTCGATTGAATCAAATGCACAGTTGAAACGGGCTCGTTCGTGTCAGAAAGAGTGGAATCCCTTACCTTCGCCGCCCAACCCCTCATTTTTACAAAAGAACTTTCGCCGAACACGACCAACCGTCAACTCATGCAAATATCCACTCCGCTTGTTTTCTTTGATCTTGAAACGACCGGCGTCAATACCGCCAGCGACCGTATCGTGCAGATCGGCGCCGTGAAAATCATGCCCGATGGCCAGCGGGAAGAGCGCAATGTGCTGATCAATCCAGGCATTCCAATTCCTGCATCCGCTACCGCCATTCACGGGATATCAGACGAAGATGTCAAAGGCAAACCCTTTTTCCGGCAAATTTCAAAAAGCTTCTCCAGGTGGCTCTCCGGCTGCGACCTGGCCGGCTACAATTCCGATAATTTCGACGTCCCGATCCTCGTCGAAGAGTTTGCCCGTGCAGGCATCGATTTTCCGGAGGAAGGCACCCGGTTGATTGATGTTTTGAAAATTGAACGCAACGTGAACAGCCACCGGCTGGAAGATACGTACCGGCGATACACCGGGCAGTCGCTGGAAGGTGCGCACGATGCCCTGGCCGATATCCTGGCTACGGTTGCAGTGTTTGAAAAACAACTCGAACAAAATCCAAACTTACCCTCATCAGTGGCCGAACTGGAAGAACTTTGTCAGGGTGAAAACGGGCGGGTGGATTTCGCTGGTAAGCTTTACGAAAAAGACGGGCTGGTGTACTGGGCTTTCGGTAAACATAAACACGAACTCGTCACGGAAACGCTCGACTACGCCAAATGGGTGCTCACCTCCGATTTTCCGGCGGATACGAAGAAGCACCTGCGCCGCATCATGAATCTTTAAACTAACAGACGGTTATCTAAAGTCTTTTTCCCGCAGATTTCGCAGATTTACGCAGATGGATTCGTACGATTTTCAAAAAAATCTGCGAAATCTGCGGGAGAACCCTGCCAATTACCCACTGGTTACTGGCGTTTTCCAACAATCTGCTGGCCGCCCTGGTACAGCATCAGTTTATCGACCTTACCTTCATCATTTTTAAAAAACTCAATCTGCGCATCCACCTCCTGCACATAAAATTTGGTTTCTGATTCGGCATGCAACACCACTTTGGGCTGACCGGTGGGCTCGGCAGTCAGCTTGCCGTTTTCAACTTTGATAACCAGGGAAAAATTTGGAAAAAGAGCGTACTCACCGGGGTATTGACTCAAAACCGACTCCGGCAAGTCAATTTCTTCCCGCATTTTAATTTCCTTATCTGTCCGCTGCCATTCGATCGGGGTTCCCCTGCTGAAGGAAGTCACCGAGGTAATGTTGCCGGAGGCATCCCGTTTGAATTGCAAATCTGTCAGGCTGTTGAGGACGTGAAATTTATCCTTGCCCACGGGCATCAATTCATATCGCTGGCTGCCACTGATCTGTGAAAAAAGTTTGCCATCCTCAAATTTAATGGTGCGGGCACCGCCGTCTTTTGATTCATAAACCGCCTGGTACTCCGGCAATTTTGACGCATCCACCGGCACAGCCGTCCACTCGTAAGGTTTGCCCAGCGCCAGGGCCGCCAACTCTGCATCCAGATCGCCAAGCGGGCTGCAATCGCAATTGGTGAGCGTTACGACAAAAATCTCTTCTTTGGGCAGGTAAACGGATGACGACAGAAAACCATTGATGCCTCCGTTGTGACCGTAGGACGGGCTGCCCTGCACGTTGCCGGTGCTAAGCCCAAAACCGTAATCGATGGTTTTACCGCTGTTCAGTTTTGTCGGGGCCAGCGCTTTTTTCAGGCTTTCGGCGCTGATGACTTTCCCGGCTGCCAGCGCCCGGTACCAGGTGTGAAGATCATCCACCGTGGAGAGCAGCGACCCGGCGGCGTATGGCTGCGTCATGCTGAGGAAGTCTGCGTTTTTGTAGTTATCGCCGTCCCTTTGATAGCCGTTGATACGGTTCGGGATAATCTTATCCGTGTAGCCGTAGTAAGAATTTTTCATGCCGAGCGGTTTGAAAAACTGCTGCTCCACATAGTCGCCGTAGGTCATGCCACTCACTTTTTCAATGATGAAACCCAGCAAAATGTAAGCGGAATTGTTGTAGCGGTACTGTTCGCCGGGGGCAAAATCTATCGGCTCGTTTTTAAAAAAATTAATCAGTGAATCGACGGTAAAATCCCGGCGGCGCACCTCATCCGTCCATTTCATCATGCCGGTGTAGCTTTTGATGCCGGAAGTGTGATTGAGCAGGTTCTTCACGGTAATGGTGTGGCCGTGGGTTGGGTAATCCGGTAGAAATTTGGTGAGGGGATCGCAGAGTGCAAGTTTACCCTCTTCCACCAGCTTGAGAATGGCAGCTGCCGTGAATTGTTTCGTGATCGACCCTATGCGGAAAACGTAATCGGATTTCATGGGCAGGTCCAATTCAAGATTGGCCTTTCCATAGCCCTTCCGGTAAAGGATTTTATCGCCCTTAGCCACCAGTACAGCAACGCCGGGCCCATCCGCCGGGTAGGTGTCACTTATTTTTTTATCGATTTGTTGTTCCAGTGTCTGGGCAGTCAGCGAAGGTCCTGCAGATGCGGTAAGGAACAGAACGAAGAGAAAACAGAGATTGAACTTCATTTAATTTGATTTTCGTGAAAGAAAAATGAGACTGCCGCAAATGAAGTCCGGTTACTGGTTATGTAAAATTTTTTTCTATCAAGGCTGGAGATTGTCAGCTAAATGATGAAAAATTTTCTTGACACCGTTTAATAAAGTGACTCCTACCTCATTCAAAACAAACTCAACTGTGGATTTTTCATTTGCTGATGCAGCTCCAGGTTGTAAGGCGGCGTTTCACGGCCTTCAAAAAACTTTTTTTTGGCCAGTTGGTACTGGCGTTTAAAAATTTCAGCATAGTTCCCTTCCCCCTGCATGCGTCGCCCGAACTGGCTGTCGTTCACCTGTCCGCCGTGATTGGCTTTGATTTTATTTACAACCTTATCCGCCCGGTCCGGAAAATTCTTTCGGAGCCAATCTTCAAAAATGACTCCCACGTCGCCGTTCAGTCTTACCATGGTATACCCCATCGAGCGGGCGCCCAATTTTGAAGTCCATTCCGCCACCTTGAAAACTTCGTGGTCGTTGAGACTTGGAATCACCGGTGCAAACATCACATTCACCGGGATGCCATGATTTGACAGTTTTTCAATGGTAAAAAGCCGGTTCTGAACGCTGGCCGTTCTTGGTTCAAGCTTCCGGCGCAGGTCCTCGTCTAACGTTGTGACGGAGATCGCCACATGCACCAGATTGTTTTGAGCCAGTTGTTTCAGCAAATCCAAATCCCTCAAAATCAGGCTGTTTTTGGTGATAATACCGACCGGATGCCGGTATTTCCACATGACTTCCAGGATGGAACGGGTGATTTCCAGCTTCTTTTCGATGGGTTGGTAGCAGTCGGTATTTCCGGAGAGCATCAGCGGGGCCGCTTTCCAGTTGGCACTTTTAATTTTCGCCTCCACCAGTTCGGCGGCGTTCTTTTTCACCAGTATTTTCTGTTCAAAATCGGTACCTGCACTATACCCCCAATACGTGTGCGTATTGCGGGCGTAACAATACACGCAGCCATGTTCGCATCCCTGGTAAGGATTCAGCGACCAATCGAGCGGAATATCCGGGCTGGTCACTTTGTTGAGCATGGTTTTCGGGTGAACATCAATGTATTCCGTCCGGAGTTGCTCGTCCGGATCGAGGTGGACGGCCGGGTTCGAATCATAGATATATTGGTCATAAGGGTTGGGAGGATTGATTTGTGCTCCCCTACCCTTCAGGTATGTTTCTTCAAATTTCATGGCGGCATTGTTTTATAAACATAATGTTTGTCAAAAGTACAAATTATTGTTTTTAAAACAAATAGATTAAACAAAACAAACAAAAAGAAAATCGGGTCCTCTCCTACTCTTTTCAAAGTTGGTTCTAAACGGTTTTTTTCCGAATCTTGCCGGATAGAGCTTTGTTTTTTATTATAAAAACATGGGCAGGAAAATGCTGGATGAGTAAATGCATGTTACATGAAAAAGATCAACCGCAAGAAGTTCTTTACCGCCATTGCCGCAGGCACCATCTCCCTTCCATTCCTGATCAGGATGGGTGGCAAACCCCAGGCTCAAACCACTGAAGCACCCGGTATCATTTCCGGAAAGCGCTATCAATGGCGCATGGTGACCACCTGGCCGCCCAACTTCCCGGTGTTGGGTGAAGGCTGTAACCTGTTTGCGAAATGGGTCAATGAGATGTCGGGCGGCCGTATTGAGATCAAAGTGTACGGCGGCGGAGAACTGGTGCCCGCTCTTGAAACCTTTGACGCCGTGCGCAACGAAGCTGCAGAACTGGGAAGCGGCGCAGCCTATTATTGGCAGGGAAAAGCGCCGGCCGCTACCTTTTTCACAGCGGTTCCGTTTGGCATGAACGCCCAGCAGGTGAACGCATGGATGCTGAGCGGCGACGGATTGAAACTCTGGGAGGAAAAATACGCCGAATTCGGGCTCGTACCTTTTCCCGGCGGGAATACCGGGGTGCAGATGGGTGGCTGGTTCAACCGGGAGATTAACTCGCTGGCAGACCTGAGGGGCCTGAAAATGCGCATGCCTGGTCTCGGCGGACAGGTGCTCGAACGAGCAGGCGGCACCCCGGTACTGCTGTCCGGCGGCGATATTTACACGGGGCTGGAACGGGGCGTCATTGATGCCACCGAGTGGATCGGTCCATACCACGACTACATCATGGGCTTTCATCAGATTGCGAAATACTACTACGCCCCCGGATGGCACGAAACCGGCTCGGAATTGGAGATTATTATCAACAAAAAGAAATATGACGAATTACCTTCCGATCTTCAGGCCATCATTCGCACGGCAGCGCTTCGCATGAATCACTGGGTGCTTTCAGAGTTTGAGGCGAAAAACAGTATCTATTTGGAGAAACTGATCAGGGAAGAAAACGTAAACTTGCGCCAATTCCCGAAAGACGTCCTTGCACAGCTGAAAGTTTACACGGATGAAGTTATTCGTGAGATTGTCGAAAGCAATGAATCGGCCAAAAAGGTCTACGAGAATTACAAGGCTTTCCAGAAGCGCTCATCGCTGTGGGCGAGGTCGTCCGAGAAAATTTTTTACGACGAAATGCTGAGCTAAACCATGCACAATTCATTTATTTCCATCGTCATCGTGGTCGAATCCACGGAAGATATACAGCGGGTTTTTAAAACTTTGAGCAACCTTCACGGGGAGTTGGAAGGGAAATTTTCAGACTACGAAATCATCCTGGTCAATAACACCGGCGGACGTGATTTTGAGGACCAGATTACACCGCTGCCCCCGTCCATGAAGCAAAGCATTTTTATGCTCAACCTCAGCACGAGAGTCGTGAAAAACCACGCCATCATTGCCGGGCTTGACCGTGCGAATGGTGATTACACCATCATCTTCGAGCTTGACTTTTGTGAAAAACCGGCTCTCATTCATGCCCTCTACGAAAAATCCACTCAAGGCTCCGACATCGTTTATCTGCGAGCAAAGAGCAGACAAACCAAGATACGCTTCAGGCTGCTTTACAAACTTTTTTACTGGATCCTGAAAAACTACTCCAACCTTCAGATTGACGACCGGGCCCACGACACCCGCATCATTTCACGAAGAGCCCTCAACTCCCTTCTGCGCATGAGGGAAAACCTGCGCTACATGAAGGCCATTTATTCGCTCATCGGCTACCGGACTGCCGCCATTGAAGTACAGGAACCGCTAAGAACCGACCCTTCCACTTTTAATGAGAAATTCCGTACCTCGCTGGTCGCCATCACCTCTTTCACGTCATTCCTCCGCACGCTGCTGCTTTGGATTTTCCTGACGTCCATCGTGTTCATGTTTTTGATCATCGTGAACGCCGTCAAGGTAAAAATGACAAATGTGGACTTACTCGGCACCTTTCACCCGGTAGTTCCCGGCTGGACTTTTTTGGTGGTGCTGAACACCATTTTCTTTGCGATCACCTGCCTGATGCTGTACATCATGTCGATCTATCTGTCCAATATTTACCAGGAAATCAAGCACCGGCCGATGTACATCATCGAGTCGATCAAGCGGTTTTGATGTGCCCTAACGATTACTAAACTTCCAAAAGTTTAGTAATCGTAACACTACAGCCCCACATAATTCTGTGGCGTAATCGCCTTCATTTCCGCTTTCACCTCCTCACTGACTTTCAGCAAACCAATGAACTCGTGGATGTCATTTTTTGAAACGAAGGCTTTGCCACGGGTCAAATCTTTCAGTGCTTCGTAAGGCTGCGGGTAAGCTTCCCGGCGCAGGATCGTCTGAATCGCTTCCGAGACGACCATCCAGTTGGCCTCCAGGTCAGCGTCCAGTTTGGCGGGATTGAGCAGCAGTTTGCCAAGGCCTTTTAAAATGGATTGCAGGGCAATGACGGTATGACCCACCGGCACGCCCACATTGCGAAGCACGGTGCTGTCGGTGAGGTCACGTTGCAGGCGGGAAATTGGAAGTTTTTCCGAAAGATGATGAAAAACAGCGTTTGCCAGACCGAGGTTACCCTCCGCATTTTCGAAATCAATGGGATTGACCTTGTGAGGCATCGCAGAGGAGCCGACTTCGCCTTTGACCGTTTTTTGTTTGAAATAATCCATGGAAATGTAGGTCCAGATATCACGGCAAAGGTCAATCAGGATCGTATTGATGCGGGACATTGCATGGAAGACTGCGGCCAGGTTGTCGTAGTGTTCGATTTGGGTCGTAAACTGTGAACGCTCAAGGTCGAGGTAAGCATAGAGAAAGTCATTGGCGAAGGCATTCCAGTTGATATCCGGATAGGCTACGGCATGGGCGTTGAAGTTGCCGGTGGCGCCACCGAATTTTCCCCGCCAGGGTATCTCATCCAGCTGTCGCCACTGCTCGTCGAGCCGTTCCACAAATACCATGAATTCCTTCCCCAGTCGGGTAGGTGACGCAGGCTGTCCATGAGTCCGTGCCAGCATGGGCACTTGGTTCCACGATTCGTAGAACTCGTATAACATATCCCTCACCTTTCTCAGGTTCGGTAAAAAAACGTGTTTCACGGCATCCTTTAGCATCAGCGGCGTTGAAGTATTGTTGATATCCTGAGAGGTCAGCCCAAAATGGATAAATTCCTTGTATTGCCCGATGCCCAACTCATCGAACTGTTCTTTCAGGAAATACTCCACGGCTTTGACGTCGTGGTTGGTGATTTTTTCAATAGCCTTCACCTGTTTAGCCTGTGCCAGGGTAAAGTCGTTGGCTACGGCCTCCAGCGCTGCGAGTTTCTGAGGATCAAAATTCTCCAGCTGAGGTAACGGCAGCTCACAAAGCGCCTTGAAATACTGCACTTCCACGAATACCCGGTATTTTATCAGGGCGAATTCTGAAAAGTACGCTGAAAGTTCACTTGTTTTACCGGCGTAGCGGCCGTCGATGGGAGAAATAGCGGTAAGCATAATAAGTTGGTTGTTTTCGGCAAAGGTAGGGAATTGAAAGTTTAGTGGGCAAAAAGTGGGGCATTGAGAAATGCATTTCACCCCAAACCAAAAAAAAGTGCCATCACTTGGACGGCACGACAACATAACCATGAAAATAATTAACCAAACTTTATTATTCTTGAGCTTTCAGGAGTATTGCACCGGGGACATTTCTATGGGGGGCATCGATTTGCCCCCGGCGATACAGTGTTTCAACAGTGTGAGGAATCAGAACAATTTTTAGTTTGACCTCACGATTTTTACTTTAAAAAGTAAATCAATTTAAATTCGTTTTAATGTTTAACAAGTACTATACCAAAATGAAATGGAGGCCATTTTTCTGGATATTTTCAATTATTTTAATTTGTAACGCATGCCGTCAGTCGCCTGAAAAGCCACCTTATGACATTGTGCAAAGTGCTGTTGAAGACTCCGTGATGGTCGTTGCGGAGCATCCGCTGGCAGCTATGGTGGGGGAAGATATTTTTCGCCTTGGCGGCAATGCAGTTGATGCGGCGATCGCTTCGCAATTTGCTCTGGCAGTGGTGTATCCTCGTGCCGGGAACATCGGAGGTGGCGGTTTTATGGTCATCCGCATGGCCAACGGCGAAACGGCAGCACTCGACTACCGGGAAAAAGCACCCGCCGCTGCGAGCCGGGACATGTATCTCGACAGCCTGGGCAATGTCATTGAAAATTTAAGCAAGGAAGGCCGTCTGGCGGTTGGTGTTCCGGGTTCCGTGGCGGGTCTGGAAGCTGCTTTTTTGAAATACAGCAAGCTCAAAGACTGGAAATTGCTGCTGGAACCAGCCATTAAACTGGCCGCCGAGGGTTTCCTCCTCACTGAATCGGAGGCCAACCGTTTCAACGAATACAAAGAAGTTTTTGAAAAAAACAACCCGGACCCCCGGCCTTTTGTCAAAAAAGCCAAGTGGAAAATGGGTGACCGCCTGACCCAACCTGACCTCGCCCGTACGCTCGAGCGCATCCGTGACCGGGGCGCCGCCGGGTTTTACGAAGGTGAAACAGCAGACCTGATCGTTGCTGAAATGCAGCGGGACGGCGGCCTCATTACCCTTGAAGATTTAAAAAACTACGAAGCCAAATGGCGAACTCCCATCATTGAAAACTATAAAAACTACCGCATCATTACCATGCCTCCCTCTTCGAGCGGTGGCGTGGCGCTTGGCCAGTTGCTTGGCATCCTTGAGAATTTTCCGCTTAGCGAGTACGGGTTCCAGTCTGCTCCGTCTGTGCATACTATCGTAGAGGCCGAGCGCAGGGTGTACGCCGACCGCTCGCAGTACCTTGGGGATAGCGACTTCTATCCCGTGCCGGTCGATTCGCTCCTCGATCGAGGGTATCTTGCCCAGCGCATGGCCAGCTTCGACCCTGCAAAAGCGACCCCAAGCAACGCCGTAGGCACCGAAAAATTCAAACTTAACGTGGAGAGTTTTGAAACGACGCACACCTCTGTCGTGGACATGGAAGGCAACGCCGTCTCCGTTACCACAACGCTCAATCTCAACTACGGCTCAAAAGTCATTGTGCAGGGCGGCGGCTTTTTCCTCAATGATGAAATGGACGACTTCAGCGCCAAACCGGGTGTACCCAACTTCTTCGGCCTCGTCGGCGCCGAGGCCAATGCCATCCAGCCCGGCAAGCGCATGCTCAGTTCCATGACGCCAACCATCGTGGAAAAAGACGGGAAACTTTTCATGGTGCTGGGTGCTCCGGGAGGTTCCACCATTATTACCTCTGTTTTACAGACTTTTTTAAATGTTGCGGAATACGGCATGACACTCAAAGAGGCTGTCAATGCACCCCGTTTCCACCATCAATGGTTGCCGGACGTGATTACCTGCGAACGGGAGGCCATCGATACGCTGGTGCGAAAACAGCTCTGGGACATGGGGCACACCCTTGAAAACGTAGGCCGTATGGCGCTCGTAAAAGCCATTCACATACTTCCCAACGGCGACCTCAACGGCGTCGGTGACCGGCGAAACCCGGATGATCATGCCGAAGGGTTCTGAAAATGTTTTATCAAATACTGCAAACTTGTAGTCTTCCGTCTTTCAGGTCTTTCTTAAGAAGGATGCCCTCATGACGTTTTGCTCTTAATGGATTAAGGAAAGGCATTGTCGGAAGAGCCAGGAAAAACAACAAAGTATGACAAGTCAAATCAGGAATAATGACGAACCTGGAAAGTAATTTTGGGAATAACATGAACCGATATTATCTTCGTTCAGGAAGAAGGAAATTACCTGTAATCCTTATCTCTTAATTACCGCAAAATCTGTAAGGTTTTTTTAGGAAGGTACACTGATAAGTTCTCAGAACCCTCTGATGAGTTCTCAGGACCTCCTGATAAGTTCTCAGAACCCTCTGATAAGTTCTTAGGACTCTCTGATAAGTTTTAAATGCCTTTTTCTTGATAAGAGGTGCTTTTTCTGCCTTTCGCCATGCATTTCACCCCGGCGGCGATAAAAATAAACTCACCCGAAAGAACATCGCATTGGTAGGTTCCACTTTAAAATCGGTGGTAAAAAGCGATTTCGACTCAAAATCACTGCTGAAATTCATTTGGTACCCCGCCTTGACACTTGCCCAGATCCAGGAAGCAAACAAATGTTCCAGCTCGACAGAGGTAAGAAATTCAGAATGATTCATGGCATAGTCGAGCGGACCATTGGAGGCATCCTCTACATCCATGCGGTAACTTTTACTGTCGTATTCAATCCCGGCAAGCAGGATGTTGTTTTGATTAATGTTCAAACGGCTGAAAACGAATCCCGGCAAAGCGGCCTCCACTCCCCACCGGGAGTTAAACGTGCGATTGTACACAAAGAAAGGCAGCAGGTTCATTCTCCTGAAACTCCGTGAAACGTTTAACCCAAAACCCCACTCAAAGTCGGGATTGGGTTTGAACATGTAAACCCCGGTTGCTTTGTAGATCGCATACCGGCCGGCAAATGTTGCCCAGCCTTCGTAATTCCCATTGAGCGAATACCGCAAGCGAAAGCCTACGTAGCGGGTTTCGTCCAGGGGTTTTGTCATATAAAAACTGAAGGAGCTGCTTTTGAGCTTTCGTTGATCCAGTTCAAGAAACGTTTCATTGAAATCAGCACCGATGTAGCGAAAGTCGTATTTCTCGAAGAAGTATTTGTAGCCGATGAGTATTTTCAGATCGTCTTCAATCACAAGCGGCAATTTCAGATCGAACTCGAAATTTTGAATCTTCTCAAACTCGCTGTAGGGCTGTTGCAGTGGGGCATCTTCCGGCTCCAGCGTACCATCGCCTACCCAGCCATATGAAAATTCCAGACCCCTCGAACGGGAAGAATTCCGAACACCCGGCTTGCAAAAACACCGGACCTTGATGCCGTCATGGTCAACTTCTTCCGGAAAAAAATCCGGCTTGACCTGGGCGCTTGTTTCACTAAGAAAAAAAAGCAACAGGAAAGGTGCGAGGTATTTCATCGGGTAGATTGTTAGTTGGTGTGCTGTTTTGGGCAGCTTTTAATTTTTGAAAATGAAATGTCTCTGGCAACAAAATGGACGATTGAAAGTAAGAAAAAATTGTTCCGCCGGCGGAAAATGCTTTGCAGACTTGTAACAAATTGATTTTTACGGGCTTTTCAGGTGAAAGGCAAAATTATTTTTACCTTTCCTGCCAGAATTACAAGTCCTGTTTTGCATATGAATTTACCGGCCAAATACCTGTTGCTTTTCGGCTTCTTAATCGGTTGTTGTTTACTGTTGTTCACCGGTTTTTTTAGTAAAAAAGATGACCGTGCTTTGCCTGCCCTGCCTGATCAGGTCGACTACAATTTTCACATCAAACCCATCATCTCCGACCGTTGCTTCAAATGCCACGGGCCGGACAAAGCCAAACAGGAGTCAGAACTTGGTCTGCACAATGCCGAAGGATTGTTTAAAACGCTCAAAGACGATCCTTCCCGTCATGTGATCGTACCCGGAAAACCGGAGGTGAGCGAGCTCTACCTGCGCATTATGGAACACGATCCCGACCTGCTGATGCCACCCCCTGAAAGTAACCTCGCACTGAGCGAATGGGAAAAAGCAGTAATCAAAAAATGGATTGAGCAGGGCGCCGAATACAAGCAGCACTGGGCTTTCATTCCGCCTAAGCAGCCGGATTTACCTTCTGTGAAAAACACCAGCTGGCCCAAAAACGAACTCGACTATTTCATTTTAAAAAAACTGGAAGATGAGGGGCTTAAACCGAATGATGAAGCAGACAAAGAACGGCTGCTTCGCCGGGTGAGCTACGACCTGACAGGACTACCGCCGTCCCCGGATTTGATGGAACAATTTCTGGCTGATCAATCGCCAAAGGCTTTTGAAAAAGTAGTGGACCAACTATTGGCGCTTCCGGCTTATGGCGAACATCAGGCTGTTTATTGGCTGGACCTCGCCCGTTACGCTGATTCGCACGGCTATCAGGACGACAGCTACCGGTCCATGTGGCCCTGGCGGGATTGGGTCATTCATGCCTTTAACGAAAACCAGCCTTACGATGAATTTGTCACCTGGCAACTGGCCGGGGACCTGTTGCCGAAGGCGAACAAAGCGCAGATTCTGGCCACGGGTTTTAACCGAAATCACAAAATCACACAGGAAGGCGGCGTAATAGAAGCAGAGTATCGCACGGAATACATCGCAGACAAAACGAATCTTTACGGGCTTGCCTTTCTGGGATTGACTTTCGAGTGTGCCCGCTGTCACGATCACAAATACGATCCGGTTTCGCAGGAGGAATATTTCAAAACCTATGCGTTTTTCAATCAAAGCAGCGAGAAAGGTTTCTACGGCGACGTCAGCAACGTATCTATTGCAGAGGAACCCGTGCTGGTGCCTACGAAGGAAGAACTTGACGGTATTTTGCATTTTATCAACGATACGGAAGCGGACACGGTGGTGAGTATGGTAATGTCGGAGGGAGAACCCCGTGAAACTTTTACCCTGAAGCGGGGGCAATATGACCACCCCGACAAGCAGGTGGGGTTTGGTACTCCGGAAGTCATTCTGCCTTATTCGGAAGCACTGCCTAAAAACCGGCTTGGCCTCGCCATGTGGACTTTTGATGAAAAAAACCCATTGACGGCAAGGGTCGCTGTTAATCGCATCTGGCAACAATTTTTCGGTGCGGGCATCGTGAAAAGTTCTGACAATTTTGGCAGCCAGGGCGAGTTACCTTCTCACCCGGAATTACTCGATTGGATGGCAGTTGATTTTCGTGAAAACGGATGGGATGTAAAACGTCTGATCAGGCAAATTGTGACGTCAGCCACTTACCGGCAATCCGCTGTTACCGATAAAAAAAAGCTGGAGATTGACCCGGAGAACCGTCTGCTCGCAAGGGGCCCCCGGTACAGAATGACTCCGGAAATGATCCGGGATACCTGGCTGGCAGCCAGCGGGCTCCTGGTACAAAAAACAGGAGGACCGCCCGTGCGGCCCTATCAGCCGGAAGGACTTTGGGAAGAAACCAACGCCGGCGAGGGACGTGGTTCTTTGACGAAATATGTGCAAGATTCTGGCAGCAAACTCTACCGCCGAACGATGTATACCATTTTTAAACGAACGCTGCCCCACCCTTTCCTGACTACTTTCGATGCCAGCTACCGGGACGTTTGCGCCGTAAAACGCCAGCGAACCAATACGCCTCTGCAAGCATTAAATTTGATGAATGATCCCACCATGCTGGAATCTTCAAGGGTTTTGGCTGAAAACTTGCTTAAAAAGGAAGGCATGACTGCAGATGAAAGACTGGACGAAGTTTTCCGCAGAATTGTTTGCCGTAGGCCGGCAAAAGGGGAACAATTTATTTTGAAAGAATATTTTTCCGAGAGAAAGGCGCAACTTTCGGCTACACCGGAAACAGCCCGAAAACTATTAAAAACAGGCACATTGGAGCCTGACAGTTCGGTTGATCCGGTAGAAAGCGCTGCGCTGGCTGAAGTAGCCGCCATGGTTTTCAATATGGATGAAACCATCAACAAGTGACTCATAATCAGTTCGATACAAACAAATCACGCTGACATGGCCCGGAACATACTATTTATATTTCTATTGATTTTTGGCGCTGAAAAACTATCAGGACAAGACTCGCTAAAACTGGAGCCGACGCTTTACATCCTGAGCGACGACACAGTGAAATTTCAGGGTAAAAAAATCGGCATTGACTTCCTGGAAAATGAGTTGATCGATTACCAGTTTGAAATCCCGGAAAGCAAGCGGGATGATATTCGGCTGAAGCTTTTTGTACTTCCGAAAGTCAGTCTGAATACCGTGACGGAAGTCAAATTGACTTTGAAAACCAACAGTTTTTTAAAAGTAGTCTACCAAATTCCGCCTTCGGAAAAAATAAAAGGAAAATAACTTCAGTCACCATGGCAAACCCACTCCTCGAATCTCAGCTCAATATCAACCGCCGGACTTTTTTTTCCCGTCTGAGCGTCGGAATCGGTTCGCTTGCACTCGGCTCATTGATGGTGCCCAATCTGATGTCCTGCAAAGGAAAGGGCTTGGAGGAAGAACTTATTTCTGCCGGGTTGCCACATTTTGCACCGAAGGCGAAGCGGGTGATCTACCTGTTTCAAAGCGGCGCCCCATCGCAGTTGGAGTCATTTGACTACAAACCCTTGCTGCGCAAAATGCATGGCGAAGACTTGCCGGAATCGGTGCGAATGGGCCAGCGGCTGACGACGATGACAAGCGGACAGTCGGAATTTCCCCTGGTCGGGTCTGCGGTAGATTTCAAACAATACGGACAAAACGGGACCTGGATCAGCGACTTTTTTCCATTCACCGGGCAAATTTCGGATGAAATCTGCATCGTGAGGAGCATGTTTACCGAAGCGATCAACCACGATCCGGCCATTACCTTTTTTCAAACAGGTCATCAACAAGGCGGACGCCCGAGCATGGGAGCGTGGATGAGCTACGGACTGGGCAGCGAAAACGAAAACCTGCCCGCATTTGTCGTCCTCACCAGCCGTGGTGGAGGAAATGCGCAAGGGCTCTACGCACACCTTTGGTCGGCCGGATTTCTTGATTCAGCCCATCAAGGCGTATTGATGCGGGGAGGTAAGGACCCGGTTCTGTACCTCAACGACCCCGCCGGATTTGAAGGAGCTGATCGCCGCAGGTTTCTCGACCATCTTGCCCGGCTCAACCAGGAAACTTACGAAGAGTTCGGCGACCCTGAAATCGTATCCCGCATCCGTCAATACGAAATGGCCTACCGGATGCAGACCTCTGTTCCGGAGGTGATGGACATCGGTAACGAACCAGAGCACATCCTGCGGATGTACGGTCCGGATGTACTCACGCCGGGTAGTTTTGCCGCCAATTGCCTGTTAGCCAGAAAGCTGGCGGAGAAGGACGTACGCTTCATCCAGCTTTACCATCAGGGATGGGATCAGCACGGCAATCTGGTTCCTGAGATGGGAATGCAGGCAAAACAAACAGACCAACCTTCTGCAGCTTTGGTCCTTGACTTGAAACAGCGTGGTTTGCTCGATGATACGCTGGTAATCTGGGGCGGTGAGTTTGGCAGAACAAATTACTGCCAGGGTCCGCTCGACGAACAGGTTTACGGACGTGACCATCATCCAAGAGCCTTTTCTATCTGGATGGCCGGCGGAGGAATACAACCCGGCCTGGTTTGGGGAGAAACAGATGAATTCGGTTACAACATCGTAAAAGACCCGGTTCACATACACGACTTTCACGCTACCGTCATGCACCTGATGGGCATGGATCATACAAAACTGACATTCAAACACCAGGGAAGGAGATACCGCCTGACAGATGTGGCCGGAGAAGTTGTAAAAGGTATAATAGCCTGATTTTTAATACTTTAAGTATTATGCCATACTTGCCCGATAAAAACGGAACAACTCACCATTTCTTCAAATTACTATAGTCTAATAAAAAATTATTACGTTGAAATTTTTACACCTGCTCACAATTTTAACCTTCTTGATCAGTGCCGAAACTGCTTCTTCTCAATCTGCTGAAAACATAAAGTTTGACCAGATTCTGCCTAAAAAAGTCAGGTCCCTGCTGAAAAAAGAACAGCTTGAAACTAAGGCTGATTTCAAAAATATGCAAACGTCCTGTTACGATGAAATGACGCAGGCCGGCTACTGGAATCATGTTTCCACACTGCTGTTGGAGGAGCCGGTTGAAATGGTCTGGAAAACTTATCAGTCCCTGAGTCCGAAGGAATTAGGGGGCGGTAAGATTATTTCCTTCGGGTTATCTTACTCTCGAAAGCACAATAAAATAATTTATCCTGACGATGAATGCGGAAAAATTGAAGAAGGTCAGATTATCATTTCCGGACTGCGCTACCTCGGGGGGATCGTAAAACTGGCAGTTGCACAGGAAATTACGGCAATTGATGAAACTGATCGGATCATCACTTTCTGTTATATGCAGAATGGAAAAACATTGGGAAGTCAGCACATTCGCTTTCAGGAAGCTTCAGACGGTGGAACAGAGATTGTCCATGAAACATTTTACCGGGGCAAATCAAAATTCAGGGATAAAAAATTGTACCCCGGACTGCACGAAAAAACCATTCTTGAAATGCACAGGAACGTGCTTCGTAAACTTCAGGGCGAAAGACTGGAGCTTGCCATCAACCAACCTTGAGCATTTTTTTTTAAGACAGCTTGGACTTGAACCACCCGATAATCCCGGATGAAGGGCGTGGTTCGATATGAATATTCCGAATGGAAACCTGGCCGTTCACATCAATCCATGCAATATAATCACCACCGGTTACGTCCGGAATCTTGATCTCAAGCTTATCATCTGAACTGGTAAGGTTGAAATTTTCTTCAAAAACTGCACTCCCTAATTTGTTTTGAATGATAATAGAAAGGCGCGTGCTTTCCTCAAATTGGCAGGGTAAACTCAGTGCTACACCATTTGTTGTTCTTATGCTTGAAAATTCACCCAAGTGCTTCATTTTGTAATCGTTGGAAATTCCCATTCAAGTATTTTTTAAGTTTTGACGATCATACGCTCCCTGTGTCACTATGTACGTACAAAACTTAATTTCGGTTTTTTCGTCCTGATAAAATTGCAGTTGACTTTTTCTGCTTTAATTGTCAAAAATTCTGAGATCGTAAAATTAGGATTAAATAGCACCAACCCTTGTAGTTATTCATAAGCTGACGCCTTCGAGACAAAAGAGCATCTTCCTGTAAGACAAAATTACACAGGCAGATCGATCTATCTAACAATATATTCACTTGGCTTGAGTAAAAAAAAGTCAGTCTTGATGCAGACTGACTTCAGATGGTAAGGTTTAAGTGCCGAAAGAGGGAGTCGAACCCTCACGTCCTTGCGGACACACGCCCCTGAAACGTGCGCGTCTACCAGTTCCGCCATTTCGGCTTTGCTGTCGTAGTGATGTGATTAGGTGAGAAAAATACTGCTCAACAAATTCACAAGAAAATTTCAAGAATGTACCGAAGGTGGGACTCGAACCCACACGATGTTGCCATCACTGGATTTTGAATCCAGCGCGTCTACCAGTTCCGCCACTTCGGCATGTTAATGGGATTACTCTTTTCTATAAAAGACTGACAGTGAGTAATCTAATTCAAATTTTCAAGTAATATCCACTCTCTGTTTTCAAGCTTCCTTCGAAGCGGGTGCAAATCTATCCAAATTTTCCTGAATTCTCCAAATGTATCTTTTTTTCAGAAAAAAATCTTTTACAATTTCCAGCTGATCAAGGTCATTTTCATGCGCTTCAAATGCTTCTAAATAAGGCAAAATAGCTTGATATAATTGATCTTCGAGGAGGTTAATTTTATTTTTCACCTCCTCGAATTTTTTTTCATCAAAATCAAATTCCAGCTCCATCAGCGCCTCATTGACCTCCATCATTTCCATCAAAAACTCCTGAGGGATATCGTTTTTACCTTCCTCTTTTAACACTCCCTTCAGCTCAAGGATGTATTTCATCCTTCGGTCAAAGTCCGATAACGTGTGATATGCCTGGTTGTTAAGTGTTGAAAGTTCAAGTGTTTCTTCCTGCTTTTCGTCCGACTCCAGCGTAAAGAAATCTGGGTGGTACTTTTTGCTGTTCTGCAAAAACTTTCGTTTTAGTTCAGCCTCATCCGGCAAAAACGAAACAGGAATCTCGAAAAAATCAAAATAATTCATCAGTCGCAGTTCATTAAAACAACCTCGAAATATCCAGCCCAAGGGCAAATACCATGATCGAGATCAGGATTACAAATCCAACCATGGTTGAAATCTCCATCACTTTGTCACTCGGCTTTTTGCCCGTAAGCACCTCAAAAATCAGGAAGACCACGTGGCCGCCATCCAATGCCGGAATTGGAAGGAGGTTGATGAATGCCAGCACCAGCGAAAGCATCGCAGTCATCTGCCAGAAAGTTTCCCAGTCCCAGGTATCCGGGAACATGGAGCCAATCGTGATAAAACTTCCAAGGCTATCCTGCGGCTTGATCTTGCCTTTGAACATCTGGCCGAATGCCTTCACCTGGGTAACCAGAAAGTTCACGCCTTTGGTAACACCGGCAGGCATTGCTTCAGTGAAAGTGTAAGGCTTGCGCAATGTTTCGAGTCCGGCAGGCCCGGCGCCGATTTTACCATTTTTGTCAGTAAGGACGGCAAATGAAAGCGTGTCAGTTCCACCTGATTCTTTCGGGCGCTCCACTTGCACCTGCACCTCCGTTTCAACTCTTGGGTTTTTCACCACCAGGTCAAAGAAGTCATTAAAAAAAGGAGTAGGTTCACCATCCAATGCAATGATCCGGTCACCTTTTTGAATGCCGGCCTGTTCCGCCGGGCTTTTCTTGGGGAAGTTTTCAACAACAAACGGTACGCGAGGAGCGTAGAGGTTAAAGTTTTTATTTTCAAATTTTGAAAGCGCATCTGCTACATCCTCGCGGACAGGTAGCTCTACCCTCTTACCATCTCTTTCAACGGTAATCGAACGGGCATTATTGATGATAATTTCAGCGCGCACCAGATTGGGATTGTAGCGCTCCAATTGGAGGGTGTCAACGGCTACGATGTTATCTCCGGGTTGAATACCAAGCTGTAAGCCAAGCGAGTCGGGTTGAACTCCATACACCAGGTTTTTAACTGGAACATAGGCCTCGCCCCAGGTCCAGAGAATCATTCCGTAAATAAAAAAGCCAAGTATAAAATTGACCGTAACACCACCCAACATGATGATGAGGCGCTGCCAGGCCGGTTTTGCCCGAAACTCCCAAGGCTTTGGCTCTTCTTTCATTTGTTCTGTATCAAAACTTTCATCGATCATGCCGGCAATTTTGACATAACCACCCAGCGGCAGCCAGCCAATGCCGTACTCTGTTTCACCCACCTTCTTTTTGAAAATGGAGAACCATGGATCAAAAAAGAGGTAAAACTTTTCAACTTTGGTCTTGAACCATTTGGCAGGGAGAAAATGTCCCAACTCGTGCAGAATGATAAGAATTGAAAGACTAAGCACCAGTTGCCCTACCTTGATAAGAATTTCCATTTGCTATTTCTTAATGATAAAATGAAATGTAAAACTGCCGGATTAGCCGGTAGAATTTACTACCCGTTTCATACGAGCGGGCAAAAGTAAGTCGATTTGGGGTTTTGACTGCATTTTTTTGTCCCGTAGAACGTTAGGCAGGTCTAAAAGTTTGATTCTGAAAACGTTTGAACAGGTGCTCAAAGTGCTGAAACCTACATCCCAAAATTCTACCTTTGCCGCATGATTTTGTTTTTTACTACCGATATCACCGGCGAATATGCCCGCTTTACCGAAGAGGAAGCCCGGCATTGCCTTCAGGTTTTACGCAAGTCTGCGGGCGACACCATTCATTTTATTGATGGGCAGGGTGGCTGGTACGAGGGTTTAATCGAAGAAACAGGCAAGCGACATTTTTTCGCAAAAATTATTTCACGGGAAGAAAATCTCGGAAAACGCAATTTTCACCTCCACCTGGCTATTGCCCCCACAAAAAACAACGACCGCATGGAGTGGTTTCTCGAAAAAGCTACCGAAATCGGTATCGACGAAATCACGCCTTTGCATTGCGAACATTCCGAGCGCTCGAAAATCAGAAATGACCGGCTGGAAAAAATATTGCTGGCGGCCACCAAGCAATCCCTTCGGGCCTACCTTCCCAAACTAAACGAACTCACTGGTTTTAAACAGTTTATGAAAAATATTGAAACCAGCGGGCCTGGCAGTCGTTTCATTGCACACTGTCAGGAGGAAAATTTGCCGCACCTGAAAGACAACTGTCCCAAGGGAGCAAACGTTACCATCCTGATCGGGCCGGAAGGTGATTTTTCTGCATCGGAAATTTCGCTGGCCAATCAGGCCGGCTTCCGCAACATCAGCCTTGGAAAGGCCCGGCTTCGTACCGAAACGGCAGGAATCGCAGCCTGCCACATCGTTAATCTAATCAATGACTGAACATGAGGTTTTTAGTTTTGCTGCTCTTTTTAGCTCCTAATTTTAACCAGGAAAGTATTCCGCTGAAAATGGCTTTGCTGAAATACAGCGGTGGTGGCGACTGGTATGCCAACCCCACTTCATTGCCCAACCTGGCTAAGTTTTGCAATGAAAATCTGGGCACTAATTTTGATCCCGACTTCGCAACGGTGGAAGCCGGCAGCGCCGAGCTATTCAATTACCCCTTCGTTCACATGACAGGCCATGGCAACGTCGTTTTTTCTGATGCGGAAGCGTCGAACCTCCGGAATTATCTCATCGGCGGTGGATTCCTTCACATCGACGACAATTACGGGATGGACCCGTTTGTCAGACCTGCCATGAAAAAAGTTTTCCCTGAGCTTGAATTTATTGAACTGCCTTTCTCCCACCCTATTTACCGGCAAAAATTCGAATTCAAAAACGGGCTACCCAAAATCCACAAACACGATGACAAGCCAGCACAGGGATTCGGCCTGTTTTGGGAAGGCCGCCTGATCTGTTTTTATTCCTTTGAAAGTGATCTTGGCGATGGCTGGGAAGACCGCTCCGTTCACAATGATCCGGAGGAAAAGCGGCAGCAGGCTTTGAAAATGGGCGCCAACATCGTGCAATTTGTTTTCCAACAGTGATCAACTCGAGCAGGCCCTGGGAGTCATTGGTGATTTTTCAGACTACTTATGATACCCTGATTCTTCAGCTTTCAACTTGTTAAATTTTAAAAATGCACCTCCCGAAAGGGAAGTCAGCTTCGGATGGATCAATTTATAAAACAGTTATTTATTTTACCGGTCAGGTTTTATCAAAAATTTATTTCACCCCTATTTCCACCCACCTGCCGGTATCAGCCTACTTGCTCGCACTACATGGTAGAAGCTATCCAGGAGTGGGGCGTCATCAAAGGAATTTGGCTGGGAACCAAAAGATTTTTCAGCTGCCATCCCTGGTCGGAGGGCGGGATTGACCTTGTACCTAAAAAAAAGAGAAAAGATAAAATTTAATCGAAATCATTCAACGAAGCCGTGCTGAATGGCATATTTCACTAGCCCTGCGGCTTTTTTTTTCATGCTCAACTTTTCGAGCAAGTTGCGGCGGTGAGTGTATACCAGTCTAATGTAGCTAAAATCTTATTGGCTCACCATTCATCTGTTCTTTTTCCTTTTTAAAAAACGCAACGATTAAAGTTAACATACCGTTTAAGGTTGTTCGCAACTGATTAACGGCATTCCAACTGATTTTTTGTGATGTTTACGACCAAAAACAAGCAAACTCTGGCAGCAATTTTTGGTTTTCACTGCCTCAAATAATGAATTCGGGCTACTTTTGCCGCCGCAGTAAAACTGGCAGCAGATGCCTTTCAAAGCGAAATTATTTTACCTTAAAATACCTGACACACCTAAAAAAAGAGAGATATGACTATTTTAGACTTAGTACTCTACATCGCCATCGCCGCACTGGTGCTTACGTTGCTCACTGGTTTTGTATTAAAAAGCCACAAAAGCTGGCTGATGACTTTCCTGCAAAACTTCTGCGGTTCACTTTTCATTTTTTCCGGTTACGTAAAAGCCATTGATCCATTGGGAACAGCTTTCAAAATGGAACAGTACTTTGCCGAGTTTTTCTATACATTTAAAGACACTGCTGTTTCATTCATTGCTCCTGTTTTCCCATGGTTTTCAGAGCATTCCATCACTTTTTCCGTGGTAATGATTGTCTTCGAAATCGTGCTTGGCGCCATGCTCCTGCTCGGATCGAGGGCAAAACTGACAGCCTGGCTGTTCCTTTTGCTCGTCTTGTTTTTCACTGTTTTGACCGGCTTCACCTTCCTGACGGGATACGTGCCTTCCGGCGTCAATTTTTTCGAATTCGGGAAATGGGGAGAGTACCTGGAAACCAACATGCGGGTGACGGACTGTGGCTGTTTTGGTGATTTTCTGAAACTCAAACCAGAGATCAGTTTTTACAAAGATATCTTCCTGCTAATCCCCTCCTTTTATTTTGTGTTTAAACACAAGGACATGCACCAGCTTTTCAGTGCCAAAGTCCGCACGATCCTGCTTGCTTTGACAACCCTGGGTTTCACCATTTTCTGCATCCGCAACATTTCCTGGGGAGAGCCTGTGTTTGACTTCCGCCCGTTCAAGGCCGGTACAGATGTAAGGTCACTGAAAGAAGCCGAAGCCGAAGCTCAGGCTAACGTAAAAATCACGCATTACAAAATGACAAACAAATCCACCGGCCAGGTCGTCACGATCCCGATGGAACAGTACATGAAGGAGTTTAAAAACTACCCGAAAGAAGAATGGACCCTGGAACAGATCAAAACCAAGCCTGAAATCGAGCCAACCAAAATCAGCGATTTCGAAATCAGCGACGCGGAAGGCGCCAATATTACTGAAGAAATTTTGGGAGAAGAGAACTACAGCTTCATGGTCGTTGCTTACAAAATCAAGCAGGCAGAAGGCACTAAATCCATGACTACCACCATCGTGGACACAACCTACATCGTGGATACCGTCAAAGCGGAAGGAAGCGACTCCTTGACGTTGGTGAAGAAAATTGATAAAATAACGCCAAGGGAAGTGCAATCAGAGGTGGCCGTTTTTGAAAGAGATTACGAACAGTTGTTCAGCGATATTGTAAATCCGATGCTGGACAAGGCACAGGCTGCCGGCTACAAGGTTTTTGCAGTCACTGCGCCAAACGATCCTGCCGTCATCGACGATTTTCGGCATGCGACGCAGAGTGCCTATCCATTTTACACTGCCGACGACCTGCTGCTGAAAACCATTCAGCGCTCCAATCCCGGCGTTGTTCTGTGGAAAGATGGTAAAATCGTGCAAAAATGGCACTATAAAAAGCTGCCTTCCTTCGAGGAAATACAGCAGGATTATTTGAAATAAAGTTCGAAAATTCAAGGGTTCAAGGTTCAATGCAGCGGTTGTCAACAAAATCTGCACAAGCTGTCCTAAGGCTTACGATATTGAACTTTGGACCCTTGAAACTTTTAACCTTATGTGTTTTGACTCCTCTGTTAACCAAATTTTACATTTCTTTGCAAGCGAATTAAACCAGAACCAGTCATCACTCGCTAATGTTTCAGATACAGGAATTCAGAGAACGGCTCTCTTCCCCGGAAAACGCAGCGGGTTACGGCAAATTTATTTTTTGAAATTATGTTGAGCAGAAGAAACATCCGCATAAAAGTCATGCAGGTGATGTATGCCATGAGCAGAGACAATGATTTAACCCACAGGAAGGCGATGCAACTTTACAACGAAAGCATCCGCCATTCCTTCGACCTTTATTTATTGAGTTTGTTGCAGTTTATCAAGGTTACAGAATACGCCCATCAGGACTACGCCAACAAGTCCTCCAAGCTCCGCCCTACCGCAGAAGACAAGGCTTTCAGACCAAGACTTTGCGAAAACGAATTGATTCGTTCCCTTCAGGAAAACAGAAACCTTCGAAGCCTTTTTAATTCACGAAAAATTGTTGAAAGGGTAAAAGATGAAGATTCCCGGCTGCTCTATCTCGATTTTGCCAAAACAGAGCAATACGAAAAATACCTCAACCTCAAGGAAGATAAACCGGAGCACCATCGCCAGATTTTGCTCAGCCTTTACAAACACTGCATTTCAGGTGAGCTTTTCAACGACCTGATGGACGAGAACTACCTGACCTGGGAAGACGACAAGTCGCTCGTCGTCGGTGCAATGAAAAAAACCATCAAGGCACTACCTGCTGATGGCGTTTTCTATCAGGAGTTTGAACCCGACGATGCAACAGTGCGTGAATTCGGTGAGGCTTTGCTCCAGGCCGTAGAAGAAAACTCAGAGGAATTGATGGCCATTATTGAACCCAATCTAAAAAACTGGGATGCCGACCGGGTCGCCGTGATCGATATGATTTTGCTGAAAATGGCCATTTGCGAGTTGATGAACTTCCCGACGATTCCGACCAAAGTTACGCTCAACGAATACGTTGAAATTTCAAAGCTTTACAGCACTGATAAAAGCAAAGATTTTATCAACGGTATCCTCGACCGGCTACTCAAGCAGTTGGAGAAGGACGGTAAAATTGTCAAAGAAGGCAGAGGTTTGATCGACGAATGATCAGCTATTTTAGGGTTCGGTCGGCCAGTCAGTCATTTGTTTTCAAAGGTGCTGACTGCCCGTCCGATACGATGCCAAAGTTTTGTGAAATACCGGCCCCTGCGGGGAAATAACTGCCGGAATGCCTGATTGCCTTGAAGTATGCTGAACAATGCCACGTTTCACCCAATCAAATATGAAATAGCAGGTTGAAACGACTCAAATGATGGTCTGAAAAACAAACATTCTCATTCCTTGCACCTAAATCTCAATCTTCTGGCTATGCAAAAATCAGCACTTACCCTTCTCCTCGCATTTTTTTTATCCATCTCCATGCTGTCAGCCCAATACAAGGAAGCACCCAATGGCCTGGCTTTTCGCTGGACCTGGAACAACTTCCAGTATCCGCTGACGCAAAAACTCAATCGCTTCGACTACACCAGCGGGGCTGAATTAACCTACGTTCGGCACCTTGGCAATTACCTGAACCTTGCTGTGCCCCTGAAAATCGGGAAAGCAGAACTTCCACTCAACGACCAGGGCACCGCTATCGACGAATCAATGATCGGCAGCCTCGACGCCTTGCTGCACCTAAAGTTTTTCAAAAAAGACAACATCGTTTATCCCTACCTCCTCGCAGGAGCGGGTTTGATGACTGAAATGGATAATGACTGGAAAATGCATCCGGAATTTCCGGCAGGCCTCGGTGTGAATTTCCGGGTAGCGCCTCACCTCTACCTGAGCGCTGAAACCCAGTACCGTTTTAACCTTTCAGAAAACAGGAACCAGCTGCAGCACGCTGCCGGTATCTGGTTCATTATGGGACGTTACGACAAAAAAGAAGAAATAGCCGACCGTGACGGCGACGGCGTGTCCGACAAAAATGATGAATGCCCCGACCAGGCAGGACCCGTCGTACTGAAAGGTTGCCCGGACTCTGACGGCGATGGCATTGCTGACAAAGCGGACGACTGCCCAATGGCTGCCGGCCTCCCGACGCTGAAAGGCTGTCCCGATAAAGATGGCGACAACATCCCTGACCACATGGACCGTTGCCCCGATGAATTCGGTTTAGCATCTGCCCAGGGTTGCCCTGATTCGGATGGTGATGGTGTCATCGATCCGGAAGACCGCTGCCCGAATACGCCCGGCCCTGCTGCGAATTTCGGCTGCCCGGAACTGAAGCCGGAAGAAAAAGAAGTGCTGGAGTTTGCCAAAAAAGCAGTTCAGTTTGAAACGGGAAGCGCCAAATTATTACCTGAATCCTTCAAAGTTTTGGATGAAATAGCCGGATTGCTCCGCAAATATCCAGAACACAAACTCCGGATCAGTGGCCACACGGACAGCATCGGAACTTTTGAGGAAAACCAGACCTTGTCCGAACGCCGAGCCAAAACCTGCTACGATTACATCGTTTCAAAAGGAATTCAGGCTAAAAGAATCACACATCGGGGTTTTGGCGAGTCAAAACCCATCGCCGACAACCGATTTGCTCCCGGCAGAGAACAGAATCGCCGGGTCGAATTCGAAATTTATGTGGAATAATTGAAAGGAAAGGTTCAAAGTTGTTCAAGGTTCAAAGTTGCTCAAGGTGCTACCATTAAAGTGAGTAATGGAACCTTGAACAAACCTGAACCAAGAACTTAAAAGTCAGGCCGGTACAAGCAAAACCGGCACTTTCACGTTTTTCGCAACATCTTCCCAAACGCTTCCGAAGATTGCCTTAAAAATTGCGCCATGGTCTTCAGCACCCAGCACAATCAAATCGGCTTTGAGTTTGCTCGCTTCCTCCACCAAAGTTTCAGAAGTCGGTCCCTGTATCAACAGGGCTTCAGCATTGAATCCTTTGGCTTTTAGCTGACTGGCCAGCGTTTGCAGTTCACGATGCTCCATGCGAAGCACTTCGGCCTTAGAATCTCTGACGTGCTGTGGACCTACCTCAAAACCTACAAAAACAGGATCGGGAGCAGCAATGTGAACAAGCCAGAGTTTAGCGTCGGTAAACCCGGCAAAAAAGGCAGCTTTTTCCACTAACTTATGGGTGATGCTGGAAAAATCAATGGCAACGAGAATGTTTTTCATCATTCTTTGTTTTTAGTGGCTATAAAATACATTTTCTCCCGCACTTTATTCGCACCTGCCTAACAAGTTAAACCCCATTCCATCCAAATCCCGATGATTTTTGTCATGCCGGATTCCTGAGATTCGTCATCTGGCTGCTTGAAAACATCCACTTATTTCGCAGCTGTGTTCATACCTCTTGAAAGTAATAGAAGAATGATGAAAACGGCCGTGAAATTCACCTTTTTCTACCTGCTCATCGTAGCGGGTACCGGCGTTTGGATGCGAAGTATGCCTTTCCTTCCCGAGCTGGGGCTGCCGTTTGAGCATTTACGCCATGCACACTCCCACCTTGCTTTTTTAGGCTGGGTGTATGCAGCATTTATGTTAGCGATGTCAGCTGCTTTCCTTCCAAAAGGCGTTTTCGAAACGCCACCTTTCCAAAGAATTTTCTGGCTGACTCAATTAAGCGCCTGCTGCATGTTTGCCGCATTTCTTGGGCAGGGTTACGGCGCTGTTTCCATCGCTTTCCTGACGCTGCACACGGCACATGCTTATCTCTTTTTCGGTTTTTTCATCAAAAAGGCACGGCTTTGCTGGAGCAAAGCATCCACGTTTTTCGTACTTGGAGCCATTTTCAGTTTCATCCTTTCGTCACTGGGTCCATTCGCCATTCCTTTCATCACGGTTTTTGCCGATGGCAATCCGGTGCAAATGAAAATGGCGATCCATTTTTACCTTCATTTTCACTACAACGGCTGGTTTGTGTTTGCGTTGTTGGCAGTACTTTTCAAAACCCTCGAAAACGAGAGCCTTGCCCTTTCGCTTCCCGCAGCGAAGTGGCAGTTTGGATTGATGTTCGCCGGACTTTTTCCTGCTTATTTTTTATTGATACCCTTTGTTGAAGTACCTGAATGGGCAACGGCTTTGGTGGAAATGGGACTTGTTGCGCAATGGCTCGGTATGGTCATCTTCGCAGCAGCCAATTACCGGAAGCTGCGGGCGCAGCTTGAGTTCAAGACCCCCGCAGGGCTGTTACTCCCGTTTTCATTTGGTATTTTATTCGTGAAATACACCGTGGAATTACTCACCCTCACCCCTGCCCTATCGGCTTTGGCAAAGTCTGCCAATCATTTTCTGACTATTGGCTGGCTGCACCTGTTATTCCTGGGCTGCATCACGCCCTTTTTATGGTGGGTTTTCGAAAAGTCAGGCTGGGCAACGTGGCGAAACCGGTTGTCAACGTGGGGCTTCGGTTTCTTTTTAGTGGGTTTTATCGGTAGTGAAATATTGCTGTTTGCCACAGGTTTGGGGTATTTCGTCGCCAACCTGCCCCTGTGGTTACTCACTTTTTCAGCATTGATTTTTGGCGGAGTGCTGATGTTGTCGCCAGGTATTTTTATTTGGAACAAAACACAAAATTGGCAAGGCGGCCCTGCCCCGGCAGTCAATTTTGATAAAAATAAAATACCGCATGCTGTCCACTAAACAAACCATTGAATCACGCAAGGAGATATCCCTGCTGGTCCGCAGTTTTTATGAAAAAGTGCGGAAGGATGAAATGCTCGGCCCCATTTTCAACGGTATGATTCATGACTGGGAAAAGCACCTGGAAAGGCTGACCGATTTCTGGGAGGGCAACCTGTTGTTTTTCATCAAAACCAATTACGCAGGTGACCCAAAAACCGTACATCAGCAGGTTGACGATGCGATGGGAAACTCCATCACGATGAACCATTTTGGCCGCTGGATCAACCTTTGGATTGAAACGATCGACGAACAATTTACCGGAGATAACGCCCAACGGGCAAAAATGATGGCCCGAAAAATGGCCACTTTCTTTTTTCTGAAAATTCATGAGAACCGGCTAAAACCCAACGTTTTACCTTCTCAAAACAACACCTCTGCATCATGAAAAATCCATTGCTAAAAAAATACGATGTACCGGCTCCACGCTACACCAGTTACCCCACGGTTCCCTACTGGAACGAGCCTGCGCCTTCACCGCAAAGCTGGATTTCCAGCGTACAGCATGCCTACGGCGACGATCCATCAGTGAGCCTTTACATTCACCTCCCCTACTGCGAGCGGCTGTGCACCTACTGCGGCTGCAACAAACGCATCACCAAAAACCACAAGGTCGAGGAGCCTTACATAGAAACCGTACTGAAGGAATGGCAGCTGTACCTCGACGCTTTGCCCGGCAAGCCACTGCTGCGGGAAGTGCACCTCGGCGGTGGAACGCCTACCTTTTTCAGCCCGGCCAATCTGGAATATTTGATGAAAGGAATCTACGCCGGCGCAGATATTGCCGAAGATTTTGAGGCCAGCTTCGAAGCCCATCCCAACAGCACGACGCTCGAACACCTTCAGGCCTTGTACAGTCTCGGATTCCGCCGGCTCAGCATTGGCGTGCAGGATTTTGACAATGAAATTCTGCGCATCATCAACCGCCTGCAAACTTACGAAGACGTCGAAAGAGTAACGCTGCAAGCACGGGCCATCGGTTACAACAGCATCAACTACGACCTGATTTTTGGGCTTCCGCTCCAAACGCCTCAAAACATCCGGGACAACATGGAAAAACTGAAAACGCTGCGTCCGGACCGCATTGCATTCTACAGCTATGCGCATGTGCCATGGATAAAACCGAGCCAACGGGCGTATTCGGAAGCAGACCTGCCGGTCAGCGAAGAAAAACGAGCATTGTACGAATTGGGCCGGGAATTACTGGAGGCTGATGATTACCGTGAAATTGGCATGGACCACTTCGCCCTGCCGACTGACAGTCTGTTCCTGGCCATGGAAGACGGTTCGCTGCACCGTAACTTCATGGGTTACACGCCGCTTTACACCCGGCTTTCCATTGCGCTGGGCGCATCGTCCATCAGCGATACCTGGGATGCATTTATCCAAAATGAAAAAACGATTGAAGACTATACCGAAGCCGTTGAAGCCGAGCGTTTTCCCATCCACCGGGGTCACCTGCTCAATGAGGAGGATCAGGTGATCCGTCATCACATTCTGAATGTGATGTGCCGTTTCAAAACGAATTGGGAGGCGGCTGAAAATCAATGTGAAGCATTGTACGAAGGGATTGAAAGGCTCGACGAACTGGAAGCCGACGGCCTGATTGTCGTGGAACCTTTTCAGCTAACGGTGACGGAAGCCGGTAAACCTTTCATCCGCAACATCTGCATGGCGCTGGATGCACGCTACTGGCGGAAGCAGCCGGAAGGGCAGCTGTTTAGTCAGGCAGTGTGAGTTTTCAGGTTGGCAGTTTAGCAGTCAGGATTGCCGAACTGCCAACCTAAATATACCCTTTGACAGCATACGCCACATACCCTATCCATTCATGGATCAGTGCATTCCACAGTTGGAAACCCATCTGATCGGGAATGATAATGTTTTCCGGTGCAAGACGGTCTTTTTCCGTTAAAAAATGTACGCTGAAAGGAGTGCACATCACCCCGGCTTTTTTAAAACAGCCTATCGAGCGGCGCATGTGCGAGGCAGACGTAATGAGCAGACAGCTGGCGCCGGGATAGCTTTCGTCCAGTATTTTTTTGGTAAATACGGCATTTTCCCAGGTATTCCTCGATTCGTTTTCCATGATAATGTCCGATTCAGGCACTCCGATCCTGAGAAGAAAAGCGTGCATGAGTTCAGCTTCGCCGGGTTGCTTTTGCAGCAAATCACCGGTGCCTCCGGAGAGTAGTATTTTCTTAATTTTTCCGGTTCTGTAAAGTTCGTAAGCGTTGAGAAAGCGGTTGGCGCTGATGTTGAAATTCATCCGGTCGTGCCGGGGCAGGATGTGCGGGTTTGAGTACCCGCCCAGCAAAATCCCGATGTCGTAAGGCGCTTCGATCTGATCTGCCGTGATGGTTTCAAGCTCCCAAATTTTTGCTGCCTGATTGAATAAAAAATGATTGGTAAAAAACAGCGTCATGACCAGGGCAGCAATCAGCGCCTTCTTTTTCCGGCTCTGTTTTTTTGAAAAAAGTGAATAGCCCATTAGCGCAACTACCCAGGTCAGCGGCTGGAAGATGAAGTAAAGGATTTTGGAGAGGATGAAGAACATGTTTTTAATTTAGGTAGTTGGGTGCTGTCAATTTGGCTTTGGGCGAAATTTGAATACTTCAGCAAATTTGAAAATTCCAATCCCCCCGAATTTACCAGACATCTGGCTGCCAACTCAATACGGCCACCCGTTCACAATTTCAGCAACAAACTCCTGAAGCAGGGAAGGCCTCAGCGCAACAGTGAAGAAAAACCCGAACACCGCACCGTAAAAGTGCGCCTCGTGGTCGATCATGTCATTTGACTTTTTACTGGCGTAGGAAGAATAAACCAGGAATAATATGGCCGCCAGAATGGCACGAATGGGAATTACAAAAAACAACCCCAACCTCGCCCAAGGCTCGAAAAGTATGAAGACAAACAAAATACCCGAAACAGCCCCGGAAGCCCCGACACTCCTGAACATCTGGTTTTCACGATGCCGGAAAAAGGTCGGAATATTGGCAAAAACACCCGTTAGCAGGTACAACAACAGAAAATTCAAGCGCCCCATCACTTCCCCGAACATTTCAAGGAACTGATTCTCCACGGCCAGGCCGAATCCGTAAAAAACATACATGTTGATCCCCAGATGCACCCAGCTTCCGTGTACAAAACAGGCCGTCAGCCAGCGGTAAAAATCCCGGTTCCGTGCTTCGAGATAGGGATAATGCAGGAGCTTGTTCTGCATGTCCGGGTTATTAAATGCCTGCCACGTGATCAGGCAGGTCAGAAAAATCAAAACTATGGTGATTGACATGGTGGTTGCTCGTTGTTTTTGATAGACGATCAACAGTGGATGGATGACGGGTTCGTCTGCCATCTGCCGTCCAACGTACTACTCATTGTGATAGGCTTCTCCCCGCAGGATGGTCATTGCCCGGTAGAGTTGTTCCACAAAAAAAAGGCGAATCATCTGATGGGAGAAGGTCATTTTTGAAAGTGAAAGTTTGAAATCGGCCCGCTTGTAAATTTCATCTGAAAACCCCCAGGCACCGCCAACGAGAAAAATCAGCCGCTTCTGACTGAGTTGGAGTTTTTGTTCCATAAATCCGGCAAACTCCACAGACGTCAGTTGCTTGCCCCGCTCGTCGAGCAAAGCTAAAAAATCATCCGGTTTCAATTTCGAAAGTACAACCTCGCCTTCCTTTTGTTTCAATTGCTCCGGCGGCAGGCTTTTGGCGTTTTTCGCCTCCGGCAAAACAGAGCTCTGATACGGCAGGTAATGCCCCAGTCGTTTTTCATACACGGTCATTCCTTCGTCGAGGTAGGAAAAAGAAGTTTTGCCGATCAGCCAGAATTCAACTTTCATGCGGGTGAATTGATGGGATTTGGGAATTAGAAATTAGGAATTTAGGTGGCAGTCAGGTGGTTTTTGAAAAAGCCTTGACAGACACCTGGCGTTCCGCTACCTTCATTCTTTCAGTGAAATAAAAGCTTTGCCCAAATGATCTGTGATATCGCTTGCCAACAGCGCTTCCTGTTGAAGGTCATGCGCTGCCAAATCGCCGGCGAGGCCGTGAAGATACACGCCGAGCAGACAGGATTCAAACGGTGAATACCCCTGCGACAGCAGCCCGGCCAAAACACCGGTGAGTACATCGCCGCTGCCACCGGTTGCCATGCCGGGATTTCCCGTACTGTTAAAATAGCACTGCCCTTCCGGACAGGCGATGGCCGTATGTGCGCCTTTCAGAATCAGGTAAACACCCAGTTCCCGGGCCTTCAGACGTTGCAGTTCGTTGCGTTCGAAGCTGTTAGCGGTTTCACCGAACAGGCGCTCAAACTCTTTCGGATGCGGAGTCAGAATGCTGTTTTTGGGAATGAGTTTGAAAAAATTGGGGTGGCCGGCAAGGAGGTTCAATGCATCGGCATCGAGCACCACGGGCTGATTGGCTGATTTTAGCAAATCGGCAAGGGCCCCGGCGGTAGGTTCACTCGTGCCCAATCCGCAACCAATGGCCACCGCCTTGTATTTTGAAAGATCTTCGTAAATCTTCGTGACGGTTTCCTGATCCTGATCCACGCTGATCATGGCTTCAGGGATGGCAATTTGTAAAATTTCATACCCGCATTTCGGCGTATGCACCGTCACCAGACCGGCGCCGCTTCGCAGGCAGGCTCTTGCGGCGAGGATGGCAGCTCCGATTTTCCCATAACTGCCCGCCACGAGCAGGGTATGCCCGAAAACGCCTTTGTGATCGTATTTTTTACGATACCTGACGATCGGTTTCACCATTTTCAAATCAACCAGGTGCAGCGGTGTTTCTTCTTTTTTGATAAAATCGGCATGAAGGCCGATCGTATCAAAACTCCACTCCCCAACCCGGTGCAGGTTTTCAGGAAAGAAAAAACCGAGTTTAGGCATTTCAAAACTGAAGGTGAAATCCGCCAGAACAGAAACGCCGGCGGTTGGCTTGTCAGCGAACATGCCTGAAGGAATGTCGACGGAAACCCTCGTGACCGGCTGCTGATTCAGGTGTTCGATCAATTTGGCCCAATAGCCTTCCACACTCCGGCTCAATCCGGACCCAAAAATTGCGTCGATGACAATGCTGCCTTCCGGCAATGACGGCATTTTATCGCCTTTATTTATTTCCTCAAACGGGCAGGAGCGGTATTTCCGCAGGTTTTTAAAGTTGCTGGCGCAATCTTCGCTGAGTTTGTCACCGATGCGCAGCAGGTAGGCTTTCACTTCGTAATAATCCCGGCTGAGCATTCGGGCAATGGCCAGTCCGTCACCGCCATTGTTGCCGGGACCTGAAAAGACAAAAACTTTCCGGTGTTTATCCTGAAATTGTTTTTCAAACCAATGAAAAAACGTGCGGGAGGCCCTCTCCATTAATTCAATGGACGGCACCGGCTCGTGATCAATCGTATATTGGTCCAGTCTGCGAGTTTGATCTACGGTAAATATTTTCATAACTGATGAATCAATTCTTAGGCTCCATGAGATTTACGGTAAAAAAAAGGATTTTTGCCAAATCCGGCTGTAAAGTTTCACCAAAAGTCAAAATTGAGAAAAGTTGCCTGCCTGAATTACCTGATTTTTTGCCAAAACCAAACATTTGCGCAACTTTAGCCAATCAATCAAGACCGGCTCAACGTAACTTGCCCGGCCTTACTCCATGGCTTTTAAAAAAAACCTGAATGTAAAATGCGCCACTGCTACGCTTTTTTTATCCTGCTTGCTTTCGCTCTCTTTCCGGCTTCGCTCAAGGCCACGCACATCGTCGGGGGTGAAATGACCTATACCTGCCTGGGCAATGACCAGTACCAGATCACGCTGACGATTTTCAGAGATTGTTACAATGGTGTGCCCTGGTTTGACAACCCTGCTTCCATCGGTGTTTTTACCTCCAACAACCTGCTTTTTTCCCAAACGCTCGTTCCATTGAATCTGATGGAAAATGACACGCTCGATCCTGACCTTGGCAGCGAGTGTTTCGTGGCTCCGCCCAATGTTTGTGTCCATACCACTTCTTACACCACTGTGATCAATCTGCCTTACCATCCCGGAGGGTATCAGATTGTCTATCAGCGGTGTTGCCGCAACAACACCATCAGCAATATCGTCGCACCCGAAGATACCGGGGCGACTTACAGCATCGATATCAGCCCGCAGGCTTTGCAGGAATGCAACAGTAGCCCGGTTTTCAATAATTGGCCGCCGCTTTATCTCTGTGTCAATTTTCCGTTTGAAATTGATCAGTCGGCGGTCGATCCTGACGGTGACTCGCTGGTTTATAAACTTTGCAACCCGCTTCAGGGCGCCACCGACTTTGCGCCAATGCCACAACCGCCAAATCCGCCGCCCTACTTCCCGGTCGAATGGATCACCCCGCCTTACGGTGTGGACAACATGCTCAACGGCGCCCCCGGCGGCGTGCCCATGTCCATCGATCCTGTGACGGGACTGCTCACGGCCACGCCGAATACCATCGGCCAGTTTGTGATCGGGATTTGTGTGGAAGAATACCGCAACGGCGTCCTGATCGGCGTGAAACGCCGGGACTACCAGGTGAATGTGGGGGAATGCGAAATTGCCACCGCCGCCTTTTTTGCGCCGGACATTTTGTGCGATTCTTACGAAGTGACATTCAACAACCAGAGCGAAAGCGCCGACGATTTCCTTTGGTTGTTCAATGACCCCAACAATCCGGGGGCTTCCTCTACCCTCTTCAATCCGACTTACACTTACTCCGACACCGGGCTTTATACCATTATCCTGATAGCAGAACCGGGCACGAACTGCTCAGATACTTTTTCAACGCAGGTGCATATTTTACCCAATTCATTGTCGGCGAATTTCAATGTGGAAAATGTCGATTGCGAAGACGAATTGACCATCCAGGTGCTGGACTCTTCGATTGATACGGCGGCCTCCGTTGCCAGTTGGAGTTGGGTACTGGAATACGGCGCCAACACGGTGACTTCCATGGAACAAAATCCCACTTTCACCATAACTGAACCCGGCGATGCGACCCTGACACTCACCGTCACCTCCATCAACGGCTGTACCCGAACACTGACGGAAACTTTCCCGGTGCAGTTTATTAATGATCCACTGCTGGCGGATTCAACTTCTATTTGTATCGGCAGCGGGGCTGTGGAGCTGAATCCCGATGGTGGTTTCCCTAATGCCACCTACAGCTGGATGCCGCCGGATGGCCTCGACAATCCCAACATTCCCAACCCGATGGCCATGCCCGACTCGACCACGACTTATTCGGTCGTGATAACGGATGCCGCAGGTTTTTGTCAGATTGAAAAAGACATCACCGTCATCGTGTCCCCGTTCGTGGAGGTAACTCCGGTACTGGATACCATCCTGCAAGGTGAATCCGTGCAAATCATCGCCACGGAGAACGGGACTTACACCTACGTCTGGTCGCCGCCGACTTTCCTCGATGCCGGTAATATTTCAAACCCGCTGTCCACGCCAAATGAGTCGATCGTGTACAACCTCACCGTTACCGACGAGGATGGCTGCATCGTTGAACGCACGGTGACCATCATTGTACTCACACTCTGCGAGGAGCCTTTCGTTTTCATCCCTACGGGTTTCACCCCAAACGGTGACGGTAAAAACGACACCTTCAAAGTGATCGGCAACAACCTCGACGAGGTGTACCTGGCCGTTTACAATCGTTGGGGAGAGTTGATTTTTGAAACAAGAGATCCTTCAGCGGGCTGGGACGGAACCTACAAAGGCAAACTCCTGCCACCCGATGCCTACGGTTTTTACGCAAGGGTGAAATGCGTGGGTGGACTGGAATATTCGAAGAAAGGAAATGTGACTTTGCTGAGGTGAGGTATTACTTAACGTCGTCTTTAGTCAGCAGAGGATTACCGCTGCCGGCTAAAGACGACGTTACGTTTAAACTTAAACATTAAATCGGAAGTGCATGCAATCCCCATCCTGCACGACATACTCCTTGCCTTCCACACCCATTTTACCGGCTTCCTTAATGGCGGCTTCGGAGCCGTATTTCACGTAATCATCGTATTTGATGACTTCCGCACGGATGAATCCTTTTTCAAAATCGGTATGAATAACGCTGGCGGCCTTCGGTGCTTTCCACCCCCTGCGAATCGTCCAGGCCCTTACTTCCTTTTCACCCACGGTAAAATAGGTGATGAGGTCGAGCAATTTATAGGTACCCCGGATGAGACGATTAACGCCCGGTTCGGCAAGGCCCATCATTTCGAGGTAATCATTGCGCTCTTCCAACGTTTCCATCTGTGCGATTTCCGCTTCGATGGCGGCGCTGATGAAAATGACCTCTGCCGGTTCGTCTTTCACCGCTTCGATAAAACGCTTGGTGTACTCATTGCCGTCATTGACAGATGCTTCATCCACGTTGCAAACGTAAAGGATCGGCTTAGAGGTGAGTAGCATCATATCTCTCAGCAGAACCATACCCTCATCATCGAGTTCCACGGAACGGGCTGGCTTGCCATCATTGAGATGTTTGAGGATTTGTTCGCCGATTTCGACCATGCGTACATCCTCTTTTTTACCGGCTTTGGCTTGCTTACGCAAACGGTCTACCCGCTTTTCGGCTGTTTCGAGGTCTTTGAGAATCAATTCTGTGTCAATGATATCCTTGTCCCTGACCGGATCGACGCCGCCGTCCACATGCACGACGTTATCATCCACAAAGCAGCGGACGACATGCACGATGGCATCCGTTTCACGGATGTTTGCGAGGAACTGGTTACCCAAACCTTCGCCTTTGCTAGCGCCTTTGATCAAACCTGCAATGTCCACGATTTCGATAGTCGTAGGCACGAGGGATTTGGGGTTGACAAGTTCGTTGAGTTTATCCAACCGCTCGTCCGGCACGGTAATGATACCGACATTGGGATCTTTGGTTGCAAAAGGGTAATTGGCTGCCAACGCTTTGGCTGAAGTGAGAGCGTTGAAAAGGGTTGATTTTCCTACGTTTGGAAGGCCGACAATGCCTGCTTGTAATGCCATTTTATTAATGATGAATGATGAATGATAAATGATGAATTTTTCATCATTTTTCTAAAACGGGCGCAAAGATAGGATTTGGCGGGAAATCAGGAAGGTGTTTGTGTGTTTAGGTGTTTATGTGTTTGTGGCAGGCTCCAGCACAAACACACAAACCCATAAACACCCAAACACCTGAAAACCCATTACACTCACCGCTTCACATGCTCCTCATAAACAGCGATCCAGTCGCTGGCGGTCATTTTTCCGGCGAGTTGACCGATGAGATCGAACGGGATGTATTCCGGTTTTTTAAAACGAATACAGCTTTTGCCCATGTCGAGTTTGCGGTCGGAATGTTTCGGAAACTCCGTAACAAACCACTCCATCAGCACAGGGTTGGCATAGATGCCCATGTGATAAACAGCAATGAAATTCTTTTGCGAAGCGATGCTCATGAAAGGCAGCGGCAGTTTCGGATCACAGTGATAACCGGCAGGGTAAACGCTGTGCGGAACGACGTAGCCCAGCATTCCGTAGCTCATGGTTTCCTCAAATTCCGGCGGGAGGTTATCGAGAATTACCTGTCGGAGACGGGACATAGCCGGCTTGCGGTCTTCCGGTAAAGATTCGATGTAAGCATCGGGGGTAGCGGCTTTTGATTGCATAATAAATGTAATTTGATCAAAAAAATTGCGAGCGCTAAAGTACATGGAATTGAGTAGAATAATTTCAGGAGGCTGCATGAAATCTTGTCCAATAATCTATCGCTTACCGAACTTATTGCCGCTTCAAACATTTTCACTCATAAACACGCAGGCGCCTGCATCAACCAATTTCATGAATTTTCTTGCACATCTCTATTTGTCTGGCAACGAGGAACACCTGATCGTTGGTAACTTTCTGGCTGATTTTCTGAAAAACCGGCAAGTGGCCAGTCTGCCCCGGCCCATTCAGGAGGGTATCCGGATGCATCGCAAGATTGATTCCTTCACTGATCAGCATCCGGTAATCCGGCAAAGTGCCCAACGTTTGCGGCCTGTACACGGGCGTTATGCTCCTGTCATCCTCGATATTTTACACGATTATTTGCTGGCTAAAAACTGGAAACGCTATTCTGACGTATCTCTTCAGGAGTTTACGGCCGGCGTGTACGAGATTTTGATAAAGCACCTTCCCCTGATGCCTGATTTTCTGCAACATCGCCTGCCATTAATGGTCGCCGACGACTGGCTGACCCGCTACGGTACGGAAGAGGGCCTGCGTTTTACTTTCAGCCGGGTGAAGCTGCGCAGCAGTGCGCCCCATTTTTTTGAAAATGCGGTCGAAAGCCTTCAACTGCATTTTGAGCCACTGGAAAAGGAATTCAATACTTTTTTCCCGGAGGCGATCCTGGCGGTGAAGGATTGGGATTTGCGAAGCGAATAAAATGAAAGCAGGTTTGCATTGCAGGAAACAGGTGCTTGGCTTCTGCACTTGCTTTCAAAAAAACAGGCGCCTGCAAATTTAACGCAGCAATGCCTCGTTTACGTCCAATAAAAAATATCAACTATCGAATAGCCGCCTCTGAACGACGACAGGCGAAATATTTTCGCCCCTGATTCCAAATCTAAAAATTGCCCAAAGTATGAAACTCACGCTATCCTTTCTATTGCTTTTGTTAAACCTGACAACTGCATTTGCACAACTAAAAGGTACCGTCACGGATATGGCAGGACAGCCCCTGCCTTTTGCTTCCGTTTACGTTGAAGGTACCACCAACGGTACCACTACCAACCTCAACGGTGAATACATCCTCGACCTGAAGTCCGGTACTTACCAGGTCGTTTTCCAATTTATTGGCTACAAGCAAAAAACCGAAACCGTCAAAATTTCAGGAAAACCTGTCCGGCTGGATGTCAAACTGCCAGAAGAGTCCATCGAGTTGGGCACCATTGAAATCAAAGCCAATGCGGAAGATCCTGCTTACCCGATCATTCGAAAAGCGATTGAAAAGCGGGAGTTTCATTACCGCCAGGTAAAATCCTACGCCTGTGATGTGTACATCAAAGGCAACGTAAAAATCCTGAGCGCACCGGAAAAGATTTTCGGTCAGGACATTGGCGACCTCGACGGTAGCCTCGACTCGAACCGGCAGGGAATCGTTTACCTCTCGGAGTCGGTTTCCAAACTGTATTTCAAGCAGCCCAATCTTTACAAGGAAACCATGATTTCCAGCAAAGTGAGTGGCGACAACCAGGGTTTCAGTTTTAACAGCGCAAGAGAGATGGACGTGAACCTGTACCGCAATTTCAGCGAATTCGGGCGTAATATCATTTCTCCCATCGCCGACGGGGCGATGAATTACTACCGGTATCGGCTGGAAGGTGTTTTTCTGGATGAAAAAGGGCGTTTGATCAACAAGATTCAGGTCATCGCCAAGCGTAACGAAGACCCCGCCTACTTCGGATACATCTACATTGTGGACAAACAGTGGAACATCCAAAGCGTGGACTTGTCGCTGACCGGCCGTGCGGCACAAATGCCTGTATTCGATACGCTGGGTATCCGCCAAACGCATGTTTCGGTGGGCGGCGATGATGTCTGGAGGTTGTTTTCACAAACTTTTTCATTGGTAGGTGGTGCGTTCGGGTTTAAGTTCGGCGGCAGCTTCACGGGCGTTTACCGCAACTATGAACTGAATCCTCCGCTGGATGATAAATTCTTTGGCAACGAAGTGCTGAAAGTGGAAAAAGATGCCAACGAAAAAGATACTGCTTACTGGAACGAGGCCCGCCCCATTCCGCTGACCGTCGAGGAAACTGTGGATTACCAGAGAAAAGACAGCATTCAGGTGGTCAGGGAATCAAAACCGTACCTGGACTCCATCGACCGGGAGGAAAATAAGTTCAAGGTAATGGACCTGATCTTTGGTTTTCGCCTGCAGGATTCCTGGAAGCGCCGGTCTTTCACCATTGAATCACCCATCAACACCGTGCAGTTTAACCTGGTGCAGGGCCTGAATTTCAACTTCGGCCTTACTTATACCAAAGCTTTTGACAAGGGAGAAAATAAGCGCCTTCAGGCAAAAACCCGTTTAAACTACGGCGTGGCCGAAGATAAATTCAGGGCGGCAGGAGAATTTGCCTATCGTTTCAACCCGAAGAACTTTTCACGCATTGCCATTGCCGGAGGGCGTGAGGTCATGCAGTTTAACGAACTGAACCCCATTTCTCCGCTGCTGAATACATACGTGACCTTGTTTAACCGACGCAACTACGGCCGCTTTTTTGATAAAACTTACCTCAAAGCCGACTACCGCCAGGAGATTGCCAACGGCGTGATGATGTTTGCCTCGGCTCAGTATGCTCAGCGGGAGCCGCTGGAAAACAACACGGATTACAGCTTTTTTTACAAAAAGAAGCGAGACTTTGCCTCCAACCTTCCGGCAAACGATGCGCTCAGGGAGAATGATTTGCTGGCGCAAAGCAACGCACTGGTTGCCGGTCTCAGCCTCCGTTTTCGCCCCGGACAGAAGTACATGAACTATCCCGACCGGAAGTACGCCCTGGGCAGTAAGTATCCCGACTTTTGGATTCACTACCGGAAAGGAATCAGCGTAAACGCCGGCACCGAAAGTGGTTTTCACAGTGATGTGAATTACGACCGCCTCTCGATGACCATAGCAAAAAGCAACATTGTTCTCGGTCTTGCCGGTGTGATGGCCTTCCGTTTTGAGGCAGGTAAGTTTCTGAACAATGAGCAGTTGTATTTTTACGATTACCGTCACTTCCTCGGCAATCGTATCACCCTCGGCAACCAGGATCGTTACCTCTACGGCTTCAAACGCCTGCCCTACTATGGCTTCAGCACGGGTGATGCGTGGCTGGAAGGCCATTTTGAGCACAATTTCAAAGGCGCTGTTACCGATAAAATACCCGGTCTGAAGAAAATGGGCTGGAGCATGGTGGTGGGCGCTAATTTCCTTTACACCTCCGAAAATAAAGACTACGTGGAAGTATCCCTCGGCTTCGACGGCATCGGCGCAGGCTTTGCGAGGTTCCTGCGCTTCGATGTGGTGAGTTCTTTTAAAAATGGTCAATACGACGGAACCGGCTACCTGATCGGAATGGCACTGCCGCTGGATGATGAGTTTGAGTTTTGAGGTTAAAAAAGGGTAAGGAGTTTAAAGGTTTAAGGAGGCGTCGGGTCTTTTACATGGCGAACTGATATAATAACTTGATTTCCAATTGGTTGTACCCGCAGCAATGTCAGGTAAAACAAATTTTTTGAAAGCCCCGTGATCGAGCCTTCGATGAGCCCCTTAACCCCTTAAACCAATAAACCCTTACCCCCCTTCCCCATCCTCCGCCCGCCAGTCCGTCGCTGTGAGGTAAACGACTACGATACCGGCGACAATCATCAGTATTTTAGCAATCATGCCGAACAAGCCGCCCGGCGCATCGATCCAGGTTAGGAAGGCGAACTGCACGCCGATAATGCTCAGCACCAGTGCAGTGAATCCAATAATAAAGAGTAAAAAACCAACGGACAGCCAAAGCGCTTTTTTCATTGTTTGATGTATTTGCGGTTTTGGAGTTTTATATGTTAAAGATTGAAACGGCGAAGGTAAAGCCGCTTTTCATCAAACCAAAACAAACCAAAGCGCAAGCCGTTTAGAAATAGTTTGTTTTTGGCTAAAGCTGCCGGCTATGAGCCAACAGACAAAAAATCCTACATTTGCGCAAAGCCTAACCAAACCACGCCCGTCCATGATCAAGCTCATCGAATGCCCCCGTGATGCGATGCAGGGATTGAAGGAATTCATCCCCACGGAGACCAAGGCTAATTATATCAACCAACTGCTGAAAGCAGGTTTTGACACCATTGACTTCGGCAGTTTTGTCTCGCCGAAGGCCATTCCTCAGATGCGGGATACGGCAGAAGTGCTTTCCATGCTGGACCTGAGCAAGACGAAAACTAAATTGCTCGCCATCGTTGCCAACCAGCGGGGCGCCAATGACGCCAGCCAGTTTGATGAAATTCAGTACCTCGGCTATCCTTTTTCCATTTCTGAAACTTTTCAAATTCGTAATACGAACGCTACCATTGAAGAATCGCTGGAACGGGTGCAGGATATCCAGAACATCTGCCTGGCGACAGGCAAGGAAATGGTCGTTTACATCAGCATGGGTTTCGGCAATCCTTACGGCGATCCATGGAACGTTGAAATTGTGATGAAATGGGCGGACCGTCTGGCGGACATGGGCATAAAAATCCTGCAACTCTCTGACACCATTGGCGTATCGAGCCCGGCGAGTATCACTTACCTTTTTTCAAATCTCATCCCCATGTGCGAGCCGAAAGGCATTGAGTTGGGCGCTCACCTGCATACAGAACCACACAACTGGAAGGAAAAAATCGATGCTGCCTGGCAAAGCGGTTGCACCCGTTACGACGGGGCCATCAAAGGCTTCGGTGGCTGTCCGATGGCGAAAGATGATCTCACCGGGAACATGCCCATGGAAAACATGGTACATTTTTTCAAAAACAGGAATGTAGAGACGGGTGTCGAACTTGAGGCTTTTCAAACGGCGATGGAAATGGCGGTGGAGGTTTTTCCGCATTGATTTTCCTGGGTTTAGCTACATTTACGAGGCTATTAGCTATTAACTAATGGCTTTAGGCAAACATCAAAAAGCATAAAGCAAACAACATGGCAAAAACGATTGATCAGCTTCTTGACAAATATGGCGAAAGCCATCAAAACGGCATCAATAAATTCATCCACTGGATTTGCGTGCCGGCAATTATGTTCAGCCTTTTCGGGCTGTTGTTCGCCATCCCTTTTCCTGTTGAACGGACTTTATTCGCTAATTGGGCAGCGGTAGCGTTGGTTGCTGCTTTGGTTTACTATTTCCGGCTTTCCATTCCCATGTTCATGGGTTTTGTCGTCATCGGCGGGCTGTTGCTGTACGGAAACTATAAGATTTACGACATGTCTTTCGGTGATGCCAAATTACTGGCGCTGTTCTCGGTCTTCATTTTTGTATTGGCATGGATCGGCCAGTTTATCGGCCATAAAATCGAAGGGAAGAAGCCGTCCTTTCTGGAAGATCTTCAATTCCTGCTCGTCGGCCCGGCCTGGTTGCTGCATTTCATCTTCAGGAAGCTGGGGATTCAGTATTAGGAAGGATTGGAGGATTGGAGGATTGAAGGATTGGAGGATTGGAGGATTGAAGGGAGGGTGTACTGCTCAAGCCATTATTATTTTCGTAAAAACCCGGTCGAAACCAGTTGAAAATCAACCTCCAAAAGCACATAAACACAAACACACCCAAACACCCACCTCACCTCGTCTCTTTCACGTCGATATCCCAATGACCGGCACGGCGGACTTCACCACGTTCGCCGATATTCTCGCCCTGGTAGTCGCCGAAGCATTCAAGGATGTTCAGAAAAAAATCTTCTCGTTTTTCGATGTATTTTCGGAACATGTCGAGCACATTCTCCATCGTGCTGCATTTGTGACCATTGCGCAGATCAATGACCCATTTTCCCTTGAGTCCTTTTTGTTCTTTGTGAATGGGCCGGTTGACCCTTGTTTTTGGCATTAAAAACAAATCAAGAACGCTGAAAAAATAGTAGCCGCCCAGCAGATTGTCGCGGACGACCATGCCTGCGTAAGGAGCGTAAGCCAGCACTTTGCGGGCTGCAAGGTCGTCGATGATAAAGGTGTGAGGTTCCTGTTCGGCGGTGATTTGCCAGTTTCGAAGGTTGTAATGCTGGCGTTTTTCCTTCGCATCGAAGTGAAACTGCCAGTGCTGATCCAGTTTTACAGTGAAATCGAGTCGCTTGAAAGAGCTTGAATTGTCTTTGTATTCCAGGTTGAGCGCCTGAAAAAAAGTCTTGATTTCCTGTTCGAAACTTTGCATTTGTTTATTTTTTGGTTTTTGGTTCTGGGGTTTTGAGGTTATTCGGCGAATTCAATTAACCGGCCGTCGGGCATTAGTTCAATTTCACGTGCGGTACTGTTTTTAGCGTCGTACTCATCTTCGGAGCCTTCAATCTGGCCGCTGACGATGTAGATGGTCATGTCTTCGTCGAGCTTTGCGACGGAACGGGTAATGATTTTACCATCGGAAAAAGTACCGGCAATGATTTCACCGGAAATAGGCTTACCATTTTTTTCAAACGTAACAAGAACGTACTGGTAATTCATCAAACTGGCTTTCCAATATACGATGGCGTGGATATCCTTTAACCCGGCAATCCGGAAACAGGGAACGTACTCTGTCATGTCGTCCATTTCCGTGACACCTTCGATTGGAAGGATGTACTCGGCGATCAAACGCTCGGACAGCGGATCGTTTTTCATACCATATTCTGATGCGGTATCTTCCGTGATAGAAATTGGAAGTTTCTCTTCCGGGAATTTTTTTAAAAAGTCTTTAAAACTGGCGACCATTTTTGAAAATGTTGTGGTTATGAGTTGTTTGAGGGGTTTGAGTTGTTTGAGGGGTTTGATTTGTTTGAGGGGTTTGATTTGTTTGAGGGGTTTGATTTGTTTGAGAGGGGGCAAAAAACCGGTATTGGCTTTGTTGGCAGCGTTTGTTAGAAAGATTGCGAAAGTAAGAATTGTTCAACATGTGAAAAGTTCAAAAGCAGAAATACCTTTGCGGCATGCAGTTAAAACAGAACATTTCATTAAAAAATCTCAACACCTTCGGCATAGCGGCGAAGGCTGAGCAGTTTGTGGCCGTTCGTTCGGTAGATGAGTTGTGGGAAGTATTGGCTACCAACCCCTACCCTGTTCAAATCCTTGGCGGCGGTAGCAATATTTTGCTGACGGGCGATGTGCCGGGGCTTTTAATCAAAAATGAAATAGGCGGTATTCGCATCGAAGCTGAGGATGAAAACAGCGCAATCGTGTTTGCGGGAGGCGGTGTCAACTGGCATTCGCTGGTGTTGTGGGCGATCGAACACGACCTGGGCGGCATCGAAAACCTCTCTCTGATTCCCGGCTGTGCCGGCGCTGCACCTATTCAAAATATCGGCGCTTACGGCGTGGAGCTGAAGGATGTTTTTTACCGGTTGGAGGCCGTGGAACTGGCGACCGGAGCAATTAAAGTTTTTAATCATAAAGACTGCCGCTTCGGCTACCGTGACAGTGTTTTTAAAAATGAACTAAAAGGAAAATACTGCATCACCGGCATTTCGCTGCGGCTCTCCAAAAAACATCAACTCAACACCAGCTACGGCGACATCCAGCGAACGCTGGCGGCAGCGAACATTGAACCCCCCACCATTCGGGACGTCAGTAATGCGGTAATTCACATTCGTCAAAGCAAACTCCCCGATCCTGCCGAGATTGGCAATGCAGGCAGTTTTTTCAAAAATCCTGAAATAGGGATGGCGCAGTTTCAGGAACTCCAAAATCGTTACCCTGACATCGTGCATTACGAATTACCGGACGGCATGGTGAAAATCCCGGCTGGCTGGCTGATCGAGCAAAGCGGCTGGAAAGGCCAACGCTTCGGCGATGCCGGCTGTCATGCCAAACAGGCCCTGGTATTGGTGAACTACGGCGGAGCAAGCGGCGCTGAATTGTTGGAACTGGCGCATAAAATCCAGGCTTCCGTAAAGGAGAAATACGGTATTACGCTATCCCCGGAGGTGAATATCTGGTAAAACGGAGTCCTATTCTCCCCGACGTTCTGTCAATTCGAAAGACTACACCAAACGGTGCTACAACAATTACTAATCGGATCAAAACCTGACAGTCAAAAAAGGTTACTCCGGATCATTTTTCCAGAATTCCTGACTTACGACCTCGTACAATGCCACGGCCAGCGCTGTTGCGACATTCAGCGAAGTAGTTTTTCCAAGCAGGGGAATAGAAGTACAGGCATCGACCAGGGCAAGTGTTTCGGCAGAGATGCCGTTTTTTTCGGAGCCAACGACCAGCGCAACTTTCCGGTGTTTTTCAAAATCAAAATCCCGCAGCGGGATGCTCGACGTCGTGACTTCCAGGCCAATGATAGCAAAGCCTTCCGCTTTCAGCCTGGCAATAACCGATGCCGTGGACGGCTCGATGGAGAAAGGAACTTCCCGGACCGTTCGCCGGGAGGCTTTTGATATTTTTTTATTCGGCGGCGTAATCGATTCGCCCGTCAGGTATAGCTGTTCCACGCCGAAGGATTCGGCCAGTCGGAACATCATACCTACGTTATCCGGCACCTGAACGGTTTCGCAAATGATGCGAAGCGGAAGCACCTGGCGGGGCCGGGTAAGTTCGGCGTGTTCGAGTTGGCGGTGTTTCATTAAATTGACAGTTTTACTATGGCAAAGGTAGCCACTGCAATGTCAAATGAAAGCAAAGGTCGCATGCTTAATCGGGACTTACACCTTCCTTCCCTTTAGGCGGATTGAATTCCCGATCACCACTACATCAGAAAAAGCCATAAACAGCGCCCCCCACATCGGATTCAGGAAACCCAGCGCAGCGATGGGGATGGCCACGATGTTGTAAGCAAAAGCCCAAAACAGGTTTTGCTTGATCGTCTGAACGGTGGCGTTTGAAATGGCGAGTGCCCGGGGCAGCCGGTCCAGGTTGCCGTTGAGCAAAATGATTTGAGCGGATTGCATGGCCGCCTGCGAGGCATTGCTGAGTGAAATACCGAGGGTAGCCTTTGCCAACGCCGGAGCGTCGTTGATGCCGTCGCCGATCATGGCCGTTGGAGCTTCGGCGCTGAGGCGGTCGATGATGTCCAGTTTTTCGGATGGAAGTTGCTGAGCATAAAATTTTTCAATGTGCAATTGCCGGGCCACGTCAGCCGTCTTTGCTTCCCGGTCGCCACTGAGGATGACGGGGGTTTTTCCTTCGGTGCGGAGGTAGTCCATCACGGAGGCCGTTTCTTTTTTTACATCGTCTTCGATTTCGATAGTGGCGAGCAGGGTTTCGTTTTTTGAAAAATAAAGCGGAGCATCTCCCTCGCTGAGGAAGGGCGCAGCAAACCTCCGGGCGCCCAGCCTGTAAGTATTGCCCTCGTCGTCTTCGGCGGTGAGTCCCTGCCCTTTCAATTCCTGTACTTTTAAAATCTTCGTGGCGGCGCCGTTGGTGCGAAAGCGGCTGCCTTCCTCGAATTCCTTTACCAGCGACTGAGCGATGGGGTGAGATGACCTGCGCTCCATTTTCAGGATGAGTGAATTGATTTCTTCCTGGTTGTCAACGTGGTAGGAAATGTTTTTGATCTTAAAATCACCGGTCGTGAGGGTACCTGTTTTATCGAAAACAAAGTTTTTGATCTTTGAAAAAACCTCCACGGTTGCGCCGCCTTTCACCAGGATTCCGTTTTTTGCCAACCTTCCAACGCCGACCATGACTGCCGTGGGCGTCGCTAAACCCATCGCACAGGGACAGGAGATGACGAGTACGGCGATGCTGTTGAGCATAGCCTGTTGCATAGAAATGCCGATAATAAAAGACGAAACCAGAAAAGTAAGTGCAGCAATGATGAGCACTACCGGCACGAACACGGCGCTGATGCGGTCGGCCAGCCGCTGGATTTGGGGTTTGTTTTGCTGGGCGGATTTCACTAGCTCGATCATCTGGCTCAACACCGTTTCACGGGTAGTGGAGGTGGCGGCTATTGTCAAATTACCACTGACGATGATGGATCCGCCGATCACCTGTTCGTTTTTTGTCTTGCCGGCAGGAAGGCTTTCACCGGTAAGCATAGCTTCGTCCACATCGGCATGGCCTTCGAGAACGACGCCGTCAACCGGGATTTTATCGCCTTCGTTTACCTGCAGCCAGTCGCCCGGCAGCACTTCATCCGCTTCGATAGTGACTACCGTGCCGGAAGGCATAATTTTCCTCGCCCAATCGACCTGGAGCCTGGTAAGGTCTTCGATGGCGGTGGTGGTTTGTTTGACAGCCCGTTTTTCCAGGTAATTTCCCAGCAGCACCAGAGTGATGATCATGGCGCTGGTTTCAAAAAATATGTAGTTTGGCTCGTTCAACACAGCCCCAATGACGCTATACACGAAGGCAGCCGTTGAACCGATGAAAATCAGCACATCCATGTGGGTCGTCCCATTGCGAACGGCATTGAGGCTGGTTTTACCAAAGTAAAAGAACCCGATCAGATACACCGGCAAACAGATCGCAAACTGCACCCAGGGATCATGCAGGATGTGAATATCCGCCATCATGAGCAAATGCGCCAGCAGCAGCGGTAAGGTGAAAATGGCGGACACGATCAGCCGCCGTTCCAGCGTCCAGAACGGTTTTTTGTCGTCGCCTTCCACTTTGTAGCCAAGCTTGTTGATGCCTTCCCTGATGTCTTCCACTGGCACGTCAGCGCCGTTTTGAGCGAACCTTACTTCGCCTGTTGAAAAATTAACATCGATCTCTTTTAAACCTTTCTTCTCTAAAAACGTGGTTATATTGGCGGCGCAACTTGCACAACTCATGCCGTCCACTTTTAATTCTATCGTATTTTTCATTGAAATGACTTTTTAAATTCATTCATCACTGCAAAGTTAGCTTCTTGAGAAACCCAAATCTGACACAATTTTATTAATTAAGTATAAAATCATTAACCATAAAACGGACTATCAAAATGATGAACAGATTATTCACTTACCTAACAGTCTTTTGTGCTGCATGTTTTCTTTTTACCGCCTGCGGCGGCAATGCCGGTGATTCCGCCGATTCAGATCAAACGGCAACCGACACCACCGCCGTGACAGCTGAACCCGCTGCGGAAGTCACGCTGACTGACTTTTCAGCCTCTCCCGAATTTCCGGAAGCCAAACTTTCCATGGATTACAAGGGAGGTAAGTTCACCTTTAAAGTGGACAGCAAAACTTACAAACTCAGCGAACAAACTACTGATGCACCTCAGAAAATGTGCGCCAACTCGAAAGATGGCCAGCACATTCACCTCATCATCGACAATGAGCCTTACTCCGCACTTTACAAGCCTGAACACGAACAAGAATTGGCCGATGGAGATCACTACATCCTCGCTTTTCTATCTCGTTCCTACCACGAAAGTATCAAGACGCCCACGGCGCACTCCCTCGTGAAAGGAACCGTTAAAGGCAATTCGCTGACCAAAGCGGAAAAGGTGACGGAACCGATGGTTTTCTATAGCCGTCCGAAAGGTAAGTACGTCGGCAAATCCGAAACGGACAAGGTCATGCTCGATTTTTACCTCGCCAACGTCACCCTCAGCCCCGACGGCTACAAGGTGGTTGCTACGGTAAACGGCGACCGCAATTTCACCATCACAGAATGGAAGCCTTACTTCCTCGAAGGTCTGCCGATGGGCGACAACAAGATCAAACTGACGCTGATTGATAAGGATGGCAACGCTGTAGCCTCACCGCTGAATCCGGTTGAGCGGGTGTTTACCCTCGTCGATGATCCGGCTCCGGGACAGTAATTAACGATGAACGATGAATGATGAATGATGAACAGGCTTACCTCGTTCATCATTCATCGTTTATAGTTCATCATTACTCATTATTGCCATAGGCAACAAACGCCGGGTTTCTCAGATTCTCCCGGTTGTACACCATCGGTTCTCCTGTTTCAAAAAACAGGACCTTACCGCCTGCTTCTTCCAGCACGATTTGCGCAGCTGCGGTGTCCCATTCCATCGTCGGGGCGATGCGGGGATACACATGCGCCTCGCCTTTTGCCAGCAGCAGGAATTTCAGGGCACTTCCGCGGGAAACGAGATTAGGATCGTTGTATCTGGCGATGAAATCCTCCGTCTCTTTCGTTAAATGTGAACGGGAACAAACGATGGCAAGGCCCGGGTCGCTTTCCTTGAAACGGGCAGCTTCGATGGGCATCTGATGGCCGTTTTTGATCATAAAAGCCCCCTCCCCTTTCACAGCCCAGCACAATTCGTCATGCACAGGCACCAGCACGATGCCGAGCACCGCACGTCCATTTTCCACCAAAGCTATGTTGACGGTAAAATCGCCGTTTCGTTTGATGAACTCCTTCGTTCCGTCGAGCGGATCGACGAGCCAGCAGTGGGTCCAGGTTTTACGGGTTTCCCAGGGCAGCATTTTATTTTCTTCTGAAATGATGGGATACTGCACCGGCAGGTTCTCCAGCCCCCGGCAGATGATGTCGTTGGCAGCTTTGTCCGCTTTGGTGAGCGGGGAGTCGTCGGTTTTGTTTTCAACGCCGAAGTCTGCCTCGTTGGCGTAGATGTTGAGAATGGCTTCGCCGGCTTTGCGGGCGATCTTCAGCAGGCCTGGAATCAAATCGATGTGTTGCACGAAATATTAGGTTTTGATAAAAAGTAATTGAGTCTATTTTTGCAATTCTGTAAAATTCAAGGTTAGCAGATTAAACGGACCATTCGCCTTGCTGCTGATCAAAATTTAAAAACACCAATGAAAAAAGTACTTGTCACCGGCGGCTGTGGATACATTGGCAGCCACACCATCGTAGATCTGATAAACAATGGCTTCGATGCCATTTCTATTGACAACCTGTCCAATTCGGATGAGTCTGCGCTCGAAGGCATTCGCCAAATTACCGGCAAAGCGGTGCGAAATTACGAGGTAGATCTTTGCGACCTGACAAAAACGAGGGAGGTTTTTGAAAAAAATCCTGACATCGTCGGCATCATTCATTTTGCGGCACTGAAAAGTGTGGGAGAATCGGTCTTTCAGCCGCTCCGGTATTTTCACAACAACCTCGAAAGCCTGATCAATATTCTGACTTGTGCGAAGGAGTTCGGCGTGCCGAATTTCATCTTTTCTTCCAGTTGCTCCGTCTACGGCAACACTGCCGAACTGCCCGTTACCGAAGATACGCCCTTCCAGGAAGCCGAATGCCCTTACGCCCGCACGAAGCAAATGGGTGAAAAAATTATCGAGGATTTCACCAAGGTAACCCCCGAAGTGAAAGCGGTGCTTCTTCGCTACTTCAACCCGGCAGGCGCCCACGAAAGCGCTCTCATCGGCGAATCGCCCCGAAACCTGGCCAACAACCTGGTACCTGTCATCACCGAAACAGCCATTGGAAAGCGGGAAAGTATGACCGTGTTTGGCAACGATTATGACACCCGTGACGGCAGCTGCATCCGGGACTACATTCACGTGATGGACCTGGCAAATGCCCACACGAAATGCCTGGAGTATTTGATAAAAAATGAGGACACCAAGGCCTGCGAAATATTTAATGTCGGCATTGGCGAAGGCGTAACCGTGCTGGAAGCCGTCAATGCATTTGAAAAAGTGACCCGGCAAAAGCTGAACTATAAAATTGGTCCCCGCCGTGCAGGTGATGTGGTGGCGATTTATGCCAATAAATCAAAGTCGGAAAATGTGCTGGGCTGGAATCCTACCCGTGGCATCGAAGAGATCATGAAAACTGCCTGGGCATGGGAACAGGCACGGACGGCTGAATAGGCCGGGGTTGCTCTGTTGGAATTTAGAAATTGGAAATTGAGAAATTATGAAATTCACGAACCTCCTAATTTCTCAGTTTCCAATTTCTAAATTTCAACCCTCACCCACCTCCCGCAGCTGTGCCGCAGCCATTTCCGCTGTGATGTCCCGTTGAGGATTGGCGAACATCTCGTAACCTACCATAAATTTTTTCACCGTGGCAGACCGCAGCAACGGCGGATAAAAAGCCATGTGGAAATGCCATTCCGGATGCTCCTTCCCATCGGTCGGGCTTTGATGGATGCCGGAAGAATACGGGAAGGAAGTATCGAAAATCCGGTCAAAGCGCTGCGTCAAGTTTTTGAGAATGGCAGCGAAGGATCGCTTTTCACCACCGGTCATCTGTCCGATGTGCTGAAAATGCCGTTTCGGAATGATCATCGCTTCGTAGGGCCAGACAGCCCAGAAAGGCACCAGCGCCACAAAGTTTTCGTTCTCGCAAACTATTCTTTCACCTTCTGCTAATTCCTGGTTCAGGTAATCCAGCAAAAGGCTGCTTCCATTTTTTTCCCAATACTGGAATTGTTGTTTTGCCTTTTTGACAACCTCCTGCGGCACAGAGCTTTGTGCCCAGATCTGACCGTGCGGGTGCGGATTGCTGCAACCCATGATAGCGCCTTTGTTTTCAAAAATCTGAACGTGGTTAATGAAATCCAGATTGCCAAGTTCGAGGTATTCCCGTTGCCAGCAATCGACCACTTTTTCAATAGCTTCCACACGCATGCCGGGAATAGTTTTCGAGTGATCCGGCGAGAAACAAACTACTTTGCAAATGCCCCGCTCACCTTCTGCTTTCAGCAAGCCTTTGTTAAAAATGCCATTTCCACTATCGGGCATGAGCGCCGCAAAATCGTTGGTGAAAATAAAGACATCCGTGTAAGCCGGGTTTTGATGTCCGCCTGCCCGCTCATTGCCGGGGCAGAGATAGCAGCCGGGATCGTACGAAGGCCGGTTTTCATCTGCTGCTTTTTCGGTCTTACCCTGCCAGGGACGCTTGGTACGGTGTGGGGAAACAAGTACCCACTCTCCGGTCAGGATGTTGTAGCGCCGGTGCGGATCTTCGGAAAAATTAAGCATTGATTATCGTTTTGATACAGTTTAGCAAATGGATTTTGCGCCATCCTCAATGGCAACTTCGATAGGCGTCAGGTCCACGCCGAACGCTTGGCGGTAATTTTTTGAAACCTCCTCCAAAAACTCTTCTACCCTGCCCTTTTCGAGAATGTTGATCGTGCAGCCCCCAAAGCCGCCTCCCATCATACGGCTGCCCAGGACGTAGTCTTTTTCGATTGTCTGACGAACGAGGAAATCAAGCTCAGGGCAGCTCACTTCATAGTCATTTTGCAAGCTGAAATGAGATTCATACATCAACTCGCCCAGCGCTTTTTTATCGCCATCCAACAAGGCCTTTGTGGCATCGAGAACTCGCTTGTTTTCAGAAACGACGTGATGGCAACGGCGAAAAATATGTTCCGGCAACTTATCCAAACTCGCCACAATCTGCCCGGTCGTTACGTCTCTGAGGTTGGTGATTTCAGGATATATTTTTTCTAAAACAGCTACCCCCTCTTCACACTCGCTTCTGCGGGTGTTGTATTCGGAGGAGGCGAGTGAATGAGAAACATTGGTGTTCAACAAAAGCAATTTATGTGCTCCCAGTTCGAAAGGAAAATAGTCAAAATGCAAGCTGCGGCAGTCCAGTAGCATGACCTGATCCTTTTTGCCCATTACACTGGCAAACTGATCCATGATGCCGCATTTGATACCGACGAAATTGTGTTCAGCCATTTGGGAAGCTTTGATCAGGTCCCATTTGCCGAGGTTCAGCCCGAAAAGCTCATTCAGAGCGACGGCAAAGCTACACTCCAGCGCCGCCGAAGAACTCATGCCGCTGCCAATAGGCACGTCACCCTCAAATTCTGCATCAAAACCGGAAATCTCCACCCCCAATTTCAGCAATTCATGCACTACACCCATTACGTAGTTGTGCCAGCCCTTGTCAAGCGGAGTGAAGTTTCGAAGATCGAACGAGAAAGATTTTTGTCGCTTTCGGTCAAGCACATTTGCTGTTGCAGGCGTGTTATTTCTGCGCATTGTCACCGTCAGCCTTCTATCGATGGCGGCAGGTAAAACAAAGCCGTCGTTATAATCCGTGTGTTCTCCGATGATGTTGATACGACCGGGCGCCTGCACTGTAATTTCCTCTTTGGAGGAGATTTGTTTTTTTAAAATATCCATGTCAGTTGTTGGTGTTATCATATGATTGAGCAGAACGCGTTTTAACAAGCCGAACTAAAATTTGTGATCCTAAAACTTACTTCAACCTGCACATCGATAAAATTTTTCATGAAAAACAGCAATGCCGCTAAAAAGCGGCATTGCCACTGTAATGGTAATGTATGAAACTTAAAATTTTCAAATCTTCGCCGCTGCAAGTGTAATATTTACGCTTATACAGGAAAATGTAAATTAAACACATAATTTTGGAGTTTCAAAATAAAGATATCATTATGTTGAGACGCAAGGAAAAAACACCTTTTTACCCAGATGCTACGCCAATTTTACAAGCAGTAGATTGCATCATTTTTGGCTTTGAGCGGGATGAAATCAAATTGCTTTTGTTCAAACGAAAGATTGAGCCGTTCAAAAACGAATGGTCCCTCATCGGCAGTTTTGTGGAACCGGATGAAGCTGTGGATGATGCCGCAGTCAGGGTTCTGGAAGAGCACACCGGCCTTCAGAACATTTTCATGGAGTCATTGGGCTGTTACGGCGAAGTGGATCGGGATCCGGGGGCAAGGGTGATTTCTCAGGCTTATTTCGCCCTAATTCGCCTGGGTGAAGAGGAAACACAAACTGTGGAAACACTTCAGGCCCGCTGGTTTGACTTTGATTCCATCCCTCCCCTCATACTCGATCACAACCAGATGGTGGAAGATGCACTCGAAAAAGTAAGGCGCAAAGCCCGTTACAGGCCGATCGGGTTCGAATTGCTACCTGAAAAGTTTACCATTCCCCAGTTACAAAAGTTATACGAGGCAATCTACCAGCGCGAACTGGACCGGCGCAATTTCTGGAAGAAAATACAATCCATGAATGTTCTCGAAAAGCTGGATGAAAAAGACAAATCAACCTCCAAAAAAGGCGCATACCTGTATCGTTTTGTCCAGCACCGGTATGAAGAAATGGTAGAGCAGGGAATTGATTTTGTTTTATGAAACACCAGTGTGTTTTGCATAATGTTGTCTTCACTTCACCCTTAAACTTTTAACTGATGGCGATTGAATCGAAAGTGGGTTTCGTAAAAAAAGTATCATTGCTGATACTTTTGATGGTAAGCAGTTCCATATTCAGTTTTTCACAAAACAGAACCAGCGTTGTTTTAAGCAATGACTGGAAATTTAAAAAAGGAGAAATCGCAGGGGCTTTCCAGCAAGACTTAAATGACTCCGGCTGGGATGCAGTCACAATTCCTCATGACTGGGCAATCGCGGGGCCATTTATTTTGGATGGAAATGGAAGTACCGGTAAGTTACCCTGGAAAGGTCAGGGCTGGTATCGGCGGGCGTTGGACATTCCGGCATCAGCTGCCGGGAAGCGGCTTTACCTGATCTTTGACGGCGTCATGGCTTTTCCCAAAATCTATATCAATGGAAAATTAGCCGGCGAATGGGATTATGGCTACAACTCATTTTTTATCGATATCACAGATTTTGTTAATGCAGGTGGAAACAACCTGCTGGCGGTACATGCCGACACGAGGGAGTTTGACAGCCGTTGGTACCCTGGCGCCGGCATTTATCGAAAGGTACAATTGCTGACAGTCGACCCGGTTCATGTTGCAGTCTGGGGTACGCAGGTGATTACGCCGATTGTCAAACCACATTATGCGGAGGTCAGAATCAGTACAACTGTCAATAATTTTTCCGGATCAAAAGATTCGGTCCAGATCATACATAAAATTCTGGCTCAGACCGGCAGCGTTGTCGCTACAGGAGAGGTGGCAGGATGGGTAAAGAACGGTCAAGGTACCGCCCTGGAGGCCACGCTAACCTTGTTGAACCCCATTCGGTGGGATACGGAGAACCCTTACCTGTATTCCATTCAGACTGAGGTAGTAAAAGATGGGCAAACAGTTGATCGGTACAACACCGATTTTGGTGTTCGCACAATGCGCTTTGACCCTGATCACGGTTTTTTTCTCAATGAAAAACGGGTGCAACTCAAAGGTGTCAATTTACATCACGATCACGGCCCGTTGGGTGCGGCATTTTATCCAAGAGCTATGGAACGCCAATTTGAAATTATGAAGTCAATGGGTGTCAATGCCATTCGCAACAGCCACAACACTGCCGCCCCTGAAATGCTGGATCTGTGCGACCGGATGGGTCTTTTGTTTTTCAATGAAGTTTTTGATAAATACGATGCAAAAGCAGGCATTCAAGAAGATACTGATTTTGAAGCGTTTGCGCATCGCAACATCCGGAACTTCGTTATCAGGGATAGAAATCATCCTTCGGTTTTTTTGTGGAGTGTCGGCAATGAAATTCCGGACGTTCAGAACAATGACAATAACGGTTTTCAGCGGTTACATACCATGGTCAACTATGTCAGAAAATATGACCCTACCCGCCCGGTCACGCTGGTCAATGATCAGATGAATAATGCGAGCCGCCGGCATTTTGACTACTATGACGTGCATTGCTGGAATTATGCCAGGCGTTACCGACTGGCAAGACAAATGGAGCCTAATAAATCCGTGATAATCAGCGAGTCAGCATCCACAGTGAGCACCCGGGGTTTTTATGAATTTCCTTTGCCGGAAGATAAAACCGCTTTCACAAATTCTTTGCAGGTAAGCTCTTACGACCTACATGCGCCCTGGTGGGCAGAAATCGCCGATGATGATTTCATGTGGCAACAGGACGAAGCCTACATCGCCGGTGAATTCGTATGGACCGGCTTTGATTACCTCGGCGAACCGACTCCTTACGACAATGAAACGGTCAGGAAGATGGGGTTCACTGACAAAGCAGCATCCCGAAGCTCTTACTTTGGAATTGTGGACCTGGTTGGCATTCCAAAAGACCGCTACTACCTGTATAAAAGTTACTGGAAGCCGGATGAAGATATGATTCACATTCTGCCTCACTGGAATTGGGAGGACAAAACCGGTCAGGCTGTCCCCATCTTCGTTTACACCAACGGAGATGAAGCCGAGCTTTTTCTCAATGGGCAATCGCAAGGTAAAAGGCGTAAAAATCCAACCTCCGACAACTCCGTCGAGCGGTTCAGGCTGATGTGGAAGGATGTGATTTATCGACCGGGCGAATTGAAAGTAGTGGCCTACAAAGCAGGTAGAAAAATTGGTGAAAAAACGCTAAAAACGGCAGGAAATGCAACTCAACTTCGTCTAACCCCTGACCGGACCACAATCAAAAGCGACGGACAGGATCTGTCATACGTACTGGTGGAAGCCCTTGACGCTGCCGGAAATACTGTACCGCTTGCCATGGATAGAATTAATTTAACCATCAACGGAGCGGGTCATATTGCAGGAGTGGGCAACGGTAACCCGCAATCATTTGAACCTTTTCAGGCGAGTGTAGTCAACTTATTTTACGGAAAAGCAATGGTCATTGTCCGGTCGGAAAATTCAGCAGGACCGATACAGCTTGAAGCATCGGCGAAAGGATTAAAAAAAGCCCAGACCAACATCAATGTTGAATAATCCGGTTAATATTTGAAGCTTACCTGTTTGTTCGCAAACAAGATAAGGCATTGGAAACCAATGCCTTATCTTGTATTATCCGGCAAGTTTTATTTATTTCACCGGTTCAATGATGTAATTAAAGGACATATCTACCGGCCGTATCTGGTACGCTTCGTGCGGCATGGCACCCCAACTATTGTCACCTCCAACACCCATTTGCACCTGGTCGATACTGACACTCACAAGGTCCCGCTTTTTGATATCGGTCGTATGCCGCTGCATTTTCTTTTCGCCGGGATCAAAGTCATCCTTGTACTGGTGATGGGCGCTGAAGCAGAAATGTTCGGGCGCCGTTATTTTGATTCCCTTGCCTTCGTTGTTGCGGAAAGTCACCCACCGGGTTTCCGTCCGGTAGCCGTTTTCCTGCGGGCGGATGTACGGGAAGTATAAATCAGCTACCGGCATTTCATACTGCCCTACCAAAGCGGAGGTTTTGCGATCCTGGTAATTTTCATGCGGGCCTCTGCCCAACCACTGTACCTGGTCGTAAGATTTGTCAAGGATAAAGTTGGTTCCGAACCTCGGCAAAATGGGTAGTTTTGAATCTACCCCAGCAAGCTCCACTGCTACTTGAACTGCCCCGGATGCGCTGATGGCGTAAGACATTTTCACTTTGGCATCGTTAACAGCGGGTAAATTGTAATTCGTGCTGACCATGACCATGTTGCCTTTTTTGGACTCCTCAAAGGAAACCAGCTCCGCCGTTTTGCCCGCCTCTTTCCAGACACCCAGTTTTTTAGGCATTTGAAATCCAAAATCATTGTCGATGGGCGCCCGCCAGAAATCAGGCGCAATACCTTTTTGTAAAATATTTCCGCTGCCGTAGTCAATGGTTTTAAGCTGACCCGATTGGGTGTTGAATTCGATTTTAAAACCGGCACCGGCGATGCTCAGCACGGAATCCGTTTTTGACGTGGCTATCTCTCCACCGGATGGGCCAGCCTCAGCCAGGAAATTTCCCTGCTGCAACATAAACTGCTCATAAGCCACAACATGGCCTTGCGGAACCAACTCGCTTGCCTCCTTAGAACGAGCGTAAATGTTGAGGTGGTAATCACTTTTGGTATTTTCCAACGGCGGCAAACTGATGGTGATTTTCCTGCTTGCCCGAGGTTCAAGGTCGACGGACGGCAGCTCACCCGATGCTTTTTCAACACCATTTTCCAAAAATACCCACGAAAAGCCAAGCGTATTCAAATTGGTAAAATCGTAGTAGTTTTTGATTTCCACCTCGCCCCGGTTTTTATCAACCAGCTTAAACTTCACATATTGATACACTTTTTTGGTCTCGAACAGCGACGGATGAGGCGTCCGGTCCGGGTTGACCAGGCCGTTCAGACAAAAATTTTCATCATTCTGAAAGTCAAAACCGCCGAGGTCGCCGCCGTAGGCCCAGTAGGTTTCACCGGCCTCATTTTTTGTTAAAAGTCCCTGGTCCACCCAATCCCAAATGTAGCCGCCCTGCATGGTGGGGTGCGCCTCGATCACATCCCAGTAATCCTGCAGATTGCCGACGCTGTTACCCATGGCGTGTGCATATTCGCATTGGATCAGCGGACGGCTATTTTTTTGTTTCACGTAGTTGATCATCCGCTCAATCGTCCAGTACATGGGCGCCTGGATGTCTGAGTTTTCATATTCTGTAGCCCCTTCGTATTGTACGGGTCTGGTGCTGTCATTCGCTTTCAGCCAGTCGTACGTGGCGTAGAAATTCTGGCCGTTCCCTGCCTCATTCCCCAGTGACCAGGTGATGATGCTCGGGAAATTTTTATCCCGCTCGAACATTCTGATGGTGCGGTCCAAATGCGCCGCTTTCCACTCAGGCAGATAGGCCGGGTGTTTGGCTTTTCTCTCCTCGTCATTGTCCAGTCCCTGATTGGTTGTCCCCATGCCATGCGTTTCAATATTCGCTTCGTCGATCACATAAAAACCGTACTTGTCACAAAGCCGGTAAAAATGCGGATCCTTCGGGTAGTGGCTGCAACGGATGGCGTTGAGGTTATTCTGCTTCATCAGCATGAGGTCTTTTTTGGTCAATTCTTCCCTGACCACATGCCCCGTCGTATCGCAATGATCGTGCAGGTTGACGCCTTTGAACAACACGACTTTTCCATTAACCAGCAATTGACTGTTCTCAATTTTTATGTTTCTGAAACCCACATTCACGGCTGTTGATTCTCCGTTGAAAGTGATCAACAAACGGTACAGGTTTGGATTTTCCGCATTCCATGATTTGACATTCGGAATGATTTTATTGAAAGCAACGGAGTTACTGCCTGCCTTCAGCGACACCGGTTTTGTTTCGCTGTAAATCTCTTGTTCGCCGTCCAGCAGCTTTACTTCCACGGTCTGGTCTGCGGCCGCTTCGGTATTGTTATCCAACTGCAATTCCAGTCCAAAAACCCCATCCTTGTAATCATTCGCCAAATCCGAAGCCACCCTGAAATCCCGAAGCGTCACTTTGTTCGTGGCATAGACATACACATCACGTTCGATGCCCGAAAGGCGCCAAAAATCCTGGTCTTCGATGTAACTCGCATCGGACCAGCGCAGGACCTGCACGGCAATGGAGTTCTTGCCCGGTTTTACTTTTTGTGAAATATTGAATTCGGCGGGCGTTTTACTGCCTTCGTTGTAGCCAACGATTTCACCGTTTACCCAAACGTACATGGCACCGCTCACCCCTGCAAAATGCAGATACACGTCCTTGCCGTCCCAATCTTTGGGAATGGTGAAATCCCGCTTGTAACTTCCGTTGTTGTTAAAATCGTGGGGAATGTACGGCGGGTTGGCCGGGAACATATACTTGATGTTGGTGTAAAACGGAATACCGTAACCCTGAATCTCCCAGTTCGAGGGCACCACGATTCGATCCCAACCGGCGAGGTCAAAGTCGTTTTTATAAAAATCGACCGGCCGTGCCTGTACGCTGTCGGCGAAGTAGAAATGCCAGGTGCCGTTGAGCGACAGGTAGTTGGGCGAGTTTTGCCAGCTGTCATTCTCCAAAGCGGCTTTGCTTTCAGCATAGCGGTAAAATGAGGCCGTCGGTGCTTCCCGATTGATTTGAAAAATTTCAGGGTTTTCCCATTCAGGGTTTTCCCACGGACCTGCCGTGTAAACCGGCTTTGCTATTTCTTTCACGTTGCATGCATACAAGGAGGCGAAAGCCAGGAGAAGGGTGAATATTTTCAGTTTCATGTTATAGTTTTTAATACTAAAAGAAAAGTGGTTTGCGAATGCACCTGGGTTTAAACCATTGAAAATCAGCCTGTTTTCCTACCGGCTTACTCGCAAACTCGCCTACTTTAGCAATAAGTTGGTTAATCTTTCGTGATTTTACTCCCCCACCAATCGGGGTTGGGCTCATAATCATCCGACGACATCTTTTTCCGTTCCGTTTCGAGCTTTGGCCAAAGTTCTTTAACGATTCGCTCGTCGTATTGCTTCCGTTTCTCCGGGTCAAACTGTTCATCTACCCGGGGGTACGAGGCGTTCACTTCTTGCAGCCAGTTCTCCAGTTTTTGCCTCAGCCTCATGGTGATTTCCAGGAAATCACCGGCCACATTATTTTGCTCGTAAGGATCTTTTTCCAAATCATACAATTCGTCGCTGCCATCTTCGTAGTAGTGGATCAATTTCCAGTTGCCCTCCCTGATCACGGAGGAAGGATCGCCGCCCTGGTTCCCGTAATGCGGGTAATGCCAGTACAGCGGTCTTTCCGGCAGCGCTGAACCCTGCTCGATGATTGGCCTTAAGCTGATGCCGTCTGCATGTTGCTGTTTCAGCAATTCAAGATTGGCATAATCCAGGATCGTGGGGTAAAAATCAGCACCGGTGACGGGGTAGTCGCTTTGCTTGCCATTTGCAGTTTGCCAAGGCACGCAGATGAGGTAGGGAGCCCGGATACCGCCCTCCCATTGGTAGCCTTTTCCACCCCGGAACGGCAGGTTTGAAGTGGAAAAAGCATCCCCCGATGCGACCCCTCCATTATCGGAGGTGAAAATCACGATGGTATTTTCTGAAAGACCCAGCGATTCCAACTCCCCGAGTACGACACCGACGGCATCATCCATGCTTTCCACCAGACCGGCATAGACCGGGTTGTCCTGCGTCTGGCGGATGGGAAGCTTTCGCTCCATTACGAAACCTTGCTCACTGATTCCTTGCGCCTTGGCTTTTTGCTGGTACTTCGACCATTTTTCCTGCGTCGTTTGAATCGGGCCGTGCACTGCGTAAAATGACAACATGGCAAAGAAAGGCTCTTTTCCGGCTTGCTGCAAAAATTCAACGGTTTCTTTGGCTAAACGCATGGTGAGGTTTTCACCATGGTAGAGATCGACCAGTTTCGGATTTTTAAAAGGAGAAAAATAGCCGCCCATCGGACTTCCCTTATCCCAGCCGCCTTTGTTGAGGTCAAACCCGTGATCCTCGGGGTAAGACCCTTCATCCCCCAGGTGCCATTTGCCGGCAAAAAAAGTCCGGTATCCGTTGGCTTTCATCGCTTCTGCCAGCGTCACATCGTCGTGCGGCAACTGATGCCGGTATTCGGCAGGCAATAGTTTGTCGTGCCGGTCCAAAGCCCTCCATGCGGTGTCGGTTTTGGCGCCGATCCAATCGGTGATGCCGTGCCTTGCCGCAAATTTTCCTGTCAAAATGGTGGCACGGGATGGGCTGCAAACCCGGCTGCCGGCATAGCCTTCTGTGAAGATCATGCTCTGTGCAGCTAAGCGGTCAATGTTGGGCGTTTCATAAAATTCACTACTGGTGAAACCCAGGTCATTTAACCCCAGATCGTCCACCAAAATGAAAAGGACGTTTGGCTTTTCCTGGGCCTTTGCAGCTGCACAAGACAACAGAAATAACCCCAAAACCGATAGGCTGAAAAAAAAATTCATGTGTTGTCTATTACCATTTAAACTCCTCCGAATCCGTTCTGGCGGATTCTAAAATTTGCGAAAGCTCATTCACTAAATCGGGATGTTCGGCGGCTAAATCCCGGCTTTCCGAAGGGTCTGTTTTCAAATTGTACAATTCATATTTCCCCCCTTCGTGGACACTGTTTTTAATCAGTTTCAGGTCTCCCTTGCGGATAGCCTGACGACCGCCAAGTTCGTGAAATTCCCAGTATAAATAGTCATGTTGAGCCTGATTTTCCTGCCCTGACAAAGCAGGTAAAAAAGAAATACCATCGGTGTATTCGTGTAAATCGACCTTCAGCATCTCGGCGAAGGTGGGCATAAAATCCCAGAAAGCGGAGACATGGGAATTCTGGCTGCCGGGCGCAATTTTACCGGGCCATTTTATGATCAAAGGCACCCTGATTCCGCCCTCGTACAAGTCTCGTTTGAAACCTCTCAATCCGGCATTGCTGTCAAAAAAATCAGGATCGGCCCCGCCTTCTTTGTGCGGGCCGTTGTCGGAGGTGAAAATAAATATCGTCCGGTCTTCCATTCCCAGGTCTTTCACCTTTTTCACCAGTTCGCCCACCTGGTCATCCAGTAGGGTAACCATGGCGGCGAAGGCGGCGTGGCTATATTTTTGCGAGCCGTATTTTCCCTTTTTGTAGTCGGGACCGTCATCGACTCCCTCGTATGCTTTTTCGGGCTCGAATTTTCCCGCAAACTGCTGCATGTACTTCTCCGGAGCGAATAATTCAGCGTGGGGAATAATGGTGGGATAAAACAGAAAAAACGGCTCGTTTTTGTGCGCATCCATAAACGACAGGGCTTTAGTGTGAATGATTTCGGGAGCGTATTGCCCCTTGTTCAAACCCTGGTTTTCCTCCAGAACGACCACATCCTGGTTGTTCCACAAATAGTTCGGATAGTAATGATGCGCCAGCCGTTGATCGTGATAACCAAAAAACGTATCAAAACCCTGCTTCACCGGATCACCCTCGGAGCCCGAAAATCCCAATCCCCATTTCCCGAAGGCACCCGTCTCGTAACCATTTTCCTTGAATAACTCAGCCAGGGTAAAGCTGATTTCCGGCAGAGGCATTTGCCCCATGCTGGTTGATTTGTTTCCCCTGATTGGCGTATGGCCGGTGTGCAAACCGGTCATCAGTGCAGAACGGGAAGGCGCACAAACGGTCGAGCCGGCGTAGTGCTGCAGGAATAACAATCCATCCGCTGCCAGTTTGTCAATGTTTGGTGTTTTAAAACGGGATTGGCCGTAACAGCTCAAATCACCATATCCCAGGTCATCGGCCATGATGAATACGACGTTGGGCTTTAAGCTGCTAAGGGTCGTGTTTTTGTGTTTATGATTGATGCATGATGTCATCAAGGCCAGGAAAATCAGGGAATACGATATTTTTTTTTGGGAGAAACCTGGATCCATATTATTTATTTTGAGATCAAAATTCAAATTGTATCGTCGGCTTCAGCCGGCGGTAAAGTAGCGCTGGCTCAATGACTTTTTAAACGATTTTTTCCCATCCTGTTTTGTCATCGCCGCAGGACGACCTCCTACGTCGTGAGAGCTGTCAGGGAGGCACTTTCAGCACTCATGACGTAGCAGTTTGTCTTCGACAACGACAAGGTCCGAAGAAAAATCGCTAAAAAAGTCAATTTCAAACAGCCGACGTTACTTTAATTCCAGTTGCTTGATATTACCGTAATCCTCTCCTCTGATGGATTCAAAAATCTGAACCAATTCCTTCAGCTTCTCCGGGTTAGCCCCGGCGAGATTTTGTTGCTGCCCGATATCAGATTGCAGGTTGTACAATTGGTAATCCGGCGCTGTTCCGGTTTCGATATTCACCTGTTCATTTTTGGAAGGGCCTTTGAAAGGCGGGATCAGCACCCAGTCCCCGTGCCGCAGGGCTGTCCGGGTGGTGGCTTCTATGACCAGATTGCTGCGGCCTTTGTCGCTTTCCCCTAAAAATACCTCCATCAGATTTTCGCTGTCGGGCGCTTTTTCATCGCTGCCGGTGAGCGAAGCAATGGAATTAAAAAAGTCAAGCTGAGAGACCAACGCACCGGAAGTTCCCGGTTGGATCACCCCCGGCCAGGATACAATGAACGGAACCCTCGTCCCGGCCTCGAACAAACTGTACTTACCGCCCCGCAGGGGACCGGCAGGTTTGTGGTTGCCAATTTTTTCCACAGCGTCATCGTAGTACCCGTCATTCAATACAGGACCGTTGTCGCTCGTGAAAATGATCAGGGAGTTTTCCAGCAGACCTTCTTCCTCCAGCGTTTTCACAAACTCACCTACACACCAGTCCGCCTCGACGATCACGTCGCCCCTCGGCCCCATGCCGGAAGTGCCGGCAAAACGGGGATGCGGCGTCCGGGGCACATGCGGTTGCTGCATGGCGTAGTACAGGAAAAATGGTTCGTCCTTGTGCGCTCTGACGTAGCTTTTGGCTTCTTCCAAAAATTTATCCGCCATGTCCTCGTCCACCCATTTGGCCGATTCGCCGCCTTTCATGAATCCGATGCGGGGGATGCCGTTTACAATAGAATTATTGTGGCCGTGGTGCCATTTCATTTTCAACAGTTCGGGGTTGTCTTTTCCCGTTGGCTGACCTTCGAAATTTTGGTCGTAGTTGATCTCGATGGGATCGTTGGGATCAAGGTTGTCCACGTAGCCATTTTTAATGTAAACCGTGGGAACCCTGTCCTGCGTGGCCGCCATGATGTAGCTGTAATCGAAACCCACTTCGTTGGGTCCGGGGGTTATCTGTTTGTTCCAATCCACCTGTCCGGTCCCCAGGCCCAGGTGCCACTTTCCTACAATGCCGGTGTGATAGCCCTGCGACCTGAGCATTTTGGGCAGGGTCGCCTGGGCCGTATCGATGAGCAGCGGAGCAGTGCCGGGAAGAATTTTAGCATCTTTATTCCGCCAGGGATAAACGCCAGTCAGCAGGGCGAAACGGCTCGGCGTGCAGGTGGCGGAGGATGCGTAGCCGTTCGTAAATTTCATGCCACCATTGGCGAGCGCATCAAAGTTGGGAGTCGACAGTTCAGTTGCACCATACGCACTCACGTCGCCGTAGCCCAGGTCATCCATGTAGATGATGACAATGTTGGGTTTACGGGTTTCTTCAGGTGGCGCTTCCGGTGTTTGCTTCCGGCTGCTTTCACAGGCCATCAGGCCTGCAAAGCAGAGTAGGAAAAAAATTGGTTTAAAGTTTTTCATGAAAGACAGGATTTAGTTTGGTGTCGTGTGAGAATTTGGGTTAAGATGGTTGAGAAAGTAGAGGTGGTTGAGCACTCAACCTTCTCAACCCCTCTTAACCATTTCAACCATTTCAACAACTTACTCGTCTGGTTTCACAAACCGGTTTGGATGTTTTTGTGTGTACAACTTGTCGGATTGGAGACCCAGGAATGTTGGGTTGATCATTTGTGAATTCCAATTTTTATAAGCGTTTTTCAAAACCTCTGAACGAAGGTTGTCCTTAATTTCCAGCGCATTGTCTTCGCTGATATTTTCTTCCAGGTTAAACAACCTGGTGCGATCCTTCAGTGAAATGATTTTGTCCCCAGCCGCATTCCTGGCAGCATATTCATTTTGGTCAAATTTTCTCCAAAACAGCAACTCGTGGGGTGCGTCTGAGCGCTCACCCAGCACAAAGGGAAGCAGGTCCACGCCGTCCAGCGGGTGTTTTGTTTCGAGGGGTTGCCGGGCCCGGGCAATCACCGTAGCGAAGATGTCCAGGGAAATAACGGGGGCATGGTAAACCGTCCCTCCCTTGATTTTCGCCGGCCACCGCATGGCAAAAGGCACCCGTACCCCGCCCTCGAACAGGTCAGATTTTCCACCTCGTAGAATACCATTATCGGAAGCGTTGTGTTGTTCCGGACCGCCGTTGTCCGACAGGAAAAAAATGATGGTGTTCCGGGCGATATCCAGTTGCTCCAGCTTATCCAGTATCCTGCCGACTCCGTCGTCTACGGCGCTGACCATTGCAGCATAGGTTCTGCGTTTGGGATCTTCAATATTTTCAAACCGGCTCAGGTATTTTTCCGTGGCTTCCAGCGGTGCGTGGGGTGCATTGTATGCCAAATACATAAAAAACGGCCCCTCCCGGTATTGTCCGAGGTAATTAACCGCCGCCCGGGAAAGGGCATCCGTAAGGTATTCCTCTTCTTCAACCCGGTTGTTATTTCGCAGCAATTTCGTGCGGTAGGCTTCATACTGCGAGGTGACCTCATACTCATCCTGAAGCGTCCATGTTTCAGGAAAATAGGTATGCCCCCCGCTCAAAAAACCGAAAAATTCATCGAATCCCCGGTTCAAAGGACGCAGGGACTGGTGGGCCCCCAGGTGCCATTTTCCGATAGCAATCGATTTGTACCCGTCCTTTTTTAAAACATCCGCCAGAGTCTCCTCCGTCAGGGGGAGCCCCATCTCCGGGTCGTTTGGCGCAAACAGCGGATTGCGGCCAAAGCCAAACCGGTCCTGGTATCTTCCCGTGATCAATCCGGCCCGGCTCGGGCCGCAAACGGCGTAGCTGACATATCCTTGGGTGAATTTGACCCCCTCCGATGCGATCCGGTCGATATTCGGCGTGGGAATGTCACTGCACCCGTTGAAGCCTACATCCTCGTAGCCTAAATCATCCACCAGGATGAGAATCACATTGGGCGGGGCTGGTTTTTGTTCCAAAAAATTTTGGGCGATACCCGGCAAGAACTCCAAACAAACAAAAACCAAAACTGTAATTCCCTTCTTTATCATTGGATCAAATGATTGGTGAAACATACATTCCAAAGTCACAAAGTTATTAGCATGCGAGAGGGTCAATGGGTACTGTAAGATCAAATTGGGGTGGCAATCCGGTCAGAAACACTTTTCAGCCTCAATATCCGAAGTTTATCAGGTATAAAAACAAAAGTTTAACTCTCTTTGTGAAATCAAAATTTCTGTCTGCAAAAACAGCATATTAATTTTATAACTTTGGAATGATGCATACTTTTCGCCATTCTTAAAGGCTTTATCAATCTGACACCAGGAATGAAAAAAACACTTTTTTTTCTACATATTTTATTCTCATTCGCTGCACTTGGCCAGAATCAAGCCCCTACCTACATCATCGATTTTATCTCCACCAAACAAGGTTTGTCGCACAATTACGCCTCCAGTATTGTCAGTGATGCCCTGAACATGAAATGGGTCGGGACTGAAAACGGAATCACTAAGTTCAACGGATTTGACTTCGAATACATCAAGCCAAGTGAAGAGTTCAGGGAGCTTTTGAATGAAAACATTGAAGTGCTTTTTATGGACAGGGACTTCAATTTATGGATCGGCACCAAGAGCGGCGGGCTGTCGTATCTGGACATAAAGCGCAATACAGTCAAGAACTTCAATTACCTGATCGACCTTGCCAATGAGGGAGACCTCAGAATTACCGCACTGTCGCAGGACCTGAAGGGAAACATCTGGGTAGGGACCTGGAGCCACGGCGTTTTTGTGATCGATGTGAAGGAAAACGACCTGCTCAAACACTACAATTTCAACCAGGCTGTTTACAAAATCACCAGGGATTTCCAGGGGAAAATGTGGTTTTGCAGCGGAAACAGACTGAACGCCTACAATCCTGAAGCGGATGAAATAAAAGTTTACACCACGAGAGGACAAATCACCGATTTACTCCCGGACAGCACGAGAAACAAACTTTGGATTGCTTTGGGCGGCAGGCACACGAAGCTCTTCAGTTACAATTATGACAGCAATAACTTCGATTCTTTGGAAACCTCCGTACAGACCAACTTTTCCAGAAAGCTATCCTTAGACCGGTACAACAGGATCTGGATCGGCACCTGGGGTAAGGGCGTTTACCGGAGCAATGAAGATTTGTCCAAATTTGAAAAAATCGAACTGATCGCACGAGGCTCGGAACGGATCAGCGGGAATTATGACATCATCCTCGACATTCACCAGGACCGGAATAACCTCACCTGGCTGGCCACCGCTCACGGCGGACTTGTTAAACTGCTGGAAGGAAACGGCTTCAAAAATGCAGACAGGCTGATCACCAACAAAGATCTTGCGCAATACCTGAACTGTACCGCTTTTTATAAAAATGAAAAAAACCTGTTTGCCGGCACCTTCAACGGCGTTTACTACGGTAAGGACTTTTCTTCCCTTACCCACCTGGATGGCATAAGGAATGTAAAAGTGAATACCTTCTACGAGCACGACGGGAAATTGTACATCGGTACTGCGGACGGGTTCAATATTTTTGACTTAGCGACAGAAAAGCTGATTTTCAATTCAAAATCCAGGATTAATAAAGTAACCGCTTTTTACATCGAAGGCGCCACCCTCTACATCGGCACACAGCAAATGGGCCTGGCAGTGGTTGACATAAAAAATCTGGAAAATGAGGAGGCTTACGAATGGTATGCAGAAAATATTACCGGAGACCGAAAGCTGGAGAGCAACCGCATTACGGAGATCAAGAAAGACGAAAGGAATCACATCTGGGTCAGCACTTACAATGGTTTGCACCTTTTTAACCGGAACAAAAAAACGTTTACGCACCAATCCGGCCTGCTGGATGGCAGCTTACCTACCGTCATCGTGAATTCTATGCTGATAAAAGACGGCTTCATTTGGCTGGCGACGCCAAATGGTTTGATAAAACTGAAATTTGAGCATAATAAACTTCGCATCGAAGACCTGATCACCCGGAAAAACGGGCTGAACAGCGATTTTATCTGCTCCGTAACTTTTGACCAGAACTCAAACCTGTGGCTGAGTACGCATACGGAGATCGTGAAATTCAGTGAAAACGACAGGTCCATTATCAGCTATGGCGATATCAACGGCGCAGGGACGACCTCATTCAACAACAAAAGTTTTTTCAGGGATAATGACGGGACGATCTTTTTCGGGGGCATCGATAACATTACCTTTTTCAGCCCGGAAACCTTGAGAGATTTTAGTGCTTTGCCTGAGGTTATTTTCACAAATCTGCGGGTGAACAACGAACTGGTCCGGTTCAAACCCGGACAACTTGTTATCGATAAAAACTTCAATTACGCTGAGCAAATAAATTTGACCCACAGGCAAGGCTTTTTTTCCATCCGATTTGTGGCGAATGATTTCCTGGGCAACCTCAACATCAAATACAGGTATCAATTGCAGGGGTACCAGGATGAATGGATCGACTTGCAAAACAGGAATGAGATCAATTTTGCCGGACTCGATCCGGGGAATTATACTTTAAATATTCAGGCTTCCCGCGACAATCAAAACTGGAGCCCTGCAAAAGCGATCAGCATAAAACTGCTCAGTTCTCCCTGGGTCAGTCCGCTGGCCATTTTGCTGTATTCCCTGGTGTTCATTTCAATTGTTTACTATTTGGTCCAGTCTTACAACGACCGGCTGAAACTGAAGAACAGCCTGGAAATTGCCAGAATTGACAAGGAAAAAGAGATGGAACTGGCCGAGTCCAAATTGAATTTCTTCACCAACATTTCCCACGAATTCAGAACGCCCCTTACCCTGATCATCAGCCCGTTGAAAGAGCTGCTGGACATTGACAACCTGCCTCAGAAAGTTTACAAAAACCTAAGGTACATCGACAGGAATACCAACAGGCTCCTCAATCTTACCAACCAGCTTCTGGATTTCAGAAAAGCCGACCGGGGGCTTCTGAAACTGGATGTCGCCCGGGGCAATTTTGTCCGCTTCTCCAGGGAGGTGCATTTATATTTTAAAGGAGCGGCAAAGACGAAGAACATTCAATATAAATTCAAGTCAAGCTGGGATGAAATCTTATTCCCTTTCGACCGCAACAAGATGGAAATCGTTTTATGCAACCTCTTGTCAAATGCCATTAAGTACACGCCGGACGGGGGAGAAATAACAATGGAAGTGGACCATGAGCCCGGAAATTGCATCGTGACCATCAAAGACACCGGCATAGGCATGAAGTCGGAGGATGCTGACAAAATATTTGACCGGTTTTTTCAGATAAAATCGTCCAACACGGCCAGACTGGTCGGCAGCGGTATTGGCCTGGCATTTTCAAAAGAAATCATCCAATTACACCATGGCAGCATCGATGTAGACAGCGAGCTAAACACCGGAACGACGTTTACGATCAGGCTACCATTAGACCCCGGCCTCTACGGGTCCGAAATCAACGATGATTTCATCACCACGGACAACATCATGGGGTACAACACGGAGGAGGTGCTGAACAATGCTGAAACCATCAACGGCAGGCAAAAAGAACACTCTGTCCTGATCATCGACGACAATCCGGAGATCCTGGCATACCTCAACGACATCCTGTCGGACGATTACAAAGTTTTAAGGGCGGAAAATGGAGATGTCGGGCATGAAAAAGCTTCCAGTGAAATCCCCGACCTGATCGTCTGCGATGTGATGATGCCGGGGAAGGACGGGATCACACTTTCCAAAGAGTTGAAATCGCAAATCACCACCTCCCACATACCGATCATCCTGCTGACAGCCAGAACCGCTACCGTGTACGAAATTGAAGGACTCCAGACAGGGGCCGACGATTACATCACCAAGCCGTTCAATTCCGCTGTCATCAAAGCCCGGATCAAAAATCTCCTGGAAAACAGAGAGAAAATGAAGGCTCACCTGCTCAACAAAGTGCGCTTCGAGCCTACAGCCGCTGAGCCGGAAGAAAATGCAAGCACGGAAGATGCATTCATCCACCAGGCTATTTTATTAGTTGAAAATAATCTCGACAACGCTGATTTTGGTATCGAGACCATGATGAGCGAACTTCACATGAGCCAATCGACGCTTTACCGCAAGATCAAATCCCTGACCGGTCTCTCCCTGACAGCTTTCATCCGGTCCATCCGTTTGAAAAAATCTGCGCAACTCATTCTCACCTCGGATATGAACCTCAATGAAATTGCCTACCAGGTCGGGTTCAACGATTACAAGTATTTCAAATCCTCTTTCAAAAAACAGTTCGATTGTGTGCCTTCCATGTACAAAGAGCACAAAAAAACAGTGGCAAATTCCTGATTTTCAGCACGATTGAACGATTTGAACCCCTGATTGATTGATTTCACCTACCTGATTTTCGATCTGGAGGCCACCTTTGCTATCGGGGTTATCGAGTTTTTTCTCCCTGAATTCTCTTCCTAAATACTCAAACATTTTATCAATCTATGAAAGCGTTTTTACTCAATCTTTTAGTATTCCTGTCCTTTGGACAGCTTGCTTTTTCACAAAGCACCATTACAGGTTCGGTCAGCGATACCGATGGGCAGCCGCTGATAGGAGCCACAGTCCTGGTCGAAAATAAGAATACAGGTGATGTAACCGATATCAACGGAAACTTCACTGTTGAAGCCTCAAAAGGAGAGGTGCTCTTAATTTCATACACCGGGTATGCGCCGACCAGGGTAACGGTCGGAGATGAAACGAACTATTCCATTGTATTGCAGGTAGATGCTACCACCCTCAATGAAGTTGTGGTTGTGGGTTACGGCCAACAAAGAAAAGTAAACCTTACGGGCGCCGTGGAAACGGTGACCTTTAAGGATGAAGTCAACCAACCGGTCACAAACTCCGGCCAGTTGCTGTACGGCAGGTTTTCGGGAGTTCAATTGACCCAGACTTCGGGAAACCCCGGCGCCGACGGATCATCCATCGTCATTCGGGGCATTGGCACTTTCGGCAACAGTACGCCACTCATTGTCATCGACAATATCCAGTACGATGACCTTGCCGCATTCAACAACCTTGCACCGTCGGACATCGAGAGCATCACGGTACTCAAAGATGCATCCGCCAGTGCCATTTACGGAGCCAGGGGAGCCAACGGCGTCATCCTGGTAACCACGAGAAGAGGAACAAAAGACGCTTTTGAAATCAGCTACAACAGCTTTTACGGACGTCAGGATGCTACAGTAAGGCCTGAGTTTCTCGGTTCCCTCGATTACGCACTGCTCATGAATGAGAAATTCCAGAATCAGGACGGGGCCGGGTTTACGCCAAGGTATACGGATGAGCAGATCGAAGCCATAAGAACAGGCAGCTTGCCGGATCAGTTTGCAAATACCAACTGGGCTGACGAGGTTTTGCAACCGGCCACCGTCCAGAATCACAACTTATCGCTGTCGGGTGGCAACGCCAGCACGACTTACCGCTTTTCGCTCGGATACCTCGGACAGGACGCCATCATTAAGAGTAAGTTTAAAACGGAGCGTTACAACCTGAGTTTCAATATTAATTCCAACCTGAAGGACTGGCTTACCCTCAACACGGTTACCAACAGCTTTTGGAAAAGAAACGAAGGCCCTACGGGCGGCCAGAATGCTTTCGACGGAGACAACGGCATCATTTATTCTTTCCAGCGGACAGCGCCTACCATCCCGTTATTTTACAGCAACGGCGAATACGGTATCGTGGATGGCGCCTACCTCGATGACAATGCGTCATTTCTTACGCAGAATCCTTTAAGAAGAGGATTTCTTGGAACCTTTGAAAATGATCAGATCAATTTAAGCCACAGAACCGGCTTGAACTTCAAACTCACTGAAAACTTGTCGTTCGAAACAAGCGGCAGTGCCAACATCATTTACAACAATACCTCCGATTTTAGCCCAAGAACTGCGCTGAACGATTGGGAGGGTAACCTCGTCACCGGTAACCAGTTAAACAGCCTGAGCAATTCAACAAGCCTGCAGTACCGGCTGCTCAACGAAAATATTTTAAAATACAGCACAAGCTTTGCCGGCGCACACAACGTAAGTGTGTTGCTGGGACACTCGGCTTACCTTTTCAGAAACGATGGTTTCAGCGGTCAGCTGAGTGGATTCCCAACAGACAACTTACAGGAGTTTAACGCCGGCGGTGTGGTAGACCCAGCCGTTTCCGGCGGCGCTTTCGAAGAAGCGTACCAGTCATTTTTCGGAAGGATCAACTATGACTACGATGGCAAATACCTTGCGGAATTCAACCTGAGACGGGACGGTTCTTCCAAGTTCAACTCAGCGAACAGATACGGCAATTTTCCGTCGGCCTCCATCGGCTGGAGGATTTCCAAAGAGCGGTTCATGGAGGATGTTGCCTTCGTCACGAATTTCAAAGTAAGAGCGAGCTGGGGTATCAGCGGTAACGACAGGATCGGCAACTACATTTTTGCTCAAACCTACAATCCCGGCATTGACTATGTACTCGGCGATGACATGACCGTCGTCGGTGTGGCTATCACCAGCCTCGCCAACCCATCCATTCGCTGGGAGGAAACAGAGCAATACGATATCGGTTTGGATTTGAGCCTGATGGATAACAGGATTGAAATCGTTGCTGATTATTTCAACAGAAACAGCACTGATATCTTGTACACAAACTTCCCGATTCCGAACACCCTGGGTGTCACCAATCTGGAGGCACAGAATGCAGCTTCCATGGTAAACAGGGGATTGGAAATGGGTATCAATTACAGAGATAAAATTGGCGGCCTGCGGTATAGCGTGGGTGCGAATTTCACCAGATTCATTAAAAACGAAGTCACCGGCCTGGGCGACGGAGGAGAAGAAACGATCACGAATACGGACATCATTCGGGTTGGAGAACCATTCAGATCTTACTACGGATATCAGGCCATAGGAATTTTCCAAAGCCTGGATGAAATAGCGAATTCACCCACCCAGTTCGGAAATGCGAACACCGGCCCCGGTGATCTCAAGTATGCCGACATTTCAGGACCTGACGGCGAACCTGACGGCGTGGTGGATGCCTTTGACAGGGTCGTGATCGGCAACCCGAATCCTGATCTGCTGGTCAACTTCAACGGTTCTGTTGAATACAAAGGTTTTGATGTAAACCTGTTGTTCCAGGGTGTTTCCGGCGTGGATCGCCTGCTCATGGGGAATGGCAACTTACCGATGGTGGATGACAGGAGTAACGTGCTGAAATACTGGCTGGGCAGATGGACACCTGAAAATCCGAGCAACGACCTGCCTCGGGTCGGAGGGCAAAATAACGCAGTCGTATCTTCCTTCTACATCCAGGATGCCTCTTACCTGAGACTCAAAAACCTGGAGTTCGGATACTCCCTTCCTAATAATGTATTGGAGCGTGTCAACATTCAAAAACTCAGAGTTTTTGTGGGTGCTCAGAACCTGTTGACCTTCACTGGCCTCGAAAATTTTGATCCGGAACGAGCCAATGGAAGCCAGAGCAACCGGAACGCTCCTTTGTATAAAACAGTAACCTTCGGCGTAAACTTAAAACTCTAAATTTCATGAAAAAGATATTATTAATCATTCTGCTCCCTTTCACACTCATCCAATGCAGTGATGATTTTCTGGAGCGTTCCTCACCCACCCAAATAGCTGAGGACAATTTCTGGACGAGCGAGTCTGATGCGTTTCTTGCACTGAACGCAGTGTATTCCTCGCTGCAGTCGAGGTCTTTGTACGGCGGCAACCTGAACGGCTGGCAAGGATTCCCCGGCTTTGATAATTTAGGTGACAACGCCTTCAATCAGTATAAATGGGAAGGCCCCGGCCTGTTCATGGAAGGCACTGTTGATCCTTCCAGCGGCCCGATTGGAGCGATTTGGAATAACCTCTATGAAGGCGTTGCACGGGTCAATTCGGTCATCAAAAATGTGAATGAAATATCTGAAGAATTGATCTCCAAAGAAACGAAAAATGCCTTGTCCGGGCAGGCGTATTTTCTCCGGGGATTGCTTTATTTCAACCTGGCAGTCTATTTTGAAGATGTTCCGCTGATCACTGCACCTCAAACGCTGGAGGAAGCTTTTGTGCCTAAAAACACCTATGCGGAAGTTACTGCACAGATAGTGGAAGACTTGAAACTGGCCATCCAATACCTGCCTGAATCCCATCCTAACAGCTTATACGGATATGCTACAAAAGGGGCTGCCCTGTCATTGCTGGCGAGGGTTCAGTTGTACAACAAACAGTACACCGGCGAATTCGGCGTACTGTCCCTGACGGAGCAGGTCATGGAATTGGGCTATTCCCTGCACCCCGATTATGCGGAACTCTTTACCCCCGCAGGGGAAATGTCTCCCGAAATCGTGTTTTCCGTCCGGTTTTTAAGAGGCGACGATACGAACAATGGTGAAACATTCTCGGCCACCTTCCTGGGAACGCCAAAAGTTGATCAGCGGCCCATGAAAAACCTTGTGAACGACTACTACTGCACGGATGGTTTACCGGTCACTGAATCGCCTTTATACAATCCGGACGACGAACGGGAAAACAGGGATCCAAGAGCCCTGGCCACCATCTATTTCAAAGATGATCAATACCTGGACGACCCGGTAAGAGTCTTTCCCGGCAATGGCCCGACCGGATACGGCATGAGGAAATATATCAGGAGAGGACCCGATGCGGAAGGCAATGCCGTTTTCGGTGAAGGATCCCAGGATTTTTACGTGATCCGCTATGCTGATGTACTACTGATGCGTGCCGAAGCCCTTGCCGAGACAGGCGACGTGAGCGGTGCGACCCAGTTGGTGAACCAGGTTAGAGAACGTGTGAATATGCCACGTGTAGAAGACGTCGAAGGAGCCGTAGGTCAGGCACAAATGGTTGAAATTGTAAGGCACGAACGCCGTGTCGAGCTGGCACTGGAAGGACTCCGGTTCATGGATTTGAAACGCTGGGGAACCGTGGAACAGGCTTTCCAGCGGGCAGCCGCTGACCCAGTGGGTCCATACAATCCGCAATATCTGGGGAAAAGATCGGAGGTTTTCCCGATCCCACAGTCTGAAATTGATGTGAATCCAAATCTGGTTCAGCATCCTGCCTGGTAATTACAAATCAGCACTCAGAGGGCTGAAGCGAAATAAAAAGAAGATGGTTTGATGGCTTGGTTGTTGGATGGTGGCGCAAGCCCATGCCATCCGGCAATCCAACCATTTACCAGCGACCAAACGCTAACCGGAAATAAGCCAAAATCTATGATTATGAAAAAGTATTTAGTACTACTACTCTCTTTATTTTTCATCATAAGCTGCAAGAAGAATGAAATTGGCGGCTTCGATGAACCACCATTTGTGAACGAACCCCAGGATACTACAGCTTTAAGTAAAAAAGGGGCTGCATTTGCCAATCAGACTAAAGCCTGGTCTCACAAAACAAGTCAATTGGGCGCCCACTGGATGTACAGCTGGGGAAATGTCCTGAGAGATGAAATCCCGGAAAACGTTGAGTTCGTCCCGATGTTCTGGGGAAAAGGATCCGTGAATCAGGATAACATCGACCGCATCAAACAGCTTGTGGCCGATGGCAAAGTAAAGTATGTACTTGGCTTCAACGAGCCCGACGGCGCCGCCCAGGCCAACATGACTGTGGATGAGGCAATCGCCCTCTGGCCGGAGTTGGAAAAAATCGGCGTGCCGCTCGTATCACCCGCTACAGTTAACCCGAACAACGACTGGATGAAGGAGTTCATGAACAAAGCTGATGCGTTGGGCCTTCGGGTGGATTATGTAGCAGTACATCATTACGGCGGCACGAGCGTACTGAACTTTATCAACAAACTTAAAGAAACACACGAGGCATACAACCGGCCCATCTGGATCACCGAATTTGCAGTGGCCGACTGGAATGCCACCACACCTGAAAACAACAAGTACACGGAGGCACAGGTGAGGCAGTTTATGGGACAGGTGCTGCCCGCTCTGGATGACATCGAGTATATTTTTCGCTATGCCTGGTTCGACGGTAAAAATGCACCGCTGCATACCTCTGCGTTGTTTGACGAAGATGCCAACATTACACCGCTGGGCGAATTATACGCCGCCCATACTCCCAACCTGAACATCGGCCCCGGGGTGGACACCGAATTCGAACCGGTAAACGATCCTGATGAATTACTAATCAACGGCGGTTTCGAAACCGGGCAGATTGCCCCCTGGCAGGGCTTCAAGAATGGCGTCGTCACCTCTGCTACAACTGAAACGCACACCGGAAACTTCTGCGGCCGCATTGAAAACGGTGACGGCTCTTTATTCTACGTTATCGACGTAGAACCCGAGACCACCTACATCCTGAAATTCTTTTCAAAATGGCGGGAAGCGGTTACCCAATCCTTCTCCGGTAAGATTCGGGACAACGCTGATAACGGATTGATCTATTCACTGCCCGACATGCCGTCTTCCGATCAATGGCAGGAGACTATCTATGAATTCACCGTACCCGACACAGTGAATCAATTGAAAATGGTCTTTTACAAAGGCCAGGGATTCCCGCCGTTTTTCATGGATGATGTTTCCCTGAAAGTCAAAGAATAACACCAACTAAAGTCCTTCAAAAGGATGCATGCATCCTTTTGAAGGACTGGATAAACTGTAACACTTAAACTAATTTGGTATGACAAAAATTAATCTACTCCTTGCTTTTTTACTTACTACTGCTTTTGCCTTTGGGCAAAATTTAATTGAAAACGGGGATTTTGAAAGCCCCGGAATGTCAGTCGAGGAAGTCCCTGCGCCATGGGGTGGTTTCAAGAACAGAATCGTGATGGATACGATCACGAATTCGTTCGCCGGCCAGGTCGAAAACGGGGATGGCTCGCTTTTCCAGGAGTTTTCCGTCGTGGAAGGAGATACCTACAATATCGTATTTGATTACAGATGGGTCACTTCCGCTGCCGCCGGTGCTACGCTGAATGTGAGGGTTAAAGGCGCTGCTGACTTGCCGAATAACCTGAACTTGATCGGAGGCATAACCGACAACGGATACCTGCTGAACGATACCGTCGATGTATGGCATGTAGGCGCTTTTTCATTTACACCGCCAGCAGGAATAGACAAAGTAAGACTGCTGTTTTACAAAGCGAATGGCAACCAACCGCTCAACCTGGACAATGTCAGCGTAAACTTACAGGTGGTATCTTCAGTTGCTGATGTGCAGCAGTTCGACGTCGGCGTATTTCCTAATCCGGCGGCTGACTTCATCCGGTTATCAACCGATAAAATCCTGGATAAAGTTGAAATCTACAACATCACAGGGCAGCTTGCCATGCAGGAGATTACCCATAACAGCAATGTCTGGATGGATGTCAGCGGACTTCACAAAGGCATTTACATCGTAAAAGTTTACACCGGAGGGGCAGTAGGTTCCTGTAAGTTGATTAAAGAATAGTATCAGCTCCGCTGTGAGTTTAAATCATGGTGGTTTTTGAAAAACCACCATGATTTATCCTCAATCCAAATCAAACTCCTGTAAATGAAGAAGGTTTTCTTTTTTCTGGCTGTCGCTTCACTGGGCTGGGCCTGCAATTCCGGCTCAGACGGCAGCAACTCATTGCTTACGAACAAAGCGCAGGAAAACAAGCAGCCAAACATCATTGTCATCGTCATCGACGACGCCGGTTATGCCGATTTTGGTTTTATGGGTTGCCAGGACCTCGATACGCCGCAAATTGACAGCCTGGCCAATGATGGCGTGGTGTTTACCGATGCGCACGTCAGCGCCTCCGTTTGCGCCCCTTCGAGAGCGGGTCTGATGACCGGGAAGTACCAGCAACGGTTCGGGTTTGAAGCCAACGGAACCGGCTACGGCGATTCGGGCGATATCGGGCTGTCCGATGATGTGGTGACGATGGCCGATGTTTTTCAAAAAAACAATTACAAAACCATCGCCATCGGCAAATGGCACCTTGGAGGCACTGTTTCCGATCATCCCAACAACCGGGGCTTTGATGAATTTTTTGGGTTCATCGCCGGTAGCCGGTCTTATTTCCCTATGGAAAACGCCTCCCCGGAGCACATGCTGCAACGTAACGGGGAACGGGTGGAATTCGACGGATACCTGACGGATGTGCTGGGTGACCGATCGGTCAGTTTTATCGAAGAAAATAAAGACCAGCCCTTCTTTATGTACCTGGCCTACAACGCCGTTCACACGCCGATGGAGGCTAAAGCAACCGACCTCGAAAAATATAAAGATCACCCCCGCCAATACCTGGCAGCCATGACCTGGTCGCTGGATGAGAATATCGGTAAACTGCGAAATAAACTGCGGGAGTTAAACCTCCTGGAAAACACCCTGATTTACTTCATCAGCGACAACGGCGGCGCCGCTAACAATGACTCCCAAAACGGGCCCCTTAAGGGATGGAAAGGCAACAAATTCGAGGGGGGGCAACGGGTACCGTTCATCGTGAGCTGGCCTGCCAGGATCAAGGGTCAGCAACAATTTGAGGGACTGACGTCTTCTCTGGATATTTTCAGCACCTCGCTGGCCGCAGCCGGCATTGAACCCGGCGATACAGTAGCCCTTGACGGCGTTGACCTCCTACCCTACCTGACGGGAGCAAAAACGGGAGACCCGCACGAGGCGCTTTTTTGGAGAAAACTGGAGGAGTCGGCCGCAAGGGTTGGCGATTTTAAATTGATCCACCTCAAGGATTACGGTTCAACCCTGTACGACCTGTCGGACGACCTCAGCGAGATGAACGACCTTTCATCGAAAGATACCGTGATGTTTAATCTTTTGATGAAACAACTATCCGGCTGGGAATCTGAAATGGCCGAACCGCTCTGGGACGAAGGCCGGCCCTGGATGGACGTTACTTATCATATCCACCAACGATTGATGCAAAACAAAAAAGTTCTGTATAAGTCACCTGCCGAAAAAAGCAAATAACCTCCCAATGACGAACCATCCACCACTTTTTGAGCCAAAAAAAAAATAACACCTTCCTCTGTTAAAATCATACATCTATGCCTGTCTTCAAAACTTTATTGGCGCTTGTCTTGATCGTTTGCCACCTTGGCTTAGCATGCGGCACAGATTATTACGTTCACCCCATCCACGGCAACGATGCCTATTCCGGAAAATCAAAACAAGAGGCCTTCAGAACGTTGAAGCAGGCCTCACAGGTGAATTTCCGTCCGGGCGACCGAATCCTGTTGGCTTCCGGTGAGACCTACCACGGCGGACTGAGCCTTGTCAATCAAAGCGGTAGTCCGGAAAAACCCATAACAGTCACGACCATAGCCTGGGACAGATCGAAGGAATTTGTCCCTGCATTGATCGATTTCAAAAGTGAACCCAACGGAGTTTTGCTGGACGGTTCCAGTTTTATCCAAATTTCAAATATCCGGTTGACCGGTGACGGGTTTCACCCGGATTCTGCCATGAATCACAATATGCGATGCGGTGTTTTAATAACCAGCAAGAGCGGCAGGCAGGTCAGTGACATTACGCTGAATGACCTCTACCTGTTCAATATTTTCTTTGAAAACGAAGGCTTTACCCGGGGTGAGGACGAAGTGAAAACCGCTAACGGAACGCAGCGGTACGGCTGGGGCATCCGAGTGATCAACAATGCCCCCAAATCGTCGATGACATCCATCCGCATCGAGAATTGTGTGGTAAAAAATGTATCGCATACAGGGATCAAGTTTACCGGAGAAGACCAAAATATCCACCAGATTCACGTGATGGGAAACGAGGTCCGGGAAACCGGCGGCCCTGGAATCCAAATGTCGGAAGTCCGGGATGCTCAGGTGGCAAACAACACCGTCAGCCATACCGGGAGCAACGATGACACCAGGAAATGGGGACGAGGCAGCGGGTTATGGACCTGGGGTAGTTCGAAAGTTTTGATCGAAAAGAATTCGTTCACGTATGCCAACGGCCCGGGCGATTCTGCCGGAGCGCACATTGATTTTAACTGCGACAACATCATTCTGCAATACAATCTCAGCGCTTACAACGCCGGCGGCTTTTGCGAGGTGCTGGGCAACACCTACAATTGCGCCTACCGCTACAACGTGAGCATCAACGACGGCCATCGCATCAAAGGGGTGGATGGCGCTTTTCAGGAGGGTAAAATTTTCTGGCTTAGTGGTTATCAGGGAAATTCCAGAAAAAGAAAGGGGCCGGTGAATTTCTATTTTTACAACAATACCATCTATTGTGATTCGTCGCTGGTTTCAAAAATCGCCATTGACAATACGAGCAGGGGAATATTCATCGCCAACAACATTTTCTACCTGAAAGGCGGCACCAAAGTGGTTTTGGGCGATCAATACAAACCTGACACCGGGAACGACGCTCTGGCAGAGAACGTGATCTTTCAGAACAACCTGTTCTTAGATCAAGCCAGTTGGCCGGAGGGCATTGGCATTAAAGATGCAGCACCCTTGTTCGGCGATCCTGAGTTTAAAAATGGCGGCGGAGGCAGCATCAGAGACTACATTCCGGGAAATGCAAGCCTCATCCAACGCAATGGTATGGAAGTAAATTTACTTCCGGGAGACAGCACCGGGCTTTGGCAGCCCCTGCATTTGACAAAAGACATTTTGGGAAATCCCGTCAGTGACACACCTTGCATCGGAGCAGTGAAGCCGTTACCTTAAACCACTGAACCAGAGGTGGAGGTTTGCAAAACTTAGTTCGTCAGCGTTTTCAAAAATGAATCACTATTGCTGTGCTAAACGCATTTGTTCGCTATCCCAATGGTGGTCGTCTGTGAAAAAGCCCCTGCGCAAATCTTCTTCCAGCAACTTTTCCTGCATGGCGATTTCTTCCCTGGCTTTAAAAATATATTCCTCCTCATGCCTTGACTGTTTGGCCAGCCTTCGAAGCCCTTCCTCATCGGATTTGATAAACTTTTGGGCCTGTCGGTGCAGGGTATATTTTCTGAAACCCATCCGGCTCAATACATCACAGGCCAGTTTGACGGAAGTGTCGAGCGACTCCCGGTAGATGTTTTCCACGCCCATGTTAATCAGTTCGTAGGCGTCATAACGGTTTCTGGCCCTAACCATCAGTTTAACGTTCGGGTATTTCTTTTTGACGAGTTCCACCAGCTTGAAAGTAGTATCCGGATAGTCAACTGCGCTGATTAAAATGTCCGCATCAGCAATCCCGGCGGACTCCAGCAAATCCATCCTTGTGGCATCTCCATAGTACACTTCGAAGCCCATTTTTCTTAAGAAATCCACCCTGCCTGAATCATGGTCAAGGATGGTGGCCTCTACGCCGTATGACCGGAGAAACCTTCCGACCGTACTTCCAAAATGACCAAAGCCGACCAGGATGACCTTGTGTTTTTTGGCGATATGGTCCACAGGCCTTTTCTCGGATTCTTTGGTGCCATAGCGAGGCAATATCAATCGCTCGTTGAGGATGGCCAGTATAGGCGTGAGTGTCATTGTGAGGGCAGTGACTACCAGCATCATGTCCATAAGAACTTTGTCCAAAATATTCAGTTGAAAAGCAAATGAGAGTAATACGAAAGCGAATTCGCCGATTTGCGCAAGGCCGACAGTCAGCAGGAGGCGCTGGTCCAGTTTCATTTTAAAAATAGCGCCCACCATGAACAAAACAACGGCTTTCAAAACAATGACGGCGACCAGAATACCACTGATCATCCCGGGGTTTTCACGAATCACCATAAAATTGATGGAAGCACCGACTGCCATAAAAAATAAGCCCAGCAATAAATCCTTGAAGGGTTCGAGGGTGCTTTCCAGTTCATGCTTGAACTCACTGTTGGCCAATACCACGCCGCCCAAAAACGCACCCAGTGCCGGACTCAGCCCCACCAACTCCATCAAAAATGAAATACCCAAAACGATAAGCAGCGCCGATGCCGTCAGTAATTCTCTGACCCGTGTCCTGGCAGCCAATCTGAGCATCGGAACAATCAAATACCGACCCGCAGAAATGATGGCCACCACGGACAAAAGTATGGCCAGGGTCTGGAGCCACAGAGGAAGATTATCCAGTAAATTTACACCGTCTCCATGGCTGTCGGTCGAGTGGCTCGGTGCTACGGTTGACAAGAGAGGAAGCGCACCCAACATAAAAATCACAATGATGTCCTGAAAAAGCAGGATAGAAAAGGACGACGCCCCGTAAGTGGTGTTAAACAGCCCTTTCTCTTTGAGCGTTTGCAGCGTGATGGCTGTTGACGAAAGCGACACGGCCATCGAAACAGTCAGGGCTACTTTCCAGTCAAAACCCATGATCAGGAATAACCCATGGGAAAGAAGCATGGTAACGGCGACCTGAGCGCCGCCCATTCCCACGATGGTTTTTCGCATTTTCCAAAAGTCCTTCGGGTCGATTTCAAGACCAATGAGAAAAAGCATCATCACTACCCCGAACTCCGCAAAGTGGAGAATGTCTCCGCCCTCTTCCCCCACAAAACCCAACAGGAAAGGGCCTATGAGAATGCCTGCCAGCAAATAGCCGAGTACGGAAGACAAACCGAAGCGTTTGGCAATCGGCACACAAAATACCGCTCCGGCAAGAAATACGATCGCTTGGAATAGAATACTTCCCGTCATGTTTAATTCAGATTTTTGAGTTCAGGTAAATCATTTTGGAAAACGCAATCTTTCAGCGACTGGATAGGTTGGTCGTTTTGGAGGCAGGTTAGTATTTGCCGGTATTGAGTGGCGTAATTCTCCAGCTCTTTTTCGGAAAGCCGGTGTGTGCCCATGACTGCGAAGGGCGAAAGATATTTCATGCCGCACAACCTGGCCGTCTGTTCGAATGGCCGTAAAAATTGATTGACAGAGTACATATTCCGCCCTTCGGCACAGTACACTTTTTCCGAGCCGCCCGTAGTGATGACCTGCAATACCTTTTTGCCGGCCAGGGCATTTCCCTCCGGACCATAGGCCCAACCATACTCCAATACCAAATCAATCCATTGTTTCATCAAAGGCGGGCAACTGTACCAGTAAAACGGGTGGTGCCAGATAATCACCTCATGCTCTTCCAACAGCTGTTTTTCGTAGTCTACATCTATATCAAAATCAGGGTAACGCTCATACAAATCATGGAACGTCACCGCCTGCTTGCTCTTGACATTCTGAACGAGTGTTTTGTTGGTGCGTGATTGCTCGAATTTCGGGTGAGCAAATATTATCAGTACTTCTTTCATCGGATAAAAATGAATTGGGTAAAGTAGAAAGCCTAAAAACCGATGACAAGATGATGAGTTTAACGTGTAGCCTGATCAAATTGAATTAAAAAAGAAGAAGAAGCCTTATTTTACCGACAATGAAACCTGTAGATAGTTGTTGTAATTTAATTAAGCTGACGATACTCCCCCGGGCTCATCCCCACCTTCGCCTTGAACATTTTGCTGAAATGCTGCGGGTACTCAAAACCCAAATCATAGGCAATCACGCTGATCGGTTCCGGCAATCGGAGCAACAGGATTCGAACCTGCGGCCCTCCCGATCTAAATCGGGATGCGCTCCCAATCAGACACAAAAAAAGGGAAGCAGCTAAATTGCTACTTCCCTCGTGACGGTCGGGGTGGCAGGATTCGAACCTGCGGCCCCCTGCTCCCAAAGCAGGTGCGCTAACCGGACTGCGCTACACCCCGTAATTTTATTTTGAAAAAACACTTTCGCTTTTTCGATTGGGACACTTCAACCGGATTTTGATGCATCCCTTTGTTGACGTTAAACTCTTACGTTCAACTTTATCTTTTGTTGCGGTGAGGGCGGGATTCGAACCCGCGGTACCTGTTACAGTACGTCGGTTTAGCAAACCGGTGGTTTAAGCCACTCACCCACCTCACCCGGATTTTCGAGCTGCGCTTTCTTTCAAAGCGGCGGCAAATGTATAAGGAGTTTTTTTAAAAACCAAATGGGTTTTGTCATTATTGAAAAAAAAATTCAAAGCCTATGACAAAACCCATTTTTGTTACTTTTCATTCAAACTCAACCGGAGTTTTTTCTCCAGTTCTGCCACTGTATCCTTGAAAACAAGATCTGTTTCCATCAAATCCTGCACTGTTTTAATAGAATAAATGACGGTGCTGTGGTCTCTTCCTCCAAACATTTCCCCAATTGCTTTCAGGGATTTGTCTGTGAGATTTTTGGCGAGATACATAGATAATTGTCTTGCAATTACAATCTGCCGCTTACGGGTCTTGCCACCAAGTTTTTCTACCGGTACGTCAAAATACTCTGCTACGAGGCTTTTGATGAAATCCAGGGTGATTTCTTTATTGATTTGAGTTACAAAGTTTTTAACCACATCTTTTGCAAGCTCCACATCCATTTCCCGGCTGTTCAGCGAAGACTGAGCAACGAGAGATACCAACACTCCTTCCAACTCACGGATATTGTTCTGAATGTTGTAGCAGATGAACTCTACGACATCCGAGGGTAATTCCACGCCTTCCCTGTTCATTTTTGCTTCAAGGATGGCGACTTTGGTTTCAAAGTCAGGAATTTGCAGATCCGCTGAAAGTCCCCACTTAAATCTGGAGATCAACCTTTCCTCCATGCCGTCCAAATCTTTTGGCGGACGGTCAGATGTCAGAATGATCTGTTTGCCGCTTTGATGCAATTGATTGAAGATGTGGAAGAAAATTTCCTGTGTTTTCTGCTTGTTTGCGAGAAACTGTATGTCATCGACAATCAGCACATCTACCATTTGGTAGAAGGTCACAAAATCATTGACTGCATTATTTTTGATAGATTCAATAATCTGGCTGGTGAATTTTTCAGAAGAAACGTACAAAACGGTTTTTCCTTCGTGCAATTTAAGCACTTCGTTGCCAACCGCATGCGCCAGGTGGGTTTTACCTAACCCAACATCACCGAAAATAACCAGTGGGTTAAAAGCGGTACCTCCCGGCTTTTTGGCAACCGCATACCCTGCCGAACGGGCGAGCCGGTTACAATCACCCTCAATGAAAGATTTGAAAGTGTAGGTAGGATTAAGCTGTGGGTCAACACTCAACTTTTTAATCCCGGGAATTACAAATGGGTTTTTGATATTAGCAGTATCGAGGCTGCCGGGCATGAACCCGCCGCCCGAATGGCCGTTTTTACCATTTGTTTCTTCAATTTTTTTGGATTCCTGTCTTTGCCGCAGAGCAGACGTAAGAATTTGGTATTCCAACCTTCCTTTGTCGCCTAACTCTTTCCGGATAGTCATTTTTAATAGTGCTACATAGTGCTCCTCAAGCCATTCGTAGAAAAACTTATTGGGCACCTGAATAGTCAAAGCATTGTTTTCCAACCTGATAGGCCGGATAGGTTCAAACCAGGTCTTAAAGCTCTGACCATTGACATTCCTTCTGATGATCTGAAGACAATTATCCCAAACTGTTACGCAATCCTTTATCATTTTCCAAGTTTGACTGGAAGTTAAAAAATAAGGTTTCAGTTCCCCGCAAAACGGGAATTAGAAAGCATCAGTAAATTAGGAATTAACTCCGAGTGAAAGCCCTGGGTGTGCCCTTACACTAGTCGCTTACCTGTTGAAGAAAGATTTAACTTCATCGATTGGAGAGATGCAAAGGTGGGGAATTTTTTTTCAACCCAAAAGGACGATGAGCCCTTTTTTTTAATTTTTTTTTTGCCTTGTTTTCTCACGATCAGAAGTCGTTGCATAACCGCCTAAGAATCAGTAAAATAGAAATAACTGTTTCATAAACGACTGATTATCAATAGCTTTTATGAAAGCCTACTGATAATCAGTTAGTTAAGTTAATTAATGTCACCCAAATAAAATTGACGCTTCCTTTTTTATTGCAACGAGCGCTTTGTCAAGAGCAGATGCTGGCTGATTATCCATAAATTTCAGCATCATTCCTGCCAACTCTTTGGAGGGAGCTTTGGGATCTACCTTCTCAGCAATCCCGTTAATCAGGTTGACTGTATCGTCTCTTGAAATTTTGATGATCTGCCAAAGTTGCTCAGAGACATATACCTGCTGGGTGATGTTGTATTCAAATTCCTGCTGAATCGTTAGAAGCATTGATACTCGTAAAGCGGCTGAGGTCTGATCTTTTTCCTGAAGTCGAAGCACCAAACCCGAAATACTGATCCTTTCGCAAAAAAGGGATAGTCTTTCATAAGCCTGCAAACGTAAGGGTATTGTTGTGGATTGTTGCTTGTGTCTGAATTCCAATGCTCGAAGCTGATATTGTTTGTCAAGGTAAGTCTTGAGCAAATAATACACCGTGGCGAAGACGATCAGAGCAGGAACTGTAATTTTTATGATCTCGAGAATGACTGACAACCAGGTAGGCATAGACTGATTTTTAAACTGGATTTTCAACAATCATGTCAACCTAAAAGTGACATTTTTATTGATGACGCAGCTGCTTTTGTTAAAAAGTTCGCAAAAATAATTTTGTGGTTCGTTTTTCCAAAAATGGTTTTTGGTTCAACCTTACGCCCAAAGGTATTGTTTCACCTCTGAAAAAAATTTTTGTTGTTAACTTTGCGAACAGAAATTTAAAATAATTATGCCAGCAACTACTGAAATTACTCCCGTAACACTGACAAACGGGGCTCTTACACAACTTAAAAGAATCCGTGAGGAACAGAACATTCCTGATGACCATGGCTTGAGAATAGGCGTCAAAGGAGGCGGCTGCTCGGGTTTTTCCTACGTCCTTGGTTTTGACCTCAAGACGGACAATGATGATGAGTTCGAGTTCGAAGGTCTGAAAGTCTTCATGCAGAAATCACATGCTATCTATCTGCTCGGAATGGAGATTGATTGGGTAGATGGTCTCAACAACCGGGGATTTTCTTTTAATAACCCCAACGCCTCTTCCACCTGCGGATGCGGCACTTCCTTTTCAGCCTGAATATTCCTTGAAAAAATAAAATACAAAAGCCCGGAAGGTTTCCCCGCCGGGCTTTTTTTCGTTGGAAGATGAAGTTAACCTGATTGGGTATTCTCATGCGGTTTAATCGGTTCAAATTCTATTGAACTAATTCCTCCAAAATCCAACTTTGTCAAACGAATTGACAGATTTCAATACATTTTTGATCGTGGTTTGAATCTCGAATAAGATAAAAATACAAAGGGGGTAAAAGGGGGAATCCGATCTTTTTTCCGAAAACTTGTTACTAAAACCGGAAATTCCCTGTGTCCGCAAATGTAGTGAAAATTACCGTTTCTTTTCGATTTGATTCTGCCGCACATTCAAGGCTTTCCGGCGGGTCTCCGGCCTGATACAGCAGACTCTTTGACTCTCAAAATTTTATACACAGCAATAAATCGCCATCGGTAATTTTTTTATCTGAAAAAATCTAACGGCCGAAAGGATTCATAGATTTTGACTTACTCCCTGGCATCGTTGAGGTTCTCCTCCCCTACTTCCGTGTTGCCATTTTTCGCAGGTTTAAATTTTGAATCATGCTTGATGACCCTGCTGGCAAGCCACCTCGCTTCCTGAACAGGATTTTTCAACCAGTTGGCCGACCAGACTAATTGATACTGCATTCCCGCATTTTTAATTCTGTCCCGTTGTTCCTGCTCCCAAAGACAGGATGTAAAAGTAGTATCGGCAAAAAAGCCGTCGGGGTGAATAACCACAGGGCACTCCTCTTCGTAGATTGGCTTAACACTCAGAGGCAATGGGATGTCATCCAGGTGGGCACTTCTTGTTAAGCGATGCTCATCGATGTAGGGGCGAAGTGAATTTCTGACCTCGTGCGCAAATACTGACTTAACCGGCTTTGCTTTCTGGCGCATTCCAAGCGCTTCCATGGATGCCCTGACCTGGGTTTTGTTATTGGCAATTTTTGCCTCAGCAAGGCTGATCAAATGAGAAAGTAGCCAGGTGCCTTCATCCCATTTTTTACCTTCATATTTTTCAAGGAATTCGGCCGGAATGGAGTGAACAATGTACAACGATTCCAATGGCTTATTGATCAGCATTCTAATTTGACTTGCGCCTTCGGGTGTATTCAGGAAGATCATTTTTTTTGTCATCACTCCCTTCAGGTTGACCATGCCAAAGGTGCAAGACAGAATAATAATGTCAAACTGCTGGCCAAACAACTCATCGATGTGAAAGACGCCCATGCCGTTTCTCTCAAGCTGCAGAATTTTTTCGCTTGCCAGCGAATTTTGCTGTTTGAGTTTAAGCAGGTAATTTGAGATCAGATCACGCTGTTCAACAGTCAGGGTGACAATTCCTACTGTCGGGTAAATCCGCTGTGGCGTCTGTTTTATTTGATTCAGTAACCGGATGATGTGCTGTGCTTCCACATCATTCGTTCCGTCCAGCTCGTGAAAACGTCCCTCTACATTTTCCAAATGGTAATCAACGGAATGGTGGTAAAAATCGAGTTGTTCGCCTGCAGGATACGCCGACGGCGGGTGGTACCGGTTGGTGACTTTGACCGATGCAACCTCGTTTTCAAGGGCATACTGAATCAGGCTGGTCTCATTGCCGTAGCTGTCATTGCTTCCAAACAGCACGATATTTTTCCCAAGCGGAGCAATGACCGTGGCAGATTCTACCGAAAACTTGTTGGCCTCATCAAAAACGACAAAATCAAAATATCCTTTTTTTAAGGGTAAAACATTCATCGCCACGTGGGGTGTGACGAATAGGACAGGCAGAAATGCGCTTACCGCATCAAATCCTTCCTCCAGAATCTTATCCAATGGAAGCGCCTGGCTTTGTTTATTGCCTGCTTTTTCAAATATCAACTGATAGCCCCGCTTGTTCTGACGCTTCAGGTTTTTCAATTCAGCCGACTGCCGCCCCTGCCAATGGCTTGAAATCTGGTTCAGAATAAGCGGCTTCAAAGCATGCCAGGCGGCTGCACAATTTTCAACAAGCGATTCATCTGTGGGTAAATCCGGAGACTGGTATTTGGCGAGCAGGTGGCTGAAATACCAGCTTTCGAAAGCGGCCATCCAGTCTTTGGGTTTTACTTTCACCAAAGCACGTACGATCTTTTGCCCCAATACCCCAAGCTCGAGCCAGCTGGATTGCCATTGATGGAACAACTCGAAATCCCGCAAATTCAGGTGGGTGGTTTCCAGTTGCTCAATGATGGATTCGAGGTATTTCTGGCGTTGGGGAATGGTCAGCGTTTTATTCTCCAACTGTTTTTGATATAACTTTGCACCGTTCAACTCTTCGAGCAAAACATCAAGCGAATACTCCAACTCCGTAACCTGTTCTTTGACATCGAGACTTGGATGCGCTGTTTTACTATTCAATCGCATGACCTCATCCTGAACCTGTGTCTCGATTTTATTTTTCCATTGTAAAAGTGCCACTTGAAAATTCTGAAGGTTAGCAGCAGTTTTCGGGATGTTCATGCCATCCTTGCATGGTTCAAATTGAAAGTCAAAATACTGCCTGGCGGCGTATTCCTTCAGAAGCCTGCGATAGCTCTGACTAACTTCCGACTGCGCTTTTTTTACCTGCTTCTTCCTCGAGGAAAAAAATGAAGGGAATTGAAATGCTCCTGAGCCTGCCTCACGGAAATCATTTCCAAACTGATCACCATAACTCAGCATCTGATCGCTCAGCTTGCTCACCCGGTCATTCAATTCTTCGAAATGCTGATCATAATGTGCTTTGAGCCGTGCTGAATACGCATCTGTTTTGCTGATGTAACGGTGCTGCAGCCGGGCAGTTTTTTCAAGAAAAAGCTTCAGCTGTTTTTTTACAAACTTCAAACCCTCCCCGGCATCGTAATTCGTAAAAATATCATGGTGCAAACTGCTCAGCGGGTGAGACAATGTTTTCACCTTCAGGAAAAGCGGCTGACAGTTGAGGATGCCTTGTTTCAACTGCTCGTATTCATTGCTTGTATATTCAAAATCACCTGCATTTAACTGGCTTGCCAGCAATTCTTTACCTTCAATCCGGTTGCTTGCAAGAAAAAGCCCTACGGTCTCCGTCCAGTCATGCGCTCCGAAAACCTTGGTTTTGACGGCTTTATAAGCGGCGTCGGCTTTGGCTTTTTCCCGGATGTATTTGTTTTTCTTCTGTTGAAACTCATCTTCGTTTAACGGTACAGATTTTCCACCGCCGGCTGCTACCCTCAGCAGTTCCAGCAAAGGGATTTTATCATTCATCGCATCATCCAGCAGAAAGTTAAGCTGGTTGAGTCCCGTCCGGGCAAGCATATTTTGCGTATACTTCAGCGCCGGGGCCCTCTCGGAAACGACCAGGCATTTATGACCATTTGAAAGGGCGTTGAGGAGTAAGTTGACGATAGTCTGCGTTTTACCCAAAGCATCTTCACCCTCTACCACGCTGATTTTATGGCGGAAAATCGTCTCCAGCGCTGCTGCCTGTTCGGGATCGGCAGGCAGGAAGGGGAATACGAGATTTTCAGGTTCCTGCATTTGTGTGTCTGCACTGAGCACCTCTTCGGGTTTCAGTTCTTCCGAGTGAAGACGGGAATTCTGAGGAGGGTACAAACTCAAAATTCCGGACCAGTGCAGCGCTCCTTTTTCCGTAAAATTTCCAATTTCATCAATCCCCGGCGATGAAATGATTTCGTCTTCGCTGCCGATTTCCTCGAAGTGCAGTCGGGTTGCAATTTCATGACTAAGCTGGGCAAGCGCTTGCTTGTTCATTTGCCGGCCGTAGGCCATATCCTCCATTCGCTGCCTGAAATCCAGTCCGTATTTTTCATCCAAATAACTGATGATACGATAATTAGGTAAAATGTGGAGCTGATCGGAAAATTTTATCACCCAGGAATCTACCCGGGTTTGAGCCGGCTCAATGGTGAGAAACCAATTGAAAAGCGGCGCCACAAGCAGGTCGCCGTTGTAGGTATCAACGATCAAAGGATAGCCGAATCCGAAGGTTTTTGCGCCGTATGTTTTTTCGTAATTGCGGGATTCGAAGTAAAGATGCCTGACCTTGTCAGCCGCCAGGCTGGATGCATTCAGCTGAACAGAGAGTTTATTCTGCAATAAATCCTTCACAAATTGCTGCGCAAAAGCGACATCAGTTTCATCCACAGAGCTAATGTCAGCCCGGTCAAGGTAAAACGGGAGCGAGTTGTGATAAATCGAGTAAATAGATGGAGACTGACTATTCCTCATAGAAATTTGATGTTTTGTTCATTCAGTTCTTCGAAGGATTTTCTCGGATCAAGAATCATAACTCGTTAAATGTGAATGAAAAAGGAGCCAGGAAAACCTGCAAACCCAAATTTATTGTTTACTTTTTAAAGAATTCGAATTTAAACGCTTGAAGTGGCGGAAATTTAAACTATTTTTAATGAAATGGTTTCCAACCCTTCTCTTTTTAAAAAACGTCATTATTTTTGCAGAGACGTTTTTCACTCACCATGCTCAATTGCCGAGCCAATTAGAAAGTATTTACCGGTTTTTTTTCATTTGGCCGGATTTTCGTGAATATTGCTGGACAAATTTGACAGATCCCATAACATATTAATAGTGCCATGAAAAAACTTTTACTTGGAGCAATTGGATTAATGCTATTGCTTTACGCATGTTCTTCTGACGAACTTAAGAACCCGCTGGATGTAGAACTCAGGAAATTGGTTCTCAGAGCCTCTCCTACGAACGACCTTGACCACTTTATCCTTCCGGATGCGAATGATTTCGACAATATTCCGCAAGAACCCGCCAACCCTCTGAATGCTATCAAGGTGGAGCTTGGCAAAATGCTTTTTTATGAAACAGGGCTTGCATTGGATCCAAAATACCCGGAAGCAAAAAACTCCTATTCCTGCGCAACCTGCCACATACCTGAAGCAGGATTCATGCCCGGCAGAGCTCAGGGTATCGCCGACGGAGGCACCGGTTTTGGTCTTAATGGAGAAGGCAGAACGAAATTCTTCTTCTATGCTGATAATGAACCCGACGTTCAGGGTGCAAGAGCGCTCAATGTCTGCAATGTAGCTTTCGTACCGAATACTACCTGGGCCGGCATGTTCGGCGCAACGGATAACAACATTGGCACCGAATCAAAATGGACCGGCGACCTTACTTTTAATCACCTGGGCCTGCAAGGTCTGGAAACTCAGGCCATCGCTGTCCAATCTGTTCACCGGATGTTGATTAACAAAGATATTGTGGACACGCTAGGTTACAAGCACTACTTCGACGCAGCTTTCCCGCAATTTCCTGAATCAGAACGCTACTCAGAAGTGACGCTTGCCTACGCACTTTCGGCGTATCTAAGGGCGTTAATTCCACACAAAGCGCCATTTCAGAACTGGTTAAAAGGGAATGAAAGTGCCATGACAGATCAGGAAAAACGAGGCGGTATTCTGTTTTTCTCCAAAGCCGGTTGCTACAAATGCCACAACGGTAAAGCTTTACATAATCCTAATCAGTTTTATGCTGTCGGGGTTAAGGACCTATACGAAGCAGAAGGCGAAGTCAATAAAACCGGGCTTAACGACAAACGAAATTTAGGTCGTGGCGGCTTCACTGAAAAAGCGGAAGACATGTTCAAGTTTAAAGTGCCACAGCTTTACAACATGCACGGTGGATCACACTTTTTTCATGGAAGCAGCAAGAAATCATTGCGGGAAGTAGTTGAGTATTTCAACGATGCCATCCCTGAAAACTCAAGGGTTCCTGCCTCTCAGATTGCGCCACAATTCCGGGCGCTGAACCTGACCCCTGAAGAAATTGACGACCTGGTGATTTTCCTTGAAAGGTCGCTTTACGATCCGCAAATGAACCGCTTTGTCCCGCAGGAAGTTTTGTCGGGATTCTGCTTTCCCAACAATGATATTCAGTCTCAGAACGACCTCGGCTGCAATTGATTTTCGACAGGTTTTCAGTATAAAAAAAGCCGTGGAATCCCTCCACGGCTTTTTTTATGCCTACGGCTTTTGACGAAAGCTTATCGTGAGGAAGTTGCGTTGTCTACGATTCCCCCACGGATTTTCTCACCGTTTTCGTAAATATATTCCATCACCACATCACCTGCCTCGTTGAAATACTTCATGGTACCATGAATTTTTCCATCCTTGTACTGCACCTCCTGCTGTACGGCATCTTTCCGGTCAAAATACTTTTTGTAAACACCGTCCAACTGCCCGTTTTTGTAATATCCTGATTCAACCTTGCGGCTGCTGGCGTAACGGACGAATTGTCCATCGAGTAAATTATTACTGTAAGAACACATCAGCTCCAGTTGGCCAAATTTGTTGTACTCGAGTAAGGGCCCATGATAAACATCGTCCACAAAGCTTACAATTTTGGCAGGCACCTCTTTAGTTTCGTTGTAGGTAATCCAGGTACCGTTTCGTTTGCCATTCCGAAGAATTCCCTCCTCCATGACTCGCCCGTTTTCATCGAAACGCTCCGCTTTTTGCAAACCGGAACCGTAAATCTCACGAACCTGGAAGGAGGTAAGGTCCACCGGAGGCACTGCATTTCCGGAAGCTGGGCCATTGTTTCCGCAGGCGTACATTGCCAAAATTGCACTGAAGAGAAACACTATTTTTTTCATAAAACTATTGATTTGAGAAGGTTTAGAAATAAAAAATACCGGGTCAAAATCCTCATTTTAAAAAGCAAACCTCAGACCGAACGAATCGATTTTCGAGCAAAATTCTTCCTGTTTTTATGGCTGTATGATAATTTTGCGCCCGTTTTTAATCTCTACGGCAACGAATAAGCCAAATTTCTCTCCAGGGACAATCTGATTAAATTATGGACATTAAAATTCAAAACCTGTCAAAAAGCTACGGCCTCCAGAAAGCGGTAAACGACATCTCTTTCGAAGTGAGAACAGGCGAAATCGTGGGTTTTTTGGGACCAAACGGAGCCGGTAAGACCACCACCATGAAAATGATCACCGGCTACCTCGACGCTGACGCCGGCGATGTTACGATTGGTGGCAAGTCCGTAAAATCCGGCGATACAAAACAACACATCGGGTACCTGCCCGAACACAACCCGCTCTACCTCGAAATGCCGGTGCTCGACTACCTCACATTTTGCGCCTCCGTACAGGGCATGAATAAGGCCGGCATCCCCGACCGGCTTCGCAAAATGGTTCGGGAATGTGGGCTCGATGCTGAAAAGCACAAAAAAATCGGCGAATTATCCAAAGGCTACCGGCAACGGGTTGGCCTGGCGCAAGCCCTGATCCACGACCCTGAAATTCTCATTCTCGACGAACCTACAACCGGCCTCGACCCAAATCAAATCGTCGAAATCAGGGAGCTGATCAAAAATATCGGTAAAGAAAAAACAGTCATCCTCAGTACCCACATTCTTCCGGAAGTGGAAGCTACCTGCGACCGCATTCTCATCATCAACAATGGCAGCATCGTGGCCGACGGTACCGCCGCCACCTTGCGCAAGCAGGCAAAAGGCCAGCAAGTGTTACACGTCCGGATTGAAGATGGAGAACAAAACGAGGTTTTTGAAAAACTACGAAATCTGCCTTCCGTAGCGATGGTCGATTTCCTCGACCGGGAGGCTGGCCGTTTTGAGGTGCAAAGCCAGCAGGAAGCAACTGCCAACCGTGAGATTTTTGAGCTCTGCGTTAAGCAAAAATGGGCACTCACAGAAATGGTTCCTTTCGAAACCAGACTGGAAGATATCTTCCGGGACCTTACTTTAAATTAGAAGTTTGTAAATCCGGGTGTTTGGGCTTATTTCCAATCACGTTTCACCAAACAACACCCCTCAAATTTCAAAAACACAAAAATCATGAATCCAACTTGGGTAATTGCTAAACGAGAACTGAGCAGCTATTTCGATTCCCTCGTGGCGTACATTCTGCTCGTCATCTTCCTGGGCCTTACCGGTTTCTTCACCTGGCTGGTGGGAGCTGATATTTTTATCAGAAAACAGGTGGACCTGCGGGTGTTTTTCGAAGTGGCGCAACTGACACTTTTGCTTTTTATCCCTGCCATCACCATGCGCCAATTTGCCGAAGAAAAACGGACCGGAACGATCGAACTGTTGCTGACGAAAAACGTAACAAACCGCCAGGTCGTTCTCGGCAAATTTTTATCCTGCCTGCTCATGGTGGGCATAGCATTGGCCTTCACACTACCCTACTACATTTCAGTGGCACAGCTGGGAAATATCGACCACGGCGCTACCATCAGCGGTTACCTCGGCCTCATCCTGCTGAGTGCATCTTACATCAGCATTGGCCTGTTTACGAGCACCCTGACCGACAACCAGGTGGTTGCGTTTCTGCTGGCGCTTTTCACCGGGCTGATGTTTCACTTTTTATTTGATGCCATTGCGATGGGGCTCTCCGGCTGGGCCGGTGAAATTGCCGGCATGTTAAGCTTGTCCAGGCATTTCGATTCGATATCGAGAGGGCTGCTAGACAGCAAGGACTTGATTTATTTTTTGACCATCATCGTATTGGGGCTGCTGCTGGCTGAGTGGAAAATTTCAAAACGCCGGTAAAAGTCAGGAGTCGCTTTGAAGACAAAAACCTGATCATCAACATCTGAATTTTAGAATCCTGTTGAAAACATGGGCATTTGCCACCCGGAATTTTTAACCAGAAAAAAATGAAAAAATTAAACGCTACTACCCTGCTGATATTCGCCGGCATTCTGCTGGTTATCAATATTTTATCGCAACATTTCTTCACACGCATTGACCTGACGGAGGGTCAGCAATACACCCTGAGCAATGCTACCAGGAATATTTTAAAAGAACTGGAGGAGGAAGTCACCATCACAGCCTACTTTTCCGAAGGCATTTCCCAGGATGTCAAGAAAATCAAGCAGGACTTCCAGGAAATGCTGCTCGAATACAAGAATATTTCCAAAGGAAAAGTCGATTACACTTTTGTCGATCCTTCCAAAAAGGAGGAACTAAAAGCCGAGGCTGCTCAAAACCAGATACCTGAACTGCTCGTTAGCGTCAGGGAGAAGGACCAGAGCAAACAGGCCAAAGCTTTCATGGGGGCGGTTTTGAAAATGGGTGATAAAAAGGAAATATTACCCACGATCTTATCGACTGACGGCCTGGAATATTCCCTGACTACCAGCATCAAAAAAATGGCCGTGAAGGACAAGCCCTTCGTCGGCATCATCCAGGGGCACGGCGAGCCCGGGCCGCAGGAACTCGGACAAATTTACCAGACGCTCAGCATCCTCGACTCGGTAGAGCTGGTCAATCTCGCAGTCCCTGGCGACCTGAACAGCTACGCAGCGCTGGTAATCCTGGCGCCATCGGACAGTATTCCACCGGGCCAGCTGGTGCTGCTCGATCAGTATGTTTCAAATGGCGGAAATCTTTTCCTCGGGATCAACAGGGTAACCGGCGACCTGCAAAGCCAAACCGGCAGCCTGGTTTCGACGGGACTGGAAGACTGGTTGCATCAAAAAGGCATCAACGTTGATAGTTCGTTTGTGCTGGATGCCCAATGCGGCACCGTCAACGTACAGCAGCAACAAGGCTTTTTTGTGATGAATACACCGGTACAGTTTCCCTACCTGCCGCTCATCACGCAATTTCCGGAACACCCGATCACAGATGGCCTGGAGCAGGTCATTCTGCCCTTTGCGAGTCCGATCAATTTCAAGGGGCCGACAGGAACTTTCACAACGATTTTGCAAAGCTCTTCCAAGTCAGCTGCATCGATTGCTCCGACCAGTTTTGACGTGCTGAATAAAAAATGGACTGCCGCAGATTTTACCATGTCCAATATTCCGCTGGGAGGAATTCTTGAAGGATTGCCGGGAGGAGGTAAAATCGTGGTGATTGGCGACGGCGATTTTCCGTTCGCCGGCCAGCGGGGACAAAACAACGACAACGTGAGCCTGCTGGTGAACGCCATCGACTGGCTGATCGACGATACCGGGTTGATTGCATTGCGTACGAAAAGCATTGCGACCCGCCCCATCAGTGAAGAATATCTTGGCGATGAAAATACCGGGAAACGTAATTTCCTTAAATATCTGAACTTTGGGCTGCCAATTCTTCTGGTGTTATTCGTTTGGGTATTGCGGTCGCAACGGCAACGCAGCCTTCGGGCGAAAAGACAACTGGAACGGTTCGTTTAAAATTGAAAATGGGTTGATGATCAATGAACTTTACCGTTCCTGGATTTTACAATCTCTTTTCATTATTCATTTTTCATCATCCATACCATGAAATACGCCTACATCTACGACGCACTGCGCACCCCCCGGGGTAAGGGCAAGCCCGGCGGCTCTCTCTACGAAGTAAAACCTCTGGACCTGCTGAACGCCTGCCTCCAGGCGCTTCAAAAACGAAACCACCTCGATACCGCATTGGTCGATGACCTCATCATCGGTTGCGTTACTCCCGTGGGCGATCAGGGCTACAACGTGGCCAAAGCTGCCTTGCTTTACGCAGGCTGGCCTGACAGCGTCCCCGGGTTTCAGCTGAATCGTTACTGCTCATCCGGATTGGAAGCCGTCAACCTGGCAGCCATGAAAATTACCTCCGGCTGGGAGCACCTGATCGTAGCCGGCGGCATTGAGAGCATGAGCCGGATACCCATGGGCAGCGATGGCGGAGCCCTGCTGTTCGATCCGGAAGTCATTAATAAAGTGAGCCACATCCCCCAGGGTGTATCCGCTGACCTGATCGCAACGTTGGAAGGCTTCACCCGGGAGATGGTCGACACCTACGCCCTTCAGTCACAAATGCGGGCAAAAACAGCCTGGGAAAATGGCTGGTTTTCAAAGTCAATCGTTCCGATTTACGATCCGAACGGATTGCTCATTCTCGACAAGGATGAACATATGCGACCTGATTCCACCCTTGAAAACCTGATGGCGTTAAAGCCTGCATTTACCAAACTTGGCAAGATGGGTTTTGATGAAATGGCCATTCAGAAATACCCCATGGTTGAAAGGATTGAACACGTCCACACCCCTGGGAATGCTTCAGGAATCGTCGACGGGGCTGCACTCGTGCTCGTTGGCAGCGAAGAGATGGGTAAAAAACTTGACCTGAAACCGAGGGCCAGAATTCGCTCCGTAGCAACTGTCAGCGTGGAGCCTACCATCATGCTGACCGGACCGGCCCCTGCCTCCCGCAAAGCACTTGAACGTGCCGGCGGCATGACGGTTGCCGATATTGATCTCTGGGAAATGAACGAAGCATTTTCTTCGCCCGTTTTAAAATTTCAAAAAGACATGGGCCTGGATGGCCAAACTGTAAACGTCAACGGTGGCGCTATCGCCATGGGTCATCCGTTGGGAGCCACCGGAGCCATGCTTTTAGGTACCCTGTTGGATGAGTTGGAACGCCGGGATCTGAACACCGGACTCGTTACGCTCTGCGTCGGCGGCGGCATGGGTGTGGCAACGATTATTGAACGGGTTTGATCCGGCGGCTGGCTTTTTCACTATTGTTTCACTAAAAAATCAATCGAGTTATGCGTTTTACAATCAATAAATTCCTGCTGGCTCTTTGCCTCTTTTCTTTCTGTTTTGCCGGGTCAGCACATGCCCAAAAAGCGCCCAAGTGCGTAAAAGTGGCTAAATCTCACCGGCCAAACTGGCTCCGTATTCAGCCAAAAACGCTGACTAATTTTTACAACAACTTCGGCGGAGATGTCTCATTTCAGGACATGAAAATTGTGAAATCGGAATTGTCGTACTACCTCATTGCCTCAACAAAAAACGACAAAAGGATTTTCGCCTTCGAGCTGGAGCTAAAAGGAAAACGGCTGTTTTTAAATAAATTTTTTCCGGTACAAAGCTGCGACCAGGGAGAATTGTCACTCGATACCTTCCTGCAACTCGACGGCAAGATACAGGGATGCCGCAAGGGGCAGCACACGATTACTCAACTTGAAAAAGGTAAGGGTTGAAGTCTACTGGTGAATTACCTTTTTCTGCGTCCCAGTGAATGAAATCAAGTGCAAACCTGTTGAAAAAAAAGCCCGAAAGCGGGCAGAAAAATCAGAAAAGGCTAAAAAGAATCTTGAAAGGCTGGCTAAAAAAGTCGAAAACAGCAAAATAGCACCCTTTTGCTTAGTCGGAAAAGTCAGAGTTACCAAATTCTGTCGTTTTTACTTAGTCGGAAAAGTCAGAATCAGGTCAGGGCTTTTTTTTTGCTATAACTATAAAAGACCTGATTATTATTTGTTGTTTTTCATCCTGTTATAGATAAACGCATTAAGAATTGATAAGAGATGATGTGATTGATAAACATGAGTCATCCCGGATTCTTTAGTTGTGTATTAGGATCAAAAGAGCCCCGGAGGGGCGGCTATGTTTGTAGTAAAATGACCAGATAATAAAAAATGGAGCCCCAGCGGGGTGGCAATCGATTGATGACCGCCCCGCTGGGGCTCCATTTTTGGATAAAATTAATGCTACAAACATGATCGCCCCTCTGAGGCTAAAATGTCAGTAAGGTCCGGGATGACTCATGCTTATCAACTTTCAATGCGACCCTCTCTAATAAAGGCCAAAACATCCTCCATGTCCGTTTTAAATCTTCAAATTGGCCGGTAAATGTGAACCGGGGGAAGTTGTCTTTAAAACTCAGCCTTTTACCAAAAATGGAATGTTGGCATGAGCTGCATGGTCATTTCCATCAAAAACATAAATAAACAAACGGTACGGCCCCGGCTTTTGCGGTGCTTTGAGCATCACCTCGGCGCCACTGCCCGTGACAAGGCCAGGTAAGCTCGGCGGCACAGATTCACGATCACCACCATCGCCAAGGTCTGTGCTTTCAGGTTTGACATCCCAGAAATAGGTCAACGCATCGCCTTCGGGGTCGCTGGCCTCCACCCTGGATTTGTAATTTTCACCTGGCATAAGGGTTACGTTCTGGTATGCGGTTTTACCATTCAACAAAAAGGAATCAAGGCGAGGAGACCGGTTGACCGGCCATTCGCCATTCCAGATGTAATGCATCACGTCGACAGACTCCGTTGCTTCACCGGATTCGAGGAAAATGCCATACCAGGTAGGTGTCCGTTCCTGTTTTTGTCCCCAGAGGAAAACGTATGACCCGACGCATTGGTCTTTGTAGGGTTCAATAGCGGCTTTGTAACGTTTCAGGTAAAAATCGGCTTTCGTGCTGCTGTTATTTTCGATTGGAACGTCCCATGCGGTTTTTTCAATTTCCCAATGCCCGGTAGCGCCCCATTCCGTGATCATGTAGGCTTTATCCCACCCTGACTCCTGGATATATTTTGGTAAGTTGACGATGTTGGCATATATCTGAAAACTGAGCAGGTCGAGGTCCGGAGCCCGCTGTCTAATATCATCCACAAGTTCTTTCCCGATACCTGCAAGTGTGGTTGTGGTCAGGTGGTTGGTATCTACCTCGTGGATAAATTCGGAGATTTGATTGACAGCATCCCAGACTTTTGGGTTCGTCGACCGGAGGTTCAATTCATTTCCAATGGCCCAAATGATGAGAGCCGGGTGATCTTTATACCGCAGCACCTCCTTTTTTATGCGTTCAAATTGTTCAGCTACTGCTTCAGGGTCGTTGTAATCAAATCCATGGCGTTCCCTGGCGACATTGAGCCCCATGGTAACATAAAGTCCGTGCTTATGCGCCTCATCCAAAACTTCCTGCCCGGTCCGCTGGCCATTGTCAGTGCTCCAGGTCCGGAATGAATTGCCTCCATGCTCCGCCAGTTTTGCAATGTTGCCATACTCAAGTCCGGCGCCTTTGATGTAAAAAGGCTTGCCCTCTATGTAGAGTTGGTATTTGCCGTCCTCATTTTTCAGTTCAATTTTTACCGGCCTGGCAGTTTCATTGGCCGGGTTCTCAACACTTTGTTTGCACTGACTAAACAACAGAGAGGTAAAAAGAAGTATCGTCAATATTTTCATGATTAATTGTTAAAGATTGCAGTCAGTGCTGTCGATGAATTGCACTGGGTTTTCAACGCAGAGCGGCGAAGACTGCCCTCGCCGGATTTTAACATGATAGCTGCACAAAATCCGGCAAGGGAACAAAAGGTAGCTTTGAACGAGGTTAATTTTTCACCAGCTGTTTTTCCAGCTCCTCAAGGGACTTACCCTTGGTTTCAGGAACAACCAGCAGGACAAATACCAAACCGATGGCGCCAAAAACGCCATAGATCAGGAAGGTGGTCGCACTTCCGAGGTTGGCAAGTTCCCAGGGGAATACTAATTGCACTAAAAAGCTCACCCCTGAATTGATGAGGCCCACGAAAGAAATGGCCAGACCTCTGACTTTATTCGGAAATAACTCAGAGAAAAGCACCCACATGACTGGCCCGATGGAAATAGCGAATGAGGCTACGAAACCAAGAATTCCGATCAAAACGAGAATCGGGTTCATGGTAATGGCTGCGGTGATTAGGTTGGATTCGTAAACCGTCGCAGCATCGCCCAAAGCCTGTGAGATACCTGCTTTGAAAGCCAGGTCGCTGTCAAAAGTTTGTCCGGCAAGCGAAGCAAGCGCTTCCCGGTTTACCTCAACAGGCAGGGATTGGATGGACTCGGTGGTAAGTGTGTAAGTCGCATCGCTGAAGCTGTACGACAGGATAAACATACTCACTGCAATACCTGTCAAACCGATAATCAGCAATGGTTTTCTTCCCAGACGATCGATGAAAGCGATGGCAAGCAAGGTAAAAACGAGGTTGACCAGCCCTACAAGAATGGCCTGAGAGAAAGAAGCATCCGTGCCGATACCAGATTGCTCGAAAATCATGGGGGCATAGAAAAATACCGAGTTGATACCCGTGATTTGCTGAATGATGCCGATAACAACCCCAATGGTGAGCACCAGCGTCATTGATTTTTTGAACAAATCCTTGAACGGCATTGCCTCCTTCACCGATTCAGCTTCAATGGTAGCCTTAATATTTTTGAGTTCCTCGGTTGCATTGGCTTCTCCGGTGGCTTTTTTCATTACTTCGAGCGCCTCGTCCCACCTGCTTTTCATGATCAGCCAGCGGGGACTGCGAGGCACAAATAAAAGACCGATGAAGTACAACACTGCCGGGAGCGTCTCCAGGCCAAGCATCCAGCGCCAGTTCCACTCATTGAATTTCAGTGACTGAGCCCAGGATGCATCCGATTTGCCCAACTGCAAGATGAGGTAGTTGCTGAAAAATGCTACGGAAATCCCGATGACGATGTTCAGCTGATTGAACGAAACCATGCGCCCACGCATGTCAGGAGGAGCGATTTCAGCAATGTACATCGGAGCGATGATGAGTGAAGCTCCAACTCCTAAACCACCGACCATCCTTGCGATGACCAAGGTGATAAAATCAGGCGCAAGGGCGGAGCCAATTGCCGAAACTGCGTAAAGAACAGCTGCATATTTTAAAACAGTACGTCTGCCAACACGGTCGCTCAGCGGCCCCGAGACAAGCATGGCCAGGGTGGATGTAAGCGTGAGTGAGCTGACAGCCCATCCCAGTTCAATTTTGTTAAGATTGAACTCTGGCTCTATGAATTTTACCACACCGGAAATGACGGAAGCATCAAACCCCATCAAAAAACCACCCAGCGCAACGATCAGGGCGGTCACTACGACGTACTTGTTTTTCATAAAATGACTTGTTTAAAGTTGGTGAAAGTAGTAAGCAGCAAAAGCTGCTTTTTATTGAAAAACCCGGATATAATCCACGTACATGCGCTGTGGGAAAACCGTTGAGGCATCCGGGTAGCCGGGCCAGTTTCCTCCCACCGCAACATTGAAAATAAAGAAAAACTCCTGTTGGAATTCACTCATTCCGGCAGGTGTAATATTTACTTCATTATACTGGACGTCATCCAGCAACCACCTGATCTTTTGATTATCCCAGATCAGGGTAAAAACGTGAAACTCATCCGAAAACTTGCCGCTGTTCAGCGTAGTAGAGTTACCGTAGCTGGCATAACTGCCGTTGTTATCCCAGTGGACAGTCCCGTGCAAAGTGGAGGGTTTGTTACCGATAATCTCCATGATATCAATTTCTCCGCACTGCGGCCACCCTGTGGTAAAAAAGTTTGAGCCGAGCATCCACAATGCCGGCCAGATCCCCTGTCCTTCCGGAAGTTTCGCCCGGATGTCGATCCTGCCGTACTTAAACTCCTGAAGCCCGGAGGTAATCATTCTGGCTGAAGTGTAGTTACTGCCGCCAAAGGTTTCTTTTCTTGCTTCAATGACAAGTGTACCATCGGAGATGTAAGAGTTTTCGGGGCGAGCGGTATAATTCTGCCATTCGTTGTTGCCCCAGCCATGATTGCCGGTTTCGTGCTTCCAGTTAGAGGTATTGATGGACGAACCATTGAATTCGTCTCGCCAGACCAGCGTGTAGCCGGCATAGCTGTCAGGGGTGATATAACCATCATTGCTAACGGGCAGATAATTATCATCATTACGAATGGTGCCGATGCCTGTGTCAGTGGTGATAATGCCGTTTACCGGGTTGGAAAGAACGACTTTAAATTCTTCATCTCCCTCCCGGAGCGTGTCCGTCATGATTTGAACGGTCACTTTCAATTCTGTGACTCCTTTGTCAAATGTGAGTGTTCCGCTGGTAGCAACGTAGTCTTCACCAGCAACGGCTGACATATCCTCGGTAGTGTAATCCACCTTGACCACCTCGTCGCTGGAAACTGACAGACGCACACTGAAATCGAAGAAAGTTTCTGCGTTGCCTTCAAATTTACTGACTGAATTAATAGTGATTTGGGAAAAAGTGCTGGCGGGTGTGCCATCATCTTCTTTGTTGCCGCAGGCAACAACTAAAATAGTTAGAGAAAACAAGAGCGGTCTTAAAAATATCCTTTTCATTTCTGATCGTATTTTGGTTTTATAAATATTTGTAGCCCGGCTAAGTTACTACCCGGGCTACAATTAATAAATTCTTTCGCTTACAGGTTTAAATTTCAACGTAAATAAATCTCCAAACGCCCGGACCAAAGTTGACCTGAATTTCAAACTCACGCTTGCCATCCACCATTTCCCAACGGCGGATATCGTAAGTTACAGAAGTCTGAGGGTCGGTTACTTCAGCGCCATTGGCAGCTTTAGGGATGCCGAGGAATGCACCCAGCCCGACTACTTTCAGTTTATTAGGGCTTCCTTCGATTAACTCAAAGTTATGTGTGCCATCTCCCCATGGGGCTTTGTCAGGCCCTAAGGCTGTCACATCCGCACATTCAAAGTCAAAGCCCATGTAAGGCTCGCCAAATACGTCGCCTTTTGTATCATAGATCATTTGACCGTCTTTGGTAAATGTCCACTCATCATTAAAAGCACAAGGCCGGCCTGCGATGTCCGCCTCCGGAATAGCCCACCAGGTGGTACCTGAGCCGTCGCCGGGACCTACCCATAGGCTACCGGGTACAGGCTTTATCTTCCAGGTGCGTTCATTACAATCAGTGAAAAACTTGTAAAGCTGGTCGCTTTCACAATCGAAAGGAGCATCTTCAGTAACGTTCAGCTGCTTTTCGGTGGAAGCCGAGCCACCCTCACCGAATACCGTCAGCGAAATGGTGTAATTGCCTTTCAAAGGATAATATGCTTCAACTTCTTTACCTGTGGCCGTTTCACCAGTGCCAAAATCCCAAAAATACTGGAAAACGTCAGGCGTAGTGTTGGTCAATATGTAACGATTGGGCGTCGAAGAAGGAGTAATAGTAAAATCGACATTTGCCGGCGGTCCTCCAATGTCGATTTTATCATCGAGCTGCGGGTCGCAGGCCAAAAAAAGCGTTGAAAACAACGTCAGGATGATTAATATCTTTTTCATTTTATTTCAGTTAAGTAAAATCTTGATGATCGTGCGGAATCCGGGCATAGCGCCCTTCAATCAGCAGTTTGTGTTAAAAAACTATCAAATCATTGATCCGATGCAATTGGTGTAGAATGAAATGAGAGCGTGTTTTTGCATTTTTCGATATCAATAGTTAGGGTTTTGGACAAGGGCACCTTGCGACAAGTCAATTTCCTGTTGAGGAATCGGCAGGTATTCATGCTTGCCTGCCTGGTAACCATCCAAAACTTCACTTGCACCGCCAGTGCGCACGAGATCCCAAAAGCGATGACCTTCCGTTGCAAGCTCCAAACGACGCTCCCGGTAGATCGCATTCAGCAAGGTCTGTCCGGAAACGTTACCGACGTAAGGCTGAAGACCAACCCTGGTACGCACCTGGTTAACATACTGACGTGCTTTGGCCTGGTCGCCGTTTCCTCTGACAAGCGCCTCTGCTGCCATCAGCAGTACATCAGCGTATCGGATTTCACGGATATTTTCAGCCCATTCAAGCGCAATTACACCGTCAGTTGCCTGATTACTGGCTAAAGGAGCATATTTTTTAATAAAATAATCTGTGTTCTGGAAGCCTGCTGTGTAGGAAGCACCGGCTTGCTTCAGCGCATTTCCATCGACGATGGTGTGTTTGAAACGAGGATCGTTTTTCATAAAATCAACCAGATCGTTCGTCACCGGGCAAAAGCTCCAGCCTGAAGCATACACCGGGCCGGAATAATCCCGCATTCCGAAAAACTGAACGTTGTAGTTTCCTTCCGTCGCATTGCTCACCGGACCGGAAGCGAAACAGCACCCCCAGTCGCCCGGGCGGTTGTCGGCAAACTGAATTTCAAAAACAGACTCAGGTCCCCACTCATTCTCACGCTTAAAAATGTCGCCGTATTCGGGCATCAGGAAGTAATTGCCGGAATTGATGACATCTTCAAGATGACCAGCAGCCTCCAGCATTCTGCCTTCGTTGTTTTGAAAAAGGATGACTTTGCCAAGCATGGCAGAAACTACCCCTTGCGTCAACCGTCCAAGTTCGTTAGGCGGTACGGTTTCAGGAAGTTCAGACGTGTTTTTTGCATCCGTCAAATCTTTTTCGATCTGTGCGTACACTGCCTGCGGCGTGGCTTGTTTTACAGAAAAAATTTCATCGCCGCTGACAGGCTTTGTGAACAACGGCACATTGCCAAATAAACGGACAAGATCAAAGTAAAACCATGCACGGAGCGTTTTTGCTTCAGCAATTGTCCGGGCTTTAAAAACAGGATCTATGTCTTCGATCTCTTCAATTTTTTGCAATACAAGATTGGCCCGGTACACGCCTGCGTAATATTTTTTCCACAATCCCAATTGTGGTCCGAGCAGCGGATTCAACGTGAAGCCGTCCCATGCCACCCAGTTTGGCTGGTCGGAAGCATCGCTACCACCTGCAAAACAATCATCGGAAGCAGCATTGAGTAGACCGAGCAACATCGTCCACCCTTCTGTACCCTGCCAGCCAAGCACATCGTACGTAGCGACAAGCCCCTGAAAAATTTCTTCCTGGGTTTGATAAAAATTAGTCTCCAACTGGGTACCTCTTGGCTTCAGCTCAAGGAAGTCCTTACCACAGGAAGTGGCCATTCCGAGTGCCAGCAAGAGGAATACATATTTTGATAAAATTTGCTTTTTCATGATAATCTTTTTTTTGAGAGACGGGATTTGCAGTCTAAAAATTTAGCGAAAGCCAAAAACTACGATTCCCCTCGTGTTAAAATCACTTTCCAAAAGTTACATTCAAACCTGCCAGGTAGAACCTTGGCTGTGGATAAATTCCTTTGTCAACTCCTGCGCCTGCACCAATCTCAGGGTCGAAGCCTTTGTATTGAGTGATAGTGAACAGATTGTTGGCGGAAACATAAACCCGTGCTCTTCTCATCCCGGCACGCTGTGCGACGGATGATGGCAGGTTATAACCAATCTGAAGTGTTTTAATCCTGAAAAATGCACCGTTCTGCAGCCAGAAATCACTGCTACGGGTCAGGTTTTGGTTGCTGGTGCCGGGGTCACCGTCGTTCAGCGTCAGCCGTGGAAAGTAAGTAGAAGTTCCTTCGCCTGTCCAGCGGCCCAGTGCATCGCCTGTAAAGTTTGCTTTAGGCAAATCAAAGCGGCGGGTAGCGTTGTAAATTTCATTACCCCAGACGCCCTGACCGAACATCACAATGTCGAACCCTTTGTAATTTACGCTCATATTGAAGCCGTATGTCCAGTTAGGCGTTGGATCGCCAATAATCGTACGGTCGTCTTCATTCAGCACACCATCCCCGTTGACGTCCACGAAGCGGATATCTCCCGGCTGTGCATTGGGCTGTAGCAACTGTCCATCTGCATTGGTGTGAGCAGCTACGTCTGAGTCGTTTTGGAAAAGGCCATTGGTTTTGTAACCATAAAAAGACTCGTAAGCGAAACCTTCCACCGTACGTGTCAGTTCGATGCCCTGTGGCCCGAAGCGCTGCAGGCCGGGAAGGAAGGTTTTGTCTTCCCCGAGGTTGAGGATCTTGTTTTCAACGTAGGAAATATTACCGGCAAAGCTGAAGTTAACATCCCCGATTTTGTTGTCGTAACCAAGTTCCAGTTCGTAGCCTTTGTTTTCCAGCTTGGCGATGTTGCCAATCGGGCCGACGTTACCGACATAACCAGGCACTTCGATCTGCAGCAGCATGCCATCTGTGGTTTTGTTGAAATAATCCAGCGTAACACTAAACTGCTTAAAGACTTTTGCATCGAATCCGATATTGATCTCAGTAGTTTCTTCCCACCTCAAATCAGGGTTAGCGATAGCGTTCGGGCTGACTCCATTCACGAGGTCGTTGCTGGTGCCAAATGTATAGCTGCGCCCGCCGCCTACCGTTGAAACGTAGCGGAAATCACCGATCCGGTCGTTGCCATTTACGCCGTAAGAACCTCTGAATTTCAGGAAGTTAATCACAGGATTTCTACGGAGGAATTGCTCCTCGGTAAGCACCCAACCCACCGATACGGATGGGAAGTATCCATACTTGTTATTGGTACCAAAACGGCTGGAGCCGTCTGCTCTCATGAGCGCCGTGAACAGGTATTTTGATTTGTAATTGTAGTTGACACGGCCAAAGTAGCTGGTCAGTGCATTTTCATATTCGTAGCCGTAAAAAACCTGGCTTGCCGGGTCGGTTGGGAAGCTCAAAGAAGCGTCTTCCGGGTCGGTGACAGGAATGTTGTTGATGTTACCACCCTGCCATTTTCCGGCTGAGTGTTTGGCGGTAGTACCTGCCAGCAAAGTAAGTTTGTGATCGCCCAGCTGACGGTCGTAGGTCAAAGTATTTTCCCAGTTCCAGAGCAAGCCACGGGCCGAGTTTCTGCTATAGCTGTTTTGATCCGCCCGGTTTGCAGCGTTCAGGTAGTGAACAGGAGTAAAGCCTTCCCCACCCCAGAATGCAAGGTCAGTTCCCATGTTGGACCGAAAACGCAGGCCATCGATAATTTCCCACTCGCCGAATACGGTTCCGACAAATTTATCTGCCCATCCTTCACCCCATGCTACTTCCAAGGCTGCAACCGGATTCAGAATTTCAGAAGTGATCAGGTCGGAAATCCCGTAAATCATACCGTTTTTGTCACGTACCAGCATATCGAAGTTGTTTGCGTAGCGTGGTTGTGAAAGAACGGTCGGGTCTGTTTCGAAAAGTGGCGTGATCGGATCAAGATTAATGGCACGGCCCAGTGGAGAGCCAAACTCTGTGTTTTCAGCAACACCACGGCTCAGATTACGGGTATAGCTTACAGTATTTCCGAATTTAATCCGATCTGTTACGTTGTGATTAGAATTGAGGCGGACCGAAAAGCGCTGGTAGCGACTATCTTCTTTCGAACCGACAATACCGTGCTGGTCGAAATAACCAAAGGAGGCGTAGTAGTTACTGCGCTCATTACCAGCGGTGAGGCTCAATTCGTGATTCTGGATCGGGGCATCGTAGTTGAAAACAGCATCCTGCCAGTCGGTACCTTCACCTAAAGATGCGGGGTCTTCGAACAGAATACTTTGCCCGGCAGCCGCAGATGCTTCGTTCATCAAAACTGCGTATTCACGGGCATTTAATAAATTCAGTTTACGCCAGGGGTTTTGCGTACCGTAGTAGGTTGCGTAGTTCACTTCCATGGTACCGGCCTTGCCTGTTTTGGTTGTAACAAGTACTACACCATTAGCAGCACGGGCTCCGTAGATCGCCGCTGAAGCTGCGTCTTTTAACACTTCGATAGATTCGATATCATTTTGGTTCAGGTAGTCAATACCGCCTTCAATTGGCACACCGTCCACGATGTACAGCGGATTTGAATCACCAATTGTAGTTGTACCCCTGATACGTACTGTAGCGCCGGCGCCAGGCTGACCACTACTTGAAGTTACCCTCACACCTGAGGTACGGCCTTGCAGAGATTGTTCCAGTCGAACGACCGGCATGTCTTCAAGGTCTGCTGCTTTAACTTTTGAGATGGAGCCGGTTACCACACTTTTTTTCTGGACGCCGTATCCGACTACAATGATCTCATCCAAAAGTGTGGAGCCACTTTCCAGTTTGATGTTTATTTCAGTGCGTCCGTCAACTGATATTTCCCGGTCCTGGTATCCGGTGTATGTTATCACCAATACCGCATCAGGGGTTTCGTAGGTTAATTCGTAGGAGCCATCAATGTCGGTAATCGTGCCAGTGTTGGCACCTTTAATGGCAATAGTAGCGCCGATCAAAGGATCGCCGTTGGAGGCATCTGTTACAATACCTCGGACCGTGTTTTGTGCCTGAATGGACGTGAAGGCAGCCAAAACAAGCATAAAAATGTTAAGTAAAGATTTCATGATATTGACTTAAAGGAGAGAGGAGCAACACGGGAAGATTCCCGTGTTGCCAATTGTTATGAATGAAACTTATTCGACTGCTTGTGTTAGTTGTGGCTCATCTTCATATAACAAAAAGACGAGCCGCAACCAATACTGTTTTCGATGAAGAAAATTATTGTTTCACAATTTTCTTGGTCGCCATACGATTACCGGCTTGCAGGTAAACGAGGTACATACCTGTTCCCAACTCGCTCAGGTTCAGGCGTTGCTCTGTTACGTCAGCTCCCAGTGTAAGTTCTTTTACCAGAGTTCCGGTAGTGTTGTAAAGGCGCAGCATTTTGTTTTCACGAAGGTCCTTGTTGAAATAAACCATGGTGAAATCGCTGGCCATCGTCGGAGAAATGGAGAAAAGGGAAGCATCGAATACCGGATTGTTTACGCCTGTAGTCAAACAGGAAGTACAGGTATTCCACTCGAAACAAACAGTCGCATCGCCACTCACTTCAAGTACCCGATTAACAAACTGGCCGGATGGATCGGTAACGGTACATGGTGCACCATCCATGAATTGCTCATCGACAGACCAGTTGTCCAGCTGGAATTTGTATTCGTAAGTATTAGGCTGCAGATTGATCGTTGTTTCCCAGACACCATCACCGTCAGCATCGGTAAGCGGATTGGCATCACCAGCCCAGCCGTTGAAGCTACCTGAAACATAGACAGTTGTAAATGTACCTGTGTAACCGCTCATGTCGACCTGGAAGGTAACATCGCCTGACATGTTGCCACCGCATTCAGTGTCTGTGGTGCAAATTTCAAAACAGGTAGCAATGGTTGTATCCTGCATAACCGGCGGGAAGGAGCGGTCGTTGAAGTTGTCAGGGTCAGCACAATCCTGGCCGGCAATATTTTCCTTGCAGGAATAATCCGGGCAAGCACCATTTGTGAAAGTATAAAACGAAGAGAAGCCTTTCTGGCGCTCAAAGGTAGCAGTCCAAACGCCGTCTCCATCGTCATCATTCAACGGAAAATCACCGGGATTGCCGAAGTTTCCACCACCGGCAATGTAAAGGCCTTCTGGAGAAACAGTGATGTGCGAAGATCCAAGCTCTATCGTGATGTTGACCGCATCGCCGCAGGCGTAACAGCTGTTGTAGCAGCGTACAGGCAGCGTAGCATCTCCTGAAACGACCAGCCTGCGATTGACAAACTGACCGGACGGGTCAACTATCACACAGGTTTCAAAACCATTAAATTGTTCCTGTGCAGCCCAGTTATCCAAAGTGAACTTGTATTCGTGCGTTCCGGTAGGAACAGTGAGAGTCGTAGTCCAGATACCATCGCCGTCGCTGTCATCCAGCGGGTTGGCATCGCCTGACCATCCGTTGAAGGAGCCACTAACGTAAGCTGTGGTAAATGGTTCAGCATAACCATTCATATCAACAGAGAAAGTGATGTCACCTTCTGTTGCACCGCCGCCTCCTTTTGTTACGAGGTCATCCCAGTAGTACGTAACATCAGCTGTTGGAGAAACGCCAAAATTGAAGAATAGCGTAACCACGTCGTAAACATGGCCGGTTGCCGGCGCATTCGGGGCCTCGATCGAAGGATTGACAGCATCCACACAAACTTCTGTCCAGGTGTTGGTTTCTGTAACATCTACCAGGTTCAACCAATTTGGCCCACCGGTAGAAGATCCTTCCAATTTGATACCCACATTACCAGCAACAGGAAACCAGACTTTGATACAAACCTGGCTGTTCTGGATCATATCTGCCGGAACCTGAAGCGCCGGATTAGGGAATGCACCAGCCCAGGTTTGCGCTCCGGCAGGCTTCACGTGATCAGCTACCATGCTACTGGTATTAATGCCGGTAGGGTCCGGGTTCGCTATCACATTGTTTACGCTTCCATCCAGTGTACTGCCGAAATACTGGTAAGTAGTGGTTGTGGAAGGAGATTCAAAATCGAGAATGGTAGTTTGAGCAAAAAGCCCTGAGACGGTGAGAACCACCGCCAGAAGAAGTAAAACTTTTTTCATGTTTACCTTTTTTAGTGATGAAATGACATAGAAATTTTCCAAATAGCTTGTTGGGTACGGCAGAAATCTGTTGCAATCGTTTCGTCAAATAAGTGTATCGACTAATACAAAAACCACTGCAATCGAAAATTTGCCAGGGACACACTCTACTTATTGCCCCCTTCTTCTTCACAATTTATTTTTGAAAATTTCTGTAATAAAAGCAAATGTATCGAGAGGCACTACCAATGACCAAATTCCATAGCACGACATAAACACCACACCAATATTCACCTTTATCAGATCACTACTACAGTTACAATTTTCCTACACACTTCACTACGACATTACTACAACAATGTCCAACATTTACTTAGATTCGCTGTTGATAAAATTTCATGCTATCCGATGAATTCCAAACCATGAGAATTTTGCCTAAACCAATGCGAAGCTCCTTAATATTAAAGTCCGCTTTTCTTGCTGTAGCTGCGCTTCTGACAATCCTCCCGCGGTTGGACACATTTGCGCAAGATATTAACCTGGGGCGCCCTCCTACTCAAAACTTCCCTAAAAAGATTTATCGTGCAGGTACACAAAACTGGGATATTAAACAAGCTTCCAACGGCGTCATGTTTTTTGCGAATAATGACGGATTGCTGGAGTTCGATGGCGTGCATTGGCGGTTAATGAAACTAAGCAACGGCACTATTGTCCGCTCTGTTGCAGTTGCCGAAGATGGCAAAATCTATGCTGGCGGGCAGGGGGAAATGGGATACTTCTACCCCGATCAGCAAGGAAGGCTTGTTTATCATTCTATTAAGCACCTGGTTCCGGGCGAGTATCACAACTTCGAAGACGTTTGGGATATCATCATGCATGAAGAAGGGATTTTTTTCAGAACGAATAACCAGCTGTTCAGGCTCAAGGATGAGAAAGTAGATGCTTTGATCAGTAATCGCCCTTTAATTTTTGTTGGTGTTTTAAATAAAAGAATCCTGATACAGGATGCCGCTCTCAATTTGATGACCCTGCAAAACGGCCGTCTTGAATCAGTAGAACTTTCCGACCAACCTATCAAGTTCAGTATTACTTCCATTCTGCCACTTTCACCTGACACACAGCTCATTACCACTTTTAAACATGGTGTATACCATTTTACCAAAAATAAGCTGGGAAAATGGGTTACTCCTCACGACGCACAGCTGGAAACCAGCAGGATCTACTGCGCTGCGCTCCTGAATGATGGTAAACTGGCATTGGGTACTTCGCTAAACGGCCTCTATATCCTCGACCGGCAAAGACGCATCCTGCAACACCTTAACAAGGAAAAAGACCTTCAAAACAATACCGTGCTGAGCGCTTTTACGGACCGTACCGGCAACCTTTGGCTTGGTCTTGACAACGGGATTGACTACGTTCAGATTAATTCACCGTTTACCTCCATTTACCCCGATGGAAAGTTGCAAGGCACCGGATACACCGCCGCGATTCATAAGAACGAGATTTTTTTTGGCACCAACACCGGACTCTACTACACCGATTGGAAAGATTACTACCCCCCATCTGAACTTCAACATTTTAAAATGGTTTCGAACACCTCCGGACAAGTGTGGGGTCTTACCACCACGGGAGATGAACTTTTAGCTGGTTTGCATGACGGCCCTTTCACTATCACGGATGGCGCAGCCATATCTTTGGGCAAATTGCCCGGGACCTGGACTTTCCTTCAACTGAGTGAAAGGTTGGCGCTTGCCGGCCATTACAACGGGCTCAGCCTATTCAAAAAAGTACAGGGCAAGTGGCGTTTTGACTCAAATCTTGAGGGTATCGCTGAGAGCTGCCGGATTCTTGTCAAAGACGAGGTGGGTAACATCTGGGTATCACATCCCTACCGGGGCGTGTACAAAGTCGAAATCGACACTTCGAAACAGTCTGTCGAGGTTGAATTTTACAATTCATCGAACGGCCTGCCCTCCGACCTGAATAACTACGTTTACATTCTTGGTGGTAAACCTGTTTTTACGACGGAAAAAGGGATTTTTAATTTCAACCATACAACCGGGAACTTTGAGCCCAACGAAAATTTTAACCGTATTTTTGGAAAAAATGACCGGGTAAAATATTTACGACAGGATGTCAAGGGCAACATCTGGTATGTTGCAGGAAACGAAACCGGCGTCCTGTGGGTAGAAAATAAGGCACTGGAAAAAGACGTAAGACGAATGCCGATTCAGGATCTGTCCGGAAAATTAGTTGGCGGATTCGAGTTTATTCTCCCTGTAAACGAGGACAATGTATTTTTTGCAACCGAGCAAGGCTTCATTCACTTTAAACCTGAAAGGTATCTCTCCGACACCACAAAGCCGGCACTTGTACTCCACTCAGTCAGCCTGGAAAGCCGGCTGGACAGCATACTCTTTGGTGGATATTTCCCAGGAGGGACAGACAGTCAGCCCATACAGCTGCCACACGATCTGAATGCACTCCGTTTTCAATATTGTGCTACCGACTACTCGGGAATTGAGTTCATTAAATATGCCCACTACCTCGAAGGGTCGGAAAGCGATTGGTCAGCGTGGGACGAACAGACTTCACTGGTGTTCAACAATCTCAGACCCGGAAGTTACAAGCTGCACCTGAAGGCTGTCAATAAAAACGGCATTGAAAGTGAAACGATCACCTGGTCGTTTGAAATAGTAGCCCCCTGGTATGCCAATAAACTGGCCTTTACTTTATATGCCCTTCTGATAGCAGGAGGCGTTGGAGCAGTTATGTTTTCGCAGCGACGCCGTTTTGAGAAGGAAAAGGCCCACCTGCAATCCACCCACCAGGAAAAGGTAGCAGAACACAAACTCCGAGTGCAGGAATCCGAAGCAGTCATTACCAACCTTCGCAACGAAAAGTTAAAAGCTGAAGTCGATCACAAAAACCGGGAACTCGCCACCGCAACAATGCACCTCGTGCAAAAAAGTGAACTGATGACTACCGTCAGGCAGTCATTGGAAAAGCTAAGAGCTAAAACCAAGGATCAGCCTGAGCTTTTCAATGAAATAAAAAGGCTGATAAAAGCCATTGAGCAGGATACAAGCCTGGACGAAGACTGGGAGCACTTTTCACAGTACTTTGACGAAGTCCACAGCGATTTTCTGAAAAGACTGGGTGAGCAATTTCCGCAACTAAGTCCTAACGACTTTAAACTTTGCGCCTACCTGCGCATGAATCTTTCATCCAAAGAAATCGCCTCGTTGATGAATATCTCGGTAAGAGGAGTGGAAGCCAGCCGTTACAGGTTGCGGAAACGCCTCGAACTGGCCACCGATGTAAATCTGACAGAATTTTTGATGAGATTATAAACAGGGTTACTCCTGCATCTTGAGTTCGAATTTCCCGTTCAGAAACTCAATCTCGAGGTTCCGGCGGTATTTGAACCAGCTGATGATTTCAGCACCCAGGAACTCCTTGCGCCAGCCGGTTTCAAGGGAAGTGTCGAAGTACTCCTTGTCATTTTTCATTTTTTTCAAAACACCCCGTGGCATGACTATATTGTTGGAAATACCTGCCTGCAAACACTTGTATCGAACCAGCAAATCAAGCATTTCCATCATGATATCCTGCTTTGGGTTTTCGCTGTTGTCACGAGGAATTTGTTTCAGCACCTCCTTCTCTTCTTCCGTTGCAGATTGGTTGTACATGTCGACGAATATCTGACCGTAGCGATTGATCATGTTGTCGGGCAAGCGTCGGTTGTGTTTCAGCGCATCAAGGCCTGAATGCACAGCACGGACGATAGCACTGATGTATTTTCCTGGCAGAATCATTTCTTTGGAGTGATCCTTCCGGCGGGCCTCTTCGGTTCGCCAGAGCAGAAAACGAACCAGAAACAGCTGTTCTTTTTTACGCAAACTTTTGATCAGATTGCTGTCGAGCGCTTCCTTGTAGGGGTCCTGCTCGTAGGATTCCGGACTTTCGAGTACTTTAAATTCTTCCCGGGCCCATTCGAGCCGATTGAGCTTGCGGAGTCTTTCTTCCAAATTGTACCACAAATCACGAAGATAAATCACATCAAAAAGTGCGTATCGCAGCTGTTTTTTATCGAAAGGCCGCTTCTCCCAATTGGTTACGGTGTAACCCTTGCTCAAACGGACACCAAGCTCATTTTCGACCAGCTTTGAAAAGCCGACCGGGTATTTATAGCCTGCAAAACCTGCAGCAATCTGTGTGTCAAATGAGTTGCGGGGGATAATTCCGTAGTGTGTATTGAACAGTCGGTAGTCGTTATCGCCCGCATGAACTATTTTGAGGACCCGCTCATCGACGAGCAGGTCGATAACGGGCTGTATGTCTTTGACTTTCAATGGGTCGATGAGGAAATTCCCATGCTCCGTTCCGACCTGAATCAGGCAGATGGTCGTCAAAAAGCGTTTTTCACCGATAAACTCAGTGTCAAAACACATCCATTCAATGTTGCGGTTTATTTCAGCAAATTCCTGAAGAGCAGCGGAATCTTCGATCAGTTGGAATTGGGCAGTCTCTGCCTGCATAATGTGACGTGGGTTTAGGTACAAAAATTCAATAAAAGTCCTTCCTGGGAAATGAAGTTGCGGCGAAGATAGAGAATGGAACTTCCGAAAAGAAATATTAAGAAAAATGTGAGGATAAAAATTCGGGAGAAATGAAAATTGGTATCATTTTCCAAAGATGATTTGTGTGAAATCTTAAGTTTGCGAAATGCTGTTTGGGCTTTTTCCTGCTTTCACGTACAATGCTGAACAGCTATTTTTGTTTTGAAATTAAATATCAGCGTATGAAAACTCTATTGATTACCGGTGCTTCCGGCTTCCTCGGCTGGAACGTTTGCAGCCACCCTCAGCGGGGTTGGCGGTTGATCGGCACCTATTGCCAAAACTCCACCGGAATTGTTCCCAAAACGGAAAATCTTAAACTGGACCTGACCGACAAAGACAGCATCTGGCGTGCGCTCAAAGAGGTAAAACCCGATGCCGTTTTTCATCTTGCCGCATTTTCCAACATCAGCTTTTGTGAAAAACATCCGGAAGAAACCCACGCACTGAACGTAACTGCCACCGCTCATCTGGCTGAAATGTGCGCCGACCGGCACGTACGGCTGGTTTTCACTTCCAGCGAGCAGGTTTTTGACGGCTCGAAAGGCCTCTACCGGGAAGGCGATGAGCCGACGCCCCGGAATCAATACGGCAAACAAAAACTGGAAGCCGAAGAGCGTATCGCTGAAATCTACCCGGAAGCTGCCATTGCCCGCATTGCCGTGCTCTACGGGAAGTCGGGCGAAGTATCGAAAAGTTTCCTGCAACAATGGCTGGAGTCCTGGCAGACCTTCCTGCCGGTGACGGCTTTTCACGATGAAATCCGCTCGTTCCTGAGCGCCCGTTCCGCTGTGGAAGGGCTGTTCACCTTGCTGGAACAGGACGCCTGCGGCATTTTTAACCTGGCCGGCGAAGCGCCGTTGTCGAGGTATGAATTTGCCTTGCTGGCCAAGGAAATTTTCAACCTGACTACAGGGAGCATCATCCCGAAATCGCAACAGGAAGTTGAAATGGCCGCCTATCGCCCGCCTAATCTGACACTCGACACCCGCAAGATCAGCAGTGCAGGATTTCAGCCAAGGCACCCGGCAGGCGAGCTAAAAGACTTAGCTAATGAAATCATTCTTCCGCCTGGTTTTTCTGAAAACTGAGACAGGGTAAAATGCTTACAGTCTGCGAATGGGAGCTCAGCGACAAGCCATTCGCTGACCGTCACGTCAGATAGACCACGGCCCTGCCGGCCAGTTTTTCATCAAAAAAAAAAGGCGTGGCAAAGCTGCCACACCTCTCACTTCATTCATAAAAATTATCGATCTATTCTTTCCAAAAGTCCGGCTTAACGGCCTCGTAGGCTAAGCCCATCGACGGGTACTTACCATTGCTTTGGGATAATCGGCGCCGAGTGTCAGGTGCATTTCCTGCTGTTCCTTTCCGGAAAGTGTATCGGGGCGATGAACTTTTTCCGGCGGCAGGTAGCTCAGTTCCGGCAACCAGTGTTTGACGTAGTCACCGGCCGGATCGTAGCGGCGTGCCTGGCTGAGAATGTTGAAGTAACGGTCCTCCCTCGGGTCGTTTCCAACCCCGGCGATGTAGTTCCAGTTGCACCAGTTGCTGGCAGTGTCGTAGTCTATCAGCACGCTTTCAAAATATTCTGCTCCCATTTGCCAGTTTACTTTCAGGTCGTTGACGAGGAAGCTGGCTACGTTTTGTCGCCCACGGTTCGACATGAAGCCCGTATTTTTAATCTCACGCATGTTGGCATCAATGAAAGGTACGCCTGTGCGGCCTTCCACCCAGAGTTGCAGCAATTTTCGATCGCTGCGAAGCCGTTTGTCAGGATCTTCCTTCATTCCGCCTTTGAAAAAGATGTTGTTTCCATGTTTTTTAGCCATGAGCCGGAAAAAGTCTCGCCACAGCAATTCGAAGAAAATCCAGTAAGTGGACTTGTTTTCGCCCCTTTCCTCCTCGTATCTTTTCAGTTCCCAATAGATCATTTTTGGGGAAAGACAACCCTGAGCCAGCCAGGCAGAAAATTTAGTAGAATAATCGCCGCCCAGCAATTCATTCCGGGTGTCAAAATAGGTTTGCGCCCGGTCGGAATCCCAAAGGTAATATTTCAAGCGCTCCATACCGGCTGTTTCACCGCCCTGAAAATCAATGACAGCCCGGTGGTCATTCGCATACGGCTCATGCCCAAGCTGCCTCAGCGTCGGAATTTCACCTGGAACGATATCCGGATGGATCGGAGGAAGTTCTGAAGGTGCAGGAAGCGGTTTCCGTACTTTCACGACCCGCTCCACTTCTTTTCGGAATTGGGTAAAAATTTCCGGCGTCTGGGTGATGGGGAAAGGCAGATCGGCAGTGTAGTAGAGCATTTTGCCACGGGAGTAGCGCATTTCCTGACCGATGGACCAGAGCCTTTTTTCCAATGCATCCTGCACGTCGATTTCTTCCTGCGTTCGCTCCCGGTTACAAAACACCCAGCTGGTTTTGTACTGCTTGGCAATGCTCATAATTTCATCTTCAGGCTTTCCAAACCTGACGATCAGGTCATTACCGAGGCGTCTGAGGGAACGACGTAAATCCTCCACACTTTCGATGATGAATTTTGCACGGTATTTTCCGGTTTTCGGGAAGCCGTACCACTGCGTTGTTCCGGTAAAAACCCTTTCGTCAAACACATAAACCGGAATAATCTCACTGCAATGGCTGAGCGCTTCCGTGAGTGCTTCATTGTCATGCAGTCTCAGATCTTGCCTAAACCATACAATTCCTCTTTTCTCTTCCATATAGTAGGATTATTTTATTGACAATTTCACACCCCGGAAAGCCATCAGACAGAGCGCAAAAGTTCAGGTGATTAATTCCAATGTGAAACACGCCAGTTTAAATCCAGTTTTCAATTTATTTTGAAAATTCGCAAGCCTCGTTACTTTTGCCAGGATCATTCAATCATTCAATCATTCTCTCATTCAATCATTCAACATGACCCTAACCTTTATCTCAGACGGATTTTTCAAACTGGACGGCGGCGCCATGTTCGGCATCGTTCCTAAAAAGTTGTGGGAAAAACAAAACCCGCCCGACCAGAACAACCTCTGCACCTGGGCGTTGCGATGCCTGCTCATCGAAACCGGCAACCGGAAAATCCTCGTCGATACCGGCATGGGTACCAAACAGGACGAAAAGTTCCGCTCCTACTTTGAGCCTCACGGGGAAGACTCACTGGAAAGCTCTCTGGTGAACGCCAACATTTCCCCTGAAGAAATCACGGATGTATTCCTGACCCATCTGCACTTCGATCATTGTGGCGGAGCTGTAAAATTTGATAAAAACGGTAAACTTACTCCCACCTTCCCGAATGCTAACTATTGGTCGAACGAGCGCCACTGGAATTGGGCCCTGAATCCCAACGACCGGGAAAAAGCTTCTTTTTTAGTTGAAAATTTCGTCCCCCTGCAAAAGGAGGGTAAGGTGAAATTCCTCGACGTGCAGCAGGATCTTCTCCCCTGGCTGCCGGGCTTGTCCGTTCACTTTTCCTACGGACATACCGAAGCCATGATGTCTTTACACATCGACACCGGCGACGACTACTACGTATACTGCGCCGACCTGATGCCTTCCGCTTTTCACATCAGCATGCCCTGGATTATGGCATACGACATCCGTCCTATGGTGACACTGGAAGAAAAAGAGTGGTTGCTCAGCAATGCTGTCGATAAAAACTGGAAACTGCTTTTTGAACACGATCCTGCAGGAGCTTGTGGCACCGTACATCGCGATGTGCGGGGCAGGATTGTTTTGAAAGAAAAGAGCATGGTGATTTAACAGGCTGGTAATCGTCTTCCCAAGCATTTAGAACTTAAAACGCTATCACTGGCCTGTCGCTTGCGAACCTTACTGCTTGATGAACCTTGCCGTCATGACACCGCCGGGCCATTTTACCTGACAAAGATACAAACCAGGCTGCCAGCCTGCGAGATTCAGGTGCCGGGTGTTTTCACCCTGATGAACGACACGGCCGGATGCGTCGAATATTTGCAGTGAAAAGTATTGGACCTCGCCCGGTATTTCAAGCTTCAGCACCGAGGAAGCAGGGTTAGGATAAATTCGGAAATCTGCGTCCGACCCAGCCTCTTCAAGATCAGTGGTCACACAACTCAGCTCGTTGATGCGTTTCCAGATTTCATCATTCAACAACCAGGGTACAAAAAGCCCGCCTTCCGGAGAATTACCCATGCGCACGAAGATCAAACCTTCGCTGTTTGAAATATTCAGGAACTGGCCGTTTTTGCCCATGGCCGCAACCACATCATCCGGACCGTTGGGGTTTAGCGGGCCATTGAAAACGAATTGCGAGCCCGGCGCCAGATAGGATTCCTTGCCATTGAGCCACCAAAGAAAACCGTAGGATTTGTTCAGATCCTGCGACGAATTGAGCATGTCGTTGAGGTAGGAAGCGTCTGAAATTACGGGCGTATTGCCCCAGTAGCCGTTGTTTTGGATCAAAAGCCCGAAGCGTGCCATGCTTCTGGCATCCGAAAAGTAAACATTGTTGTAACCCACCGGCAGCCAGAGACCTTTCATGCCGGTTTTTGCTTTGATTTTAGCGTTGAAATACTGGTTATACGTTTGGCCGGAGGCCGACTCGATGACCTTGTCGAGCAAGGTGTAGGGCGCATTGTGGTAAGCCCAGCGGGTGCCGGCATCTGCCAGATATTGCAGACACGACGGAATTGTACAATCCACATCGCCGGTGCCGTCGTCGAGGCCGGTGGTCATGCTGAGTTGATGGCGAATGGTGATGAGGGCTTCTTTTTCGGGTGGTGCCGAAGTCCAGCCCAGGCCGAGATAGTCGCTGGTGGGATCATCAATATCCAGCAAGCCCTCTTGCTGAGCAATGCCCGCCAGTACTGCCGTAGCCGACTTTCCGGCGGAAGCCCAATACCAGATACTATCCTGCTGAAATGTTCCAAAGTACTTTTCCAGTACAATACGGCCGTTTTTTAAAACGATGAATGCCTTGGTGTTTTTTTCGTCCAGGTATTGGTAAAGGTTGCCAATTTCATCCTCGCACCATCCAAGGGAATCGGGCGAAAGGGTTTCCCACACATTGCCGGTAAGGGGTGGGAAGTACAGGTTTTGCGCAGCGAGCGTTTGCGCAGCGAATAAAATGACGAAAAGTGCAGTGTTCTTCAGCATATTGGCAGTTTTCGACTTGGACTTAAGGCAGCGCATCCGGTTTAAACAGGGGTAAAATTATTTTTTACTCCATGAAGACCGCCAACTCCACCTCATTCCTCCAGTGCTTCCTGGGCTTCCACCCACTCGGCCATGGCTGCTTCAAGGTTTTGCTTGGCCTGCTCGTATTCCTTCATCACCTTGTGGTGGTCGGGTCTTTGGTAAAAATCCGGCAGTGCCATGCGGGATTCGTAGTCGGAAATTTTCGCCTCCAGTTGTTCGACCTTTTTTTCGGCATTGGAAACGGCCCGCTGAAGTTGTTTTCTTTCTTCAAAACTCAGCTCTTTTGCTGCTTTGGCGTTACCCGAACCGTTGCTATTCCGGTTATTCGTGCTCATTTCCACCTGGCGCATGTCGTCAAGCTTTCGCTTTTCGAGGAAATAATTGACGTCGCCGAGGTAGGTGTGTAATTTTTTATCCCTGAATTCTACGGTCGTATCCGTCAGGCCGCCGAGGAAATCCCGGTCGTGGGAAACAACAAGCAAAGTGCCCGAGTAATCCGTGATAGCAGCCTTAAGCACCTCTTTTGAAAGCATGTCAAGGTGGTTCGTAGGCTCATCCAGCACCAGCAGGTTAATGGGGCGCAGCAACAGGCAGGCCAGTGCCAGCCTCGCTCTTTCCCCTCCCGAAAGCACAAATACCTTCTTGTCCTGGTCTTCCCCACTGAACATAAAAGCGCCGAGAATAGCCCGCAGCTTCGTGCGCATTTCCGGCGGCGAATGTTCCTCCATGGTTTCAAGCAGGGTCAGTTTCGGATCGAGGGCCTCTGCCTGATTCTGGGCGTAGTAGCCGATGTGAACGTTGTGACCCACCTTGATCTCGCCGTCGGTGGGTTGCAGGTGGTTGACGATCATCTTGGCCAGGGTTGTTTTTCCCTGTCCGTTCTGACCGACGAAGGCAATGCGGTCGCCCCGTTCGATCTGAAGGTCTACCTTGTTCAATACGTTGAGGTGGCCGTAGCTTTTGGTCACGTTTTTCACCTCCATGGCAATCTGGCCGGAGCGTGGAGGCTCCGGAAAACGGATATTCATCACCGAGGTGTCGCCGTCTTCCACTTCGATGCGGTCCATCTTTTCCAGCTTTTTCTGCATAGATTGAGCAAGGGAAGTTTTGGAAGCTTTGGCCATGAAGCGGCTGATCGTCCTTTCCATCTGGGCAATCTGCTTTTGCTGGTTGTTCATGGCCGACATCATCTTCTCCCGGCGTTCTTCCCGCATTTCCACATAGCGGGTGTAGTTGGCTTTGTAGTCGTAGAGTTTACCCAGCTCAATCTCAACCGTGCGCTTGGTGACATTGTCGAGGAACATTTTATCGTGCGAAATGACGATGACCGAGCCTTCGTAAGTCATCAGAAACTCCTCCAGCCAGAGAATACTTTCAATGTCAAGGTGGTTGGTAGGCTCATCCAACAGCAGGTAATCGGGGCGCTGCAACAGCATTTTTGCCAGTTCGATACGCATCTGCCAGCCGCCGCTGAACTCATCCGTCAGGCGGTTGAAGTCACTGTTTTTAAAACCTAAACCCTTCAGTACTTTCTCTGCATCCGCCTCCATGTTGCCGCCGCCGATGATGTGAAAACGGTGATCGAGGTCCGACATTTCGTTGAGCAAATCCATGTAGGAATCACTTTCGTAATCAGTGCGGTGAGCGAGTTCTTCATGGATTTCCGCAAGGCGGCGCTCGACGCCTTTGGCTTCGTCAAAGGCCGTTAGTGTTTCATCCATCACTGTTTTGCCTTTCGGCAAACTCATTTCCTGATGCAGAAAACCCAGCGTGCTGTTGGTGGGGCGCTGAATGTTGCCATCGTCGGGGCGCAGATGGCCGGCGATGATCTTGAGGAGCGTTGATTTTCCTGCCCCGTTGCGGCCGACAAGACCGATCCGTTCCCGGTCGCCGATGGTGAAATTGATGCGATCGAGCAGGATGCGATCGCCGTACTGAACATAAATATTGGCAGCTGTGAGCATTTAAAAAACTACTTTTTTGAAATAAGGGCGCAAAGGTACGCCGGGAAAGCGGAGATTGTAGAATAGAGGGAGAGAATTATTGGTCAGGGGACCGGGTTGCTGCCTGAGGGGCTGGATCAATTTGATTGACGATATCAGATTGACGGTTTAAGATTTTAGATTTTTCCGGGACACATCCGGCGCCTTATGTCCCGGAATAATCAAAAATCTTAAACCGTCAATCTTAAATCTTAAATCAAAAAAAACAGATCCTATTTCACACACGATTCTTAGCTCTCCGCCGCCTGACTGTTTTTCACTTTATAATATGTCCACAGCGCCCACAACAAAAACACCACCGGTGCGCCATGCATCGCCAGGTCGAACCAATCCATGGCTGCCATGCCGTTTGCACCGCCCAGCACCCAGCGTATTTTACCAAAAAGATGAGGCTCGGGGTAAAAAGGAGCAAGTCCCAGCGTCAGACTGCCCAGCAAGCCCAGGAAAACGTTGTGGCCGGCTTTTTTAAGATTTGTTTCTGTCATGTTTTTTTAGAAAATTTTAGCCGCAAAAATACTCCGGATAACACACCTGTAACGTGACTTAAATCCCAAAGGGTAAAAGTCATCCTCATTTTACGGGAATAATTCTGACGGGCTTCCATAGATTTGCACCCTCAAAAAAACAGGGCCAATGAACCTCCACGATACGATCATTCAACTTTTACTATCCAATAAAATATTATTGCTTTTCCTCGTCATTGCGCTTGGCTACCTGATCGGCAAGGTGAAGGTATTCGGGTTTAGCTTTGGCGTGGCGGCGGTGTTGTTTGTCGGACTGGCTTTCGGAGCCATGCACCCCGACATGGCGCTGCCGGACATGATTTATATGGTGGGGCTCGTACTGTTTGTTTACACCATCGGGCTACGGTCAGGGGCGAGTTTTTTTGCTTCTTTTAAAAAATCGGGGATCAGGGACAACCTGTTGGTCATCAGTGTACTGATTCTTTCGGCAGGTCTTACGCTTGGGTTGGGGCAGCTGTTTTCCATCAAAAGCACCCTGCTCTCCGGGCTGTTCTGCGGCTCGCTGACCAACACACCGGCGCTTGCCTCTGTCATCGATGTTTTAAAACAAACCAAAACCGCACTGCCCGACGAACAGCTCCGCAAACTCATGGCAGAGCCGGTGGTTGGCTACTCCCTCTCCTACCCTGTCGGCGTGATGGGTGTGATTCTGCTGTTTCAGCTGGGCATGAGAATCTGGAAAGTTGACCTGAAAAAAGAGGCGGCCGCCACCGCTGAATTCACCGGCATCAGCACCGAAGCCCTCGACCACATCAACGTGGAAATCACCAACCCGGCACTGGACGGCAAAAACCTGCAGGAACTGGCCATTTTTGCCAATTTTCAGGACCTCACCGTCTCCCGCCATTTGCCGAAAGGCAAGACAAAAGTGGAGGTGCCCTCCGGCCAGACCATTATCCGTCAGGGCGACGTGATGACCATTGTCGGGCCGGAATCGCAACTGGAACAGGCCCAGGCTATCCTCGGCATTCTCTCCAAAAAAGATCTTTCACTGGATGCGGGCGAACTGGGCATGCGCCGCATTTTTGTCTCCCGGCGGGAAGTGATTGGGAAGCCCATCAGAGAGCTGGAATTGCATAAAAAATTCCGTGCCGTCATCACCCGTATCCGCCGGGGCGACGTGGACCTGCCCTTCAGCGCCGAAATGCAACTGGAAGCGGGCGACCGGGTGCGGGTGATTGCGCCGAAAGAAAAAATCCAGGAGATCAGCAAATACATGGGCGACAGCTACCAACGGCTTTCCGAGGTGGACTACATCAGTTTTTCGATCGGGATAGCGCTGGGTCTGCTGTTGGGGATGATCCCGATTCCGCTGCCGGGCGGCACCACTTTCAAGCTGGGCTTCGCCGCCGGTCCGTTGATCGTTGCGCTCTGGCTGGGCAAACTTGGCCGCAGCGGTAATTTCATCTGGATCATGTCCTACAATGCCAACTTTACGCTTCGCCAGATCGGCGCCGTGCTCTTCCTGGCGGGTATCGGACTGAAGGCAGGCTATTCGTTTTTCTCCACCTTCCAAACCGCTGGTTTTCAAATGATTGCGCTGGGCGCCGTGGTCACGATTTTCACCGCAGGCATCACGATGCTGGTGGCAAGACTTGTTTTCAAAATGCCATTTTCGCTCCTGATGGGCATGCTGTCGGCGCTTCACACACAACCTGCCTGTCTGGCTTTCGCCAATGAAAAAGACGACACCGGCGCTGCCAATATCAGCTACGCAACGGTTTTCCCGACGGCCATGGTGGTGAAAATTTTGCTGGCGCAAGTCATCCTGATGCTGGGAGGATCGTAGTTAAATGACTGGTGTTTTTCGGCTGAAAAGACCGTATTCCCGCTAAAACGATGCGTATTTTCGCAAAAAAAACCTGACTGTTCGAGCGAAAAACCTGACTCTTCGAGCAAAAAGTTTGACTCTTCAGTCAAAAAACCTGACTGTTGAAGCAAATAATCTGACTGTTGAAGCAAAAAGTTTGACTCTTCAGTCAAAAAATCTGACTGTTGAAGCAAAAAATCTGATTTTTTTCATGAAGAGTCTGATTTTTTGCTTGAAGAGTCAGGTTTTTTGACTGAAGAGTCAGGTTTTTTTTATGAAAATACGGATCATTTTGGCGAAAATTGAAGCGTCGAACGTGAAACCATCCTTAACCCATCAGGTAGTATGAAAAAGAACAACTCACGTCAGTATCGCTTTCTCATCTCCCTTCTTCTATTACAACTTTGCCTTCAGGGGGCCGGGCAAAGCGATCAACAGAGATTGCCAAACCCAGATTCCGGGCCGGCCACACAACAACAGGATCAGTCCTCTGTCAATAGCATAGGCAAACACCGCTGGCTCCTATCCGGTACTGCTGGAGTCGTGGACAATACTGGCTTCCTGTTCGATGTAACCTTCCAATACTCCCCCCTGCCCCATTTTTATGTTGCAGCGGGCGCAACACGCATTGGCCGCCAGGCCCGTAACAAACCGTCAGATTTTGAACCCGGTTTACTGGATGGGCTCTCGTTCGGCGTTTCAACCGCCGAAACAGCCAAAACCCTGAACCTGCTCCTTGGCATCCAATCCGGCTCTGTCGGAAAAAAAGCTTCACTGGCCTTCGAAGCAGGCATTTCTGCCGGCAGCTGTGAACTGGTAGAATTTACTCCACGACCAAATTCCGGAGGTTCATTTGACCTTGGAGGGAATTACTCGGTCCGCAAGGAAAGCTCCTTCACCAAAGGTTTGGAACTGCGGGGAAAAGTAAGATGGCGTTTAGGCAAATTATTCGGGATCGGAACGGGCGTTGCCGGGCGTATTTCAAAAAACTACCCTTTCATTGGCATCCTGCTCAACATGAACCTTGGGTAGCTTATTGAAATTTTATGAAAATAAACAACCGAGAATGTAGGTCCCGTACAATTGAATAAACTCACCCTCCTGCCACTCACCAAAAAAGATGACCATTCTCTCCTCCGTTCCTGACAAATCTCATCTTTAAAAAATCAGGTACGTGAATACCTTACCGCCGCTTTGGCAGGTGAAACATGTAAGCAGCCTGTTGACCAAAGTTGATTTTGAAATTTTATGAAAATAAGAGAGTACATTTTTAATATTCTCTTAATTTCAGCCCTCAATATTTCATTGCTTCAAATTATTGAAACAAAAAAACAACATGATACTTGGCATTTTAAAAGAACCCGCATCAGAAAACAGAGTCTCCGTCACTCCCGACACGGCAGCAGCTTTCCTGAAATTAGGGATTGCTGAAATCCTTCTTGAAAAAGGCGCCGGCACTCGTGCAGGCCTGACCGACGAGGCCTACACGCAGCAAGGCGTCAAGCTGGTTTCGGAAGATGAAGTCCTGCAAAAGGCGAACATCGTGACGAGAATCCACCCGCTGGAAGCGGAACAAACGAAAAAACTGACAGCCGGCCAGCTGGTCATCGGGCAGTTTAATCCAATGACCAACAAAGAAGTTGTTCAACCGCTGAACGCTGCAAAAGCCACTGCTTTCAGCCTCGACATGCTGCCCCGCACCACCCGTGCACAGGCGATGGATGTGCTTTCTTCCATGGCGACCGTTGCCGGCTACAAAGCCATCCTCACTGCAGCGACACACTTGCCCAGTTTTTTCCCGATGTTCATGACGGCAGCCGGTACGATCAAACCTGCCAAAGTGCTCATCATCGGCGCAGGTGTGGCAGGCTTGCAGGCCATTGCCACTGCCAAACGACTCGGCGCCGTGGTAGAAGCTTTCGACGTGCGGGCAGCCGCCAGGGAGGAAGTTTTGAGCCTTGGCGCTAAATTCGTGGAGGTAGAGGGCGCACAGGAAAGCGCCGCAGCCGGTGGCTATGCCATTCAGCAGTCGGAAGAGTACCTGAAAAAACAAGCGGAGGCCGTCCACAAACACGCCCAGCAGGCGGATGTCATCATCTGCACGGCTCAGATTCCGGGTCGCAAGGCGCCGGTCATCATTCAGAAAGATACGGTGGATGTTATGAAACCCGGCGCTGTCATTGTCGATCTGGCAGCTTCCAGCGGCGGCAACTGTGCCGTGACGCAGGACGGCAAGACCATCTACCACAACGGCGTCTGCGTCATCGGCGACTCGAACCTGCCTTCCAGCCTGCCGAAGGATGCCAGTGCCATGTTTAGCAAAAACATCCTGAATTTCCTGAAACTCTTTTTTGAAAAAGGACAATACAAACTCAACCTGGAAGACGACATCGTCGCTGCCTCCTGTATTGCACACGAAGGGGAAGTGGTCAGCGAGCGGTTGAAATCCGTTTTGCAGGCTTGAGGCTTTATTGCCTTTTACGAACCGGAAAGTTCATCATTCAACGTTCATAATTCATCATTGATATGCAAGCCTTTTCAGATTTTTTTCTTCAAAATCAGGACATGATCTTCCTCATAGTTCTGGCTATTTTTCTTGGAACGGAAGTCATTAAAAACGTTCCGGCCCTGTTGCACACCCCGCTGATGTCAGGCTCGAATGCCATATCGGGCGTGGTGATCATGGGGTCTATTATTGTAATTGGCCACGCCAGGCCGGATGATTACCTGACGCTCAGCCTTGGCTTTCTGGCGGTGGTGCTCGGTACGCTCAACGTCGTGGGCGGCTTTGCCGTCACGGGCCGGATGCTCGCCATGTTTAAAAAGAAAAAATGAATATGTATGGTGATTAGTGCTTGGTAATTGGTGATTGGGCGGTCCAATCACCAATTACCAAGCACTAATCACTGAAAACGAATAACCATGTCAGAATTTTTGCTCGAACTATTTTATATCGTGGGCTGCGTTACCTTCATCATTGGTTTGAAGATGCTCAGCAGCCCCGACAAAGCCCGGGAGGGTAATACAATCGCCGCTGCGGGTATGATTCTCGCTATTATCGGCACCATCCTGTTTCACAAAACAGAAACCGGAGAAGGCATTTCCAACCACGCCTGGATCGTAGCCGGACTTGCCGTCGGTACCATCATCGGTTACCTGATGGCCACCCGTGTGCAGATGACGTCTATGCCACAGATGGTGTCCTTTTTTAACGGCACCGGCGGCGCAACTTCTGCGTTGATTGCCTGCATGGAGTTTTTTGCCAGCGACTCCGGCGACTGGGGATTCCTCCTCGTCGCTTACCTGGGTATCGTCATCGGTACGGTCACTTTTTCCGGTTCCATGGTCGCCTACGGCAAACTGGACGACAAGATCAAAGACATCGGCGGCCGCTTCCTGACTTATTTAAACTGGCTGTTCCTGGCGGTCATCATCATACTCATGGGACTGGGCGTCTTTTCACCTGACACATTGGGACAAACGACCGGCTGGATTCTGCTGGCGCTGTCGCTGTTTTACGGTGTCCTGTTCGTCATGCCGATCGGTGGCGCCGACATGCCGGTGGTCATTGCCCTGCTGAACTCGCTTTCCGGTATAGCCGGTGCGTTTGGTGGTTTGATTTACGGTAACCGGATCATGCTCATCGGTGGTATCCTCGTCGGAGCTTCCGGTCTGATCCTCACCTTCCTGATGTGCAAGGCCATGAACCGTTCCCTGCTCAATGTTTTGATTGGCGGCTTCGGCGGAGGCGCAGCGGGTGGAGGCGCAGCTGCCGGCGATCAGGTGGCCAAGGAAATTTCGCACAACGACACAGCCATCCTCTGCGCTTATGCCAGTAAGGTTTGCATCGTGCCGGGTTACGGTCTGGCAGTGGCGCAGGCGCAGCACGTTTGCCACGACTTTGAAAAAAGACTATCTGATCAGGGTGTGGAAGTTTATTACGCCATTCACCCGGTGGCTGGCCGTATGCCTGGCCACATGAACGTACTGCTGGCGGAAGCTGACGTACCCTACCCTAAGCTGGTGGAGATGGACGATGCCAACGAAATGATGGCACAAACCGACGTCTGCATCATCGTCGGCGCCAACGACGTAGTGAACCCGGCAGCAGAGAACGATCCGGGCAGCCCGATTTACGGAATGCCGGTTATTAAAGTCTGGGAAGCTAAGAATGTGGTAGTCATGAAACGAAGCATGCGGCCCGGTTATGCCGGTATTGAAAACCCGCTTTTCTTCCACGAAAGGACCAAAATGCTGTTCGGAGATGCAAAAGATACTCTCGGTAAACTTGTATCTGAGATAAAAACGCTTTAAATTAGCGCTATTACTAAAGGCGGCATCCTTAAAATGCAGCCAACAACTTCTCCTCCATACGTCAGGATTTTCCAAATCAATTGCCTGCCTTGCGAAAATCCTGACGTTTTTTTTGGAGTTTATAAGTGGAAGGGTTGAAGGGGTTAAGCCTTTCAACCCTTCTGCTTTTCACCCCTCTAAAAACAACTTGGTCGAATACTTCACCTCCGTCATCACAAACGAACTTTGCACCCGCCCGATGTTTTCCAGTGCTGCCAGTTTTTTAGCAACAAAATGCTGGTAAGCGGCCATGTCTTTCACCACCACCTTCAACAAATAATCATAACTGCCGGCGATGTGGTAACATTCGTTCACCTCCGGCAGAGAGCTTACCGCCTCTTCAAACCGGGTCAGAAACTCGGTGAAATGCTCCTTCAGCGACACGTTGGTGAAAGCGACAAGGCTTAGCCCTACCCTGTTTTTATCCAACAATGCGACGTAGTTTCTGATAAAACCTTCCCGCTCCATGCGCTTGATGCGTTCAAAAATGGGCGTGGTAGTCATGCCAAGCTGGGCGGCAATTTCCTTGGTGGTCATCTTGGCATCTTCCTGCAACAAATGAAGAATGCGCAGATCTGTGGCGTCGAGTAAACTCATGCGGCAGAATATTTTTCTTTAAAACAAGTAAAAAAAGAGAGCAAATAGCCATTCATTCTTTTCAGAGCCCTAAGTAAAGAATCATTTTCCCCAAATGACGGATATCATTCTTCTTTTTTCTGTAAAACTTAAATTTGTAGAAAAATTAAAGATGAAAAATCGTCCATTCCATCCCGAAAGTTTAATGATGTCTTACGGCTACAAGCCTGAATTATCGGAAGGCTCCATCAAATGTCCCATATTCCAGACTTCGACCTTTGTTTTTAAAAATGCGGAAGAGGGCAAAGCCTTTTTCGAAGTAGCCTACGGGCTGCGGGAAAAAAGAGAGAAGGAAACCCTGGGCCTCATCTACAGCCGCCTCAACAATCCTGACATGGAAATCCTGGAAGACCGGCTGACGCTGTGGGACGAAGCGGAAGCCTGTGCAGTGTTCGAGAGCGGCATGTCAGCCATCACGACGACCCTGCTCGAGTTCCTGAAACCGGGCGACTTGCTGTTGTTCTCCAATCCGCTGTACGGCGGCACGGTACATTTTATCGAACATTTTCTGCCGGAGCACGGGATTGAAGTGCTTGGCTTTCCGGCCGGTTTAACCAAAAAAGAAATGATTGAGCTGGTGGAAAAAACAGGCAAAGCCAACCGCCTCGCCATGATTTACCTCGAAACGCCTGCCAATCCGACCAACGATCTTTTTGACATTGAACTTTGCAGAGAAGTCGCCGAACATTTTGCAACCGCTGACCGCCGTCCGTTGGTCGCTGTGGACAATACTTACATGGGTCCGCTTTGGCAGCACCCGCTGAAGCACGGCGCCGATCTCGTTCTCTATTCAGCCACCAAATACATTGGCGGACACAGCGACGTGATCGCCGGCGCAGTGCTTGGTTCAACCGAACTCATTCAACGCCTGAAAGTACTGCGTACCTTCCTTGGCAGCATGATCAGCCCGTGGACGGGGTGGCTGCTGTTGCGCAGCCTCGAAACGCTTAAAATCAGAATGGAAAAACAGGCTGCCAATGCCCGGATCGTTGCGGAGTATTTGGCTGACCACCCAAAGGTGCACAATGTCCACTACCTCGGACTGCTCCGTCCGGAAGATGGAGATGCCTACCGCATTTATCAAAAACAATACACTTCGCCGGGCGCTATGCTGTCCTTTGAAATCAAAGGTGGCGAGAAAGAAGCCTTTGCCTTTCTCAACCATTTAAAGCTGATCAAACTGGCAGTGAGCCTTGGCAGCACGGAGTCGCTGGCACAGCATCCTGCTTCCATGACCCATGCCGGCGTTGATCCGGAGGAGAAACTACTCTACGGCATCACGGATTCGCTGGTCCGGTTGTCCATCGGTGTCGAGCATCCGGATGATTTGCTGTGGGATATCGAGCAGTCACTGGAACAGGTGCCCGTGCGACAGGAGAAAGAGATAAAAGGCGTGGCAAAGCAGGCAGCGTAAACAGAACGAGGCTGTATCCATATTTTTTCACCAACAGATACAGCCTCGATTCACATTCGTTTTATTCCTGCACTTTTTTATACTTCAGTGTATTCCCACGGGCCATGTAGGTCAATTCCAGGTCCGTTTCCGTCAATACATTGATACTGAAACAGCGGTCATCTTCCGTGGAAATGTAAGCGCCATTCGGCGCAGGATTGCCGCCGCATTCATCCAGTATCACCATTTGAGTTTGGGAAGTAGCATTGGGCATTCCTTCGTACTCATCGATCCAAAACGTTTCACGAACCCGCACGAAACTTTTGGGGTCATCCACGCTTTGCCAATAGCCGTAGAGCTTGAGATGAGTGCCCAGTTCTGTGCCTGCGATGTTGTCACAACTGCTTTTCAGCAGTTTGTCCTCACCTACAAACAGGGTATCGCCTTTTAACATCCACATTTCCTGCGACTCCTGCATGTCGTACTCGATGGCAGTGACGAGGTTTACCTTCAATGTATCCCCTGACCAGACGCCTGTGATGCGGGACTGATAGCTGGTGTAATAGGCATTTCCTTCGTCGTGAACAGTACCGGACTGCATGCCTGTGACGCTTCCGTCTTCGGCGGTGTTGATCAAAACGGTGATATCGGCAGTTTCCGAGGACATGGTAAAACATTGCTCACCGGCCGGTTTTGGTGCCGCAGCTGTGGTGTCGTCCGTTTTGTTGCCAGACCCTGGGTCGCAGGCAGTTAGGAGAAAAACGGTAAATAGTAAAAGTTGAAGTAATTTCATTTTAGATTGTTTTTGAAATGAATTGAATTTTGAGAGAGCGAAAATACGTTTCTGGATGATTAATTGTGCCGCTTTTTGTAAAGTGATATTCTTCTTCGCTTTTTTCGTTCAAATACATTGATTGCTATAAAAAAAGGTGGCAACGTAATCACGCTACCACCTCTTTGAACCTGGCAGGTTTTAATGGGGGTTATTTCACTAAAACAAATCGTTTGGTTACTGCGCTGTGGCCTTTAGCTCTAAGGGTCAGAAAATAAAGACCATCATTCAGGTTGGACAAGTCAATCGTTACCGGTCCGTCGGGCAACACATCAAATTGCTGTCGCAGCAAGGTTTCACCAAGGTTATTAACGATGGTAATTTGTGCTGGAATACCGGTCAGTTTTTGACTGAATACGGAAACAGATTCGCTGGCCGGGTTTGGCCACAAATTCAAATCCTTCAAATCCAGCTGAAAGTTAACCTCGCTGATCTCGCTGTAGAAAAATGTTCCATCCCTGAAAAACGCCTTGATGCGGTAGTAATTTGTTCCAGGATTCGGATGCCTGTCAGCGTCCCTGTATTCCCTGTCCTTTGTACCGCTGTATCGATGCTGTACTTCGAACAACGGCTCGAAGTCAAAGCCATTCTTTGAACGCTCGACCACGAAGTAGTCGTTTTTATACTCAGTATTGGTAACCCAGAGGAGTTTTACCAGGTGTTCAGCCGGTGTAGCGTTAAGGCCAAGTCTGTCATTGCCAAGGGCGAGAAGGCTTTGACCTCCGTTCAGGAATAGGCCACAGTTCGGGTTCGCAAACCAGGTAGTCCAGTCTGAATCAATTTTGTCTTCAGCGATAAAAATACCGGTCATGCTGTTCTGGTTGTTCGATTTACCCTTCGAATCGATTTTTTTCAATGAATAAACATTGCCGGTGAAATTGGAGCCTTCCTCTACGGAAAAATCGTCTTCAACCCAAAAGCTAACGGTAAACGGGCCATCGGGACCGATGGAATTGTTTTTATCAATCTCCACCTTCTTCTGCACTTTTACTTCTGCATTTCCCTGAAATATGATGGACGCTCCGTCTTTGGTTGTGATATCCTCCGCATAGAGTACACTGATGCTGGCATCGACGTAGAGCGTGGCATTTTCTTTCACTTCAATTTTGTCGTAAACATTGTCCAAACCGCTGATCGTCATGGAAGTACCGCTATTGACGGTAAGATCGGGGCTGGAGTTATTAGACAAATTATTGAATTGGAAAACTGGCAAAATCACGCTTGCTGACCCGTAAGCCGGGTTATTCGGATAAGGATATGAATTGCCGCCGTTGATAGTGCTGGCACTCAGGTCGATGTCGGGGGCCTGCACGAAACCAGTGACAGCGGAACTGTTTCTGATTTTCGCTTTTTTGGTGGGATGGGCCACCCCGACGCCGCCATTGACTGTACTTTCTTTCAAATCAACTTCTTTCGCACTGAACATGGTGTAAGCAGATAGCGTCGTATACGGATCTATGTTGATAGAAATGCTGCCTGTCACGGTGCAGCCTCCACCCGTCACTGTTACGGTATAAAGTCCATTAGCATCGATGATGATTTCAGCATCATTCGATCCGTTACTCCAGCTGTAAGTGACGGGCTGCACTTCATTCAAATTAAGCACATCCACATTGAGCACACTGAGACCCTGGCAGCCGTAAGGAACGGTGCCGCTGCCGAGTGAAATAACAGGCGCAGGATTTACGGTAACCGTAAAATCACAATTACTTGAATTTCCACTATCGTCATAAGCAGTACAATACACAACAGTCGTCTCCCCTACTTCAAAGTTACTGCCCGATGCAGGGGAGCATGTGATGTCAGGTGTACCTCCACAATTATCCTGTGCTGAAATATCCCATGTAACCACCGAGGCTCCGCAAGGGACTATGATATTTGCCGGGCAGGTAAGGGTTGGAGCAGTAACGTCATCACCCGTCAGGACAACTTCGCAGGTGGCTGTATTGCCGTTGCCGTCATCGGCAGTCACGGTTACGGTGTGCGTCATGTTTTCACCAGATAAAAGCTGTGCCCCAGAAGCGGGCAATTGCGTCCAGGTGGTGGTAGTTGAACAATTGTCTGTAGCTGTGGCACCGTCCGTAAGGTCGGGCACTGACAGTTTGCAGTCGGCATCCAAGGCTATTGTTTGGGCTCCTTCACAGGTTGGCACCGGAGCAATTGCGTCATCACCCGTCAGGACTACTTCGCAGGTAGCTGTATTGCCGTTGCCGTCATTGGCAGTCACGGTTACGGTGTGCGTCATATTTTCACCAGATAAAAGCTGTGCCCCCGAAGCGGGCAACTGCGTCCAGGTGGTGGTAATTGAACAATTGTCCGTGGCTGTAGCACCGTCCGTAAGGTCGGGCACTGTCAGTTCGCAGTCGGCATCCAAGGCTATTGTCTGGGCTGCTTCACAGGTCGGTACCGGAGCAGTTGCGTCATCACCCGTCAGGACTACTTCACAGGTGGCTGTATTGCCGTTGCCGTCATCGGCAGTCACTGTTACGGTATGGGTCGTGCCTTCTCCGGAGGAGAGAATGTCTCCTGAAGCAGGGGACTGCGACCAGGTAAAGGAAGTTGAACAATTGTCGGTAGCTGTAGCGCCATCTGTAAGGTTGGGTACTGTCAGTTGGCAGCCAGCGTCAAGAGCTATGGTTTGGGCTCCTTCACAAGTTGGCACCGGAGCAATTGCGTCATCACCCGTCAGGACTACTTCACAGGTGGCTGTATTGCCGTTGCCGTCATCGGCAGTCACTGTTACGGTGTGCGTCGTGCCTTCTCCGGAGGAGAGAATGTCTCCTGAAGCAGGGGACTGCGACCAGGTGAAGGAAGTTGAGCAATTGTCTGTAGCAGTAGCATCGTCCGTTAGGTTAGGTACTGTCAGTTGACAGTCGGCATCCAAGGCGATAGTCTGGGCTGCTTCGCAGGTGGGTTCCGGGCTTTCATTATCTGATACCGTCACCGTGAACGAACAAGTATTGGTAGTCCCGTTCAAAGCCGTCACTACGAATGTATTGAGCGTTGCACCGACCTCAAAGACTGATCCGCTGGAAAGTCCTGCTGTTTGGTTGAATGAAGAACCGGAGCAGTTGTCGCCGGAAGTTATTTCATAAGAAACCTCCGCTCCGCAAACACCGGGATCATTGTCAACTACGATGTCGTTAGGGCAGGTGATTACCGGATCCTCAGTATCATTTACCGTCACTGTGAAGGAACAAGTGTTGGTATTCCCGTTTGAAGCCGTAACTACGAATGTGTTGAGCGTTGAACCGACCTCAAATATAGCGCCGCTGGCCTCTCCAACTGTCTGATCCAGCACCACATCAGTACAATTACTGCCGGCAGTTACTTCAAAGATTACCATCGCTCCGCAAACACCGGGATCAGTATCAACAACAATGTTTCCCGGACAGGTGATGGATGGCGTCGAATTATTCAACACCTCAAAGCTGACTGCACAGGAAGTATTTGAATTATTGTGAATGTCAGTAACGGTGAGGTTAACGGTTTGCGTTCCGGTTGTTACAATCGTGCCTGCTTCGGGATTTTGCGTCACACTCAGGATTCCGCAATTGTCATTGACAACAGCCCCCGTAAAGTCAGGTATGGTCGCTTCGCAATTGTTGTCCAGGTTCAGATTTGCCTGCGTTGGACAAGTGATGGATGGCGCTTCATCGTCGGTAACAGTTACATCGAAACTGCAGGTGCTCGAATTACCATTTGCACTGGTTATTTCAAAAGTATTGGTCGTAGTACCTACCGGAAAAGTACTACCAGACGAAAGACCAGCAGTTTGATCGGCCACTGAAGTTCCCCACGTTATAAGGACCTCACCATTTCCGGAATTGACTCCTGCAGTGTTGGTTTGGTTAGTTCCGGTATTATAGGAACCGCCGCCACCGCCGCCAATGTTATAGATTCCGGCGCTGCCGCCGGTGTAACCACCTCCGCCGCCGCCGCCCTGGAAGCTGCCACCGCCGCCGCCAAAGCCGCCGTCGTTACCGTAAAAACCGGTTCCTCCCGAACCGCCTTTCATGATACCTCCCAATGCTAAGTTATAATACGACTGGCCATTGGAGTTCCAGCCTCCGCCGCCGGCCCCCGCCGTGCTACTATTTCCACCTTCTCCAATCGAAGGAGCACTACTTCCTCCGGCGCCAGCCGAAGTTGTTGCCTGGCCATCATGGCCGGGAGCGTTTTCATCAAAACTGCCGCCGCCGCCGCCGGCTGCAATAATTAAGGGGACGTAGCCGGCGTCTCTGATAACAAAGGAGCCACCACCGCCACCGCCGCCGTAGAATATGTTAGTATTGCCCGGCTTTCCTTCTTCCCCAACAATAATGGTTAGGGTTTCACCCGGTGTAACGGGAAATTCTCCGGCAGTGTATGCTCCATCTCCTCCGGGACTGCTAGTACCGCCATTTGCGTAACCCTTTCCACCCGAAGCGCCGTAACTTTCAATATGAAGACTGGTAACTCCCGGAGGAACAGTAAAACTCTGGGCAGCGCCGGTGTATTCAAACAACTGATTCACAGGCACCAGCGGTGAGCCGTTGTAAGATACTTCCGGAAGGGAATACGTCACTGCGGCATTGCACGCACCCGGATCATTGCTGACCGTAACAGATGCCGGACAGGTAATTTCAGGAATGGCATCATCAGAAATCGTTACATTGAAAGTACAGGTTCGTGAATGACCCGCAGCATCTGTAGCTGTGACTTCCACCGGAGTGGTACCCGGAAGGAAAAAACTCCCGGAGGGCGGGACGGCAACACTGGTTACGCCCGGACAATTGTCCGTCGATGCCGGCAGAGTGAACGAGACATTCGCACCTGATTCATTTCCGACAATGGACAATACAATGTCATCCGGACACTCAGCAACAGGTGGTTGCAGGTCAACCACCGTCACGGTAAAACTACAGTCTTTCGTATTGTTAGAATTATCCCGTGCTCTGTAAACCACGGTAGAAACACCCACCGGAAAAGCACTTCCACTGCTCAGGCCGGACACCTTGTAAAGATATTGCAAGTGACAATTATCAGTTCCCGTAACATTATAATTTACCACTCTATTACAAGAATTGTATGAATTGGAAACATAGATATTGTTCGGGCAGGTAATGTTTGGTTTTATTTCATCTTTGACCACTACGTACGCTACACATTGATCCGTTGCTCCAAAATTATCCGTCACAGTCAATACAACGGCCTGTGATTGAAATAAATGACTACAGTTAAATGTACTTGGAGATACAGACAAAGATGGTGAAGGGCCGTCAGGATCGTAGCTGTTATTATTAACCCAGGAAGGATAAATCGATCCTGTACTGTTTGCACCTAAATTGACAACTGTATTTTTACATTGAGCAACCGGAGGCTGGTTATAAACGCAGGTTGTACTTACGTAACCGTGCTCGGTGGGATTAGTGGACCCACCATTTGTGCGAAGATTATTGTATCCCATGGAAGCAATAAAACTTCCACCTCCTCCACCTCTTCCGGTGGTGCCGCCACCGCCGCCGCCGGAATAACCGCCACCGCCGCCTGCAGCTCCGGCTCCGGCTCCACCACCTGCAAAACCGAATCCGCCATTTCTGAAATTAAAGGATATGCAGCCTTCAGAATTGCCACCGCTTCCTCCCAATCCTGCGGAAATATTCGCTTTCTGACCCTCACCAACGCCATACTGGCCACCGAAGCCGGTACAGGTCAAACCTTCTCCATTTCCATAAACTCCTCCACCGCCTGCTGAAACTTCCAATCCACTTGCTCCACCTGCCTGGCCTCCGTATCCTCCGCTTCCTCCCGCACCCGGGCCTATATCACCATTGCCTCCGCTTCCCGATGTTGACCAGGCAACTCCACCACGGCCCGATTCACTGTCAACACAGCCAAAGCCTGCCATACCCTGATAGGCTCCACCACCGCCACCGGCAACCAGTAGCAAGTTCCAGGTTGAAGATGATGGCGCCCGGTACAATACGGCCGTGCCGCCACCGCCACCGCCGTATTCCAACCCAAACCCGGCAAAGCCCTGGGAATTACCGCTTGCTCCGCGTAATCCCACGATGGTCCGAATTGTTGATCCTGCGGGAATTTTACCGGAGCCTGAACCTACATTGAAAGTTGACTTTACTGTTGCTCCATCTCCACCGTACTTCAGGCAATACACTAAATTTCCAAAAAAGTAATCATACACCTGTGCATACCCACCATCTGCCCCTTTGGCCGTAATGGTGATACTGACCAGATTGGCAGGTAAAACATAGTCGGTGTAGCCTGGGCTGGAATTAAAAATGTTACATGCCGACTGCCCCCATGCCAACTGATGAGAAAAAATTACGATCAGCAACAGGAATACGCTGGAAAGAAAAGTCCCTGGCTGAATGAGGTTCTTTTTGAAAGAAGGACGCTGAAGTTCATGTCTGTTTTTCATGTCAATTTTTTAATCAGATTGAATAATGGAAAGAATGTTATCTGGTCAAGGTTGGCTGTCACCATTTGAAAATGTACACCTCACCCCGACTATTTGTCAATTTTTAAATGATCGCCATGAAAACACGAAGAACTGTTCGATGCGGCAGGCATAATGCTACTGCGAACGAAGAGTCAGGCGCTTTTGGCGCACATGATGACAACAGCACATTTCATGCACTGTCCGTCCCGGACCATGTATGTAAATCTTTAGAAAGGAATTTAATCTGAAGAATGCTCTAAGAGCAAACGCTATCAGCAGGCTTTGTGGAGGAATTTATTGTGCCTGAATGGGAATGATCAGACGTATTTTAATGAACACAAGCACAATTAAATACATTATTTTGACAAAATGAAATTTTAACGTTGTTAATTTGAATTTAATTTAAAAAGATAAAATTAAATTGTCCTTTGAATTGCTTTTAAAATTACTCCCTTTTTCTGCCATCCTACTTTGGCAATAACCTACGATATACAGACCTTTCGTTCACCAATCTCGCTGTCGACAAACCAACTGCACTCATCAGCAAAATAAAACTTACAAATTCCCTACCTTTCGCTCTTCGTAGCTACAACTGCCTGGTTTGACGCTTGTAATCAGCCAACAATTACTATCCAACCATCCGCAACATGAATTTCAAAAAACTTTTCGTCGTTCCCTCACCATACACCGTCATCGCCATTGTCATTTTACTGGCTGCAGCTGCCACCTGGTTGTTGCCCGCCGGGGCTTATCAACAAGTTAAGTATGACGGTGATGCCCAACAATTCATCGTTTCGGGAGGTGAAACAGGCCGCACGCTGCCCGCCACGCAGGAATCGCTGACAGAGCTGGGCATCAGTATTCCCCTGGAAAAATTTACAAGCGGCAGCATTTACAAACCCATCGCCGTGCCCGGTACTTACAGCGAACTGGAGGCCAAACCCCAGGGCGCCGTGGAAATAGTGCAGTCCCCCGTCAAAGGAATTTACGAGGCGATGGACGTGATCCTGTTTGTACTCATCATCGGCGGATTCATTGGCGTTTTCAAGGCGTCAGGCATGTTCGAGGCGGGCATTCAATGGCTGGCCCGCAAGCTGAAAGGCCGTGAAAGCTGGCTGATCATCATCGTCACCACCCTCATTGCCATTGGCGGTACGACCTTCGGAATGGCGGAAGAAACACTGGCATTTTACCCCATACTCGTTCCCGTTTTCCTGGCGGCAGGTTACGACGCTTTGGTTCCCGTGGCAGTAATCTACACGGGATCGTCCATCGGTACCATGTTTTCGACTGTCAACCCATTTTCTGTCATCATCGCCTCCGATGCCGCCGGGGTCAACTGGACGAACGGGCTGGAAATGCGGCTGGTGTTGCTCCTGCTGGGCACGGCCATTTGTATCTGGTACATCCTGCGCTATGCGTCCCGTGTCAAGGCGGATCCAAGCCGTTCCATGCTTTTTGGAAAAACCATTAACCCGCCTGCCGCTGCTCCCCTGCCGGGTGCCGAAACGGAAAGCAATGTGATGACCCGGAAAAAATGGTTGCTGGCCGCCCTTTTCGCTACGACTTTCATCATCATGATCGTCGGCGTTTCCCGCCTTCACTGGTGGTTCCTGGAGATGACGACGCTGTTTCTCGTGGCAGCTATTGTGACGGGTTTTGTGATGTGGAAAGGTGAAAAAAAGTTTATTGACGCTTTTATCAGCAGCGCTGAAGAGATGCTGGGCGTGGCGATTATCATCGGTCTCGCCCGTGGTGTTACCATCGTTTTAAATGACGGACAGGTAAGCGACACACTGCTTTTTTACGCTTCCAACCTGGTGCAGGGCATGCCACCGGTGGCTTTCATCGGATCACTGGTGATGGTTTTCATTGTACTGACCTTTTTCATCTCCTCCTCGAGTGGTATGGCGGTACTCACGATGCCGATCATGGGGCCTTTGGCTAACGTGGCCGGCGTCCCTGCCGAACAGGTGGTCAATGCTTATCTCGTAGGATTCGGATTGATGAGCTTCATCACGCCGACGGGCCTGGTTTTACCTTCACTGGTGATGGTGGATGTGAGTTTCGGCACCTGGTTGAAATTCATCATGCCGTTGCTGGGAATTTTGCTGGCGTTTTCATTGGTATTTTTGATGTTAAACGTGATTTGAGGAGTTGGCAGTTCGGCGGTGTCCCAATTGCCGAACTGCCAACCACAGAACTCTCCTTACTCCACCTTCCCGTGCACCACGTTCAGGATCGAAGACATGGCAGGCGCCAGATTTTCGATGTTGGTTCTTTTCGGCATGTAAATGTCGAGGTAACGTTCTTCCTTTTGCAGTTCGCCGTTTTTCAGAAAAGAAACTCCCGGCTTGCCATCCATTACCAACAACCGAATACCGGGGAAATCACCCGGTTTGTTGTCTGGTAACAGCATCATGCCCCCGTTGTCAGGGTTCAGGTTTTTCAGATTAACCTGCGTTTTGAGCACATCGCCCTCTACGTCATTTTGAATAATCAGGTTGTAATTGTCGTCGATGGAAACCGTGACCCGGCCCCGCCCCGGCATCTGACCTCTCGTGTCGTCGTACTCCTTTTGAACCTTCTTCACCGTTGCCTGCACCCTTGCCAGGTGGTTGGCTTCGTCCACGGCATTGGCTTTGAGGCCTTCAAGACCGGATTGGGTTTGTGTTTCAGCGGCAGTCTCCGCTGTGTTGGCTGGCTCGTTGCCACAAGCCTGAAGTAAAAACAGAAAAGATCCTAAAAAAATGAATTTCTGAATCATAAAAAATACGTTGGTTAAATTGATTGAAAAGCCACGGATTGAGAGGGTTTTCATGGATGATTTCACATCCAGTCCAATCCCGGGCAATCCGTGGCCGTTTTTTTAGTTTTATGAAAATTAATCTTTGATAAAGCCCTGTAACACATCGTCGTTATTCGCCACGAGGTACAGCGATTTGCCATTGGCGAGTTTTAACGTAGCCATATCCCTGGCAGCTTTGGTGGCCCAAAAACCGGACTCCCTGCCTGGAACCGGGGTAAAATTCCCCTTGCCATCGCCCGTCAGCAGCAGGCCGTTGGAAGCATCGTAACGCCCCGTCTCGACATCCGGCGAGTAGCTGTTACCTGCCAGCAGCAGGTCCGGATGTCCGTCGCCGTTGAAGTCATCGGTGAGGATTTGATTCACCGGCGCCAGCTGTGCCTGCGTTGGGAGCGGCTTGGCAACAAATTTCCCACCCTGGTTTTCAAAGTAAGTCGTGGCAAAGGTTTTTGCTTCAAACTGTTGCGCAGCATCGAGTTCACTTTTTGAAAAAACTTCCTCCATCGTGGCTTTGCCGTAGGCGCCGTAGCGCACAAATTTCTTTTTCAAAGGCGGCATTTGTTTGATCATCATGTCTCTGAGTGGCAGCGGGTAAAGTTTGCCGCTGTTGTAGTACGCCAGTACCGGGTCGAGGCTTCCATTGCCGTCAAAATCTTTTGAAAATAAACGAAGTGGCTCGTTTTCGGAAGCCTGCAGGCGGGAATTCAGGCCGAGGTTACCGGCAACCAGGTCCATATCGCCGTCGCCATCGAAGTCGGCAGCCCGGATGCAATTCCACCAGCCACTGGTATTTTGCAGGCCGAACGCAGCTGTTGCGTCTTCCAGTTTGCCATTGTTATTTTTAAAAACCGTCACCGGCAACCATTCGCCCACGGCCAGCAATTCCTCAACGCCGTCGCCATCGAGGTCAGCCCAGAGCAGGTCGTTAACCATGCCGATCTGGTTCAGACCCGGTGCAACCTGAGCACAGACGTCGGTAAATTTTCCGCCGTTGTTTTGCAGCAGGCAGGTTTGCGGCGCCGTAGGATACAGGCCCGGGTTTACCAGCCCGCCCACGAACAGATCGAGGTCACCGTCCTTGTCGTAGTCATGCGCCACCACGCAGGAACCGCTTGCCGTGATGGCAGGCAGCGTGCCCGCCTGAGCTTTTGTGAAATTTCCCTTGCCGTCATTGAGGTATAGGCGATCCTGGTAATTGGCCGAACCGGCATCGTAAGTGCTTCCGCCGCTGGCAACGTAGAGGTCGGCATCACCGTCTCCATCCGCATCAAAAAACACGCAGCCCATATCCTCATAGGGCGCATCGGGCAGCCAGGTCGCAGCGGACGCTGCCTTGAAAGTGCTGTTTGCGTTTTGAATAAAAAGCGCACCAGCCTGATTCCTTGCGCCCCCGATGAAAAAGTCAGTCAGGCCATCGCCATTGACGTCGCCGGTAGCGATGTTGGGTCCGAGGTCCGAAAATTTATGGGGCAACAGCCGTTCCCGGTTGAAATCGATGAACTCATCTTCCTGATGGCGGAAATCGATCCCGAGATTTTTTGCAGCTTGAAAAATTGGAGCCGGTGAAGCCGGTTCAGACCATTTACCGGCCTTCGAGTCCCCGTGATTCAGCACCAGTCGCTGGTTAGCGGGCACATTTTCCAACACCTGAATCCGCCCGTCGGAGGGCCATTGTATTTCCAGTTTTTCAACAGTAGCGGCATCGCCCAGGCCAAAGTGAAGCAAATGCTCCGACGAGGAGAAAAATCCCCGGGTTGGGGTGAGCTCCTGGTATTGCACCTGTCCTCCGTCGAAGGTAATCCGAACCCTGGCTCCGGTGCCGGCCGGGTTTTTACCACTACCGTTCAGTTTCACCTGCAGCCAGTTGCCGGACTGTTTTTCGGAAGATTTATTGCGGTAAACGAGTACGTCTCCGTGAATTTGATTCACCAGCAAGTCAAGATCGCCATCCAGATCGAGATCTGCATAGGCGCTACCGTTAGAGTAGGAGGATTGAACCATTCCCCAATCGTTGCTGACGTTTTTAAAATTCAGCCCGTCCTCATTTTTAAACATATAATTCTGAAGCGGCGTGGAAGGAATGAGTTGGAGATAATCATCTATCGTGGCGCCATTGGCAGTGGCGATACCTCCTTTTTTCATCACGGAGTCCACTGTGTAATTCAGGTAATCGAGGTTGGAAATATCCCGCCGGTAGCCATTGGTGATGTATAAATCCTTAAGGCCATCATTGTCAAAATCAGCCAGCAGCGGGCTCCAGCTCCAGTCCGTGTTCCACACGCCGGAGAGCACGCCAATGTCACTGAAAGGCGCCCCATCATCTCCGGGAGCAGCGCCGGTGTTGACTTGCAGCACGTTGCGCATGATCTGGTGACCGTATTTAAAGCGCACGAGGTTGTTGTAACGATCAAGGATCATGGTGGTCATCAGCTCTTTTTGCCGCTGATTATCCTCTGCGATCATGTCAAGCGCCACTACATCAATCAGACCATCGTTGTTGAAATCCGCTATATCAACTCCCATCGTGTGGTTACTCATGTGTCGGAAATAGCGATCGGTTTGCACCGAGAAAGAGCCGTTTTTATTATTGATGTACAGCAGATCCGGCTCGATGTAATCATTACCGACAAAAATATCCGGGAAGCCATCCCGGTTAAAATCAGAGACCGTTACGCTCAATCCCCATGCCCGGTTGCTGATCCCTGCCTGTTTACTGACGTTGACAAATTTGCCGTTGCCTTCGTTTCTGAAGAGCTTGTCGGACTCCCACTCGTCCCTGGGGTCTTTATTCCGAATGTACTCATCGCCTTCCTGACGTGCGCTGATTCGGTTCACTTCCTTGAAATCGACCGGGTGATTTAGGATATAAACATCCAGATCGCCGTCGAGGTCGTAGTCGAAGAAGTTAGCGTGATTGGACGCCGACCGGTCGTCGAGTCCGAATTCGGCAGCCCTTTCAGTAAAAGTCATGTTGCCATTGTTCACGAAAAGCAGGTTGGCCCTGTCCGCCGTCGGTTGCATGCCGGAGCGGCAGACGTAGATATCCTGAAAGCCATCCGCATTGATATCGACGATGGTGATACCGGTTTTGATGCCGGCAGGAGCTGCTACTCCGGCCTTTTCGGTAATGTCTTCAAATTGAAAATTTCCTTTGTTTAAATACAGGCGGTTGGGTTCCTGCGTAGCTGAAAAGTAGAGGTCGGGCAGCCCGTCATTGTTAATGTCAAGAATAGCTACGCCACCACCGTTGTAGAGGTAAGAGTTGATGAGAATGTTGTTCTCGAACGTTTCCGTGATAGTATTGGAAAACTGCACGCTGGTTTTATCAGGCGGCAGCAATTCAAAGCGGGCATCAGCCGGCACGACTGGCTGTGCCGGAACAGCCGTCTTTTCGTCCTGAATCGAATCACAGGACCAGAACGACAAAAAGACAAGGCCTAACAGAAAAATACATTTAAAATTTCGCATGGGATAATGAGTTGTATAGCGGTTATTGGAAACTTCTAATTACATGTGGTTAGCTGAACCCGGTAGTTTGACTTTGTTTTAATCAAATAAAGTACCCTTACGGAAAAATCGCCGCAAAGTTAACTTTTACTACTATGTATTTAAACCCAACGACTTAGGTTTGTGTGATGACCGCTTTTGATACAATGAAACGCTGGAACTGAAAATGATGATCTCATGTCCCTGTTTACCCTTGAAAATAGTAAGCTGCATTTCAAAAGACTACCCGGAATCTAACCGCCGCCTGAATGCTCCGCATGTTAACTTTAGGTAAATTCTCACCTGCTCAATCATACCGGTTTTGTTTAGTATACCCCGCAGGATACCTTTGGCCGATCAATGAAATTCTGAACAATCGATCTTATGGATTTATCAATCGTGGTGATGTGGGTGGGCTTTTTACTGGCTGCTTATTCCGTAGTTGGAAATGATGTCATCCAAACATTGGGAACCTTTCTGACCTCCAACGAAAAACGGATTCCCTGGTACATTCTCTGGCTTTACGGCGCCGGCATTTTGGGAATTACACTCGTCATCGGGTACATGGCCAATGACATTTCCTACGGCAGGCTGCAAAAATTCACACCGCCTGAGGTCTATCACTGGTACTATCTTTTGCCGCCGATCGTATTGCTGACGATCACCCGGTTCGGCATTCCGGTGAGCACGACCTTTATGATCCTGACGTTGTTTTCCCTTTCGGGTGTGCCTGCCAACCTGAACGAAATGATGTCCAGCGTTTTCGATGTCAACTCAGTACTCGGAGGAATGATCCAAAAGTCCATCATGGGCTACCTCATTGCCTTTTTTGCAGCCATTGCCATCTATCTCTCCATCACACGGCTGGTTGAAAAACGCTTCATCGATTCACCGCCTCCCAAAACAAACCAACTCATCTGGACCATATTACAATGGTTTTCTACCGGCTGGCTTTGGTATCAATGGTTAATTCAGGACCTGGCCAATATTTACATTTACCTCCGGGGCGGGTACAATCTCAGCATGACGAAATTTGGCATTTCACTGGTTATATTGTTGGGTTTGCTGGGCTACATTTTCTACTCAAAGGGTGGCGCCATTCAGGAAGTTGTCAGAAAAAAAACCAATACCGACGACATTCGCTCCGCAACGATCATCGATTTCCTTTACGGACTTGTTTTATACGTCTTCAAAGATGATTATTTTGGGCTTTGGGGCGGCAAATTGCCCATGAGCACCACCTGGGTTTTCATCGGTTTACTGGCTGGGCGTGAAATCGCCATCCGTTTGATGCTGGAAAAAAAGGTCAGTAAAAAAATTCAACGGATGATCTTTGCCGACCTTGGCAAAGTTTTCCTGGGGCTGGTGGTCAGTGTGGTGTTGGTTTTTATCATCAAAAAAATCGGAAGCTAAACAGGCTCTTTTCTTTTTAAAACAAGGCACCAATGAAAAAAATACTCTTCCCCACCGACTTCTCAAATGCAGCCAATCAGGCATTTATTTATGCTTTAAAAATTGCGCAAAAACTTCAGGCTGAAGTCGTTACGCTCCATGTTTACCAGAAGCCGGATGTCTCAGCTCTTCACCTCCCGGACGTATTGAAGGAGGTTTACGACTCGCTTGATCTTGAGGCGTTTGAAAACTACCGGGATGAAATTCCTCTGCTCCGCAAAATCGCTGAAAACCACAACCTGTCCAACATCCGTATTTCCAACATCCTTGAAATTGGTGAAACGATCTCCACCATCCTGAAAACTACCGCCGACATCAACGCAGACATGATCGTGATGGGAACAAAAGGTGCAGGCTGGTTGAAAGAAATTTTCATGGGAAGCACGGCTGCAGAAATCCTGGAAAGAGCAAACTGCCCCGTTCTGGCTGTGCCGGAAGGTGCCTCCTTTGACGGCTCAATCAATAAAATCGCCGTCACTTCCAACTACACCGACGAAGATCAAAAAACGCTACTGAAGGTGCTTGACTGGGCGGTCCTTTTCGATGCCCAAGTTTACTGTGTGCATGTTGACTCTTCCCACACGGAATCCATCACCCGCAGAATGGAGAATTTTAAGCAAACAACAGGCGCCAGTGATCGGGTAAAATACGTGGTGCTGAATGAATTTGAAATGGAAAAGGCTATCGTTCATTTCGTGGAAGATGAGCACATCGACATACTCGCTATGCTGACCCACAAGCGCAGCTTTTTCGCAGAATTGTTTAACTACAGTCACGCCAAAGCCATGTCCTATCATACAAAAGTGCCGATTCTTTCCATTCAATCGCATACGCTGACCAGCGCAGGATGAGGAACTTAGCTCGAATTATTCAAAAAAAATGACCGGAAATTGCGGCGTAAATGCAGCATTTCCGGACTTTTTTTACTTGTCCGGAAAGGTCATATTAGATTTTTTCATGTTTTTGGCTTCTTATTTGCATGAGGATTTTGTGTAATAACATCCCATGCCGGAATTTTTGAGCTAATTACACCGAAACGAGTTACAAATCATGAAAAAATCGATCTTACCACTATTCTTGCTGCTTACCGTTCTGAGCCTGAAGGCGCAGTACTTTGAGGTTGGTGCTACGACCGGTGCTTCCAATTACATTGGCGACCTGAGCGAACAGCGGCTTTCCTCCGAAAACTTTCACGGAATGATCGGCATTTTTGGTCGTTACAATGCCACGAAGTATTTATCCATTAAATCAAGCCTCATCAAAGGCAGTATTAGTGGCAGTGACGAATCTGCCCGAAGCGCCGAGCTTCGTGAACGCAACCTCAGTTTCCGTTCTGACATTTTCGAACTTTCTGTTACGAGTGAAGTCAACTTCAGCCCGTATAACATCCGGGATCAGAAAACCGGGGTCCCTTATTTTTTCACAGGATTTGCAGTTACCCATTTCAACCCCCAGGCACAAATGCGGGGTGCGTGGTATGATCTGCAACCGTTGAAAACGGAAGGCAAGGCTTACAGTCGCACGACAGTGGCTATTCCATTCGGTTTGGGAATGAAGTTTAATCTGAGCTACAAATTGAACTTTGGCCTCGAAGTAGGCGCCCGCAGAACCTTTACCGATTACCTTGACGACGTCAGCACTTACTACCCTGACGTGATTGATCTTCGCCGATACGCTCCAACAACGGCAGCACTTGCTTACCGAACGCCGGAACTTACCGGTGAATTTGGTGAAAACCCAATGGGCATCGACCGGGGAGATTCGAATAACAACGATTGGTACTTATTCGCCGGTCTGACGGTTTCAGTGAACCTGACCGATAAGTACGGACTGGATTTTGATCCGCAATACGAAACGTTCAAGGAGCATCTGAAAAAACCGGAGAAGAAAAAGAACAAGAAAATCAGCAAGCGGAAAAAGAAGGCCAAATTCCAACAGAAACTACGCTTGCTGAAAAAGAAACAGCAAATGGAGCCGCAAGTGAAAAAGCGGACTCAGTGAAAAATTTCTAAACCGTTTTTAAAAAAAAATCCCGCAATACCTTTTCGGAGGCTGCGGGATTTTTTTTGTGAAACGACTTCGTTACTTCATGACGCCGAACAACTCATTCAGTCGCCCGGTACGGTATTCGAAAATTTCTCTCACCTTTTTACCTACCATTATTTTTTCCATCACCATACCAAGCGGTCCTAACGGCAACCGGTAATCCAAGATGTCCAGCATTTCCACACCACCGGGTATTTCTTTGAAATGATGCTGATGATGCCAGATTTGGTAAGGTCCCATTCGCTGTTCGTCTACGAAAAAAGCCTTTTCCCGAACGTGGGTGATTTCCGTCACCCATTTCATCGGAATGCCAAGCAGCGGTCTGACGGTGTACTCGATAAACATGCCGGGATACATTTCTGAAGGTAACTCAGTGGTAGGCACAAGATTCAGCTCTTTCGGCGTAATAACCGCCAGGTTTTTAGGAGAAGAGAAGAATCCCCATGCCTCGTCGAGGCTGATGGGAAGACGTAAAGTTGATCTTAAATGATGCATGCTAAAAATTTTGGGAGGTTAACATGCTTTCCCGGAAATAGTTTGCATTATTCGCACTCCTCCAGCGCTTTACGTACGTCAAGGTGTTTCACGATTTCGAAATCGTTGCCCCAGGCTGTGTTGATGTAATTGATGATGTTGGTGATTTCAAACTCTGTAAGTTGGGGAATACCAGCCATTTCAGTGTTGTAGGTGCGCCCGTTCACGACCAATTCGCCTTTGATGCCCTGGTTTATAATGCAAGGGAGTTTTTCCGGATACAACCCAATGTAATCAGCACCGGCCAAAGGAGGAATGATACCCGGAAGCCCGGTGCCGTCTTCCATGTGGCAGTTTGCACAAAAATTTTCATACAAAATCTCTCCGTGTTCGTAAGTCTTGATGTCGCAGGCAGCATAAAGCACAGCCAACAGCACCAGCAACCCTCCTAAAATATTGCTACTTCTTTTCATTCAGTAAACTTTCAATGTCTTTCATAAAACGGTCTACATCGGCCGGATCGGTGCCGTCGCAAAATGAACGTATATGCCTGTTTTCATCCACTAAAATGAAACGCCCGCTGTGATCGTAGCCGCCCGGCGCTTCCGGATCTTCCATGGCAATGCTGAAATAGTCATCTGCTATTTCATAAATTTCATCCTGATCGCCGGTAACGAAATGCCATTTCGACCCCTCCACACCGAGGTTGTGAGCGTAATGTTTCAACGCAGCTACGGTGTCACGTTTAGGATCAACAGTATGAGCCAACAGCAGGACACCATCCTCATTTTGGAAATGTTCGTACAGCCGGAGCATCTGCTTCGTGGTCTTCGGGCAAATGGTCGGACAGGAAATAAAGAAAAAATCAGCCACATAAACTTTGCCGGCAAAAGTAGCATTGGTGACGACCTGGCTGTCCTGGTTTACAAATGAAAAGTCCGGAATGGTGTGATAAACAGTGTCTCCGTTGATCACCTCCCTTTCACCCAGAATGGGAAGTGTGTGCGAAGGTTGTTCACAACTTGCAAAGGCAGTCAGCGCAACCAGAATTACAACTAAATACTTCATAGTCAGAATTTTGTGGGATTTTATCACTTCTTTTTCAAATCGTTCAACATACTATTACCTGCGTCGATACTCATCAACATGTCATCTCTCACCTTTTCAATTTTTGACTTTTCTTCGTTGAGATATTCCATGATTTCCTGATGAGATTTGGAAGCTCTAAGCTTGGCCGGAGATTTAAAATTATTCATCCATACCATCATGCCGTCGTGTGCTTCTTCCAGTTGCTTCAATAATGCCGTGAGTTTTTGTTGTTGCATGGAGTCCAGTGAAGTGTTCTCCTTCTTAATAGCCCGGAGTTTTCTTTGCAGCCTGTTGATCTCGGAAGTCTTCGGCATGACGTCATCATGAATGACAAAAATCTCCTTTTTAAGCTCCTCTTCCGACTGATGTTCAGCGTTTTGGCAGTTGATAAATAAAAGAACTGGTGTTAAGACAAGAAAGGCGATTATAAGTTTTTTCATGTTAGTTTATTCGCTTGATTTTTTACCTGGAAATGATTTTTGCTCCACTTAAACAGTATGCAATCGGGTAAAGTTGATATCCCAACGGGCTATTGCTTTTCACCTTTGAATGAGTGCACCTCCTTCGCTATCGGCTAAAAAACATTTCCTTTTTTTTGTTGCTTCACAATGCGTTTTTCGTAAGCCCGGTACACTTTTCCGGCTATGGTAAGGTTATCGAAATGTACATGAATGAATTGCCTGGCTTTTCGACCCATCTCCCAAAGTGACATGGGGTTTTTCATACAATATTCAAGGTGCCGGATGAATTGCCCGGCATTTTTTGCAATAAATAAGTGTTCCCGGCTTCGTGCCGGAATACCCTCTGCTCCGACAGGCGTCGTGATCACAACCCGACTTAGCGCCATGCCTTCCAGCACCTTGATTTTTATGCCGCTTCCTGAAAACAGGGGCGCTACCAGAATTGCATGCTGATTGATAAATGATTTGGCATCATCTACTTCTCCGTGGACGAATACGTTCAGTCCGGCTTTTCGGGTGAGCCATTCTGGGGTGTTTTTACCGGCAATGTGAAAATGCAGGTTTGGATATTTTTTGGAAATGGCAGGCCAGACATGGTCCAGGAACCAGACTACCCCACCCTGGTTTGGCATCCAATCCAGCGCTCCAATGAAGGCGAGCGTAATTTCATTGTTTTTAAAACACTGAGGATCAGGTTCGTATTCCGCCAGATCGATCCCGACCGGCGCAACAACGGCATCGTTTCGAAAACCCAGTTTTTTAAAAACCTTGAGATCACGTTCCGTAATTGCAACCATCAGGTCATAATCACGAAGTTTCTTTATTTCAAAAGCCTGCAAGGATTTATTCTGGTACTGCAAATACCATTTTTTGAAAACGTTGGAAGTAGTTTCGGCAACACGCTGCCATATCTCGTGTTCGACGTTGTGCGCCCGCATGGCGATGACAGCCTTTGAATGCGCACGAATAACAGGGATGTAGTGTGCCATGTAGAGAGTTTCGAGCTGCACCACATCATAGGCATGGGTCGTGAGAACGGATTTCAGCTTTTCAGCATAGACTTCCGAATTGAAGCGGGACAAAATGTAGGATTCTCCTTTCAATAAACTCTTCAGCGCACCACTCCAGGTTATTTGATTATCAACCTCTACGGAAAAGATGTTTCTATAAAAATTCAGTTCCACCGGAAGCCCGGCCGGGTCAAAAAAGTGCTTGGAAGTATTCAAAACCAGCAGATCAATCTCGCAACCTTTCGCTTTGAGCGAACGGGCAAGATAGGAAATAGCAATTGGCTCACCTTCCTTCAAGGGGTAAGGAAATTTTTTTGAAAGGAGTAGTATTTTCATAGGAAGGGCAAATGTAAAAAGGTCAGCCGACTATTATCCGTGATTGCGTTTTTCACTAAAAATTTAACTAACGGTTTCGATTACCTCTTCCGAAGCAGACCACGGAGGTGACACAATACAGATGAAGCTGAGCCTTTGTTTGCCTATGTTTTCAATCCATTGCAAAGCATTGGCAGGTATGAAAACGGTATCGCCGGTCCGCACAAAAAAGCTGTCCTCATCGATATACATCTTCCCTTCCCCTTCGAGAATAAAATAGACCTCACTGCTTTTAACCAAACGATGAGGAAGCGATGCTTTTCCAGTTGGCAGTGATGCATGTGCCAGGCTGTAGTTCAGTTCAATTGAATCATTCGCAGGGTGCAGAAGCTCTTTGATTTTAGTCAGGTCACCCGCAGGAAATGACGGTACGCTATCGATGCTTTTAACCATTCAACAAGAGTACTTTGTTATAATAATGAAAAAATTTACGTATAAATACGTATAAAAAAATTACGGGATAGTGCTATTGTGCTTTCTAACTTGATGCTTTAACTTTGCATTAACTGCTCGTCAAAATTTTCCTCTGTTTTGTAATTACATATTTGCCTGACCATTGTTTCTATTTGAAGCAACCAATCGTAAACCTAAGACTACTTTCCTGAACAATGTAAGCACTTTTTAATCATGTACTGACCTACTTGTTAAGGTCGTGCTATGAATGATTGCACATAAACTTAATCGTTACTCTGACGATCATCCGATCACGGGTAGCTAGTATTGACTAAAGATACAGGGATTAATAAATCAGCTTTCTGGTTAAGACTCAGTTTAGGTTCGAAGAAGGGAGAAGAAAGCTTCTCCCCTTCGAGCTTGTTTTTCCGGAAATCCAAATGAAAATGCCCCGGCAAAGTTTGACTTGCCGGGGCATTTTTTATTTAAGCAGCAGACAAACGGAACTGATTTTCAGGTGTTTCGGAGGATAGCCGTAAAATCAATAGTATGATTTCCCGAACAACTGACTTGCCTCCATCATGCTGCTCATCACCCAGGTTTTTAGAGCAGTTTTTGCAGCGTCTCTTCAATCTGCTCAGCGCCACGAAGATTGACAGCAGCAATTTTGCCCTCTTTATCAATCATAAAAGTACGAGGAATGCTATTCACACCATACTCACGGGCTGGGGCACACTCCCATTTCTTCAGGTCGCTAACATGGTAATTCCACACCAACCCATCCTGTTGGATCGCCTCTTTCCAGCGTTGTTTCTGCTGCTCGAGTGCTTCTCTGATCTTTGCGGAATCGTTCTGGTACATTGCCATTTGCCGAGAGTCAATACCGTCAAGTGAAACGCTGTAAACCGTAAAACCCTGGTCTTTGTACTTGTTGTAAATCCGGACAACATTCGGGTTTTCCATCCGGCAGGGGCGGCACCAACTGGCCCAAAAGTCCAGTAAAACCACTTTCCCTTTCAAATCTGACAATGCATACTCTTTACCCGCAGGGCTTGGAAGTTTAATTTCAGGAGCAGGCTGACGACTGGCTTCGTCGATGAACTGATAGTTATTGCCACCAGGATTAATTGCCGCTTTCTGGACCGAAGCCAGAAACTCCCGGTAGTCAGCAACATAGCTGCTGGTCGGATAAGTATCAGCGAGTCGCTTCTCTGATTTTTGATGGACATCAATTAATGCAGGATTGCCCCCAATCGCCTGAACGGCAACGAGTACTGCCGTGAATGGGTTGGCAGTAGTATCAACAAAATTCCGGACGTCTTCTGCTGACATTTTTCTTGCAATCAGCTGCTGCATGACGTTGCGATACACCACGGAACTTTTGGAACCATCCACCTCGTACTCAAATCTGTTCAGATTCCCGAGATCGCCGGAAACCTTAACATGATTTTCTGAACCATCCAATACCAGATTGACTTTCTGCTCTCCAATCCGAAGCCGGTAAAGTCCTTCTGATAGTTTTTCAGGCAGATTCAGCTTGAATTCGCCACTGCCGTCGGCATCCGCCTTGCCTTTTACCAGGTTGGCGCTGTTGGGATTTACACCGATCTGGTCCAGATACACCTGCATATTGCCGGCATTTTTCAGCTCGCCAGACACGGTGAAACCGCCGGAGTTACTGTCCTGGGAACAACGTATTCCAAATACAGCAACGATAAATGTTAGAATGAGAATTGCATTATTTTTCATGCTCAAAAAAGGATTTTATTTTAGATTTTAATTGACTTTTTAGTTGTTTAATATTGAAATCAATGCGTGAGGAAAAAACCTTGGTCATCAATTTTACCGGCTGTTCAATTTCCCGCCGAGTGTATCTTCATAGTTTCTTTTCCAGTCGTTTATATTTCCAAAATTTTCTTCATCTATGACCACATCCGATCCAAAAACTTCGCCAAGTTTCGTGAAAGAAACGTTGTTATTAATTAAATAGTTTTGGAACTCGTCGTCCTTGTCCGCTGCTATCGTGACCACGACACGGCTCTGGCTTTCACCAAACAGAAAACAATCTTTACGGAAGGTATCCACCGTCTCAACATTGAAACCAAAACCGTTGACCAGGGCGCTTTCAAGGAGTGCCGTGAACAAACCGCCTTCCGAAACACCGTGGGCTGAACGAAGGAAGTTTTTACGAATCAGTTTTTTAATCAGTTTTTGCAATTCAAACTCTTCGTGCAGGTCGAAATAAGGCGCAGGAGAGACTGTTATGCCATGAATTACCCGGAGGTACTCAGAACTGCCGAGGTCGTTGTAGCAATTGCCCAACATGTAAATTATATCTCCTTCCTCCTTGAAATTCATGGAAGTTTGGTGCTCGATATCATCAAGAACTCCGAGCATTCCGATCATTGGAGTCGGGTAAACAGGTTCCGCTTTCTCACCGTTTTTCGACTGGTTATAAAAACTGACGTTGTTGCCTGTCACCGGTGTATGGAATTTCTTGCAGGCATCTCCGATCCCTTTGATGGCATAAACAAACTGATAAAAAACCTCCGGATCGTGAGGGTTGCCAAAATTCAGACAGTTCGTAGCAGCGACGGGCACTGCTCCCGAACAGATTATATTTCTCGATGCCTCTGCCACGGCAATCATCCCGCCGACATACGGATCGGCGTGAACATAAGTCGAGTTGCAGTCAACTGTTACCGCCAGGCTTTTGGAAGAACCTTTGGTTCGAAGCAATGCTGCATCGGAAGGAGCGTCAGCGCCCGGATCGTTGGCACGGACTACGCTGTCAAACTGCTCGTAAATCCAGCGCCTCGAAACAAGGTTTGGGGAAGAAAACAGCTTCTTGGCTGTTTCAACCAAATCCTTCGGCGTATGGATGTGATGCAGGTTGAGCTTTGAAATTTTGCTCAGGTAGGCCGGCTTCTTGAACTCCCTGTCGTAAACGGGGGCTCCGCCTCCCAAAACCAACGACTCAGCAGCAATTTCAGCCACTTTTTCCTCCTTAAAAAAACACTCCAGCTTTCCGGTTTCGGTTACTTCTCCGATTTGCACGCATTCCAGGTCCCATTTTTCAAAAACATCCAGCAATTGCTGCTCCTGACCCGCATGTGCTACGACCAACAAGCGCTCCTGACTTTCCGACAATAGGATTTCCCAGGGTAGCATGTTTTCTTGCCGGGCAGGCACCCGGTCAAGCTCGATACGCATTCCTGCCCCTGAACGGCCACACATTTTTGCGGATGAACAGGCGACACCCCCGGTTCCAAGATCCTGCATACCGACAATGGCGCCGGTTTTGATCGCCTCGAGGGTGGCTTCCAGCATTAATTTCTCCTGAAAGGGGTCCCCAGCATGAATGGCTGACAAACTATTCCGACGCTCTTCCTGCAAATCGGCGGAGTCAAAAGACGCTCCATGAATTTCATCCTTACCTGCACGTGGACCGACTAGGAAAACCGGATTGCCGGGACCTTCAGCGACTGCCGAAACAGTTTCTCCTGCCCTGGCTATTCCCACTGACAGGGTATTCACCAAAATGTTTTGATTATAACAATCATTGAAATACACCTCGCCTCCTACAGTCGGCACGCCAAGACTCTTCCCAAAATCACCGATTACCTTGATCACACCTTTGACGAGGTCATTCGTATGTTTTTCGTCAGGATGACCAAAGCGCAAGGAATTCAATGCCGCAATTGGACGAGCACCCATTGTGAAAATACCCCGATGAACACTACCGACGCCCGCAGCAGCCCCGAGGTGAGGCTCGGTCGAAGCCGGCTGATTATGAGCTTCAATCTTGAATGCGCACGCAATATTGTCTCCGATATCAACCAGCCCGGCATTCTCTTCACCTGCTTTCACCAACAGGCGCTTCCCCTCACGAGGTAGCGTTTTTAACCACTTGATCGAATTTTTATAGGAACAATGCTCAGACCACATCACCGAAAAAACGCTCAGCTCCGTAAAATTTGGCATACGCCCCAACACTTCCTGGATTTTCTCAAACTCCTTGGGAGTCAGGCCAAGTTTTGTAGCAGTTTTTACGGAAATTTCCGGTTCTGGCATTTGCATGGAAAGTGAGAGTTTAAAAAGAGGCGCAAAGATAAAAGGTTAGCAGAAGAATTGAGACTAATGTGTCAATATACCTGACCGTCGAAATTTAACTGCGTTTGATCCAAGTATGATTGCACAGCGCTTTTCAGCTGTTTAATCTTGCAGCGCCGCTTTTTTCCGGGCGCAATCTTTTATTCACCAAAATTAATCACGCATGAAATCGATCAAAAATATTTTCTCATTCCTCTTTTTCGCTGCTGTTTTCTTCGCTGCGGGCTGTAAAAAAGATGTCAAAGTACCCACCGATGCACTTGCCTACGTTCCGGGTTCCTCGTCCATGGTGACAGCCATAAACATTAAAAACCTGATGCAAAAAGCTGATTTTGAATCGGTTAAACAAATGGACTTTTATCAGGAAATGATAGCTGAAACGGCCGGTAACGATCCTGAAATTTCCCGCATCCTCCTGAACCCTGAAGCCTCCGGTATCGACCTGGACCAAAAGATGTACCTGGCCACCGATATCGACCAGGAAAATCCTGAGTTGATGGTTACCTACCTGTTTTGCACCCTTAAAAATGCGGAGGACTTTGGCCGTTTTTTCCAAAAAGAATCAAATGCCATCCAGGAAGAAAACGGTATCAAAATGATTGGTGGAAACACCAACAACCTCCTCGCCTGGAACAATGAACTTGCGATTTTTGCTTTCAGCAACTCCAGTCAAATTGAGCTGCCGGAGCAAGTCACAGCCTTGTTCAAAGCTGATCCGGCAGCCGGCATCGCACAAAATACCGACCTGAGAAAGGCTATCACTGGGAATCATGACTTCACCAGTTGGATGTCAACAGACCAACTTGCGGAAAATGACGCCGCAGGAATGGCTCTTAACCTCATCGACGTCGATCAGGATGCCCTGAAAGGAAATTACATCCACAGCTATGGCAACTTTGAAAATGGGCGCATCACCGGCCGTTCCGAGTTTTTTATCAACAAAGACCTGGGAGAAGGTTTCATCGGCCGTTTTTTCAAAAAAGAAGTGAAAGCCGACTTTTCGGATATTGTTCCGGCTGAGGGATTGACTTTCGCAGCAGCAGGCGCTATGGATTTGCGAGGCATCGACCAATTCCTGAGCGAACGCCCTCAGACGAAGGATTACGCAGACTTCGTCCTGAATGACATGGGGCTGAAACGCAAGGATTTGCTTGAAATTTTTGGCGGGGACATGGTCGTCGCTGCTTATCAGGGTGCCGATGTGCTCAACAACCCGAAAATGTTGGTGGCAACCGACCTGAAGAGCACTAAAAAAGCCCAGCAATTGATTGATCTTGCCGAAAAGCAGGGTAAGCTCAAAAAAATCGAAGCCGGTTACTATAAAATCGTTTCCATCGGCAACGAAGATTTCTCCATCACTCGCAGTCGTGGAATGGGCCGGCTTTTAATCAAAAATGAAAAGTTGATTTTCTCAACCAACATTGACCTGCTGGATAAAATCAAAAACGGGAATTTTGAAAAAACCGAAAAGGATACCTGGAAGGATATGAACAGCCAAACTTTATCTGTTTGGATGGACTTTGAGAAGGCCGGAGATATGCTTGGCGGCCCGCAAGGCGACTGGTTCAAAGAAATGAAATTCAATGTAAATGGTAAAGGTGCTGATTTCGTGCTCCAAACCAATGATGCCAATACCAACAGCCTTCACACCATCTTTCAGATGATCAACGAAACATACAAACAGCAAAAAACGAATGGTGGAGAAAAAGCTTTGTGATGAATCAGGGCTACTTTTGAAGCCTCAGACCGGTTAAAATGAAAAAAGCCTGAACGTCATTTCGACTTCAGGCTTTTTTTGTAGCGCGAGGCGGGCTTGAACCGCCGACCTTGTGATTATGAATCACACGCTCTAACCAGCTGAGCTACCGCGCCATTTTTTCAAAAGCGGGTGCAAATATAGAGCAAATCTTTTTTAAAAAGCGTTCCTTGTGGAAAAGTTTTTTTTTCATGACTTCAATCTTCTCAATCCGGCCTTCGCCTGCTGGTGCAGTCCGGCCTTGTGGTCGTCTGGTGAAAGACTGAGACAGAGTTTGTATGCATCCCTTGCTCCGGCGTATTTTTTCTGGGCTTCCAACACATGCCCTTTCTCAAGTGCAGCACGGCAGGCATAATAGTAAGTGCTGTTTTTCCCGGCATCGATTGTCTTTTGATAATAACTGATAGCCTCGCCGTATTTTTTCATTTTGTGAGTGATGCGGCCCATCCGGTAAGTAAACTCCAGCTGATTTCGCTGGGCGAGGTAATCGGATGCTTTCCTGTCCTTCAATAAATCGAATGCCTGCTGAAAGCGCCCGCCGTCGAACAATATTCTTGCTTTGAGCAAATCCAGCACCGGCACCTCACCCGATCTCGCCTCCGCATCGGCGCTTCGGTCGCTGCCGACAACTTTGTAACCTTTCGACTTACACAGCTCCATGTATTTTGTAAAATCGGAACGATCGCCATGAACGAGGCTGTGCCAGGCTAGTTTTTGATAAGCATCCTTGATAAAATTCCGGCCTTTGAAATTATTCACAAACCTCAGCAGGTACTTATCCGCATCGTCGTCCAGTCGCTGCAATTTTGTCAAACCCAGCATGTAGTCAAGGTAGTAAAACGGGTGAAATTGCGCTCCTTTCGGCCGGTTTTCCAAAAAAGCAATGGCTTCGTCGCCACGATCTGTTCGCATCGCTACGTTGGCCATGATAAAACAATCCATCGGACTTTTGGAGGGCTTCAGGTTGGCGGTGTTGATGACTTTCCAGGCAGCCTCCATGTCATTGTCGAGGTGAAGCAACAGGTAGGTGTAGTACACATAAATTTCCTGCTCGTAAATGAAATCATTTTTCCGGGCATACTCTATCACTTCCTCCAATTCGCTTTTTCCTTCATCGATCGTGCCTTCCATGCTGCTGAGCCAGCTGACAGCCCATTTGTAATTGTCGGGAATGGTGCCGACCATCGCATGCAAGATGCCCAAATTCTTTTTGTTGGGCATGAAATCGGGGAACTTCTCCACGTTCCTCGTCAGCAGCTTGAAAGACTTGTTGGTTTCAAAAAAGGCTGTTGAATACTGCTCAAACTTCAACCTTGCCAGCGCCCACTGCAAGCGGATATCCGCCTGGAGAAATAGGTAGTAAGGGGAATTCTGATCGCCTTCCGTTTCGATTCTGCCGATTCTTGCATCCTTGTTCTTTTCCAGTTTTTTAAACTCCGCCTCATCTTCGTTGATGTACACCCTGAAAAAGTCGAGGTAATTTTCAACATGAAGAATCATCAGGTTATCCGGGTCTTTCGTGCGAATATTGGCAAGTGATTTTTCCGCCTCGCTGAAACGAAGGCTGATCGCTTTTTCGTAAGCATCTTTAAGGGCAGGCGTCCACTCGAAGCGCTTTTGGGAAAGCGCAGGAAAGGTGAGCAACAATAAAAAGAGACTAAATGTAAATCTGGCCATTTTGGAGGGTATCAAATTTTAAACTAAGGATGGAGAATGGCAGAAACACGGCAGGACGCCCTGCTTTCGAACGCCCCTGCCCTGTTTCAAATCCTGGTATTTAACGCTCAAAAACTACGTCCATTGCCTCGCACATCATAGCCGCCGCAAGGTCGAGATCTTCCTCGCTGTGGGCAGCAGAAACAAACCCAACCTCATAGCCTGAGGGTCCGAGGTAAACGCCCCGCTTAAGCAATTCACGGTGAAGTACTTTAAAATGGCTCATACTGCCTGCGTCGATTCCTTCTGCTGTGCGAATAGTATTTTTTGAAAAAGCGATCCAGAAAATGGAGCCTGCAGAAGGGAAAGTCACTTCGTAACCTTTCACCGTGCAGTAACTTGTTATTTTTGATAAAAAGGCTTCCGTTTTTGCGGCCAGTTTTTCATAAAATCCTTCCTTCAATAATTCTATCACTGCGGCTTTTCCTGCCGCCATCGCAACGGGGTTACCCGAAAGCGTACCTGCCTGGTAAACTGGCCCATCTGGCGATACATTGGACATGATTGCACGGCTTGCACCATAAGCGCCCACCGGCATTCCTCCTCCAATGATTTTACCGTAAGTCACAATGTCGGGTTGAATTCCATAATGTCCGGCAGCACCTTCAAAGCCCACCCGGAAGCCGGAAATAACTTCGTCGAAAATCAGCAGAACTCCGTACTCAGTACATTTTTCACGAAGGAAACCAAGAAATTCCTTTGCCTGCAGAAGCAGACCATTGTTAGCAGGGATCGGCTCGATAATGACACAGGCGATTTCGTGGGCCTGCTTGCGCAAAGTTTCCTCCAGCAGTTCGGGATCATTTAACGGTAAAACGAGCGTTTCCCTGACGAACCCTTCTGGAATACCGGCAGAGGTACTTTCGCCAAATGTTACCAATCCTGAACCAGCCTTGACCAGCAAAGCATCCACGTGACCGTGATAACAACCTTCGAATTTCAACACTTTACTCTTGCCTGTAACGCCTCTCGCTAACCGGATAGCCGACATCACAGCTTCCGTACCACTGCTGACGAAACGGATCTTCTCCAAATATCTGTTGTTGTTCAAAATCAGCTCCGCCAACTCATTTTCAAGCCGGGTTGGTGCGCCGAAGGAAGTGCCGTTCGCTGCCGTTTCCGTGATGGCATCGATGACCGGCTTCGGGGCGTGCCCTAAAATCAGCGGCCCCCACGAGCAACAGAAATCTATGAACTCGTTACCGTCCTCATCAGTCACCCGGCAACCTTCTCCTTTTTTAAAAAAGAGCGGCGTGCCCTCAACTGACTTGAATGCCCGCACCGGCGAATTGACGCCGCCGGGAAAATATTGCTTCGCCTGCTCAAACAGAGCGGCGGATTTTGTTCGGTTTATTTGCTGTAATGTTTCCATGCTGCAAAAGTAAAGATTCCGTTTTCCAGTATTGTAAGTGATGAGTAAAATTAGGTGAAGGACTATCGAAGATCAGAGCACTGAGAACAGCACTACGCCAATAATAATGATAATGGCAAAAATCAGGATGTATTGAAACGCTCCCCATTGACTGCGGTATTCGTTGTACAATAAATCCACGCAGTCTTTCCATTTCAGTCCACGAACGTAAGGTTCAAACCCCATGAAGAAATACTTTCTGCCTTGCTTGGATTGGTTGCCGTGCTTTTTTAAAATGAAAAATGCGGCGTTCAGGAAGGCTAATTCATACAACTCACTGCGACCGGGATGACGGTCGCTGCCGCCTTGTTCGATGATGATTTTGTTGGTACCGTCGAGTAATCGCCACCTGCCTCTTGACACATTTCCATCAACCGATTGCAGGTATTCACCACCGTCGTTGAAAAAGTGAAGCACCGACTCCTGAAACCCGGGATCGTCTCGTACTTCCAGCCAAGGCTTACCGCCGGGCATGACGTAATATTTTTGTTCCCGTAAATCTTCACCCAATTGCCAGATTTCAGGCAGAATCATATCGAGATACTGGTCCAGCGTTTCCCGTACCGGCAAATTAACCTCAAAGGTTTCTTCGATGTTGTCAAACGGATTATTCATGTATGATCGATTAAGTCGCCTGACAAAGATAGGAGTTTCCCGGAAGTTTGCAGTCCTTCACCCCGGAGCGTGTCCGGGATGAAGCTTACGACTTTATTCTTCCACCAATTCCATCTCAATTTGCCGTTTTGCAAGGTCGGTTGACAGGATTTTTACCTTAACCGTATCCCCCATTTTCAGCACTTTACCGGTACGGTTGCCCGTCGCACGCAGCCGGCCGTCGCCAACGTCGAAGGACTCCTGCATCGTTTCAAAGCCAACCATGCCTTCGCATTTGTTGCCTTCAATCTCTACGAAAATGCCCCGGTCAATCATGCCGGAAACCAGCCCGGTGAACGTCTCGCCCACATGTTTTTCCATAAATTCCACCTGCTTGTATTTGATACTTTCCCGCTCGGCGGTCATGGCTTTGCGCTCTTGCAGCGAAATGTGACGGCATTGCTCCTGCAGGCGGTCCTTGTCGATTCGCATCGTGCGGTCGCCCAGGTTCATTTCCAGAATCCGGTGCGAAAGTACATCCGAGTAACGCCTGATCGGCGAGGTAAAATGAGAGTAGTATTCAAATCCAAGGCCGTAATGCCCAATATTCTCCGTGGAATATTCTGCTTTGGCCATGGTGCGGATTGCAATGGGTTGCAACAATTTCAGGGCGCCGTCGTGCTCTGCTTCTTTTACCAGTTTGTTGAATGATCGTGCGATTTCCTGTGGCGTATTGATCTGCATTTGAAAACCAAGCTCTTTGGCAAAACGTGCCAGTTCGATCACTTTGTCAGGATTCGGATAATCGTGGATACGATACACGAACGGGATTTCCATTTCGTTCTCCGCTTTTTTATGGATAAACGTGGCGACTTCCCGGTTAGCCAGCAGCATGAAATCTTCAACGAGCATGTGTGCATCCATGCGCTCTTTTACATAAGCTTCCACCGGCACCCCATCCTCATCCAACCGGAAACGAACTTCTTCGGTATCGAAGTCGATTGCTCCGTTTTTGAAACGGTCTGCTCTCATTTTCTTGGCCAGCTTATTCAGCACACGGAGTTCTTTTGCAAAATCTCCCTTTCCACTATCCAGTCGCTCCTGCGCTTCTTCATAAGCAAACCGACGATCCGAGTGGATGATGGATTTACCAAACCAGCGGCCCACGAGCTTTTGTTTTTTATCAAACTCAAAAACTGCAGAAAAGGTCAGTTTATCCTCCTTCGGGCGAAGGGAACACAAGCCATTCGACAGTCGTTCCGGTAGCATCGGAAGCACCCTGTCCACCAGGTAAACAGAAGTGGAACGGAGATAAGCTTCCTTGTCCAGTTCGGTTCCCTGTTTCACGTAATGCGTAACATCGGCTATGTGAATTCCGACTTCCAGGTTTCCGTTGTCAAGGTACTGGAAGGAAATCGCATCATCAAAGTCCTTAGCATCCTCAGGGTCGATGGTAAACGTGGTAACCTGACGCATGTCACGCCGGCGGTGAATCTCATACACCGGTATTTCCTCCGGAAATGCTTCCGATTCTTCCAGTACTTCTTTAGGAAACTCAAGGTCGAAACCATTGTTGATGAGGATGACCTTCATTTCAAGGTCACTGCCATCGGCGCCCAATACCGTAGTGATGACACCTCTCGGGCGTTGCCCTTGTTTTTTGTGCCATTGTTTGACTTTCACAACCACCCGGTCGCCGTCTTTGGCATCCTTCAGTTGTTCAGGATCCACCTGAATGTCCACCGGCATATCGAGGCGGGACGGCGCCACGATGGCAAGATTGCGTCGCAGCATCAGCGTTCCGACAAAAGTATCGGAAGCTCGCTCCACCACTTTCACTACCTCGCCTTCCGGACGTTTGCGGCCTCTCGGCGTCCATACTGCAATCTGAACCATATCGCCGTGCAGCGCTGAGCCAAGATTTTTTGCAGCCACATAAACGTCATCATCTTCACCTTCACATTCAATGTAGGCAGCGCCAGTGCGGGTCATGTCCACATAGCCTTCCATCAGCTTTTTGGGTCCGAAGGACGAAGACCCCCGCTTAAGTTTGAATTTAAAATCTTCCAACGCCATTACCTGGTTGGATTCGGAAAGCTTAACCAGAGCGTGCAGGATGGAATCCTTGTTGTTGGCGACGCCCAGTTTTTTACTGATTTGTTTTGGGTTAAAACGGGTTTTGGGATTGTCTTTAAAAAGCTTCATGATTTCACGCTGAAGCTGACCAGAAGTCAATTTCTTCTCCTTGGTCTTAGGTTTTTTCTTATGCATTGTTTCTGTTAAAATAAATAAATAATAGTTGGTAAATAATCGTACGGCAGGATGATGGACGGGCAGATCTTGTCGGCGAAGATAATGGAAAAACGTTTAGTCACCTAAAAAGTTCCATGCCGGCAAATTTTGCTCGCCGCTGAATTTTATTAACCTTCATAACGCTGCCCTCTCACTTCACTCATTATCATAACTGCCGTCAACATATTTCGATGTACTTTTCTCATCGGCCTTCAGCACGACCAGCACCTGCAACATAACCAGAACAGGCACCACCAGGCCCATGATGGCAAGCCCCCAATTGGTTTTTGAAAAAACGAGAAAAATCGTCAGCAACATCAAAACCATAAAAATAAGCATCGTCGTAATCTTGTAATTCATCATCATGTTTTTATTTCTCTTCCACAGCTAATCATTAAAACTGCAGAAAATGGCCGGATCTATTAAAATTTTCATCAAAACAGGGCGATTCCCGTAAGGAACCACGCAATCTATCACAGCTTACACGCAATCTATCGCAGCTTACACGCAATCTATCGCAGCTTACACGCAATTTATCGCAGCTTACACGCAATCTATCACAGCTTACACGCAATTTATCGCAGCTTACACGCAATCTATCACAGCTTACACGTCCGCAAAAGGCACAACTGACTCCAAACTTTCAAGAAACACACCTGCTAAACGAAGAACTCCTCCCTCTTTTAAAGGAACAGACTAATCGTTTCCACTTTTGAAACAGTTTTCTTTTGAAACATGACTCTACAGTTTGTGTTCAAAAATCGCAGCTTTGATACATTTGCACAAATATTTTCCAACATGAAAGTGCTACTTTCCTTTCTTACGCTGATCGTTTTCATCCTGAGTGCCTGCCAGGATAACGCCGACTTCATCCCGGCCCGTCAAATTATCGAAAATACCCGTCTGAAATATGCTCCGGACAAGCGGGTCGCTTTGTTTCAGATCGACACAACTTTCACCGAAAGGCCGCTGGTTTTAAAGGGTGAAACCAATCTGCCGGCCGCCAAAGCGGAACTGCTCGAAAAGCTGACGGCAAGCGGCATCGCCTTCGCTGACAGCATCGAGGTACTTCCCTCGACGGCGCTCCGGGGACGGTATTTCGGCGTGGCGAATGTCTCCGTTTGCAATATCCGCTCGAATCCGAAACACTCCGCTGAACTGGCTACGCAGGCGCTGTTGGGCACTCCGCTGCGGGTGTATAAAAAGGAAGGCAGTTTTTACCTGGTGCAAACGCCCGATGATTACTTCGGCTGGCTGGATGCAGGCGGATTTGAATTGATGGACTCTGTGAAATACCAAAACTGGATGCAATCGGACCGGGCCGTCGTCACGCAGGATTATGTTTTTGCCTACGAGCAGGCTGATGAGACTTCGCCCAAAGTCACGGACCTGCTGGCCGGCAACATTTTAAAAATCCTTAAACCTGCAAGCGGTTTCACCCAAATACAACTCCCCGACAGCCGCACCGGATTTGTGAAATCTGCCCACCTGATGCCCCTCGAAGAATGGCTCAACACCCGTCAGCCCGACGCTGAACACATCCTCGCTACCGCAAAAGAAATGATGGGACGGCCTTACCTCTGGGGCGGCACCTCCGGCAAGGGAATGGATTGCAGTGGTTTCACCAAAATGGCATTTTACCTGAATGGCATTCAACTTCCACGTGATGCCAGTCAGCAAGTGCACACTGGCGAGGCCGTCGAAACGGATACGACCCTGAAAAACATGCTGCCCGGCGACCTGCTTTTCTTTGGCCGCAAAGCTACTCCTGAGCAAAAAGAGAAAATCACCCACGTCGCCATTTATCTCGGCGACGGCAAGATTATTCACGCCTCCGAGCGGGTGGAAATTGAAAGTATGCGCCGGGAAGACCCCACTTTTGCGGAGTATCGCCTGACTTCCTTTGTCAGAAGTAAAAGGATGATTGGTTCGGAAGGAAAAAACGGGGTGGTAATGCTGAAGGATTCACCGTTTTACGGCAGCGAAGCAGGCATCAGAGACTGAGCCTGCCCCACTTTTCCCGGTTTAAGGCAACAAACTCAGACAATCTTTAAGGCTTGCCCGCCAGTGTGGTATCTCTACATCAAAAGTAGCCTTGATTTTTTGTTTGTTTAAAACGCTGTACGGCGGTCGTTTCGCAGCTGTGGGATAATCTTTTGTCTCGATGGGACGTACTTTAACGCTGATATTCCTCAGGTTGAAAATTGCGACAGCAAAATCGTACCAACTCGTCACCCCCTCATTGCTGTAGTGGTAAATGCCCTTGAGTAAAAACTTTTCGACCTCCTTGTTCTCTGCTTTCTGAAGTATGGTCAGTATCACTTTTGCAAGATCACGTGCATAGGTCGGCGTTCCGATCTGATCATAGATGACACCCAGTTCCGGCCTTTCAGTACCGAGCCGAAGCATGGTTTTCACGAAATTATTTCCGAAGGAAGAATACACCCAGGAAGTCCGGATGACCATGGCGCCATTGGTGTGGTTTTTCAGTACAGCCTCGTCGCCTTCCAGTTTGGTTCTGGCGTAAACGCCGTTTGGATTGGTGATGTCCGTTTCCATGAGGGGCGTATTCTGGCTGTTATGGTAAACGTAATCCGTTGAAAGCTGGATAAAATTAGCATTGATTTTTGCACAGGCCTTTGAAAGGTTGGCAGGACCGACCGTGTTGACTCTCCAGGCGAGGCTGCTTTCCTCTTCAGCTTTATCGACTGCTGTATATGCTGCGCAATTGATACAATATTGAAAGGAATTCTTTTCAAAAAACTCCTGAACGGCTTTTTCATTCGTGATGTCCAGTTCTTCAATGTCTACAAAAACGAAACTGAACTGGTGGAATTCTGCGGCAAGTGTTTGCAACTCCTGCCCTACCTGACCTTTGCTGCCGGTGACAAGGATGATTGGTTTTTCTTGATTCATGATGTTTTAAAAGGTTTCAGTTTCAAAGGATTTTATTGGTTGCTTAAAAGCTCCAAGGTACTCATAAATGCTGTCCGAAAGAAGGCCAGTTTCGATCCCGTTCTGCAATCGTCGCTTTTGAGAGATCAATTTTCCAATCCAGTTTCAATTGAGGGCAATCCGGACGAATACCGGCTTCGTGCTGTTTTGAATAAAAATTATCGCACTTGTAAAAGAACTCCGCCGTCTCACTCAGCACAACGTAACCGTGCGCAAAACCACGGGGAATGAACAATTGCATTTTATTTTCACCACTGAGGATGCAGCTGTACGTTTTTCCGTAAGTCGGCGAATCCTTTCGGATATCGACCACCACGTCAAGCACTTCGCCCTGCAGCACCCGCACGAGTTTTGCCTGCGCAAAATCTCCTGTCTGGTAATGAAGCCCCCGCAAAACGCCAAAAGACGAGAACGCCTGATTGTCCTGCACGAAATTTACATCAATTCCCGCCTGTTCCCTGAAGGTCTTGGCGTTGTAACTTTCAAAAAAGTAGCCTCTGTCGTCTCCGTAAACGTTTGGTTCAAAAAGAAGCAGCCCGTGAATATCTGTTTTTAAAAATGGCATTTCTCTAAATTCAAAATGAATGATTGAGGTCCGTTTAACAAAAAACAATCCAATCGTCGCTGCTATTTTTCCCGGAAAAAGATCGTGATAGGTACGCCGCTAAAATTAAAATGATCCCGAAGCCTGTTTTCAAGGTAGTTTTTATAGCTGTCTTTCACGTGCTTGGGATGGTTACAGTAAAAAACGAAAGCCGGATAAGGCGTCGGCAGTTGCGTCATGTATTTGATGCTGACAAAACGGCCACGGTGAGAAGGCGGAGGATAGCGGTCTATCTCCGGTTGCATCGTATCGTTCAGCAGAGATGTTTTAATCTTGCGTGAACGGTTTTCATAAACCTCCAATCCTACTTCCACAGCTTTGAAAATCCGTTGCTTTTCAAGCACGGAGGTGAAAACGATGGGAATATCATTGAAAGGTGCAATCTTGGCTTTGATGGCATTTTCAAAATCACGGGCGGTGTTCGTCTCTTTCTCCACCAAATCCCATTTGTTGACGAGGATGACAATGCCTTTGTGCCTTTTTTGCATCAGGCGAAGAATACTTAAATCCTGTTGTTCGATACCCGTCTGCGCATCGATCATCAGAATACAAATGTCAGCTTCTTCGATCGCCCTGATGGCTCGCATCACCGAGTAAAACTCCAGGTCTTCGTGCACTTTTGCCTTTTTCCGGATACCTGCCGTGTCGATCAGCAAAAACTCTTTGTCAAACTTGGAGTATTTCGAGTGAACGGTGTCCCGTGTCGTCCCGGCGATGTCGGTAACGATGTTCCGCTCTTCGCCAAGCAGTGCGTTGACCAGGGAAGACTTACCCACGTTAGGTTGACCAACGATGGCGAATTTCGGCAGATCGCTTACAACTTCCGGTTCTTCGGTAATGTATTCTGTAACAGCATCCAGCATGTCGCCGGTACCGCTGCCGGTCAGCGATGAAATGAAAAATGTTTCATCGAAACCAAGGCTGTAAAACTCATTGGCTTCCAGGTACCGCTCGCTGTTGTCCACCTTGTTTACGACGAGGAGGACCGGACGGTCAGAGCGGCGCAGCATTTTTGCCACGTCCTCGTCCAGGTCGGTGATACCGGTGGTTACATCGACCAGGAAGATGATAACGGTAGCTTCCGTAATCGCAATTTTCACCTGAGAGCGGATGGCTGATTCAAAAATATCATCCGAACTGCTGACAAATCCTCCGGTGTCGATCACCGTGAAGTGCTTTCCGTTCCACTCGCAGGAACCGTACTGTCTGTCACGAGTCACGCCGCTGACATCGTCAACGATGGCTTGCCGCTCGCCGATGAGACGGTTAAAAATGGTTGACTTACCTACATTCGGCCTGCCGACTATTGCTACTATATTTCCCATTTTTTATTTTTCAATTTTCTGAAATGGCTGTCTGTTAAATTTGATGACAACCACCTGTTGGGCGCAAATCTATCAATCCTTCGCCAACAACTGTGATCACTCGTATCCAAAATGCTTTAACATCCGGTCATCGTCCCGCCATTTGTCACGGACCTTGACGTGGAGGTCAAGAAAAACTTTATTTTCCAGCCAGGCTTCGAGGGACTTGCGTGCCTCGGTGCCCAGCTTTTTGATGGCGCTGCCTTTTTTGCCCAGTAAAATCATTTTCTGGGTTTCACGGGAGACAAAAATCAGTGCCTGAATTTCGATGAGCGGCACGCCTTTGCTCGTTTGCCTTTCCTTAAACGACTCAATCGCCACTTCGGTCGAGTACGGTATTTCCTGATGGTACAGTTCGAGAATTTTCTCCCGGATAATTTCACTTACAAAAAACCGCTCAGGGCGATCGGTGAGTTGGTCTTTCGGATAATACTCAGGCCCTTCAGGAAGGTGCGCCTGAATCTGCTCCAGCAGTTTGTCGGTATTTAGTTTGTGGAGTGCCGCAATGGGCAAGGTTTCAGTGAATGGCACCTGTTCGTTCCACCACTGTATCAGCTCCAGCACTTTTTCAGGCTGGGCAAGGTCGGTTTTGTTTATGACCAGAAACTTAGGGCCCTCGAAGTTTTTCAACTGGTTGATCACCGGATCATCCGCATCGTACTTCTCTTCTACATCCGTTACAAAAAGCATCAGGTCCGCATCCTCAAATGCCGACTGAGCGAAGCGGTTCATGGCCTCCTGCATTTTATATGCCGGGTTCCGGATAATGCCGGGCGTGTCAGAAAAAACAATTTGAAAATCTTCGCCGCTCAGAATTCCCAGTATTCGATGACGGGTGGTCTGAGGCTTGGAAGTGATGATGGACATTTTTTCGCCGACGAGGGCGTTCATCAGCGTGCTTTTGCCTACGTTTGGACGGCCTACTATGTTTACGAAACCAGATTTATGCACTTTTTAAAAAATTGGTGAAAAAAAATTCAAACAGTCAAATCCCGGCCATATTGCCGGAACTGCTCCTGAAGTTGATCAAATTTAAACCCGGCAATGACTGCTTTTATCAGAAAATAGAGGATGACGAGTTTTAGTAAAATTCCTCTGAACAATGACCCCGGCAAAATAACTGCGTAAAAAAGATGGTAAATAATAAATAAACCCAAGCCTGCTGAAAGTGCCGCTTTCGGATTATTTTTTACCAACCAGGCTACCGAACAGTAAAGCAGCAACATGACAATTCCTTCAATCACAACGGCTGTCATGTCAGTATGCTCCAATCCGCTAGAGTCTTTCATGATCCGGTAAGCGCCAATGGCAATGCCAAGAATCGCAAAACCAGCCAAAACAATAAGAGCTGTCCTGCCGTTCCGGATGTCTTTTAACACATCGTAGGACTCAATGTTGAGTTTGCGGAGAGCCGCCTCCTCTTCCGGGGACGATTCCCGTTTGAAATCATCATCTAAAATATCCATGTTCTCAGGTGGGTTTCTGTGGAATTACTTTTTTGCTTTTGCCTTTTTGGGCGCAGCCGCTTTTTTTGCCTTCTTAGCAACAGGTTCCAGGATGATGGTGGAAAGCGGCGGTATCGTCAAAGCGATCGATTGTTTGAAACCATGCTTCTCTTCCTTTTCGGATTTGACAGGCTTGGCATTGACGACTCCCTTGCCACCGTATTTCTTATCATCACTGTTCAATACTTCCTTCCACTCGCCGGAAAGCGGAACGCCAAACCGGTAATTTTCCCTTGCCACCGGAGTAAAATTGCAGGCGACCACTATTTGATCCTCCGGCTTTTCTCCTTTCCGGACGTAGGTAATGATGCTGTTTTGATAATCAGCATGCTCGATCCAGGCAAAGCCTTCGTCTTCGAATTGCTTTTCGTACAGCGCTTTGGATGATTGGTAGTAGCGGTTCAAATCCTTCATCCATGCCTGCACGCCCTGGTGGAAATCATGTTTCAACAGCCACCACTCCAGGCCCCGTTCGATGTTCCACTCGGTGGTTTGACCGAACTCTCCCCCCATAAACAGCAGGTTCGTACCGGGGTGCGTCCACATGTAGCCGTACATGGCCCGAAGCCCGGCGAAACGGGTCCATTCATCGCCCGGCATCCGGTCGATGAGCGGGCCTTTACCGTGCACTACCTCATCGTGCGATAGCGGCAGCATGAATTTTTCAGTAAAAGCATAAATCAGGCTGAAGGTCAGCTCATGGTGGTGATTTTTGCGGAATAATGGATCCTGCTGCATGTAGCGCAGGGTGTCGTGCATCCATCCCATCATCCATTTTTGGTCAAAGCCAAGACCGCCTTCTGACACGGGTTTGGAAACACCGTCCCAAGCCGTGCTTTCCTCAGCGATCGTGACCACGTCAGGATATTCACGATGCACCATTTCATTGAATTCCTTTAAAAATGAAATGGCTTCCAGGTTTTCCTTGCCACCGTACTCATTGGGCAACCACTCGCCGTCTTTCCGGGAATAATCGAGGTAAAGCATGGAAGCCACCGCATCCACCCGGAGACCATCGCAGTGAAACTCATCCAGCCAGTACAGCGCATTGGAAATCAGGAAGCTGCGCACTTCCCACCGGCCATAGTTGAACACAGCGCTTTTCCAGTCAGGGTGAAAACCCTTGCGGGTGTCGGCATGATCGTAAAGGTGCGTGCCGTCAAAATCCGCCAGACCATGCGCATCGTAAGGAAAATGCGAAGGCACCCAGTCGAGAAGAACCCCGATCCCTTCCTGATGAAAGGCATCTACCAGGGCCATAAAATCTTCCGGGAAACCGAAACGGCTGGTTGGCGCAAAATAACCGGTCACCTGGTAACCCCACGATGGAAAGTACGGATGCTCCATCACCGGCATAAACTCGACGTGGGTGTAGCCCATTTCTTTCACGTAGGGCACCAATTCATCAATTAACTCTTTGTAGCTAAAAGAGTGAATCCCGTCCGGTTTCTTTTTCCATGTGCCAAGGTGAACTTCATACACGGAATATGGCTGGGGTTTACCGGCTTTTTTGGCCCGCTCTTTCAACCATTTGTCATCTTTCCATTCGTAGTAGGGGTCCCAAACGATGGAAGCAGTGTTAGGTGGCACTTCCCAGAAGCGTGCGAAAGGGTCACCTTTTGCCAGGCGGCGGCCGTCCCTTGACTGAATGCTGTATTTGTACAGGGTACCCTTACCAACCCCCGGAATCCATCCTTCCCAGATACCTGAGCCGTCTTGCCTTACTGTCAGCGGGTGCGATTTTTCATTCCAGAAGTTAAAGTTTCCCATCACGGAAACCTCGAGGGCACTGGGCGCCCAAACGGAAAAAAGCGTACCCCATTCACCGTCGAGCTGCATCGGATGACTTCCCATTTTTTTATAAAGCCGGAAGTGTTTGCCCATGCGAATCAGGTCAATGTCGTAATCAGTCAGAAGGCTGTGTTGTTTGACGGTTGCCATAAGAAAAAATTGGTAGGTCGTTTAAGTTTCATTTTTGGCAAAGGTAGAAAAAGCAGCGGATTGGCGGCCGTTTAAATCAAAATGAGTGGGAGGTGATGCAAGTCACATTCGTCTGTAATCTTTTTTATTTCTGATAGTGTTTACTGATTCGTTCATTATTTTTGCGCCCCGTTTGAGAAAAGCCCGAAAAACCGGGAGGCCGATTATTTCAACTTCAATGATTTATAATTAAAAATTTTCAAGATAAAATGTCCAACAAGATTCACAAATGCATCATCATAGGCTCAGGCCCTGCAGGCTACACTGCCGCAATCTACGCAGCCAGAGCCAATATGAACCCCGTTCTTTTCACCGGCCCCGAACCAGGCGGCCAGTTGATCACCACCACCGACGTTGAGAACTACCCCGGCTACCCCGGTGGTATCGGCGGTCCGGAAATGATGGAAGAATTCAGACAACAGGCTGAGCGTTTCGGTACCGATGTCCGCTATGAAATGATTGCAAAAGTGGATTTCAAAACCGGCAAAAACTACCACACCATCTGGACGGACGGCGGCGATGAGCTTCACGCTTACACGATCATCATTTCAACAGGAGCCAGCGCCAAGTATCTTGGACTTGAATCTGAAAAACGGCTCATGAACAATGGTGTCAGCGCCTGCGCCGTTTGCGACGGCTTCTTTTACCGGGGTAAAGAAGTAGCAGTGGTAGGTGGTGGAGATACTGCTGCCGAGGAAGCAACTTACCTCGCCAAGCTTTGCCCGAAAGTTCACCTGCTGGTTCGGCGTGACGAATTGCGTGCTTCCAAGATCATGCAGGAGCGGGTTTTCAAAATGGAAAATATCATCGTTCACTGGAACACCCAGGCCGAAGAGATTCTGGGCGACACAAAAGTGAATGGTGTGAGAGTCGTCAACAGCAAGACCGGTGAAAAAACCGTACTGCCGGTGGAAGGCTTTTTCGTCGCCATTGGTCACAAACCTAACACTGACATCTTCAAAGGCTTCATCACCATGGATGAAACCGGCTACATCAAAACTGTTCCGGGCACTGCCCACACCAACATTCCCGGTGTTTTTGCCAGCGGCGATGCGCAGGACAATGTTTACCGCCAGGCCGTTACCGCAGCCGGAACCGGCTGCATGGCAGCACTGGACGCAGAACGCTATCTCGTTGCCGAAGGCATCGAATAATATTTTATGAAAACTGGAAACCGGGGGCGCCATTTGGTGCCCTTTTTTTTTATACAGCAATCCCGGCCGTGTTTTAACTTCGCAACCCAATCGAGCGACAGATTTATTTCACCAAAAACAATCACCTGAATCATGGAATCCCTCCGCAAAAATTTTCAAATCATCGATTACGAGCCCGAACACAAGCAGCGCTGGAAGGAAATCAACGAAGCCTGGATACTCGATGCCTACACCATGGAAGAAATTGACCACCTGCATTGCAGCCACCCGGAGTCCTCGATTCTTGCCGGAGGCGGGCAAATTCTGCTGGCAGAACTGGATGGCAAAATCGTTGGCACTGCCGGCTTGCTCAAAGACGACGAAGACACTTACGAGCTCATCAAAATGGCGGTGGACAAGGATTTTCGTGGGCTCGGCATCGGGAAGTTACTCTGCGAAGCAGCCATCAAACGAGCCGAAGAAATGGGCGCAAAATTGTTTTACCTTTTCTCCAACCGGGCCGGATCTGCCAAAGCAATTGAACTTTACCGGAGGTTAGGCTTTGTGGAAGTACCGCTCGACCGGCAGGATTTTGAAAGAGCAGATATCAGAATGGAGATGTATTTCCCGAACCAGGCATAGCCTTTCCGGTATGTTTGCCAAAAATATTTAACCATGGAGATTGAACAATTGAAATATCCAATCGGGCAGTTCACGGAACCTGAAGTCATCACACCCGGCATCCGGGAAAAGTGGATCGAAGACATTTCATGCCTTCCCGGCCGACTCGAAACAGCCCTCGCAGGCTGGACAGACGATCAAATCGACACACCTTACCGGCCCGGAGGCTGGACGGTGCGCCAGCTCGTTCATCACCTCGCCGATAGTCATCAGCATGCACATTGCCGAATCCGGCTGGCGCTGACCGAAGAGCAGCCGGTCATCAAACCTTACGATCAGGATGCATGGGTCCAATTGGCTGATGTGCAAGCGCTTCCCGTAAGCGATTCGCTGAACATTCTTCGGGGCATACACGCAAGGTGGGTGTTTTTACTAAAAAAACTGGACGGGCAAACCTTGCAGCGTACGTTCATCCACCCTGAACACGGGAAGTCATTCACGGTCGAAAATACCATCGGAACCTACGCCTGGCATGGCAATCATCATCTGGCCCACATTACAGGACTGAAAGAACGAATGGGCTGGTGATTTTGATAGTCTGCCTTTTTAAAAAGTGGCTTGCATGGTGCATACTTTAATGCATTGCTGCAGAGCTTCTTTTGTTAAAGGTTTTATCAGGTAGCCCTTGACGTCCGGGTTTGCAGCCCCACGATTTTTATCCCTGTCATCAACAGAGGAAGAGAGGATGTAAATATGGACACGCCCTTTAATTTCATGGCTGAGCCGACTGAAATGATCCAGAAATTCCCAACCATCCATTCCCGGCATATTGATATCCAAAAAGAGCAAAACCGGACGCCTCTGCGCAAAGGAAGAAAGTCCGGACGTCAGATATTTCAGCCCTTCCTCCGGGACTTCAAAGGTCTCTACCTCCACCTCGCCAATTGTTTTTTTCAGTAACATTTTACCAAAAATCAACACCAGCCGATCGTCGTCTACAAAAATGAATCCTGGATTAGTCATGTTATTTTGTTTACAGTTTAAATTCAATTGTAAATCTGGTTCCTTCATTTACCTCGCTTTCAACATCAATTTTGCCGCCTAAAGCCTCCACCTGCATTTTCACCATAAACAATCCCATCCCTTTCCCTTCAGCGGCCTGCGGATGAAACCGTTTGTACAATCCGAAAAACTGATTGCCGGCCTTCTTCAAATCAATACCCATGCCGTTATCCTGAAAGGTCAACCTGATCAGGTTATCCAACTTATGGCTTTTGATTTCTATGACCGGCGGCAAATGCGGCTGGCGATATTTTAAACTATTGGAAATCAGGTTGTAAAAAATACTGTACAGATAACTTTTAAAGATCAACACCTCATCAACCTCGGTGAAGTCGTATCGGATACTGCCGCCCTCTTTTTCAATTTGCTGATCGATGCTTGCCTGAATGGACTCCACGACCTGGGTAAAACTGACCAGTTCCCGTTTCTCACTGGTTTTCCTTTTTTCCTGCAGTATACTGTTCAGGTCAATGATTACGTCGTCGAGTCGGCCGGCCATCACTCTCAGGCCTTTGAAGATTTCTTTTGACTCTTCCTCATTCAATTCACATTGGTCAATCAAATCTGTGTAGCCTATGATGTTCGCCACCGGCGCCCTGAGGTTGTGCGAAACGATGTAGGCAAATTGTTCGAGATCCTTGTTTCGCTGAATAATCTCGCTGGTCATTTTCTCCCGTTCCAGTTCATTTGTTTTCTGATCGGTGATGTCTTTGGCGGTGAGGCAAATACCAAAGCATCCTCCTTTATCATTTTTTACCGGCGCCAACCTGCATTCAAACCATTTTACGGCACCATCACGCATAGGGTGGTCAATTTCCAGTTCCAAAATATTACCCTCCAACACATAGGCAAACACTTCAGATGCCATTTCTTCATGACCGGCGTCAAGCAGTGAAAAAAGCGGTTTGCCTTCCTTCAGATTGCAATCGAATGCCATGGCCGCCAACTCATTGGCAACTGAATTAAACGAAAGTAAATTGAACGATGCGTCAAGCAGTACGAATGAATGATCAGTATGATCAAAAATGGTCCTGAGGTTTGCCTCAGACTTTTGCAGGGATTCCTCGGCCCGTTTTTGCTCGATGGACAAGGTAATATTTCTGGCAATGGAATGAATCAGCGCCATTTCCTCTTTCAGGAAAGGGCCCTCATACTCTTCCGGTTTTTGTTCTTTGTAAAACACTTCGATGGAGCCCACTTTTTGATCCTGGCTGTAGATCATGGATAGCTGTTTCCATCTCGTCTCCACAAAGCTGCCGGTTTCAAAAACCTGATTGTGAAAAGTGATTCTCGCACAGGTAATTTCAGGAAACTGGTAGGCAGACGGAAGTATTTCCACACACTTTCCCAGCATCTCCTCGATTGAAATACACGTATTGTTTAAAATCATTGAAACCCTGTAGAGACAGTTCAATTCCTTTACTCTCTCGTTGATGTCATAGGTCTTTTTTCGCAGGTCTTCCTCTGTCTGCTTGCGCTGGGTGATGTCCTGCATCGCTCCGGTCATTCGAATGGGTTTGCCGTTTTCACCCCGAATCGTATAGCCCCGGTCATAAACATAAGCGATGGATCCATCCGCCCGGAGGTAACGGTATTCGCATTCCCAAGCTCTGGAGTCCGGATTTTGTAAAGCTTTGTCGACACTATCCAACACCCTTTGCCTGTCATCAGGGTAGATGCACTTTTCCCAGTCGTTAATGGTTAAAGTGACACCATCCTCTTTTTTATAACCAAAAATATACTCGTACACATCACTGAGATACAGCTCATCTGTCTCGATATTCCAATCCCAGATTGCATCGTTCGTTGCACGGGTTGCCAGTTGATAACGTTCGTTGCTAAGGCTGAGCGATTCTTCCATCAACTTTCTGCTGGTGATGTCGGTAACCATGCCCAGGCAACCGTTGTAATTACCGTCTTTATCGTAAAGCGGGCTTAAAGACAGGTTAGCCCAAACCAACCTTCCACTTTTGGTGCGGTACCTTCGGTCTGTGTTTTCCTTGGTGCCGGATTTTCGTTTTTCCATGGATTCAACTGCATCCTGGATGCTTGCCTCATCCACGAAATCGAGACAATGCCGACCCAGCATTTCTGACTGCCTGTATTCAAGGATTTCACAAATTTTTTGGTTGACGTAAGTAGTAATCCCGTTTTCATCAATCATCCAGATGCCTTCCTGGGCGGTTTCGACAATCTGACGGTACCGCTCTTCACTTTTTATCAAAGCCTCCTCAGCCTGCTTGCGGTCGTCGATAGCCCGGAAAAAAGCCAGAATGCGGTCGCAGCCGGCAATTTTTGCCCGGACGAGATTGACCTCCGTCCACAGCAGTTCACCATCTCTTTTTCTGACGTGCCACTCAAAAATTTCGTGGCCGGTGATGGCTGTTTTTTGCAAATGGCTGAAGGCATCTTTCAAGGTATGACCGGGAGTTCCTGCCATCAATTGCTCGGGATTGCCGTTGAGAATTTCCTCCTTGGTAAAACCGGTCACCTCGGTCACCTTTTGGTTAACGTCGATAATTTTACCGGTATGCAGATCATGCACGAAAATGACGTCGCTGGCTTTGTCGAATATTTCACGATAGTTCAGTTCTGCCTGACGGATTTTTTCCTCCGCTTCTTTTCTTTCGGTAATGTCCAGCACTGTCCCAAGAATTTTAATCGGAACGCTGTTTTTTTTATCATAAATTATTTTCCCCTCTTCGTGTACCCAACTGACACTGCCATCCTTTTTTTGAATCCGATGATCTAGCGAATACGTCTGCCTTTTTTCAAGAGCTTCCTGAAAAATACGTTTTACCATTTCCCGGTCATCCGGGTGTACAGCCTCAAAAAATTTAGCATTCGACACCTCAATCTCACCGGGTTCATATCCAAAGATCCTGAAGACCTCATCCGACCAAAACAATTCATTCTGCTGTACATCATCAAGGCTTGTCAGGTCAAGCTCCCAGCTTCCAAAATGGGCAATACCCTCTGCTTCCGCCATCATTCTTTCACTGCGTAAAATCCGGTCCTCAGCTTCCTTTTTTTCGGTGACGTCTCGGGCGTAGCATACCGCTCCCAATACTTCACCGGCTTCAAAAATCGGATTGAAAGTAATCTCCGTATAGCGAATCACGGGGATATCCGTAAAGTCCGTCAACGTAAAACTTTCGCCATTTAGCACCTTCTCATACCTCTCCTTCCAGATTTTCACCATCTCTTCACCAAACTCAGGTAACATAACCGAATCTCCGGGACGGGCTTCTCTGCCGACCATGCTTTTTACCAGGCCAACGTAAGCCTGGTTGGCACTGATGAGTTTGAGCTCTTTATCGATACTCCACATCATGTCACTGGTGTTGTTGATCAGTGCATCGCGGTTTCTGCGGTCGGCGTCGATCTGCAACTCCGCCAATTTCCGGTCAGTAATATTGAGATGATGTACGACGACACCTTTTTTATTATGCCGGATGAGTGGATTTACCACCACTTTAAACCACCTCCTAACGTCGGGTGAATCGCAGGGGTACTCCATGATGAAAACTTTCTCCTTTCCTTCCAGCACGTTGCGGATTCCCTGTGCCGTCATCCAGCCGAAGGTTTTCTCTTTACCGGTTGCGCGCTCAGAGATTTCAATGTAATTGAGGCCGATCCCGTAATTGTGATGCCGCAACCCGTTTTCATCGGCAAATTTCCTCCAGGATTCATTCACCTCCATAATACTTCCCTGTTCATTGAGCAAAACAATGTGGGCATCCAGTGAATCCAGGATAGACGACTGACGGCCGGCTACTTCCCGGATTTGCATATTCATATTAATGATTTTTTCTTCCGAATTTTTCTTCTCGGTGATATCTTCGAAATTGATGGTGATTGAATGAATGCCGGAGACTTCCAGCAAGTTTGTCATTTGTGTACGCACCAGGCACCAGTCTCCGCTGTTGGTTTTGATCCGGCCGGTCCAATGCATCGACTCTCCCGCTCTTGAGATCAGATTTCCGATTAATTTGCAGAGAGCTTCTCTCTCATTTGGATGAATAAAAACAATCGGGTCACGGCCTGCAACGTCTTCTTTTTTGTAGCCAAATATCCAGCTAACAGAGTCTGAAGCATATTTTATTTTTCCCTCGGCATCCAGCAGCACTACACCCTGCAGCTCGCTCGTGCCTCCCGGTTCCCAATCCGGTTCGGTGTACGTTATTTGCTCTACATTCAGAGAGTTTTCTGAAATATTTCTTGAAAAACAGGCAACACCGGCAACATTTCCATCTTTTCGGATGGGCGTAAAATTTGCCTCGCTTCGGTAAACCTTACCACCTGAGACCATACTCGTCTCTACTTTGAACTGGTGTCCTCCCAGCGCTCTGAAAAGGTAAGTTTTCCATTCTCTAACGAAGGCCAGGTCAGCTTCCCGACTGAAGAAATCATCGCCCGGCTTCACTTCAATTCCAGTGATCCGAAAGACAGTTTGGATAAAAACTTTGTTAGCTTTAAGGATATTGAGTTGCTTATCCACCGAAAACACCATGTGAGGAATATTGTCGAGGATTGCAGACAAATCTCCGTCTGTCGCATTCAGGATAATCCCTGCACCACGCAGCCAATGCCTCCCCTTGAGAACCTTTAAAGATGCAGTAGAATACCTTCCCTTTTCAACCGGGACGAGTTTTGTTGAAAACCCAATTGCTCGCTTATTCATGGTCACCTGCTAAATTAAGTTTTACAGAAAATGTCAAATTCATCTTCAAAACAGAATCACACGGTTTTAATGGTACAAATCGAATCAATTTCAAATGCTTTGAATTGAAACCAAAACTGATTTATCAATAAACCATTTGGATGAGGACTCATCATTTGGAAGGCTTAAGGGCTTTAACATGGGAGGATGTGGTAATCAATAATCATTCATCTTTCATGCCAAAAAGTAGTAATGCAATCGTGCAATTCTTGTTATTTTTCGGCTGTGCCTTGTTATTTGCTTTTCAAGGTATTCTCTCCGAATATTTCTGCAAGCCCCCCCTTCACTCCGTCATCATTCATGTCAGGACAGATACTTAGCTGACAAAATTCATTACCTCCTGACTTTCAACTCTTTCGAAAAACAAGTAAATTACATTCTTACTTAAAGCAAAAACCAAATGCTATGACCATTATCGATCGCATTAAAGATTTGGTTGCAGAAGGAGAAACTGAAAAATCCATTGATGAACTGCTGAACTACGTGAAAACACAGGACAATGAACTTACCGATCGCATCATCCTGCTAAAAAGCCGCATGCACGACCTGAATGATGCCATACATAGCGGAACCATCAACGACACAGAGGCATCCATTCAACGGGCAAAAATCAACGAATCTATCCTTCGGATTTTACACAACATCACGCCCTCCTACCTCGAATCAAGGCCCGGAAAGCAAAAACAACGCAACTTCAATCAGTCCTCTCCGCCCTCTCCGTCAGGTAAAAGCCGCAACTGGTTAATCCTGTTCGGTGTAATAGCCGTCCTGATAATCGGTTATTTTGCCATCAATGAATCGCCCATCACGACTGCTCCGGAAGTAAAACTGGAACTTCCCGTATTCAAACACAACGTGGTACTCAATTCAGACTACTGGATGGAGATCAAAGTGCCTGGCACCATCTCCGAAGCTAAAGGCAGCAAATGTCAGCTCGTCGTGCGCTTTCTGTCCAAAGGACAGTTCATACCGGCCAGACTGGATGAAGTTTCCTACAAAGACTGGCAGGGAAACGTTGCAGCAGGCACTGAGCCCTTCATCATTCCTTCCAACAAATACCAACTGGAAGAACATATCATCCGCATCCCGTATCGATCGTTTAACCTGCCCGAATCAGGCGGCCAAACCACCCATACGCTGCACTTGTATGCCGAATTGTTCCTGAACGACCTGTCGGTAAAACTGACGCCTTCGCAAACGTTTTACGTAACCTGGTAGCGTGCAGGCATTTATGTAAAAACAAAAATTAACGCCTTTCGCACTTAGTACTTATTTTGCAACCTGACTCAAATCAGGTTTAAACAACAAATAAAATGGCTCAATACATCGACATCCGCACACTCAATTTTCTTCTCAACGACATTCACGGTCTCAACCAATTGCTTCAACTGCCCCGCTTTCAGGAGCACGACCTGGAGTCGCTCACCATGTTCCTCGATTCGGTGAAAGATTTTTCCGACCGGGAGTTGTATCCATGTTTCAAAGAAATGGATGAAAAACCGGCCTATTTCGAGGATGGTAAAATCATCGTGCACCCCCAAATCGGCACTGCGATGAAACAAGGCGGCGAATTGGGCTTAATGCGCCTGCCGCTGACACATGAGGAAGGCGGGCTGCAAATCCCCCTGCTTATTCATACAGCTGCCTACGCCATCATGGAAGCCGCCAACAACCACGTGCCCGGCTACCTTGGCCTCACGTATGGCGCTGCGGAGTTGATCCTCTACTTTGGCAACGAAGAATTGAAGAATAAATATGCCCCTAAAATGCTGGACGGCGAATGGGCAGGTACGATGTGCCTTACCGAACCCCAGGCCGGCAGTTCGCTCTCCGACATCACTACATCGGCAGTCCCGGCTGGGGATGGCAGTTTCAGGATGAAAGGCCAAAAGATTTTTATCTCCGGCGGCGATCATGAATACGTGGACAACCTGATCCACCTCGTGCTTGCACGAATTGAAGGAGCACCCGCCGGCACGAAAGGCATTTCCCTGTTTGTCGTTCCAAAAAAACGCTTAAACGCTGACAACTCTCTTTCACCCAATGATGTGACAACAGCCGGCGACTTTCAAAAAATGGGGCAACGCGGCTACTGCACCTCGCATTTGATTTTTGGTGAAAAAGACGACTGCCACGGCTGGCTCGTTGGCGAAGCCCACAAAGGTTTGAAATACATGTTCCAGATGATGAACGGCGCACGCATAGCTGTTGGAAGAGGCGGAGCTGCCATCGCACTGGCCGCCTACCATGCTTCCCATGCGTATGCGCAGGAGCGGCCGCAGGGCCGGAGGGTGCAGGATTCCGGTAAAAAAGACGTGACGCAGGAACCGACGCTCATCATCAATCACCCCGACGTGCGGCGAATGTTACTTTTTCAAAAAGCTGTTGGCGAAGGGTCGCTAAGCCTTGTTTTCCAGGCTGCCCGTTACTACGATCTTTCCGTTGCCTCCGTGGATGAAAAAGACCGGAAAAAGTACTACCTGCTGCTCGAACTCCTCACTCCGATCGTAAAAACCTACCCCACCGAAATGGGCACCCAATCAGTGAGCAACGGCGTTCAGGTACTGGGCGGCTATGGTTATTGTTCTGAGTACATTTTGCAGCAATACTACCGGGACATCCGCATTTTCCCGATTTACGAAGGCACCACCGGCATTCAGTCCATTGATCTGCTGGGACGTAAAATGATGATGGAAAACGGCACTGCCTCCCGATTGCTCGCTCAGGAAATCAACGAGACCATTCAGGCTGCACTTACCCACGACGATTTTAAAAAGTACGCCAAAACGCTGGGCGCCAACCTGAAACTTACGGCCGATGTCATGGACTTCCTCGGAGGCTTCGCCAAAAACGGTGAGTTTGAACGCTACCTTTCCGACGCCACTATTTTTATGGAATTTCTCGGAACCATCGTGGTAGGCTGGCAGTGGTTAAAAATGGCTGTGGAAGCTAAAAATGCGCTGCTGGCAGGCAAGACTGACTACCCGGAATCATTTTACGAAAGTAAAATTCACACCATGAAGTTTTACTTCAAATATGAAATGCCTAAAACGACATCGCTTGCAGAAACGCTGATGAGTGAAGAGGTGTTGACCGTGGTGGAGGAAAAGGAAGGGGCATGGCTTAATGATTGAGGTTTAGCCCCTGATTTTTTTTCAGCCAGCTAATTCGCACATGCTGAAAACGATAAGTTAAGGCTCAACGGTGGTTTCGAACAACTTCACGAACTGAAATTTTTTGCCGTCAAACAACCCTAGATCGCTTAGCTTCAATTCAGGAATCACCAGCAGGGCCATGAACGAAAGCGTCATGAAAGGCGCTTTCAAAGTGCATTTCAGTTCCTGTTTCACAAAAGCATCGATGGCGGAGTATTTTTTTGCGACAGTGTAGCCGTCTTCGGTGGTCATAATTCCAGCTACTGGAAGCGGAAGCACACGCTCCTCCCCTGCCCCGCTTACCGCTGCGATTCCACCTTTATTCCCGATGATGAGATTCACCGCCTTGCACAGCAATTCATCGTCCGTCCCAATGGCCAGAATGTTGTGACTGTCGTGACCGACACAGGAAGCGATGGCGCCGTTTTTCAGGTTAAAATTTTGAATAAAAGCCAGTGAGGGCGGCGCTTCCCGGTAGCGATTGACGACCGTAAACTTCAGGATGTCATGCTCAGGATTTGAAACAATCCGGCCATTTTGAAGGAGTGCCGGAGCAAGAAAACTTTCCGTCACAAGCTGGCCTTCGAGTGCCCGGATCACCCGGATTTGCAAGTTTTCCCGGACCGAATTGGGCGCCTGAACAGCGAAGTCAGTTGTTTCCCTGGGCTTTGCTGTGAAGTGATTCACCGGCTGACAATCGACGGATGGAAGCAGTGTTTTCCCATCCTCTGCCACCAGCTGTCCTGCGATCCAGGTTTGCCGGATCGTAAAATTTTCAAGATCATCAGTTACAATGAAATCCGCCGGATCGCCCTCCCTCAGCAAGCCGACCGGCAGCCCGTAATGTTCCACCGGATTGACACAGGCTGCTCGCAGGATGTCCAGCAACTCGCAGCCTTTGGCCAGTGCCCGAGCCGCCAGTTGATTGAGATGGCCCTCGACCAGATCGTCGGGGTGCTTGTCGTCGCTGCAGAACATAATTTGCCCGGGGAATCGCTCCAACAGTGGAATAAGTGCTTCGAAATTCCTGGCGGCGCTGCCTTCCCGGATGAGGATTTTCACGCCCAGTTTAGCTTTCTCCAGACCTTCCTCGAACGTGAAACATTCATGATCGGTGGAGATGCCTGCAGCAAAATAACGGCGGGCATCTTCCCCCGTCACCCCGGGCGCATGGCCATCCACCGGCTTGTTGAGTTGCTTCGCAATGGAGATTTTTTTCAAAACTTCCTCGTCGTTAAAAAGCACACCGGGGTAGTTCATCATTTCGGAGAGGTACAGGATTTCGGGATCATTCAAGAGTTCCTCAACAGCCTTTGAATCGATGGTAGCTCCAGCGGTTTCAAAGCTGGTCGCCGGCACGCAGGAGGGCGCTCCAAAGAAAAACTTGAAAGGCGACTGGTGCCCGTTTTTCATCATAAATCGCACCCCTTCGACACCCATCACATTCGCAATTTCATGCGGATCGGAAACGGTGGCAACGGTTCCGTGCACTACCGCCATCCTGGCAAACTCCGAAGGAATCAGCATCGAACTTTCAACATGGACATGCGCATCGACGAAACCCGGCAGGATGTAGCTCCGGCTGACGCCGCTTTTTTGTTCGATTCGAGTGATGTGGCCGTTTTTAATCGTTATTTCCCCAAAAAAAATACGGCGGTGGTGAAGGTCGATAATGTTGCCGCTGATGATCATGTAATTGCAGTTTGATTCCGTGTAAAGTTATCAAAAAAGTCTTCTTTCATTTTTGAATAACAAAACCCTCCGGGACGGCAGTGTCACGAAGGGTTTTGAGAAAACAATCTTTTAGAAATTTACTGCTTGACAAACTTTTGTTCACCACGCCGGCAGTCATTTCGGCAGTAACTAACTTCCACCTAATTTACCGGACTCAAAACAAAACTTGTTTCACCTTTTTGCAGCTGGTATTTCACCTTGACGGACTTCCCTGAAGGGCTGATGAAACTTCTGAACAATTGACCATTTTCAACGAATATCCGATCGGAAGAAGCTTGTTTTTCTATTTTTTTATCCTTGACATAAATTTCGCCGGCACTACGATCCCGGTAGGATGCATAGCCTTTCAGACCGATTTGGCCGTCCGGAGAGGCGATAGCCAGGTACAATTCAGAAAATCCGTCCTCGTTCAAGTCGAGCAAAAAAGCATCTTTCACTTCGCCCTCCACTGAAAATTCCTTTGAAAATTGGTTTGGTTGCCGCCCCTGCACTTTCAGCACGGTGGCATTCCGTTCCGTTTCAGGACTTTCAAGTTTGAAGGTTACTGCCCCTGAAGAAAATTCTTTTGGCAAAGAGGAAGGTGGAGCAATGGCATTTCTTTCTGTGAGCTCCGGAGCGGCTAAGGTTTCCTGAGCGGTCTCGGCCGGTGTTGGGATGGCTGCCACAGTATCAGAAGGAATCTGGGGCGTTTCTTGCCTTTCAGTGGGGGTTCCGCTGTTTGAACAGGCCGATAAAAGAAGCAGGAAAGCCAGGAATTGAAGGTTTTTCATGTTTGTTCCGGTTAGATTTTGAAAAGTTAGCAAGACAAAGTTAACGTCTTTTCAGGAGGGCCTAAAACAAAAAAAGCCCGGGAGAGTATCCCGGGCGTAAAACGAATCTTACAATTCTTTAACCAAAACTTACACATTAAAGAGTATTGCAATATCTGTGCCAAGAATTAGATTATTTTTTAATTTAAAAATATTTTTTCTTCATAAAATGGAATCACCTCCCTTGCCCTTGCCACGTCAAACAGCCTTCCCACTGCGGTTCTTCCTGCTCCTCCGAGACTTACGGTAAAATCATTTACATATAATTTAATGTGGCTATGCATTACTTCTTCCGACATTTCCTGTGCATGAGCCTTTACAAATTCGCTGAGTTTCTCAGGATTTTCAAGTGCAAAACGCACGCTGCGCTCGAGTACCCGGTTCACTTTGTGTTGAATTTCCTCCGGAATGCTCCTTTTTATGACGATGCCGCCCAACGGAATGGGCAGGCCGGTGCTTTCTTCCCAATACTCGCCCAGGTCAATTATTTTTTTCAATCCTTTTTCCTGGTAAGTGAAACGATTCTCATGAATGATCAGTCCGGCATCGGTTTTACCTTCCAGGACGGCGTTTTCAATTTCAGAAAAAACCATCTCCTGTTTGTTTTTCGCTTCCGGAAATGCCAGTGACAGCAAAAAATTGGCGGTGGTATACTTGCCCGGAATCGCAATTTTAGCCTGGTTGACCGTTTCATCAGTCATGGGCTGTTTGGCGATGAGCAACGGGCCGCAATTGTTTCCCAGGGCGCTTCCTGCATCCAGCAATACGTAGGACTTAAGTAAATAGGCGTAAGCGTGATAGCTGAGCTTCGTGATATCCAGTTCCTGCAAAAATGCCTTTCGGTTCAGCGCTTCCACGTCGGCCATGACGACCTCGAACTCGAGGCCTTCCGTATCAATTTTGCCATGAACGAGGGCATCGAAAATAAAGGTGTCGTTTGGGCAAGGGGAAAATCCGAGTGATAATTTCATTTTTTTGATAAGTGACTGATGATGACAAACAGGGACTACTCCTGAAACTTTGAAAAAAAACAAGGTTACCGGACGCCAATCCCTTTCCACCGCTTACTTTTGCGGCTATTATGGAAATACTTTTTGAAGATAACCACCTGATCGCTGTAAACAAACCCATCGGGGTGCTGGTTCAAGGCGATCAAACCGGCGACAAGCCACTCAGCGACTACGTCAAACTTTACATCAAAGACCGCTACAACAAACCGGGCGATGTGTTCCTCGGCGTAATTCACCGGCTCGACCGGCCTGCCAGCGGCGTCACCATTTTCGCCCGTACAAGCAAGGCGCTGGAACGAATGAACCGCCTTTTTTCGGACCGAAAAATTGGTAAAAAATACTGGGCTGTCGTTGGCAAACGCCCCAACCCGATCAACGGGCACCTGACACATTACCTTTTGAAAGACCCGAATAAAAATGTCGTCAGGGCTTTCGATCAGATGAGTAACCGGGCAAAAGACGCAAAAAAAGCGGAACTCGACTACGAACTCATCGGAGAAATTGGCGATAGCTTTTTGCTGGAAATTGACCTGCATACAGGCCGGCCGCATCAAATCCGTGCCCAACTGGCCAAAATCGGATGCCCCATCCGGGGTGACGTCAAGTACGGCTTTGCAAAGGGAAATTATGACAGCTCCATTCACCTGCACTGCCGCAGTCTAACCTTTGTCCACCCGGTAAAAAACGAACCGGTCACGATTACCGCAGATCCACCGGATGAGCAGGTGTGGCGGCTGTTTCGCTGACCACGGGCGTCGGAGTTAGTTTGTTACAAATTTGCTCGTACTAAATACTCTAACTAATTATTAACCAATAATTTAACTGACAACATGCAGAACGTAACCGTAATTGGAGCAGGAACAATGGGCAATGGCATTGCTCACGTTTTTGCCATGCATGGCTATACGGTCAACCTCACCGATGTATCGCAGGATGCACTCGACCGGGCCATGATGACCATCGAACGCAACCTCGACCGGATGGTCAAAAAAGAATTGATTACCGAAAAGGAAAAGGCCGGCACCTTAGCCAACATCACCACTTCGAACGAACTCAAACCCTCTGTTCGCAATGCAGAATTAATCATTGAAGCAGCTACGGAAAACATCGGGCTGAAGCTCAAAATTTTCGAACAGCTGGACGAGTGGGCGCCTTCCAGGGCGATTCTCGCTTCAAACACTTCCTCAATTTCCATCACAAAAATTGCGGCAGCAACCTCACGGCCCAGCCAGGTCATCGGAATGCACTTCATGAATCCGGTGCCGGTGATGAAACTGGTAGAAGTGATACGTGGCTATGCAACTTCGAATGAAGTGACCCGCACCGTGATGGATGTTTCCCGCAAACTGGGCAAAGTTCCCGTTGAAGTAAACGACTACCCCGGCTTTGTCGCCAACCGTATCCTCATGCCCATGATCAATGAGGCAATTTACACCCTGTTTGAAGGTGTGGCCGGCGTGGAAGAGATTGATACGGTCATGAAACTCGGCATGGCACATCCGATGGGGCCGCTCCAACTGGCTGATTTTATTGGCCTCGATGTTTGTCTCGCCATTTTGCGGGTACTGCACGATGGTTTCGGCAATCCGAAATATGCACCCTGCCCACTGCTGGTCAACATGGTTACCGCCGGCAAACTGGGCGTAAAAACAGGCGAAGGGTTTTATTTTTACAAACCCGGCACGAAGGAATTGGAAGTGTCTGGCAATTTCAAAAAACTGAACGCCTGACAGGAAAGAGGCCACGAATTACACGACTTTTTAGGGGTGTTTGGGTGTTTGGGAAGATTAATTTTCAATCGTGTTGGATTGGTTTTCACAAAATACCGGAAGTTCCTTTTTTCAAACTCAATCCGTGAAAATTTGGGTAATTCGTGGCCATAAAAAAAATCCCGCACCGAAAGGCTGCGGGATCAATGAAGAAGAGAATAAAGTTAATCTGATCTTAGGTTCCTTGGCGTCATCAGAGGTACAACACTTCCCTCACATCGTTTTCATCCTCAATTTTCCTGTCTACTGTTTCAAGCACGAATGTTTGCGTCTTTGATGCCACATTGATTTTCTTAAAATCTTCCGGTCGGAATACGGCGATTTTATTGTCGCCGGTTACCAGCCACAGCAGGTTTTCCGAGTTTTTGTTAAAACGAAGCTCCGTGCCATCCTCTGCCAGAAAACGGTAAACGGTATTCCGGCTTTTATCGACGAGGTAAGCTGTCGTGTTTTTGAAAACCTCTCCATTCCCGGATTTGAAAGTTGCGGCTACCTGCACCATTTGGGGAGGCAGCGGACGATCACAATTCCAGATGCCAAACTCGGAAGCCGTAAAACGGTTCACTACTTTCTTTTTGATGATTTCATCGGAGGCCGCATAGTTCAGGCCTTGTTTCCTGAGTTCATCGACACGTTCGTCGAAAGCCTGGTACGCCTGTTGCCTTTCCGCTTCGATGCTTTTGCGAAGTGCTTCTTTTTGCGAAGCAAGCTGGGCCTCCCGTTGCTGTTTGGCTTTTTGCCAGGCTTCAAAATTGCGGTTAAATTCTGCCATCGCTTTTTCGTAATCGCTGCCGCTAAGCACCGGATTTACGATGACGGTGAGTGATTGCCCACTTTTTTCAAGGGTCAGTTCGAAGTCCCGGCTGTTCAGTTTGCGGATGCCAAGTCCGGTGACACTGCTGAACTCCCGTTGCAAACGTTCGGGTGTAATTCCTGACTGCGGGCTGAGTTGCCAGAGCATTTTTTCATACTTGCGGTAAAGTTGCCGCAGTTCGTCCTGAGCGGGATTGAATGCAGTGGCATCTCCTTTAGGAGAAAGCGAAGGTGGGAAAAGATCTTTCAAATCAAGGTCGAAGACATAGTCGGACTCGTCGGCAAGCACGGGCTTGAGGGGCTCTTTCGCAAGAGGAATGGACGCTTCGATTTTTGCCATTTCATTTGTTGCGGTGATTTGAATGGCCTGTAGTTTTTCCTTCAACTCCTTCCGGGCAGGGTAAAGCGGGCTGTTTTCATCCAACTCCTCCCCCATTTCATCGTCGAGCACCTGCATGCGGTCAATTTCCTGGTACACCCAACTGCGCTTCGATTCGTCCAGTTTGTAAATATTGTATCCTTTCGGCACTTCCAGCGTAGGTGAAACATTCACCCGTGACACCAACTCCACGTTGATCGACTTACCCGGCGCCATGTTGACCCGTTTACCGTTTTGCTCCGCAAAAATTTCGATCATACCGGCGCTTTCCAGGTTGTAGTTAACACCTGCCGAGTCGTAGGTCATGGGAATTCCGGAGAGGAAAAAGTCAACAAAATCATGCATTTCACGATAGTGAAGCACCACCTCTCCCGCCAACGTCTGACCGGTTTCGTCCACAAACGCAGCCGCAGGAACGATCAACTTCGAGCCGCTCGGATACTCGTAAACGCCGCCTTCTGTCGGGTTGACCTCAAATTTGGCGAACGCCGGTTTGATCTCACTCAAAGGCGGGTTCACAAATTTTTGCGCAGCAAAAAATGCCTGCTCCCGCTGCTCGTATGGCTGAGCAGTGAAGATTTGAGTAAAAAAGAACAGCCCCGCCAACACAGCTGCAACCGCTCCGGCTGTTACCATCAGCCTGCGAAAGATTGGTTTGGGCCTGGGTTCGGTCTGAAACTTCTTCAACAGTGCGTCGAAGTTTTTATGTCGGGCGATCTGTTGGCTGCTCAGTCGCCGGGGATTTACTTTTATGTCGAATTTCTTTTTCATGTTGGTATGTTTTTATGGTTCGGGGTTTCTTCAGACAATGCTGGAAATGAATTTTTGACAGGTTTTTTGGGGTTAAGGGCTGGTATTTTATCCGCTGTTTTCCATATGCTGGAGCATTATTTTTTTCAGTCGTTCCAACACCCGGTAGGTGCGCACTTTGGCGTTGCTCTCCGTGATGTTGAGCAGGTCGGCGATTTCCCTGAATGGCCGCTGCTCGAAAAAGCGTAATTCAACAATTTCAAGATCCCCTTCCCGCAATTCTTCCAGGGCAGGGATGAGGTAAGGCCGGAAATGTTCGAAGCTGTCCTCTTCCATTTCTTCAAACAAATGGCTGATGTTGGAATCTTCGACGCTTACCACTCTTGCCTTTTTGTTTTGGCGGTAATATTGGGCGATTTCATTGCTGGCAATGCGAAACAACCAGGCCGAGAAAGGCACTCCCCGGTAGGTGTAATCGTTCAGGCGCTGCATGGCTTTCAGAAAAACCTGTGAACACAGGTCAGCACAAAGGCTTTCATCCAGCGTACGATTGTAGATGAATTGGAAAATCGACTCGAAATAACGGTCGTATAGGGGGCGAAACAACGCAGGGTCTGCCTGGGCAGACTGAATTTCGGTCCATTCGTCCTGCATGGCTTCTTCGGAAACAGTCCGTCGGAAGGAATTCATGAGCCCTTCATTTTTCACAAGGGTACGACTTATTTGAATATTAGTGAACATTTAATGCATTGATCAGCAGCTTGGACTCAGGTCATGGTTTCGGTTTTTCTGATTTCTTTTATTTCAAAAACCCTCACCAGCAAGGGGTTTCACCGGTTACGGCCTGAAAATTTTAATCGAAGACCCTGACTTTCGGTTTTCAACAGCAGGCTATCTTTGCTTCCCGACTGTCTCACTGAAATAATGCATTTACAAAAAAAGGTTACACCCTGACAGCAGTAATTTTTCTTTTGGCAGGGAGGAGGTATTTTTGCCAAAATTTTAAAATCATCCACTGCTGACCAATCATACCACCTGTTTTAACATGAAAAATATTCCTTTTTTCAAATACCAGGGCACCGGCAACGACTTTATCCTGATCGATAATCGCAGCACTACCTTCCTCACCCGGCAGGACACAGCGCAAATCGAACGTATGTGCGACCGTAAATTCGGCATCGGTGCCGACGGGTTGATCCTGCTTCAGGAAGCGCCGGGCTTTGATTTTGAAATGGTTTATTTTAATTCCGACGGCAGGGAAAGTACCATGTGCGGCAACGGAGGCCGCTGCATCGTTGCTTTTGCCAGGCACCTCGGCGTCATTGGTGAACAGTGTAACTTCCTCGCTATCGACGGGCCACATGAAGCACTGGTCCGGGAAAATGGCTGGGTGGAATTGAAAATGTCGGATGTAAAACAGACGGAACAGGGCGACGGCTATTTCGTTCTAAACACCGGCTCGCCGCATTATGTCGTTTTTGTGGAGGACATCAGCGACCTCAACGTCGTGGAAAGCGGACAGGCCATTCGTTATGGTGAACGTTTCAGAAAAGAAGGTATCAATGTGAATTTTGTAGAACGCAGAGCCGACGGAATCGAGGTGGCAACCTACGAGCGTGGCGTTGAAGATGAAACGCTCTCCTGCGGAACAGGCGTGACGGCAGCAGCACTTACCTGGGCCCTGTCCAATTCAAAAAAAGACAAAGGCGAGTTGTCCGTAACCACCAAAGGCGGCGATCTGAAAGTTCGGTTTCAACCGGAGGCAAATGGCAGTTTCAGCGAAGTTTGGCTCTGCGGCCCGACAGTTCGGGTATTTGAGGGCAACTATTTCAACCACTAACTATGGCAGTCATTCCGTATGGCTGCCCAGCAAATCAAGGCGCTCCCGCTTGTTGGATTGCAGGCGATTGTAAAGCTTGACGAAACGATGCGCAACTGCCACGATATCTTTGGTTTCCAGTTTGATGCTAAAAATGAGCATGCTGTTGCGGCGGCCAAGCCCGTTTTGCTGTATACCTTGAATCTGTTCTGATAAAAAGTTTTCCAGCAGGTTAAAAATGACCTTCTTCTGCTGTTTGAGGTCATCAATTTTTTCAAAATTACTTTCTTCCATGCGCATGGCCACATTATTCAGGTATCCTTCCACCTCTTTCAAAACAGCATAAATATTCTGTTTTTGCTCAGGCAACACCGGTTTGTGACTGTTTTCAATGTGAGAACGGCAGGTATCGACAATGAACCCAATGGACTGGGTAATGTCCTGCTCAAGGTCATATACCAGCAAAAAAAGCCGCCCGGCTTCCGTGTTATCCCCTTCCAGCCTTTTGATGGCTTTGTACATTTTCTTTTTCAGCGTCTCCACACGGTCCCTGAGCTTTTCAAAATCTTTCACAGCGGTCTGAATTTCATCCCGGTCTTCTTCCAGCAGGCCTGTGAGTGAAGCTTTATAAGTTTTTATCACCATTTGCAGCATTTCAGCTACTTTTTGGGAAGTATCTTCGACCAGATGTGTAGGCGCAATAGCAGCAGCTTCCATTTCAAACGACTGAATATCCTCCTTCGCTTTTTCTCTCTTTTTGTGAAACAACGAAGAACGAACCACCAGAAAAGCCACCAGCGCCACCAGCGCTACCACAGCCCACATTTCAAATGTATAAATCAAAAATGCACAAATCCCGGAAGCTGTAAATGCAACGATGGCAGTGAGAAACCAGCCTCCGATTACATTCAAAACCCCGGCCACCCGGTAAACAGCACTGTCGAGTCCCCACGCACGGTCGGCGAGTGAAGCACCCATTGCCACCATGAAAGTGACGTAGGTAGTGGAAAGCGGCAGTTTCAACGAGGTGGCAAATGCAATCAGCGCACTGGCAACGGTCAGGTTGACACCGGCCCGCACCAAATCAAAAGCCGGCTGATCAGAATTTTCCGTGCCTGTCTCCTCCAGCGGTGTCATATTTTCTTCGGCTTTATCGATCAGAGCCTGGGGTATTATTTTTTTCACCACGCTTCCAATGTTCCGCACCGAGCGCACGATACTTCTGGATAAAAGATTGGGGGAAAAATTTTCCAGCCCTTCGCTTTGCCGGCTCAGCGAAACCTGTGTCTCCGTTACCGTCCGTGCCTTTTTTGAAAACCATAGTGTCAGAACCATGATCAGTCCGGCCAGCAGCAGCAGGACCGTGTCCGTGCGCACTCTTTCACTCAAGGCTACCATGCTGAAGGCATCGGCAGCGGCGCCGGATGCTGACCAGGCCTTGAAACTCTCGAACCCGGCAATCGGTACGCCAATGAAATTAACGAGGTCGTTACCGGCAAAAGCCATTGCCAGTGCAAAGGTGCCGGCCAGCACGATGATGCGCAGGATGTTAACCTTGAAAAAAGTGTACAGCAACTGCATCGAAATGCTCCAGAAAACGAAAGCTGACAGTAGCAGCGTAGTTGTGTTTGCGCTAATCCAGGCAACAAATTCTTCGGGAACGAATGAGGCGCCTTTAATCCCTTTGAACAACAAAAAATATGTAATAAGCGTAAGTCCGGCGCCCGACCACAAGCCTCCGACATACCGCATCCGGCGGTGATAGTTGAAGGTGAGCAGCAGCCTCGACAGGTACTGCATCAATGCTCCCGCTAAAAAAGCTATAACGACAGACGCTAAAATTCCCGTGATGATCGCCAGTGCACTCGCCGTGTTGATGTAAGTGGAAAGCGCACTCAGCCCCTCTCCGCCGTATGCAATTTTCATCAAGGCAACAACGACAGCCGCCCCCAGTAATTCAAACACGATGGAAACCGTCGTCGAGGTCGGGAACCCGAAAGTGTTGAACGCATCCAACAGCATGATGTCTGTCATCATGACGGCCAGAAAAATCACCATCACTTCCGAGAATTGAAAAAACTGTGGATTAAAAATGCCTTTCCGTGCCACCTCCATCATGCCGCTCGAAAAGGTAGCGCCGATAAAAATACCTACCGCTGCAATGATCAGGATCGTTTTTAAGGAAGCTACCTTGGAACCGATGGCTGAGTTAAGGAAATTGACAGCGTCGTTGCTGACGCCCACGACCAGATCGGATACGGCAAGGAGAAAGAGAAGAATTACTATAATCAAATAGTATTCAGGCATGACAGGTATTTATTTTTTGAAAAATACAACAGGCGATTTCACCTGAAACACGAAGATGCCGACTGTTTTATAAACGGCCTGCATCTTTTTACATGTTTTTTGTCATTTCCTTCAAAGTTGTGAAGGGGCCTGAAGCATTGCAGCCAAGCAGACCACCTGCGGAGCAGGAAGGTTTCAGGTCAATGACTGATCGTCCAAATCCGCTTCCCATGGGTTCCGCCCTTCAGGTAGTATTTTTTCTTTTTGGTTAAAATCATCATCGGAACGCCGAGGGAAACACTCGCCAGACCAGCTCCTGACCACCTGAAAAACCGGTCTTCATTGAAACCTCCGGCGCCATAATCAATGCTCATCAATGGCGCAAGAATCAAAGAGGTGATGCCGCCCACTACCGTCATCGTGCCGCCGAGGTTGTACCAGTTGCGGGCTGTTGAGGACTGATACCTCACCATCCCGATCGCATCGGCCGGAAGGACGGTCGATGCGGCGCCTGCCGGATATTTTGTCTGGCTTTGCATGACGGTACCATCGTGCTGTGTGATATTCAACGATTCGGTCACAGGCTGAAAACTGATGAACCGGTCGTTCATTGAAAGGATTTTTCCGCTAAAACTTTGTGTACCGCAATTCAGGCTGTCTCCGGTAATGTTGAAGGAAAATTCAAGAAACTGGGCCCCGTCCGTTTTCAGCGTTTTTTCTTTTTTACCGCTGCTGATGGTAAGCCCTGCATCCTGTGCTGTCATATTTTGAAAGGAAAATGCCAATATGACGATGGCAAAGAGAAAGTGTTGTTTGATCATTGGTTAACTATTTAGGCTCAAAAAATTAAGTTTATCGAGAACTATTTCCATAAAATTCCTGCCTGCCTACTCCTCAAAATCCTCATCATCCCCCAGCATCAGCTTGGCCTCGGCCAGTTCGCTGAGCGCATGCTGATCGCCCAACTGCCGGGCAACAGCCATGCCTGCCTTGTAGGTAGCAAAAGCAGTGTTGACCGCTCCGGTCTTTTCATACAGTTTACCCAGGTGATAATACAGGCCGACGTAATTCGGATCGCTCTCCCGGATCTTCAGGTAATATTCCAGCGCCCGTTCGCTGTCCTCCATTTTTTCATATTCTTTCGCTATCGCAAAAAGGATAAAAGAGTCCCCCGGGCTGGACTCGAGAAAAGTCATGAGTTGATTGAGTCTGCTCATATTTTTTTGTTTAAAAGTGGAAGGGTTGAAAGGTTGAAGAGTCCATCAAAGATCAAGAGAAGCCCCATTAAACTATTAAACTCATAAACCCCTCAACTCTTTTAACCAACATCTTTCATCGACAACTGCACCCGCTTCCTTGCCACATCCACATCGGTGACTTTGACGGTGACCTGCTGGTTGAGGCTGACGACGTCGGCGGGATTTTTCACGAATTTATTGGCCAGTTGTGAAATATGCACCAGTCCGTCCTGTTTCACCCCGATATCGACGAAAGCGCCAAAGTTTGTGATGTTGGTAACGATTCCGGGCAGTACCATGCCCACACTGAGATCTTCCAGGCTTCGGACGTTACCGAATTCGAAGGCTTTCGCTTCGCCACGGGGGTCGAGACCGGGCTTGTCGAGTTCTTTTAAAATATCGGTTAAAGTAGGCAAACCCACGGTTTCCGTCACATATTTTTTCAGGTCGATTTGCTTGCGCAATTCAGGTTGCCGGATCAGTTCCGGCACTTTCACACCGAGGTCTTTGGCCATTTGCTCCACGATGTGGTAGCTCTCGGGGTGTACGGCAGTGTTGTCGAGCGGATTTTTTCCATCCCGGATGCGGAGGAAGCCGGCGCACTGTTCGAACGCCTTCTCGCCCATGCGGGGCACTTTTTTCAACTGAGCCCGGCTGGCGAAAGGCCCGTTTTCACTTCTGAAAGTCACGATGTTTTGCGCCAGCGACGGGCCGAGGCCGGAAACGTAGGTCAGCAAATGTTTGCTCGCCGTGTTGATGTTGATGCCGACGGCGTTCACGCAACTTTCCACCGTGCGGTCGAGGCTTTCCTTGAGTTTCGTCTGGTTCACGTCGTGCTGGTATTGTCCGACGCCGATGCTTTTCGGGTCAATCTTGACGAGTTCGGCGAGCGGGTCCATCAGGCGGCGGCCGATGGAGACAGCGCCCCGAACCGTCACATCCTGATCGGGAAATTCCTCCCTCGCCACCTCCGACGCCGAGTAAATCGAAGCGCCCGCTTCGTTCACCATGAACACCTGCACCGGCCGGTTGAAGTTGATTTTTTGGCACAAATCATTGGTCTCACGTCCGGCTGTACCGTTGCCGATGGCAATGGCCGAAATTTCAAACTTATCCACCAAGTCGCCCAGCGTACGCCGTGCCATGAATTCGTCGGACTGCGGCGGATGCGGGTAGATCGTGGTGTTGTGGAGCAGGTCGCCGTTTTCATTTAAAACAACCACCTTGCAGCCCGTGCGGAAGCCGGGATCGATGCCGAGCACCCGTTTTTGCCCAAGCGGCGCCGAAAGCAGCAGTTGACGCAGGTTTTCTACAAAAACCTGAATGGCCTCTTCGTCTGCTTTTTCCTTGCTGGCATTGCGGAATTCCGTTTCGATGCCGGGTTCCAGCAGGCGTTCGTAGCAGTCGTGCAGGGCTTCCTTCACCTGGCTGGTGGCATCTCCCCTACCCTTCAGTAACTGCTGTTCGAGGCGGTAGAGCACCTCCTCACTGTCGGGGGCAATGTTGAGGCGAAGGAACCCTTCGTCTTCGCCCCGGCGCATGGCCAGCAGGCGATGCGAGGGGCAGTTTTTCAGCGGCTCCGAAAACTCAAAATAATCACGGTATTTGGCTGCCTCATCTTCCTTGCCACGGGCCACTTTCGCCGTAATTTGTGCGCCTTTTTTGAAAGCGTGGCGCACCTTCTGGCGAGCCTGTTCGTCCTCGGCGATCCACTCGGCGATGATGTCACGGGCGCCTTGCAGGGCCTCGTCGATGGAGGGTACTTCGTCGGTGATGAAACGGCCGGCCAGCCCTTCTGCATTTTGTATTTTTTGATCAAAAATATCGGTAGCGAGCGGCTCCAGGCCTTTTTCACGAGCCATCATGGCACGGGTGCGTCGCTTGGGTTTGTAAGGCAGATAAATGTCTTCGAGTTCGGTGGGGTCCCAGCATTCTTCGATGCGTTTGCGGAGTTCGGGCGTGAGTTTGCCCTGTTCTTCGATGGTTTTCAGCACGGTTTCCCTGCGCTTGTCGAGTTCCTGGAGTTTTTTCAGTTCTTGCTGGATTTCCGCCACCTGCACTTCGTCGAGTGAGCCGGTGGCTTCCTTGCGATATCGGGAAATGAAAGGAATGGTAGCGCCCTCTTCAAGCAGGGCGACAGTGTTTTCAACTTTGCGGGTGGGGATGTTTAAAGTTTGCGAAATCAGTGATGCGTAATTCATAAGTTTGAAAAAGGTTTGGTTTCAGGGCGCAAAGATGAAAAAGTTGGAGAGAGATTGTTCCCTTTTGAGGTTCGTTTTTCAAAAGCAAAAGTAATGCGGCAAGTCAGCTACCCCCACGCTCAGATTAAATCACTACATGGTATCGAGTCAATGCGGCGGGTTGTTTAAAGGATTCGTAACCAGATCTACCCCAGAGCTTTGTCACTGCTAATTAGCGGTCTGTAACAAAGTATTTGCCTGTTTGGAATGTTTTTTGATTTTGAAAGCCAAACCGACCGGATACAATCTTCTTCCTCCTTCTCTCATTTTTCAAAAATCGCCATATATGTACGGAATTGTAAACAAAGCAATAGAAGACCTTGTAACGGAAAATTTCGGCTTTCCGGCCTGGGAGTCAGTCAAAAAACAGAGTGGGATCGAGCTTGACTTTTTTGTCAGCAATGAATCATATGATGATTCGGTCACTTATAAACTCGCCATGGCTGCATCGGAGGTTTTGAAAATGCCTCTGGAGCAGGTGCTGATCGCATTCGGAGAGTTTTGGGTTTTAAAAACCGGAAAAGAAAAATACGGTTCGCTCATGGAGGCCGGAGGAAATAATCTCCGGGAATTCCTCACCAACCTCCCTAACTTCCACACAAGGGTAAGTCTTATTTACCCCAACCTGTCTCCACCGGAGTTCAAAGTAACAGACTCAACAGAAAAATCCCTGCACCTCCACTATTTTTCCCACAGACCTGGCTTGCAGGAGTTTGTCAGGGGACTGTTGCAGGGACTTGGAAAAATGTACAATGAATCCATTTTTATTGAACTCATTGCTTCGAGAGACAACGGCAGCGACCATGAAGTCTTTCGGGTATCATGGTAATCAATCTATGAATAACGTTTTTTCAGAACTCACTAATGAACAGATAGACCGGCTTTTCCCTTTCTATTTTGTTTTAGATACATCCATGACTATTGTTCAAAGGGGACGAAGCATGGCCAAATTGCTGCCTTCCGGCAATGACCTTAAGTTTGGCGACCACTTTTCTATTTTACGTCCAAAATTTTTCGAGCCGGGTTTTCAATATTTGTCTCATCACGGCAATCAGATGATTGTTTTACAACCGGTAAAAAATCCCGATCTGAAGTTTCGGGGACAGGTCGAATATCTTGCCGGCAAAAATCAAATCCTTTTTTTCGGTGCTCCGTGGTTCGATGATATATCGCAGATGCGGGCTAATGGCTTCACTTTTCTGGATTTTGCCTTTCACGATCCTTCAACGGACTTTCTCCAGGTGTTAAAAAATCAGGAGATCATCACCAATGACATCAAGGAGCTTTTATCCAGAATAAACCGGCAAAAAAAGGAGCTGGAAAAAACCACACAGCAATTGCGGGATAACCAGTCGCAACTCAAGATCCTTTCCCGCATCGCAGAACTGACGATCAATGCGGTCATCATCACCGATGCCAAAGGCTATATTGAATGGGTAAACGATAGTTTTGTCCGAATCACAGGTTACACCCTCGAGGAAGTCATCGGTAAAAAGCCGGGACACGTATTGCAAGGCGAAGAGACCGACCTGGAAACGTCAAAATACATGAGTAAACAGATCAGCGAAGGCAAAGACTTTGTTTGTGAAATACTCAATTATCACAAAAATGGCGAGAAATACTGGATAAAGGTCTTCGGCCACCCAATACTGGATGAGGATGGGAAAGTGAGTCGCTTCTTTGCACTGGAGGAAGACATTACCATCAGTAAAAAAACAGAACAGGCACTCCGGGATGCAAAAGAAAAAGCCGACGCCAGCGCCATGGCCAAGAATATTTTCCTGACGAACATGAGTCACGAAATCCGGACGCCGCTGAATGCGATCATGGGAATGGGTCAACAACTCACAAAAACCAACCTGAATGAGAAACAACTTTTCTACCTTGACACTATGAATTCAGCAGCAGAAAACCTGCTGGTCATCATCAACGACATTCTCGATCTTTCCAGGATTGAAGCCGGGAAGCTCAACCTGGAAAATATCCACTTCAATCCAAGAACACTGATCAATCGCTGCATCAACGTCATGAGTCCGAAAGCAAATGAGAAAGGACTTTACCTCACTGCGAATATCGACGATGAAATCGCTGCCAACCTGATCGGCGACCCATACCGGCTTAATCAAATGTTGCTTAACCTACTGAGCAACTCACTGAAATTCACTGAAAAGGGCAGCGTTTCACTCTCTCTGCGGCTTATGTCGGAGAAGCATGGTGTTCAATCGCTCAAATTCGAAGTAAAAGATACAGGTATCGGCATTGAGGAAAAATTCAAGGCCAACCTTTTCAATAAATTCACCCAGGAAGACGAGAGTATTGTGCGGAAATTCGGTGGTACCGGCCTCGGCTTGAACATCACCAAGAAACTGGTGGAACTGATGGGTGGCAGTATTCATGTTGAAAGCAAAAAAAACACAGGCAGCACCTTTTCCCTGTTCATTGATTTTCCGGTAAGCGAAGAGAAGGAACAACCGGTGGAAAAAGGCCCAACGCTCAACCCGGAAATACTGCGTGGTCGGGAAGTACTCGTAGTAGAAGACAACCTCATGAACCGCATTCTGGCAAGAATCGTACTGCAAAATTTCGGTGCCAATGTCTCAGAAGCGGAAAGCGGATTCAAAGCGATCTCTTTATGCAGCCGTTTCAGGTATGATATTATCATCATGGATATTCAAATGCCCGGAATGGATGGATACCAGACGACCCAGCATATCAGGAACGGCCTTTGCAGAAATGTCCCCATCATTGCCCTTACAGCCAACGCTCTCAAAGGCGAAAAAGAGAAATGCCTGGCCGCCGGAATGGATGCCTATGCTTCCAAACCTTTCAGTGAAAACGACCTTATTGTAATAGTTGCCAAACTATTGGGAATTACAGGCATTGATGTTGATCATAAAGAAGAAATTAAATTGTACGACCTGAAATTCCTTGAAGAAGTCAGCCGGGGCGACAGAACTTTTATCAAAACAATGATCGAAGCGTTTATTATGGTGGCAGAGGAGGTTAAGTCCGAAATTCCTGATAATTTTCAGCAAGGAAATATCCCCGGCGTAGAGGCTGCAGCTCATAAATTGAAATCCAATGTCGACACGCTGCAGGTGCATAGTCTGAAGCCGTTAATTCGCCAAATTGAAAGTGAAGCCAGGAACGGGAATAAAAATGAAACGCTGGGGTCGGCCATAGACGATTTTTCGCTGATTATCGAAAATGTTCTGACTCAGTTGAAGGGGGAATTGCTGGCGGCTTAGCGGTCAACATACCATGACGCTTTTACCCCTTTGCCCTGATTTGCGCAAACGTATCATAAAAATGCCCCCTCAGCAGGCTTTTCAAATTCTTGTAGTGAAAATATTCAAACTTGAGAATTTGCCGCTTGCCTGTTTTTACATCAAAAAGAATGGCGTAGTACAGCAGATCATTGGTTTTTCTGATTTTGCTGTAAGCCAGGAAGGGCCAAACCGGCGGAAAAAGCAAACTCACCTGCGTAGTCTGTAGGTCAATTTCAACTTGTTTTTTCACCGAGACAACCCCGGTCCACAGAAAATAATCAGTCCCGTAGCGTGCGGCGATTTCGTTGACGGCGGCCTGATCATGTCCCGGCGTAAGGCTCAGGTCATAATGTTCGATTTGTTCGCCAAACCATTCGTTGAGGAAGCGGAGGTCGTTGAATTTTTGCACGTCGTCCTCCGATAGCGACCCGACGCTCAGCAGCGTGGCTTCAAGCCCGGCTTTGGCAGCCATTTTTTCCAGGTGACCGTTGATCAGGGATGCGCCGGTCTCTGTTTTAAGATAGTCCACTTCAGCGCCCCGGCGAACGTCCACTTTGATAAAATACGGGTTGACAATCACAATTTTATCCACCTCCAGCGCATGGCCATGCCGTTTGATTTGCTTCAGGTGTTTTCGCCACTCAGCTTTGCCTTCCTTTGACTCCCAGTACTTTTCTTCGTCTTGCCGGGTTCGGTGCGTTTCCTGCCCTGCGTCAAACATCGCCTGGAATGCTTCCGTGTGTTTACGTTCCAGAAAAGCGTATTTCCAATATCCGGTTTCGTCCGGACTTATCGGCGCCTGGCCGGTTTTCCGTTCTCTGATCTTGTCGTATTTCGAACGTTCCTCTTGCGGGTTTTCAGCGAGCGGCTCTGCGGTCGTGTTGGCGGCGGTGTCAGTTTCGGGTATTTCAGCATGAAATGCGGACAACGAGTCGTAATGTTTGGCCAACTCAACAAAAAGGTCCCCGGTAATAACTTTTATTTCATCATCCGCTTCCAGCGTTGCCTGCAGGTCGAGGGTATAGCGCAGAGCGAGGATCACGGATTCCGTTTTATCCAGCTTATCCAGAAAATAATGCAGCCGTTGAGATTCTCCCTCTACTTCCTCCGGGGAATATTCCAGGTAAAAATCTTCGCTGTTTCTCATTTTGGCGTTCATGTACAGCGCCTTGGCAATGCATTTTTTGAGGTAGCTGCTCTCCGGATATTTGCGGAGCAAAAGGTAGGAAGTGTAGATAGCGTTCGCCAGCTGATCATTGTGCAGGTAAATCATGGGCAACTCGAAGCGGGCCACTTCTCTCAGCTCTTTGAACCGACTTTCTGACACGAGATAGCGTTTCTTACCGGCGGCGGATACAGGACTGAGGTTCTTCCGAAGTGCTGCCCGGCGGGCACCGATATTCGGGTGCGTACTTTTTGCATCGTCGAGGTCTTCATCTTCACCGGCAATGGGCTTGACGGTTTCCAGCCGGTAGGATTCCGGAAAACGATAATGCCCGGCCTGAAAAAAGGCCGGGTCAAACGGCTCGTCGTCGAAGGGGAGGTAACTGTATTTCAACACGTCAAAAACCGTCTCAAGGGTTCTGTGATCGTAATCCGTTTTCAGGAAAAGCTCGATGCCGCTGTTGTCCGCCTCCATCTCAAGCTCCTTGGAGTAAGCCGAATGCGCCAGCACTTCATCGTCGAAAACAGTGTTTCTGAGCACGCTCTGATTGCCGTTCCGGCTGCTCAGGTCTTCCTTGTTGAGGAACAACTCCAGGGCGTGTGCTTCCCGTACATGCACCAGTTCGTGGGAGAGGATGAAGGCCAGTTGTGCTTCATCCTCCAGCTGGGCCAGCAGGCCGAGGGTGACGAACAAATCGCCCCGGTCGGTGGCAAAAGCATTGACTTCGTCGGAGCGGATGGTGTAAACGGAAATGTTCCGGTCTTTCAGCGCCGGGTCGTGTTTTAAAATAAACTGCGCCAATTCATTGAGATAATTGGTTACTTCATCATTAAATAAAACCAGCCCGCTTTGCAGAAGGCCGTCGAGCACGAAATTGGCTTCGAGCGCAAAGGCTTTGCGTGTTTTCTCTTCCTTCTTCCGGTAGTGGTTTTCCTCGATACCGGCTGCTTCATTCCGGTATTTGTCCGAGCTGCGGATGAGCACACCGGCAGGTATTTTTCCTTCGCAAACAAGCGGCGTATGCTCGCCTGTGTGTTGCCCCGACAGGCTCAGTGAAAATGCCAGGAACACAACAGCGGTCAGGATTGGATTTTTCATGGTAAAGATTTGTGGTGATGGAAGTTTTGCTTTGCAATGAAATCCAGATGGTTACCAGTCCATGGAAGTTACCGGACTGGATCCGACGAGTACGCCAATCTCATTGTCATTGTGGGAGAAAATTTTTCCATTTTTCCAAAAAGCAGCGTCCGCAGCGTCCGGATGAATCGCCCCCAGTTCGGCATCGGAAATGGCGGCATTGCTCCCGTTGGATACGTTGATCAGGCTGGCCCGGTAATTACCCGGCTCCCCGAAGCCGACGAGGGCGACGGCGCCATTTTCAACCAGGCGGATATACCTGACCTTCGATGCGCCGGTCAGGTTCAGTTCGTAGCTGGCAACCGAGCTGGTATTCGGAATCACCCTGATCCGGCTTTGGTATTCAAGTGACGGGGTCAGCCACCGGTAAGCGAGCACCAGCCAGCCATTGGGCGTAACGGCGATGGCGGGTATGGACTTCTCCTGTGCGTTGGCCGGAAAAATAGTTGAGAGATTGGTGAGCGGGACACTCACCGTCGGGCCGTAAAAACGCAGCGTAAAACTGTCCAGCATGTAGAGCGTCAGGTTGTTTTTGTGCCAGTCGAACCAGGTAACGTTTTCAGTATTCGGCACGGAGCCCTTGATGGCGCCGATTGTGTCGAGGATGTGAACATCGAGGCCGGGCGTTTTGCAGGCAATGAGGTTTTGCGCATAATTCACAGACACCAGGCTTATTTCACCAAAGTTACTGATCAGCGTTTTTTTCTCCGTCAGCGCCGGGTTCAGCATGTGAACCTGACCATCCTGGGCGAAAACAACCCTGGCCGGACTGGGCGGCAGCATGCCCGGGTTGGCGGCATCATCGTAAGGCCCTTCAAACTGTGTTTCGTATTTTTCACAACCGGCCAGTAAAAAACCGAGGCTGATCAACAGCCAGACTGGAAGAGTTTTCATTCATTTTGATTTTAATAGAGCAGATACCCTGCGCCAATTTTGATGTACAGGAAGTTGTGGAGGATGAGACGGTTAAATGCCTCGTTTTCAAAGTGTTTACGGTTGTATTCCGGCGCCCCATCCCGGGAATAACGATTGGAAGGATGTGGCTGAATGTTCCCTTTATACAAATAAAAAAGCCGCAGCGGAAAATTGAGACGCCATTCAAAACCCAGGAGAAAACGATCGGCCAGGATAAAATTACGGCCAATGCCAATGCCGCCTGAGGCGTAGGCAACTTTAGGCTCAAAGCTGAATTTGGCATGTACTTCGGGAGCGGCGGAATTGTAATAAAATGTCCTTTTGTCAATGATCTCACCGGCGGCAAAATTCCAGTTCAGGTAAAAACTGATGAAACTGCCGAAGGGGGCGAGGCTTCCTTTTTTCAATAAAAAATGTTGATAGCCCAGGCCAACTGAGCGTGATCTTACATTGTAAAATAAATGATGGGTATCGAACTGACTGGCCGTGGCAGGATCATTGACAACCGGCGTCAGTGCCACCGTGGATAGGCCGGTGTTGAGTTGGGAAAATTCTGCGAGCAATACATCCGCCCTGCTCAGCGCAAAACCAGCCTGAAGGCCAAACTGCGTATTCATGGCAAAACTGCCTTTCTTGTTGTTGCCATAAAGCTCAAGACCGTTCAGCCCCCGGTTATTCGCCGTCGGGCCTCTGGAAATCATGGAGCCGAAATCCGCTTTGAGATAGTAACGATAGCCAAGGTATCCGGTAGATTGTCCGTGCAGTGCACAGCTTGCCAGCAGGAGCAGGCAGAGTAGGGTCAAACGCATTTTCAATGTTTTTTCGGGCTCTGGAAAAACCTGAAAACGGAAAAAATAAAGAAGGATATTGAAAGAGGATTTCCGGCAATTCCAAGCTTGGCCAAAGATAATTGGCGGAAATAAATCGGTAAAATAAATTTTGAGGAAAGCAGCGGAAAGCAATCAGGCAGACCGATCTTCACATAGATAAAAAATGAAGGCTTACCCGGGACCAAAGTTTCAGGTAAGCCTTCCGTTTTTATCATTTATAAAACTCCGTTCACATCTGTGTAATCCAGCCCGAAAGCATCGGCCACACCTTTGTAAACGACCTTGCCGTTCACGACGTTCAGTCCCAATTTGAGGGCATTGTCTTCTTTACAAGCCTGCTTCCAGCCTTTTTCCGCCAGTTTGATGGCGTAAGGCAGGGTGGCGTTTGTCAACGCAATGGTAGAAGTGTAAGGCACAGCGCCCGGCATGTTGGCTACGCAATAGTGAACCACGCCGTCCACCACGTAAGTCGGGTCGTCGTGCGTGGTGGGTTTGGTCGTTTCAAAACAACCGCCCTGATCCACGGCAACATCCACCAGTACCGTACCGGGACGCATCTCTTTGAGCATGTCACGGGTGATGAGGTGAGGCGCTTTGGCGCCCGGAATCAGCACGGCGCCAATGATCAGGTCGTGGCTGGTGATCAACCGGCGGATGTTCAGCTCGTTGGAGTACATGGTATCCACATTGGCGGGCATGACGTCTTCCAGGTAACGGAGACGGTTCAGGTTCACATCCATGATGGTCACTGTGCCGCCGAGACCGGCAGCCATTTTGGCCGCTTCTTTCCCGACGATACCGCCGCCGAGCACCAATACTTTTGCGGGTTGAACACCTGGTACGCCCCCCAGCAGAATGCCGATGCCACCCATGGGTTTTTCGAGAAATTTAGCACCTTCCTGCACCGCCATCCGGCCGGCTACTTCCGACATGGGAACGAGTAGCGGAAGGCTGCGGTCCGGTAACTCCACGGTTTCGTAAGCAAGACAAACTGCCTGGCTTTCGATCATCGCTTTGGTCAGCGGTTCATGCGAGGCAAAGTGGAAGTAGGTGAAAACAAGCTGGTCCTTGCGGATCAGTTTGTACTCCGATTCGATGGGCTCCTTCACTTTCATGATCATTTCGGCTTTGTCGAAACAATCTTTGGCCGTAGGAAGAATTTTAGCGCCTGCTCCAATGTATTCACTGTCAGGGAAGCCGCTGTTTTCACCGGCTCCTTTCTGAATATAAACTTCGTGACCTCTTTTCGTGAGTTCCAAGGCACCGGCAGGCGTGAGCGCTACCCGGTTTTCGCTGGTTTTAATTTCGGTAGGTACTGCAATAACCATAATGAATTTGGTTTTGATTTGAAATGATTTTGGCTGTGTTTTGGCTGTTGACTGTTGGCTTTTAGCTTTTTGCTAATGGCCAAAATCCAACAGCAAATAACCAAAAACCCAAAACGGGGGCAAAGATAGACGCAGCGGGGAGTTGCGAGAGAACAAAGGGAAGTTTTTTTTTGAACGATGAACGATGAATGAAAAATGATGAACGTGCAACGGGTTTATCATTCATCGTTCATCATTCATCATTAAAAATCAGCACTCCGGCACCCTCACCGACACATTCAGCGCAAGCCCGCCTTCGGAGGTTTCCTTGTACTTGTCCACCATATCCAGCGCCGTTTCCCACATCGTTTTGATGACGCTGTCGAGGCTGACCTTAGCCTTGTCGGGGTCGCTGTTGAGGGCGATCTGGCTGGCCGTGATGGCCTTCATGGCGCCCATGGTGTTGCGTTCGATGCAGGGAACCTGCACGAGACCACCCACAGGGTCGCAGGTAAGGCCCAGGTGATGTTCCATCGAAATTTCAGCAGCCATGAGCACCTGACGGGCCGTACCTCCCTGGCATTGGGTCAGGGCGGCAGCGGCCATGGCGGAAGAAACGCCGATCTCGGCCTGACAGCCTCCCATCGCTGCCGAGATGGTGGAACCTTTTTTAAACAAACTTCCGATTTCGCCGGCCGTCAGCAGGAAGTCGATGATGTCATCTTCGCCTTTGTTTTCACAAAAACAAAGCATGTACATGAGCACGGCCGGAATGACGCCCGCTGCCCCGTTCGTCGGGGCCGTGACGACCCGGCCGAAGCTGGCGTTCTCCTCGTTGACAGCAAGGGCGAAGCAGCTCACCCACTTGGTGACGTTGGTGAAAGAAGCGCCGCTGATTTTGATCGTTCGCATCCAACCGTTCATGGTGGTGTACTCGATCTCGTCAAGCAGTTTGCGGTTGATTTTGTGGGCACGGCGCTGCACCTCGAGGCCGCCCGGCAATTCTCCGTCACTATGGCAGCCTTTGTATATACAGGCCAGCATGGTGCGCCAGATATTCAACAGGCCGTTCCGGACTTCTTCGGCGCTGCGCCAGGCGAGTTCGTTCTGAAAAACGATCTCAGGAATGGTCATGCCCGTTTCATTCACCCAGTGGCGCAGGTCGCTCTCCCGGTCGATGGGATACGGCAGCCTGACGGTCTGTTCGGCCGCCACGGTATCGCCCTCCTGAATGACGAAGCCGCCGCCGATGGAGTAATAAGTTTCCGCAAGGCCCTGCCCGTTTTTATATTCGGCCACAAAGGTGAGGGCATTGGGGTGAAAGGGCAGTTTTTCGAAAATAAATTCGATGTTTTGCAGGGGATGGAAAGCGACGTTGCGGGCACCATTTAAAGGTAACGTGTTGGTCGTGTAAATGCCGGTGATGTACTCGTCCAGGCGTTCCACATCGATGGTGGTGGGATGGTGTCCGCACAGCCCAAGCATGACGGCAATGTCCGTGCCGTGTCCCCTGCCGGTTTTGGCGAGGGATCCGTAAAGCTTGACATTGATCGTGGCGACCTGCTGAATGTCAATTTTTTCCAGAAAATGAAGGGCTGCAACCCAGGGCCCCATCGTATGGGAACTGGACGGCCCGACGCCGATTTTAAAAATGTCGAATACGCTGATGCGCTCCATAGGTTAGGGTGATTGAATTCGGGGTCAAAGGTAGAAGGAATGGGTGCATGAGGAACCGGGTAGCTGATTATTTTTTTACCGAACAATCCTTTCCCGCTTTCTACTCAGTCTTTTTTGTGGAGATCAACCGGATTTCCGCATCCGTCAGGCCTGCTTTTTCCTTCAATACTTTCTTGTACGCTTCACTGCTGAACAGCGGATAATCGGTGCCGAACAAGATGTTTTCGATGCCGATTTTATCAATGTATTGCCTCAGTTCCCGAAAATCTTCCTCCGTCAGGGCTGTCGTAGCGGCTTAAAATTTAACAAGACGCTCCGTCCTGATTTCTTCTCCGAGTTGCACACCCAGGAAGTAGCTCCCCGGTTTCACACCTTCCAGCGGAACATTCACCGCATTCAGGCCTTCCCGGGCGACGATGGTACCTGTCCACAGCGTTTGCCCCAGTTGATTGCGTAGGAACAACTGTGTTTCTGCCGGTTGTTTTAAGGTAAAAACCAACGTCGTCGCCACTGCGGCGGGATTCGGGTACACGCTGAAACTTTGGAACAGACTGCCCTCGCTCACCGAACTGGTTACGATTCCTTCTTTTGAAAAAACCACATCTCCGGTGCCGGAGCCGCCAAAACTCAGAAAAATGAGCTTCCAGACACTTCCATTTGGTGTTTTTACAAAAAAAGCAAGGTCATCCGCTATCGACCAGGAGATATTGTCGAACGTCTTTCAATCGGAGCCGATGACATCGATGGCGGTACTCAGCGAGTCTTCGTACTCTTCCCAGTTCGCCTCCTGTGGCACGACACCCCGGGCTTCTGCCACTTCTACCCCCGGAGCACACAACACGCCGCTGGTCATGATGTTAATCTGCCCACCGGAACCGTCGTCGAACGGGGAAGAGTAGCGGATGAACAGCAGGTCCCAGCCTGCCGGTACGTTGTTCAGTGTTGCACCGTTGGCAAGGTTGAGGAATGCCAGCCCCTGCCCTGCAAAATTGGCCTGATCGAGGGTCAGGGTGACTTCGCCGCCGCCGTCGAGATCGGCGTGTTTCACCGTGTAAACGCCCTGATCGAGCGACTCGATCAGGATTTTCCGCAACGTCCCGGATTTGAACTTCAATACGAACACCCGGTTGCCGGTGATGACGCCCGTGCCGGGATCGAGGACGCCCCAACCGTAGTCGTTCGGATCGCCGGGATCCCTCGGATTGTTGAAGGCGCCATACTCCCAGCTTTGTTCGTCGTTGAGCAGGCGCTCCGTCAGGCTTGCCGGGTCGATGGTTTCATTGAAATCGCTTGTCTGAGCGAGGTAGAGCACGGCTTCGGTGCCGAACACGACGGCCGTTTCATTCAAATGAATACCCGCCACGCCGCTGCCGGTGGTGGTGAAAGCCATGTCCCAGGCATTGTTGCCGATGTTCACCGTACCGTCGTCGGAGATGCGGTAAAATGCATGCTGGGCGTAACTCATGCCATAACTGACCTGCACGAATTCCTGGCTGAAAACGGGTGAAACGAGCAAACAAAAAACAACGGGTAAAAACTTTTTCATGTGATTGGATTTGGTGAGTGAAATCTGGTTGAAACGAGTTTTGTGTCACAGGCCGGCGGGTCTAAGGTACGCAAATTTCATTTGAACACCGGCATGCCGGCATCCATCAATTTGAGTGAAAAACTGCCATCCCAAAATCTTATAAGCAGATCCAAAAGTACTGTAACAGCCCGCCTTTAAAGCGGCCATACCTTTGTGCCATCACAAAACACAATAGTTATGTCTTCTCAATTAAAAGTTTCATACATCAATACAAAGGCCCGTGAAGGCCACACCGTCACAAAGACCTACCCCGTGCTGGGAATGACCTGCGCTGCCTGCGCCGTCAGTACCGAAAGTATCCTCAAAGCCCAGGAAGGCGTTGCGGATGCAGCCGTCAACTTCGCTACGGCCAGTGTAAAAGTCGAGTACGACCCTGCCGTCATCAACCCGGAAGGAATGAAATCGGCACTGCAGATGATCGGCTACGACCTCATTGCCGGTGACGACGACGACATTCTGGAGCAAGCAGACAACGAGCAGGCGAACAGGCTGAAAAAACTGAAAAACAAGACGATTCTGGCCTGGGTCTTCGCCGTCCCGCTCGGGGTTATCAGTATGTTGTTCATGGAGCTGCCGTTCAGTAATTGGATTCAGTGGGCCCTCTCCACTCCTATTTTACTGGTGTTCGGAAAACAGTTCTATGTGAATGCCTGGAAACAGCTCAGAAACCGCAAAGCCAACATGGACACGCTGGTGGCGCTGAGCACGGGGATAGCCTACGCTTTCAGTATTTTCAATACGCTCTTCCCCGAATTCTGGCATAGCCGGGGACTGCATGCGCATGTTTATTTCGAAGCGGCAGCTTTCATCATCGCATTTATCCTGCTGGGCAAATTGCTGGAGGAAAGGGCCCGGGCAAGCACCTCATCCGCCATTAAAAAGCTCATGGGACTCAGTCCCAAAACCGTCAGAATCATTGCCGCTTCCGGGGAGGAAACGGAAGTACCCGCTTCGCTGGTGAAACCCGGCGACACCGTGGTGGTAAGGCCCGGGGAAAAAATCCCCGTAGACGGAGAAGTGCTGGAGGGCGCTTCCTGGGTCGATGAAAGCATGATCAGCGGCGAACCCTTACCTGCTGAAAAACAAAAAGGCGACAGCGTCTACGCAGGCACCGTCAACCAGAAAGGCAGCTTCCGCTTCAGGGCGCTGAAAGTAGGCAGCGAAACCGTACTGGCACAGATCATCAAAATGGTACAGGAAGCGCAGGGCAGCAAGGCGCCCGTGCAGCAACTCGTAGACAAGATAGCCGGCATCTTCGTTCCGGTAGTGGTGGGGATTTCCCTGCTGACGTTTGCAGCCTGGGTTACGCTCGGCGGCGAGAACGCTGTCGTACAGGGCCTGCTTGCCATGGTCACCGTGCTCGTGATCGCCTGCCCCTGTGCCCTCGGCCTCGCCACCCCGACCGCCATCATGGTGGGTGTCGGGAAAGGTGCTGAAAACGGCATTTTGATCAAAGATGCCGAGAGCCTGGAGAAGGCTCACCGTATCAATGCCGTCATACTTGATAAAACGGGCACCATCACCGAAGGCAAACCGGAAGTGACCGGCCTCATCTGGCAGGAAGACCTTTCCGACGGGGATCGCCATCGGCTATCCTCCGTCCTGCTCGCTATGGAAGCCCGTTCCGAACACCCGCTGGCCGAAGCAGTCGTCCGTTACATGCAACGGGAAGGTACAGCGCCCGCTGCCCTCGACCATTTTGAAAGCATTACCGGCAACGGGATCGAGGCGCACGACGGCAATTTCACTTACCTGGCAGGCAGGGCTACCTTTCTGCAGGAACGGGGCGTTTCCATCCCGCTTTCCCTGCAGCACAAGGCTGAAGCATTGCAGCAACAGGCAAAGACGGTCATCTGGTTCGCTGCCGGCAACCGGGCCGCCGCCATCCTCGCTATCGAGGACCAGGTGAAACCGACCTCGGCGCAGGCGGTGGAAGCACTTCACAACATGGGCATCGAAGTGTACATGCTCACCGGCGATAATCCGCAAACGGCGGAGGCCGTAGCCCGGAAAGCCGGTATCCGCCATTACCGGGCCGGCGTTATGCCGGCTGAAAAAGCAGAGTTCGTACAATCACTGCAAAGTCAGGGCAAACTGGTGGCCATGGCCGGCGACGGCATCAACGACGCCCATGCCCTCGCACAGGCCGATGTGAGCATTGCCATGGGACGTGGCACCGACATCGCCATGGACGTGGCTAAAATGACGCTCATTTCCTCGGACCTGCTGCAAATCCCCAAGGCCATCCGCCTGTCCCGGCAGACGGTCCGGCTCATCCGGCAGAACCTGTTCTGGGCTTTTATCTACAACCTCATCGGCATACCGGTCGCAGCGGGTATACTCTATCCGCTCACCGGCTTCCTCCTGGACCCCATGCTGGCAGGAGCAGCCATGGCGCTGAGTTCGGTATCCGTGGTAAGTAACAGTCTCCGCCTGAAGTTCAGGCGGCTGTCATACACCTGATTGTTTAATCAAAAATTTTTAAAACATGGAAAAGACATTAAAATTCAGAACCAACATCAAATGCAGCGGCTGTGTAGCCAAAGTCACGCCCTACCTGAATGATTCCGAAGACATTTCCCACTGGGATGTCGACACCGAATCGATCGAAAAAACGCTCACCGTCACCACGGACAAACTTTCAAAAGAAGAAGTGGAAGCGATTGTCAAGGAGGCCGGTTTTAAAGCGGATGCAGTGTAGGAGTTGGATACGGTAGAGGTTCAAAGTTTAACGGACTCGAATGTCTATTACGATCCATAGAAGCGGGGGCAGCGGCGTAAGCCACGGCCCCCGTTCTTTTTCTAACTTAACCTTTATGACGCCATCACCTCTCTCAATCCCCGCCCCGCCGGAATCCGATCCCTTTTTTGTTGAAAATAAACCCGCTGGTGTCCAGCTTGAAGTCGATCACGTCTTCCAGCAGCAGAACATTGGAAGAAACATTTTCCCGCTCGTCGGGCGTAAGGGCGGCCAGGCGCAGGTTTTGGTTCTTGATGGCTTCGATCACCACCTGGCGGACGGTGCGGGCGTTGCCGAAATATTTATCCCGGAAGTTGTAAACAAATTCGAAATAAGCTGCCAGATGTTCCTCCGCTTCGGGGGCGGGTACGATGCCTTTGTCTTCGAACATTTGCAGGGCAATGCGCAACAGCTCCGGATGAGAATAGTCCTCAAATTTGAGCACCTTGTCGAAACGGCTGCTGAGGCCCGGATTGGCTTTCATGAACGACTCCATGTTGTCGGGATAACCGGCCACGAAGACAAAAAACTGGCCCCGCTTGTCTTCCATGCGTTTGAGGATGGTCTGGATGGCTTCGTCGCCGAAGTCGTTGCCGCCGCTTTTTTGCGAGAGCGAATAAGCCTCGTCGATGAAGAGCACGCCGCCCATGGCTTCGTCGATCTTTTCGGCAGTTTTGATGGCCGTTTGCCCGACGAATCCGGCCACGAGGCCCTGCCGGTCGGTTTCAATCATGTGGCCCCGTTCAAGGATGCCCAATGCTTTGTAAATCTTGGTGAGGATACGGGCAACGGTGGTTTTTCCCGTACCCGGATTACCGATGAGCACCGTGTGCAGGTAAAAACTGTTGAGCACGTCCCGGCTGGTTTCACGATAATACCGCACCAGGCGCACGTGTTCGATGATCTGCTCTTTGACTTTCTCGAGGCCGATGAGGCGGTTGAGCTCGTCGATGGACTCATGGAGCAGGTCTTCGTCGATGGGGATGTGCGGCAATTCCCTGCTGGGTTTGATCTCGATTTTTGCCACATCATCCAGCTCGATGAGTTGGAGTTTTTCCTTTTCCAGGGACTGCGGGTTGGGCATGTCCATGATGCGGAGACCGAGGTTGATCTTGGCTTTTTCAATCAAATCCCACACGAAACGGGCATTGCCGAAGGCACGGTCACGGTCACGGTAGGCATTGACGATGATGTCGTCGAGGCGGGCCTTGGCTTCTGCGGTCAGCTGCACTTCTTTCTCCTTGCAGGCGTACCAGGCAATCTGGGAAAGCTCCTGCGGCAGGTAATCCGCAAAGTCGAAGTGATGTTTGAAACGGGATTTCAGGCCGGGGTTGCTGTCGAGGAACTTGGTTATTTCCTTCGGGTAGCCGGCCACGATGACGGCCAGATCGCCGGGGCCGTCGCCCATTTCCTTGACGAGTATTTCAACCACCTCCCGTCCGAAGTCCTTCGTGTCTTCGGCGCTGCGGGCCAATGCGTAAGCTTCGTCGATGAAAAGCACGCCGCCACGGGCTTTCTCAATGGCATTTTTCACTTTGGGCGCCGTCTGTCCGATGTATTCGCCCACCAGGTCCACCCGGTCCACCACGTGCACGTGACCACGGGTCAGCAGACCCATTTTACGATACAGGCGGCCCATCATTTTGGCAACCGTCGTCTTGCCGGTGCCGGGATTTCCGCTGAAAACGGAATGCACGTTGATGGTTTCCTTTTCTTCAAAACCCAGTTCCTTGCGCAGCTGCAGAAACTGGATGTACCGGGCATGGTCCCTGACTTTTTGCTTGATTTCGGTCAGCCCCACCAGTTCATCCATCCGCACCATCAGCTCTTCGAACGTCTCGTTGATGTCCTCTACCGGGGCAAAAATGACGGGTCCGCCTTTTTCCGGCAGGTAAACGGGCGGGATGCCCTCCTGAAAGCTATCTCCCACTTCGAAGGGGATGGCCGCCAGCATCCGGTCCATGAACACCAGCTCGCATGTGTACTTGTCCTTGCGCCAGGAACCTTTGACGTTGCTCCCCCACCCTGCGCTGATCTTCAGGTATTCGTCCTTGCGCTCTATTTTTTGCAGCCGGATGACCTGCCCTTTCAGCTCACGGGCATCATTGTAAAATTTCACAAACAGCTCACACTGCCACAGCTTGTCGAAATGGATGTTTTTCAGTAAAATTTCTGTGTAGATGTAGCGGGTTTCGTTGCCGTCGAATTTCCGGTAATACACCCGGTCTTCCTCCATGATATCGTCGTAGGGACCTTCGTACAGCTTGAAGGAGTGGATGTTGATGTAGGGGTTGGGATTGCCCGGCTTGAGGGAATGCTGGCCGGCATCTTCCACGTAAAAATATTTGGAGGCTACCTTTTCGCCTTCGATGTAGGCTTCCCAGACGTAGGTGCCTTTTTTCCAGAAAACGCCTTCCACCTTGTTGCCCCAGCCTTCCCGGATGTACACGATGTTGTCGTACTTGCTTACCTTGCGCTTGAAGGGCAGGACGCACAGCTCCTTGTTGGTTTTTTTGACGGAGCTACAGTGCAACTCCACCTCCACGTCCCAGTCTTCCACATCAAATAGTTTGTTGTAAAACGAAAGCTCGGCATACACGTAGGTCGTCTCCCAACGGTCAAACACCTGGCGGTACTTCTTTTTATTATCGGCCAGCCACTCCGTGGAGGAGTAGGTCTTCAGTTCCCTGAACTTGAATTTTTTAAAATCCGGTTTGCGATCTTTTGATGTCATGTGCTGTGGTGATTGGGCTAGGGTGGTTAAGGGGTTTAAGGGTTTAGGGTTTTGGGGTTTTAAAGGTTCAGGACCGAACATTCCTCATTCCTCATCCCTCATTCCTGTTTCCCTCTCCCTCCGCCACAAAAGTAGCAACCACAAAGCAAGGTTCAAATACCTCTTGGTAAATCAAAGAGATTTCTCATCTTTCGGGCAAATTAACTAACCTGTTTTTTCCATGTCGAACCCGTCATCACCACAAGGCAACACGAATCTCGTCCAGTATTTCGGCCTGACCACCGGAATCATCCTGTTAGTCAGCTCCATCATTGGCAGCGGCGTTTACAAAAAAGTAGCGCCCATGTCGCTGGATCTTCAGTCACCCTATCTCATTCTGCTGGCCTGGCTGCTGGCCGGCCTGGTTACGCTGCTGGGCGTTTTAACCATCGCTGAAATCGCCATGCGGATACCCGTATCCGGCGGACCCTTCGCCTACCTTCGGGAGATGTACGGGGAAAAAGTGTCGTATTTCTACGGCTGGGCAAGTTTTGCCTGCATTCAATCGGCGTCCACGGCGGCCATTTCCTACGTGTCTGCGCAGTCGCTCAATGCCGTGCTGCCCCTGCCGGTGCTGGGCGGCGAATGGGAGACGATGACCGTGTTCGGCGTTTTCATGCCCTTCGCCAACCTCGGCGTCAAACTGGTGGCCGTCACGTTTATCCTCATTCTCACCACGATCAACAGCCGGGGCGTGCACCAGGGCGGGCGGGTCAGCAACGTCATCACCGTCATCGTGCTCATCAGTCTGCTGATCATTGTGCTGACGGGCATGTCGGTCGGCGGCGGGGTCATGGACAATGTCACCAACAACGCCAGCACTTACCCGCCGGACTCTTTCGCTCAATCAGGCGGTTTTATGAAAATGATCTTTCTGGCGATGCTCTCTGCCTTCTGGGCTTTTGAGGGCTGGATCAACATCGGTTTTGTGGGCGATGAAATCCGCAACCCGCAGCGCAACATCCCCCGCATCCTTATCTTCGGTATGCTCCTGATCACGGGTATTTACCTCGTGGTGAATTTCACCTACCTGCACGTGGTGCCGATCGACAAGATGATGGAGTTTGCCCGCAATCAAAACTCCATCGCCGCCGTGGAGGTCATCCGCTATTTTGCCGGGTATGAGGGAGCCTTCGCCATTTCGCTGCTCATTATCGTGACGACGCTGGGCTGCACCAATGCCACCATTCTGACTTCTGCCCGGATTTATTACGCCATGGCCAAAAAAGGGTTGTTTTTCAAACAAGCCGCCGAGGTTCACCCGACTTACCACACGCCCAACAAATCCCTCTGGATTTTTGCGACCTGGGCGTCTATCCTGGTCTTCTCCGGTACCTTCGATCAGCTGACGGACATGCTGGTGTTTGCCCAGTTCATTTTCTACGGACTGGTCGTGGCGGGTATTTTTATTTTACGTAAAAAAACGCCTTCCGCACCCAATACTTACAAAGTCATCGGTTATCCGGTGGTTCCTGTCCTTTACCTGCTTTTCTGCGCCGGCCTGCTGACCTATACCTTGTCGGAACGCCCCCGTGAAGCGATCATGGGGCTGGTGTTGATTGCGCTGGGTACGCCGTTTTATTTTTGGTTTAAGCGGGGGAGGTAGGTTTGAGGGGGTTGAGGGGTTTGATGAGTTTGAGGGGGTTGAGGGGTTTGAGGGGTTT
>JASBVF010000036.1 GCA_030147525.1 Bacteroidota bacterium
CAACCCTTCTCAACCCATTTCAATTTCACCCCACCCTCTTAAAAATCCACCCTGACCCGTCGGGCATGCACCCTTGTTCGAAGCGCCAGCCGTAGCGTTTGGCAATGAGGTTGGCCACCCGGTAAGGCGTGTCTTTCGTGCGCCAGTCTTTGGTCTCTAAGATGAGCGCTTCTCCCACTTGTAGCTGCCGGAGATTGGCTGACAACTGTGTCATACGACCGCTGGTCAGGGGGATGATGTTTTTGGCTTCTTCCGCACTGAGTTTTTTCATGATATGGTTTTTTTTAAAATAAAAAATACGGTAAAACCTCACTTCCCGACTCGATGCTTGTAGTTAAAAAGTACATCAACGTACTTATTTACTACATCATCGTACTTGTAAAGTTGAAACTCGTAGTTTAAACATTCAATAGTGTATTTAAAAAGTACACTACCGTAGTAAAAAGCACGAAGCAGTAACTAAAGAAGTCAAAAATAGTACATAAATAATATATTAGGCTACAAAAAAAGTACACCATCGTAGTAAATAGGTTGAAGCGGCTACGAAAAAAGTACACCATCGTAGTAAATAGGTTGAAGCGGCTACGAAAAAAGTACATAAAACGTGCATAAATGATACATTAACCACTATAAGTATTTGGGAATCAATGTTTTAAAAAAACGACAATAAAAAAGCCCGCTCTCGATACCGAAAGCGGGCTTTTTCAAAAAAACGAAATCTGCTTACTCCTGCGCAGGCTGCTGCGCCACGTTGTTGGCTTGCTCGAACAGCGGCGACAGTGCATCCACGGCGGTATTGGAGCCGGGCACGTTGCGCTCGGCGGCCCGCTTGGCGGTGTTGTAGAAGTCAAGCACGTACTGAAAAGCGAGGTTTTCAGCGGAGAGGGAGTGCTCCTCCAAAACCTCCATTGCCTTCATCATGGTGCCGAGCAGCTTGCTTGTCTGAGCGCCGTAAGTGTAATCTTTCTGCGCCTCGCTGTAGTCGGAGAAGGAGGGGCGCAGGTTAGGAAAACTCACGGCAAGATCCTCGAATACTTTGGAGACGAAAGGCTGTCGTTTGTAGGAGATCGACTTTGCGGACTGCCTTTCTTCATTGGTCAGGTTAATGTTTCCCTTTGCATTCAGGATGCCCAAAATAGTGGAAAAGGCGGCGTCGATGTCAGTGAGTTCCTGTGCAGTGAACTCGAATCCCATTTCGGTTGGAAGTGGCATAGAAAATTTCATTTGGATGACAGACGGGGGCCTTGAGGCTTTTGAAGAGAGCTGGAGAAAGCAGGTTGGAGCATGTTTTCCGGCTTCAGCTTCTGGGGATCAAAGGCTCACGGGGTCACCTGGTTAAAAAAAAAATTGAGCTATTTTTGGGATGTACGCAAAGGGCAAAAAAAGGTTTTACGGCGTAAAATATTTTTTTTTGTCCATGCTAAAAGCGTCGGTAAGATGGCCGAAACGTGATTTTTCTTTGTTAAAATTGCCTTACTTTGCCTGCCGGATCACCGTCGTGCGACGCTTTTTCATCATCGCTTTTTCACTGAAAAAGATCATGCTCCGGGCAAGTCAACATTTCGGCACAGCACCTGTTTCTGCAAGGGTTAAGCATTATGTCTTTTGAACCGAATTCATCCATTTTAAAATGATAAAATCCGACATTCTCGTCCTCGGCGCCGGCATCGCCGGCCTCACTTTCGCCCTCAAAATCGCCAAACGCCGGCCCGACCTCAAGGTCACCGTTTTAACCAAAACCCACGACGGCGAAAGCAACACCCGCTACGCCCAGGGCGGCGTCGCTGCCGTGTGGAATACGGAAACCGACAGTTTTGAAAAACACATCAGCGATACCCTCATCGCCGGGGATGGGCTCTGCGATGAAAAAATCGTGGAGATCGTGGTCAAAGAAGGCCCCGAACGGGTGCAGGAGATCATCGACTGGGGCGCCCGTTTCGATAAAAATAAAAGTGAAAAATACGACCTCGGGCGGGAAGGCGGCCATAGCGAAAACCGCATACTGCACTACAAAGACCTCACCGGCTGGGAAATTCAGCGCACCCTCACCGAGCAGGCCGCTCAAACGCCGAACATCGACGTGCTGGAGCACTATTTTGCCATCGACGTCATCACGCAGCACCACCTGGGGCACACCGTGACGAGGGTGACGCCAGGCATCGAGTGCTACGGGGCTTATGCTTTGAATAAAAAAACAGGGGAAATCGACATGCTGCTCGCCAAAACGACCGTGCTGGCCACCGGCGGCGGCGGCCAGGTTTATCGCAGTACCACCAACCCCGTCATCGCTTCCGGCGACGGCATTGCGATGGTGTACCGGGCGAAGGGCCGCATCGAGAACATGGAGTTCGTGCAATTTCACCCCACGGCGCTTTACAACCCGGCGGGCGATAATCCTTCGTTCCTCATTTCAGAGGCCGTCAGGGGCTATGGTGGTATTTTGAAAACACCTGACGGACAGGAGTTTATGCAGAAATACGACGAGCGGGGCAGCCTCGCTCCCCGTGACATCGTAGCACGTGCCATCGACCGGGAGATGAAAATTTCCGGCGCCGAGTACATGTGCCTCGACTGCCGCCACCTCGACAAGGAAGGCTTCCTGGCGCACTTCCCGACGATTTATGAAAAATGCCTGAGCATCGGCATCGACCCGATGAAGGACATGATACCCGTGACGCCCGCCTGCCACTACCTCTGCGGCGGCATCCGCACCGACGAGATCGGCCGGACTTCCATCAACCGGCTTTACGCTGCCGGCGAATGCACCAGTACCGGCCTCCACGGCGCCAACCGCCTCGCCTCCAATTCGCTGCTCGAGGCGATGGTGTTCGCCCACCGCATTTACCTCGATGTGCTGGAAAATATCGACCACATCGACGGCATCAAACAGGGCATCCCGGAGTGGGACGCCCGCGGCACCACCGAACCCGACGAGCAAATCCTCATCACCCAAAGCCTCAAGGAGCTGAAAGACATCATGAGCTACTACGTGGGCATCGTGCGCTCCAACGTACGTCTCAAGCGTGCGATGGACCGCCTCTACCTGCTGTACAAGGAAACGGAAGACCTGTACAACAAAACGTCGATCTCCCCGCAGCTTTGCGAGCTCCGCAACCTGATTACCATCGCTTACCTCATCACCCGCTCGGCGGCCATGCGGCATGAGAGCCGGGGGCTGCACTACACGACGGACTACCCGGATAAGCTGGATTATATTGATTTGATGATTTTGTAAAAACGAGGGGCTGAATCAGAATTGATTTTCCCGCAGATCACACAGATGACCGCAGATGAGCAGTATTTATTTTCCTGAAAAAAATCTGCGGCCTTCTGCGCAATCTGCGGGAGACAAGATGCTTCTGCAAGAAAAAGGTCTCCGGAGTCATTTGATTCAGTCTGCCTGATTTCGATCAAAAATCAGGTTTCTGATTTTTCCTTCAGGTAGCAATAACGCAGCGTTTTTACCTACATTCGGGTTTTTTCTGTGAAACCCTTCGTGCCCATGTCAAAAACGCCGTCCACCAAACTCTTCGATCTGATCAAGTCGCTCTCCGGCGCCGAGAAGCGGTACTTCAAGCTGTTCATCAACAGCAAGGATGCTGCCTCGAACAAGTACGTGAGGCTTTTCGATGCTATTTACAGCATGGAGGAATTTGATGAGGATGCGCTGCAAAAGGAGGTGTACGGCGACGAAGTGGTTGAAACCCGCAAATACTCCGAGCTCAAAGCCTACCTCTACGACCTGGTTTTAAAAAGCCTTCAGTTTTTTGATGAAAAATCGTCGGTGGATTACCGCCTGAAAAACATGCTGCTGGGGGTGAGGACGCTGTTCAAGCGTTCGCATTTCGACGACTGTAACGACATGCTGAAAAAAGCCAAAAAGGTAGCCCTGGAATACGAGGACTTCAACGCCCTGCTCGAAATGCTGGATTGGGAAAAGCGCATTGCCTACGCCCAAACCAATATTGCCTTCCTCGACCGGGAACTGGACCGCATCACGGAAGAGGAGCGGGGCTACCTGGCGCAATTGTCCAACATCTCCGACTACCGCAGTATCTTTTTTAAAATGCTAGTCAGCATCCGCAAGGATGTTTCTAGAAGCCAGAAACAGCGGGAAGAACTGACCTCGCTGATGAAAAACCCGCTGATGACCAGTGAAGGGCAGGCTCTGTCGCACACGGCGAAGGTGTTGTTTCACCGCATTTCATCCATTTATTTTTTCTCTGTTTCAAAATTTGAGGAGTTCTACCAGTCCGGCAAAACACTGATCGAACTGATGGAGGGCCGCCCGGCGCTGCTGCGGGAGGATGTTTCGGAATACATCTCCGCACTCAACAACCACATGGTCAGTTGCGGGCGGGCCGGCCGCCTCGGTGAGTTCCGGGAAACGCTGGACAAGCTGAAGAAAGTAAAACCCATCACCACTGACGACGCCGTGAAAATTCACCGGCAATACTACCAGGGAAAGTTCCGGCTTTGCATCAACACCGGCGAATTCGAGGAAGGGCTGGCGGAGCTTCAGCGGCATTTGAAGGAAGTTAAAAAGCTTGACGCTCAGCAGTTTATAAAAAATACTTTCTACCTCCAGTACTTCTGCATCTACTTCGGGTCGGGCGATTATGAGAAGGCGCTGGACAGCCTGAACGACTGGCTGAAACTCTCCGGCAGCGTGGAGCGAAAAGACCTGCAAAGCCTTGCGAGAATCCTGAACCTGATCATCCATTTCGAGCTGGGCAATACCATGCTGCTCGAGAGCCTGCTGCGCTCGACTTACCGGTACCTGAATAAAGAAAACCGGTTATCAGAATTTGAACGGAAAATCATGGAGTTTATCCGGGAGGCCGGGAAGCCTCACTCCAAAAAAGAGATGAAACAACTGTTCGAAAATCTCAAGCAGGATTTCGAACAGTTGTCGCAGTCGCCTGCGTTCGGCGTATTTCAGCTATTCGACCTTGTGTCCTGGCTGGACAGTAAGATCAGTGAAAAGCCCTTTGCCGAGGTGGTCAGGGAGCGTTTTCAGGCGAGGTCAATTGCCGAGGGAGTGCAGGGTCGGCTTTGAAACTTTCAGGATGGCGGGCGTATTCGCATTCACGACGAAGCCCTCCTGACGGATGTCGATGTCGTCCCAATTGACGTAACCGTGGGAGCCGGAATTGGACGGCACGTAGTTGCGGCCGCCTTTCACTTCGCTGCTTTCCTTCTCGGTCAGCCTGTTTTTAGCAAAATCGTGGAGTAGTTTTATTTTAGTCATATTGATAGAATTTTAAGTAGTTAACGACAAAGACTTCTTAGTCAAGGTGAAAAGTAAATTGAATTCAGTCCAGGGCAAAACAAAGAATTTGCAAAAGTCAGGTTTCTGAAAATCTGGTATTGCGTTCTGCTTCGACTGCACAAAATTAAGCGGTAAGCTCCGGATATTCCAAACCTGGTTTTGTCAGCCAGCCTGCCTCTCCGGTGAAATCATCGGACAATCATCAGTTTACCTGCCATTTTTCCTTCAATTTGGATAAAATACAAGCCCTGAGCGAGACTGCTCACGTCCATTTCGGCTTTGCCGGAGAAGGATGTCTCCAACATTTTTTGACCGAAAGCAGACCAGATGGCCGCCGTTTTTTCACCTGCCAGATCCACCACAACTGTTACCCGTTCACTGGCCGGATTCGGGAAAATTTTCACGGCAGTATTTTCAAAAATATCATCCGTGCCGGTCACGCAGGCGGAGGTATTGTCAGCGCCGAAAGTGGCCGCCGTCTGGATGAAGTTACCGGTTCCGTTGGGGCAGCGTGCCAGCGAAACGTCAGTCGTTTGCGGACCAAAAACGACCTGGTCGGCAATCGTAAGGTCAGGTTTTACCAAAATCAACAACTCGCCGCTGGCGCTCAGCCGGAAGGATGCATGCAGACCTGCCTGGGTTTCGTCGTTGTCCAGCCAGACCGTCAGGTACTCGCCGCCGTTGAGGAAAACACCGGCCGGGAATTGCCACTTCGTCAGCAGCTGCGGGTTGTCGCTCAGGTACCAGCCGGAGAGGTCGATGGTGCCGGAGGTGTTGTTGTAAAATTCCGCCCAATCGTCAAACTCGCCGTTCTGATCGGCGATGGTTGTCTGGTTGGAGGCCATCAGTTCATTGATGACGACGTCGGCGAAGGTGTTAATCTGATGGAACTCAAGCTCCGCCCGTTCGGGAGAAAACTGTCCGGCCGTGCTGTTTTCAGCATAAATGTAAAACTGCACGCCTCCGACTGGCATGGTCAGGCTCACGCCGTACACGCCATCTCCGGCTGCTCCGTCGCCGTGTGCTCCATCGTCGAACATGGGCGTCAGCTCGAACATTTCCTTGAGGTTGCTGCGGTAACCCAGCAACACGGTAGCGCCTGCCGTTACCGGGGCTGTGATCGTTACGCTGGTTCCCGGTTGCGGATTGGCCGGCGAGGCCGAAAAGTTGCCGATGACCGGCGGCGTTGCCTGAAATTCCGGCAAGCCAAGCAGGTACTGAATGCGGCCATCCATCAATGGAATTAACCCGAAGGCATCCTCACCGTCGTAAAAATCCACCAGCGTGGTGTTCAGGTTTTGTAAAAACTCATCGTAGGTATAAAAATGGTTGTCATCCGACAGCATCGGCCCATCGATGAGCGCCTGCAACCCGGCTGCCCGCTGTTCGAACCAGCCGTTGGTGAAAATCTCTGAAATCATCGTGCGAAGGTGCGCCGTGTACATCCGCTTCCACGTCGGGTTTCCAAAAATGGCTTTCAGGAGCGGTTTTGTATCGTCATTAGCGCCGAAGAAGGGGTCGAGGTTGGTATAAAAACTGAGCGGCGGTTGCGGGTCGCCGGTTTGCGGCACGGTCAGCCAGGGGAAGCGGCCAAACGATTCGTTCACATCATCGGGGATGGGCACGAATCGGCCATTGTCGGCTTTTCCGAGGAAATAATTCCGGGGGCTGGCGCCGAGGTAGCTGTCGAGGTTGGCCAGCAGGCTGTTCAGCGCACTCATCCAGATGAACCGGTCCAGGTCGATGACCTGCCGGGCGTTTGCAGGATTATTTTTCAAAACCTGGGTCATGTCCCGCAAGTCTTCCCAGCCGGTTTGCGACTGAATTTCGTAATGATCAAAATAGCAGATGATGCCGGGGCCGAGATATTCCATGGCGGCGCCATGCCCGGTGGTACATCCGAATGGTGGATTCGGCGGGCTTTGGTTGAAAGAGTACGACGGGTTGGACTCGAAGCGGGCGTTGTCAGGATTGGAGAGAAAGCGTTCGGCGAAAAGCTTTGAGTTGATGCTTTCCACGTTGACGTAGAGCCCGTGAAAGTTTCCATTCACGTAAACGCTGGCGTAATTGGCAAGCGGGGCTGCCATGTATTTTCCGGCGATTTCGTACGTCATTACTTCCCGCAGGGCAGAGGGATCTTTGGCGCCGTTGCTCAGTTTGAGCACTTCGTAACCCTGGAAATCCTGGTTTTTAACGTGATCGAGCTTGATGTTCAACGGATTTTTGACGTTGTCGGGATGGTAGGTATTGCCGCCCCGGTAACGGACGCCAACGCTGTCGAAACTCGTGCCATTGATTTCAACGGTGGCGAGGAGGCGGTCGTCATTTCCGGCTGCGTTAAAGTCTTTGAGAATTTGATCCCAGTTACTTTCCTGGAAGGTAATTTCCACGATCGTCACCTGGCCGGGGTCGTACAGGTTTTGGGAAAAAAGCTGTAATGTGCTGAAAATGAGGATGAAAGAAGCGGTAAAAAATATTTTCATGGTAGTTATTTTCGTCAAAGTTACTTTGGCTTTGGTAGTTTGTGTTTTGAAATCGGTCCAAATGTAGCACGTTGGCAGAAGTCGCCGGCTCATTTGTTCAAGGCATCATAAACGGCCTGCTGCACCCTTGGCCGGATGTTCAGGTCGTACAGCCCCCGGCTCGACCGGTCAGGGAAAACCCGGTTGCTGAAAAAAATCACCTGCAAATTGCGCTCCGGATCGGCCCAGAAAAATGTACCCGTGTAGCCGGAGTGCCCGAAACTGGCCGGACTTGCGTCCTTTGCCACATAGCTCTGGGCCGGGTCGTACTCGATCAGCGGCTTGTCAAAACCGAGCCCCCGCCGGTTACCTGTTTCACAAAACTGACAGCGGGTAAACTCCCGCACCGCCGCCTCGCTGATGAAACGCTGCCCGCCGTATTCGCCGCCGTTGAGGTAGAGTTGCACCAGTTTGGCGAGGTCTTCCGCCGAACCGAAAAGTCCTGCATGGCCGGAAACACCGCCAAGCATGGCCGCCGTCTCGTCATGCACGGTGCCGTGGACTTGTTTCTTTCTGAAAAAAGTATCCTGCTCCGTCGGTACGAGTCGTTCTGCCGGGAAGGATTTTAGCGGATTGTACGTCAGGGTGTAAGCGCCGATGGGGCGGTAAAAAGTTTTTTTCAAATATTCCTCCAGCGGTTCGCCTGTCAGTTTTTCGACCACCGCCGGGTAGAGGATAAACGAGAGGTCAGAGTAGACGTAGCCAGTTTTTTCATTGAGTGGCAAATCACGTATACCCTTGAAAATCTGCTTTTTATATTTTTTGAATAAAAAAAGGCTGTCAGTGATTTGTATCGGATAACGCCGGGAAGGGTGGTCTCTGAAGCTGCGTTTTTTCCAGGAGCCGTCTGCATTTTTTGCTTCCCGCCAAAAGACGATACTGGGTTTCAGGCGGCCGTTGTGAGAGAGAAACTGGCGGTAAGTCACGTCCGCTTTGTCCGATCTTTTGAAAAACTTGAGGTAGCGGCTCAGAGGGGCATCGAGGTCGAATTTGTCCTCGCCGTAGAGTTTCATCAGTGCTGGCAGCGTGGAAGTAACCTTGGTGACCGACGCAAAGTCGTAGATGTCCGTCGTTTTTAAAACTTGCAGGCTGTCGTAAGTGTGGTAGCCGTAGGCTTTGTGAAAAACGATTTTGCCATCCTTTGCCACGAGTACCTGCGCACCGGGGTAGGCATGCGCCCGAATGCCGGCTTCGACGATGGCGGTGATGCTGTCGTCGAGAAGTTGGCCGTCGAGGCCCACGGTTTCGGGCGGAGCGTAGCCGAGGCGGAAATTTTCGGGGGTGGCCAGGCCGTCGCCTTTTTTAAAAAAAGTACCGATGTCAGCGCCGAGCTGCCCGTTTGCGGCGCAGCCGCCATAAATAATTTGCGCAGCGATCGACTGGCTGAGGCTGTCGGTGCCCGGCACGACGAGTAGCGACCGGGCCTGCTGCAGCGCTTCGAAGTGGTTGAGAATCTGTGGGTTGCCGAAAAGCACTGCCACTGTGTTGTAGTTTTGGGTAAAATTTTTCACCCGCTCCTCGAATTGTTGAAAATCGGGATTTACCGGGCTGTACTCAGCGGCGTCGAGTGCAACGATGACGAGGTCGTCTTTGGTGAAATACTTCCGGACGGGGGCGCCTTGCGGGAATTTAGCCAGCGTCTCTTCGAACGCATTTTTTTCACCCAAGCCAAAAGTCAGCCAGGTGATGCGCTGTTTTTCTCTGATTTGCAGTGGCAGCAGGTTGTCGTCATTGCGAAGCAAAACAATAGATTCCCTGGCGGAGGTCCATGCTGCTGTTTCCGGGGAGGTTTTTGAAAACACTCGCAAATCGGGGCCTGGTTGGGCAAAAACTTTGCAGCCAGGCCAACAAAAAATGAATATCCAAAAGCAGCAATGCCATTTCATCGTTACAAATGTTCTAATTTTGGCAGCCCTGCCAACTTTTGCAGGCAGTCCGGCGTCTTAAAAAAACAATCCACGGAGTTTGGTGTATAAACTTTAAACATGTCCACTCCACGAATTTTAAAGATTATGAATTTGAAAATCCTCGGTATAGCTTTTTTAACCCTTATTTTTTGCGGAACGCTCTCTGCTCAAAGGGTCGTGCAAGATAGCAACCTCGTTCAATTTTCGGGTATGATACTCGACGGGACAACGGCTGAACTAATCCCCGTCCCGTATACCAACGTGCTCATCAAAAGCAAAGGAAGAGGTACGTATTCCGATTTTAACGGATTTTTTTCCATCGTGGTAGAGAAGGGCGACGTGATTGAATTTTCAGCCGTGGGTTACAAAACCGTCAACTACACGATTCCGAATGATTTGGACGACAATCGCTATTCGCTCGTTCAGCTCATGACGCAGGATACCATCAACCTGCCGGAAACGGTGGTGTTTCCCTGGCCCAGCAAGGAGCATTTCAAGCTCGAATTTCTTGCCATGGATGTGAGCTCCGAAATGGAAGCACGGGCTCTTCGCAACGTAGCCAACGAAACCCTCGAACGCATGCGCTATGCAGTGCCTTCCGTCGGTGCCGAGCATGCGAACTACTACCTTCGCCAGCAGGCACGGGAGTATTACTACATCGGCCAGCAGCCGCCGATGAATATCTTCAATCCGATTGCCTGGAAGCAGTTTTTTGATGCCTGGAAGCGGGGAGATTACAAGAAGAAAAAAGAGTAAGGGCCGGGTGGTATATGCAGATGGATCGCCAGCCCGGCGATCCATCTGCAGTTTTTTAAATAATAACTATCCCGAAACCGGCGCTCAGCCAACATTCATTCTACTTCTGCTGTATCCTGATGCCGGTGATGGTTACCCGGCGTAGTTTTGAAGCTTCCGGACTAAAAATTGACTGACGGACGTTCTGTTTGTCGTCACTGACCGACTCCTCTGCCTGTTCTCCCTCCCCTTTTGCTACATGTTGCAAGGTTAACTGGCCGTTGTCAAAATAGCGTTTGAGCGCACCGTTGTTGAATTCCTTGAAATGATTGGTAAGGCTGCTGATGCGCCTGCGGGTCAGGCGGTTGTTGTACTCCGATGAAGCAAGCGGACTGGCGTAGCCTGTCACTTCTATTTTTATGGACTTGCCCTCGGCGAGATAGTTTTCGAGCGCCTGGCAAATAGATTGAAGTCTGTTAAAATTGGCTTCTACGTCATCTTCGAAAAAAGAACGGATTTCGATCTGGGCCGCTTCCACTTCCCTGCTGTTTAATCCGGATGAGTAGCCGGTGACGAAGTCATTTTTCCGATTCAGAAATTGCTGGTAGGTTTCTTCGTAGGTTAGTGAAGTGAGGGTGTCAGCCGGGTTGACATATCTCGGCTGGTCGTTGTCAAAATACAGGGTTAGCGGAAGGTCAGAGAACGGCGAGAGGTACAAATCAAGGTAGAGCCGTTCAGGCTGCTTCATGCCTGCTGTGGAAATAACGGTCGAGTCGGTGCTGAAGAATTTCCTGCTGCCCTTCAGGGTGTATTCTTTGTCAAATTTGAGCGGGAAAATATGCTCGTGGCTGTTTTCATCATTTTGAAAAACGACACTTCTGCCGCCATTCTGAAAGCCGAGGTAGAGGGTAGACCCTTTCAGCGCAGTGCTATCGATGGCGTTGAAAGTTCGTACGAGAAGTTCGACCTGTGGCTGAAGATAGAGGTGGCGCATGAAGTTGGCAAAATTCGTCACGCCGGATGTGCTCACCTCGGTTTCTGCCTGCGAAAACCCGTCCAGTGATGCGGTGATTCGGTAATTTCTTTCCAGCTCCAACGGGATCAAAGCATCGTGACTGTTGGCGTTGACAAGCAACGTATCCGTGCGGCCATCAGCTTTGTCCACAAGATCGATCTGAACGCCCACAAGTTGCGTGCTATCCAAAGCATTGAAAGTCAGCACATTGACGTTGGAGAAAATTTCAGCTTCGTAAATGTCGATGCATTTACACTCTGCCGGCGGCACCTCACACTGGCAACCCGGCCTGCTGGAGGAAAAGTAGGCCCGTTTGGAGCCGGAGTGAAACGTGTAGTAGATGTCGTCGTAGCCGCTGTTGAACGGATATCCGATGTTTTCAGGCTCTGACCAGTTTTCCGGACCAGTCTTTTTTATTTGAAAAATGTCGAAACCACCGAAGCCTGGCAGTCCCTTTGAACTAAAAAACAAATTTTGGCTGGCCTGATGAAAGAATAGACTTGTTGGGGCATAAGTAGCTGATTTTCAAGCGATGTTCAAGCTGAGTTTGTAATTCCAAAGACCAGCACAAATGCCGATTATTCTGTCAATAAAACGATCACATTTCATTCTCAGGGGATAGACAAGTACG
>JASBVF010000038.1 GCA_030147525.1 Bacteroidota bacterium
GGATACCAAAAAAAATAAAGGTTGATAAATGATTGTTTTTGTCGTAAAATCAGCTAAAGCCTTCAGGTCATCGCCTAAAGCCTTTAGGTCGTCGTCTGAGGCTTTCAGGTCGTTGTCTAAAGCCTTTAGGTCGTCGTCTGAAGCCTTTAGGTCGTCGTCTGAAGCTTTCAGATCGTCGTCTGAAGCCTTCAGGTCGTCGTCTGAAGCCTTTAGGTGATCGTCTGAAGCCTTCAGGTCATCGTCTGAAGCCTTTAAGTAATTTTTTAAGCACCGGTAAGGGAAGTGACTCAAGTGACTCCCGGTAAGGCTATTTGCTTTAGCAAACTGCCAACGGGAGTAATGCGATTGCATAAAACAATCGTATTGCGGTTGACGTGTAAACCTCACCCGTATCAGCCGGGCCAAATAGCCAAAACTGAACGTTACGTTTTAAAATGCCTCCTTGATAAATGGTTGAAAAACTGCGGTAAGAGAATTTGTTTCCACTATTGGTCTTTCGCAGTTTTTATGCAGAACAAATATACTCTCAAAAATATTTTGTCCAAATATTTTGATTGGTAATTTTTTGCCGACAAAGATGTAAGTCGTAAAAGCAATTTTAAACCAAATAAACCTGCGTTGGGCGCTTGCTCAATTATTTGCCAACAAACAGGCTTTGGTATTTATTAAAAATGGAAACCTTGATCTCTCCTTTAAAGCCAAAGATGGCAAACGTTTGGGTTTCAACCGTATCCATTCTGAAATTAGGTCCTGCTTTTATCTGCCAAGGTCTGATTACCTGTTATATTTGGCAAAACTTTGCCGAATGAAAATATCGAATCTTATTTTTTTTCTTTCTTTTTTCAGACAATCTCATTCCTTCCGCAAAATCATTGTATGCCATAGTTTACACAGGGTTGCAAAAAAGAATCTTACGCAACCTGAATACGGGGCATTAAATGTCACATATCAGATGGTCCTTGACCGGAGCTTTTAAAATAATCTTTAAGCCAAATCACAGCAAACAAATGAAAATCACAAAAAAACTCGAGTCCGAAATCCTCCACGTCATGGACGAATACTGGGGTAGCTATCTCAACGGGGATCTGCCGACATGGGCTTCCTACCTGCCTGATGATTATAAGAATATCGGCACCACCAAAGCGGAGATTTGGAACAGTAAAAAAGAGATCGTTGAATTTACCGAAAAGGTACTCGATCAGACGGTGGGTATGGCTGAGACCAGGAATAAAAAAGTACAAATCATCCCGTACGGCCCATACTTCATGGTGCATGAGTTGGGCGATTTGTATGTCAAGGCAGAGGAGGGCTGGGTTTTTTATGCCCCTTTCCGGCTGTCCTCCCTGCTGGAAAAAACAGCGGACGGATGGAAAATACTCCACCAGCACGGCTCCTATCCCGATGCAAAAGCTGACGAAGGAGAAGCATTCGCATTCAATGAACTAAAAGTAGAAAACAAAAAACTCCGGGATGCCATCCAGGCCCGCACCATCGAGCTGGAGCGGAAAAACCGGGAACTGGAAATCGAAGCGGCACTGGAGCGGGTGCGTGCCAGGGCCCTGGCAATGCACCGAAGCGACGAACTTGGCGCCACTTCTTTGTTGCTGTTTGATGAACTGAAGGCGCTGGGGGAAATCAGCGAACAAATATCCATCGGTATTTTCGATGAAGAAAAACAGGTGTTGAACCTGTACGCTACGCTACAAGGTGAACAGTGGAAAGAAGCTTCAAAAATTGACCTTGACGAGCCTGTCGTGATGCAAAAAATTTATGCGGGGTGGCAACAAAAGAAAAAGTCTATTCAGATAGATCTCAGCGGGGAGGAACTCAAAGCTTACAATAGTTTCCGGAGTAAATATTCCAACCTGAAATTTCCGGAGGAACGCTGGGTCATCCACTGCGCCTTTTTCTCCAAAGGGGTGCTCACGTTTTCCACTACAACTCCACACGATGAACAAACAATGCAGTTGCTGGAACGGTTTGCCCAGGTGTTTGACGGCACCTACACCCGCTTCCTCGACTTGCAAAAAGCGGAGGCGCAGGCACGGGAGGCGCAAATCGAGGCGGCGTTGGAAAGGGTCAGAGCCCAGACCATGGCAATGCACAGCAGCGAGGATGTAGGGGAGTGTATCGTCACGATGTTCAGTGAAGTCACTGCCCTGGGGGTTCCTGAAAGCACCCGCTTTGGCATCGGCATCCTGAACCATGACAACGAAAACAACCAGCTTTGGACGGCTTCCAAAGACGGGAAGGAGGTCAAAATGCACATCGGAAACATAGAGATGACCTGGCATCCTTTGCTGATAAGTGCCCGTAAAGCCTGGAAAGCGCAGGTTCCACTCCATGAGTATGTTTTGGAAGGAGAAGATTTGCAGAAATACTACCAAATGCTCAATGATGCGCCTGACTATCCGCTTCGGGTAGCGATGGAAAATTTGCCCGAAAGGCAGTTCCATTACGGCTTCGTGTTCGAACATGGATTTTTTTATGCTTTCAGCCCCTGTGAATTTCAACCCGATTTAATCCGCATTGTATACCGCTTCACTTCACTTTTTGGACAAACTTACCGGCGTTACCTGGATTTGAAAAAGGCAGAAGCGCAGGCACGGGAGGCGCAGATTGAGGCAGCGCTGGAGAGTGTCCGGGCCAGGGCGATGGCCATGCATCAGAGTAGTGAATTACGGGATGTCGTTTCTGTGATGTATGACAAAATGGAAACATTAGGTTTGGCGAAATGGGGTTGTTCTATTATGATTTGTCACGAGGAAACTACCGAATTTGAATTCTGGATGGCAGAAGAGACAGACTCCAACCTTACAGGTAATTATTTCGCCAAAGGCAAGGAACATCCTGTGTACCGAAAGCTATGGATGCATTGGAAGAAGCAGGGGCCTCCTATTACACTACACCATAAGGATGCCGTCAAGCGGGAATTTGATGAGTACTGGTTCAACAAAACGGACTTCAGGCATTTGCCGGAAGTCGTAAAAGCCTCCGTGTTTGACAGGAATGAGGTTTTCCTGAATTATGCCACCATGCGGCATGGCCTGCTCAGTGCTTACAGTTATGAACGGCCCTCAGATAAACTGATGGATGTTTTGGCTCGGTTTGCAAAAGTTTTCGAACAGACCTACACCCGCTTCCTGGATATTCAAAAAGCGGAGGCGCAGGCACGGGAGGCTCAAATCGAGGCTGCACTGGAGCGCATCCGGTCACAAGCCACTTCCATGCAGCAATCTACTGACCTGCTCGATGTGGTGGTCATCATGCGCAATGAATTTAACCGCCTGGGGCATGAGGCTCATTACTTCTGGCATATGCTCTGGACGCCGGACAAGTATGAGAAGGCGATGACCTCCGGCGATGGCACCCGCATTGGTTTCGTGATGGAACTGCCCAGGTATATTCACGGGAATATTCCCTTATTGGCCGAGTGGGAAAAAAGCGATACATCGACCGTAGTTTATCCGATGGACGTGGAGGCTGCCATCGACTATGTACATAAAATGATTGCTCTGGGTGATTTTAAAAACATAGACCCAAATGCGCCCGGTGATGACGATATCCGTCATATCGGCGGCCTCACCTTTATCATGGCCCGTACCACGCACGGTGAAATCGGCTACAGTCTTCCGGGTATGGTGCCCAATCCACCTGCAGAAGACCTCGATATTTTGGTGCGTTTTGCCGGGGCATTCGACCTGGCACATCAGCGTTTTCTCGACCTGCAAAAAGCAGAAAAACAAGCCCAGGAAATTCGGGAGGAAAGAGACCGGCTGGAGAAAACCCTGCATGACTTGCAACTTACTCAGCAACAATTGATACAGTCTGAAAAACTCGCCTCCCTCGGCGAACTCACCGCCGGCATCGCTCATGAAATCCAGAACCCGCTCAACTTCGTCAACAACTTCGCTGAAATGAGCGTGGAACTGGCGGAGGAGTTGAAAGAGGAAATTGGGAAATTGGAAATTGAGGCGGAAGACAAAGCGTTCATTGATGAACTTATGGATGACCTGACCTCCAATCAGCAAAAAATCAACCACCACGGCAAGCGGGCATCCAGCATCGTCAGCGGCATGCTGCAGCACTCCCGCACCAGCACCGGCACGAAAGAACCCACCGACCTCAACGCCCTCGCCGACGAGTACCTGCGCCTGGCCTATCATGGCCTGCGGGCGAAGGATTCTTCCTTCAATGCTAAAATGGAAACCGATTTCGACCCGAACATCGGTAAGGTGGACGTGATTCCGCAGGACATCGGGCGGGTGTTTTTGAATATCATCAGCAATGCGTTTTATGCCACGCAGCAGCGGAGAAAGGAAATTGGGAAATTGGAAATTGGAAATTCGGAAGAGCAATACGAACCTACCGTTTCCATCAGTTCCCGTGTGGTTCCCCCTTTAGGGGGTCAGGGGGCTGGGCAGGTAGTTTTCAACATAAAGGACAACGGTCCCGGCATCCCGGACGAAGTCAAAGCCAAAATCTTCCAGCCGTTTTTCACCACCAAACCCACCGGGCAGGGCACCGGGCTGGGGTTGTCTATTTCTTACGATATCATTGTGAAAGGACACGGCGGAAGTATGACCGTGGAGAGTGAAGAGGGCAAAGGCACCGAATTCATCATTACTTTACCAGCATAAACAAACCAACATGAAGATTTTAGTCGTAGACGACGAACAAGACATCCGGGCGCTTTTCGAGCAAAAATTCAGGCGGGAAATTCGCAGGGGCGATATTGAATTTATGTTCGCTTACTCCGGTGAGGAAGCACTGGGCGTCCTCGAAAAAATGCAGCAGGAAGCCGTGTTGATTTTGTCCGATATCAACATGCCCGGCATGAGTGGGCTGACGCTTCTTGGCAAAATAAAAAACATGTACCGGATGCCGCCGCCGGTGGTCATGATGATAACCGCCTACGGCAACCCGGAAAACGTGAGGGCCGCCAAAGAACTCGGCGCCGACGACTTTCTGGTTAAACCCCTCGATTTCAAAGTATTAAAAGACAAGCTTAAAATACAGCACTGATGGCCAAAATACTCGTAGCCGACGATGAAAAGGACCTCGAAGTCCTCATTAAACAGAAGTTCCGCCAGAAAATCCGGGAACGGGAATACGAATTCGTCTTCGCCGTGAATGGCAGGGATGCGCTGGACAAACTGGCGAAAAATCCGGATACGGACCTTGTAGTCACCGACATCAATATGCCGGAAATGGACGGGCTGACCCTGCTCGTCAAGCTGAACGAGTCCAATCCCTTGCTCAAATCAGTCATCGTTTCCGCTTATGGAGACATGAAAAACATACGCACGGCCATGAACCGGGGCGCTTTTGATTTTATTACAAAACCCGTCAACTTCGATGACCTCGCCATCACCATGGAACGCACGCTGGAACACGTCGCCCACCTCCGGCAGACCTTGCAAGCCGTCCGGGAAAACAGCATCCTCAAAATGTACGTGGACGAAAACGTGCTCAACTTCATGGGTGGGCAGGAATTTGAAAAGGCCCTGACAAAGAACGAAACCGTCGAAGCGACGGTGGCTTTCATTGACATTTGCAGTTTTACCTCCATCAGCGAAAACGAAGCGCCGGACACCGTGGTGAAATTGTTGAATAGCTATTTTGAAATCATGGTGGAGGAAATATTGGCCCAGGGCGGCTACATTGACAAGTTTATCGGCGACGCCATCATGGCCGTCTTCCGGGACGAGTTCCACCTCGACCGGGCATTGGACGCCTGTATAGCCGTGCGGGATAAAATTGCAGCACTGCCCCCCTTCAATGATGGGGTAACATTTGCCCCGAAAGTGTCCATTGGTATCAACAGCGGTGAGATGATCTCTGGTAACATCGGTTCTGCCAGCCTGCGCCGTCTCGATTTCACCGTTATCGGCGATTCTGTGAACATCGCCCAGCGCCTGCAATCCGCCGCCACCGAGGGGCAGATTCTCATTCCCGAAGCCGCCTATGAGCACGTCAGGGAGTCTTTCAATTGCAAACGTGTAGGAGAGATGAGTTTGAAAAATAAGGCGAAAGCGGTGGTGTTGTATGAGGTGGTGGGGTGACGGGATGGCGCAGAGCGACGCCCCCAACATGTCTTTGTCTTCGTCTAAAAAACCAACCGGTTCCTCCCTGAAAACAGGAATTTGTTTTTTCAAAACCAAGATAAAAACGAATGCTGAAATTCTTCCGCACCATCCGCCGCATCGTAGTTGTTTCTCAAAGCCTGTTCGACAGTTTTTCCAAAAACCGCTCTGCCTCCCCGTCATTCCTGAAAATCACTACCCGTTTTTCCCCTTCCACCGCTGCCAGTTTTTGCAGCAATCGCTTCCGTTTTACCAGGTTAAACGTTGCCACGTAGTGATAAAAATCGAGGTCGAAACGCTCCCGGCAGCCCGCCGGCATGTCGGGCCGTTCTTTACCCAGGTATTGCAGGATGCGCCGGGTAATGCGCCAAAGACATTTCCAGGTGGGAAAATCGAAATAGAGAATCGTATCCGCCCTCCGGATGCGCAGGTCGATCGTACTGCCGTAATTGCCGTCGATGATCCAACGGGGCCTGGCGGCCAGGCTTTCCGCCTTCACCATCCATTCCTCCGGATCGGACTCCACCCAGTCCGGTTTCCAGTAGTGCTGGTCGAGGTGAATCAGTTCAATCCCCGTGACCGCATGGAGCCGCCTTGCAAAGGTGGACTTTCCGGCTCCGCAGCATCCGATGACCATGATTCTTTCCAATCGGCAGGTGTTTTGTACGACAGGAAACCTATGCGAATTATCAAGCGATTTCCGGTAGGTTGCCAAAGGTAAAGTTTTTATTGGGTCCAAAAATTCGAAGAAACGATAGTTTGGCGTAATTCAACAGACGGGTAGAGAAAATCGGCGGGCAAAATGACAGGTAATGCTTGATGAGAAGTCGAGCCTAAGATGATTCGATGAAAATGGTTTTCTCGAAGAGGTAGTAACCCGCAGCCGGTATACTTCAAAAAAAACTGTATTGTTAACCCTGAGCATTGTCGGATGAACAGGATTTTCCAAGGCTTACCGACAATTGAAAAGTTCATTTTTCACCTAAAATTTTACCTTGGCAAAAAAAAGGACACGACGATGAACCACTACCTTCTCACATTCATGTTCACCTGCCTGCTGCTGGGTTGCCAAACGCCGGACAGCAAGCAATCTCCTGCTACTGCTTCAACCAACTACGACGACCTCGTGGCCCTCTTCCATGAATGGCGGGCTTTTGAAAAACCGCCACTGTTGGACGGTGCGCCGGACTACACAAAAGAGACTTTTGAAAAACGCTGGCCGGTTTTCAAAACACTGCAAGCCAGGCTCCGGGCGATCGACTACTCGGCCTGGTCCGTTGAACAACAGGTGGACTGGCACATCGTCTGGGCTGAAATGAATGGCTACGATTTCAACCACCGCATCCTTCAGCCCTGGGTGCGTGACCCCGCATTTTACAAATCCCTCTGGATGGACCGCAGCGACGTGCCTGCCCACGAAGGCCCCACCCACCACGCCACGACCGAATTGTGGACTTATGCTTTTCCCCTCAGCCAGGAGGCGCGAAGCAGGCTGCTGGGCGATCTCCGGGTGATTCCCCCACTCAACGCTCAGGCTCAACGCAACCTGACCGGCAACGCCCGTGACCTTTGGATTGCCGGCATCCGTGACATCCGCCGGCAAAGCGAAAACCTCCGGACCATCCTCACTCAGCCCGGCGCAGCGGATGATACCGAATTGGTCAATGCCGTTCAGGAGGCAATCACTGCAACCGACGAGCTGGCCACCTGGCTCGAATCGCAGGCCCCGTCCAAAACCGGCCCGTCGGGCATTGGGAAAGAAAACTATACCTGGTACCTGCAAAACGTCCACCTGGTGCCGCTGACCTGGGAAGACGAGGTGATGATTTTAAAACGGGAACTGGCACGAGCCTGGTCATCTCTCAAACTGGAGGAACACCGCAACCGCCAACTGCCGCCCATCGAACCCGCCAACTCCCCGGAAGCATACGCTGCGCTGGCTGAGCAGTCCGCCCAAAGCCTGATGACTTTTTTGGAAAAAGATGAAATCGTAACGGTCAAGGAATATTTCGAACCAGCGCTCCGGGCGCACTTGGGATCATTCGTGCCGGAAGAGACCCGCAACTTTTTCTGGATAACGGCGCATCACGACCCCCGTCCGCTGTACTCGCATTTTTACCACTGGTTCGAACTCGCCCGAATGGATACGGAGCCGCACCGCAGCGAAATCCGCCGGGGACCGCTGCTGTACAACATTTTCGACTCCCGCAACGAGGGCATGGCTACGGCGGTGGAGGAAATGTTCATGCAGGCAGGCCTCTACGACGACCATCCCCGCAGCCGGGAAATCGTGTACATCATGATTGCCCAGCGGGCAGCCCGTGGCCTCGGTTCGCTCTACGCCCACGCCAACGAAATGACGATGGAGGAGGCAGGCGGCATCCACTCGGAATACACGCCGAGAGGCTGGATGAAAACCGAAAAGGACCTGCTTATTTTCGAGCAGCACCTCTACCTGCGGCAGCCGGGCTACGGCACCAGCTACATCACCGGAAAATACCTCATGGAGCAGGCGATGGCGGAGTTTGCCCGCATCCGGGAAGCGGAGGGAAGGCCCTTCGTGCTCAAAGACTTTTTTGACCAGATGAACGCTATGGGCAACATTCCGGTATTGCTGGGTCATTGGGAGATGACGGGCGAAGGGGAAGCAGTTAGTAAAATTGTAAAAAATGCCAACCTCGCAGACTGAAAAGTACGCTCATCCCCTCTTTGGCAGAGGCGATTGGTTCTGAATTTCAACCCACAACTTCAGTTGTGGGGTTCGCAGAGGCCATGATTCAGGCAACGGTTTTAACCGTTTTGGCGCTTAAAACCGATAAATCGGTTTGGTCAAACGCCAATTCGTACTACCCACAACTGAAGTTGTGGGTTAATAAAAGTAGAACCAATCAGCCCTGCCTCTTTGGTGTGAAATAGGTTGCCATTTCATTCGACTCCCGGAGTGGCCGGGTTATCTACCCGGCGATGCCTTTGAGACCTCGCCGGGTAGATAACCC
>JASBVF010000045.1 GCA_030147525.1 Bacteroidota bacterium
CAATTTGTCCATAAAAAACGAGGCAGCAAGGCCCATGAGCCACATTTGTCCATCTTGCCTGACTACCGTGGCTGGCTCATCCATGATTGTTACGCTTTCTATTTTCTTTTTGAAAAAGCCAAACATGGCGTGTGCGGCGCCCATCTGCTGCGGGAACTCAAAGGGCTGATAGAAACGGGAAGCAGCTGGGCTGAAAAATTTCATCACTTCCTCCTGAAACTTTACAACGATACAGCACAGGGCACCAAAAAACTTCCACTGAAAAAACAAGACAAAGCACTAAATACATATGACAGCCTGATATGGGAAGGATACCGGGAGGAGCCGCCTGCGCAACCACCGCCTTCCGGCAGAGGAAGATATTCAAATACCAAGGGCAGAAACTTACTAAACCGCCTGGATCATTACCGGGAGGCCGTACTGGCATTTGCCTGGCATAAATGTGTGCCTTTCACCAACAATCTGGCTGAGCGGGATATCCGGCCGGCAAAGTCGAAACTGAAAACAGCGGGGTGCTTCCGAACTATGAAAGGCGCTCAAAATTATGCTCGCATTCATAGCTTTATCTCCACCGTGAGAAAACAACAACTCAATCCTTTCAAAGAACTTAGAAATATTTTCGAGGGAAAAATCCCGTCATATCGTTTTGCGACAACCTAAGTAGTTACATATTTAGTACAAATATGAATCGTCGAAATGACTACATACCTATTCAAATAATTACACCATCAAAAAAGATAAAAATAAACTTAAAAGAACTTTGGAGTTACCGTGAGTTGTTAATATTCTTTTCATGGCGCGACATTAAAGTAAAATATAAGGATACCACAATGGGTGTGCTTTGGGTTGTTCTGCAGCCGTTAGCCCTTACTGCATTATTCACCATGATTTTTTCAAATAAATTACAAACCTATGCAGGCAAACTCCCCTACCCTGTTTTTGTGTTATCCGGGTTGATCCTTTGGCAGTTTGTGTCAGGAAGTCTAACCGTTGCGGCTAACAGTATGGAGTTAAATGCAAAGATTATAAAGAAAATCTATTTCCCCCGATTAATCATCCCTCTTTCAGCGTTACTGAATTCGGCTTTCGATCTTTTGTTTGGTTTGTTATTATTGCTTGTGACTTGTCTGTTTTGGGAAGTTAGGATTGAATGGGCGAATATACTTTTGGCCCTTCCGATAAGTGTATTCTTACTGTCAGTAGCCTGTTTAGGCCTTGCTTGTTTACTGTCTATGCTTAATGTGATTTTCAAAGATTTTAAGTACATTATCCCATTTTTCTTACAAGTTTTATTTTTTACTAGCCCTGTTTTTTATGATGCTAATTCCTTTGGAGATGGTTGGTGGGCAGAATTCTTCTCATGGAATCCATTTTCAGCTGCCATCCAGGTATTCCGACGGGGGATTTCAACAGCAGAATTGACTTGGAACGTGGTGGTAAAACCTCTTGTCTCTGCAACTCTCATATTTGTGGGAGGTCTGATTGTGTTTAGAAAAACTGAAAAAAATATCGCCGACCTGATCTGATCAAACATGCAACCAATCCTTGAAGTTTATAACTTATCAAAGTGCTTCCAAATTCGGTCAACTAATACCCCTCGCTATCTTAGCCTCAGGGACAGTCTTCGTAATTTATTATTTAACCCGAAAAAGAAATCAGAATATTTATGGGCATTACGTGAGGTGTCATTTGAGGCGAAGCCAGGTGAACGTATAGCTATAATAGGAAAAAATGGGGCAGGCAAAAGTACCTTATTAAAAATATTAAGCCGCATTTCACCTCCCACCAATGGCAAAGCGATCATACGGGGCAGGTTGGCAAGTTTACTGGAAGTTGGAACGGGGTTTCATCCAGAATTAACAGGTAGGGAAAACATACTCTTCAATGGCTCAATCTTAGGCCTCAAACGTGCAGAAATTAAACAACGATTCGATGCCATAGTAGATTTCAGCGGGGTAGGAAGTTTTTTAGAAACCCCCCTGAAATTCTATTCTTCAGGCATGCAAATGAGGCTGGCATTTGCTGTGGCTGCATTCCTTGAGCCTGAAATCTTGTTCTTGGATGAGGTATTGGCGGTCGGTGATGCTGAGTTTCAAAAAAAGAGCTTGCAAAAGATGAATGAGGTAGCACAAAGTGGGCGAACTATACTTTTCGTCAGTCATAACATGACGGCTGTACGCCAACTTTGCAGCAGGGGAATGGTATTAGAAAAGGGTAAAATAAAATTTGACGGAGACATTGGAAAAGCTGTTGACTATTACCTTGGAGAAATCAAGCAGAATTCGGCAGCAATATGGGTTAACAATATTGAGAAACCAACAAAAGTTTTCTTAGAAAAAATCATAATCAGTGATGCTTTTGGTTTTCAAAAAACCGAATTTTTGTCTAGTGAAGAGATAAAAATCGAATTTTATACAAATGCCTTTGAAAATGTCAGTCAGTTTACGATTGGCTTTGACTTGTATCGACACGGAGTGCTCCTTTCCCGTTCAAGGCAAATAGACAGTATCCCAAAACCAAAAGTTTTAACCGGAGAAAAAAATATTTTCGCTTGTAAAATACCTGCCTGGTTTTTACATGAGGGAACTTACTGCATACGGCCATTTTTGGCCATTCATTTCGTGGAGTATTTATCAAATGTTCATGAGCATGTTGAGTTGAGTATTGAGGTTCAACTTGATGCAAGCCGCTCGACTTTGCATGGAAACCTGAATCAAAAAACACAGCCAGGTTTAATTTTCCCGATGTTTGAATGGAGCGTGATATGACCTACTTACCAAAATTTTCTATTGTCATCCCAAACCTAAATGGCGGCAACTTTTTAGAAGAAGCAATTCTATCTGTACTTCATCAAAACTACCCCAATATTGAACTAATCATCATAGATGGTGGAAGCAAAGACAATTCAGTTGAAATTATTAAAAAGTATGCAGCCCACTTGGCTTATTGGGAGAGCAAACCTGACCGGGGACAGGCGCATGCAATCAACAAGGGTTTGGAAAAGGCTACAGGTGATTTGTTTGATTGGCTCAACAGTGACGACCGAATTGCTCCAGGCACTTTTAGGCGGGTGGTACAAGCATTTGAAGAACAGCCTTATGCATTTGTTGTTTGCGGGAAAATGACCCATTTTGGTGGCGACCTTTATCAAACACCAGTGCGTATGAGAGTTTTTCCACAAATGGAAAAATCAATCCTGTTTGGTAGCCTCAGTGGACCTAGCATGTATTTCAAGTTGGATAAATTCCGGGTTGTAGGTCAACTTGATGAAAGACTTCACTTTTGTTTTGACCTTGAATTTTGGTGCCGTTTTTTAGAAAAATTCGGACAAGAGCGAACACTCTTTATTGATGATAATCTGAGTTATTTTAGGCTGCACCCTGGCTCCAAAAGCGTTAATTTTTTGGACAGTTTCTCTGAAGACCAATACCTAATATTTCGTTCCATATTAAATGCCCTCGGCAAGAAAGAACCCAGCGAATTATCGCCTGACAGAATAGGTATCCACAAAAATTATGAGCGTAAGTGGAGTTTTCCAAAATTAAATACACAACTTTTTTATGCCTTATTCCTCCACAAAATGATAGAGAAATTTCATCATAGGATAACATTTCCTCAAATCTTCGCACAATACACTATCTCTTTCATATTAGCACCCTTCAGAAGGAGTTGGTCCTTTTATCTTTTACCCATCAGGGCCGTCAGATGGAAAGTATTGGGTAAATTAGGCATTTACAAAACCTGGGTTTCAGATTATAAGTCTCTTACCAAAAATTGATTGCTTCTCACCTTATCAGCACCATTTTTCCGATGCCAGCCTTGAAGAAACGATCTACCCCTGTCTTGTACGTTTTCCAAACTTCCTCGTTTTCATCTTCCATAACAAGCCTATATAAATAAACTCCATTAGCAAGTTGGTCACCAAACTCATCCTTCCCATCCCAGGCAAAATCTGTAAGGTGAGTCCCTGTTTTCAGTTCTCCCAATTCCTGCTGCGAGACTTCTCTTATAAGCCTGCCTGAAACAGTCATAATTTGCATCTTGTACTTTGCTGGTGGACCAGCACCTGTCAAGGTATAAACGAACCGAGTAGAAGTGGAAAAGGGATTGGGATAGTTCACAAAGTTGGAAATACTGGAGGTAGTGATTACCTTGAATGAACGCTTAAAATCATAGCCACCGGAAGAATTCCCGCTCACGTCTTTTGCCTGCACAAGCAATGAATATGTACCATCTGCCGTAAAAATAGGAGCAAATTCAATAGACGCTTTGTTATTGCCAGTGGCTACTGCTGGAGTAAAGCGGATTTCCGGGCTACTAAAGACAATAGGCGTTGGCTGTACGCTATCGGGATAAAGTATAAACAATTTGAAAAGGCTGGTATCATCCAGAAGCAGAAACTCGTTCTCGTCCGACAATGAAATCCGTATGTCGGGCGTAGGTGATACAAGTTCTCCGTCTATTATTGGAATTCCATTGAAAGTCACTTCCAATAAGGGATTCCTGATATCGCCTTTAGCGAAATAAGTGGTTTGCAGAAAATTGTTGGAATAGATAAATTCAGGCTGGTCTTCGTAGGGGTTCAGTTCAACAAGAAGGTTTTGCCTACCCTTATTGTTGCGGGTATCTATTGACAATTCGGCTATTTTTGAACTATTAGCATCAATTATAGGCAATCTTTGGTATATTAAAGTTTGTTTATTGTTTACGTCTATTACAGTGTATTTCACCAACAGGCTGTCACCAGCATTGTTAGATAGATTGTCAACTTGGTATGTTAACTCTAAAGGCTCACCAGTTTGGATAGTATCCTTTTCTAGTCTAAATTTTTCTGCAGGATTGAATGTAAATTCAGGCACTCCCTCATAAATTATCCGCCAATGGTCCAAGTTAGCTGAAGTTCTAAACAGGGAATCTTCCGAATTGAATCGCAGCACTATATAAGGATATTCATCTGCATCAATTCCAGACAGATTAAATTCTTTATCCATTACGTTTTCATACAATAGCACCTGCTCACCATACTGTTTTTTCAAACCGTAAATATTGATCCCTACCGTATCTGCCTCAGCGTTCGAAACTGAAGAATGCTGCCATTCAAGTTTTTCCCAAGAAGTGGCCGGGCCGATTTCAGTTGAGTTGACAAACCCCCTGTCCCAATTGCCTGAAATGCTTACAAACAGTTCAGTGATTTCATTAGCATTATTCGCTATTTTCTCGCCTATAATACCATATCCTTTTCTGTAGACTAATGAATATGGCCTTGATCCTCCAGTTTCAAGACTCCTCACTTGCTGCGCTCCCTGTTTCTCTAAAACCGAAAAAATATTCTCACCTATTGACAAACTATCAATGGCCCAGTTTTCAGGCATAAAACTACTACTTGGATTGAGTTGAACAGTATATAGGATAATATAATCACCATCCGAGACAACATCTGATAAAAACTCGACTAAATCTGCTCTATTTTCTACAGTATTGGTATGGAAAATTATAGCTTCTGTTGATATTCCCCAAGGATGTGGAATGCCAAAGCTGATTGGACCTTGACCCGGAGGTGAATTATATATAGGCTCAACAAAAACAGAATCTAACCAAAGGACATAAATTCCAGAATTTGTAAATGGCCAATGAAGACTTCTAACTGCATTATTAATCGAAACAGATGCCCTATTAATATTATAAGCAGAATTTTTTATTACAATATCTTTAAAATTTTGCAAATACTCCATCCCCCCATGTCCGTCTAACTCCAAATTCACCAACTCATCTTTCTTGAACTGAAAAAAATGCGATTGACTCCAACCACCTAAGCTTCCGACTTTATATAGAAAAGAACTATTGTTCCAGTTGAAACCCTCGTTCGGTGAAAGACTATCAGGGCTAATACGCCAATAATAAACTGTTTCGTCCTGCCAGTTCATATCTGGCTTCCATCGAATGACCCCTCCAGACTGAGTAATTTCAGTGTTCAATAAAACAGGGCTATTGAAGAGTTCTGTAGTATCTATTTGAATCAGATATTTCCGGATTGGGGCAAGTGGATCGGTGGTGAATGCTTTTAATGTAAAATCGTTCGCACCAACAATACCGAACTCCTGTGGAAAGGCAGGAATAGCACTATTGTCCCTAATAAAAAGAGTAGTCCCTAATTCACCGTTGAACATAACAAGTTCGTTGTTACTTTCTGCTTGAGGAAACGGTAATTCTTGAACCCTATCGGAAGCATCTGCTTTTACAAAAAAGCGGTTCAGTCCAATGCTGTTTTTACCAGGAACGGGTACGTTGAATTCATAGGTATCAGCATATTCAGGGGCTTTTACCAATGTGTCAACAACTGTAATACGAGATGCATCCGGCATTTGTTGCTCAGCAAATAAACGGATGGAATCCTGTTGGTTCATGCCTATATTAGCCACACTGAAAGACAACTTAAAATCTTGTTGTCCTGCATTTACCTGCTGAGGAGTAAATTTAACGGAAGAGGCATCAATCAAATAATCCGGTGATGGAGCCGGGTTCATGTTGATTGAAGGATCACCTAAAAAATTGAATTGCTGACGGATAAGGTTTACCCCAAAATCATTCCCCTGAAAGTACGAAATGGACAATTGGATAATTTTGCCGAGACTTTCCCCATATAAATCACCACCCAACTGTCCATACATATAGGACGTAAATGTATTCAACGAGGAAATGTACCCCTGGCCGGAGGTCGCAGAAAATGCAATCGACCCAGCATCTTTCAAAAAAACAAACCGTTCTCCCACACCTACAGAACCTGTGTGGATATTTCCGGAATAACAACCCAATGCAACCATCCACGGATATTTACCCTTGTTTTTCCAATTCTCAGGGAAATCAATCGAAAAATCAAAACCAGTTACAGCTGAGTGACCGAAAAAAGTAATCAGTGAAATGCCATTACTAATGTAATCAAATATTGTCTCAGTTTGTGGTTGCTGAATCGGGTCTGTACTGGTTTTGTAGAAAGCTTGAATAGACGCTCCCATTTTCCCTTGTTTGAGAATGGAGGCCATGTGTTCCAAATTGGATCGAATGATCGACTGTTCACTGGGAGAGGCGCCATTTCCACCACCGAGATGAAGTACGTTTTTCATCCACCCCCTCCCCTCTATCGTCTGCGGCAAATTCACATTCCCCTCGAACTCCTTCACTTTATCGAGATAAACCCGGATATCATCAACCGTCGAAACAGCAATCCTCCCCAATGGTATCACCGGCGTAAATCCATCCTCCCCCGCCAAAAGCTGGTTATCACTCCCCGGAAACCCAAACGTCGGCACATAAAACGTCTCATTTGAAGCATTCGCCAACTGCGCCGCCGTCCGCACATTCCTATACTCCCTCCCCTTCCCCACCACAAAAAAATACTGCACATCCTCCCATTCCCTTTTCACATAATGCCCGAAATTCCGAATCGAAAGCGGATGCCGGTTCAACCCCCATCCAAACTGGTCGTATAGCTGCTGCACATCCACGATCACCGTCGAGTAGCCGCCACCGTCGGCGGAACTGCGGTAATCGGCGTATTCCTGCACCCAGTTGTTGCCGTTTCCGTCGTCGTAGAGGCGGGGGTTAGAAAGGAAAATAAAATTGGCGTTGATGTTTTGATAATCAATAAACTCCACGGGAGAAAAAGACGGAGGTGTCTTGATGCCTGTACTGCCGTTTACCAGCACTAATTTTCTGGTTACAGGGGAAGGCGGCAAGGCAATTTTGACAATATTTCCTTCCAGCGTCGTGATCATCCGCTGGCCATTGGTCAGGTCGTACAGCACCGGGGCAACACCGCCGGAGCTGAAATTCTCGATCTCGAGGTACTTTACGCCGGTTGATTCGGCAATATCAAAAAAGTAGAATGGCTTGTTTTCAAATTTAAATTGCCGGGGATACTGAAGGATCAGATTGGCAATCCGGCTCCGGTCCGTATTGGCGGCAAGACCCTCAAATTTTAAAGCCATCGAGGAGGCCAGCGTACTTTCTGACAGATCGAACTCCAGTTGCCTGACCTGGTAATCAAAAAATTCGTCGGTGATCAATGGATTGCCGTTCAGACTGATCAGCTGCTGATGCTGTCCGCCATTGCAGGAATAGCGAATCAGTAACTTGCCGTTGCCGGGCGCTGGAAAAGTTGTATTGAGGGTAAAGTTGGAAACATTGTTCAGGTTGGAAGTGAAGCCTTCCGAAACGCCGTAGTCGGAGGAACTCACGCCCTGTGAGTTCTGCTTTTTGTTGAATTGACTAAAATAATTGTACTCCCGTTCCGCAAAGTACGATGCCTCTTTGGGCGGTAAATTTGTCAGATCATTCTGAATATTTTCGAAGCGCTTTGGAGATGCAGCAGCCGACCAGGTGAGAAAATACGCAGAACTGTCCGTGAATAAACTGTACCTGGGATTCATCATTTCCTCTTCCGGATTTTTGAAAAGGTGCCGGTCCAGTTCCGAGGTATTTTTTTTGCCGAAAAACTCAAGGTAATCGCTATCGCCAAATGTGCCGTCGGTCGTGACATAAACCGGCACTTCCTCGCCGTTGTGAAATAGCTGAAACTGACTGCCGGCAGCTTCTGCCAACGGTACTCCGGCGGAGGTGAGATCCTGGGAGGTCAGCCGGTAAATACCGTCTTCCGCCAACATAATTTTAAAGTACGTCTGGTCGAAATGAATCCATTCGTTACCGTAGAGCGTGTCCTGTCCGTTGATAATTTGCGCACGGGTGGCAGTAGAAACGATGGCTAAAGAGAGTAGAATAAGTAAGGCTTTTCTCATTTGGGAGCTTGTTGATTGAATGTTCAAAAATATAAATTCCGCTTCTTTTTTCTTTAAAAATTGCCGGCGCAGTAAATTTTTAACGGTAAAACGGAAAGTTTTACTCCGTGTTGTTTTACAGTTGTTTCAAAACAAAAGTCAGGATTTTTCCGGTGGCGCCACGGTTTTCACGGATGAATTCACCCGCACGTGTGCTCGACTTCGTGTAAAATACCGGCTCTTCCAGCGACTGCATGATTTTTATAAAATCCGTGGCATTGTTGATTGAAAAACCACCGCCGTTTTTTATCAAAAAACCTGCCTCCTCAAACTTGCCGTGCCTGGGGCCAAAAATAACCGGAATCCCAAAGGCTATCGGCTCCAGGGTGTTGTGAATAGCTACGCCAAACCCGCCTCCCACGTAGGCCACCCGGCCAAAACGATAAAGCCGGGCCAGCATGCCCACATTGTCAATCAGCAGTAGTTTAGATGTACGAAAACTTTCAGCTGCCAGATTTTCCGCCTCCGAAAAACGAATGACCGGCGAGGAGGATTTTGACACAATTTGCTGAATATGTGCAGATTGCACATCGTGAGGAGCAAGAATGATCTTCCAGCCTGCTGAAGCCTCCGAACGCAGCCATTCAAAAATGACGTCCTCATCGGCGGGCCAGGTACTTCCGCAAACCAGGACAGGTCTGCCGTTGCAAAATTTTTCAATCAAGGGAAAATCGCCGGGCTGCTGCGCAATTTCCAAAACCCTGTCCACACGGGGATCGCCGGCAATTTGAACCGGCGTGTCAGTCATTCCTGCGAGCAGCCTTTCAGACTTTTCATTTTGAACAAAAATGGTAGTGAAACAAGCCAGCATTTGCCGGTGAATCCGACCATACCAGCGAAAAAAAGGTTGCCCCTCACGGAAAGCTGCCGCAATGAGGATCACCGGAATTTTGCGGGATTTCAAAACTCGTAAAAAGTGATACCAAAATTCATATTTCACAAAAACCACCAAATCCGGCTGAACGATTCCAATGAAACGCCGGGCATTGGCTTTCGTGTCGGCAGGCAGGTAAAACACCCAATCGGCCAGCGGATAGTTTTTGCGAATTTCAAAACCGGAAGGCGAAAAAAAGGTAAGCAACACCCGGACACCGGGCCGCTCCCGTTTCAAAGCTTCGATCACAGTTCTCCCCTGTTCAAACTCTCCCAGCGAAGCGCAGTGCATCCAGACCAGCTTTTCTCCCGGTCGCCGGGAAGGGATGTCCTGTTTTAATTTTTCAAAAATACCCTGTCTCCCCTGTACCCAAAGCCGTGCTTTTTCATCAAAAAAAGCCCACAGCCGGATCGCCAAAAAGTAAAACCGGGTCAGTAAATTGTAAAGTAGCAGGTCCATTTTATAACCGTGGCAGGCAAGTTTGCAAAAAAGAACACCCCCTCTCTCACTCTCTCACTCTCTCACTCTCTCACTCTCTCACTCTCTCACTCTCTCACTCACTCATTCCCTCCTTCTCTCATTAAAACCTGACCACCCTCATTCCATGCTTTTCGCTCAAAAACCGTTGCAGGATTTTACGCACTTCCGGGTTGCTTTCCAGCGGTGAAATAACATCCCGAAGCTCATCAGGCCTTCCGTTCAGCGCCGACAAATCAGCGAAGCCGTAGCCACGGTATTCGCCGTCTTCCACCATCACCACGGCATGTTCGCCTTCCGTCCGGCCTTTATCGATCAGGAAAAAATTGGGTTCGAGGAAACTGTTGTCGAGTATTTCCAGAGCCTCCTGCGCCCGTTGATTGTAAGATTCCGGCGGCTCCTTGCCGATGCAGGCGCCGTGGCAGCGTTGCAGGTGATAGTCGAAGCAGGCGCCGTTTTTCATTTCGAGATGGCAATGCCGGAGGCAAAGCTCATACCTTTTTTGAATGGCCGTCAGCCAGCCTTTGGCATGCGCAACCTTCGGGAAGGATGAAATGACTTTGAGCGACTTGCGGGTTTTCAGCGAAGTTTTCAAAACCTCGAAGCAATGGTACCCGTCATCGTTCTGAAAAGTATGGATGACGTAAGGATATTGCCTTTCCTTCTGCGCCCGGTTGATGGTGGGCCGCAGCTTTTTGATTTCGTGCGATTCGAGCAGCAGGGCGACCAGCTCGCTGCCGGTTATTTCATAAGACACATCCGCTACCTGACGCTGCATCTTGGCGGCTTTTTCTGTTTTTCCGGAAAAGTGCTCCGCCACCCGTTTTTTGATGTTCAGACTTTTGCCAACGTAAACCACCTCGCCGTTTTCACCATGAAAATAATAGACGCCGCAGTCTTCCGGGAGGCTGTGCAGTTTGTCGATGGAAAAGTTCTTGGGCAGCAGCGATTCTTTCACGCCCAGGTTCACCAGGTGGTTGATGTCTGACTCGGTATTTTCTTTGGCCAGAATTCTTTCGAAAAGATCTACCGTCGCCATGGTGTCACCCATTGCCCGGTGCCGGCTGCCGGCGTTAAGATTCATCAGCTGGATCAGATTGCCGAGGCTGTAGGAACGAAAGCCGGGGAAGGCTTTTCTGGCCAGCCTGACCGTACAGAGTTGCCGCCGTTGGTAGGTGAAACCCAGCCGCCGGAACTCCTCCTGCACGAAGCTGTAATCAAAGCGGACATTGTGGGCCACAAAAATAGCCCCTTCCGTCAGCTGCACGATTTGTTTGGCTACTTCGTAAAACTTTGGCGCATCCCGCACCATTTCATTACTGATGCCCGTGAGTTCCGTGATGCCGTAAGGAATCGATGTCTCAGGATTGATCAGGGTTTCAAAAGAATCCAGTACCTTTTCGCCGTCGTGCAGTACGATGGCAATTTCAGTAATTTTATCCCGGGCAGCACGTCCGCCCGTGGTCTCGATGTCGATGATGGCGTATTTCTTTTTCAAAACAAATCAAACATTATGGTCGTAAAGCTAAAAATATTTGTTGCAATTGCAGGCATCATTTGCGTGGCGAATTTTAGTTGCGCTCAAAAAAAGAGTCAGCCCTCCGCCCCGGACAGCCCGGGGCCACAGCCAGCCAAATCTGAAGTCCCGGTTCCGGCTGCCGAACGTTTTGATGTTTACCTCCCGCAGCTGCAGGGCAAACGCATCGGCGCCGTGGTCAATCACACCTCCGTGCTGGGTGAAACACATCTCGTCGATACCTTGTTGAAACTTGGCATTCGCATCGAAAAAATCTTTGCCCCCGAGCATGGTTTCCGTGGCACCGCCGACGCCGGCGAACACGTACGGGACGGCAGGGATGCGTCCACTGGCATCCCGCTCGTTTCACTGTACGGCAGCAAAAAGAAACCGGGGAAAGCAGAACTGGAAGGGCTGGACCTGGTGCTGTTCGATATCCAGGACGTAGGGGCGAGGTTTTACACTTACATTTCCACCATGAGCTACGTGATGGAAGCCTGCGCAGAGCAGGGGCTCCCCATGCTGGTGCTCGACCGCCCCAACCCGAACGGGCATTACGTGGACGGACCGGTTTTAAAAAAAGCATACAGCTCCTTTGTCGGGCTGCACGAAGTGCCGGTGGTACACGGCATGACGGTAGGGGAGTACGCTCGTATGGTGAACGGGGAAGGCTGGCTGGCTGGCGGCATTCAATGTAGTCTGACCGTTGCCCCCTGCAAAAATTACGATCATACGACCCGCTACCAACTTCCCGTCAAACCCTCGCCCAACCTTCCCAACATGCGGTCCATTTACCTTTATCCGTTCATTTGCTTTTTTGAAGGAACGGAAGTCAGCGTGGGAAGAGGGACTGACAAACAGTTTCAGGTGCTGGGCTCGCCGGGTTTCAGCGGTGGTGATTTTTCTTTCACGCCCCAGCCGATGGAAGGCGCCAAAAATCCGCCCTTCGAAGGAAAACTATGCCGGGGCTTTGACCTGACGACTCTGAGTACGGAAGACCTGGCCCGGCAAGATGCCCTTGACCTGAGCTACCTGATCACTTTCTACCAGGGTTTTGATCAAAAGGAAAGCTTCTTTTTGAAAAATCTTTTCTTCGATAAACTGGCAGGCGGACCGGATTTGCGGCAGCAAATCATTGCCGGTAAATCCGAAACGGAGATTCGGGCAAGCTGGCAATCCGGGTTGGGGCAATTCAAAACAATCCGCAGCAAATATCTGCTGTATCCTGACTTTTGACTTTTAAAATCTGAACCCAACCGTGCCGTAAACGCTCCGTCCGTCCGCAGGAATGATGCCCGGGCCGGGATACGCCGCTGCCCGACGGGTGAAGTAGCGGGCATCCGCCAGGTTATTCACACCGGCCTGGAAGCGGAAACGCCGCCAGGTGTAGCTCATCGAAAAGTCCTGCACATTGTAAGCCGGAATCATACCCCGTGTGGCATCCACCACGAAAGCGGCATTGGTGGCGTCGCTGTAATGTTTGGCTACGTAGGCAAACTGGTAGGCGGCCCGGAAGTTTTTATGACGAAAACTCACGCCGGTTTTGATGCTGAAAGGCGGAATCAGCTCTACCTGGTTACCAGCTACGGCGCTGGGGCCATTCAGGTATTTTCCGTTTAACAAACTGAAATTGGCGAAAACGGAGAGACTCATACCGCTGCTTTGCGGTCGCAAGAGCTTCCAGATATCTGCCTCGCCGTAGGCTTCGAGGCCGAGGATACGGGCATCGCCGATGTTGGTGCGGAAAGCCACGGATTTTTCAACGACGATAGGGTCCGGCACCACGACTTCACTGATGCCGATGCGGTCCTCATAACGCAGGTAAAACAAGCTGGCGTCGAAGCTGAGGGCTCCGCCGGCAGCTGTACCCCGCAGACCGAGGTCAGCGTTGAAGCCCCGCTCATCCTGCAGCAGCGAATCGACAATCAGGTTGGGGTTTACCACGGCGAGGTCGCTGAAGTTAATGGAGCGGTAATTTTGGGAGAAGTTGGCGTAGAGTTCAACGTCCTCCTTCAGTTTGCGGCCGATGCCGAGGCCAAGCAGCACGAGCGAACGGCTGTTTTCCCGTTCGTCATTAAATTTTTGTTCAAAAATCACCTTGCCGCCGCTGTACACCCGCTCTTTGTAAAACCCGTCGGAGGCAGTGCGAATGTATTCGAAACGTGCGCCGGGCGTCACCGTCCAGTGTTCATTGATCATGAACAACTGCTCTGCAAAAACGGACACATTCCGGCTGGGAAACTCATAGTCGGAGCGTTCCAGATCGTCCGGGTTCAGGAATTCAAAATCGGGTCCGCTGCCGTCGTTGGCGTCTCCCTGCCGGTTTTGGGTGAAACCCTGGTAATAGCGCAGGCCAAGCAGGAAGGTAGCGAGTTGGTTACCGGTTTTGTAGCGGTGGATGAGGCGTGTTTCATTCCCGACATTCGTGTAGATGCCACGGATGAGGTCCCGCTCCCGCAGCGGATCAGGGCGATTGATCGGGCCAAGCTCGCCGAGCGCCTGACGTTGCGCAGCGAGGAAAAAGGTGCGGCTGTTGATTTTTGTGTTGTCGGTCAGGCGGTAGTCGAGATTCAGGGCGGCGAGATTCCAGTTCACTTTAAACCAGTTTCTGGACCTTTTGCTTTGGCGGGCATTTTGTTCAAACTCAAAATCCTGCAAGCCGCCGGACTGCTGCGCCAGGTAGTTCATGCCCGTGTATTCGATGCCCATTCTGAGTTTGGAAGTCAGGTCTTTCGAAAGACTGAAGTAGCTGGTGTTTTGGTGAAATTCCGAATTGGGCCGCCAGCCGTCGCCCTGTTTTCTTTGATAAAATGCGTAGTAATTCCAGCCTTTTCTCGTGCCGCCGATGCTGTTGAAAGTGCTCAGGAGGCCGAAGGAGCCCACGGTGTTTTCGGTGACAAATTCGAAAGGTTTTTCCGGTCCTTTTTTGAAAACAAAATTGAGCAGGCCGCCGAATTGCGGGCCGTATTGCAGCGAAGCTGCACCCCTGACGATTTCAATGCGCTGCAAGGCCTGTGCCGGCGGGGTGTAGTAGCTCTCCGGGTAGCCGAGCGCATCGGCGCTGATGTCGTAGCCATTCTGGCGGGTGTTGAAATTGGAGGTGCGGTTGGGATCGAGGCCCCGTGCACCGATGCTGAGTTGAAGGCCGCCGCCGTCATTTTCCCAAATATTCAGTCCTGCGATGCCTTTGTACACCTGCCGGGCGTTGTTGGTGGCGAGGTTGGCTACGAGGTTTTCCAGTTCGATGACTTCACTTTTTTTAGCGGCGTAGATGGCCATGCCTTCCACGTTGCGCAGGCGGCGCAGTCCGTAATCTTCCCGGCGGGAGGCTTCCACTTCAATGGCTTTGAGGTTGTAATGCAATGCGCCCATTCCTTCGTTCAACTGGGTATCTTCCCCCTGAATGGTTACCTGCCGGACTGTCGTGTTGAAAGTTTCCGCAAAGAAAATGACACTGTATTCGCCGTTTTTCAGGTTGGTGAAACGGTAGCGGCCCTGCTGGTCCGTGGTCTCCAGATCCTGCGTTTCCTGAAGGAAGACGCTGACACCGGCGATGGGTTTCCCGTTTTCGGCATCCGTTACGACGCCGGACAGCACAGATTGGGCTGAGGCCCCAAGGGCTGCCAGCACGGATAAGGATATGAAAAAAATGAATCGCATGAGTTATTCGATTTTCCTGGCTTTCAGGGCGAAAATTATTGCGCTCTGCCGATTGGCAGGCTGTTATTTGTCAGTGTTTGGGGTGGGGTTTTGTCATCTCTCAGCACCCACTTTTTCGTTCTGAACCCATCCCGGATCTTTGCGAGGTCTGCCTCGGGATCGACAAAGCGCCGGCTCGTCCGACCATTCAGCGCTACGTGCGCATCGACGGTGACGACCGGATCAATGAAGCCATGCCGGGTTTCGTATTCCTTTTTTAAAAAATGCGCAAACTGCAGGATGAAATCGGGCTGAATGCACATCTGTTTTTCCTGAAAGAGCGTGAGGTAGTTGCCGTTCACGATCTCCGTTTGCCGTTCGCTCGCCGAATCTTTGATGTAAAAAGTGGCATATCCCACCTTCTCCACCAGCATCACTCGCCAGGAAAAACGGTAGCCTTCCTCCGCCCATAAAATATTGCCCGGATAAAGCAGATAGCGGAACGGCAACAACAATTGCGCAGCGATAAAAACCGACAGAACGGGGGCAAGCATTCGTTTTGCGGGAAAGCTGAACGAAGCAACACCCGTGCCCGGCCGGTAGCCGATGCGGCCGAGCCATTTTTCGTGGGTTTCACCCGGAAAAAAGATTAGCGTGGAAGTGATCATGATCAGCGGGAACAGCCCGATGTTGAACAGCAGATTCGTCAGCGCATGGAACACGATGACGAAAAAGTAGGCGTACGGCCGTGTCCGGCGGTTCATCATGAAATAAGCGATGGTCAGATCGTAAAAGGCGCCGGCCCAACTGAACGCAAACGCTGCCCATTTGAACTGAAAAAAGTACCCTAAAACCGGCAGGTCGGTGTGTTCCGGCAACCAGACGCTCAGCGGCATGGCCCGGAAAAGCCAGTCGGGATTGAGTTTGGCCAACCCCGCACAGGTGTAAACGACCGTGAGTTGGAACATGAGTATCCCGATGGTCCAGGCGGGTGTTTTTGCTTTTTGTAAAACGGGTTTGCGCAGCACATCCAGCGAGAACGCCCGGTTGGCGGGCAGGAAGATGAGCAGGAAAGCCAGCAGGCAGACGAGGTAGTAGTGGTTGAGGTAGTTGGTGGCATCGATCAACTCCACCCAGGTGAAGGTCAGGAAAAACACGACGATTGCCAGCCTGTAAAACAGCCCCAGCATGACCAGGCAGGCCGATGCGGCAATCGTCATGAAGAGCAGGTACATGCCCGTTTCGCCCAGCGGTTTCACCCATTCAAAGCCATAGAATTTGAAGAAAAACGCCGGTTTGACATACAACTCTTCCACCCAGCCCTGCTGCATGAACCGCAGCGCTCCAAACATCATCAGCGCCCCGAAAAGAATCCGGAACGTGACCAGCGGCGCAATGCTGACCGGGCGGTTAAGTTGATATTTTAGTTTGCCGATGTTCATTTCATTCACTCATTCTATCCTTCCTACATTCACTCATTGCCTAATCCGAGTCACTCGGATTATCGATATACGTAATCGACACGCAAAGCACCGAAGGCATATCGGTCTTGATGTTGACCAATTGCTTCGTCACTTCGTTGTAGGCGTTTATTACGGATTGCTGGTCATTCTGAACCGTTTCAGAAAGTGGCGCCTCCACGCTTTTCAGGGTGTTGATCGCTGTCGCAAACTGATCTTTGATCAACTGATCGAGCGGAACACCGCCTTTCAGGGCATTGGCTGCAATGAGGTAATCATCGAGGCCGGCGCCGTTCGTGCCCGATGCGGAGCGTCCGAGGTAAAGGTCTTCCGACGCTTCGAGCGCCCGGATAGCGAGCGCCAGCGACTCGCCGCTGTAGTAAGCTTCCACTTTATCCGGATTGGCAAAGCCAAGCGTCAGTACGCCGGATGGGACGCCGAGTTTTTCCCTTTTGATCAGCTCATAATTTTGATTAAAACCATTGATAATCAGGCTGAGAGAAGTGCCCGCAGCTGTTCCTGTGTTGCCGGTGAAAGTTTCACGGTAACCGCTGTTCCAGCCGTTGTAGGTATGGTTAACCCGCTCCTGAATATCAGCGACGACGGCGGCGAGGTAGTCCCGGTATTTGCTGCCGTCCGTTCCGGTGAAGCGGGCGACGATGGCAGCATCATTGAGGCCGGTGCCGTACAGCAGGTAGTCAAGCGCCGGGAAACCTTTGTCGAATGCATCCGGCTGATCGAAGTTGTAAGTGCCGGATTGCAGGTTGGCCTGCACGGCCAGCGTATCGAGCGGGAAATTATTCACCGACATCCGCAGAAAAACCTCTTCGGCAGGGCCGAATTCGTAAGGCGCCGCTGTTTGCCAGCTCAGGTAAGCACTCAGCCAGGCGGAGCGCAGAATGGCGAGGTTTATTTCTGAAGGATTTCCGTTGAAAGCAGTGGTGGCGGCAGCGAGGTCGTCCACTCTGTTTTTCAGGGTATTGTAAGCTGGTAAAATAACCTGGTCCGCCAGGTTTTGAAACAGTTCGGTTTGGTCGAAATTGTAATTGCAGGAGCCTGAACCGCCGTCGTCGTCCTTGCAGGCCGGGACGAGCAGCACGAGACAAAGCAATGGGAGTAAGGTCAGTTTTGTTAATTTCATAAAAACGAGTGGGTTTGGTTTGAAATATTTTGGTTGTTGGGAGGGCACCCCCTTGAGGCAGGGCTGTTAAGTTCTGTTATTTGATTTAAGATTCTTCGATTTGTGATACTTGATTTTTGATTGAAAAGCTGATTTTCAAAGGTCAGGCTCGATTTTTAGCAAAAAACGAGGAAAGAATGTTTGAAAAACGGTACCTCAAATCAAAAATCACAAATCAAGTATCGAAGAATCTTAAATCAAAAAACAGAACTTAACAGCCC
>JASBVF010000048.1 GCA_030147525.1 Bacteroidota bacterium
CCTGCTTTATAACTTTTCGCCATCTTGTCCTGCTGTCACGGATAGGTTCCCTGAGTTGATCAGTCCGGCAGCAAGGTTAAATGGATATATTTTTCATCAGGATTGGTTGCAAAATCTGCTTATAGCCTCGTCTTTAGGTGGTTTTAGGCAGCTACGCAATCCGATATAATCAGGCTTTCTCCATTTATTTCCAAAATAAACAGTTATGCGTTCAATATTTTCATTTTTATTTTTCAGTCTGCTTGTTCCTCAGTTGTCAGCTCAAGAGAAGCGGGACTATATCTGGTTTTCAGGCGATGTGGTTGAAGATACGACTTCATATAATGGCGTCAATATCATGAACTTCAATGATGGAGAATTAGATATAAAAAGGCAGGCGAAAGGCCTTAGTTTTTTTGTCACAAATGCCAGTATATGTAATGAATCCGGCAAATTACTTTTTTATACTAATGGTTGTTCTATCAACAACGCTAATCATGAACTAATGGAAAATGGAGAAGGTTTAAATCCAGGCTTTGCATATTTAAGTGGTAATTGTCCCAATAGCGGAAATGCTGTATCGAAAGGTGCTATCATTTTGCCATTACCTGGAGATACAACCAAGTACTATATTTTTCATGAATCGGCAGTCAGTGGGCAGTCAGGTATATTTAGTTTATACATAGGCAGGCTCTATTATTCGTTAATTGACATGAGTATGAATAATGGCTTGGGAAGCGTGATTGAGAAAAACAAACTTGTTTTAGAAGATACCATTGGCGGAGACTTACATGCCGTAAAACACTCCAATGGAGAAGATTGGTGGTTAATCATAGTGAAAAGCCATGAAAACAAATACTATAAAATATTATTCACCGCAGAAGGTATATCTGGCATCAGCGAACAAATGATCGGATCAGACCCCAATCCATGGTCAAGCGGAGGCGGACAAGTCAGTTTCTCGCCTGACGGGACAAAATATGCCCGATATACTTCCCGTGACCAGCTTTTTCTTTTCGATTTCGACCGGGCAACAGGTGAATTGAGTAATTTTCAGCATCTGCACGTCGATACAATGAACGTTCCTCATTGGGGCAGTCTTTCTTTCTCATCCAACTCACGGTATTTATACGTCGGTTCTCAGGTAAAACTATGGCAATTCGATATGCAGGCTCCAGACATACAAGCTTCCAAAGTATTGATCGATGAATACGACGGCTTCAAGCGGTATGGACTTTCTACCACATTTTACCTGATGCAGTTGGCGCCTGATTGTAAAATATACATGGCCAACCGGCAAGGCGGGGATATTCTGCACGTCATCCATAACCCCAATGAATACGGTCAGGCCTGTAATTTTAAACAGCATGATATTTTCTTGCCCGCAGTTACTTCATCTTCTGTTCCGAACTTTCCCAATTACCGTCTCGACACACCATATCCCGTATGTGACAGTACCATTCAGTATATTACATCGAGTGTGCAGGTTCCTCTTCCGGTGCGGGAGGTGCTGGTCTATCCCAACCCCGCCACCGAATCCCTCACCCTCGAACTCCCCGCCCCCCTGCCCGCCGCCGCTGCGTGGACGCTCCACGCCGCCACAGGCCAGCCCGTCCGCCGGGCCGTTTTAGCCGCAGGGCAGACGAAACTGAGCATCCCGCTGGAGGGGCTGCCGCCGGGGCTGTATTTTTGGAAGGCTGCCTCGCAGGGAAGGAGCATGGGGGAGGGGAAGGTGGTCATCGGAAGATAGATCACAAAAAGACGACCCATGAAATGGATCAAATTTACAAAGGAGTTATGATGAACTATGAACGGCCCGTTGTTCATAGTTCATCATTCATCGTTAAAATCAAACCGCCCGAATCACATCATACTGCGTCAGCACGTGCATCATCCCCGCCTTGTCCTTCGCCACTACGGCCTGAATTTCCTTGTTTAAATATTTACCCAATTGCCGAAACGGCAAATCTTCTTCCACGACGGGGAAGGGCTTGCCCATCACGCTTTTCACGGTTTTTTCTGAGTGATGGAGCGGGTTTTCCAGCAAAAATTTCAGCACCTCGGTTTCCGTGATCGAGCCGACCATGTTGCCGTTGTCCATCACGGGCATTTGAGAAAGGTCGTGTTCTTTCATCGTGTTGAAAGCCTGGCGCACGGTGTCGGTAAGGTTGACGGAAAAGAAAGCTTTGTCGGCTTTCATGGCGATCAAGTCCTTGATTTTCAATTCGGTATCGAGGAAACCCCGGTCCCGCATCCAGTCGTCGTTGAAAATTTTACCCACGTAGCGGCTGCCGTGGTCGTGGAAAACCACCACCACCACGTCGTCCTTCGTCAGGCGGTCTTTTAGTTGGAGCAAACCCGCCACGGCGCTGCCGGCGGAGTAGCCGAGCAGGATGCCGTCTTCACGGGCCAACCGGCGGGCCATCACGGCGCCGTCCTTGTCCGTTACTTTTTCAAAATGATCGATCACGCTGAAGTCGTAGTTCTTCGGAATGATGTCCTCGCCGATGCCTTCGGTGATGTAAGGGTAAATTTCTTTCTCATCGATCTCGCCGGTCTCGTGGTATTTTTTCAATGCTGATCCGAAGGTGTCGATGGCCCAAACCTGGATGTTCGGATTTTTTTCTTTCAAAAAACGCCCGACGCCAGTGACCGTACCACCCGTACCTGCGCCGATGACGACGTGGGTCACCTTGCCTTCGGTCTGTTCCCAGATTTCCGGGCCGGTGGTTTCGTAATGCGCCTGCCGGTTGGCGGGGTTGTCGTATTGATTGAACCAGTAGGAATTTGGAATTTCCGTACTCAGCCGCTCCGCTACGGAGTAGTAGGAACGTGGATCAGTGGCCTCCACGTTGGTCGGGCAGACGATCACCTCGGAGCCAAGCGCCCGCAGCAGGTCGAGTTTTTCCTTCGATTGTTTGTCGCTGGTGGTGAAAATGCAGCGGTAGCCCTTCACGCAGGCGGCGATGGCGAGGCCCATGCCTGTGTTGCCGCTGGTGCACTCGATGATGGTACCGCCGGGCTTGATTTTGCCTTCGGCTTCCGCTACTTCCAGCATTTTGAGGGCCATGCGGTCCTTGATGCTGTGGCCGGGATTGAAGGTTTCGATTTTACCTAAAACAAGTGCCGGAACATCGGCCACGACTTTGTTCAATTTGACGAGCGGCGTGTTGCCGATGGTTTCTAAAATATTTTGGTAGTACATGGTTGTGATTTGTGAAACAATGAAATCCGTTACGGATTTGGCGGGGCGAAGTTACGAGGAAAAGGGGGGATGAGGGTAAGGGGAATTTGAAAATTCAGGTTGATTCAGGCTCAGTAAAGGGAGCAGGGGAGGAACATGATTTCTTTTCAGGAGTCGCTTTCAGGGACATTTTTTTCCAGGAAATTGGTTTTTTGTGAAATGTCTTTGACGATTTTGTCCATTTCAAGAGCGAAGTCGTGTAGGTGTGCTATCAGCTCATCTTTCTCTTTATCCGAATGTTCAAAGTCTTTAAGCAGGTCCACTACACTCAGCATTTTAGCTAAAGGCGCCCTCAATACATGGGATTGCATCCAGGCGATTTCTTTCAGCTGGATATTTTGTGCTTTAATCGTTTCGATATAATTCCGGCGGTCGGTGATATCATTGGCGAGGATTAATCTTGCATTTTTCTCATTGTAGATCAGGTTGCTTCCCCTTATTTCTACGTAGATGATTTCCTTGTTTTTTTTGAGATGTCGAAAGACGCCTGAGGAAGATGGCTGTACAAGTGGTACCTGAAGCCTGGCCTCTTCCAGCGCAGCTTCCAGTAAGTGAAGGTCTTCTTCGGGACGAATATCCCGTATTGTCATTGCCAGAAATTCATCTTTGTTAAATCCGTAATGTAGACAAGCTGCCTCATTGACATCGAGAAAGCGAAGGTCTTCGACACTGTAAACCCACATGGGCAGCGGGTTGAGGTGAAAAAGATCGCTGTATCGTTTTTCGGAGGCTTCCAGTTCAAGGCTTATTTTTTTTCGCTCGATGTTGTAGATGATATTCTTGTAGAGTAGTACCGGCGTGAGGTCATCTTTTAAAAGATAGTCCGATACACCTAAGGAAATTGACTTGACACCGAATGAAATATCCGAAAACCCGGTGAGAACGACTATAGGGATGTTGCCACTGAGTGTAATGATTTCGTTGATCAGATTTTCGCCATTTTTATCAGGAAGGGAAAGGTCTAGCAGGATGGCATCCAGTTCAGTGGGAGGAGCGGAGAGAAAGACTTGTGCTTTTTTAAACGAAGAAGCCTGATAAATGACAGGTGATTCGATTTGTTCTTCCAAATACTCTTCAATCAGGGTGAAATCACCAGTATTGTCTTCAATGACGAGAATGTGATACGGTCTTTTATCTTTGATCATGAGCTTTGCTTAGGAGGGTAAATGAACTGCATTGCCCCAGAAGTCTTTGATTTTTGAAACGACATCAATGAATTCATCTGCTTCAACCGGTTTGGTAATGTAGCAGTTGGCGAAGTTTTGATAAGAATCCATGATGTCTTTTTGCGAGGAAGAGGTTGTGAACATGATCACGGGAATGTGCCGGAGTGCTTCGCTCTTTTTAATGAATTTCAATACCTCGTGCCCGTTTTTCTTGGGTAAGTTGATATCAAGAAGGACTAAGTCTGGACTTTCGGCGTGTAGATATTCTCCCGTCTTTTCCAGAAAATTTATAGCTTCTTTTCCATCTTTAACAACACTGATTTTTTTTAGCGCAAGGTCGTTTTCCAGCGCTTCGGTGGTGAGCAGGATGTCGCCCTCATTATCTTCAGCGAGTAAGATGTGTATTGAATTCATTTTTCCGATTTTTATTTTTCCGAAAGTTTTATTGCCGAATTGAAAATTCAGAATACAACTTTAGAGAGTAATAAAAGTTTTTATGGGTCAACGCATTAAAAGTTGATAAGCGTTGATATGGTTGATAAAGGTTGATTAGGTTTTGCAGTCGTATCAACCCTTATCAACTTGATCTATCTTTATCAACTTTTAATGCGACAATCTATAAAATTCTGTGGAAAGCAGAATTAAGTACCTCCCAAAAAAAAAATTAGCTCTGTAACAAATGTATAAAGGCGGTACCAGTTTTTAATAACCTCATGAAAAATTGTTACGCTTTTCTTCCAGATTGTCTTGTTTTGGGATTGTAAAATAAAAACATGTGCCTTCACCTTCTGTAGATTCAAGCCAGATATTTCCTCCCTGATTTTCAATGATTTTTTTCGTAATGGCTAAACCTATGCCAGTGCCGGAGTATTCATCTTTGTTGTGTAACCTTTGAAAAATGATAAAAATTTTATCAAAGTATTCAGCGTCAATACCAATGCCGTTATCCTGTACGGAAAACTGCCAGTGTTCCGGGGTTTCTGTACAAGCTATCTGAATAACTGGCGGGAATTCAATCCGGTGATATTTAAGGCTATTACTGATGAGGTTTTGAAAAACCTGCCTCAGTGGCGTTCTGAAAGCAACTAACTTGGGCAATCCTCCGAATTCAATGGTAGCGTTTTTTTCTTCAATTTGTTTTTGATAAAGTGAAAGAATTTCCCTGATGAGTTCATCCAGGTCAACTTCCTCCCGGCTCTCTTCCATGCGCCCGACTCTTGAAAACTCTAACAAGTCTAAGATGATCTGGCGCATTCTTTTGGTGCCGTCTACCGCAAAATGAATGTATTTTTTACCTTTTTCATCAATCATATCTCCATATCTTTTCTCCAGCCTGGAGAGGAAACTTGTAACCATTCGTAGCGGTTCCTGCAGATCGTGAGAAGCAACATAGGCAAATTGTTCCAGTTCCTGGTTGGAAATCGCCAGTTCCCGGATGCTTTTTTCAAGATCAGCGTTTAGTTGTTTCAGTGACTCTTCGTACAATTTATGATGGGTGATATCGTGCATAGCACCTACCATCCGGATGGCTTTGCCTGCCTGATTTCTGATGATGGCGCCTTTGTCAACGACGTATGCATAAGAACCATCCGATTTGAGATAGCGGTATTCTCCCTGCCAGGCTTTGGATTCGGAATTCTCTAATGATTCATTCAGGCTATTCATGATCCGGTCGATATCTTCGGGGTGAAGATGATGCTTCCAGAAATCGAGTGATGGGTTGTTTTTTGAAATGTTGTGACCGAATAAAGTGCTGAATCCCTCTCCAAAATATAATACATTCTTTTCAATGTCCCAGTCCCAGATGGCGTCGTTGGTAGCCTCTGCAACCCGCTCGAAGCGTTCATTCGATTGACGTATGCGTTCTTCAATCTGTTTCTTATGGGTAACATCTTTGAAGTAAATAGAAAGGCCGCCTGGTGACGGATAGGCGCTGACCCCAAACCAGATGTCCAAAGCTTCATAATATTCCTCAAAGTGTACGGCTGTGTTTTCTTCGAGCGCTTTATGGTAGTTGTCATAAAACCCGGTTGGAATGGCGTCATCATAGACGTCCCAAAGGTTTTTACCCAGAATGTCGTCTCTTTTCATGAATAGCATCCGTTCTGCGGCATTGTTCCAGTAGGTAACAGTCCATTCTTTATCGACAGCGAAAAAGCCGTCGCCTATACTTTCGAGGATGGTGTTTTTATCTTCCAGTGCTTTGATGACCGCTTTTTCGGTCATTTTTTTATCGGTGATGTCGAAGCGGATAGCGAGGTATTGAAAGGGTTTGCCTTTTTCATCCACAAAAGGAACGATCGTCGTGTCTACCCAATAGAAGCTGCCATCTTTGGACTGGTTTTTAATTTCACCCCGCCAGACTTCGCCTGCGGAAATGGCAGACCATAAATCCTCAAAAAAGCTGATGGGATGGTAGTTCGAATTATTGATGCGGGTATGGCTGCCAATCAGTTCTTCCCTGGAGTACCCCGAAAGCTTGCAGGTGTTTTCATTGACATATAAAATAACTCCCTCGGCATCTGTGATGACCACGTTGCTGGCCTCGTCGAGCGCCAGTTTGTAATCGGTCAGGGATTTATTGGAGGTTTCGAGAGCCTGCTCGACCAGCTTTTTATCGTGAATATCCTGGAAGCTGCCCAACAATCTCACGCATTTTTGTTCGACAAATTCACCTCTGCCAATTGCTCTTACCCATCTTTCGTTGCCTTTTGCAGTGATGATGCGGAGCTCAAAATCAAATGTTTTTCCATGTTCGATGATTTGCTGTAAACTTTTTTGAACAACCTCACGGTGTTCAGGGACGTAGAAGTCGATTGCAGATTCCAGGTTCGGTTCGTAACTTTCGTCCACCTCGTGAATTTCTCTGGTCATCGGAGACCAGTAAATCTCATTCTTTACCAGATCCACTTCCCATGCGCCGATCCGTGCGAGTTCGGTGGTTTTATCCAGCAGTTCTTCCAGTGCTTTTTTCTCGGTTATGTCTTTTGCAACGCCGTATAACAACCCTTCCTCTTCGGAGGGGGTTGCCGTCCAGGCAAGCCAGAGAGTCTTTCCGGACTTGGTGATGTATCTGTTTTCAAAATAAGAGGTTGTCCCTCCTTTACAAAGTATATCGACTTGTTCTGCTGTTTTGTTTTTATCATCCTCGTGTACCAGTTCAATGAATGGAGTAGTCAGCAATTCCTCATCGGTGTATTCCAGGAGCTTGCATAAAGCAGGGTTGATCTGTTTGAAGAAGCCATCAGTACTGATAATACAGATTACGTCGGGAGCGAGGTTGAAGATTTCTTTCAGCTCCTGTTCCAGCTGTTTACGTTTGATTTCGGCGCCGAATTGATGGCTGAAGTTGTCGGATAGCGTATTAAAAGTCAGGGAGGGTATTGATTCTTCCTGCGAACCGAGCATCAAAACGCCGGTAATCTCTGCATTATAAAAAAGTGGAATGCCATAGACCGTCCTGAGGCTTACCTTTTGGGCTGCTTTATGTCTGGCGAAGGTTTTGTCCTTCATATCAACATGCCAGATTTGCATGGTTTCCGATTTCCATGTTCTGCCCGGAAGGCCCTCGTTTTTATTGAAATGCGTCAGATTACTACTTAATTCAAGAAAGCGTTTTCCTTCTTCGGATTCAGCGTAGCTTGCGGTAAGCAATATCCGCTGCCGGTCAGCACTGATCAACCAGACTTCCGCCACCATGAAGTCACGCTGATAGCAAATGTGTTTTAATACATGGAGGAGGCTGGTTTTAAGATCGAATGGCTCGTTGAAAATCTGACTGATTTCGGTGAGCAATTGTTTTTGAAGTTCTTGGTTTTTTTTGACAGTGACGTCCCTTTCGATGGCGATCCAGTGCGTGAACCATCCTTTTTCATCAGCAACCGGATTTACGGTAAAATTTATCCAGAACTCTTCTCCGTTTTTCTTGTAGTTGATAGTTGTTATTTCACAGCTTTCCCAGTTTTTCAGGGCTTTTCCCAGGCGGTCGAGCTCATTACGGTCGCTTTTGGGTCCTTGTAAAATCCGGGGAGATTTACCGATAACCTCTTCGGCACTGTAGCCGGTCATTTTGGTAAATGCCTCATTCACATAGACAATGCGGGGGCCGGGTTCTTCGAAAGGTTCGGCTTCTGTGATAAGGACGGCGTCGGTGGTATTTGTGATGACAGACTCCAGCAATTTGAGGCGGTGTTCTTCCTTTTTTTGCCGGGTAACATCTTGCATGGCGCCCACCATTCGGTAAACCTGATTGTGCTCATCTCTCAGGATAATACCTTTGTTCATCACGTATGCATAACTGCCGTCTCCTTTTTTATACTGGTATTGCTCTTTCCAGTGAACATCGCCGTTTTGCAGAGCATCATGGATGCTGTCAAAAACTCTTGCCCGGTCGTCTTCATGAATGAAATCATAGAGCAGAGACAGGCCTTTCTTACAGTTCTTGAGTTGGTGCCCGAATAGCACTTCAAAATTTTCTCCCCAATACAAGGTCCCTTTTTTTAGGTCCCAATCCCAGATAGCATCGAAAGTGGCTTTAGTGGCGTATTCAAACCTTTCATTACTTTCTTTCAGTGACAAGGAGAGCATCTTCTGTGGCGTAATGTCTTGCACAGTGCCTTCGAAAGTAACAGGGTCTCCGTTTTTATCTCTTTTCAGGCTGCCTTTCTCATGCACCCATTTCACGGAGCCATCCGGCAGGATGATTCTGTGCTCAAAGTCATGCTCCTTTTTGCCTGCTAAGGATAGCTCGTGTTCATGAGAAAACGCTTCCCGGTCGTCGGGATGAATGGAGTTATAGAAGGTGTCAAATATTACTTCTGATGAAGGGCTGGGGCTACTCCCCCAAATTTCGAAGACTTCATCGGACCAGTACAACGTATTGTCTTTGAGGTGCAATTGCCAATAGCCGAGCTTGGCGACCTTTTGCGCAGCGAGTAATTTTTCCTGATTTTCTTTCAGTTTTTGCAGGGCGATTTCCCGCTCGGTCACGTCATTGCAAACCAGAATCATACAGTCCTGACCATTTTGTTCAAACCGGTGTCCGAATAATTCGGCGCTGATTATATCACCATTTTTGGTGGTAAGGGAGGATACGCCAAAGTTGACGGTGCCGGGCCGGAGTTCCGGATTTGCGAGAGATTTAAATAACCGGACACTGTCTTTTTCAGCACTTAGATCATGGACATGCATTTCGAGGAATTCATTTTTGCTGAATCCATAATGGTGGATAGCGGTTTCGTTGACGTCCAGAATTTCAAGCGTTTTAAAGTCGTAGATCAGTTTTGGCAGAGGGTTGGCTTCAAAAAGAAATTTATATTTCTCTTCTGAATTCCGCAGCTCTTTTTCTGCCATGATTCGTGCTGTTACGTCCCTTGAATTGGCGACAATACCATTAATGGCCGGTTCATCGACCATGTTGGTAACGACCGTTTCAATCCATCGCCAGGAACCATCGTTGTGCTTGAAACGGAAAGGGGAAATGTCAATCCTTTTTTCTGTTTCCAACCTGGAAAAGTTTGCAAAAACTGTATCCTTATCTTCAGGGTGAATAAAGTCAAAAGCATTTTTACCGATGAACTCTTCAGGCTGAATATCCAATACGGCAATCGAAGTTGGACTGACGTAGATGTAGTTAGCCTCCATATCAAGTATGCCTATCAGGTCAGAGCCATCCTGTACAAGGCTTTTAAAGCGTTTTTCGCTTAGTTCCAATAACGCTTCCGCTTCTTTTTTCTCTGTCGCATCTCTTGCGATGCAATACATGATTTCCTCCTGTTTATCCCACCTGGCTGACCACGTGATGGGGATAAGTGATCCATCCTTCCGGATATACCGGTTTTCAAAGTTGGTCATGTCTACCCCGGCTTCGATATCGGCTGCGGCCTTCAATGTTTTATCATGATCATCTTCGTAAACAAAAGATATATAGGGCTTTCCGCTCAGTTCCTTCGGTTTATATCCCCAGATTCTTTCTGCCGCTGCACTGACTTTTACGAAATTTCCATTGGCATCAATGGTGCAAACTATGTCAAGAGATTGGTCGAGTATGTTTTCCAGTTCGGCTTTTGCATCTTTAAGAGCTATCTGGTGAACAACCTCTTCTGTTATATCCTTGGAATAGCATGCAGCCCCTGTAACTTCACCCTCTGCACTCAAGATCGGACTAAATGAAATCAGGCCATATGACATCCTTTGCTTTAGAGGGCTGTAGACATTCTCTTTGATGGAAAACTTTTCACCACTCAGCACTCTCTTGTAGTATCCTTTCCATTTGCTGACCAGCTCCTCGCCGAACTCTTCCACGATGACAGGATCGCCCTCCTTCAACGTTTTTTGCGTAGCGATTTTCATCATTTCGAGGTAGGCATCGTTGAGTGCGATGAGGTTCATCCGGGTATCTATCGACCAGATGAGGTCCTGGGTGCCGTTGATGAGTCCTTCCTGGTTGGTTTTTACCCGAATCAATTCTTCCTGTTGCAGTTTTTCTTCGGTCACATCCCGGAAGTTATCCACGATACCGCCAATGGCCGGATCGTGCAACATATTGGTGGTAGTGGCCTCAATCCAGCGCCAGCTGCCATCCTTGTGTTTGGTGCGGGCCAGGTAACCTTTAATGGGAACGCCAGGTTTGTTCAGGCAATCTTTCATTTTTTCCTTGACAGCCGCAATGTCTTCAGGGTGAATGAGTTCAAAGATGTTTAAACTCAAAGTTTCTTCTTCGTCATAGCCCAACACCTGTTTGATGGAGGGGGAGGCATAAGTGGGTTTGGCGTCGGTGTTGAAGATGATAAAAGCATCAGCGGCATTTTCGACCAGCGACCTGAATCTTTTTTCGTTTGCAATCAACTGCTCCCTTGACTTTTTTCTCTCGGTGATATCAATGGAAGTTACGAATACTCCGATAACGTTGTCGTATTCGTCTTTTGCAGGCTTGTATTTAATGATGAAAGTTTTGGTCGTTTGATCAGATAGCGTGATCGTAATTTCCGACTCTTCGTGGTGCCCGGCGAGTACCCGTTCATAAATTTGGCGTACGACTTCCTTGCGATCGGGCTGGGCATAATTGATAATGTTATCCCCTTTTTGAATATCAATGCCGAGAAAGGTCTTATAGTTTTGCTCAAACTGCTTGTTGAAAGCAAGAATATCCAGGTTTCTATCCAGTAAAATAAACGACTCTTCCGTGTTGTGCATCAATAAGGCCATATCATGTTCGGCCTTTTTCCGCTCTGAAATATCGTTCACAATTGTAGTGGTCACTTCCTCGCCCTGATCATTCAGAAAAAGCACCGAAGAGAATTCAAACGGAAACTTTTCGCCGTTCTTCCTGATACCGGTCAGTTCTCCTTTACTTTTCTTCTCTACTTGCCGCTCTTTCAGTTTTCTTTCGAGGTTAGGACTGTTCGGATCAACAATGCCCTGCCTGCCGATTTCCCTGAATTCTTCTTCCGTGTAACCAAAAATATCGCAGGCAGCCTGATTGGCTTCCAGTATCGTCCCGTCGGGTTTGGTCAGGAATATGCCGTTCATAGAGTTTTCCACGATGGCTTTGTACTTGAAGTTGCTGGCTTGCAGGTCTTTACTGATTTGTCTTTCCTGCGTGACATCTCTGACAGAAGTGATGGCCAGCCTCTTTCCATCCGGGCGAACCAATAACTCGGTACTGACAAAAACGGACATGGAAGTGCCGTCTTTTCGGAGGACTTCCCACTCGGAAGGCAGATCGCAGCCCTCCCGAATAAATTCATCGTGCTGATTTTGTACGGCCTCCCGGTGTTGCGGAGGCACCATCATCGTGAAATTTTGCCCTTTCAGTTCTTCTTTTGTGTATCCGTAAATTTTACAATAGGATTCGTTGGCATCTACGAAGCGCCCCTTTTCGTCGGTGATGCAAATACCGATGGAGGTAGCGTTGAAAACAGAAGACAGGAGCCTTTCCGTAATATTAAGGTCGGATAGTGCTTTTTTCAGGCTGGTGATGTCGAGGATGCCGATGGATATGCCCTTTACCGCATCATCCTCAATAATGACGGGTGAATAATTCAAACTGAACCAGCGTTCATGGCCGGCGGCGTCGGTCAATGCTTTTTCACCCTGATATGTACCCCCTTTCAGCACCTCACCAAAATCGTGGATAAAATCCTCTATTTGTCCGGGTGCCAGCAGGCCGATGAAAGTGTCGTCTTTCCTGATTTTTTTATTGCGCAGCGACAGAAAAATGTCGCTTGCCTGGTTGTTGAAAGTCAGGATTTTATACGTTTCATCCAGGAGAATGAAGCCCTGCAGGTTGTTGTTGAGCAATGCGTTGAGGTTGCCCTCGTTCTGCTTGATCAGCTTCTCCTTTCGTTCCAGCTCTTCATTGACGGCTTTAAGTTCGTTGTAGGTAATCTGTATTTCTTCGTTGGAAGATTGTAACTCTTCGTTGCTGGTTTCCAGCTCTTCGTTGGCGGACTGCAATTCTTCATTGGTGCTTTGGAGTTCTTCGTTCAGCGATTGCATTTCCTCATTGCTGGTCTCCAGCTCTTCAATGTAGGTTTGAAGGTGCTCCTGAGTGGCGGCCAGTTCGTGCTCCAGTTCCTGAATCCGTAAATTGACCCAGTCTTCTTCACTATTAATTATACCCCTGGTGATGAACTCTTCAAGGTCGAGTTGTTCAAAAATAACGATGAAAAGTTCATCATTGGCATCTTGGTAAATCAATGGTTTTGCAATGATCCGGGTGTAAAAGGTATTGCCAAAAAGGTTAAATTTTTTGATGCTGCTTCTTACCAGTTCCCTTTGTTTGACGGATTTGGTGACAATGGACCGGACTTCAATCTGTAATTCCGGATTGACCATTTTCAACAGGTTGGCCTGAATACTACCCTGGGGCAAAGTCATGAACAGGCGAACATCTCCGTTGACCTCCTGTATGTCATACACCTCATTGATGACGACGTAAGGGTGCTCGAAGGTATTGAAAAGGGTTTCTTTTACCAGGTCAGAAATCGTAAAGGAACGCTTGGCTTGCAGGGTGGCTGCTGACGGCGTGGGAGCCTGCTGATGTGGCTTGAAAGCCGGGAAGCGGAAGCCGTGCAGGTTGCCGCCCCGCTTGCGCTGGAAAACTTTGTTCCTGGCATCAATGGCTGCAAAAAGGTCAGAAAAATGACCAACCGATTCGGATTTACCCAAAAAAAGATAGCCGCCCTGGCGCAGGGCATAATGAAAAATAGGTATGATTTGTTGTTGAAGGCTGGCGTTAAAATAAATGAGTAAATTCCGGCAACTGATCAAATCAAGTTTTAGAAAAGGCGGATTGCTGGTAAGGTCGTGTTTTGAAAACAAAACCAGGGACCTCACTGCTTTTGAAAGCTCATAGTTGTTGCCGGTTTTTGTAAAATACTGTGAAATGAGGGATTTCGGCACCTGCTCCAGCGACGCTTCTGAATATATTCCTTTTCGGGCTTTAGCAAGCGCTTTCTCATCAATATCTGTAGCGAAAATCTGTATGCTGAATTGGTTGGTGTGATCTTTCAGGAGCTCGCTCAGTAAGATGGCAATCGAGTAGGCCTCTTCCCCGGTAGAACAGCCAGGTACCCAAACCCTGATGGCTTCCTGGCTGCTTTTCGATTGCAGCATCTCCTGCAAAAGCTTTTCCAATGCTTTAAAAGCGTCTGTATCCCTGAAAAAAGTCGTAACCCCGATCAGAATCATGTTGAACATTTCATCCAGCTCTCTTGGGTTTTTTTCCAGTACTGGGATGTATTCCTCGATGGTTTCTAAATTTAAAATGGCTAATCTTTTTGCCAGCCTTCGCTGTAAGGTGGCAGATTTGTAGTTTGAAAAATCCGTACCGGTGTGCCGGCTCAACATACTGAATATCTTCTCGAGGCCGCTTCCGAGATGAGACAGGTCTTCCGGGGGGGCGGGATGTTGACGGGGATTCTCCAGGTAAGCCTTGATGGCAGACCCGATTTGGTTTGGCGGTAAAATGAGGTCAACCTTGCCTGTCTCAATCGATGCTAATGGCATCCCGTCGTATTTGGCGGTACTCGGATCCTGGACTATCGTCAATCCTCCACTTTCTTTAATACGCTTGATGCCGGACGATCCATCTGAGCCAGTACCTGACAGGATAATGCCGGTGACGTTGAAGTCTGTTTCTTTTGCCAGCGAGTGAAAGAGAACATCTACACTGGGCTTTGGCCCGGTTGCTGCGTAAGGTTTCGACAGAATGATTTGTCCTTTTAATACGGTAATCTCTTTATCCGGTGGCGTAATGTAAATTTTGTTGGGCCCCAGTTCGGTAAGATGGACAGCTTCGACCACTTCAAGCTCGGTCTCTCTGCTCAACAGTTGTACCAGCATGCTTTTGTGGGTAGGGCTTAAGTGTTGAGCCACAATGATGCAGGCGTTTTCAATAGCCGGAAAGTTGGCTAAAAAGTCCTGAAGCGCTTCCAGCCCTCCAGCTGATGCTCCAATGGCAATGAGGTTGAGCCTTTGAGTTTTGGCTGTTTGATTATTATCCGTCTCGGGTGCGGAGGGTTGAATTTGGCCGTTTTTTTTCTTTGTGCTCATGTTGTGGTGTCAAATTACGGTTAGCCCAATTAATGCTATGTTCACCTTTCTTTTCGTTGCGAAAAATTTAATAATGATGCCCTGGCGCACATGCCGGGAATTGGTGATCAGGTTAAAATTTCTGCTCGCCAAAACTGTCTGCTTCTCATCTACGCTCATATTTGTCATTTTTAAATCACTGGCCTTCAGGCTCATTTGTATAAAGTTTGATCAGGTTGCTGAAAAGCGGAACGTTAAGTGAAGCAAATATATTCAACCAATAGACGATTTGTTATTTTTAAATACGTCATTATTTTGTTAGTAAAATAAATGTTGAAACTCATACTGAAAACTCAATGCGGAAGGTGAAATTTTAACTGTGTGGCTATTTTTTTGCCCCTACATTTTACGAATGCGGCTTTTCACAGCGGTTTCAAGGGCTGTAGTGTATATTTGCGATATCCGGAACCGGATTTTTTTCATCGAAAAATCAACACACTCATGCATCTCGTCCTGTACGCCGCACCGAATTACACCGAAGCCGCCGTCAAATTCATTGATAAAATCGCCAGCCTGCCGGACATCCGCTTCGGCCTCATCAGTCAGGAGCCTGCCTCGTGGCTCAAGCCGGAATTGCAGGCTAAACTGAAAGCCTTCGCTCAGGTGGAAAACGCCTTCGACGGCAGCCAACTCATTGCGGCGGCCCGGCATCTTGCTGCGCAACACGGCCCGATCCATCGCATTATCGGGGCGACGGAGCAGATCCAGATTCCGGTGGCGGAAGTGCGGGGGGCGCTCGGCATCGAAGGCATGAGCAAGGAGACGATGCTCAACTTCCGGGACAAGTCCCGCATGAAAAACCTTTTTCACAAAGCCAAAATCCCCTGCGCCCGCCACCAACTCGTGGCCAATGCCGCCGAAGCGCTGGCTTTTGCTGAAAAAAACGGCTTCCCCATCATCGTGAAACCGCCGGACGGTGCCGCTTCGCAGGTGACTTTCAAGGCCGGAAACGCTGAGGAATTGCAGGCTGCGCTGGCGCAAATTAAGCCCACCGCCGAAAAACCGGCCCTGCTGGAAGAATTCATCCAGGGCGCCGAACATTCTTTCGACACGTTTTCACTCAACGGCAAACCCGTTTTTCATACCCTCACCCACTACTACCCAAACCCGCTCGAAGTCGTCCGGGAACCCTGGATTCAGTGGCAGGTGCTGCTGCCACGGGAAGTGGAAGACAAGCAATACGACGACATCCGCAAGGCCAATCAAAAAGCCCTGAAAACGCTGGGCATGGAGACCGGTCTCACCCATCTCGAATGGTTCCGCCGGCCTGACGGCAGTATCGCCATCTCGGAAGTGGCCGCCCGTCCGCCGGGTGCGCAGATCACAACACTCATTTCACGGGCCAACGATTTCGACTCGGTGACGGCCTGGGCACGGCTGATGATTTTCGGGGAGTTTGAAATTCCGGAGCGGAAATACGCCGTCGGTGCTGCTTATCTGCGAGGGCAGGGTGAGGGTAGGGTAGTGGCAGTGCATGGGCTTGAGGAAGTGAATCAGTCGGTTGGCCACCTCATCACCGACGTCCGCATTCCGCAAATCGGACAGGAGAAGGGGAAGACCTACGAAGGGGAAGGGTTCATCATTCTTCGGCACCCGGAGACGGAGGTGGTGCGGGAGGCGCTGGCGAAGGTGGTTTCGACGGTGCGGGTTGTTTTGGGGTAGGGCGATTTTTAAGGATTAAATTTTAAATTTTTTAAAATGTAGAATGTAGAATTTTTAATGTAGAATGTAGAAGGGGATGGGGCGCAGGAGCAACCATTTATTTTACAAAAACTAAACATCATGGGAAACGAAAATCCAACCTCCGAAAGAAAGTATGATCTTGAACCCCGGTTGATTGAATTTGCCTGCCTGGTGATTGATGTGGTGGAAAGGCTGCCGAAAAACATTGCAGCAAAGCATATCGGCGGACAGTTGGTCAGGTCAGGAACGTCGCCGGCCCTGAATTATGGGGAAGCCCAGGGTGCGGAAAGCAAACAGGATTTCATCCATAAAATGGGTGTGGTCTTGAAAGAACTCCGGGAAACGAAGGTCAGCCTCAGGATCATTCAATTGCGCCGCTGGATCGACGATGGGCTTGTTTCAAAGGCGCTCAATGAAAATGTGCAGTTAATCGCCATTATTGCCAAAAGCATCAAAACCGCCAAAGGCAATCGTGACATCAAGTAAATCCAAAGCTTTGCTGCGTCTGCCCCATCTACATTCTACATTGAAAATTCTACATTCTACATTCAAAAAATAAAAAAATCAAATACTCATGCCTAACCAACCACTCACCGTCCTCTGCCTCGCCGGCGACGTCAAAGGCCAGCGGCTCATCACCGAATGCAAACAGGAAGGCTGCCGGGTCTTCGTCCTCGCCCGTGAATCGCTCAAAGGCGACGAAGGCTGGCCTCACGCTGACGTGGACGAGTTTTTCTACATGCCAACTTTGACAAAAAAAGACGACGTCATCAACGCCGTCAGCTACCTCAATCGCACCGAGCGTATCGACCGCATCGTGCCGCTCGACGAGTTCGACCTCGAAATAGCGGCGGCATTGCGGGAGCACCTGCGCATTCCCGGCATGGGTGAAACCACCGCCCGTTATTTCCGGGACAAACTCGCCATGCGCATGCGTTGCGAGGAGAAGGGGATCCTGTCGCCGGGCTTTGTGCCTGTGCTCAACTACGACGCCATCCGGCAATTCACCGAACAGGTTCCGCCGCCGTGGGTACTCAAGCCCCGCTCGCAGGGCGGCGCTGCGGGCATCCGTAAAATTCACCACGCCGACGAGCTTTGGCACCACCTGGAAATGATGGGCGATGAGCAGTCGCACTGCGTGCTGGAACAGTTCGTGCCGGGCGATATTTTTCACGTGGATGCCATTACGATCGAGGGGAAGGTGGTGTTCGCCGAGGTGAGCCGCTATGCCCGTCCGCCGCTGGAAATCATTCAGAATGGTGGTATTTTCATGACCAGCCTGCAAAAAAGAAACAGCATCGAATCGCTGGCGCTGAAGGAGTTGAATCAAAACCTTCTCTCCGCTTTTAACCTCAAGCGGGGCGTTTCTCACACCGAGTTTATCAAAAGCCATGCGGACGGGAAGTTTTATTTTCTTGAAACGGCAGCACGGGTGGGCGGCGCTTACATCGCTGACGTGATCGAGCATGCAACGGGCCTGAATCTCTGGACGGAATGGGCAAAAATCGAAGTGGCTGGCGAACAAAAACCTTACAAACTGCCCAACCACCGGGAGGACTACGCCGGCATCGTACTCTGCCTGGCCAAGCAGGAGTGGCCCGACATGTCGGGCTACAACGATCCGGAAATTGCCTACCGCATTCACAAAAAAAATCACGCCGGGTTAATCGTGGCTTCGCCGGACCCCGCCAGATTGCAGGCTTTGCTGGAAAATTACAGCTGGCGTTTCAGCAACGACTTCCTGACGGCGGCGCCGCAGTATAACAAGATTGAACGGTGAGGCAGGTACTTGAAATTAGAAATTGGGAAATTGGAAATTGCCGGGTGGCTGAGCGTTAATTTCCAATTTCCCAATTTCAAAATTTCCTTACTTGCGGCGAGGATTTTTACCCCGAAGGATAAAAAGCCCCACTGCCAGCACTACGATGAGGCCGATGATGCCCCAGGTGGTCAGGTCTAACATGGTTTTATTTTTTGGTAAAAATAAGCATCCACGTTGCATTGCCGGCATCAGATTTCCCGAAGGTCGGCGCTGATCGTTTCTTCGTTGTGATTAATCAACAACGTTCCGTTGGAAAGCACACCTTTCAACCAAAACATACACTCCTGGAAGGTTTCAAAGCAATGTTTTCGTGGAATAAGACCAGGAACGAGATTGATACGTTCCAGCATATCTTTTGGCTGGTCTTGCAGGCCAGTGAAAACGACGGCAATTTTTTTATCCCGAAGGTCCCGGATTGCCTCCTCCAAAGCATAAAGCCCCGATTGATCGACGTAGGGCACCCGGTCCATACGCAGGACGACGACCATGATTTCAGGCAGCGCCTTGATCATGTCCTGGAAACGGGAGGCAAAACCGAAAAACAGCGGCCCGTCAAGGTGTTTGATGAAAACTTTGTTGCCAATGCGGTTGATGATGTCGCCTTCGTCCGACCAGGGTACTTCCCGGGAGAAATCCCGTAACGGTGCGGATTGGGTTTTGTTCTCGACTACGTCTGAGACTTGTTTCATAAACAAGATGGAAGCAAGCACCATCCCAATGATGACTGCCTCGATCAGGCCGACAAAAACCGTCAGGAAGAGCACAACGAACATGACGCCTACTTCAGCAACTGGCATCTTTCGGATGTGCCGGAGCCCTTTGTAATCCATTACACCGATACCCACTGTAACCAGGATGCCTGCAAGTACTGCCGCCGGAATTTTCGAAGCCAATGGCCCCAGCGATAGCAGTATAACCAAGAGCAGTAAGCCTGCAATCATACCTGAGATTTTCGTTTTACCGCCGGATTGGATGTTCACCACTGTCCGGATGGTAGCTCCGGCGCCCGGAATTCCACCAAAAAGAGCGGCTATGGAGTTGCCAATTCCCTGGCCGATGAGTTCTTGTTTGGGGTCGTGTTTGGTTTTGGTCATGTTATCTGCCACAATGGACGTGAGCAGCGAATCGATGGCGCCCAGCGCTGCGAGGGAGGCAGCTGTAAAAATATAGGGCGTGATTTGTCCGAGTTTTATTCCCGCGAAAATATCGAGGTGAAGAATGGGAAAACCGCTCGGTATCTCTCCGATCGTTCGGTATTCGGGCAGGAGGAGTACAGCGCCCACCGAGACGATCAGCAGCGCAGCAAGCGTACTGGGAATGGCAGTGGTGATTCTTTTAAAACCGTAAATTATCAGAATAGTGAGTAAGCCCAGAATCAGGTCTGTGAAATTGATATTTCCTAGAGCTTTTGGCACATAGCGTAATGCCCCGATCACTCCGGAGGCGTCTTTGTTGGCCAAAACGACCGCCTCCTGTTGAATGTCTTCATCTGTGATTGACTCTGCCCTTCGCACGGTTTCCCTGAAGTCTTCCAGCACAAGGATGTCTTCGGCGGCTTCTTCTCTGAGTATTCGCTCAAGGATGACTTCCTCGGCTTCAGGCTTGAATTCAGTTGCCAGGCTGGGGTCTTCTCTTGGATAGTATCCTAACATGGGAAGGATTTGAGTAATCAGGATAATTACCCCGATCCCGGTCATGAATCCCGACACTACCGGGTAGGGGATGTACCGGATGTACTTTCCGATGCCCAAAAATCCCAGGATGATTTGAATCAAACCTGCCAGCAGAAAGACGATCAGGATAGCCGGCAGAGCTAATTCCATATTTCCTTCGTTGGCCTGGATAATGCCGGCAATGATGACCATACTCACGGCGGTCATTGGTGCGGTAGGTCCGGAAATCTGTGTGTTGGTGCCGCCAAAAAGAGCGGCGAAGAATCCGATAAAAATTGCGCCGTAAAGTCCGGCTACAGCGCCGAGGCCCGATTGAAGCCCGAAAGCCAGGGCAAGCGGCAAGGCAACAATACCTGCGGTAATACCGCCAAAGATATCTCCACGCAGGTTGGAGAAGTCCAAGCGAAAAATCTTTTTCATAATCCTGTTCGTTTTTATCAAAAAATATTGGTCGTTCAGTCCTGTTGGCAAAAAAATATTCTGTCTTTTAAGAAAATTACGCTTATTGATGGTCAAAGGAAAGTCCAGTCACATTAGAATGTCATTAGAATTTTATAGGAATAAAATTAAAATAAAATTAGAATTACTTCAGAGGCTTGACATAAAAAAGCGGTTTATATGTCTGTCTCTTTTGGGCTTATTGATTAGATTTGGCTTTTGATTTTTTACCAATTTAAAAATGTTAATACATGAAAAAAACAAGACGAAATTTTATCAGGCAGTCTGGATTAGCTGCCGGTGCGGGTTTGCTTTGGCTCTACGGTTGTGGTCCGGCAGCTACTCATCAATCCAAAGGGCAGGCAGCTACTGATACTGAAGGTGAAATGTTTTTCAAAATCTCTCTTGCGCAATGGTCGCTGCATCGTACTATTCGTGACAAAAAAGAGCTGGACAACCTCGATTTTGCCGCTATTACTCGTAATAAATACGGTCTTGACGCCGTGGAATATGTCAACCAGTTTTTTGCCGACAAGGCAAAAGACGCTGCTTACCTGGCAGAGATGAACAAACGGGCTGCGGACAACGGCGTAAAACAACTGCTCATCATGATTGATGGCGAGGGTGGTCTTGCAGAAACGGATTCAAAAAAACGGACGGAAGCCGTCGAAAATCATTACAAATGGGTCGAGGCTGCCCAAGTTCTTGGATGTCACAGCATCCGGGTGAATGCTTTCAGCAGCAATCCAAGTGCTGAAGAAGCAGCAAAGGCTGCCGTTGATGGCCTCAGTATGCTTGGCGAATACGGAAAGCAGGCGGGTATCAACGTCATCGTTGAAAACCACGGAGGTTTTTCTTCTGATGGAAAATGGTTGAGCGGCGTGATGAAAACGATCAACATGTCCAATGTAGGCACGCTACCTGACTTTGGGAATTTCTGTGTGCGTCGTGACTCCGGAACGGAGTGGGGCGGTGAATGCATTGAAGAGTATGACCGTTACCAGGGTGTGGCAGAGCTGATGCCTTTTGCCAAAGGTGTCAGTGCCAAGTCACACGACTTTGATGAAAATGGCAACGAGATTCACACCGACTACATGAAGATGTTGAAAATTGTCAAGGATTCCGGGTATACGGGCTACATTGATATTGAGTATGAGGGAGATAGGTTGAGCGAGGATGATGGGATTAAAATGACGAAGGCGCTTTTGGAGAAGGTAGGAGCAGCCTTAAGCTAAGGAAAAATGAGGCATTGGATTGTAGAGAGCGAATGTTCCAATGCCTTGTTTTTTCAGTAGTTATTCGAGTTGTCGTTTTTCTTAACCGTGCTTTTGTCGATGGAGGAATTGTTGTTTTTCAGATAAGTAATTGGGAAGGCGAAGCTTGAATAGTGAGAAAACTTTTTGTCTGACCCAACCGGAATTTTATACCAATTGGCGAAGCCGTTCAAGAAATTACGAAGGTTTTCAGTATTTACGTTTTTAGAATTGGGCTTCAGGTAAAAGCCAATATGCTCAATGCTGCCGTCTTCCTTCCAAAAGAAGTGCATCCAGGCATTGACTCCTTTGATGTCAAATTTTTCGATATTGGCATAGGCTTCCATTTCCCGCATCATCATCATTAGCTTTTCAAAAGCAACTTTCATGTCTCCGTCGCAAGCTTCCAGCAGTGTCGTGTAGCCCGGCATTGCTGCTTCATACTGTTTGTCGTATTCACCTAAAATAAAAACAGCTGGCAGGGAATGACTTTGGCGGACACTCTCCTGGTTGCTCGATTGTGCTTGGATGCTACCTCCTGCCAAACAGAGACAAAAAGTAAAAATTGATAGTAAGACAGATGCTGAAGCCTTCATTTCATATGTTTTTATAACCAACGCTAATATAAGCAATTTTGTCTAAATTGAGTGTCATTTCATTCGGCGAGGTTATATAAATGAAGATTGTATCTAAAGGCAGATTGCGGTGTCGAGTCTTGTCTGAGAGAGTGAAAATCGGCAGAGATCAGTGTGAGATAAGAATAAGTTTTTTTGCAAGAGCTTAGCAAATATACGGTTCTTAGCGGCATGTAGTATTAACTTCGTCTAAAATTAAGCCAATTTTTTTCTTTAGCCCTTATCTTGCAGCTTGTTGATCAACACCGCTTTTTGAGAAAACTAAACGTTCAGACAATGATTATTGACATAATTTTTCTGATTATCGCCGGTTGGGGGTTTTACCAGGGCTACTCTCGAGGAATCATCAAGACCGTTTTTACCATTCTTTCCATCGTTTTCGGTTTGATGGTAGCCTTTAAATTAGCCCCTGCTGCAACCCGGTTTCTCGAAACGGCCTTTCATACTGACAGCCCGCTGACGTTTGTCGCCGGTTTTTTGATGGCCTTCATCCTCACCATGATTATCATCCGCCTCGTGGCGCAGTTTCTCGAAAAAGCGCTCCAGTCAGCTAACATCAATGTCATCAATAAGTTTGCTGGCGGCTTGCTGATGGTTTCCATTTACACCTTGATTTACAGCCTGATGATCTGGTTTGGCGACAAATCGCACATCGTAACGGAAAAAACTTCGAAAGACTCGATTACCTATCCCTTCCTCAAAGAATTTCCCGGTAAAATGCAGAATGCCTACGAGTTCATCAAGCCCAGCTTCCAGGAATTCTGGCAGGAATCTGTGAAATTTATCGATCGCATGGAGGAGAAAAGCATGGAGCGCACCGAGTCGCAACCCACTATTTTTGACATTCCCGACGAGGAGGAAGAAAAGAATCCTGATCAATAAGGAGGGGGTCGTGGGTTTAAGCTCCTGAGGTTTTAGGGGTTGGGGGTAAATCCTGTCTCAAATCTGTTTTGTACTGCCGCCGCCCTAAACCATAGAACCTAAGAACCCCGGAACTCTAAAACCATTTATAAAACAACTTTCACAAAAATGAACCATCCAATCCAGTTTGAAAAAACAGGCGCTAAGGGCGCTTTTTTTATTGAAAACGACGGCCAGCGCCTCGCCGAAATGACCCTCAGTTTCGCCGGCGATCAACTCGTCATCATTGACCACACCGACGTGGACGACAGCCTCCGGGGAACCGGCGCCGGCAAGGCCCTCGTCGAAGCTGCCGTCGCCTGGGCACGGGAGAACGGCAAAAAATTCATTCCGCTCTGCCCGTTTGCCAAATCTGTTTTTGATAAAAATGCGGAGCTGAGGGATGTGTTGAAATGATTACCCGCCTGCACAAAAAGTTTTCCACATCTCCATCAAAATTCACCTGATTTCTCAAAAAGGCATTAATTTTGAAACAAAAAATTTCAATTAAACATACTTTTTGCTGAATACTCACATCTATTTGTTTTAAAAAATCAACCCGGAACATCCCGTGAGAAGAAGTAGGCCGGTAGGCGAGCAGGCAAGTAGGCAAGTAAGTACGGCCTCCTGCTCGCCTACAGGCCTACTTGCCTACTCGCCTACTCAAAAGAAGGGATGTACCTCAACTGCCACTCTTACTACAGCCTGCGCTACGGCACCCTGTCGCCGGAGCAACTCGTGCAGACCGCCAAACGCTTCGGCATCACCGCCCTGGCGCTGACGGACGTGAACAACACCTCTGCCGCCGGGGAATTCGTGCGCCGCTGCAGGGACGCAGGCATCAAGCCCCTGCTTGGTATCGATTTTTTCAAAGACGGTCAGCGCCTCTACACCGGTATTGCCTGCAATGCAGAAGGATTCTGTGAACTCAACAAATACCTCAGCGACCACTCCCTCGACAACAAGCCCCTGCCCGACACCTTCGACTCATCCCTCATTCCTCATCCCTCATTCCTCATCATCTACCCCAAATTATTTAAGCCCATTTCCCAATTCAAAGACCACGAATACCTCGGTATCCGCCCCGAACACGTACACGGGCTTTTCTCCTCGGAGGTGCGCCACTACCCGCAAAAGTTGCTGATTTTCAACCCTGTCACCTTCCTTGACCAGGAAGGTTACGAACTGCACCGACTGCTCCGGGCGATTGATTTGAACACCATTTTATCCAAACTCACCCCTGATGACACCGCCAAAAAAACCGAAATTCTCCAGCCGCCTGAGACGCTCGAAAGTTTTTATCAACTCTACCCCAGAATCATCGAAAACACCCGCCGCCTCGTCGAGTCCTGTGAAGTTGACCTCGAAATAGGCCTGCACGTTAACCGTCAGACCTTTACCGGCAGTAAGGAGGGCGATTTTAAGTTGCTGGAAAAACTGACGATGGAAGGGTTTAAGCGGAGGTACGGAACACCCCCGCCCCTGACCCTGCCCCTGACCCCTAAAGGGGAACCACAAGGGGAAATACCCCGGTTAACTTCCCCGAATGGTCCCCCTTTAGGGGTCAGGGGCAGAGTCAGCAGCACCGCCTCCCGCCTTCACCGTGAACTCCAGGTCATCCGTGAAATGGACTTCCCCGCCTACTTCCTCATCACCTGGGACATCGTGCGCTATGCGCAGGCGGCAGGCTACCACCACGTCGGGCGGGGCAGCGGGGCGAACAGCATCGTAGCCTACTGCCTTGGCATCACCGACGTGGACCCGATTGATTTGGACCTGTATTTTGAAAGATTTATCAACAAACACCGCCCCTCGCCGCCCGATTTCGACATCGACTTCTCCTGGGACGAACGGGACGACGTGACGGACTACATTTTCAAACGCTACGGCCGGGAACACACTGCCCTGCTGGCCACTTACAGCACTTTTCAGTTCAATGCCGCCATACGGGAGGTGGGCAAGGTGTACGGTTTGCCGAAGGAGGAAATCGACAACTTCGCCGAGGAGGTGCTGAAGGCGACGGGCACGCAGGACGTGCGCTACTGGAAGCACGAAAACCCGAAGTTCGAACTGGAGCCGTCGGCAGCGAAGGCAGGCAGCACTTCTAACGTGAACGGATTCCTCCGGGATGAAAAGGGAGGCGTGAACGGATTTTTACAAAATGAAAAAAACGCTCCCCAACAATCCAACAATCCAACAATCAAACAATCCATCTTAAAATACGCCCGCAAACTCCACAACTTCCCCAACCACCTCTCCATCCATGCCGGTGGGGTGCTCATTTCCGAAAAGCCCATTTTTTACCACACCGCCTTGCAGATGATGCCGAAAGGCTTCCCCATCAGCCATTTCGACATGCACCATGCGGAGGACCTCGGTTTTCACAAATTCGACGTGCTCAGCCAGCGGGGCTTGGGGCACATCAAGGACGCTGTGGATTTAATCAAAATGAACCAGGGCAAGGCGGTGGACGTACACGACATTCCGACCATCAAACAGGACGAACGGGTGCGGGCGCAATTGAAAAGCGGGCACTGCATCGGCTGCTTCTACGTGGAAAGCCCCGCCATGAGAGGGCTTTTGAAAAAACTGCGCTGCGAAGACTACAAACACCTCGTGGCGGCGAGCAGCATCATCCGCCCCGGCGTGGCGAAGTCGGGCATGATGAAAGAATACATCCGGCGCTTTCATAGCCCGCATTCCTTCGAGTATTTGCATACCGTTTTCAAGGAACATCTGGGTGAAACCTTCGGGGTGATGGTCTATCAGGAGGACGTGATGAAAATCGTACACCACTTCGCCGGGCTGGGGCTGGATGAGAGCGACATGCTGCGCCGCCTGATGTCGGGCAAGAAACGGCAGGGCGACCAGTTCGAGGTTTTAAAGAAAAAATACTTCGACAACTGCCGCTCGATGGGGCACCCGGAGGCGCTGGCGCAGGAGGTCTGGCGGCAGGTGGAGAGCTTCGCCGGGTACTCGTTCTGCAAGGCGCACTCGGCGAGTTTTGCGGTGGAGAGCTTTCAGAGCCTGTTTCTGAAAGCCTACTTCCCGCTGGAATTCATGGTGGCGGTCATCAATAATTTCGGCGGGTTTTACCGGACGGAGTACTACTTCCACGAGGCACGCATGGCGGGTGCTGCCATCCATGCACCTTGCGTCAACTACAGCCAGTACCTCACAACCATCAGAGGGACAGATATTTACGTGGGTTTTATTCATTTGAATCAAATGGAGCGACTGGTGGCGCACCGCATCGTCGCCGAGCGGGCACGGGGCGGCGCTTTCCGCAGCCTCGCCGACTTCGTGAGCCGGGTGGAGATTTCCTCCAGCCAGCTCGACCTGCTCATCCGCATCGGGGCGTTCCGCTTCACAGGCATGGGCAAGTGCGCATTGATGTGGGAGAAAAACGCCGTTTTTAACCCCAAGCTCTCCCCCGGTTCGGCGAGGGACAGCGGCGTGCAGGTACTCTTCGCCGACGATAATTTGGAGGATTTTGAGCTACCGCAACTGGAAGAAGGCGAATTCGACCAGGCTTTCGATGAAATCGAGTTACTCGGCTTTCCGCTCACTTCACCGTTCGATTTGGTGGAAAACCAGGCCATCGCTGCCGAAGGCATCGTCGCTGCCGACATGATGAAATGCCTCCACCGCATGGTCGTGATGGTGGGCTACTACGTGACCCGCAAGGACGTGCGCACGGTGAAAAACGAACTGATGCACTTCGGCACCTGGCTCGACCGGGAAGGGCACTTTTTCGATACGGTGCATTTTCCGAATTTTATCAAAAGCAGTCCATTCAGAGGGAAGGGCATGTACCGCATCGAGGGGAAGGTGGTGGAGGAATACGGATTTCCGTCTTTGGAGGTGGTGAAGATGGAGCGGCTGGCGTTTCGGGGGGATGAGCGGTATGGGGAGTGAATTTCACAGTTCGCCCTCGCCCAAAAACCGGTCAAAACCTTTTGCTTTTAGCCCTGCCATTAATTCTTTATCCTTCGACCAGACTTTACAATCCAATTCAAGGGCGAGCGCCACAAAAGGCGTGTCTTTCGGGTCAACGTCTTTGCAGAGATGCCATGCTTCCAGGAAGTGTTCAATGGAAATGAGGCTCTCGTTGACAAAGTGGACTTTCTGCAGGATTTTTTCGTAGCAATTGTAGAGGTCTTCTTCGGTGGCTTTTTTGTTTTTCAGGAGTTTTTCTTTGTGTTTGAAAATTTCAAAAGCCATAAAATTGGGGCAATACCACTGGTATTTATCACCTAAAAGCGCCCGCCGGATATTTGAACCGGGCGAGATAAGGGAGGCAAAAACGATACTGGAATCAACGATTATTTTATCCATTACCGGTTAGGATTCAGAAGCCTGTCTTTGTTTTTGTCCCACCATGACTGGACGATTTCTTCGCCAGTTTCCAAAAGACTTTCATCGAAATCGAGCTTTTGAACGAGGCGTTCGACTTCCAGCATCTCCAGGATTTTCAATAAAAAATCCTGTCCCACTGCACCCTTGTCAATGGTAATGACCAACTGCTCTTTGGTGGATTTAAAGGTAATGGCATCCATGAGGAAGTGATTTTGTAAAGCAATATTAACTGAAAAATCCTTTTCTATGCTGAAAAGTTTAAACTCGCTTAGGCTAAACCTGAAAATCCTGCCAGAAATATCTTGTGTATTAGCCGTTTTTGAGAAGCATGATAATTTTAAAAAATCACCTCTATAGCAATCAGCGAAACTGTTACCAGAAATGCCAGCGTCAACCATGTCTTTTTCATTTTCAAAAAACTCCAAACGGAGAATATCAAAATAGCCAGAGATATAAACCCGGTGACCAGTGTATACTTGGCATAGAGTTCTGCTGATTTGTAATACCAGGGAACAGGCCCTTCACCACCAAACGGGTAAAGCCGGGTATCCTTGAAAATCCCGACATTGACAAACTCTGCCAGATTGATGAAGGCATAAACTCCGGTCAGGAAAAAAGTAATGCCGGCAAGGACATAGTAAAGGATGTTTTTAGCAGAAATCATGGATGAACTTTGTGCAATTCTAAAATTGAATTTTCGATTTGCATAAGTTTTATGGCGAACCTCCTTTTCGAGATGAAGGTAGAGGTGTAGCATACTACAGAATGAAAGATACAAAATACAGTTTTTATTTCCATAATTCAGTATTTTTACTGAAAAATAGAAATAAAATGACCTTCCGGGAATTCGAAGAAAAATTTTTTGCCTTTCCTGTCATCTCTGTCGCCGAGGTGGAAAAGGCTTTTCCCGGATTCGACCGCAATGCGCTGACCCGGTGGCAGGGAAAAGGTTATTTGGAAAAAATCAGGCAGGGATATTACCGCCTCACTTCCCGCCTGCTGACCGGCGATGCTGACCGTTTCATTGTAGCTAACCGGATTTACCACCCGTCTTACGTTTCTCTGCAATCGGCCATGCGGTGGTATGATTTCATCCCGGAGGGGGTTTTCACAGTCACCTCCATTACTACTTTAAAGACTACTTCTTTTGAAACGCCAATTGGTGCATTTCAATACCGCAACCTGAAGAAGGAACTGTTTTTCGGTTACCGGCTCGAAAAAAGCGGTGAGTTTCATTTCAAAATAGCGGACCCCGAAAAGACAATGCTGGACTTCCTGCACCTGCATCCGGATGCCGGCAATGAAGACGGCCTGCATGAACTCCGCCTCAATGTTTTTGAATTAAAAGAAAAAATAAACTGGGAAAAAATGGAGCGGTACCTTTCGCTCTTTGCCTCAAAAGCATTGAAAGGCAGGGTCGAATTGCTCAAAAAATTCATGATGAACCATGATGTCACTGACTGAAATACAATCCTTTTACCCTAAGCAACTGCACAGCCGGGGCGAGTTTTTACTGCGGGAATATTTGCAATACAAAATTCTCGAAATCCTGTTCCAAGGTGAGTACGCAGGCAAATTTTCATTCCTCGGTGGCACCTGTCTGCGCATTGCCCACAACAGTCAGCGTTTTTCGGAAGACCTGGGCTTCGACAACTTCGGTTTGACGGAAGATGATTTTAATAAAGTGTCCGAATCTATCAAAAGAGGATTGGAAGCACAGGGCTACACGGTCGAAATACGCAACGTCATCAGCGGTGCTTTTCATTGTTATATCCGTTTTCCGGGTTTGTTGTTCGAGGCGGGACTGAGCGGACACCGGGAAGCCAAAATCCTGATAAATCTCGACACTGAGCCACAGGGCTTCGAGTTTGAGCCGGAACAGCACTTCCTGAATAAATTCGATATTTTCACCAGCATACGCACCACGCCTGTCGATATTCTGCTGAGTCAAAAATTTCTCGCCATGACCCAACGCCGCCAACCCAAAGGGCGGGATTTTTTCGATGCCGTCTTTCTGTTGGGAAGAACCAAACCTGATTATGACTTTTTGAAATTCCGGTTGGGCATTTCAACACCGGAGGCACTACGGGAGCACTTGGTCAATGTTTGCAAGCAATTTGATTTTCAAAAACTCGCCACGGATGTGCAACCCTTCCTTTTCAATCCGGCAGATGTGCAGCGGGTTATGATGTTCCCGGAATACATTGTGAAAGTGCCTCTCTGACAGAAATAGTAAAAATGGAAAGATTGGCGTTTCGGGGGGATGAGCGATATGGAGAGTGACGGCATCGCATCCAAACCTCATTTCCAGCTTCTTGATTTTCATTGAAAATAATCAAACTTTGGGTTTTGCAGCACCCCCCATTTGCCCTTGTATTTTACCCGGATATAGCCATCGGTACTGGGCTCTGCCGCATCGAAGGCGGGCGGGATGACGACCCTTCCTTCGTTGTCGGTGAAGCCGAAATAAATGCCTTGTTTGACCATTCTAAGGTTTTCCTGAAGCCTGCCAACACTTTGGTAATATCGCTCCTTGCCGGGCGGATCGAGGTAGCTGAAAAGGGTCGCTTGAAATTTGCCCTCCGGGTTTTTGGAGTTGAATATCCAGTAGAGGTCCTGTACCTCCACGCCAACTTTGGGAAGGGTGCGCAGGATTTTCCCGCCGGGTGTCCGGTGTTCGCATTCGGTAGCGGAGTCGAGGTGTTTGGGTTGAACCCAAAAGGTATTATCAGGAAAAACAGTAATGCCCACGGAGTCAAGTGGATAAACCTCCTTGCCGGTTCTGGTGACGAGGCCGTAAAGCAGAAACTTCCGCTTATGGTTATACATGTTGTGCATCAGGAAATACGCCCCCTTTTTTTCAGGTTGAAAAGTGGAAAACGGGATAACTTCCCTGCCGTTTTTAGCATCGAGTACGGCCCATAGCGAGTCCTTTCTCACAATGACCAGCGAGTCTTTGAGGTTTTGAATATTGTCATAAATACAATCCGACCTGAACCCGTTTTGGCTGTTCCAGAAGCCACGTTTTTTATTGGGCAGGGAGAGTTCGTGGGCGTAGTGGTCGGCCTGGCTGATGTAGGTAAACTCAAAAGGCAGGATGACTTCCTGGCGGACGTTTATCAGACCTTGCAGATTGTTTTTTTTAGCTAAAAATAGCTCCTTGTCAGGGTCGTACACTTCGATGTGCTCGTATTCGCCAAATGGAATGACCTCCTCGCCGGACGGGAAACGCAACACACCCCAGCGCTTTTCAGAGCGAACTGGCAGGAGCCTGGTTGCCGTCCATTCGCCCAGCTTGTCAGCAGTGAAAGGATAAAGCGTATTGTGCTTCGTGTCTATGACGCCCCATGTTTTATTATCAAAAGTGGCCACGATATACCCGTCAGGATGTACCGCTCCGAAAAAATACAGGGAAGGCACCACGGTTTTTCCCTTCTCATCGAGCAAACCATAAGTATTGCTGCTATGGCTCATAATTTTGAAACCTGGCAGCAGGTAGCGCTCGCTGTTTTTCGCCTTTCGTTTTTCGTTTTCGGTGACGAATTCCGGCAGGGCATCGAACAGGAATTCTTCCGAATCATTTCTGAAACGGTAGGGGTTGCCAGGTATGTAAGTTTTGTACTTCAGCGGTACCAATTCTTCGCCTTTCATGTTAATCAGCCCGCACAAGTCATTTTTATAAACCAGTGCCAGCCCGTTGTTGAATGCAATAAACTTGTCGTAAGGCATTCCGATAGGCTCAACTTTTTCATTAAACAAAAGCTGTTTCCCGCCTTGCCGGGCAATAATCCATCCACAGGTTCTTAGCAACACTCCGTCGTATTCTGCAGGCATTATGACTTCACCTTTTTTATTGAAAACACCCTGTTTTCCGCCTTTTTTTACAACGAACCGGGAGTCGTCGGAGCGGGGAGAAATTTCCAGTTCATCGATGTCCATGACGGGCGGCACGATCCACTTGGCGCCGGTATCTTGCCCTATTGCCCGAATGGAAAAGAGTATGAAGAACAGGAGTGTAAAACGAGAGCCGTTTTTTTTGAAACTTTTCATTTATCCGAATCAAATTTTAGTTCCAGTGAAGTGTTATACCTGTCCGTGCCGGGAAATAGCCGTTGGTAGATCAGCGAGAAATTGGGCTGAAAACTTTCCGGGATTTTAGCGTCGAGCAACATTATTACTTCTTTGGGCAGGTTTTCCAGTTCTTGTTGTTGCAATTGTTCCTTTGTCACCGTCAGGCTTTTCCCTTCCCGCAAGGCCCGTCTCTTTTCCAACTCGAAAAAGAAATCCACCCTTTCTTCCATTCTTTTTTTCAACTGGTGCTGAAGCGATTGAGTGGCGGAAACCAGTCGTTTCAACTCGCCGATCATGAGTGTGCAGCGGGCGGGGGCAAGCTCATAGCGTTTTTTTGCATCGAAATGGTCTTTTGAAATAAACGGGATGCGGTGCTGGGTGATGAGCGAATCTTCGACCTTGTAGTCTTGAAAAGCAGGGGCCATGTAATTACCCGGTAGCGGAGTGTCGGCAGCGACAGGGTCGGGCAGACTGCGGTAGCCCTTCGCATTGCCCAGCGAGGTTTTCCTGATAAAAGACGCATCCAGTGTATTGTCAAGCTCTGCTGTCAGCCATTGAGAGAGGGGAACGTTTTCGGTTGGCTCCACCCTCGGCACTGTCAGGTAGTAGAGGACTTGATCCGAGTTGATGGCTTTTGCGATGTTATAGAAATGAATGGTTTGAATACGGAAAGTGACGGTGGCAGGTACGGTCCCGCTGCCATACATTTCGAAGGGATCGAGCGGCTCATCGGTTTCAAAAACCACCTCGCCCCGCAACCAGTTGATATCGCCCCTCAAGGTTTCCATTTTTTCCCTGACATCGTACAGGCCAGCCCGGAAGTATAGTTCTGTGATGAGTTTTTCACCCGCCACGGTGGCATTCTTCTGCTGATAGGTCAGGGTGTTTTTACCTCTGAAAACATCCCAGCAAGTTGGGGTTGGTAAGAAAGCTGCTTTGTAGTCATTAGGGAGGGCGACCAGTTGCAGGCGGTAAATTTGCCCGCCGTCCAGTTGGGCCGGGATGTTGAAAAACATGGCGCCCTCCATAAACCGGTATTCCGCCGCTGTGTATTGCATTTCACCGTTCGAGGCCGTCCAACGGGCTTTGAATTCGAATTCCTGCGAGGCAAGTTCACTGATCGGTTGAAACGCTCCCCTTGGAAATACTGCATAACCCACCTTGGGAATAGACTCGGAAGGGTGAAACGCAAACTGGCCGTTTACCGGAAAGCTGCACAGCAGATCTTGCTGAGGGATGGGCAAGGACGATTTCGCAAATATATTTTGCGACGCCTCAACGGTAAGCGTATTGAATTTGATATCGAACGAACCGACCTTTTTACCAGCAGAAGACGGACTAAAATTTTGCCTGGCATTTGCCATTTCACAGACCAATTCATCCATTACCCACTGCCGGCACTTTTCGGGTGCTTGCGGGTCGGGCCGTTGGCTGGCGGGCAGGTTGAAATGCCTGGATGACCACGCCGGGTAGTTGTTCCGATCGGGGTATTTGCTCAATCTCGATTGAACGCCGAGCCAGTAAAACAGCGTGGCGTCACGCTCGTACAGCCTGGCATGCAAGTTTTCGAGCCGGACAATCGCCTTGTCTCTGTCCACCTGGACTTGCATTTTGACGGGTGGCTTCTTAAAATTTTTGTGCATGCCCTCTTTGAAATACTCATCGTTTTTACCAAAAATAAAAGCCCGGTCAAGTGCTTTGCTTGCAACGATGGCGTCCATCTCTGCCCGCAATTTTCCGGCGTCCGTGCGGCAGGCTGCGATGCTGTCACTTGCCTCTTTGTCCAGCGCTTCGAAGGCAGGTGCAACGATCGCCCTCCAATCAGGCTGGCTCAAGGCCGGGGACAAAACAGTGACGAGAAAAAACAGAAAAGTGTGGCTGCGTTTTATCATTTCAATTTATTTTGGGGCAAAATAAGTTTCTTATGCTTAAACACGGTTTCTCCTGTCTCCTTTTTTTGATGTTCGCAATGACCCTCCGGGCACAGCCTCCAAGTGGAAAATTGCAGTGGGTCGTACAACTTGATAATGGTCAGATTCCTGTCGGAAAACCCGCTCCTGACCTGGTAGCCATCAAGGAAAACAACAGGCTGTACCTGTTGAACCTCGACGGGGAAAAACGACCAATGTCTTACGACAGCATTGCGCACGAGAACGGCTTGTTTTGGAGTGTCTGGAAAGGCGGCTTGCAGGGCATTTATCACCTGGAGCGAGGCGAGTTGATACCGGCTGTTTACGAACATATATCGCCTGTTTCGAAGCACGAAACGAATTGGGCTTATGAGGTAATGAAGTACGGCATGACGGCGGTAGTCAATTCCGAAAATAAACTGGTGCTACCTTACACAGGCCGGGGTTACCAAAGCCTCGCCCTGGTTAGCGACAGCATTCTGGAATATTTCGATTTGAGAAAAGAGGTCTTCTACTTTTCAAAAAACGGAAATCCCGTTTCCGTTGCCCGGCTGCAAAAGGGACCTGATTTTCAGCGGATTTCAGCTCAGCAATACGTTTTTTCAGCCCTCGTAAACGGAACTGTTCGCAGGGATACGTTCACTGCTGCCGAGAAGTTTACCGATGGGATAGCCCCGGTGAAAAAAGACCAGTCTTGGGGTTACCTGCTCGCCACCGGCAACTGGCTGATACCACCTCGTTTCCAGGCGGTACTGCCCTTTGATGAAAAGGGCCATGCCGTGGTCAAGGAAAATGACAAATACGGCGTTGTTCGCAAAGATGGCTCTTATTTAATCCGGCCTGGTTTTCAATTTTTAAAACCCTTCACCCCCGGCCTGTTCGAGTTCAAAGAAAACGGCCTCACCGGGCTGGTCGATTCTTTGGGTAAAACCATCCTGACGCCGGGTGAATACGGGGGATTTTCGATGGCAGGTGAGGAATGTTTCACCGCAAAATCCGGAGATTCTCTGCTTGTTTTTCGCAACGACGGGCAACTGATCCCCGTGAGCGGCCTGCTGTGGTGTTCAAAAACATCTGACAGCCCTCACTTTTTAGCAGGACAAAACCTCCAGGCTGACAGGGCTAAAACGAGACGGTTTTTCAAAGGCCTGATGACGCCGGAAGGGAAATGGCTCATTCCTCCTGTTATGACCGGAATCGTCACTGAAAGCAAAAAATTTGTGGTAGCCGAAGCGGTGGCCCAGCCCTGCTGCGCCATCGGCCCGGTCAATATCGGGAATAACCAGCCGGGTAAGTTCCTGATTTTCAACAGGAATGCCGAGCCATTGGTCACAACTCCCGTAGATGCGGCCAGTATAAGTGCCGATGGCTATTTTGTCTTTTTCGAACAAGGGGGAAAAAGCGGTCTGGTTGCATCACCCGAAGAAAAATTGCCCGCCGAATTCGACGAGTTGAAATCCATGGGCAATGGCTGGGTATTTGTAAAAAAGGGCAATCGCTATGGGGCGTTGAAATGGGTGGAGTGATTGCATTCTTTGTCAACACTATTTCAGGGCGGGGCAAGGCTGAGATAAAAAAAAGCCTGTCAGCACCAGTCTGACAGGCTTTTTCATGCCAGGCTTCCCAACCAATTACTGGTGGTAAGCCGAATTATGCGCCAGTGTTGTACCACACTTCGAACAAGCAACCGCACTGCCTGCTCCACCGGCGCAACCGGATGGGCAGGTGTAGTGCCATACGCCTTTCGCATTCTGGGGAGGTTCCTGTGTTGGTGTGGGTGTTGGAGTGATGGACTGGGGTGCAGCAGCATCGCCGGCATTCTGAATCAGCGGTGAACCGCTGCCGCCAGCGCTGGCATGGTAAGCCGTGTTATGAGCAAGCGTAGTGCCGCACTTTGCACAGGCAACTGCGCTACCGGCTCCGCCTTCGCAACCATTCGGGCAGGTGTAGTGCCAAACGCCGGCTGCGTTTTGGGGTGGTTCTGCAGTGGGAGGAGCCGGGGTGGCGGCATCGCCTGCAGGCGGTGTAGTTACGCTTTCAACGGCGGCATCCCTGGCGGCGTCGCCATCGTTTTTGCATGAAGAAAACAGTGTGATCGCACAAAGTGCTAAAATGCTTAGAAAAGATAAAAATTTCATTTTTTTAAATTTTTGTGCCACACCGAGTCGAAAAACCCGGTAGAGCGATAAATAGCTTGCAAAAGTAGAAAAGAAAATTTACAAGAGACAAAAGCCTGTTTTGACATATGTTAAATATTCAAAATCAATGCCTAAATGCTACGGGTGTGATTTTAACCCTCATGCCGTGAAGTCAAACACTACAGTTGCACCCGTATCCCCGGCCCCAGCAAATAAAAAAACTGCTTCTCCGACAAAAAATACCCAGCCCCCAGGAACAGCGGAAAACTCAGTTTCCTCGCCTTGCCCTGCAACGGGTAAAGGCTGCCCAGCACCACCACGCCCACGTCACGGTTTTTACTGTTTTCGCTGAAATTGAAGGCATTGAGCGCCAGAAAACCCGCCCCGAATTTGAACGGCCGGAACTTGGCGATGCGCTGGGGATGGTAAAAACTGAACTGCGCAATGATGGCCATACTCACCCCGCTCAGCGTCCCGAAGCCGTCTTCATTGAATTTTTTGGTCAAAAGGCCGGCAGGGAAGGACACGTCGAGGTCGAAGGAAGTGTAGCGTCGCAGGATGAACTCGGCCCGTTTGGTGTAACCCTGCCCGCCGTGCTGCTGCGGGTCGTGGCGCACGGTAATCTCGATGGTAGACCAGTCGTCCAGGTCGAAGGTTTTGCGACGCAGCAACTGGTTGAGGCTGATGTTGCCGGGCTGGCAGTCCTTGCGGTCGTACTGGTCGAAGCGGGGCGAGTTTTCGCCGGGGCAGACGACCACTTTTTCGAGCGTGCGCCGGTCCACCAGCGTGTTGTTGCTCGTCACCTGGATGTCGATGATGAGGTACTGCTTGCCGTAGAGGCGTTTACTGCCGTCAATCAGTTGCGGGTTAAAAGCGATGACGATGTCGTCGAGGGTATGGTCGATGAAAATGGTTTTGTCGATGCCCGTGAGTACCCGGTCTGGTTGGTCTTCGATGCTGACAGTGATGAAATCGAGCGGATGTGGGGCCTGAAATTCTTTTACCTTGAGGGTGTGGCCGGTTGGTTGACCGTAGCTGAGCAGGGCGATTTCCGTTTTTTTGATGTCGAGCGGCACACGGGCTTTGAAAAGCACCTCGTTTTCACCCCTCACCAGCGTATCGGTTCGCACGTCAGCCAGCCCGTCGAAAGAGAAGTTGGCTTTGTGCAGGCCGTCGCCCTGCAATTTGATTTCCACTTGCTCGCCGGGATACACGGATTGCCCCTTGCTCTCGTTGCCCTTGGCAGGAACGATGCTGACACTCTCTACTTTCGTCACCGGGGTGATGCTGAAATTGGTCAGATATTTCGCTACATCTCCGTCCTTGATGTAGAGGTAGCCTTCAGACTGCCGGTGCTGGTTGTACGGGCGCAGCCAGCAAAGCACCCGGCCATTGGCGAGGATGCTGCGGGTAAAAATCTCGGCGATGAGCATGCCGCCTTCCTCCTGCTGTTTTTCCAGCCGGTAAGTTTTGTTGAGTTTGATGGAAGGGTGGTAGTCCAGTTCAATATCGATGGCCTCGCCCGGCAGGTTGCGGTTCAGGCTGACTTCTTTTTTATTGGTGTTTAAAAAAATGAGCTTGCTCTCCTTCACCTCGAACTCGTAGCGCAACGGCGTCAGTTCGTACACCGGCTTACCGTCAGTCGAAAGGAACGGTTTGCGCAGCCGAATCGGTGCTTCCAGCACCTGCATGCCCGGTTTTGTGGGTAAAAGATGGATACGCAGTTCGCCCTGCTCCACCGAGAATTTGTAGTTGATGCTCAGGTCTTTCGTCCATTGGTTGAAATAGCGGATGTTGTACGGGCGGTTGGTTTCCACCCTGAAAACCCGCTCCTCACCAATGAAAAGCTTGTTGTCCTGCGGGTCGAGGAAGGCGGAAGTTTCCGTGATTGGGAAGAGCTTTAACTCATAGAGGAATGGCTCCCCCCTGCCGGCAGGCGTGATGGAAAACGTGAATTTCAGAAAGTCACTCCGGGTCAGTTGTGTAAAACGGACTTTGAAACGGAAGTGATTGTCGATGCGCAGCATGCTGTCTACCAGGCTGAAATCAGCCGAAGACAGCAAGGCGACCTGCCGGATGGTCGCCGGGCTGGCAGGGTGCAATTCCACCTCGCACACAGCGTCCACATCTTCGTAGCGAAAGTAGAGTTGCTGCTCGCCGTCGATGGTGACGGTGTTTTTTGAAAAAGCGAAATCGGAGGTGTCTATTTTTAAAATAACTTCCCGGAAGGGGCTGTTTTTGCCGGGTTGCGCTATTGCGGAGCAACAAAAAAATAACGCAACGGCCGGCAGGGCAGCCTGTTTTAAAATAAGTAGCAATGGCGCATGACGGGGGAGTGAAATCATAGGATTCTTCGTTGTGAGCAGTGAGATTTTGCAGGGCAAAGATTAAAAATTCTGCCTATATCAAGCCATCTTGACTGCAACCGCCCCGCTTACGGTTATCATTGCATCGAATTCACTTCTTCCTTCAACTTCCTGGCCTTTGCAGCGTACCGGTGAGCCTGGTTTGTTGAAATTTCCGTCAGCAACGGGTTCAGTTTTGAAAATTGCCGGGTCGTCAGGTAACACAAGGCCAGCATCCATTCGGCCTGCTCCTGGTAGTCGTAATCCTGCCGGCCGGCGACGGTCTGGAAGTGCGGAATAGCTTTTTGAAAATCCTTTTTTTGATAAAAAAGATACGCCAGGTTGTTGGCAGCATCGAGGCCGGTGAGGGTAGGCGCTGCGGCCAGTTGGCTGAAAAGCCGGATAGCTTCATCGGTTTTTCCGTCCTCCAATGCATCGGAGGCGGCTTTAAAATCAGCCTGTGAACTACCCCGGAAGCTGCCGGAAACGAAGACCGGCGGGACTTCGTTGCGGCCTGCGAGTGCCAGCAGTTGTTGATCCGAAGGGCTTTTTTTAGCGATGGGCTGGTCTTTAGCTGGTTCCTTTCGCTCGGCAGGTTCCGGATTTTGCTCTCCGGCAGGCTCGGCAGGTGCTTCGGTTTCTTGTTGAAACGTTTCAACCGGCTCTTCTTCCACCGCCGGTTTTTCTTCTGAAACACCCGGAGCAGCCGGTTCTGTCGGCTGGGTTGGCCAGGCCAGCCACGCTATTGTCAGGATAGCTGGCAGCAATAGCCAGGGCCAATTACGGTAACCAGGCTTGCCGGGCTTTTTTTTAGTGTTTTCCCATTCGGCCAGCTTTCCTTCGATGTGGTCGCCGAGCATCACTTCCATCATCTCCCGTTCGAGCCGTTGCCGGGCGACACTTTCAGCCAGGGCCGGGTCAGCTGCTATTTGCTCTTCAAAGGCTTCCGCTTCGGCCTCCGGCAATTTTCCGTCGAGATAGTCTTCGATTTTTATAAAAAGTTCCTGTTTTTCCATTGGAGTGGTTTTAAAAAAGCGACTGTAAATCGGGGTTGTCTCCGGCCGCTTTGCGAAGCCGTTCGCTACAGCGGAAGGCTTCGTTGATGGCCATGCGGGGGCTTGAAAGCCCGGTTTTTTCAGCAATTTCCTCCATGCTGTAGCTGAGCGCCCGGAGCCAGAGAATTTCCCGGCAGCGATCGCTGACCAGTGCCAACAATTGGCGGACGAGTTTTTTCCGGTCGTCCTGTTCAAGCTTGGCTTCCGGCGTTTCGTGGTGCAGGCGGTCCATTTTTACGGCATCATCCACGTGCGAAATACGTTTTTGATACGCCCCCCGCCGGCTGTCTTTCCAGACGTTGATGCAAATGCTTATAAAATACGTGGACGGGGAACTTTCGCCCCGGAACGTGCGCCGCAGCACATGCCGGTAAAAAATTCTGAAGCCCTCCTGATAGGCATCCTGCGCATCGTGAAGGCTGCCGCCCAAGCCTTTTATTTTATGTAAAACGGTGCGTTCCAGGCGTTCATCCCGGAACATAAATTTTAGGCCTTCTTCCTGCGCCGGTAGTTCTCCCTGCAGCAGGGAGATCAGTTTTTCATCTGACATATTTTGGGAACGTCCCATCCGGTGAGTGGTTTTTACGGTGAAAATGTCATCAGCCTTGCGGCAATATCTTTAGCGAATGTAGAAAAATCCCCGGTTTTGATCTGGTTGAAATTTTTTTGAAAAAAATCCTCCCTCGTTGAGTACCAATCTTTTTTCGCTCCCACCAATCTGATATCCAACAATATTCGGAAGGCGGTCAGCTGTTCCGAAAGGATAAAATCCGAAAGAATTTTTTGAGCTGAAAAACCAATAGCTGCCGGGCGTGTGTGCGCTCGCCCGGAGCGTGTCATACTCATTTTTTTAACCATCAAAACTATTTGTGCTATGAAATGGATACTTGCTATCCCTGTTATGCTATTGCCGCTGCTGAGCGGTTTTTCCGGTACAACTGCCGGCGAATGCGACTGTCCGCCTGTTGCTCAACTAACCCGAACGGCGAAGTCGTCCGGCAGTATTTCCTGGTCGTGGAGCGGGCCTGATGAAGCTACCGGGTACGAAGTCTGGTACTACCGGGAAGAGGGGAATTATACGAGTTCCCTTTTTACTACTACCAGTGAGTCGTTCGGTTTTACGGGTTTATCTGCGGGCCATTACACGTTTTACGTCGGTTCGGTCTGCGGCGGGCAGTCAAGTTCATTTATCGGTATTGAAGACACAGTTGAAAACTGAAGCATCAGTGGCGGAGGGTCTGGGACAGCCGCTCCGCCGCATTTTTCAACCAGTGCCTGAGGTGGACGTTCTCGTCGGCATCCAGTTTCTGCCGGAACTTGTTTAGCTGGCTTTTCGTGGTGTCGGGATTAGCTGCCAGGCGGTATAAGTTTCTGAGGTGGCTGTTGAACTTGAGGTAACCCTGAGGTAGTTCTGGGACTAAAGTGGTGTTTTTATGCAGGTAACTGTCAAAATTTTTCAGTTGTCTCTCAAGCTCCTCTCCGTAGTCTTTTGTGAATAAAAACAGCTCGTAATACACCCTGACGGTCATGGATCGCTGCCGGAAATTATACCTCCAATGATTGCGGTTGGGCGAGCTGGGTGTATGTTTTAAAACCTTCAGGTAGTCGGCCTGGCTTTTTGAAATGATTGCTTTTTGATAAAGAAAGGAAGCCCGGCAGACCTCTGTTACGATTTGACGGTCTTTTTCCGGCAATAGAGGTTCATACTGCTTGAACAGGGACTCCGCCCATTCAAATTCGCCGTTTTTGCAGGCTGTAATAAAAATATTCACAAAATGGCCCGCATTGAACTGGCCGTTTAAATTGACCAGGAGGCCTTCATCCGCTCCTTTTTTGAAGAGTTCGAATATGAAAGCGGAATAGTCATGCTCGCCTTTATTGAGCATACGAACGGGAAAATTGGAGAGTAGCTTCAGGGCCATTCGTTTTTCTATATCGCCCAACCTGTGCAGGTTACTGCCCAGGTAATTTTTCAAATCATTCAACTTCTCCGGAGTTGGCTGATTGCGCAGGTACAATTGAAATAAAGCTGAAAAAAGCCGGAGTACCTGGTTGTGATTGTTTGCCTCGGAAAAAGCAATGCAGGGATCAGCGAAAACAGTTTGCCCGTCCAGGTCCAAATGGCGTTTGGCGATGAACCGGTCAGCCTCGACTTCCAGGTTAGCGATGGCGAAATAATGCTGTAAATACTCATTGTAGTCCCGCTGCCAGGTATTGTCCTTGTCAAATACTTCTGTTTCAGCATGCAGGAACAGCCATCTGAAGTGATGGGCTTTTTCCTGAAAATAGGCTTTGCCCCTGTGCGGTAGTTCTTCCAGTTTATTCAGGCGTTTTTTGACAGTGCTGGTGAAGAGGTCGTAATCATTGCGCCGGAAGAGCGCCCGGGCGAGCAGTTCCTGGTGGGTTTTCTCGTCTGTTTTGAGTTCTTTTTCCACCAGGTATTCTTCCAGCAGGCGGCACATGTCAGATTTCAGGTGGCGGATTTTCGAATCGTTGAAAGGTTCTCCTGGAAAGACCATCGCAAAGAGGTCTTCTTTGGACAAGGTGTCATTTTTTACTGCTTTGAGGTTTTTGCACAGCAGGTTGAAGCAGGTCCTGTACTCTGTTTTTTGGGTGCGGAAACGGTCTTTCAGTTCCTTGATTTCCGTCCGGCTGAAAATTTTCATCAGGGAATACAGCGTATTTCGGGACATAGCAATTTTTTTTCAGGTGATATTTTCTGCACAACCCTTCAATTGATAGAAAATTACATAAGTATTATAAATAAAGGCGTTTTGGTGGGTGTCGCCAGGGTTTGACTTCCCGGAAAATCCTGCTTTTTAACTGCACGAGTGCGAAAAAGCGTGGTTGCAGCAACTTTCATCATCCCGGATATTCGTCGTGTAATCAAAAACATTAACGATGTAACCTTATCAACCAGTTATGTAATGAAACAGCTAACTGACCATCCCGGACCCACGGTTGCTCTCCCGATGAAAAACGGCTACCGGATCGTCAGATGCAGCGATATCGTGAGGTGCGAAGCTGCTGGCAATTATACAAAGTTTTTTCTGGCCAGCGGGCAAGAGTTTTCCGTATGCCTGCGGCTGAAGCAGGTGGAGGAAATGCTGCCGGAAGCGGTTTTTTGCAGGGTACACCGTTCGCATTTGGTGAATTTGGAGTGGGTGGAGATGTGGGTGCGGGGAGAAGGAAATTTTCTGGAAATGGCTGATGGGGCCATGGCTCCGGTTGCAAGGTTGAAAACAAGGAAACTAAAGACACAGCTCCAGCTTCGGAAAGTGCCGGATAATTGAATCGTAACCAATGAAATAACTTTTGAAAACTAACTTATCATTAAATTTTTTTGACATGAAAAAACTCTTTTTTCTTCCAGTATTGATGTTGTTGGCTGCCAGCCAGTTGACGGGCCAGGTGTTTATCGGGCCGAAGGCGGGGGTGGCGTTGTCGAATTATAAACTTTCTTCAACAGATGCTGAGCATTTTAATTCCCAACTGAATCCAGGGTTTCTTGCAGGTGTTGTTTTTGAGTTGCCCATGAGCAGCACTTTCAGTGTCCAGGCTGAGGGTCTCTATGCTCAGAAAGGCGCTTCGTTAACAGTCAATTCCAACGAAACGAACCCTGCGTACATGTGTATTCACGAGGTGTTACCTTACCTTGAAGTCCCTGTTTTTTTCAAATACCGTTTTCCGGGAAGACCGCTCGGCGGGTTCATTTCTGCAGGTAGCGAGCTTGCGTTTGCTTTCAACGGAAAAAGGAAAATCGGTACGAAAGAGGCGGAAGCAAAGACGATCGAGGTAGGCTCTTCCAGTAACGATGATTACATCAAGTCGGATTTAGGCCTGCTCTTCGGCGGCGGATTGTCTTACGAAATCGGTTTTGGAGAATTAATCCTGGACGCCCGCTACATCATGGGGCTGAAAGAAATGGGGCGGGTGGTCAACGACAGTGTCCGCAGCACGTATTTTGGAAATGGAAAAACCCGTTCTCTGCAAGTTTCTCTCGGCGTCATTTTTCCTATTGGCGGCTGATTTTCTATGATTTTTTAACTCAAAAAAACAAAGATGAAATATTTAGTTACCCTGATTTGGATAGGCTGCCTGCTTTCCTTGAATAGTTGTAATGACGAGGTTTGCAGCGATTTGGGAACAAGGTCGAATTTCTTAGGGCTCTATATAGGCGAGCAAGTTTGTGGAAATAATGATCCTGAAACAACGTCACTGGAAATTACAACCGCTCCTGACGGGGCGAGATACCTCATAGTTGACAATTTTTTAAAGGCTGAGATTACAGATGAAGACTCATTCGTCATTTCTGTCCAAACCATTAATTTTCAAGGTGTTGACTTGGAAGCAGAAGGACAGGGTAGTATTACCGGGAATAATATCACTTTGACTTATTCTATAAAAACTCCGGACGGTACTGTTAATGTATGCCAATTCACCGGAACAAAATAACTCAAACCAATGAAAAACAATCATTTCAACCTCTTACTTTTTCTTTTCACCTCAGTAATCATCCTCGCCGGCTGCACCAAAGACGACTGCGGCCCGCTCAGCACCCCCGGCCCCGGCGAGGGCGAATTCCCCCTCGGCTGGAACGAAAACGACGAGCAACCCGACTCCATCCAGGTCTTCCTGAACGGCTTCGGCAACTGCGACAACCTGCCCGCCAGCGTGTCGCTCGTTTCAAAATTCCCGCCCATTGGAAACCAGGCAGAATTCGGTACCTGCGTCGCATGGGCTGTGGGCTACAACGCTAAATCAGCGTTGGAAGGAATGGATCGGGGACTTTCCACCTCCCAGCTTGCACAGGCTGCCAACCAGATCAGCCCCAAAGATTTGTTTTACGCCATACCTGACAACCAGAAAGGCGATCCCTCGCAAGGTAACTGTCACGGTACTCAATTCTGGTATGCACTTGACGTATTGCAGACCAGAGGCGCCGCCACCATGCAAACGGCTCCTTACAGCGGCCTCGGCGATTGCTCCTCTTTCAACGTACAGTCAGCCTGGCAAAATGAAGCCGGAGGGCACAAAATCAAGTACTACCGCCGCATCGATCAGGACGTCTGTGCTATCAAGGAGCAACTGGCCGCCAATAACCCGGTGCTGTTCGGGGCTACGGTAGGCAGCAATTTCCAGGCCCTGCGGGATGGCCGGGTGTTCAAAGAGCTACCCACTGGCAATGCAGGCGGCCACGCCATGGTCATCGCCGGGTACGACGACAGCCGCCAGGCTTTTCGAATCATCAACTCCTGGAGCACGGTCTGGGGAGATCAGGGCTATGCCTGGGTGGATTACGACTTCATGGTCAACCAGTTTATTTCCAATAAAAACCTCTACATCGCCGTGAACGAAGACGGCAACGTGAATCCGCCCAACGTCAACCCCAATGCCGGAGGTGTGGACCTGGCTTCGTGGGTGTTTTCGGATGCTTCAACACCGCAACCGAATGGATCGACAGTTCGGACACTTGATTTCAACATCTACAACATCGGAACCGCTCCGGCAAGAGCTTTGGACGAGTGGGGGTTTATGTACCTGTATTACAATGCTTACGACGCCAACGATTATGGCCTCTTGTTTTATGATGAGTTTAATGAAAACTCCTGGCCAGGGCAATTTCAAATGAACCCCAATACCGGTGGCTATGATTTCAATTTTGACATCGCTTCAGGCAACAGCTTTGCCAACACGGTTTTTGGGGTCAACAGTGTCACAAGAACCTATACCGTGCCGCAGATTACAGGCTTTTATTACCTCCTGCTGGTTGCCGATTTTAGTGGAACTTACGACGAGCCTGACGAATTCAACAACCTGTTTTACACCACCTGGCAGTCGCCAAAGTGGTTCAGCAACGGTTACTCCCCGCTGACCGGTGAAGGTGGAACTGAAAACCGGGGTGACAATCCTTCTCAGGCATTTTATTTTGAAAACAAAGAACAACCGGATGGCGCTTCGCTGAAAAAAAGCCTGTTCAACAGCACCGTAAACGATCAGTATCCGAATGCCTACCGGCCCGAAGAGATCATCGGTTTTTTCAAAAAACAAAAACAGAACGGAGAACTCGACCGGATGGTGCAGGCATATAAACAACGTCAATCTAACAACCAATTTCCGTCGTTTAAAAAGGAATAACCGGATGAAAATAAATGGATGAAGACCGCTTATTTTTCCTGATAGAAACCATCTATTTTTTAACCAATTTTCAACAGTTATGAAATGCAATAACTGCGGTTACACCAATGCTGCGGGGCGTTTGCAATGTGAACATTGCAACGCACCCCTGCAGGGGTCGGTCATCGCTCCGCTGGCTGGTAAAAAAAAGCAGGCGGCAGGCGGACTAAAATGTACCAACTGCGACACACTGAACGCTCCCGGTAGCATCAAATGCGGGCATTGCAATGCCCCGTTGAAAGGCTCTATTTTGGATGCGCCAGCGGTTCAGCCGCCGCCAGCAGCGAAGGTAAACACGGATATGCTCAGGCGTAGCATCGACTGCCCGCACTGCGGTTACCCCAACCTCAAGCCGGCAGCCGGTTGCGTCAAATGCGGCAAAGCTTTCGGCGAAGGGCCTGCCATGAAAGTAGCTGAACCGCCCAAAGTGGTACGAAAACCCAACCCTATCCCCGACGGTACGATCAACCCCTGGAGCCAGCCGGTAGCGCCTGCTGCGAAATTCAGGCTCAAGCCGCTGACCCGCTCCGGCGAACCTGCGATGGAGCAACTCGAATTTCAGGGCGACCGGGTGGAACTCAACCGGGAAAACCTGGAGCCTGCCAACCGTACCATCACCGGGAAAACACAGGCCCGGCTCGAACACCGGGACGGCGCCTGGCACTTGTCCAACGAGAGTGCTCAAAAGTCAACCTTCCTGCTCGTGCAGGGACCGGTGGTTTTGAAAAAAGGCGACATCATTCTCATGGGCGACCGCATGTTTGAATTCGATTGCTGATGCAATGAAAAATATTCAAAATCATATCACCCCCGTCGAGTTGAGTCCAGGACTGAACCTGGACGGCTTCGAAGTGCAGGAGCGCCTCGGCGAAGGCAACTTTGGCATCGTCGCACGAGCCGTGGAGGCGGGGTCGGGAAATGATTTTGCACTGAAAATGCTGAAGCTGTGGACAGTGCCGGAGTTTGCCCGGCAAAACCTGGTGAGCCGCTTCCGGCTTGAGTTTGAAACCGGGCAGATCAGCAGTGATTTTTTGGTAAAAACCCGGCACTATGGCCATTGGGGCGCTTACCCTTTTTTTGTCATGGATTACTGCCCTAACGGCAACCTGCGCCGCCAGCTTTCCGGCGGCATGTCATTCGAGACAGCCCAGGCAATGGCGCTCGACATGCTTTTCGGTTTGCGGGCACTGCACGAGCATGGTAAAACCCACCGGGATCTCAAGCCTGAAAATGTGCTGATCGACGCACATCAGCGGGCCAGGCTCACGGATTTCGGCATTGCCGGCCATCTGAATGCCCAGTTCACTGTGCTGAAATCTTCCGGTTCGCCCAACGAGGTTTTTGGTAGCTACAACTACATGGCCCCCGAACAACTAAAACCCTTGACACGGCGGGATACGCTCCTGCCCACGATTGACATTTTTGCCTTCGGCGTTATTTGTTTCGAACTGTTCACGGGGCGCCTGCCTTTCGGGCCGTGGGAGGTGGAGGACGACATGATTCCTTACCTCCAGCGCTCGCAGGGTGGATCGTGGGACAAGCTAACCTCGCTCAACCCAACGGTGCCTGAAGTCTGGGAAAGCATCGTTGAAGGATGCCTGGCGCCGGACTACCGGTACCGGTTTCAGCAGGTGGATGAAATCCTGCAAACCCTGGGGTTGGGCAAAAACGGCAGGCAGCAGGCAGGACTTTTTCCGCTTGGTTTGACCGTGCTCAATGGCGAAGAACACGGAAGGGTGTACGACCTGCGGGCTGTTTCAGAAAAAATCATCGGGCTGGGCCGGGCCTTGCCGGGCTGCCGCAATCACATTGAAATCAGGGAGGAGTATTCCGCTTTCATTTCACGCTTCCATGCCACGATCGAACTGCACCCCGGCGCCTGGTACCTGCGGGACGGGCAGTGGCAACAGGCAGCTGGCAATTGGCAGTGGCTGCCTTCCAAAAACGGAACTTACCTCAATGGTGTGGAAGTCGATTCAGCAGGGCAATTGCTCCATCCCGGCGATGTGATCACAGTGGGGAACACTACGCTGAAAGTTATTTCTCTTTGAAAATTAACCAGTTATGAAAAAACAAGACCTGAACGTTTTCAATATCTCCTTCCTCGACCTGATGACAGGCGCTTTCGCTGCCGTGATTATCCTGTTCATCGTTGTCCCCAAACTCAATGTGGAAGACAAACAAGCCATCGAAAAACTGAAAAAACTCAAAGTTGAAATGGCGGAAATGGACAGCCTCATCGCCAACCTCAAGTCCACCATTCCTCAAAAAGAATACGAAGCACTGGCAGGCCATTCCGTGAAAATGCAAAACACGCTGGGCGAACTGGAGCGGGAAATCGAAAAACTGCGCAGCGACCTGGCGCAAGAACGGGAGGAGAAAGAACAATTGCTGGAGCGGGTCGCCGGCCTGGAAATAGAACTCGAAGACTCGAAACGGGCACTGGAAAATATGACCGCTGACTACGAAGCCCTCGCCGCTGAAAACAATGCCCTGAGGCAGCGGATTCAGCAACTGTTGAACCAAATGAAAAAAGTGGAACTCGTGCCGGAAAAAGATACCAGTAAAGTCGTTGCCTACCTACCCGTGACTGAAGACGATACGATTGTCAATATCGCCAACATCCCCCAAGGCTCCGGCGACTACTTCGTCGGCTATAATCCGCCGCTGGCCGTCGTGGCAGCCTGGGAGGACTCGAAAACCGATGTGGACCTCTACCTGAAACAGGGCAGCGACCTCTGTTACAACTACGTCCGAAACCGGGACCAGAAGTGGGGCAAATGGATCAAGGCGAAGCAGAAAGGCTGGTTCAGCGAAAAAAATTACGAAGTCATCGCCCAGGAAAAAGAAATCGTCCCCGGCGAATACCAAATCCTGCTTCACCAAAATTCACCGAAAAACGGAGCATCGCAGGTCAGAGGCTTCGTCATTTTTTCGCCGCCGGGAAAAATTGCCCGCAAAATCGAGTTCGAAGCGGAGGTGCCCTATACCAAAGCCACGCCCTACCGGGGTGGCGGCGGTACGCTGGTCGGCACCTTGCAGGTGACGGAAGAGAACATCAGTTTTTCACCCATGAAACAAACCACGACGGTCGTTCAGTGACCCTTTTTTTTCAAAACAATCAAGCAATCCAACCATCAAAACAATTAATTTTTTTCAACCATGAAAGAAAAATACGTCAGCCTTTCCATCAGCGCCAGTTTGTCCATCGTCCTGGTTATCGTACTCTACCTCCTGACGAATTCCCTGACCGAGGGAACGACGCTTCACCGCATCCTGATCATGCTCGGCGGCAGCCTGCCTTCAGGCTTGATTCAGGGCCTGACCTACTTCCTGTTTTTTTACGGAGTACTTGAAATCCGCCGCATGGGCGGCCATGCAAGCTGGGAAGAACGTGCCCTGCACATGGGGCTGCTTCCCGAAAAAGAACAGTTCGTCCTGTCCGCCGACGAGGTGAACCAATTGAAACACAAAATGATCGAAATCGAGCAGCGGGAACCCATGCTCATGGTGGATTTGATCAAAAAAGCCTGCACCAAATTCCGGGCGAACAAGTCCGTTTCCGAGTCGCTGGAAGTCGTTTCGGCGCAGGCAGCGGTCAACATGCGCAACAGCGAAAGCGAGCAGAACATCATTCGCTACATCGCATGGGCCATTCCATCGGTGGGTTTCATCGGCACAGTGATCGGAATTGCTGCCTCGCTGGGCGCTGCCGACGACGTCATCACCACCGGAGGGGTGAAAAAAATCACAGGCCTGCTGAACATCGCCTTCGACACCACGCTCGTTGCCCTGGCGCTGAGCCTCGTCATCATGTTTCTCTACCACAACCTGCAGGAAAAAGTGGAAAAACTGCACGCCAACATGGAATCCTACGTCCTCGAAAACCTGATCAACCGCATTTACCACCGGGAACATGCATGAGACAGGCGTCCATATCGTCCGAACTGCCGCCCGTAGTCATCCGGGAATGATACGCCCCTACCAGGAGGATGCTATCCTGATTGGTTGGAATACGGGCGGGGAATCATGGAACTGGCAAGCCGCCACTTCCAGCGAAACCATGCCTGAAGGCGGCGTCCTGTTGTCTGTGGCCGACGGCATGGGCGGCCTCAATGCCGGGGATGTGGCCTCTGGCATTGCGGTGGAGGAGGTGAAAAAAAATTTCAGCCATTTCGGAAAAGTTGATGAAACGCAAGCCGTGGTACTGCTTCGGCAGGCCGTCATCAACGCTCACCATGCCATTGAGAATGAGTCCAAAAAACCTGAAAACGGTGAAATGGGGTCAACACTGGTCATTGCCTGGCTCCTGGGTGAAAATCTCCACGTTACCTGGGTCGGCGATAGCCGGTGTTACCGCTTTCGCCGGAACGAAGGCCTGAAACTTTTGACCAAAGACCACTCGCTCGTGCAGGATCTCCTCGATGAGGGCGCCATCACCGAATCGCAGGCTTTCGACCACCCGCAGCGCAACGTCATCACGCAGAGCCTCGGCATTCATGGCCGTGACCCGGAGCCGGATTGCGCCAGCTTTGCCTTGCTGCCGGGCGACTTGCTGCTGCTTTGTTCCGATGGACTGAACACCATGCTCACGGACGAGGAAATCGCCTCGGTTTGCGAAAAATCGTCCAGCCTGGAGCAGTGCCTGGAAGCATTAATCACTGCTGCAAACGAGGCCGGCGGACACGACAACATCAGCGTTGTGCTGGCGATGCTGGACGGCGGTAACAGTCTTAACCATGTTCAGAAAACGATCCCGCCTGCCCTGTCTGTTTCCCCGAAAAAACCGGACGGAAAAAAAACGGTACCCCGGCTATTCTGGCTGATGTTGCCGTTAGTGGCGGTTCTGATTGCACTCACGACCTGGATGGTCATGCAAAATGAAATGCGGTCATCCGGCGAGCCTGTTTCAACGGAAATGCCTGCCCCGGATACGTTGTCCGAACCGGTTATTTCACCGGAAGAAAAAACGGAAGATTCGACTGCAAACGAAACCACCCTGACGGTTGACTCCCTGCCTGCCCCGAATTCCCGGCGAACGGGCGATTACGTCCTCATCGCCAACAGCTTTGCCCGGCAAAACGAAGCCGAAGTATTGTACCGGAAATTGAAAAATCGCTACCCGGACGCTGCTCTTCTGATCGAAAAAAACAATGGCCTTTACGAAGTGCGAATCACCGGATTTTTGAGTGGAAAGGAGGCGGATGATTTCCATCAGGGCGACCCCGACCTGGCCAGGCGGGTGGTCTTGCTCATTTCAACAAAACAGAAAAAATCGACTGACTATGTACCACGAAAATGACTTGTTTTACCATCGTTACCGCTTGCTCGAATCTTTTGGGCGGGGTGGCTTTTCCGTGGTTTGGAAGGCTTATGATGAAAAATCGAAGACCCTCGTTGCGCTTAAAATTTTCATGAAGCAAGACCGGGAGGGCGTCGAATTGTGCCGTCAGGAGTATGGCAAAGCGCACGACCTCATTCATCAGCATATCGTCCGGCCATTTTTTTTTGACGAATTCCGGGAGGCCCCGTTCCTCGTTATGCCATTTTACCAAAAAGGCACGACGGCAGCGCTGGCCGGGAATATTGCAGAAGCGGAATTAGCAAAAATCATGGCCCAGATCGGTTCGGCGCTTGGATACCTGCACACCCGTACCAACGCCGTACTTCATAACGATATCAAACCTGACAATCTCCTCGTTTCCGACGATGGTGACTACCTGCTGAGCGACTTCGGCATCAGCGGGCCGCTTCAGCACAAACTCACCCAGACGATCGGTGGGTTTTCGGCTGGCGTTTCACACAGCGCCCAGTCGGGCGTGACGCCCGTGGCTTACCGGGCGCCGGAGTTGTTTCCGATGAAAAACTTTCCGAAGCAGGACCCCTCCACGGCCAGCGACATCTGGGCATTCGGGGCCTGCCTCTACCACTTGGCCAAGGGCGAGCCGCCGTTCGGTGGGCAGGGCGGTCTGAGCCAGCGCATCAACATGGCCTCCGGCAATGTGGAATTGTCAGAGTTGCTGGAAGATTTACCCAGTCATTTTTCTGAAAATCTCAACAATTGGATCATGGCCTGTTTGTCGCTCAACGCTTCGGAGCGGCCTGCAGCCCGGCAGTTGGCTGGCGCTGCGCAGGCATTTCAGCGCACGGGCGTTTGGCCGCAGCCTCCCATGCCTGTGGTGCAGATGGCAGAGGCACAGCCACATTTTGCCCAATCAACCCGTGACGATGCTGCTTTATCCACTAATACACCGGTTTTTCAGCCTAAGAAACAAAAGCCGGGGCGGGAACAGCAGCGGTTACCGGTTTGGGTATGGGCATTGGGAGCGCTGCTGATGTGTGCTGCCGGTTTTGCGGTTTTTAAAACGAATCAGAACTCAACATGCCAGCGGCTGCTCGCCGAAGCAGATGATTTGTTTCAAAAAAAAGAATACCAACTGGCCAGGGAAAAATACGCTGAAGCCCGTGAGTGCGATCCGTTCAACGAAAGTTTGAGCGAGAAAATAAAACGCTCCGACGTGCTCGCCAAGATTCAGACTTACCCGTTCAGTTTTCCTGGCGGCGAAGGGCTGGAAGCTGTAGCCGATACTGTGGCCGGGCGCCTTCGCTGGGGTTATCTCGATACGCTAACCGGTGCGCTGGTCATTCCTTTGCGCTATGATTCGGTGTCGCCTTTTCAAAACGGGCAGGCTGTGGCCTGGAAATTTGACCGCCGCTACGAAATCGGGAAGGACGGCAAGGAACTCAACCCTTCTGGTTCGAGGCAGGCCAACGTGATTGTTCCTCCAAAACCCGAACCGCTACCCGAACCTGCGCCTGCATTTGAACCAACGCCTGCAAAAACTGAGAAAATTCTGGCTTCTGAAAAAGTGGATTTTGAAATGTCCGAACCCACCGTGTATGCCGGGGAGGAGGTGAAATTCACGGACAGGTTCACAGCTGCATTTGATAAAAAAATAAAAAGCTGGGATTTCGGGGACGGCGGCAAGCTGAATTCCAGCAAAAAAACCGTTGCCCACAGCTTCAAAAAACCAGGTAAGTACCAGGTGCAGCTCTGCGTTACCAACCAAATACGGGACTGTGAAACCCGGCAAGTGACCGTCCTCGCCGCCAACCTCGACCTTGGCCGCAAGGCCACCACCGGCCTCGGTGAAAAAGAGCGCAACCTCTGCGCCGCACCCGGCCGGGAAGTCGCCTGGAAGTCCGGCGATGCCAGCATCACCATCACCCCTCAGACCGTGGTGGAGTTGCAAAGCGCCGTACTCTACGGCGACGTGGGCGGCAAAGTGAAAATTTCGATCAGCGACGGCAACGGAGCTGCGGCCTCGGTTACCCGCTACGTGGTGCGGGGCCGCAGCCCGCTCAACCTCGAAGACCTGGCCTTCACGCTGGAATCCGGCAAGCGCTACACGCTGACCGTATCGCCGCTGAGAGACGCCGATGGCAAGGCGCCACGCCTGGAAAATGCCGCCGCCTGCGGAAACTCCGGTTTCAAAGACCGGAACCTGGCGGTGGACTACGGTGGCAATGGCATCCTGTTCGATCTGTCTTATCGCTTTTAAAATTTGATAAAAATGAAAATCCAAATGATGCGACCGCTATTACTGGCTGTGCTGTTTTTCTCCTGCTTCAGTCTGGCAGGGCAGGGCGTGCTTCAAACGAATTTTGTGCGCAATGATGCGTCCATTTCCCGCAACCGGCTGGACTCGGTGGCCAGCGTCGTATCGCAGGCCTGGAACAGGTTTGTGGGCCATGCCAGCCTAATGAACCCTGTTACCCGTGAAGTGGACGACGAGGCGATCGATGCATTCAAAAAACATTTCACTTTCAACGCAAAAATTTACAATGACCTGCTGGAAAATCCGGTGGTGATTCACCATTCCGATTACGTTTCGCAGGTGTTCCGGCGGTTGCCGAAGGAGGGCGTCAGGGGCTGGTTTGAGGAGGCTTCGCTGTTGCGGGTCAGTTACGATGCCGCCGGTTTTTACCGTGCGGAAGTCAGCGCCCGCAAGGTGGTGCTGAACGGCATCGGTTTGTTGAAACAATCCGAAAATGCCAATGCCCGCCGGTGTTTTGAGCTAAAATTTCGCTTTGAAATACCTTCGGAAAAACTCAACGAAGCACTCATCAGCGGCATCGACGGTGTGCCTTGCGGAGCAGAAAAAGGGCAAAGCAGCGCTTCGGTTTCGGTGGCTGCTGCCGGGCAGTTGAGTTTTCCTTTTTTTGGTTTCAAACTGGCGGACAGCCGCATCCCGAAAGAGGTAGTCAGCTTCAGCTCCCGGCCCAGCCCGGCAGGAGGTGCCTACCTGCGGACAAGGCTGGGGCCTGCAAGCCGCTGGGATGCCGGTCTTGGTCTGCTGCTGACCAACCTGGAAATCAATGTCAGCCTCGCCGGTTTAAAAGTAACCCATCCCGAAACGAAAACCACGGTGCTGGACCTCACCAGTTTCGAGGAAACGGCCCGGATTGCCTATTGGGAACTGCCCTTGGGCCTTCACTACCGCCTCAGCGAATCTGAAAAATGGCTGTGGTCAGCGGATGTTTTTGCCGTGACGACCATCCGCTGGGATTCCTACTACGACCGGAGGACTTACGAACTGGCTTTCCCGAAACTTGGCACCACCGCCGCCAACATTGCCGATGCTGATTTCTGGACGTTTTTCTCTACCAGGTTCGGTGTATCGGGGCGCTATGCTTTTTCTGAAAAACTGGGACTGGAACTGGGCGCTGCTTTCACGGCAGGTATCAGCCCACTTTTTGGACATCAGCCAAGGAATGATTTTTTCCTCGATGAGCCTCAAAATATCGCCAGCGAAGGGATGAAATTTTTTGACTCCTACCTTGAGTCACTCCACGCTAATGCACTCAATCTGCGGGTGGGTGTGGTTTACAATTTTGACTAAAAAATCAAATGAACATGAAAAAGCTTACTTTTTTATACGCACTTCTGCTGTTCTCCTCCACTGTTTTTTGTCAAAAAACGCCGGACAAAGTGCTGGGAAAACCGGCCGCCTGCTTCAAGCCGGTGGAAATGGACGAGGATGTTTACCTGAAAAAATATGTGGATAGTAGAATAGGCTACTACAGCGACAACACCCCGTGGATCGTCATGGCCGACCGGGAAGGCGTGAAGACTTACACCGATGCGAAAGCAGGCGAATCCTTCCGGGAACTGACGTTTCGGGACTGGTACTACGTTGTGGATGAAGATAAAAACATGATCCGCCTCGGCCGGGGCGAGTTGTCAGGAATGAAAGTGGACAAAGAATACTGGGAGGATTTCGGCTGGGTGAACAAAAAAAACGTGCTGCTCTGGGCCAATGCCCTTCAGGACGCCCGCACCGGCATTCACAAAAAAGCGTTTTTGCTCAACAAAGTCAGCGACGTGAAGGCTGTGATGTCGTTGGAAAAAAAGGAAATCGTGCAGATTTTCAGCGGGCCGTCCACCGGCAACACCATCGGCAAAAAGACGATCTACGAGTTCTATTTTATTTTCAAAAAAGAAAACGGCCGTTACCTGCTCGCCAAGGACGCCGTGCTTTCCTCCCGCTCGGCGGACGAGTCGCTTGTCGGCTGGGTGCCGGAAAGCCGGGTAGCCGAATGGAATACCCGGATTTCGCTGGAACCGAACTTCAGCGAGGCGGCTTTCGAAGAACGAAAAGCCAAACCGAATTTTCGGGTGGCTGCCTACGGCAACGAAGAATACGCCCAAACCCACGCTCGTCAGGGCGCTTCGCCATCCGGCCAGGCCTACTGGGCGAACGACCCTGCCGGATTGAACCCCGCCCAACTGGCCGGAAGCAATCCACGCCGCTTCAAGGGCGCCGTGATGCGCTTCCCCATGCTCAATGACAACGGAACTTATTACCGCACCGGCGTCATCGGCGACATTACGGTGAAAACCATGAGCGAGCAGTTGGATAAAATCAACGAGGTGAACTACTCCGGCATGGTGGCCGCCAATGAATACAGCCGCCGGGCCAGGGACAACTACAACATTCTCTTCGTCGTGGAAGGCACGCAGATGATGGAGCCGTATCGCCAGAGCCTGGCTGATGCGGTGCAGGAAATTCGCCGCAACCTGTCCGGCGTGCCGAACGTCCGCTTCGGCGTGGCCGTGTACCGGGACGTGCCGGAGGAGGAGAAAGGGAAGCTTTTTGAAATACTGCCGCTCACAGCCAGCCAGGACAAGGTGCTTGATTTCATCAAAAACATGGAACTGGCCCAGTGGTACGATTTTGACCCATGGACTGCGATGTACTATGGTGTCCATCAGGCCGTGCTGGAAGCCGGCTTCCGCAAGGAGGACACCAACATCATCATCATGGCCGGTGAAAACGGAGACTACCGGGGCGACCGTCTCCGGCGGAAAAAGGAGGAAAAACACAAAACTTTCATCGAAACCAGTACGATCGTTGACAAACTGTGCGAGCTGAACATCCATCTCATCAGTTTGCAATGCAGGAATACCGGCGATTACCAGGACGAAGTTTACGCACGGCAATGCCGCAATTTTTTACTCGAAAACTCCAAGTGCCAGCATGACCTCGTGCGGGGCGTGTCAGAGTATATTCCTGAAATCCAGATTCCAAATCCTGACATCCCTGAGCTGGAAGAATCCTACATCATCGTGCTGAAAGGCGGTACGACGATCGGTAAAATCTACCGGGCAAAAACTGGCACAGGCATGAGCCGGGATGAGTTCGTCAACTGGACGGTGCAGGCGGCCGTCAACGTGCATGATTTCACCGAAAAATTCTGGGCAAATATGTCCCGCATCGTCGATGACGGCAACTCCATCCAGGATGTGTCCTCCGGAGCTTTTACCCCGGCGCTGGCAAAGGCGATCAAGACGATTTACGATGGCAGTAAAAAAAATCAATGGACGGAAAAAGACGTGGTAAACCTCGCCAACCAGAAGTACAAACTCTACGCCGAGGTGTTTGTGCCCAAACAAATCAGCGGCTCCAAACACGACGCTTTTTCCTACGTCCTGTTCATGCCCCGCATCGACCTGGAGGATTACATCATCACCCTCCGCCGCCTGGCAGTGGCCAGCGATGGCTCGCCCGACGAGCAGCGGGAGCAGCTTTTCAACACGCTGGTGGAGTTGCTGAAACAGTTCACCGGCGACGCAAGTCTGCGCAACAACGACCCGAAAAATACCTCGGTGGAGGAACTCCGCCAGATCATGCAGGGCGTGACGAAGGAAGGCCTGAAAATCGGCGGCGAACTGGATAAATTCATGATCGCCGACTTCCTCAACAAACGCAAAATGTCGGACGAGAAAGTCCAGCGTTTCGTGAAACGCATCCTCGACAATACGGAAATTTTACAGCAAATACTCAAGGAGGGCCGCAACTACGAATTTTTATACAAAACCAACGCCGACTCATATTACTGGATTCCGGTTGAGTACACTTTCTGATTTGCACCCACTCACATTTTGAAACAACTGCCTCCACATGGATTTTACTTTTAAAATACGCCAGCTTGAATGCCGCTACCTGGAAGGGAAAACCGTCCTGAAAGTGCCTTCGCTCGACATCGAGCGGGGCCGAATCGTGTTTTTGCTGGGGCCGTCGGGCATCGGAAAAAGCACGTTCATCGAAGCGGTGGGGCTGATGAACGACACGATCCGGCCCAGGCTGGAAACCAGCATCCGGTTTTTTCAGACAGACGGCGGGGAGGTGGAGTTGAAAAACAGTTGGCAGGAGCCGAATGACCGGCTGTCCCACTTCCGGAATCTTTACTACAGCTTCATTTTTCAGCAAACGAACCTGATGCCCAATTTCACCGCCGGTGAAAATATGTGCATCAGTCAGTTGATCCGGGGTGTGCCGTTGCGGGAAGCCAAATCTGCCGTGCTGGCAACCATGCAGGAACTCAACCTGGAGCCTGAAATTTTTGATAAAAAAATCACCCACCTATCCGGCGGACAGCGGCAGCGGGTAGCGTTCGTGCGGGCGATCACCGCTGATTTCGAAGTGCTTTTCGGCGACGAACCCACCGGTAATCTCGATCGTGACACCGCCTTCCGGCTGATGACCATTTTACAAAAAAACCTCCGGCGGCACGGGCGCACGGCCCTCATCGTGTCGCACGACCTCGACCTGGCGTTGCAATTCGCCGACCAGATCGTGCTGATGACTTTCAATGAAAATACGAACGAAGAAAACCGGCACGGCATCATCCGACCGGAGCATTTACTCGACTGCCGCAACGGCAGTTGGTTCGATGCAGATGGCGGCCTGCAGGAGCGGCCTGCTGTTTTTGTTCGTGAAATTTTAAACCAAAACCTGACGCCCGGCTATGTCCAGTGAAATGATTAAACGGCTGCTGCGGATCGTTGGCGTGCGGGAAGAGTTCCGGCAACTTTTTTTTACCAACGAGTTCCGCACCCTTGCCGGCAAGGCGAACCGCTGGGTACTGCTGCTCAGCGCCATTTTGTTTCTCACGCTGCTGGCGCTGGGTTTCGCCATCGGCGGCCTGAAAACGCTGGCCCAGCGTATGGACGACCCCTTCACCAATTGGGTGGACTTGCAAATTGGCCGCTCGGTGACCGATGAGACCATCCGTGACATCCGCCGGACGTTTGCAGACAGCCACCTCCGGGATAGTTTTTTACTCAAAGACCTCAGCGAATACGTCATCTGGCGGGAACAGTTTGCGGAGCAAAAAAATGGTACGCTCTACTACCGCAAAGGCCGCACGGTGGATTTCGACGGCGATTTGATCCAGAAAATTCTGGGTGAAACGGAAGGCAACGTGCTGGCCGGCCAAACCCTCGCCCCTGGCGATTCGAGCGTGAGCCTGCCCGCCTGCGGCCTCATCGTCACCTTGCCGATGCTGGAAGGTCTAGGTTACGAGGCACCCCTGCAACAGCGGAAAATTTTACTCGACTACGACGGCCGTCCGCTCTGGCTCGAGGTGGTAGCGGTGGTGAAATCCCTGCCCAACCTCTGCGATTTTGCCTGCTCGCCCCAACTGTTCAACCTGCTGACGCAACCGCCCGACGAGAGCGGCTTCATCAACCTGGAAAGCACCTCGAACATCCTGCGGTTCCTTTCGCCGGAGGCGGATGCCGGTAAAGTTGAGCAGTGGCTGAACGACAAACTGGCGGGCGGTTTCAACAGTCTCAAACAGGAAAATTTCGACCTGAACAACCGGCAATCCCACTACCGCTACGATGTGGTGTTGAATGATTTTTTTGATGAAAAAACAAGATCGGAGTTGGCGGCCCGATGCCGGGAGGGAGCGCCGTTTGCGCTGAAAACTTTCGAAGAATTCACCTGTAACGAGGAGTTTCAGCATCTGGCCAATCCGTACTACATCGCTTTCAATTTCAGCCGGCTCGACCGGGTGCGGCAGTTCCGGGAACACTTGCAGGAGCGCTATGGCATCGAGATCAGCATGGATCAGGTGGAGGCGAAGGAAAATTTTGCCCTGGTCAGCCAGTTGACGTGGTTCATGGCGGTGGTGTTGTTTGTGTTCGGGGTGGGGAGCATCGTCAGTTTCATCCACAGCCTGCTGCGCACGCACCTCGAAAAGATCAAACCCAACCTCGGCACCTTCAAAGCGTTCGGCCTGGGCAATGCCTTTTTGAAAGGGATTTACGGCCGCATTGTGCTGTTTTTCCTCGGCATGGCCACGGTGCTGGCGGCTGGGCTGGTGTTGCTGATTTACTTTTTTCAAAAACTTTTCCTGCCATCCGGCTACCTCGACGTGCTGGATGTCCGGCTGGCGGCGGCCTGCGGTTTCATCCTGCTGTGCGGACTGCTGCTCACGCAATGGACTATCCGCCGGACGCTGATGGACACGCCCGGGAATTTGATATACGGCAGGGACTAAAAAACTGGACGATGAAATTTCGATTACTTTTTTTGATCGCAATGATTCCGGCAATGCTGCACACCGGTTGCTCAGGCGACGGAGCTTCCGATGGAGAAACGGCCATGCCGGCAGATTCCATTCAGGCACTGCTCGCCCTGGATGCAGGGTTGGCCACGGCCGATTCGACAGTCGCCGCCGCAATCGCTCCACCCTCGAAAGCACAGCAAAAACAACGGCAGGAGCGGGACAGCATCATCCGGACGCTCGTCCCGAAAAGCGAAGTCTGCAAGCTGGCCTGCCCGGAGTTGCTGGAGCGCTACCGGGAGGCGGTGGAGCTCTCCGTTTCAAAAAAAGACGATTCCAAGCTCCAGTTTTTTATCAACAACGCCAACGATCCCTGCCTGCAGGCCTGCAAGAAAAAAGCGGAGACGCTGGCCGAATTCAAGGCTTTGGATAAAAAGCTGAACGAGTCCGGCGAGGAGGAAGACATTTTTTAAACCTTCAATACTTCAATTATGAAAACATGGAAAAATTGTTCGAATCCTGGTCCGCCACTGGTGCTTTGGCGGGCGTTGATGGCGGGCTGCTGCCTGTGGCTGCTGGTGTTGCCTGCCGCTGTTTCGCAGCAGCTTTCACCAAAAGTCAGTGCCGCAGCGGGCGCTTCCGCCAACCTGCCGGGAGGCGGGTACATGGCCTGGACGGTGGGCGAGACCGTCATTTTCACCGGTGAAACAGCCAGTCATTTCATGACGCAGGGTTTTCACCAGCCCGACTGGCTGCTGACGGCGGTGGAGGAGGCGAAAAATCTCCCCTGGCAGGCGGCTTTGTCGCCCAACCCGGCGGGCAGTTTCATTGAAATGTCCGTGCTGGCAGAAACCCCAGCGGACTGGACGGCAGCGCTCTACGCTGCTGACGGCCGGTTTCTCGGAAAACAAAGCGCCACGGCTGCCCGAACTACCTTCCGCTTCGAGGTGGGCGAATTGGCGCCCGGACTGTATTTTTTGACCCTGACCTCCGGCGGCAGGGTAGGAGCTTATCGCTTCGTAAAACAGTGAGCCGGTATTCATTTTTCCTTTTAAACTTTAAAAAATCAGTCATGAAAAATCTATTATTTTCCTTCGTCTTCGTCATTTTCTCCATCAGCATTTCGCAAGCGCAAGCGCCGCAAGGCATTAATTACCAGGGTGTTCTGCGGGATGATACCGGGCAGCCGCTCGACGGCCAGAATGTTTTTATCAAATTCATCATCCTGAAAAACAGTGCTACCGGCGACATCGTGTACAGCGAAACGCACGCCGGATTTACCGATCAGTTTGGCCTTTTCAATAAAAGAATCGGAGAGGGGCAGGTTGCTTTCGGCAGTTTTTCCGGCATCGACTGGGGCAGTGCGCCGCACTTCTTGCGGGTGGAGGTCGATCCCAGCGGCACGGGCAGCAACTACCAGTTGCTGGGCACCCAACAAATGGTTTCTGTGCCGTATGCTTTGTATGCTGAGAAGAGTGGGAGTGGCGGTGGTCAAACGCTAACGCAGGGTGCCGGGATTTCCATTTCCAACAACGTCATCACCAATACTGGCGATCTCGATCCCACGGACGACCTGACCAACGCCTCGTTCGCTGGCGGCGACCTGACCGGCACGTTCAATAACCTGCAAATTGTGAACAATGCTGTGGGAAGTGACGAAATCGCCAACGGCTCCATCCAGGCTGCCGATATTAGCAGCATGGGCGCTTCTTCCGGGCAGGTGCTGAAATACAATGGTACAGCCTGGGCGCCAGGAACGGATCTGACTGGTGGTGGCGGTTCAAATTATATCCCCGGAACAGGCATTGATATTGTCAATGGAAACACAATTGTAAACCTCGGCGATATCAATGCCGACGACGACATTACCACTTCCTCATCGGCTGGCGGCGATCTCAGCGGTACTTTTAGCAATCTTCAACTAAAATCCAATGTGGTAGGCAGTTCGGAACTGGCAAGCATGGGCGCTTCTTCCGGGCAGGTGCTGAAATACAATGGTTCATCGTGGGCGCCAGGGACGGATAACGGTACTTCGTATTCACAAGGCAACGGTATCACTATTTCGGGAAATACGATCAGCAGCTCGACTTTTCAGAAGTCGGGGTCGAATGTGTATTACACAGGGGGTGATGTTGGTATTGGAACATCCAACCCAAACGGATACAAAGTTAAGATTAGGCATGGTGATCAAGGAACGGGTCTAAATATCGAAAACTCAGCCAATAGTAATGATTGGGAACTTTGGTCCGTAGGATTCAACACAAACCTTGCTTTAATTGGCAATGGAAATCCTAAAGGTTACTTCAGCGGCATAGATGGTATCTACTATTTGTCATCTGATAAAAGGTTTAAAAAAGAAATAGAACCAATCGAACCAGTTTTATCTTCCGTAATGGAATTGAAGCCAAGTGAGTATAAAATGCGCTATGGAAATCCAGAGAATACCAAGTCTATTGGCTTTATAGCACAGGAAATCCAAGAGATATTTCCTTCTTTGGTAGGTAATCAACAAGATAAAAATGGAGAGAATTATTTGAGTGTAAACTACACCGGTTTTACTGTCATAGCCCTCAAAGCAATACAAGAACAACAAGCTATAATCGAAGAACTGAGAACAAAAGTAAAAGAACTTGAAGGTAAAATTGAAGCTATAAGCAACAAATAATAATGTAAAAAAAGTCTGCTTTTGTGGCTGAAATGCTGGAAGGCAGGATAAAAAAAACTACCATGAAAACTTCAGCTTTTATTTTAACTGTTGCCTTTCTTTTATCGCTTGGCGGATGCACTGCTGAAGAGGATATTCTGGACAACGGAGGAAGCAACAGCGATCCTGCCAAATGTCTTCACGGCACCTACCTGGGAACAGCACAGGTGAAACTGCGCTACTTCGATCCCTTCGGGGTTTATCTGGGCGAGAAGAATTTACAATTTCAGGCCAAAGTGCTGGCCGGTAAACCTTCCCAACTGAAAACAGCTCCGGTAGGAGAAGATAACCCGTTCAACCTCAATTTTTTCTCTGTCAATCAATCGGCGGAAGGTGCTTTTAATATGATGTCGGGGTTGGGTTTTACGGACCCGAAGGACGGGAGAGAGCTGTTTTTGCAGTACTGGGATTTTGATTGGAATAAAACGAACGGTTCGGTCAGCGGGAAATTGACGGACACGGGAAACGCCCAGGCGCTCACGCTGAATTTGATCAATATCCAGGACCTGTTTACCGGCTTCGTGTTTCAGAATACGATGAAATTGCAAACCACCCTGACAGGCACGATTACCTGCGATAAGGCCTCACTGAAGCTGAAAGGTCAGTCGAAAAATGAGATTGTGACTTTTGAAATTATTGTGGAGGCGAGTAAATAGACTATCCACTTTTTTCAACCAAAAACATGCGAACCCATGCCCGGTATTTTCAAAATTTCCTCGTTGCTGCTGTTCCTCGGAGTCCCCATTTTCCTGTCTTCCCAACCCCTCGACTCCGTCCGCTTTCACCAGCTTTTCGACTCCATCGAAACGCTGAATAATGCAGGCCGCTATACTGAATCGTTTCAGCTTGCGCAAATGCTGTACGATCAAACACTGGAGGATTTTGGGGACCAAAGCAAGTTCACGGCGAACGCTTGCCTGGCACTGGGGATAGCCCATCTGAAAAGCGGGGACCCCGGCGAAGCGGCAACTTTGTTCCAACGCTGCATCGACATCAGGAAGGCGTTGTTCGGAGCTGATTTTATCGAGTTGCCAATGGCGTATAATGCGCTGGGAACGGTGTATTCAGAGTCGGGGCAACCGCTAAAAGCATTACCGGAATTGGAAGAGGCGCTCCGCATTTTGAAAATCCATTTCCCAGAGGGGCACCCTACGTTTGCGCAAACATTCAACAACCTCGGCGTGGTGTACGATTACCTCGGCGAGTATGACAAAGCGCTGGAGGTGTACCAGCTTTCGCTGGCCGCTAAACAGGCCAGTCCAGGCGCTTCTCCCATTCAGATTTCAAACACCCTCAACAACCTTGGCGCAGTCCATCAATACAAAGGCGAGCTGGAAAAATCCATCGAATTTTACCAAAAGTCGCTGGGCTTACTTGAGCAGAATGGCCTTGAAAATACCCAGGAATACGTGCTGAGTCTGATGAACCTCGGCACCGTCTGGTACCTGGCAAAGAATAAATTTATCTCACGGAAATTTCTTGACGCCGCCAACGAGCGGGCGGATGCCGTTTTTCCCGAAAACCATTTCCAAAAGGGCAGCCTGAAGCTGAACCTGGGCATCAATTTTATTGAAATGGGCGAGGTGGAAAAAGCAGAGCAAATGATGAAAGATGCGCTTTCCATTTTCAGGGCCAACTTCGGCGAGGGGAGCTATTTCGACATGCCCTGCATGATTGTGCTGGGACATGTGTTTTTGAAAAGAGACCAGCCCGATTCCAGCCTGACGTACTTCCGGCAGGCAGTGGATGTGGCGGTGGCCAACCTCGGTGAAAACCATACCCAGACCATCATGGCCATGAACAACCTGGGCATGGCTTATGACCAACTGAAACAAATCGACCAATCCATTGGCACTTTCCGGGTGGCGATTGCGGCTTATGAAAAAAAGTTCGGGCAAGCCGGTCAACCCGTCGTTCCCACCCTCGACTACCTCGACGCTCACGTCAACCTGGCCAACATGCTGCTGGGCGAGTATGTGAGAAACGGTAGCAGTGGTGTCCTCCGGGAGACCCAAGCCGAATTGGAGCAATGTTTTTCGGTGTTCAATGCGATGAAATCAGTAGCCACCGATCACCTGTCACGGCAGGCACTGGTAAGCAACAATTACACCCTGGTGGAAATAGCGATCAAAGCCGAATCCTACACCAACCCCCCAAAAGCCTTCGATTTTGCGGAGCAAAACAAAGCCTGGAACCTGCTGGCAACCGTGAACGAGCAAAGTGCTAAAAGCTTTGCCGGCGTGCCACCCGAAACCCTGGAACTGGAACGGGGCCTGAAAAACAGGATCGCTTTTTTTGAAAAACAAATTGCCGAAAGCATTGACAATCTGGACTTTGAGACGGCGATGGAGGCCCGTTCGCAGTTGGATTCACTGAATCTTCGACTGGAAAACCTGAAACGGAGAATGGAGATAGATCACCCCGAATATTTTGACCTGAAATACGATCTCGCTACCCTCTCCGTCCCCGAAATTCAGCAAAAACTGCTGCGGCCCGGTGAGGCCCTGGTTGAATATTTCACTGGCGACAGCATGATTTACATTTTCGTCGTCACCCCTGACGACTACCGGCTGGAGGAGGTGAAACGGGATTTTCCACTCCAGGTCTGGGTGGATTCGCTGCGCAACAATATTTTCAAAAACCGCAGCACCGGCTCCGCTTTTTACGTGCAGGCGGCGGCTGATCTGTACGACAAACTCGTCCGGCCCGTTGAAAAAATGCTGCCGGAACGGCTCATTATCATCCCGGATGGGCTGCTGGGTTACGTTCCGTTCGAGGCGCTGCTAACCGAACGTCCTGAAAACCCGAAGCACTACGACACGCATGACTACCTGTTGCGAAAGCATCAAATCAGCTACTGCTACTCGGCGACCCTGTTGGGTAAAATGAGGGAACGGCAGCACCAGCCGCCGCCAACGAAGGAATTTGCAGCTTTTGCCCCGTTTTTCACTGGCAGTAAGGCGGGACTAAAAATCTACCAGCCGGTACAGTTCACTGCCGACACGCTGCTGGCCAGCCTCCGGCCAGCCTTGCCTGAGTTGGGTGAGTTGCGCCATTCCGGTACGGAGGTCCGCTCCATTCAGACGCTCACCGGCGGCGATGTTTTTTATGGAGAGGAAGCAACCGAGCGTCGTTTTTTGAAAATCGCCGGGCAATACCGGGTACTTCATCTGGCTACCCATGGGCTGGCCGACAGCCGGGCGGGCGATTATTCCTTCCTGGCGTTTTTTATCAACAATGACAGTATCGAAAACGGGTTGTTGCGGGTGAGGGACCTCTACAACCTCGAATTGAACGCAGACCTGGTCGTGCTGTCAGCTTGCGAGACCGGCCTGGGCGAATTGCAAAAAGGCGAGGGCGTCATCAGCCTGGCGAGAGCTTTCGCTTACGCCGGATCGAAGAGTATCGTCAACACCCTCTGGAAAGTGGACGACGCCCGCACGAAAGAACTGATGATTACTTTTTATGACCTTTTGAAAAATGGTAAAACAAAAGACGAAGCCCTGCGCCTGGCCAAGCTCGCCTACATCGAAAACAACGAATTTCAGGCGCAGCCTTTTTTCTGGGCGGGCCTGATTGGGGTGGGGGATATGTCGGCGGTTTGGTAGGGTTGTATCACGACTCTGCCCGCCAGTACTGGATTTGTTTGCATCTTTGGTGATATGAGCAGGGACGGTTTGTGTAATAGCTGCCACTTCCTGCATCCGTGTTAAAAAATTTACCAATATGCGAAATCGAATCATTCTTTTCCTGCTGCTGGCTGGCATTACGGCTTGTCAGAATGCCGGCAATAACGAAAGTTTTACCAGAAAAATGGGACGTGCGGACATGGAACAAGCCACTTCTGCCTCCGCAGAAGCCGAAACTCCCCGCACAGAGGAAGATTTTTTCGATGAAACACCGCCGACTGCACCGCCCCCGCCTCCTCAGCAACCCCAGGCTCAGCCGGTTAAACCAGATGAAAAGCCCATCCCCCGCCAGATCATAAAGACGGCCAACTACCGCATCCAGGTGAAAAACGTGGACGAAAGCTCCCGCCGGGCTAATCAACTGGCGGAGAAGCACGGCGGCTACGTCTCCGAAAGTGCGCTGACCAATTCCAACTACCAAATCACCAACACCATCACCATCCGGGTGCCCGCTGTTCGCTTCGACTCCTTGCTGAACGACCTGGGCGGCGAGGCCATTTTTACCCAATACAAAAGAATTAGTTCGCAGGACGTGACGGAGGAGTACGTGGACATCACCACCCGTTTGAAAACAAAAAAAGAAGTGCGGGATCGCTACGTGGATATCCTGCGTAACAAGGCTAAAACGGTGGCCGACGTCTTACAGGCCGAAGAACAGATCCGCATCATCCAGGAGGAAATCGAGGCGAAGGAAGGCCGCCTGCGCTACCTGAAAGACCAGGTGGCGATGAGTACTGTTCACCTCGAACTTTACCAGGAAATCGAGTACAAGCCCGAGCCGGATGTGTACCGCCGGTCGTTTTGGTCGAAACTCATTTCAGGGCTGGGAAATGGCTGGGAACTGTTGCAGGGCATCGTGATTTTCCTGGTCAACATCTGGCCTATTTTGATTTTGGGCGGGTTGGTTTTTTGGCGCCGCCGGTGGATTTGGGCGAAACTGCGGCGGGGACGGTCCCGTGAATCATGACGTCGAGAATCATGATTTTTTGCCAGATTTTATTGGAAAGCTCGTGCGCCAGCATTTCTACTTCCGTCACGGTTTTCAGTACTTCAGAGTCTTGCAGATACTGGACGTGCAGGGCGGCAAGTTTGGAGTTGATAGCCAGCAGTTCGGTGCAGAAGTCGAGGTAGTAGGTCAGCTCCTGCGCCGTCATTTTGCGGCCGGGCGGGTACTTGGTTTCGACGCCATTTTCGACCAGGTGCGAAGGATCTTTGGTCAATTGGTGCATGTCCACCACGTGAGCGATGGAGCGTAGGCGGTGCAGGGAGTCGAGGGCGGCTTTTCGTTTGATACGGTTTTCAATGGTGGCGAAAAACAGAATGGCGAGCGCCAGAAAAATCACTTCGTTGGTTGCACTTTCAGCGCCTTGCAGCACTTCCATCAGGCCGCTTTCACCCGCAGGAATGTAGCGGATAGTGAACACACACAGCCAGCCGGCCAGTCCAATCATCAGGCCGATAGCGATGACGGTTAAAAAGCGGATGGACCAAAGCGGTTTCGGAAGTTTTTTTACCAAATCGACAATTGCAAGGGAGACCTGGCTGAGTTCGCCGGAGACTTTGCCCAGACCGGAGTCGGGGAAGCGCTCCTCTATGCGCAGGTGCAATTTTTCCAGCGTGGCAAGTATATGCTTTGGGTCAAGTTCACTGTACTTGCTGGCGGGAAAGTTGTTTTTGAAAAACATAAGACCAACTTTTTTGGTAAAAGTATTTTAATGTTTGGATTGTAGCGGTGGTTTGGTGGTTGTTTTGACAAGAAATTTGGCTTACCAGTAAACGGCAGATGAAAAAGTAGAGAAAAAACGGGCAGGACAACAGGTTTTCTTAGTCGGATATTCAATGCTTCATAAATTCGGCAGGCTCAGGGCAAGGCTTGTGTTTTTTTTAGGAATCGCCATGGGTTCTGTCCTTTAAACAGCCCATGCGTTAGTCAAATACCAATTGCCGCCTACCACCTCGAATGACAGATCGTGGCTCAGACATAATTTTTGACAGCTTCTCAGTTTGAAATCCGGCAGGTAGGTCCGGTGCGATGAAAATCAACACTTTTTGAAAAAAATCCTGCTCATTGATAACGATCCCGTCAAAACAAGTATATGTCCATAGACTGGAGGCTTACAGAAACTCTTTTACCAGGGAACAGGGTGCAGGCGCCGAAAGTCAAAAAAGAAGACAACCCCAAATTCTTTTTTGTGCTTCCTGCCGTTTCAGGCAGGGTATTAATTCATCAATTTTTTAAAAAAGTCATTTGCATGAGTTGTTGTGCAAATCAACGTAACTGGCGCTAACCGTCTGGTTTTTTCATTTCGCAACAATAGTGTTAGGGAGTACAACAATGATTAAAACTCGGGAATGTATTCCATTTTTAAATTTGTTTGCAACAGTGCGTGATGATACTGTCTCCCGGTTTTTTGGAAAAAATAACATTAAAAATGTAATAACCCAATATGAAAAAGATTCAAGAAGACTCTAAGGCCATCGTCGACTTCTGGAAAACGGTTAATCCCATCAGAGAAGACAAACAACTCCCGGCCGTTAATGTCAATGAAGTATTAGCCAATATCTTCAGCCCTGGCAAATACTTTTACTTCCTCATCAATTTTTTTGACATTAGGCTGGAATACGTCCATCACACCATCACCGACTTGCTGGGGATTTATCCGGAAGAATTCAATTTGCATGATACGTTTGTAAGAATGCTGCATCCGGACGATGTCGAACAATTCAAGCGAAAAGAGGAGGCAGCCGGGGTGTTCTTTTTTCAGAGAGTGCCCGACAAAATACCTATGTACAAGTCCACTTACACGTTAAGACTTGCCAACAATGAAGGTAAATACGTGCATTTTCTGGTTCAGAATCTGGCACTCACCATTACCGAAGGAAGAATTCATCATGTGTTATCTGTCTTCACGGACGTTACATTCATGAACCTGTTACCGGACGACAGGATCTCCTTCATTGGTATAAACGGGGAACCTTCCTATTACTCGCTGAGTACAGATCCACGGACCATCCTGCATCCGCAAAAAGACCTTGAACTTTCTATACGTGAACGGGAAGTGGTGCGGTTGATGGCCGAAGGATTGGCAAGCAAGCAAATTGCCGACACCCTCGACATTTCAACGCATACGGTAGATACTCATCGCCGGAATTTGTTAAGAAAAACTGGAACCAAAAATACGCTGGAACTCACCGTGTTGTGCCTGAAAAAAGGTTTGATTTGACAATACTCAAATTTGAGTATTGCCAGAATTTTACCAATTGCCGACCTTTGACAACATAATTCTATCACAGTACTTTATCCTCTGAGCATCACAAACTATCATTTTTATTAACCTGAAAAATGAATTTATCTCAAATGTTTTGAAACAATCAACCAAATAACAAGCGTATTACAAAAATCCAAATAAAACATTAACCCTTTGTAAAAATGAAGCCGCCCTGAAAAGGGGCGGCATCTTCTGAAAACCAAAAGACCCCAAAATTCTTTTTTTCGTTCTCTCCTGCAAGATCACATCAGACTGCTCCTCCTGCCGTTTCGGCCAGGTTCTCATTTCATCAACATTTTCAGGAAGGCTCACCCGCATGAGATGCTGTGCAAACAGCTTATAAGGGTCCATTTTATCCTGGTCCTCTGTCTGGTGAAAATGTGAGGTGGAGTTGTTGTTTAGATGGGATAATCATCAATCAACCATTTTTTTAACTAAAAAATCATCATCATGAAACCATGTGAGAACTATTCAGTGAAAGGGCCTCCGCAGGAGAGCGGTAACCAGTCCTCCCTGTATAACCTTATGCCAAATGTAAAACGCTTATTTCTCCAGACGCAATTATCAAAGATAGAGCAGTGAATAGCTGCTATTATTTTAAAAAATAACTCAAAATAAAGATACCTGCATTGTAAGTTGATAGACGTTGATGTCTACGAAACCAAATCAACGTTTGTCAACTTTCAATGCGGTGCCTTTAAATCAAAACTCCACCAGCGTCACCCCGTCTCCGCCTTCGTCGTTCGCAGGATGGTAGGCGCTTTTCACTTCCCGGTATTCCCGAAGCTTTGTCCGCACAACGTTGCGCAGAGCGCCGGAGCCTTTCCCGTGTACGATGCTGAGGTGGTTGGCGCTCGTCAGCAGTGCCCGGTCGATGAAATCTTCGACGACCTTCAGCGCCTCCTGCGGCGTCATGCCACGGATGTCGAGCTTATTTTCGAAGCCTGAATTTTGGGAAATGGTATCGCTCTGAACGCTGGTGGTGGCACGAACGTCGAGGGGCTCACGGGCGTGTTCCAGGTCCCGTAGTTTCACCGTCATTCGCATCATGCCGATGATGACGATTGCCTTGTTTTTATCGACACTTTCGACAGTACCGGTGGCGCCGCCATTGCGCATTTTGACAAAATCGCCGGGCCGGATGGCACCTTTCTTGGCCTCTTTGTACTGCACGGCGGGCGTCTGGTAAATTTCCGATTGCAACTCCCGCACGTTTTCCTCCACTTTCTTTCGCTCCTGGCGGTGTTGCTGCACAAGTTCCTTCGCTTTTTCCAGGTTTTGCTGTTCCCTGATTTCACGGACGAGGCGCTCCAGTTCCTTGTTCTCACGGGCTACCTCCTGCAGGGCCTGTTCCTTGGCTTCCAGTTTGAATTTCTTGCGGCGGTACTCAAGGTCTCGATGCAGTTCGTCGTAGTTTTTGATGAGTTTTTCGAGTTGTTTTTCCCGCTCGGTCATGGTAGCGAGTTTGTCTTCCACCTCCTTTTTTTCCCGTTGCAGGTCGATGAGCAGATCATCCACGGCGGTCTCGCTTTTGCCGGTGCGCTTGCGGGCGTAAGCCATGATTTTTTTACTCAAACCGCTCTTCTGCGCAATTTCAAAAGCATACGAACTACCGGGCCGCCCGACTTTAAACATGTACGTCGGCGCCAGGTGCTCCTGATCGAAAAGCATGGAGCCATTGACGATGCCTTTGTTTTTGAAGGCAAACATTTTCAGGTTAGAGTAGTGTGTGGTGATGACACCGAACACCCGGCGTTCATTGAGTTCTTTCAGGATAGCTTCCGCAATGGCGCCGCCCATTTTCGGATCGGTGCCAGAGCCGAATTCATCGATGAGCACCAGCGTTTTATCATCGGCATGTTGCAGGAAATTGCGCATGTTGACGAGGCGGCTGGAATAGGTCGAAAGGTCGTCCTCGATGGACTGCTGGTCGCCGATGTCGGCGAAAATTTTATCGAAAACCCCCATCTCGCTGATCTCGTCCATGGGTACGAGCATACCTGACTGGAGCATGAGTTGCAGCAGCCCGACGGATTTCATCAAAATGGATTTGCCCCCGGCGTTCGGACCGGAAAGTACGACGATACGATTGTCGCCATGCAGCGTGAGGTCGAAGGGCACGGTTTCCCGGCTGAGTTTTTTATTTTTTAAAAACAGCAACGGGTGACGGCCCATCTCCGTGCCGAGGTTCGGACGGTTGACAAGCTTGGGCATGGCGCCGTTCATCTGGTAAGCCAGGCGGGCCTTGGCGAGTATGACATCGAAGCGCACAAGCAGGGTCAAGTATTGCCGCATGGCGGGCGTGTAGGGACGCAGCGTGGCGCTGAGTTCTTTTAAAATGCGCCAGATTTCCCGGCGCTCCTCCTGCTGGAAGTCGAAGATGTCGTTGTTGATTTCGATGACTGGTTCCGGCTCGATGAAGGCGGTGCGGCCCGTGGCACTTTCGTCGTGGATGATGCCCCGGATCTTGCGTTTGTGCTCCGAAGGCACGCTGAACACCCGGCGGTTGTTGCGAATGGATTCGACGTTGTCGGTGAGCCAGCCGTTGTTGCGGTAGGTGTTGATGAGGCTGCGGAAAACCTTGTCCAACTCCCGCTCCTTGCTGATGATCATGCGGCGGATGCGCTGCAACTCCGGCGAGGCGTCTGGGCGGATGCCACCTTCCTCATCGAAGACTTTGCCGATGGCTTCGGACAGCGTTTTATCAAAATCCACCGGTCGCACGATGTCGTACAGCGACGGGTAAAGCTTCTGGCGTTCGGGGGTGAAAAATTTAAAAATGTCGCCGATGATGACCAGCACAGTGTTGACCCGGCGAAAACCATCTTCCGACAACACGTAGTCCTCGATGTCCAGCATTTTGAGGTCATCTGCGAGGTCTTCGTAGGCGGAGAGGGGAAAGCGGTCGGTGTTGGAAAGGGTAAGTTTGTATTCGCTGACTTCCCTGAGTTGCCGCTCGATGGATTTTACATCGGTCAGCAAGGGCATGGTTCGCACGGCTGCCTGGCCGAGTTCGCCGAGGCATTCCTTTTCGAGCAGGGCGATGATTTTGTCAAATTCGAGTCTCTCGTAGAGATCTTTAGGCTCCAGTCGCATGGTTCGTCAATTTCCGGTGTTGCAAAAAAGTTGGCAAAGTTAAGGGGAATGGGAACAAATGGTTCGGCATGAAGTTCCTGACCTTTCAAGTTTTTTCACTTCAGGGCAAACCCTGTGGGGTGTTTTACCCGTCTGTCTTCCCAAAATCTATTTTTATGAAATACCAAATTTTCGTTTTGCCGCTTTTGACACTGATGTTTTTCACCGCCTGCAAAAAGGATGAAGTGAAGCCAAATGACTCTCGGAATCCGAACCCCATCCGCTTTGACAACCCCACAGTGGGGCAAACAAGCCGCTACGTTCGTTTCAGCGACTCCAATGCGAACGACGATGACAACAGTTTCAATTTCATCAAAGACACCCTGGTACTGGAAATCGTCGCCTCGGATGCGAACGGTTTCAAAGTAAAAGAATCCCTTACGCCTGGCTCAAGTTGCCTAACGCAAACGGAAAACCCCTGCTCCACGGACGCCATTTTTTATTATTTCAAAATAGAAAACGACACCGTGACACTCTACGATCCGCTCGAACCGGCAGCCTGCTGCCCGATGATGTTCTGGCATTCGTTCAAGCTGCCGCTTACGGTGGCGGATCATCTTTTTACAGTGGACAAATGGAAACTCATCGCCCCGTCAACGGTGACAAATTGCCCCGAATCAGGCAGGGTGGAAAATTTTTCACAGTTCGGAACGAACTACGGAACGATGAAAGTGACCTCCACGCTTAGCTGCAACCGGGCTTTCGACGGCCACGATTACACCTACGTTTACTCTGCTTCGAAAGGCATCGTGCGGTATTACGAGATTGGCTCCTGGATTCCGACGGGCACCGGCTGGTACCTGCTGAATTGACGGTGGACGGCTGCTCTTCAAAACCTTACCGGGTTCTTCGGCCTAAACCGAAGAACCCGGTATTTTCTCTCATTCTCTCATTCTCTCATTCACTCACGCCACCAACTCTCCTTCCTCTTCCTCCTTGCCCCTTGGCCTGATCATCAGGCGCAGTGACTGATCGTAAGTGAAATAGCTCCACGCCCAGTTGATGAACACGAACAGCCGGTTTTTCACGCCGAGGATTTCCATCAAATGCACTATCAGCCACAGCATCCAGGCGATGAAGCCGGTGAAACGAATGCCCGGCAGGTCGGCTACGGCGAGGTTGCGGCCCACTGTGGCGAGGGCGCCTTTGTGAAAATATTTGTACGGTTTCAGCGGCTCATTTTTGGCCAATCGCAGGAAGTTTTTCGCCAGGTTACCGGCCTGCTGGATGGCGACGGTCGCCACTTGTGGGTGCCCGTTCGGGTAATCTTCCGTGGCCATCAGCGCCAGATCGCCGATGACAAAAATGTGAGGATTTTCCTTTAACCGGTTGAACTCATCCACGATGAGGCGGCTGCCCCTTCCGAACGCTTCGGGACGCAAGCCCGGCACTTCGTTGCCCCGCACACCGGCTGCCCAGATGAGCGTTTCCGTGTGAAGCGTTTCACCGTTGGCGAGTTCGGCCTGCTGGCCGTCGTAGTCTTTCACGTAAGTATCCAGCAGCACTTTCACGCCGAGGCGTTCGAGGTACTCCTTGCCCTTGGCGGAAGATTTTTCGGAGTAGCCGTTGAGCACCTTCGGCGAGGCTTCGAGCAGGTGGATTTGCATTTTGGTGAAATCCAGCTCCGGGTAGTCCTTCGGCAGGATGTAACTTTTCATTTCCGCCAAAGCGCCTGCCAATTCCACACCCGTCGGGCCGCCGCCGACGATGACGATGTTGAGCAACCGTGCGGCGATTTCAGGGTCCGGCTCGTTGAGCGCTTTTTCAAAATTATCGAGAATGGTGTTGCGCAGGTTGATGGCCTCGCTGAGCGATTTCATGGAAATGGCATGGCGGCGCAGGTTCTGGTTACCAAAAAAATTGGTGCGTGCGCCAATGGCAAGCACGAGGTAGTCGTAGCTCAGTTCGCCGATGTCGGTCGTGATGGTGCGGTTTTCAGCGTCCACTTTCTCCAGACTGGCCACCCGGAAGTGGATGTCTTTTTGTTCCTGGAAAATTTTGCGGAGCGGAAAAGAAATGGCGCTCGGTTCCAAGCCCGCCGTAGCCACCTGGTAAAACAGCGGCTGGAATTGGTGGTAGTTATTTTTATCCAGTAAAACGACCTGGAAATTGCTTTTGCGGAGGGTCTTCGCCAGCTTCAGTCCGGCGAAGCCGCCGCCGGCAATGACGATGCGTTTTTTACCCGTGTCGGGTATGTTTGCGATGATTTTCATGTTTCGGTGATTTCTGTTTCGCAATTGAAACAACAAATCTATTTCCATGTTCGCATCCTTCAAAACCGGTACTTTTCAGTGTTTTTCCCTTGATTTTCAATGTTTTAAAAAATGAAATGTGGGCATGGTAAGCCTTGAAGTGGTTTTGTTCCTCTTTTTTCAGGTGGAGGGAAATTTTATCTTTGATCTGAGTCTGAAAAAATATCTTCAACAAAACGTAAAATCATGAAAAACACCTTCCTGTTTTGCTTAGCCGTGCTGGCTTTCTCCTGTAATTCTGAAGTGACTACGGAAAACTCGCAGCCTGCGCAGACGGCTGAACCTGACTACGACCCCGAAGCCAAACTCAAAGCCCTCGGCATCGAATTGCCGGAAGCAGCTACTCCCGTCGCCAACTACGTCAACGCCGTGCGCACCGGCAACCTGCTTTTTTTGGCTGGAAAAGGCCCCTCGCTGCCCGGCGGCGGCTACATCACCGGCAAGGTCAACGCTGACCTGACCGTGGAGCAGGGCTACGAAGCCGCCCGCCTCACCGGCATCAACCAGTTGGCCGTGCTCAAGGCCGAACTCGGCGATTTGAAAAAAGTAAAACGCATCGTGAAAGTGCTGGGCATGGTCAACTGCACACCCGATTTCGCCAACCAGCCGGAGGTCGTTAACGGCTTCTCCGACCTGATGGTGGAGGTCTTCGGCGAGCGTGGCAAACATGCACGGTCGGCGGTGGGGATGGGCTCGCTGCCCAGGAATATTGCCGTGGAAGTGGAGATGATCGTGGAGGTGGAGTAGTGATTAGTGAATTGGTGAATTGGTGAATTAGTGAATTGGGGCGGGGCGCAGCCCAATTTACCAGTTCACTAATTCACCAATTCACTCATTTGGTAAAAATCTTCTCCACCCGTATCAGGTCTGGCACGTCCTTCCACTCGTTGTCGTAGCGCTCCCACTCGATCTCAACGGGGATCGGGAATTGCAGTAAAATTCGCTCTTATATCGGTTTGATTATCCACATTTTTGGCTGCCTTGGCTTTATGGGTGTTCAACCCCTAATTCGCATAATTAAGCAAATTTGCCTAATAGCAGAACTATCCCTTATTTTATCTTGCTGCCATTCTTTAACTTTTTCTCGACGTTGCTTTTTGTTTGGTTAAATTTGCAACTAAAGATTTGCAACTCTGGAAAACTAATCTCACTCCTACCATGAAATCTCTATTTTATTTCAGCAAAGCTCCAATGTTGGCCGTACTAATGTGCCTACTGGCTGTGGGAAAACTTTATTCCCAGTTTGTGCCGAAAGCGGTGCGGACAGATAACACTGTAATCCAAGGATTGGCCACTTTGGTGGAGCCGCACGGGTGGCTTCATTTCAATGAAACATCCAACCTTGATCCCGACAGTTATTTCAACAATTATGCGACAGCGATGGGCCTGGGCGAAAATGACGAAATGGTAAAAACCGATGAATGGGAAGATGAAGGACAAACACATTTCAGGTTCAGGCAGTACCACAAGTCCATCCCTGTGAAGTATGGGGATTACATCCTCCATGCAAAGAACTGTAAGGTAATTTTAGCTCACGGGAAATTGGTCGAAAACCTGGACATTGTCCTGCCAGCAACCTTGAGCGAGGCAACTGCCCTCCAGAATGCACTGGATGCCATTGGTGCTGCCAAGTATGCCTGGGAAGACCCTGATTGGGAGTACCAGGCACAAGAAGATATGGAGGACCCCAATGCCACTTGGTACCCGGATGGGGAACTTGAAATCTTTGGTGAACCGGATGTTGACATGACGGACGACAATTTCAACCTTGCTTACAGGTTTCAAATACGTTCCATTGACCCTTTTGAATCCCGCATAGTATATGTGGATGCTCACAACGGCCAAATACTGTCCAACCTGGATGCACACGTTCATGCAACGGGTACCTGCACCACGCTTTTTTATGGCACCCGCACCTTTGAAACCGAACAAAGGGGCTGGCCTAACAATGATTTCATCCTGAAAGACAAAACAAGGGGGGACAAGATTTGGACGAAAAAGCACAACGCTGCAACCAGCCCATGGTGGGTCATACCTAATGTCACCGATGACAACAATTCTTGGGGAACTCCCAATGCCCCTTCAACCACCGCACACTGGGCAGCACAGATGGCGTGGGATTATTTTTTGGACAAATGGAATTGGGAAGGCTGTGATGGAAAAGGGAGACAACTTCGTTTACTTGCTGAATATAATCAGACGATTTACGATGCATATCCAAGACTGGACTTTATAGGTATAAATACCAATGGCGGAAACCATGATGCTACTTTAGACAGAATTGGGCACGAATTTACACATGGGGTGGCGCACCACAAGGCAAAATTAACTTTTAGCACAACAGGTGAGGCATCAGCCTTAATGGAATCCTTTTGTGACATATTCGGTGAAGCGATAGAGAGAAATGTTTTGGGCAATAACGATTGGTTGTTTGGTGCTGACAATGGAGCAACAGAAAGGGATTTGGCCGTGCCAACAAATTTTGGCCACCCCAATACTTATCTTCAGTCTGGCTTTTGGAGTACAACAGGAGACGCTCATACGAACGCCGGAGTTCAAAACAGGTGGTTCAATTTGTTAGCAGTCGGCGGCACACAAAACGGTATCACCGTTGTGGGCATTGGGTTCGACAAAGCGGTCCGGGTTGCAAAAGGAAACCTATTCAACTTTATGACACCTGGCTCCAACTATGCTGATGCAAGGACAGGGGCTATAGCCACTTCTACAGCAATCTGGGGGAAATGCTCCAACGAGACCATCCAAACAACAAATGCTTGGGCAGCATGTGGGGTGGGGGCTGTCTTTGCGGGGTGCATGTTCAACATCACCGGTCCTTATGCCATGTGTGCCAATTACCCCAATGCCGAAAACTGGTTGGCCAATGTGCTTCCCGGTGAATCGGTAACATGGACTTATCCAGGTTGGTGGAACGTCACTATAAGCGGGGACGGGCTTGCTTTGAATGGCTTCTTTTCCTTGCCAACCTTACCCGTTTCGGTAGAGTTGACAGCGACATCTTCTTCCAACGCTTCAGCTTCCTATTCTGTGCTTGTGGAAGAATGTATTGCCCCTCCCTTCCATTGTGGCGGAACACAGGGTTTATTAGCCCCACCTTCAAATAGGTTCACTCCCAAAGAACATTTGCATAGCAAAACGACCGTTTTCCCCAATCCCACTAACGGGCGGATTACTTGTGTGAACCAAACACTGGCCGAGGTTACCTGTAAGGTCGTAGTAGTTGACTTGTTTGGTAGGGTACTGCTGGAAATACAAGCAAATGGTTCAGTATTTGAAATCGACACCGAGCCTTTGTCCCCCGGCCTTTATTTTTTGAAGATAAATTATCCGGACAGCATAGAGACCACCAGTTTTGTGAAGAATTAAAAAAAGCCTTTGCATAAACTATAAGACAGGGCAACATGGCCCTGTCTTTTCTTTAAAATTCAAGCATGATAAAGACGCTGCTACTGATTCTGATGATTTTTCCTGTACTTCTTTTATCAGGTCAGGATTATTCGAACTTGACAAAGAAAAACAAGCAGAATTTGATTCAAACAAAGTATCGGATTGATTACTTCAAAGACCATGAACCAATCTTGTATGCTGGTTTTTTTTATCCTTCCATATCATACAGGCATTATTTTAAAAAGTGGCAAACCTTCTTTGAGATTGAGCTTGATCTACTAACTATGATGCACTCATACCCTGACTTGGATTTTTCAGATCTTGGAAAAGTGACATACAGGGGGCAAGGGGTATTGAAGCCCAAGATAGGTAGCTATTTAACAGTAACCCATAGGCTTGATATAATGGTTAATGGAGGAATTGCATATAGACATGGACAGGAAAATATAATTTCTACAATATTTTATTGGCCGAATGGTACTTACCATGCAGTGACGGCACCATTTCGGTATAATGATTTTGGGCTTAGTACATCTGTTGAAATATTATACCGTTACGGCAAACGCTGGCACTTGTCATTGGATGCAGGCGGTGAGCGTTATTTGATAAGAAAAATAACAACGAAAGAACAATTGTATATCGGCATTGGCATCGGCTATGCCTTTTAATCTGACCTACATACGTCTGCGAGTGCTATATTGAGAAACTTTGTTGGCATTGCCAAAGATTCCCCAACAATAGTTCAATAGAAATCACAGACTAGAGTGCCTCAAAAATCCGTTCTTATCAAGGTTTGATTGTCCACATCTTTGTCAAAGTTTCAGCGGCTTTGGCTTTGTGGGTCTTCAACCCCCTAATTCGCATAATTTCTCAATTTTAACTCATTTCCTAAAAATCTTCGTCACCCGGATCAGCCCCGGTACGTCCTTCCACTCGTTGTCATAGCGCTCCCATTCCACTTCGACAGGGATGGGGAGTTGTAGTTCATCGTTGAAATCGATGTCCGTTTCCGCCGGTGTTTCAAAAAAACGCAGTGTGTCGCTGTCGATCTCGACGAACCAGCCGCCGCAGAACGGGCTGGCGCATTTGCGGTAGTCGATGCCGATGAGCCGGGCATCGCCTGTGTTGATGAGGTCGGAATTTTTGCAACATTGAACCCCAAACACAGTGAAGCTGAGTAAAATGAAGAACTGTTTCATGTCCGTTTTTTTTAAATCAAGACAGGGCGGCGGAAGATTTTGGTTGGAGAAAACCGCCGCTTGCTGGCCATTTGCTGATTTTTAACTAAAATCGCCGTTAAAATAAGCGAACTATGGCCAAACTTCTCCTCCTTCTTTTTTCCTGCGCTATCGCCCTGCCGGTTTTCACCCAAAATGAAAACCTTCAACTCCGTTTCAACCAGCCCGCCACGCTATTCGAAGAAGCCATGCCGCTCGGCAACGGCCGCATTGGTGCCACCGTGTACGGCGGCGTAGGCACGGAACGAATCCTGCTCAACGAGGAGACCCTCTGGGCAGGCGGCCCCGTCGATCCGAACATGACCCCGGAAGCTTATAAAAATCTGCCTGCCATCCGGGCGGCGCTTTTCGATGAAAATTACCGGCTGGCCGACAGCCTCGTGCGCAGTTTGCAGGGCAGTTTCTCGCAGTCCTACGCCCCGCTCGGCGACCTGTACCTTGATTTTAATCACGGTGAAAAAACGCCCGAAAACTACCGCCGCACGCTCGATATCCAGAACGCCGTGGCCACGGTGGAGTATAAAATTGGTGAAACGACCTACCGCCGGGAGAGCTTCGTTTCGCACCCCGCCCAGTTGCTGGTGGTGAAACTGAGCGCAACGGGCAAGAACAAACTGAATTTCTCGATACGGGCCGGCAGCAAGCTGCAATTTGGGGTGAAATCCAGCAGTCCCGATTTGCAGCTGAGTGGCTTCGCTCCCATCCACGCCGAACCAAGCTACCGTGGCGACATGCCCATGCCGGTTGTTTACGATGAAAAAAATAGCATGAGATTCCATGCTGCCGCTCGGGTGGCGCAAACGGACGGCAAGGTGACGGCCATGGGCAGCTACGTGCAGGTGAAGGACGCAACGGAGGCATTGCTGCTGGTGTCGCTGGCCACGAGTTTTAATGGTTTTGATAAAAATCCGGGGACGGAAGGACGGGACGAGGCCGCCATTGCGCAGCAACACCTCGACGCTGCTGCCGGGCAGTCGTTCGAAGATTTAAAAAACAGCCACACCGCCGATTTCCGGCAATACTTCGACCGTGTGAGCCTCGATTTGGGCGAAACGGCTGCCGCCAGCCTGCCCACGCCCGAACGCCTGCAACGCTTCGCTGCCGGGGAGCAGGACAACAGTCTGGCTGCGCTGTACTTCCAGTTTGGGCGCTACCTGCTCATCAGTTCGTCGAGGCCGGGCGGCATTCCCGCCAACCTGCAGGGCATCTGGAACGAACACGTGCGGCCGCCTTGGAGCAGCAATTTTACCGTCAACATCAACGCTGAAATGAACTACTGGCCCGCCGAAGTGACCAACCTGCCGGAGATGCACGAACCGCTTTTCGATTTCATTAAAAACCTCTCGAAAACGGGCGAAGTCACGGCCCGAACGGTGTACAACTGCGGCGGCTGGGTCTGCCACCACAACTCCGACATCTGGGCGATGACCAATGCGGTCGGCGATTTTGGCAAGGGAAGCCCTGTCTGGGCCAACTGGTCGATGGGCGGGGCATGGCTGAGTACGCACCTGTGGGAGCATTTTCTTTTCACGCAGGACAAGGAATGGCTGCGCAACGAGGCTTACCCGCTGATGAAAGGCGCCGCCCGCTTTTGCCTCGATTTTTTGACCAAAAACAAAGACGGATGGCTGGTGACGGCCCCCAGTACCTCCCCGGAAAATATTTACCAAACGCCGGACGGTTACCGGGGCGCCACGCTCTATGGCTCCACTGCTGACCTGGCTATGATCCGGGAGTTGTTCACCGGAACGGTCGAAGCGGCTAAAATTCTGGGCGTGGATGCCGAATTTCAGAAAGAGATAAACGCCTCACTGTCAAAATTTTACCCGTACCAGATTGGCAAAAAAGGCAACCTCCAGGAGTGGTATCACGACTGGGAGGACCAGGATCCGAACCACCGCCACGTGTCGCATCTGTTTGCCCTGCATCCCGGTCATTCGATCACGATGGAAACTTCGCCGAAGCTGGCCCGTGCCGTGCGCCGCTCCCTCGAACTGCGTACCAATAACGGCACCGGCTGGTCGATTTCCTGGAAAATTTCCCTCTGGGCACGCCTGCACGACGGTGAAATGGCTTACGATGCCCTGCAAAAACTACTGAATTACCATCCCGCCAGCCAGGAAACGCAGATGCACGGCGGCGGCACTTATCCGAACCTGCTCGATGCCCATCCGCCGTTTCAGATTGACGGGAATTTCGGCGGCACGGCAGGCATCGCCGAAATGCTGCTGCAAAGCCACGACGGGGCGATTCACATTCTGCCCGCATTGCCGAAGGCCTGGCCAACCGGCAGCGTGAAAGGCCTGCGGGCCAGGGGCGGTTACACGGTGGATATTTCCTGGGAAAACGGGCGGCTGACGGAGGTGGCAGTGACGCCGGATTCTGACGGTAAATTTCAACTGAAATACAATGGAAAAACTGCCAGGCTGAAAGGTAAGGCAGGTAAAAAAGTGGCGATGAAATGGTAGTTTTGGCAGCCGGGCTGTTCAGTTTTTAAGTCTTTTTTTAGTTGAATTCACTGACTTTTACCAGCGGTCGGGCAAATAAAAATCATTCGAAAAATGAGGTCTATTCCGAAATTTTGGCCAAACTTTACAAGCCACTGATAATAATCCTTTCATCAAACTATAACCGACCATGTCTCTACAACTCAAATCATTCGATGAATACAAAGCCGCCTACCAGCGCAGCGTTTCAGACCCCGAAGGTTTCTGGGCTGACATCGCCTCCACTTTTCACTGGTATCAAAAATGGGACAAAGTCCTCGACTGGGAGTTCAAATCCCCCAGCATCAAGTGGTTCATCGGCGGTAAAACCAATATCACTTACAACGCCCTTGACCGGCATCTCGACACCCGTGGCGACCAGGTGGCCATCCTCTTCGAACCCAACGATCCGGATGGTAAAGTCAAAAAACTGACCTACCGCCAGCTCTACCACGAAGTGAACCGCACTGCCAATGCCCTCAAAGCGATGGGTGTAAAAAAAGGCGACCGGGTTTGTTTTTACATGCCGATGGTGCCTGAACTGGCCATTGGCGTACTTGCCTGCGCCCGCATCGGGGCCGTTCACTCCGTCGTTTTTGCCGGTTTCTCCGCCTCCTCGCTGGCCGACCGCATCAACGACTCCGAGTGTAAAATCGTCATCTGCTCTGACTACAACGCCCGTGGCGCCAAGAACATCCCCGTGAAAAAAGTCGTGGACGACGCCTTGGCCATGGGCTGCCCCAGCATTGAAAAAGTACTGGTTTTGAAACATACCGGTGACCCCGTTAACTGGAACGCCGGCCTCGATGTCTGGTGGCACGACGTGGTGCCCGGCCAGGCGGACACCTGCGAGCCTGAGCCGATGGACGCTGAGGATATGCTCTTTATCCTTTACACTTCCGGCTCCACCGGCAAGCCGAAGGGCGTGGTGCACACCGTGGGTGGTTACATGGTTTACTCCATGTATTCTTTCCTCAATGTCTTCCAACCGAAGGAAGGCGACATCTACTGGTGTACTGCCGACATCGGCTGGATCACCGGGCACAGCTACATCGTTTACGGGCCGCTGCTGGCCGGGGCCACTTCGCTGATGTTCGAGGGTGTGCCGACTTACCCCGACGCAGGCCGCTTCTGGGATGTTTGTGAAAAACACAAAGTCAATATTTTTTACACCGCACCGACTGCCATCCGGGCGCTCATGGCTGCCGGCGACGAGTGGACGGAGAAGCACGACCTGAGCAGTCTGCGGGTGCTGGGTTCCGTTGGCGAACCGATCAACGCAGAGGCCTGGCATTGGTACGATGAAAAAATCGGTAAAAAGCGCTGCCCCATCGTGGACACCTGGTGGCAAACGGAGACCGGCGGCATCCTGATTTCACCGCTGGCCAACATCACGCCGCTGAAGCCGACCTACGCCACGCTGCCGCTGCCAGGCATTCAACCATGTCTGGTGGATGCCGATGGCAACGAGATCGAAGGCAACGGCGTGGAGGGTATGCTTTGCATGAAATTCCCGTGGCCGGGCATGCTGCGCACCACCTACGGCGACCACGAACGCTGCCGGCAAACGTATTTTTCTACTTTTAAAAACATGTATTTCACCGGCGACGGCGCTCGTCGTGACGAGGACGGAATGTACCGCATCATTGGCCGTGTGGACGACGTGATCAACGTTTCCGGTCACCGCATCGGTACGGCCGAGGTGGAGAACGCCATCAACGAACACCCCGGCGTCGTCGAGAGCGCTGTGGTGGGTTGTCCACACGAGATCAAGGGACAGGGCATCTACGCCTACGTCATCACCGACCGGGTGCTCAGCGACCTGAATGCTTTTGAAAAAGAGCTTCGCAGCACGGTCACCCGCATCATCGGCCCGATCGCCAAACCGGACGTGATCCAGGTGGTGAGCGGTCTGCCAAAGACCCGCTCCGGCAAGATCATGCGCCGCATCCTCCGCAAAGTCGCTTCCGGCGACACAGACAGCCTGGGCGACACGTCCACACTGCTGAATCCGGAGGTGGTGGATGAGATTAAGGAAGGGGCAATGGCTATGTCTAAGTGAGTTTTTATTTCATACATTCATACAATGGGCGCTGAGAGCGGATGTTCTCAGTGCCCGTTGTTATTTTGTCAAAAGTCATCGGGGGGGCCGGTATAACTTTACGAACTTTGCCCCCTAATTTCAAAACATGAATCCAAACAAAAAAATAACCCTGCTCGCCCCCGCCGGCTCCTACGAATCCCTCCGGGCGGCCATCGCTGCCGGAGCCGGTGCGGTGTATTTTGGCATCGAGCAGTTGAATATGCGGGCACGCTCGTCCAATAATTTCACCCTGGAAGACCTCGTGGAAATCGCCCGCATCTGCCGGGAAGCAGGCGTTCAGAGCAACCTCACCGTCAACACGATTCTTTACGACCACGATTTACCTTTGATGAAAAACATCGTGGGCACGGCTAAAGCCAGCGGTATCGACGCCATCATCGCCATGGACCATGCGGCGATCAACTACGCCAACAGCATCGGCCTGCAGGTACACATTTCCACACAGGCCAACATCACGAACATCGAGGCGGTGAAATTTTACGCTCACTTCGCCGAGGTGATGGTACTGTCGAGAGAGCTGACGCTGATGCAGGTCGCTAAAATCTGCCGGGAGGTGGAGCGCCAAAACATCACCGGACCGAGCGGGCAGCCCGTTCGCATCGAGGCTTTCGTGCACGGGGCGCTGTGCATGGCCGTGTCGGGCAAGTGCTACCTCAGCCTGCACACCCACAACGCCTCCGCCAACCGGGGCGCCTGCAAGCAAAACTGCCGCCGAACCTACACCGTGAAGGACGACGAGGGCAACGAATTGCTCATAGATAACGAGTTCATCATGTCGCCGAAAGACCTCTGTACCATTGATTTTCTGGACAAAATTGTGGACGCCGGGGTTCAGGTTTTAAAAATAGAAGGACGCAGTAAAGGCCCTGAGTACGTCTTCGAAGTCGTGTCCTGCTATCGGGAAGCGCTCGAATCCATCGCTGACGGCAGCTTTTCACCCGAAAAAGTGGCAGGCTGGATGCAGCGCCTTGAAACGGTGTACAACCGGGGCTTCTGGGGCGGTTATTTTTTGGGTAAAAAACTCGGCGAGTGGACGGACGCTCCCGGCTCCGTGGCGAAAAAGAAGAAAATCTACGTCGGCCTCGGGGTGAAATATTTCAATAAAATCGGCGTCGGAGAGTTCAAATTGCAGACGGGCAAACTGTCCGTCGGGGATGAAATTTACATCACCGGCCCTACCACCGGCCTCGTCCGCACCACCGTCGAAGCGCTGCGCCTCGACGACCGGGAAGTGCCAGAAGTGAAGGCTGGCGACTCGTTTTCCATGCCGGTGAAAGAAAAAATCCGCAGCTCCGACAAGCTTTACAAAGTGGAAACCGCATGATCCAGATCATCCAGCAGCGCCACAAATGCATCGGTTGCAACGCCTGCGTGGAGGCAGCTCCCGCCCGTTGGGTCATGTCGAAAAAAGACGGTAAAAGCTACCTTCGCAAGAGCGTTCGCAAGGGCGACTACTACATTTTAAAAGTACCCGACCTGGAGTACGAGGAAAACTTACTGGCGGCGCAGAATTGTCCGGTGAATATCATTCAGGTGAGGGAAGTTTGAGATGACAGCTAGGTAGGCATGTCCGGTAATTTTAGCTTTTTGCTTTTGTCAAAATCCAATTTTATAAAATGATTAATCTCGATGGTGCACTTTTTTCTGTAGAAACACCACTTTTCACTGTCTCCAACCGGGCCTTTCGCTACGGTGACAGCCTTTTCGAGAGCATCCGGGTTTTTGAGGGTGAAATGCCGTTTTTTGAGCGTCACTGGCAGCGGCTCCGGGCTGGCATGGAGGTGTTGAAATTTGAAATACCGGTTCATTTTTCATCTGCTTTTTTTCAACATGAAATTTCAAAACTCACTGAAAATCAAGGCAATTGGCGCATTCGCCTCACGGTCTTTCGCTCCGGCGGCGGACTGTACACGCCGGAAAGGAACGTTCCGGAATTTTTAATCGAAGCTTCGCCGCTGGACAGTAGCCGGTTTGACATGAATCCAACCGGCCTGACGCTTGGTATTTTTGAAGAAATTCGCCTGACTCCCAACGTTTTTTCACCTTTCAAAACCGGCAACGCTCTGCCGAACGTGTTGGCCGCCATTTTCAAAAAAGAAAAAAAATGCGACGACTGCCTGCTACTCAATATAACCGGGCGGATCGCCTGTGGCAACAGCTCCAATGTTTTTTTGGTGAAAAACGGTAGCCTGACCACTCCTCCGCTGACGGAAGGCTGCGTTGCCGGAACGATGCGAAGTATAGTGTCGGACTTGTGCAAAGGTTTGAAAATCAATATTCTGGAGAAGCCTGTTTTGCCTGAAGATTTGGTAAAAGCGGATGAAGTATTTTTAACGAACGCTATTCAGGGCATTCGCTGGGTGAGGGGAGTGGAGGGAGTTGCAGGGGTGTTTGGAAATGAAACTTCGGGGCGCATTTTCACAGCGCTGCAAACGGAGGTCTTCAGATTTTTTGAGAAGTGAAAAGCTATTTGGATGCCAGGAAGGTAATCGCAAAAACGAGTACCGTCAGGACCATACCGACCATAAAAATACTGTAGGTGATGCGCAAGCGGTAATATTTCTGGCCGAGGGCCCGCCCCAGAAAGTAGAGGTCGTTGACGATGGACTTGTCGAGGATATCCTCGTTGTGCGTTACCTGGGTCAGCCCCTTGATGTAATCGTCACGGGTCATTTTAAAAAAGTTGCCGAAGAAAAACAGGTTAGTGTTGCCTTCGTCGATTTTATTGAGTTCGGTGTGGCCTTTCATTTTTACGGGGCGGGTAGCGAGGGTTGCATACACGATGCTCAGGATGCAGGTGAGGAGCAGGGTAGTTCCCGGCCAAATGAGGCTGGGGAATTGTTCGAGCTGGGAAGCCAGCAAGGGCATGCCAAAAGTGATGAGTAACGAGTTGATACTGAGCATGATGTTCGCCTTGTTGTCAGCGATGTTCGTGAGGTCGATCTGGTTGCGCAAGGTCGTTTTGAACATCATCTGGGCGCTTTTGCTTTTGTTGATCGCAAAGCCGAGGCGGTCGGAGGCATCCATTTTTGCAGGGGCTGGTTCGTTTGATTTTTCAAGTTTCTTTTTGAGTTTTTTCAGGGTTCTGCGCTTTTCCTTGCCGTACATGGCGATGGCTTCGCCGGTGTAAAATTGGTGGCCTTCCCAGAATTCACGGTTATTTTTCAGCCATTCTTCGTCGGTCATATTGGTGCCGCAAAAGACTTTCCACTCGTGGCGCAGCGCATCGGATTTTTCGAGGTAAGTGCTGCCATTGGTGTTGAAGTCGGAGTCTTTCATGATTTTTTCGAGCAGGGTTTGGGGCTCGACCCCGACCCTGGTAACCTCGATGAGTCGTTTGATCCGGGCGATTTTTTCTTCCGGGTAGTTTTCTTTTTTTAAAAAATCACCGGCAATGTCCTTGCTGGCATCTTCGTGGTTGCCGTAGACCCGTGTGAAGCCGGTGTCATGAAACAGCGATGCAAGTTCCAGTAATTCCAGCTCTTCTTTTTCGAGGTGGTACTTTATGCCCAGTTCCTTGCCTGCATCCCTGACGGACTTGGTGTGGGCAAGGTCATGGTAAACATGGTCGGAGGTAAGGCCCTTTTCGAGCAGTTCCGTTACATAAGCTTCAGCTTGTTTTACAATCTGGCTATTCATATCTGCACTTTATTGGGGATAAATGTATGGCATTTTGTCTGGTTGGCAAAAGAGTTGAATCAAATCGGGCAATTGTGGAGTCCGGGAGGGTTTCATTTTGGTGAAACGACAAGGGAGTCTTTTTTTTGATTCAGGTGCTCCCCCGTCATTTCATCGGCTTTGCCAAAGTGGCATGCGTCTCAGCCTTTTGGATTCTTTTTTAAAAAAGGCAGCTTCACCGACGAGGGATAGGCAGCTGAGTGATGTACTTTGTTATGCGCTACCACCCCTGTTTTTTCATCAAAATTATTGCCGCCTGTGTTCAGGTTGCGCTCAAACCGGGGAAAGTTGCTACTGGATACTTCGATGCGGATGCGGTGCCCTTTTTCAAAATAATTGCTGGTGGACATGGGCGTCAGGTCGAGCTTGTAAACCTTGCCGTTTTCCATGAAAACCTCCTTGTTGTATCCCTCCCGGTAGCGGGCACGCTGGATGGTCTCGTCGAGATTGTAAGCCCGGCCGTCGGGGTACACATCGATGAGTTTGATGGTGAAATCCGTGTCTTTGGCATCGGAGGAAACGTAGAGGGTAGTTTCAATAAAGCCGCTCACTTCAACGCCCTCGCTCAGCGGATCGGTGGTGTACACGAGGATGTCCTGGCGGGTTTCCATGGCCTGCTGGTCGAAGGCGCCTCCCTTGATGGCGTTGCCGGTGCAGCAGACGTTGCCTCCGTAGGAAGGCACGGGGTTCATCGGGTCATAGGTGAAGGCATCGGGGGTGTCGTTTTTGCCGGGCCTGACGGTGGTCAGTTTGCCATCGCCGTAGAGGCTGTTGGCTTTGCCGTTGCTGGACAAGTAGAAGGTGGTCATTTCGACGCCATTCGGAGGCCAGCTTTCAGCGGTTTGCCATTTGTTCATGCCCATCGTGTAGTACTGCACACGGGGCAGGTTTTTTAAAAAACCGTTGTCTTCGCCTTTGAGAAAATGATCGAACCAGCCATAGATGAGTTCGTCGTAGTTCAGCCGGGCGTCGCCGACACTTCGCTCGCCGACGATGGTATTTTCCGTGGCACGGGTGTAGGCGCAGTGCAGCGTCGGGGCGATAACGAGGTACTGGTTGTCCCGTACCTGCGGGTCTTTGGCGTTCTGGCGGACGTGGTTGAACAGCGCCAGGTTGGGGCTGATGGAGACGTCATACCAGGAGCAAAACCAGAAGCTCGGCACGCCAAAATCCATATCGTCGTGGTAAAGTCCGCCCGTGTACCAGTCGGGATCGTTGGGCTTCCGGCGGATCATTTTATCGTAAATTTCCGTCTTGCCGTTCACATTTTTCAAAATATCCATCACAGGCAGATGCGCCAGTGCTTCGGACATGTCCACCTCCGGATTTTCCGGCGCCAGGTCGTAAAAACGAGAGATACGGATGAGATCTTCCTGCGTAGCACCTGCCGGAATGCGGGGCTTGAATTTATCGTGTTCAACGCCGTAGAGCCAGGCGGTGAACAGCATTTGCTGGGCGCCTCCCCGGTACCAGTTGCCCTGCTCGAAATATTTCCCGACCCGGCCCACACCGGCGCCGTAGCCCTGCGGCACCATCGCTGCATGGGAAGGATGATCGAGAGCAGCAACAGCCATTTGCCACTCGGCGGTGGAGGAGCAGCCGAGGGTGCCGATTTTTCCGTTACACCAAGGCTGGTTTTTCATCCATTCGAAAGCGTCGTAACCGTCGGTGAGCGGGGTGCCGAGGATGTCCCATTCGCCTTCGGAGAAGTAGCGACCCCGCTCGTTCTGCACGACGTAGGCGTAGCCTTTTTCCACGACTTTCATGGCGGTTTCGAGGGTGCGGGTTTTCATTTCACCATCGCCCCAGGTGTTGAAGTTGTAGGGCGTGCGGGAGAAAATGACGGGGACGGGTTTGTCGGTTTTGGGCCGGTAAATGTCAGTGCAGAGCCGGATACCGTCACGCATAGGCATCATGACTTTTTGGTCGATGACGGCGACGGATTCGAGTTTTTGCCAGATAGCGGGTTTGTTCTGTGCTTCCAGCTTTACAAAACTGAAAAAAAGGAAAGTGAGAAGAAGTGAAGGGTAAAAGGTGTTTTTCATATTGTCCGGATTTTAAATTTGGGCGGTGAAATTAGGGAAAAAATTGGGAGACTGCAGGTTTGGCGCCTAAGCCCTTCGGGTACAGAACAGGGCTGCGCCCCGTTTCAAAAACTTAAGTTACAATGTGATGGACAGTAGCGCTTGACGGACCGTTTAAGAGAGCTCTAAAACATCACCCTCCGCCGCAATCCCTACTTCGAACGGGAAGCGCTGTCGCTCTGTCTCCCCTTTGAGCAGGGTCCTCAGTTTTGCATCGGAATGAGATGGGTCGTGATGAAAAAGTAGCATTTTTTTTACTTCTGCCAGCTTTGCAAATTTCAGGGCATCATTGACAGAACTGTGTCCCCAACCTACCCGGGGCAGGTATTCCTCCTTGGCAAACTGGGCATCGTGCAACAGCAAATCAGCCCCTTGCGCAAGATCGTAGCCGGAAGTCCAGTCGGGTTCGTTCGGGAAGTTGGAGGAGCCGAGGGCCGGTTCGTGATCGGGGAGGTAGGTAACTACCGACCGACCGTTTTCGATGCGATAGCCCAGGGTCGGGCCAGGATGGCAGACGTAGGCGGATTTTATTTTAAAAGGCCCGATCTCAAACTCGCTGTGGTTGATTTCAAAAACATGCGGTTGGCAGGGCAAATCCTGCAGGCGTATCGGGAAAAGCGGCGGCGACAGGTAGCGCTTCAGCCGTGTGTCCAATGATTCCTTTGTGCTGGTTGGCCCCCAGATGTTTACGGTCATATCGGGAAGGTATAGCGGCATAAAAAAGCCCAGCCCCATGATGTGATCGAGGTGGAGGTGGGTCAGTAAAATATCGACTTTTGTAATGCCCGGCGGGAAGTCGTCGCCGAGCCTGCGAATACCTGAACCGGCATCGAGAACCAACAGTGTGTCGCCCTGGGAAACCTGTACGCAGGCAGTGTTTCCACCATACAAACTATTTTCAGGACTGGGCGAGGGTAATGAGCCCCGGCTGCCCCAGATGGTAACTATCATCAGGTTTTATTTTTCCAGAAAATGGCTACTGCTCCCAGAAAGCGGTCGGGCCGTCCGATAATGGGGTAGGCAGTAACGGAAATATTAGCTTTTTCTCCGGTCAGGCTTTCAATCCAGAATGTGCCGTGAGCGGGCTCGTGGAAGGTTAGTGTTTTCACCAAAGGTAACTCCTCCGGGGGCATTGGCTTTCCGCTCTCGTCTATCGGTTTGAAAATGGTTGACCATTCGGATACGGGCATTTTTCCGGTTTCTTCGAACCGTTTGCCCAACAGCTCTTCAGCAGGTTCATTGTAAAAAAGCAGATTTCCTTCCGTATCGGTCAGGAAGACCGGGATGGAAAGCGAGTCGGCGAGTTGCCGGCTGAGGATGATTTCTATTTGGTTGGCAGGCATGTGACAGGTGTTGATATTGGACAGTTACAAACACATTTTTTTCCAAAGTTAACTTTTTTCAAAAACATGGCAACGGTCGGGGAGTTCAGATGAATAGTTCACTGCTTTTGTATCAGCCTGACCAGGCAGCGCCTGCGGTTGAAAATGGGGTCGGGCAGAACTGAAAATTCCCTGTATGCTTTGGGTGTTCAATTCACTGAGCTGCTTATCTCAACCTGACGGGAGCGTTGTCACCTTTTTGTCACCGTTGTTTTTTGCTTTCTTTTTACTTCGCTCACTTCTTTGTATTCCTGAAACCGGGCATCTGCCACCATCATTGGTATAATTTTTTACAAAAAAAAAGAAACCCAGGCACCCTTCCGTTACTGGCTGTTTTGGGGGCTGCTAATTGCTCTTTTGAAATTTTATTGCATGAAAACATTTATAAAAGTCCTTTTTGCATCCAATTTAATGTTAGGTCAATTACAAGCTCAAAACAACGCCCTGCACTTTAATGGTACCGACAACGTGACGATTAATCACGGCTCAAATTCGCTTTCCGGCACTTTTACCATCGAATTCTGGGCAAACCCGAGTTCATTAAGCGGGCAGGGTTTCATAGGTTCAAGAGGGCCGTCAGATGCCAGTTTTGACATACAATTGACCGGTACTGGCGGGCTGCATGGCGATATCGGCAACGGGAGCAGCTGGCTCACTACCAGTGCCGATGCTCCCAATGCAGGTTTACAGGTTGGGGTTTGGTCACATATTGCTTATGTCATTACTCCTACTGGCTATACGATTTATGTAAATGCCGTGCAAAAAGCCAGTGGAACTTACTCAGGAACTCCCCTGGCGTTTGACAATAACCATGTTTTGAATTTGGGAAACTATGGCATTAATTGGGGCAATGGCACTTACAACGGCGCTATGGATGAATTGCGGATATGGAGTACTGCCCGTACCCAAACCGAAATTCAGGACAATATGAATGTCGAGTTGTCTTCAGGAACCGGCTTGGTAGTGGCCTATCATTTCAACCAAGGAGTTGCCGGAGGCAACAATTCAGGTGTTACAACCTTGATAGATGCAACGGGGACATACAATGGTACGCTCAACACATTTGCTTTGAGTGGTTCAACCTCCAACTGGGTGAGCGGCGCCAATGCTTTGCCCGTTGAACTTACATACTTTTCTGCGATAGCCCGAGAAAATTACGTCGCTCTCCAATGGCAAACCGCCAGCGAATCCAACAATCAGGGCTTCGAAATCCAACACAGTACTGATGGCCGAAATTGGCAATCAATTGACTTCGTAGCTGGCAGCGGCACCACCACTGAAACACTTGATTACTCCTACCTCCATACCAACCCATCCAGTAAAAACAACTACTACCGTCTGCGGCAAATCGACTTCGATGGCAGGGAAGAATTCTCCAGAACGGTGTTTGTTTTGATCAAAAATGCCCGAACGATGACCCGTATTTTCCCAGCCGTAACCGATGGCTTAGTGTACATTGAAAAAGGCGGGGAGATGGATTTGAAAGCCGCTGTTTTCAATGCCAACGGCCAATTGCTCATCGACGTTAAAAATACAGACCGGGTAGATTTTACGAACATGGAACCGGGCATTTATTTCCTGATCGTAAAATCAGGAACGGAAGTCGTAACGGAGCGGATTTTGAAAAAGTAAAGCACGTCGATACCTGGTTTTTACCAAGCTGTCGCATGTTTAATAAAAATATTCATCACCTTGCAAGCTTTGGAGAATCAAACTGGTAAGTCTTTCCAGAGATTTGTTCAGCGTTTTCATCCTCACCTATTCGAACGGGTTTCTCACCGCTCACTTTTCACTTATTTAAAATTACTTTCCATGAAAAGAGTGATCACTGTTGTTGTTTGCTTGTTTATGCTGGCGTTTGTTTTTTCCTGTAAAAACGAAAAGAAGCCCGCCGGTCCTGTCGAGGTCGTCATTGGCAGCCTCGAATACGAAAAAACGGAAGGTCCCGGTTGCGACCAACCCGACACGCTGCGCACCGATTGCGCCAGCGTCAGCCTCAGTTGGCCCAATGTGGAAAAAGGCCCGGATGCTTTGAAAAAAAGCGTGTCCGCCTGGACGCTGTCCTATCTCTCCAACATTTTGGGGCCTCCGTCTGACGTTACATTGCCTTCTCAAAAGTCCGTGGAAGCTGCCGCAGCGGGCTTTTTCAAAGCGCAACAAGAATTTGCAAAGGAAGCACCCGGTTCCCCGGCTGCCTATTACACCGCTGAAAGTTCGGGTAAAGTCCTGCTCAACGACGGTCTGCATTTGACCCTCGAAATCACGGGTTACACCTACATAGGTGGAGCGCACGGCAGCCCGACTGCCGCCGTCGCCACCTTCGATGCACCCACCGGCAAGATGTTGATCCTGACGGACCTCGTGACAGACACGACGGCCTTCAAAGTCTTGGCTGAAAAGGCTTTTCGGGACGAAAGGGCCGACATTTTCAAGCCCACAGACGGCTCTGAACCTTACGAGTTTAATGAAATTTTTCAATTTGCGCTGCCGCAAAATTACGGCCTGACAGCGGACGGGATTTACTGCCACTACCTGGCCTACGAAGTGGGGCCGTATGCCATTGGCAGTACGCAGTTCACCATTCCGTTTGAAAAACTGGGGGCGCTGTCTAAAATCCAGCCACCGGCGCCGCAGCCGGGCAGCGTCACTGAGATCCCCGAAATGTACGAAGTGGCGGGCGATTCGCTGGTGATCCCGGCTTTCGAGATCGAGGTGCGCACCAGCAAAAAAGCCGCCCGGACCCTTCAAAAAAACAAGGAGACCATCATCGTGGCGGCTATGTTTTACGGGTTTCCGGCCAGTGAGAAGGACGCTGATGAAACAGGCCAGATGAGCATTTTGAACAAATACATAGAACTGACCGGCGACCAGCGTTTGGCCCGTTTCGAGGGTTTGAAATTTTCAAAAAAGCAACTCGCCAAACTCAGTGACAAGGACATGCGCCTGCTGATCAACGTTTACAGTGGCCGCAAATCCTCCGAAGACAACCTGCTATCCTGCGGCCTGGTAGATGTGCTTGCCAGTCAGTTTGGCGGTAAACGGTACAGCATTCTATGCAACCTGATCGAGGAAAGTCCTGGTGCCAACGACGGCCCGACCATCGCTTACGCCTTGCCTGCGGCAGGGGACGAGGCTTCCGGCCCGCTCCCGTTGTCGGTGGAGTGCAACGAGCGGGGTGAAATTTTCTGGTTGGGTTACCCCGTCAAAGACCTCGACGAACTCAAGGCAACCCTGCGCCCCGTACTGGAAAATTTGAAAAAAAGCGTCGCTAAAGAATTGCCGGACATTCAAACCGACGGTTGCCTGATGGGCAACAGCGGAGCCATCCGGGATATGTACGAGGAATTGAAAACAGAGCTTACGGGCAAAGGCGCCGCTTCCACTACGCCCACAGAAATGGAAAAGCCGGTTGAAAAAATTGCTCCGAAACAGGGCACTGCCGCACCGGCTGCAAAAACAAGCACTACCGCCAAAGCTTCCTCAACTTCCGCAAAACCTGCCGCTTCCAAAACCGCCACGCCCGCCGTCAGCCTGAACCAGAAAGGCGAAATCACCCTCGACGGCAAAAAGGTGACGCTGGAAAACCTCCGCAAGGAATTGCAAGCCGCCCTGCTCAGGCAAACCACCCTTCCTGACAAACTGGAGTTGAAAACCACCGGCGAGACGGGCATGGGCATGCGTGGCGAGGTCAATACGGTGATAACGGAATCTATCAACGGGGCGAAATGGGTCCGCAAAAAAACAGCCATCGAGGTGCTGAACGCCGCCGTCGGTAAAAAGCTGAAAACCTCCACTCAACTGGAACTCGTCAGCTACCAAACCAGCGGAGAGTTTGCCTACATCAGTGCAAAACCGAAGCAGGCGGACGGCAAGGCCATCGATTACAGCAAAACGGACTACGCCAAAGACGCCAAATCCGCTTCGTTTGCCAACCATACCATCGGTCTGTTGAAATTTGAAAACGGGGCCTGGAAAATCGAGACCTACAGCATCGGCGTCAGCTCGCCGCCGGTGGATGTGTGGGTGAAAAATTACAAGGCACCGAAGTCGCTTTTTGGAAAATAATTAAAATCAATCAATCCGTTTCAAATGAAAAATCTTATCCTCATCTGTTTCCTGCTGACAGGCATCCTGGCCTGCAACAACGCTCCGTCCAACTCAGAACCTACCGACAACGGCGGCTCGCAGGATCATCCCGATCTCGTGGCCATCAACGATGTTATCCACGGCTTTTACGCCTGGTACGATGTTTTTCAAAAAGACGAAACCCGGAACCTGAATTTCACCACTGAAAAAGGCGGACACCTGGCCCTCGACCTGCCCAAGTTGGATCAGTTTTACGCCAACCTCAGGGCCAGCGGCTTCATCAGCGATGAATTTATCGATAACGACCGGGCGGTTTTGAAAAAATGCGAAACGCTTTGGCAAAACGAAGAGTTAGGCGACGTGCCTTCCTGCCTGGATGCTGACCGCTTTTTCTGCGCCCAGGATTGGGACCTGGAGTTTTGGACAAAAGCACCCATCGCCGCCGACGGCCTTGACACGGACAGGTCAACTGCTACCATGTCGGGTACGGAGGGAGAAAGCGCCAGGGAACAAAAGTTTGAGTTGAAAAAGGAAAACGGCAAGTGGTTGATTACCAGGATTTATTGTGAATTGATGTAGCGCTGGTTGATTGAAATTGAGAAATTAAAAGAAATCAGGAAATTGACTGACAGGCATTGGTTTGGTCAAAATTTCCTATTTCTTTTAATTTCCTAATTTCAATTAGCTGTTAGCTTTTAATCAACTCCAGCAACTCCTCCGCACTCAGCTTGCCGCTCACCTCCGTTCCTTCCAGAAGACTGTCGGCCAATTCCCGCTTGTCGGCGTGCAGTTTCACAATTTTTTCCTCGATCGTGTCCTCGGTCACGAGGCGGTAAATCGTCACCGGGCGCTGCTGACCGATGCGGTGGGCACGGTCGCTGGCCTGGTCTTCCACGGCCGGGTTCCACCAGGGATCGAGGTGCAGCACGTAGTCGGCGGCGGTGAGGTTGAGGCCGAAGCCGCCCGCCTTCAGGCTGATGAGGAACAGATCGCCCTCGCCCGCCTGAAAAGCCCGGATGGCCTTGTCCCGCTGGCCCATCGGCGTCGAGCCGTCGAGGTACTGGTAGGAGATGCCCGCCTGTTTCACCCACTCCTCGATGATTTTCAGGTGTTTCACAAACTGGCTGAAAACCAGCGCTTTGTGACCTTCGGCCCGCAACTCTTCGACCGTTTCGGCGAAAAGGTTCAGCTTGCTGCTGGGCAGGTCGCTTTCCGGTTTCACCATTTTCGGGTGGCAGGCAGCCTGGCGAAGTTTCATCAGCTCGGCGAGTATTTTAAAACGATTATCGTTAGCACCTCCCCCGGCATTTTCGATGTTAGACACGGCCTGACGGCGCAGCGCTTCGTAAAATGCCCGCTCTTCGGGCGAGAGTTCAACCGTGAGGGTGATCTCCGTTTTTTCGGGTAATTCATCGAGTACGTCGTTTTTCCGGCGGCGCAGGATGAACGGCTGGATGAGCTTGCGAAGCTGGTTGCGCCGCTCCCGGTCCTGGTAGCGTTCGATCGGGATGGCGTAGGTCTCGTTGAAATGATCGAGCGAGCCGAGCAGGCCGGGGTTGAGGAAGTTGAAGAGATTCCAAAGTTCGCCCAGGTGGTTTTCGATGGGTGTGCCAGTGGTGATGATTTTAAAATCGGCCTGCAACTGCATGGCTGCCTGCGAGCGCTTCGTTGACCGGTTTTTAATGGCCTGTGCTTCATCCAGAATGACAGTGCTGAAATGTCGCTCGGTCAGGAGTTCGCTCTCCTGCTGCAGCAGGCCGTAGCTAACCAGAAGCAGGTCGAAGGGCTGCAAATTATCCAGCATTTCCTTACGGTCGGCTTCGCCAAACACGAGGGGATTCAGCGTCGGGGCAAACTTCCGGGCTTCGTGGTACCAGTTGCGCACCACGGAGGCAGGAGCGCAGACCATCGACGGGCCTTGTTTTGCCCGGTCGAGGAGTAGTGCCAGGCCCTGAATGGTTTTACCCAAACCCATGTCGTCAGCGAGGCAGGCGCCGACGCCCCAGTGCGCCATTTGCGACAGCCACTGAAATCCCTCCAACTGGTAGTGGCGCAGTTCGGCCTTGAACGTGGATGGCACGGCGGGCTTGATTTCACGGGATTCCTTCAGCCGGGAAAGCTGTTTTTTCCAGGCAGCGTCCACCTCTACGTCATGCAGCAGGCCGGTGAAATCTTCCATCGCATGAACCGCCAGCGGGTGGAAACGCAGATCGTTTTTGGTTTTTGAAAAAAGGTTGTTCAGTTCCTCCAGCCGTCGTTTCAGCTGGCTGGTGAGGGCGAGAAACTGGCCGTCGCTGACTTCGACAAAATTACTTTTCGAGTTGTGGGCCAGATCGAGCAGCTTGCGGAAGTCCATGACCAGGTTCTCGTTGACCTGCACCTGTCCGGTGACTTCGAACCAATCCCGCTCTTTTTTGATGCCCATCGAAAGCTGGTCGAAGCCAACCTGCCCGGCGATGCGGAGTTTTTCACCCTTGGGGTACTCAATGACGATTTCGCCGCCCTGCTTGAGGGGGTCGAGTTCGAGGAGTACATTGAGGCAGTCTTCCACTTCGTCGAAGAGCCACTCCCGGTTTTCGCTGGGGGTTTTGAGCAGGGTGGGGCAGGCGTCTTCCACTATGCGGTCGTTTTCTTTTTCTTTTTTCAAATCCCTCGTGGCACGGGTGGGCAGGCCGTTCACCTCGGCGATGACGTTTTCACGGCCGACGCCAGGCTTGAAATAGGGCGCCTCGTTGGTGAAAGGTTTTACAAAAAACTCAATCTTGAAACCATCGCCTACCGGCAACAGGTGCACAAAAATAGTAGGGTCGCCTTCCACCGTAGGGATGTCCATCGCTTCGCCGCCAACCTCCGACTGCACGGTGACGATGGCCGAGAGATTACCCACAGCCTCAATGACTTTTTCCTTGGCTTTGGCGGGGAGTATCAGTTTGCCAAAATCCAGCAGGCGGTTGATTTCGGACTGTGTTTCATCTACTTTCAGCAGGATGTAACGGGTGGGTGTTTCCCGGATGAGGTGCAGGCCGGACTCTCTGAACTCGTAGGAAAAGCGCATCTGGTACCCGTTTTTCGACTCCTCCACGAGTAGCTGCGGTTTTTTTTCGATCAACTCCACCGACACGCCGGGATTTTCCATCAAAAAAAGCAGGGGGTGACCAACGATTGCCAGGAGCAGTTTTTCCCAGTCAAAATGATATTCAACGCCGCCGTAGTAGCCATGATTGGCCATTTTCACCGAGCGGGCGGCCTCCATGTCCTGTTCGGTCATGTTGTCTACCTTGAATTCTTTGAGGCGTTTGAGCGCCACATTGCGGCCCTTCGACCAGCCGCCCTTTCCAAAGGTTTGCTCGACCGGCTGAATGTTATGGTTTTTAAAATCGACCCACCAGACGAGGCGGGTGAGTTTTTCGGCGCTGCTGCCCTTTCGCCTTTTTTTTGCCTCCAATTGCATCAGGGCTTCCAGCGAGCGCTCCCATTTTTCGGTGCGCTGGATGATGTCCAGGATGCTTTCAACGTGAAGCTCCTCCGCCAGCGTGGATGCGCTGTGAGCGTAGGCTTTTGCCAGGTCTTCGTTTTCATCGAATTCGGAAAGCAGTTTGGCCAGCTCCATGGCCATCCACCGGTAGCCGTTTTTTTCGGCTTTGTGAAGGAGGGTTTTCAACTCGTCCAGGTGAAGCGGTGAAACCGGCTGGTCGTTCCAGTAGTGCGTGGCGGCGAAGAAGAGCCAGTCGGTGGCTGATTCGGGGAGTTCATCCAGCAGTTCACGGGCGTCCATGAGGTAGTTAAGCTGGTGCAGAATAGCGGACCGCAGGTAGGTGTGGGTCTTTTCAAATGCTCCGGAGGTGGTTTCCGCCAGCATTCCTCCGGCTTTTTTGAAGTAGTCTTTTTCTTTTTGTTTTAAAATGGCGAGCAGGTGGATGACGCCGGGGTAGCCGGGGAAAGTGCCTTTTTTATGACCGGTGTCTTTTTTATACAGCCGCAAACCTTCCTCGAAAAAAGTCAGTGCTTCGTTGTTGTTTTTCTGAAAAAATGCAACCATTCCCTGCCTTGCCAGCTTTTCGGGAGACGTGGGTTCTTCGCTCAGCAGCGTCTTCAATTCTCCGAATTTCCCCTGGAAAATCAGGGGCATGGCCAGCAATCCGGCGGTTGTTTCCAACTTTTTTTTATTGCCCGACCAATCGTTGCTTTTCAAAAAATCGATGAGTTCGTCCACCGGATCCAGCTTCGCAATGTGCAAGTCTATCATTTGGCCGATGGCCAGCAGCTGAATTTCCTGCGGGAAAGTTGTCACCCAATCAGGATCGAAAGGCTCGAAAAACTTCCCGAAAAAACCGGCGTTTTGCCACTCTTCCGGGAAATAGCGAACGGCATCCTGCAGCACCTCCGTCACCCTGACCAGGTCGCCTTCGTACATCGCTATCCGCAAATCACGGATGCAAACGGTGAAATTGCGGGGGCCAAAATTCCATTCCCGGTACGGAAACATCCGGTTGATGCCCCTTGCGAACCGCTTGAACTGAGGGTCGATCACGGCCATGCGCATGGTCAGTTCCCGGTATTTTTCCGAGACCTGCATCTCGCCTTTTTCGCCGAGGATGAGCCAGCCGCCGGCGTCGAGCATTTCACGAAAATCCTTTACCTGCGGTGACTGAATGTAGTTTCCTTTGTCGTTGCGAATGTCAAACTCCCGCAGCAGGTGAACCATGCTGGATTGGTTCACGGGTTCGTAAGCGATGGTCAGCAGTTTAAGGATGTCTTGTTCGGCGGGGTTTAGATCTTTGAAGCGCTGGCGGAAGATATTGATATCCATTAATTCAGGTTAATTGCATTGGTGGTTTCCCGGCAAAAGGCGGCCCTTCGCCGGAAGGGGCGCAAAGTTACGAAATGGCAATAATGGCTGAAAAGCGGAATTTGTTATTTATTTCATTTCATGGCCCGCTCAAATTCACGGTCCAGCGTCTCTTCGGGTACTTCGCCGTTTTGTTTGTAGAGGATATTCTTTTCAGCATCCAGCAGAATCATGCGGGGGTAGGAGCGGACGTTGAGCAACGTGGAAAAACGGGAGCGGCGCTGCGGATCAGCGACGATGAGCCATTCCGCCGGCATTTCCATTTGCTTCGCAAACTCCCAGCAAACGGGAATCTGGTCTTCGCCGCTTTTACCGCAAACGGACATGACTTTCAGGCCTTTTGAACGGTATTTTTCATATAACCGCATGACCACGGGCAACTCCCGCTTGCAGTGTGAGCAGTCGTACAGCCAGAAAATGAGCAGGGTGTAGGGCGCCTCCGTGTTGTAGATGGAAATCTCCTTGCCGGCTTCGTCGAAGAAAGTGACGTCGGGGGCCTTTTTGCCCACAAAAAGCGGCTCCATGCGGTTTGCATCCAACTGGTATTTCCGGCGGTCGTCTTCTTCCAGCCAGTCTTCCTTTCCGGTATCGATGTGCCGGCGAACGAAATGCACAAACACCTCGTCGATGCGATAACGGCTCATTCTCGCCAGTGAATTCATGACATAACGGAAATAATACCGGTAAGCATCCTGGTCGGGGGAGAGTCGCTGGAACAGGTCCTCAATCATCACGATCATGCTGTCCGGCACAGGTGGCGGCAGTTTTGAGAAAAAATAATCCGTGCGGTCCACCCAGAGCGGATATTTCAGAAAATCACCGCTGCCGAGGTCCATGTTGTCAAAAAAATGCTGACGGTACCAATCGTGGCGAGCCGATGCTTCGACCTGCCAGTCCGAATAATTTTCATGGTTGCCGGGCGGGGTGAGGTACAGCGTCTGGCGGACGAGACCGGCCGTGAGCGAGCCGGCGTTTTTTTGAATAAAATCTTCCTGAAAGCGCCGGAGATCCTCCTCCACTTCCGTCAGGGCCCTGAAAGCAGCCGCATCTCGAGCGTCCTTCCATCGGTCGGTGAAGTCTTCGACCTGATCCATGAGCGGGTAATAGCGGCTGAAATACTGGAAAAGCAGCGTGTTTTCCGCTGAGCCTTTGACGGTAGTGGCAGTGTTTAGTTGACGCAAGTCTGTTTCAAGGGTAAACTTTCGCTGTCCGTCAGCCAGCCAGCAGGAGATGTACTGGAAGCTGGAGCTGGCGCTGCGTTTGAAAATAATCGCATACATGCCCGAGGGATGAGGTTTTTCATTTTTCAGGTTGAAATACCCATCCGGCTGTTTCACGGCAAAATCTTTCGGCTGGGCCCGTTTACCGTAAGTGTCGCCAAACCAGAGGGTGTCGTAGTTGTATCCGTCCATTTTTACCCGGATGTCGTAGCCGTCCTGGGCATGTAGAAAAGTAAAGCTGAATAGAAAGAAGAAGAGCAACCGGGCAGCATATTTCATAACAAGTGATTGAGGTGTGGTTGTTGGGTTTTTGAAATATTCTAATTTATTGAAAATTAGCCTGTTAATTAAAATCAAATACCCAAAATCAGATAAAAAACAAAAACAAAGTTAGAAAATGTGGCAGGTGAGTGAATTGCAAAAGCTACGCCAGCGTGAAGGTTTAATGATTTTCTAATGTTGGAATCAGTGCAGGAGGCTTTCCAAAAGGCAAAACCGCAGTGTAAAACCTGAGGTGATTGATAACAAGGGAGTTGCAGTGAAGTTTTTTACTTTTTCTTCTTTAGTTTGAGTTTGTCGAGCGGCACTTCCAATCCTGGCATGACTGCTTCACCGGTCAGTTTTTTTCCGGTGAAACCATGTACTTCCTCTGGCTCGTGATTCTCCCGGTAGATGAAAACAGTTTCGTTATAAGGATCGATGACCCAGCCCAGCCTGACGCCGTTTTTCATCCAAACGTCCTGCATTTTTTCTTTGACTTTGGCAATCCGGTCGCTCGAAGAGCGAACCTCCACCACGAAGTCAGGCACAACCGGAATGAAACCAGCTTCTTCTTCCTCCGAGGTGAGTTCAGTGAGTCGCAAATCAGAAATCCAGGCAGCATCCGGCGCACGGGTGGATCCGTCGGGCAGGTCGAAGCCGGTGGTGGAGCCGTAAACCTCGCCCAGGCCGGTTTGGATTTGCCAATGCCGGAGGAAATAACCTACAAGGTTTTCTCTTTTTCCCGAACCGCCGTGTACTAAAGGCATGATGATAATGGTTCCATCGCTTTCCCGTTCCAGTTGAACTTCCTGATGTTCGGCAGCAAATGCCTTGAAGGCTTCCTTTGACATTTTTTCAACTGTTTTCAAAGGGCCAGTCTCCTGCATCACTTGATCAACCGGGCTTTTTCGATATGCTATTGCTGTCGCTGCCATATTTCTTTGATTTGCAATTATAAACGCAAATTACGGCTTTTTTCCCGCCGCCAAAACCATATTTTTTTGATTCATAAAACTTTCCGCTCATCCCCTTTTTAAGGTGAAATAAGTTTTAGCAATTTATTCTGACTCCCGGAGTGGCCGGGTTATCTACCCGGCGTTGCCTTTGAGACATCGCCGGGTAGATAACCCGGC
>JASBVF010000050.1 GCA_030147525.1 Bacteroidota bacterium
GGGTTTGAGGGGTTTGAGGGGTTTGATGAGTTTGAGGGGTTTGAGGGGTTTGAGGGGTTTGGCGTGGAAACATTATGTAATAAATGATTCCCGCTAAGTCTCGCAAATATGAGTCATCCCGAATTTTCAAATTGGGTTGAAGGCCAACATAGCCCCGGAGGGGCGGCTATGTTTGTAGAAAAATGACCAAATAATAAAAATGGAGCCCCAGCGGGGCGGCAATCAATAGATGATCGCCCCGCTGGGGCTCCATTTTTGGATAAAATTAATGCTACAAACATGATCGCCCCTACGGGGCTGAAATTTTATCAAAATTCGGGATGACTCATATTTGCGAGACTTTGCGGGAACTAATTTCGCTTAAAACCTTCATGAGTCTTAACTGTGTCGTAGTGAAAAGGGCGGCAACCCTGGCCCCGTTTGCAGAGGTGTTTGACAGATGCTCAGTCGCATGTTCCTTTGTAATTATACAGACGTTTTTAAGATTGCTTACAAACATGACGGAGATTACTGCTATTTTGCAGATGCAGATATATCCATATCACTTTCATCTTTTTCCATGAAAACAAAACTTATAACCCTCGTCATTTTTACCTGTTGTTTCAACCTTTCCTTCGGACAGGACTACTGGCACATATTCAATGCCTCCGATGAAGTTTGGGGTACCCAGGCCGGTAATGGCAGAATCTGGGTCAATGCCGGAAGCGGCCTGAGCGCTGTGTCAACAGACGATCTTTCGGTGACCAGGTTTCACTCCAACAACTCTCCCATTTACTTCCATACGCCTCAATTGCTCGTGGAAGACCCGGAAGGCAGGATATGGATGAGGGGCGACTCGGCTTTGCTCCGTTTTGACGGCCAGAGCCTCGAGGAACTGGACTCATTGGGAGGCTTCCCGATCTATTCGATTAATGCAACCCTCAAAGGACCCGGCGATAAAATCTGGCTGCTTGGAAAGTTCGGAGAGGAGCGCCTGCTGGTTTATGAAAATGAAACTTTCACGCCCATTCCCTCGCATGACAGCCTGGCAATCTTTCATTATTTCAACGATCTGGCGGTCGATACGGCCGGTCACGTTTGGACCATTCTTGCCCTCACAACCTCGGATAATTTTTTGTACGAATACAATGGCACGGACTGGATCTACCATGACCTGTCCGGCTTTCAAACCACGCAAAAAGCACATCATAACGATTATATCGCCGACCACGCCGGCAATGTGTACTGCTACCTGCGCAACCCGGTGGATTCCAACCTGATCCGATGGGACGGTACGCAGTGGCACAAGATGAACATCCCGCTCACGGGCGGTTTTTTCAACCTCTACGTTGACCCGGACAACAACCTCTGGGTTCAGCAAACCAATGAAACCTTACTGAAATGGGACGGGCAAACCTGGCAACAGATCAACTTGACCGATGACGGCCTCCCGAAAGGCTACCCCAAAGACCTGGAAGTAGATGCGGAAGGCAGGTTGTGGATAGTCTATCTCCCGAATCCGTCTAATGATCCTACCCTGCTGTACATGCAGGTAAATGGACATTTTCAACCGGTCGATCTTTCCAACTCACCCCTGCTTTCCAACAGTGTCGAGTCCCTCACCCTCGACCAGTGGAACCGCAAATGGATTGACACGGAACAGGGCCTGCAACTGTTCGATGGCGCCACCTGGACCAACTTCGGCCTGCCGGACTATACCTGGGCCTTCGGAGCCATTGACGCATGCCCGGATGGCACCCTCTACGGGCGTAATGCCAATATTCCGTTCGCTCCGTCCATTACCCGCTTTACAGCCGCCGGTTTTGAAAAAATCGACATCACTGATCCCGATGGCAACCCCTACAAATACGTCTGGGATTTGGCTGCCGGTAACGAATGCCAGGCCGTCATTGCCGTGAACGGCCCGCAGGTTTTGATTTATGGTGAAAACGGCCTGACGTATTCTGATACACTGATGTACGGTGAATCATGGCATCCGTTCGAATACAGTGAACATATCATGGAAGTGGCTGCAGGCCCGAACGGCATCTTCTGGGCTTTGGGCGGCGCCCTTCACCGGTATGAAAACGGTATGTGGGAAAGAATCGACGACGCACAGGGAGGAAGCGTTTTCGGCACGTTGGGACTATATCTGCATGTCGATCAAAACAACGTGGCTTACGTTCAGCGACAGGGCGACCCTGATACGCTTTTCCGCTATGACGGCGTCAATTGGGAAAAAATCCTCCTACCGGAACAATACGGTTATCTGCGTCTGGCTGTCGATTCGAAAGGTACGATATGGGGAGCCGGATCAAGCCTGTGGAAATACCTGGGCAATGATGCCTGGGAAGAGTTTAATATCTACAATTCACCGTTGCCAACCACGAGCATCAATGATCTGGAAGTGGATGCTTTTGACAACCTCTGGCTTACCACCAACAAAGGGCTGGTGGTTTATAATGAAAACGGGCTGGAAAGTTTCGGAACCATTACCGCCATCTCCAATGTAGCCGCCACTGCTACGCTCGATGTTTTCCCCAACCCTTCCGACAACCATCTGACGATTGCTTCCGGCCGGCACATTGGCGAATACCGTTTAAGGCTTTTCGACCAACAGGGACGGCTGGTACAAGCGCAACAGGGATTTGCAGAGCAATCGGTCAACATGCCGTTGAAGGCGGTGGCGCCGGGCGTTTATTTTTTACAAATGACAACCGAAACCTGGACCGCCACATCCGTCGTGGTGAGAAAATGAACAGGAAGGTAATTATCCGAAGATAACCCAAACACAAGCACAGCACCCGACCTCGGAGAGGTCGCATATTTGTAAAATCATCATTAACACGAATAACGGGTTAAAGATCTTGATTGATTTTCAATGAATTGTGAAGCCAGATTTCCGAAATCTATTCCACTGATTATCAATTCACCATTCCTCATTCCTCATTAATCATTAATCATTCACCATTAATCATTAATCATTCAACCGCTCCCCGCACCGTGCACAATACCGGGCTCCTTTCTCATGTTCATCCTTTCCGCAGCGGTCGCAGACGGTATTATCCTGACCAGCCTTTCTGCTTTGTTCGATAAACTCTGCGGAAACGATGCCGGTGGGAACGGCAATGACCGCATAACCCATGATCATCACCAGCGCCGAGATCAACTGACCCAGCCAGGTCGAAGGAGCAATGTCACCATAGCCCACCGTGGTCAGCGTGACGATGGCCCAGTAAATGCTGACGGGAATGCTCGTAAACCCGGAATCCGTGCCCGCTTCGATGATGTATAGCATGGACCCCATGAGGGTGACGAGCAGCACCACGAAGATGAGAAAGACGAAGATCTTTTCCTTGCTGGCCCGCAGCGAAGAAACGATAGCGCCGCCTGCCCGCATCATTTTCACCAGTTTCAATAAACGGAAAATCCGCAGCACCCGCAGGATGCGCAGCACGAGGAAGGTATGCGTGCCGGTAAAGATGACGCCGATGTAAGTAGGCAACACCGTGACCAGGTCGATGATGCCGAAAAAGCTCGTCATGTATTTAATGGGACGGTGAGAACTGTAAATGCGCAACAGGTATTCCACGGTGAAAATAAGGGTAAACATCCACTCCAGCAGATCGAACAACCAGCCGAAACGCTGATGGATGGAAGCCACGCTATCGAGAATGACGACCAGCACACTGGCAAAGATCAGCCAGATGAGCAGGGACCCGAACATACTCCCGGCGAGGGTTTTTTCTTCGAACAACAGCTCGTGCAGACGTTCCGGCGAGGCATCCAGTTTGGCATACACCGTTTTCCAGTTTGCTTTGATCTGCTGCATCCGGCGCTCCCTGGCATCCAGCCATCGCCGCCAAATGCCGGAATAAGCATCCGCCTCCCGCCGCCAGTTGGGCAGGCTTTTGATGAATTCGCCCCGCATGTACAACAGCACCTTCCGGCATTTTTGCAAAAAAAGCCGGAAGCGTGCCCATGACCGCTTTGCCGCTTCGCTGATCGATTTCCATGTTTCTTTTACCTTTTTCATGTTTGAATGTTGGATGCGATGAATGTTGCAGGTTGCTGCTTCAGGCTGAAAGATCGCTGTGTTTTTGCAAATTGCCAAAAGGGTGAGGGGATGCTTGGATGGTTGGATGGTTGGATGGTTTGATGGTTGGATTCAAAAAGTTTTTGCGGCGGTACTGTCAAACCCGTAAAGCCGGTGTTCCAATTTTGGTCGTGAAGATTTCAGGTGAATTGATTCCGGGAGCAGGGGTATTGTTTTTGAAGACCATTTGATGAACAATTGTGTAAGCAGGCAAGCAACTTGTTACCACCGTTCCCTCAATCACATCCTCCTTTTTCTCCCAAAAGCGGCCGTTCCCTAAACGCAGTCCGGATTTCACAGAAAAATAAAGAGCTTAGCTGAACAACAGCGAAAGGTATAAAGAAGCAGGCAGGCGTTGATACCATTTGCCCTCGGCTCTTTGAAAGGGGAAAAATCGAAATTTCACGCAGTCCGTCCATCGACAGGATGAAATGAAGCAGTTATCCGACCTTCACAGCGGCAACTCAAATTTTCAGTTTCTACTAATTTTCAATGAGCCGGGTATTTTCGCCAGCCACTTTGCTTTTGGCACATTTTTATCTCGCACGTATGAGAATTTGAAACCCGCTAAATGCACAAACGCAGAAGCAGGCAACACGATAAGCTGTGTTTGCCTGCTTTTTTTATGGGAAAGTTTGCCGGTTTTGAAAAGAAATGTGTGCAACGAGCAGTGAAAGGATATACCGCCGCTGTAAGCGCTGAACGTCCCTGACAACTGTCAAATAGTAAATCCCCGGCTGCAGGGCAGCTACATCCATCTTGTGAAATGAACCGTTCATTTTTCCACTCATCACCTGCCGGAAAACATTGTTGAATACGTAAAAACTGCTTTCCCCATTGCAGATTCCCGCTCCGGTTTCCTGAATAGGAAGTACATCTGCGGCAGGGTTCGGGTATATTTCGATTTGCTGTACTTCGCTCCGCACGTGACGGTCATTGACCAGTCCGTTCAATTCAAACTGACTGAAAAATTCCCAGATTGCTTCGCTGGCATTGATATCCTGTTTCGTCACGCCCACGATGCCGGATTGAACCTACGGCAAAGGCTTCCGTTTTGGAGGTACACACCTGAGCGTCAGCTTATTTCACCATAAAATGTACAACCATGTCAGACAATAAAAATAAAGAAAAGCAAAAACCAACAAAAGACGAGCAACGCAGTAAAGAACGCCGTGCCCTCGAAAAGGACATTCTTTCTCCCGGCTCAAAAGCCGCCAGCACCGGCAACCAGGGCGCCGGCTACCGGGGCAGCCTGCAAAAGTCGCCTTCCAGCCAGAATGAAAATAAAAGAAGCGGCGAATCTTACGGTAAAACCAAACCCAACAAGGATATTTACGACACCACCGGCGAAACCCGTGGCCACGATATGGGCGGCCTTGTTAAAGGCACCAGGGTGGATGGCGTGAAAGAGGACGCCGCCGAAAGAGAACCGAAAAAGGCCAGAAATGCGCCGAAGCCTAAATAAATTCTGCCGGCCCGCTGTGATCATACCTGCTACCTGCTGAAAAGCCAGCCGATTGTATGCAACAACAACAACTTCGACGAACCCTGAAATTGCCCGACATCATCATGTTCGGTGTGGGCGGTATTGTGGGTGCAGGGATTTACGCCGTTACGGGCGAAGCAGCCGGTCCGGCGGGTTACATGCTCTGGCTTAGTTTTGCGCTGGCGGCAGTGGTGGCCTTCCTCACGGGGCTGACCTATGCGGAGTTCGTGAGCAGGTACCCGGATGCGGGCGGCAGTTTCGAATACATCAAACAGGGTTTGGGTGAAAAAAAGGCGCTGTACCTGTCCTTCATTATTTTTTTGACCAATCTCATCTCGCCGGCAGCCATTGCCATCAGTTTCAGCGATTACCTGGGCCGGCTGACCGACGTGCCGCACTGGATTACAACGCTGGGCATCATCGCCCTGATGAGCCTGGTAAATGCCGTCGGCGTGCAGCATTCTTCCCGTTTTAATGCGGTGGCGACCATCATTACCCTGGTCGGCCTGGGCGTGGTCATCGCTTTTTCGTTGCCGGAATGGGGCAGCGCCGATCTGACGAAAGCGCCCGATAGCGGCACGGCAGGCGTCCTTGCCGGCGCCGGGCTGATCTTTTTCAGTTACGTGGGTTTCGAGGACCTGGTGAAAATGGCGGAAGAGACCCGGCAGCCGCAGAAGGTTTTACCCAAAGGCATCCTCATCTCCAGCCTGATCGTGATGGCGTTTTACATGCTCATTGCGGTGAGTTCGGTGAACGTGCTGGAGCCGCAGCAACTGGCCCAAAGCAAAGGACCGCTGGCGCAGGTGCTGTCGCTGCTGGCCGGGGAAGCGTGGGTGACGGGACTGATCGTGGTGGCGCTTTTCGCTACCAGCAAAACCATCCTTTCGAACCTGCTCGGCAGCAGCCGGTTGTTTTATGACGTAGCCCGTGACACGAATATTTCCTGGTTGAAAAAACTGACGCACATCCATCCCGCTACCGGCACGCCCGTGTTTGCCGTGTTGCTGAGCATGGCGGTCGTTATCTCTTTCGCCCTGATCGGCAACCTGAAAGTGGTGGTGAGCATCGGAAATACATTCGTTTTCCTGCTGTTTCTCATCGTCAATGCGGCGCTACTCAACTACCGTCGGAAAGAGCAGCCCGGCGACGAACCTCCGCCGTTTCGCATTCCCCTGAATATCCGAAACTACCCGGCGCCCACCTTGCTGGCAATGCTTGGGCTGCTCGTGTTGCTCGGCTATAATGTGCTGAACCTGTTTTGATTCGCCGGCGCTGGTTGCGTTAATGGAGACCGTCGCATCATTGTGCCATGAATGTAAACTGAAACGAGCAAAGAAGCATCGAGTTTTGCAATAACCGATTTCCAGTTCGCTTTGACCTGCCCCGCTGGCCCAAGTCTTCCCGTTGAAAAACCACCTCACTTCTACCGGTCTCGATGTAAAACCGGGACCGGCAGGAGCAGAAGTTTTTTTTCAACGGGAAGACTTAAGCCAGCGAGGCCAGCATGATTAGTTGCTTTTTTTTGGCGGGGGCGGCGGCGGGGGCGGCGGACCTTTAGGTTGAGGAGTAGTAGCTGGTTTAATTTCATACCCACCTCTTTTTGCAGGCTCAGGAGATGGACTTGGAGGGGGTTGTTTCTTTTCCATTTTTATTGAGTTCATCACTTTCAGTGTTTATGTTAGGCAGTTCTATTAACCAATTTTTATTGATACTTTGACTAAGGTATACACATGGAACTTTGTAATACCACTTCGAATCTATATAAGAATAAACATCAACATCCTTTAACAAAATTTCTCTAATCACATCAGATTCTGAATAATAGTCAATAAACCCATGATAAATTAAATTATTTTCAATGTCTTTTAGATATATTGCACTTGTTCTGTCGCTCCTCATAAAATGATAAAATAAATTTTCATCTCCAAATTTATATGAAACCCTCAAATATTTGGCTACAATGTAAAGCACTTTTTTTCTTATCAAAAAAGATACGAACAAGCCTACAATAATACTCAATAAACATGCATAAACTACTTCTAAATAAGGAATGGTACTTTCTTCAGTTAAATTATCCCAAATTTTAAGTGTACTAATATAAAACTCATTATCTCTAAAATTAGATATTATCCAAAGTATTAAATTTATTACAAATTGCAATAAAAGATAGGTTATTCCACTAAAAAGTATTGTATAAATACTAAATTTAAAAGAATCCCATCCTTTCGCTACAGTAAGGTTTTTAATTAAAAGCGTTGCAATTATTCCTGGCATCAATACTATTATTACCTTAAGAGCTAAATTTGAAATGTCCATAAACTAATTAAATTTTATTGCTTTCGAGCTGCTTTCCTTTTCCCCGCCCTAAGTTACCCAAAATCCCCGCACATTTCCCATCGTCGTATGCACATTTTTTTTACCTGTAAGCGCAGGGTTCGCAGGCCACGTATGCATTCGGAATGAAAATCGGTTGTAAGTCGTTATTCAACGAGAAGACTTGGGGCTAGCGGGGGCAACCATATTAAATATTAAACTTTCCAATTACTTGCCACTCTGATTCATAATAATTGTTGTCCATTGGTTTGCCATTGGCCGTAAAGCTCTGAAATACTAAGCGGTTGATATCATCGTGAATTTCTAATGGCAGTACTTTATACTCAATTTTTTCAAAATCATTGTAAATGACTTTGTAGCCCTGTAAATGAAGCTGTTCTCGCGTAGAAATATTTTCTGTCAAATGCGCTTTGAATTTTTTTCGCCCATTCTCATTAAAGTAAATTCCAATAATTTTTTCAGTATCAATAGCTTCAATCTGTAACAATTCTCCGCTTCTATTTAGCCCATTCATATATTCTTTCCCTATTCTCCTTGAAAGTAATACAGGAATATGGACTTTGTTTATATGACCTGATTGGTAACATTGTAACAGATAACCTGTTTTGTGAATCTCTTGTATCGGAATTACATAATCAGCTTCCATCGGCTCA
>JASBVF010000055.1 GCA_030147525.1 Bacteroidota bacterium
CAATTACCCAAATCCCCAGAGGGGCGATCATGTTTGTAGTCAAACAACCGGGCTTTTCAATTACCCAAATCCCCGGAGGGGCGATCATGTTTGTAGTCAAACAACCGGGCTTTTCAATTACCCAAAGCCCCGGAGGGGCGATCCTGTTTGTAGCGCTGCCAACGCCGTAAGTTCCGAGCCCCAGCGGGGCGGCCATGTTTAAATTCACCAGGAGCGAACCCCATCAAAAAAATCAAACAGGTATTCATCTTTATATTCCACTTCAAATTTTTGCAACATATCCAGGTACTCCTCTCGAAATGTTTTTTTTCGATGATGTTCTTCCTGATTAATGATATATTTCACGACTGCATCAATCTGTGAATGGGAATAGCTGAACGCACCATAACCACTCTGCCATTGGAATTTAAATTTACAAAATCGATTCTTTTTGATAAAAATGTCACTGTCAGTTTTAATAGTTTCGACCAGATCCGGAATAGTCTGTGTTGGTTTATATCCAATAAAAATATGAACGTGATCGGGCATACCATTTATCCTAAGCATTTTATGTCCATTGTTCTGGACGATACCAGTGATGTATTGGTATAACTCCTCTTTCCATTCCTTTTGAATCAGGCTTTCCCTGTTTTTTACAGCAAAAACCAATTGGATGTAAAGCTGGGTGTATGTATTCGCCATGGTTTTAAGTTTTCTTCATTGTATGATCAAATTGGTTTAAACATGGTCGCCCCGCTGGGGCTAAATCTCTGTGCTGTTGTCAATGCTACAAACATGGTCGCCCCGCTGGGGATTGTGTCTGTGCATCGAACGAGCGGTTAAAACACGGTGATTTTCAAAACCACCACGTTTTAACCCCCTCATTAACCATTAACCATTAATCATTAACCATTCCCTGGTTAAAACATAATCTCCACGCCACCCTGCCAGCTCTTCGCAATCGGGTAGCCGCCGTTGTCCAGACCTACCTCGAACGGGCTGCCCGCATTCGGGAATTCCGGAGAGTAACCGCTGTAATTTTGCTGTGTCCAGACGTTATTGCCGATCACAAACACCCGGAACTTCGAGATACGAGCCTTTGACAGCAGTTCCTGCGGCAGCGAGTAGCCCAGTGAAATACTTCTCAGGCGGAAAAAGCTGCCGTCTTCGAGGTAACGATCGCTCACCCGGTAGTTGTGGCCGCCGTTGGTGATGCGAGGCTCTGTGTCGCTGGGGTTTTCCTCGGTCCAGCGGTCGAAGAAGGATTTTTCCCAGTTGTACACACTGAAGCGGAAGGTCTTTTTGGAATTAAAAACCTTGTTGCCTCTTTGCCCCAGAAAATCGACCGCAAAGTCGATGCCTTTCCAGTCAAAACCGGCCGTAAAGCTGTAGATCAGGTCGGGGATCGGGCTTCCCAGGTAGGTGCGGTCGTCGCCATCGATGACGCCGTTGCCGTCGAGGTCGGCATATCGGAGGTCGCCGATCTTTTCGCCGCCGAGTTTCGGCAGGTTATCCAGTTCTTCCTGGTTTTGAAAAACGCCGGCCACCTGATAACCGTAAAAAGCACCGATGGGTAACCCAACAACCGTATGCGTTGCCGGTTCACCCTGTATGAAAGCCGCAAAAATCTCGCTTCTGCCTTCTGCCAGTTTCATCACCTCATTTGTCACCGGGCTGATCGTAGCGCCCAGGTTGTAGCGGAAGGTACCGCTGTTACGCCAGTTGATGGTAAAATCCCAACCCCGGTTGCGCACCTCTGCCGTATTCACGACCGGATCGCCCTGCGACCCGACAAAGTCAGGAATCGGCACGGCAGCGATGATATCATAGGTATAACGATTGTACCAGTCGGCTTCCAGTTCGAGCCGGTTGTCGAAAAAGCCCATTTCCACGCCGATGTCTGTCTGTCTCGATGTTTCCCATTTCAGATTCGGGTTCGAAAGTGTGATAAGCGTGGCGCCCTGGTTCAGATCCTCTCCCGGACCGAAGACACCGTAAAGGCCGCTCGTCACTGCACCCGTGCTGGGGTAGGCACTGGCCGAAGCCTGGTTGCCTAACACGCCGTAGCTGAAGCGCATTTTCAAACGATCGAACAATCCTGTGTTTTTCACAAAATCTTCCTGGCCGAGGTTCCAGCCTGCACTAAACGACGGGAACACACCCGCACGGTTATCGCTCAAAAAGCGGGAAGACTGGTCCCGTCGCATAGTGACGGTGAACAGGTATTTGTCAAACAGCGTGTAATTCACCCGGAAAAGCATGGAAACGAGCGCCTCGTCCACGGCACCGCCGGAGTTGAGCTGCGTGGTGTCGTTACCGGCGGAGAGGAACAGCAGTTCGTCAGCCGTGCCGGGGAAGTTTTGGCGGCTGGCGCCGAAAGACTCCCGGTAGCGCTCTTCTGCGGTGTAACCGGCCAGTACGTTGATCCGGTGCCCGGTCCATTCTTTGTTGAAATTCAGCGTTTGCTCCCAGATCCAGTCCCGGTTGAGGTTGTAACCGACGCTGAGGCGGTCGTTCGGATTGCGTTGCGAAGCACTCACCTCAAAGATGGGTTCGAAATACCTGCTCTGTCCGTCGCCCCGGTCGAATCCGAAGTTGGAGCGGAAGGTGAAGTGTTTCAAAAAGTTCACATCGGCGTAAATGTTACCGAACAGGCGGTTGCCCTTTGCCTTGTTGTTGCTTTTGTAAAACAGGTCGGCGGCCGGGTTGCCGATGGCCAGACCAAAAAAGGTCGGATCGCTGAAGTCGCCCGTACTGTCTCTCACGGAGAACACCGGCGGCATGCGGTAAGCGCTGCCCACCACGCCACCGGGAGCGATGTCGCTCTGCGTGTTGGCGTAGGCCACGTTCGTCCCGATGCTCAGGAAAGAATTCAGCTGAATGTCTGTGTTGAAACGAAGGGTAGCCCTTCTGTAATTGGAGGTTTTTACGATACCATCCTGGTCGAACCAGTTGGCGCTGAAGTTGTAAGTCATTTTATCGGAGCCGCCGTTGGCGGAAACCTGTACGTTGGTGATGGGGGCATTCTGAAAGATTTCATCCTGCCAGTTGGTGCCCTCTCCAAGCGAAGCGGGGTCGGGATAGTATTGCTGATTTCTGAGTTCATTGTAGAGTTGCGCAAATTCGGCAGCGTTGGCCATCTCGATTTGACGGGTAACCTGCTGAACGCCATGGTAGCTCGATGCGGTAATGACGGCGTTTTCCCGTTTTTTACCGCCTTTGGTGGTAATGATGATGACGCCGTTAGCGCCCCGGCTGCCGTAAATGGCTGCTGCCGAAGCATCCTTCAGCACTTCGATGCTTTCCACGTCCTGCGGGTTCACCAGCGAGGCATCGTAAGTAATCATTCCGTCGATGACGTAAAGTGGGTTGGCATTGTTCAGGGTACCCGTACCACGGATACGGATAACGGCGCCTGCACCCGGCGTACCGGAGTTTGGAGCAACGTACACACCGGCTACTTTACCTTGTAATGCCTGTTCAATGTTAGCTGTTGGGATTCGCTCGATATCTTTTTGTTTGACCGTACCGACCGAACCGGTCAGGTCGCTTTTTTTCTGGGTGCCGTAGCCCACTACGACGATTTGCTCGAGCAGGGTGCTTTCTTCGCTAAGTATCAGGTCTATTTTGTTCCTGCCGTTCACCGGAATTTCCTGGCTGGCAAAGCCGGTGTAGCTGTAAATCAAAATGGCGTCTGGGCTGGAAACTTCGAGGGAATAACTTCCGTCAATATCGGTAATGGTGCCGTTCAAGGTGCCTTTTTCGAGTACGTTGGCGCCGATGAGCGGCAGTCCGTCAGAGGCGCCGGTGAGGTAGCCTTCGACAGTATGCTGAGCAAGCATTAAAGAAGATGAAAAAAAAGCAAGGAAGAAAAAGCTGAACCTCGCTTTGGTCAGGTAGCGTTTTTTCATAACAAGAGATTTTCAAAAAATACCGGCGTGACAGGTCGTCACGCCGGTACATTTTCATGATGCGTTAGCTTATTGCTTGATGAACTTCGAGTTGGCCACCAAAGTGCCGTTGCTCGTGAAACCAGCGATGGTGTACACGCCTTTTGGCAGGTTGGTTACGTCGAGGTAAGCAGCTGCGTCGTTGCCCACCCAAACATTGGCTACCCGGTTGCCCAGTACGCCGTAGATTTCCAGTCTTGAAATCTTGCCCAGGTTTTCAACTCTCAGCAGATCGGTAACCGGATTCGGTGCGATGCTCAGTGCTTCTACTTTAGGCGTTTCAAATACGTTTACGATCGATCCGCAATCGCCGCCGTCGAGGCGAACATCGTCAAAGTAGTAAGTCACGTCGCTGGATGGGATGTTCAGGATATCCCAGATCAGCGTAACAGTACGGTACTTGCCGTCGTCCGGAATCGGGTTAGGCGAAGCGGTAAAGTCAAACGTCAGTTCTTCCCACTCATTTGTTTTGGTGATAGGCACGGTATTGTCGCCGGAAGAGCCGGGAGCGCCCGGTGTGGCCGGGTTTTCCAGTTTCATCGTCAGGCTGGTAGCATTAGGCGACCAGACTTTGATTTTCACCAGCTTGTTGGCGCCGAACTGCACGTAAGAAGGCAGTGCTGTAAACATACCCTGCCAGGGTTGTGTGCTGATGGCTTTTTCAACCGCCTTACCGACGGTAGGGCTGGTGTTGATGCCTGTTGGATCCGGGTTAGCGACCATTTCAAAGCTGCCATCGCCGCCGTCAGGGAAGAAGCCCCAGTTGGTAGAAGTAAAGGCAGGATCGTCAAAGTTCATGATGCAACCATCGAATGGCGCATGTGCCCAGTTCACGTTGTCGATGTAGTAATCTTCTACCACGCCGGCATGGTCAACACCGCCATTGAAGAAGAAGCAAACCTTTTTGTGGTTCATGCCTGCCTGACCGGAAAAGTCAACGGACAGTGTTTGCCACTCATTTACAGCAGTGTAATCCGCCCAGATTTCAGCCGCAGGGCTGGTGCCGCCTTCCAGTTTGAAAAGGACTGGAGCAGCTTGCGGAGCGTAAACCTGTATGCTCAACTGGTTGAAAACTGCCAGGTTAATACCGTTTGGAAATTCGAAGCAAAGCGCATCCCAGGGAGCGCCGGGCTGATCTTTATAAAGACCGGACTGAAGCGAGCTGTTTGCAGTTGTCAGCAATGGATTGCTGACAACTTCCAGGAGGTTGCTGCCATTGCTCACTTCGTAGTTGCGCTGGCACTCGAAGTCGTCGATGATGTTTGCAATCGGAGTAATGCCTTCGCAAGGATCCACGGTGGATGCGCCCTGGGTCAGGTTGTCAAAGAAAAACATGGCGCCGGGTTCGGCAGTGCCAGGATTGAAAATCAGACGCATGGACACCCAGTCAGTCGTGTTCTGATTGTCGGAGAAGTCGAAGGATACTTTTTCCCAGTTGCCCGGGTTGGTGATGTCACGGTTCACATCGACGAAGCCCTGCGAGACGCTTTCCAGCTGCATGGTGACAGAGGTTGAACCGGCAGGCGCCCAGATGTCGAGGTTGAATTGTGGCTGTGTCGTCGTATTGATTACACCGGGAGCCACGGCAGAAAGGATGGAGAAAGCTGCGGTACCTTTGGTGTACTTACCTACGGAAGCGGAAGTGTTGATGCCCGCCGGAGCAGGGTTGGCCACTACTTCGAAAGTACCGTGCTGCACAGTCTGCTGATCGAGCGGTTCCCAGGGCAGGAAAGCGCCGCTTTCGAAATCTTCGAGTACGGTTTCCGTTTTCTGGCCCCACTGAATTTCATCGATCCAGTAAGTGTCGCCTGGTACAGGATCATTGCCGCCGTTGAAGAAAATTACGATTTTCTTGTGATTAGCTGCTGCTTCGGAGCTGAAATCGGCAGTCAATTCTACCCATTGGTTGGTTGAAGTGACGTCGAGCCAAACTTCTTTGGGTGCAGAAACGCCGCCTTCGAGTTTGAAAAGGATCGGTGCTGCTTTCGTTGCTCTTACTTTTACGATGAGCTGGTTATTCACGCTCAAATCAATCGGATTGTGGTAGTCGATCAGCACGTTTTCCCACGGGCTGCCGTAATCTTCGTATTCGCCAACTTTGGATGATGGGTTGACGGCGTTTGGCGCCGGGTTGTCAACCACCTGCAGGATGTCCCAGCCGTTGGTGTAGGTAGCGTTGCGGTTGCATTCGAAGTCGTCGATCATGTTCGGGATCGGATCGACACCTGCGCAGGCGCCCTTCGGCACGGCGCATAGGTTGTCGAAGTAGTAAGTATCGCCACTTGTTTCAACACCCGGATCGAAGAACAGGATCACCTTCGTCAGGCCGTCGTTGTCGGCAGCTGCTGAGAAGTCGAAGGTGTACTCCTGCCAAACGTTGGTAAGTCCAATGTTTTTGATTTGTTCGATAGCGCCGCCGGGGCCTTCGAGTTTCATCAGTAACTGCGTAGGAGCGCCGGCATACACCTGAATTTTAAACTGGTTCAGAACGCTCAGATCGAGTGGGGTAGCGCTTTCTGCCAGCAGGAGGCTGTAGGCGCTCGTGTTGGATTTTACGTACTCGCCCACTTTTGCGGAGCTGTTCACGCTGTTAGGCGCCGGGTTGTCAACCGGACCGGTGAACATACCGTCGAGGCCCTGCCAGCCGAATTCGTTACCGCTTTCGAAAGTTTCATAACATTCCTTGGGTTCGTGACCCACGATGTCATCCCAGTAGAAAGTGCCGGACATGCCGGGCAGGAAGCTGTTGAAGCTGATGAGGCACTTCGTCAAACCGGTAGGGTTGGCAGCGCCAGCCGACAGGTCCACGGTGTACTCGACCCACTTGCTTGCTTCGGTGATCTGAATGAACTTTTCAACGGCTGGGCCGCTGCCTTCAAATTTAAGCAGGGCCTGCGTTGGTGCGAATGGCGACCAGATTTTCACTTTCACCAATCCGTAAGTTCCCATGTCAGCCGGAGCTGGCAGGTCGGCAATGGCAAAATTGAAATCAGAGCCGGCGTTCAGTGTGTAAGACCCGACAAATGCGCTGGTATTGGCGCCGGTAGGATCCGGGTTGGCAACTACGCCGTCGTAAGTACCGTTAATTCCGTTCCAGGGCAAGGGAGTGCCCTCGAAGTCTTCGTAAACTACCTGTGCCTGCGCCATGGACAGGCCGCAGAACATAGTGATGAGAAAGAGTAAAACATTTTTCATAAGAAAAAATTTAGCGGTTAAGGATAAAGTGTCAAACGATGGTTCCAAGGAGGTAGATTTTTGCTGTTTCAAGGGTCGTTGTATGGCTTAGTTTTTTATGAATTTTAAAACCTGCACACCGCCTTCGCCTCGCAGGCGCAGGAAGTAGAGCCCCTGCGGCAGTCCTGCCAGGTCAACGGGCATTCTCAGGATGCCTGCCTGACTGTTTTTTTGATGAAACACCTCCCGCACCTGCTGACCCTGCTGGTTCAGTACATCCAGTGTCAGGGTTTGATTTTTTAAAATGCCCAGTTCCAAGGTCAGCGATTCGCCGGCGGGGTTTGGTGAAACAGACCACGGCATTGCTGCTTCAGTTGACTTTGTTCCCGTGGTGATATCTTCTGTAAAACCGATGGCATCCAGCGCCGGCTGAATTTCCGGGTTGGCCATAAACAGATCCCAGAGCAGCCTCGTCCGGTAGTTTTCAATCATGTCGATGATGGGGCCTTGATCGATAGCGAGGTAGCTGTCAGCGTACCAGTTGGCGCTGAGGTTGAAGGCATCGTAGAAACCCATTTCACCCCAGAGTTGTGCGCCTTGCTCCCTGTAAAAATGTTTGAGCGCAGCCATACTTTCTGTCGGGGTGTAAGGCATGGAAGAAAGCGCTGCCGTGGGGGTGATGGTGCCATTGTCTTTGCCGAAGCCTGGTTCATGAGCCAGGTAACCCCAGGGGTTATCACTGGCTGTTAGTCCCCAGTTTGATTCGGAGTATCCGGCGTGATTGAGCGGGTTGGCGACGCAGTAGGCCCGGTTGATGAGCGTGTGATTTTTGTTTCTTTCAAAATAATTGGTGTAAGCGTCCTTTTTATTTCGTGGGTCAAACCCGAGGTAGGAATAGTGCGCAAAAAACAGCGGACCTCCCAGCGGCGGGCCTACATCCAGTTTGTAACCGAACCAAGTGTTGCCGTTGGTGTAATTCTGTCCTGCCCAGCCGGTATGGTAGAGGCTGGCGGGAACTGGGTGTGTCGGGGAAGCGATGGCAAGAATGTAAGTGATCATCACCTCGTTAAAGCCCCGCAACGGGAAGTTCATCTGCCAGCCAAAGTTGGGCGACCAGTGCCAGTAAAGCACGTTGGAATTGTTTTTTCGGTAAAAATCCCACTCTACATTTTCCCAGATGCCGGTAATGCCCTGCCGCAGCGCATCCTCCAGCGGATCATCTTCATTAAAATAGGTGCGGGCGCAGAGCAGGCCCTGAATCAGGAAAGCCGTTTCCACCAGATCGCCGCCGTTGTCGTACTGGCTGAATGGGACGGTTTTGCCCGTAGCGCCATTGAGCCAGTGCGGGAATACGCCATGATATTTATCGGCAAATTCCAGAAAGCTCACGATTTGCAGCAAGCGGTTGAGTCCCTGCTCCCGGGTGATGAAGCCCCGTTCGATACCTACCAGAATGGCCATGATGCCAAAGCCGGAGCCGCCGGTCGTGACGATGTTGCCGCTGGTATTGCGTTCCCTGGCCATACCGCTCACCGGGTGGGCAAAGTCCCAGAAGTAGCGGAAAGTGTACTCTTGCACCATTTCGAGGAGTTGTTCGTCCGTCATTTCAGCTACGGTCACCTGTACGGTTTCGGAGGTGGCAACGACAGCGTTAATGCCATTCAATGCGGTGAGGTAATAATAATAGGTGTCGGGAGTATCGCCTGCGAAGCCGGTGAAGTCGATGTAAGCATTTGCATTCAGGGTTTTAATTTCAGTAAAATTCTGTCCGTCGGTTGAGCGCCAGATTTTGTAGTTGGAAGGATTGGCTCCCTGGGGAGCTTCCCAGTTTAATTCAACGTGGCTGTCGAAGCCTGCTGCCGTGAAGGGAAAAGTCTGCCCGATTCCATGGGACTGAAATAAGAAAAACAGGAGAATGGAAGTGAGGAAGCAGTGTAGCGGTTTGAGCATAGTTTAACTGATTTTTGTTGATTTAACTGGAATAAAATACCGATTTTGATTTTAAAATGATATTTGGCAGCAGGTTTTTTAAGACATGTGAAATTAGGCAGGACATCCGTTCGCCGAAAGAAAATCACCTCACTATTACTACGCCATCGATAAAAACATTGAAAAACCGATGCTGAATTTTGAAAAGTTTACAAAGTTTGGGATGTAATTCTGAAATGCCCTGCACAGCGTATTGCGGGGTGTATACCTACGCTTAAAACTACACTTTAAAATATGAACAGGTTTTTTGTACTCCTCACTTTTTTTGTCATACTTTTTACCGGATGCAGTAATCCGGCTCCTTCGGTTAGCCAACCGCAGCAACTCACCGAGGACGAACTTTTCACCCTCGTTCAAAAACAAACCTTCCAGTATTTCTGGGACGGAGCCGAGCCGGTGTCTGGTCTTGCCCGTGAGCGTTTCCATGCTGACGGGGTTTATCCTGACAAAGACCCCAACGTAGTTACCTCCGGCGGCTCCGGTTTTGGCGTCATGGCTATTCTCGTTGGTATCGAACGGGGCTTCATCACCCGGCAGGAAGGCTTCGATCGCCTGAAAAAAATAACGGACTGGCTGGAAAAAGCCGATCGCTACCATGGAATGTTTCCGCATTGGTGGCAGGGAGAAACAGGAAAAACGAAACCTTTCAGCAAAAAAGATGACGGTGGTGACATCGTCGAAAGTGCATTTCTTTTTCAGGGACTGCTTTGTGTCCGGCAATATTTCCAGAATGGAAACGAAGAAGAACAGGCGCTGGCTGCCCGTGTCGATCAACTTTGGCGGGATGCTGACTGGGATTTTTACCGGGGTGAAAACAAGGAAAATGTACTCTTTTGGCACTGGTCTCCCAATTACGGCTGGGATATGAATTTCCGGATCAGCGGCTGGAACGAATGCCTCATTGCCTACGTGCTGGCAGCTGCATCGCCTACCCATGGCGTACCCGCCGAAGTGTACCACGAAGGCTGGGCGAAAAACGGCGCAATGACAGGCGGCCCGGAGAAGTACGGCCTCTCGCTGGCTCTCCAGCACAACGGTTCACCTGAATACGGCGGCCCGCTTTTCTGGTCGCATTACTCCTTCCTCGGCCTTGACCCCCGAAAATTGAAAGACCGGTACGCTGACTACTGGGAGCACAACCGCAACCACGTTTTGATCAATTACAACTACTGTGTCGAAAATCCGAAACGCTGGTACGGCTACGGCCCCGACTGCTGGGGCTTGACGGCGAGCTACTCGACCCGGTTTTATGCAGCTCACCGGCCGGAGGAAGATTTTGGTGTTATTTCACCCACCGCTGCACTGGCTTCCTTCCCGTACACGCCGGAGGAGAGCGCCGCTGCGATGCGGTATTTTTATGAAAAACTGGGGGGCAGCCTGTTTGGCGAATACGGATTTTACGATGCATTCAGCGAACATGTCGACTGGTTTCCCCGCCGCTACCTCGCCATCGATCAGGGGCCGATTGTCGTGATGATGGAAAACCATCGCTCCGGCTTGCTCTGGGATTTGTTCATGTCCTGCCCGGAAGTGAAGGAGGGCTTGAAGAAACTGGACTTTACTTTTTGAAAAAATGGCTAAATCTGAAAAGTTTGAAAATCAGCGATTTGATGCTCCTCAACTTCCTGTTTTCAATTTCAAAACAATAAAATACCCGGGCGTGAGACCGGGCAAAACTATAGTTACAATCATGAAAAATAAGCTTACCCTAATCCTTTTAACTATCTGGGTACTTCCCGCATTTGCTCAAAAAGATTACACCAAAGAAGTGGAAGCCCTACTGTCAAAGATGACTTTGGAAGAAAAAATCGGTCAGATGACCCTCTACACCAGTGGCTGGGACGTCACCGGGCCAACCCTCAACGAAAATTACAAGGCAGACATCCGTGCCGGGCGCTGCGGAAACATTTTTAACGCACACACCGCAAAATACAACCGGGATCTCCAGCGCATTGCCGTGGAGGAGACCCGGCTGAAAATTCCACTGCTCTTTGGCTACGATGTCATCCACGGCCACAAAACCATTTACCCGATTCCGCTGGCAGAGGCCTGTAGCTGGGATCTGGAATTGATTGAAAAATCGGCCCGCCTCTCCGCTCGAGAAGCTGCCGCCAGCGGCCTGCACTGGACTTTTAATCCCATGGTGGATATCGCCCGTGATCCCCGCTGGGGCCGCATTGCCGAAGGCACCGGCGAAGACCCCTTCCTCGGGGCGCTCATGGGCGCAGCGAAAGTGCGGGGTTACCAGGGTACGGACCTTTCTGACCCGTACACCCTGATGGCCTGCGTGAAACATTTCGCTGCCTACGGCGCTGCCCAGGCCGGCCGGGATTATCACACCGTGGACATGAGCGAGCGGGAGTTACGGCAAACTTATCTGCCGCCTTACAAAGCTGCGATTGATGCCGGTGCAGCATCGGTGATGACCTCATTCAATGAGTATGACGGCGTGCCCGCAACAGGCAGTAAATTTCTGATGGACAAGGTGTTGCGTCAGGAGTGGGGTTTTGATGGAATCATTGTCACCGATTACGGATCTGTCGCCGAGATGATCCCCCACGGATTTGCTGTCAATGGCAAACATGCAGGCGAACTCGCTGCCAATGCCACAGTGGATATGGACATGCAATCCGGTGTTTTTCAAAATAACCTGAAGCAATCCGTGGAGGAAGGCAAGGTTTCAATGAAAACCATCGACGATGCAGTGCGGAGGGTTTTATTGAAAAAATTCGAGTTAGGGCTGTTTGACGATCCCTACCGCTACTCCAACGAGGAGCGGGAAAAGCAAGAGGTTTTTTCCGATGAAATGATGCAACACGCACGGGATGCCGGCCGCAAATCCATCGTTTTGCTGAAAAACGAACCTTTCAACGGCCAGAAGCTGCTTCCATTAGCTAAAACAACCCGCAACATTGCACTCATCGGCCCGCTCACTGAAGCACCCGAAGACATCCTCGGCAGTTGGCATGCATCCGGTGATGCCTCCAAAGCGGTCACACTGCTTAGCGCTCTGCAACAGGCAGTTCCCGGCGCCAAAATTTTCCATGCGCAGGGCTGCTCCACAGAAAGCGACGACCGAAGCGGCTTCGAAGCGGCTCTGAATGCAGCCCGACAGGCAGATGTGGTCATCATGGCGGTAGGCGAGAACTACCGTCAGAATGGTGAGGCTGCCAGCCGCAGCGACATCGGCCTGCCCGGCGCCCAGCAGGCGTTGCTGGAAGAAATTTACAAACTCGGGAAGCCCGTCGTAGTCGTAGTCATGGCTGGTCGCCCGTTGACCATCGGCTGGATGGATGAAAACATTCCGGCCATCGTGAATGCCTGGCACCTGGGCACAATGGCTGGTCCGGCCATTACGGATGTACTTTTCGGCGACTACAATCCGAGCGGCAAACTCGTCATTACATTCCCGAGAAACGTGGGACAGATCCCCATTTTTTATTCGATGAAAAATACCGGACGGCCATTCAACGCCAATGACAAATACACCTCCAAGTATCTCGATGTGGCAAATACGCCACTGTATCCGTTTGGCTACGGACTGAGCTACACCTCTTTTAAATACAGTGACCTGAAAGTTAGCAAGCCGGTGATTGGTTTTGGTGAAAAACTTCAGGTAGAAGTGACCGTGAAGAATACCGGCGACAGGGCAGGGGAGGAGGTTGTGCAACTTTACACCCGTGACCTCGTGGGCAGCGTCACCCGCCCGGTGAAGGAGTTGAAGGGTTTTCAAAAAATAAACCTGAAACCCGGTGAAAGTGAAAAAGTAACGTTTACGCTGACGAGCGATGATCTGCGGTTTTACACCCAGGCCATGGAGTACAAGGCTGAGCCGGGCGACTTCAAGGTCTTCGTTGGCGGAAGCTCGGCGGATGTGCTGGAGGTGGGTTTTGAATTGAAGTAAGCGCAGAGACGAATTGACTATTGATTCTTTGGCGGGCTTGTATGAAGCCCTTTTTATAAATAAAAGTAGACGGAAAACAGGCCCGCCAAACTTGTTTTTAGTAGAGTTTTTTTTATTTTTCAATATTCCTGAAAGTCATTTTAGGGTTATTTTTCACGTGCTATTTTTGTTGAAAATGCTAGTTGCCGACGCTTTTGAATTTTGTCTTCCTACCATCATAAAATAGCCGTTTTTTGCGGCAGCAAAATGACTCATTTCCCGTTTATGAAAGAATTGACTTGACGATGAGCGAACAGTTCAAACCCCAGTAAAACTATTTCATTAACAGTCGGCAAGTAGAAGCTTGATTGTCTTTTTTGGGAGAGACTATCCGTCGAACCAATTATTCAGACCAACAGTACAGGAGAATTTAAAGTGAGAACCCATAGTTCTATCCGTTTGTGGATAGGACTAGCCAGATGCGTATTGCATATGCAATACGCATTTTATAATGCGCCTAACATTTTTTTTAACTAAACTAAATTATTTCAGTATGAAGAAAATTCTGCTTGTATTTTCTTTAGTGGTTTCTGCGGTCAGCTTATCGTTGGCACAAAGAAACATCAAGGGTACGGTATCCGACCAGGCTGGCGAGCGGCTCATCGGAGCAACCGTATTAGTGCAGGGTACCACGGTAGGTACTGTCACTGATGTTGATGGCACTTATGAAATCAGAGTGCCAGAGGGGGCTTCAGCTCTCCTTTTCAGTTACACCGGGTTTCAGACCCAGGAAGTTCGTCTCGGAGCTTCTAACGTTGTTGATATTGTTATGGTGACTGACAATGCTACGTTGTCAGAAGTAGTGGTAGTTGGTTACGGAACGCAATTGAAAAAAGACGTGACCGGCTCCATTTCACAGGTAAAAGGAGAAACGATTTCGAACCTGGCTACGCCCAGCTTTGACCAGCAGTTGGCTGGCCGGGCGGCAGGTGTACAGATCACCACTCCAAACGGTATCCTCGGTGCTCCGCCACAGATCCGTATCCGGGGTGTGAACTCTATTTCATCTGGTACTGAGCCGCTCGTGGTGATTGACGGTGTTCCGGTTTTCAGTGGTAACGTAGGTGGTTTCACCCCTGCAAATGCATTGGCTGACCTGAACCCTGCCGACATCGAATCTTTTGAAATTCTCAAGGATGGTGCTGCCACAGCGATCTACGGTTCACGTGCTTCCAACGGTGTCATCCTGGTTACCACAAAAAAGGGTAAAGCAGGCAAGGCACAATTCAGCTACGATGCTTACGTTGGCTCTGCCCGTGCTACCAAGCTTCACGACCTGCTGAATGCCAGAGAGTTTGTTGAAATCAACAACGAGAAGAACAAAAATGCCGGTGGAACAACGGATATCGCAGCATTGCAAACCCGTCCGGATGGCAGCATCGTTGAGACCAACTGGAACGATGTGATGTACAGAAGTGCTTTGCAACACAACCACGTCTTTTCTGTGAATGGCGGAAACGACAAAACCAATTACTACTTTTCAGTAGGGTACTCCGATCAGGAAGGTATCGCTTACTCCAACAGTCTTACCCGTTACACTTTCCGTGGAAACCTTGACCAGAAAGTTAACAACTGGCTGAAAATTGGTTTCAGCAGCGGTGTTACCCGTCAGGAAAACTTTGGTCCGCTTACCGGCTCGAACAACTTGTCAGGAAACACTTTCGGTACTGTAAGGATGTTCCCAAACGTAGCAGTTTACAATCCTGACCATCCAACAGGCTACAACATCGACGAGCAAAACCCAAGAACACTGGGCCGTGGCGCTAACACCACGGAAATTGCTAACGGTATTCCAAACGCCCGTTTCGTACTCGACAACGACACTCGCCGTGCTTTTAACTGGCGTTTGCTGGGGACAACTTATGCTAATATTTCTTTGGCGAAAGGTCTGGACTTTCGCACCCAGGTGGGTATCGACGGCAGCTATGTTGACGACCTGCTGTTCCAGGATCCTCGTCATGGCGATGGTTTCTCTGCAAATGGCCGTGTTTCACAGTCATTTTCTCCTGCGTTGCGCTGGAACTGGCAAAACATCCTTACTTACAACAAGTCATTTAACGAAAAACACAACCTGGACCTGACTGCTGTGCAGGAATACCAGAAGCAGCGTACCAGTTTCTACCAGGCTGTTGTCTCCGACCTGTCTGATCGTTTCTTCCGTGAGAACATGATCAGCGGAACATTTGCTAACCAGCAGGCCTTCGGCGGTATCTCTGAAAACGGTCTGGCTTCTTACCTCGGTCGAGTTAACTACAACTACGCTCGCAAGTACTACATCAGCGCCTCCATCCGCCGGGATGCACTTTCTGCACTTCCTGAGAACGGACGGGTGGGTTACTTCCCGGGAGCGTCATTTGCCTGGCGTATTTCTGAAGAAGCTTTCTGGGGCGGCGCTCTGGCAAGTGTGATTTCTGACCTGCGTATCCGTGGTTCTTACGCTGAAGTTGGTAACACCAACATCGGTAACTATCCATACATCGGCTCTTACGGTTCTGCCCAGTACGGTTCACAAAACGGCATCGGATTCAGCAACTTTGGAAACGATCAGCTACGTTGGGAAGCACAGCAAAAGCTTGACTTCGGCCTCGATCTTGGCTTGTTTGAAAACCGCATTGTGGCATCTGTCGCTTACTGGACACAGGATAACGCCGATATCATTCTACAGGCGCCAACGCCTCCTTCAGTGGGTATTCCCGGCAACTTTATCAACCAGAACGTTGGCCGTTTGAAAGGCAGTGGTATTGAATTGAGCCTGGATGCAACTGTTGTTCGGGTAGAAAAAGTGCGCTGGAACACCAGCATTAACTTCTCTACGCAACAGAATGAAGTAACGGAATTGGTTAACGACCAAGACATCACCAGCGACTTCAACATCATTCGGGTAGGCGAGTCCATCAACGCTATTTACGGTTTTGACTACTACGGTGTAAATCCGGCCAATGGTAACCCGGTTTACGAAAAATCTACCGGTGTGTTGGTAGAAAACGAGTTGAGCAACGGCGCATTCTACGTTTTCGACCCGGCTAACCCCGGCACTCGTGGCGAGGCAAGCTCACTTTCTGCTGCTACCGACCGCAGAGTATTAGGCGTGTCCATTCCGAAGTGGTTCGGTGGTTTTGACAACAACGTGTACTTCGGTAATTTCGACGTGAATATCTTCCTGCGTTTTTCCGGAGGAAATATGATCTTCAACCGTACCCGTGCTGACCTCCTTGACATGGGATTCAACAATAACGGAACGGAAATCCTCGGCCGCTGGCAGTCACCTGAAAATCCTGGCGACGGCATGACGCCTAAGATGGTGCTCAACCAAAGCAACCGGGTGAACAACCCGAACGTAGCTACTACCCGTTTCCTTGAAAAAGGAGACTTCCTGCGCCTGGGTAACCTGGCATTTGGTTATACCATGCCAAAAACTGTCACGCAAAGGCTAAACATCGAATCGCTGCGTGTTTATGTGCAGGGCCAAAACCTGCTGACATTCACGCCCTACACAGGTATCGATCCCGAAACGAATACCAACGGTTTTGGTGTTGATTGGAACGGTAACCCGCAACAGCGTGTGATTTCTGCTGGTGTAAATCTCAAATTCTAAGGAATGAGGGAAGCAGACTTCAGGTTTTTTCAGGTAAAAAACCAGCTTGAATAAGCGCTTTTTGCCAAAATGGCCTGTTGTTTTTCTTTATTTCAAAATTTAAAAATTTCATTTACCATGAAAAAAATCATGATGATAAATAAATTCATCGTTGCAGCCTGTCTGGTTCTGATGATGTGCTTGTTTGCGGTTTCCTGCGACGACAGTGTAACCGACCTGCAGCCATTGGATCGCATCACAGAGGCAGCTGCATTCGAAACACCCGATCGCTGTGAGTTGTCTATGGTCGGGGTTTACGACAGAGCTCAGAGTGGATTTTATGCTGGAGGACAGGTGCGTGGCTATCCTTTCGGTGCTGCGAATGTCGAACAGGGCGATAACCGTGGTGAAGATATGCTAAACGTAGCGTTGTTTTATGCCATCACGTACGAGGCAACTTACAACCCGACTACTGCGAACAACGTGTATCACTGGGAGACACTATACGGTTTGATCAACCGGGCCAACATTGTGATTGAGGGTATGAGAAATGCCGCCACTAACGGCGTAATCTCTGCACAGGCTGCAGCTGAATACGAAGGCGAGGCCAGATTTCTCCGTGCGTTGGCTCACCACGAACTGCTGATCCATTTCGCACGTCCGTACAATCACACGCCTGATGCGTCCCACCCTGGCGTACCTTATCGCACGACTGCCGTTAATACGGCTGCAGCTCTCGACCAGGCAGCAACCCAGGGACGAAATACTGTGAAAGAATGTTATGACCGCATCCTTGAGGATCTCAATTTTGCAGCCGCCAACCTGCCCGATACTCGTGCCGGTTCCAGGAAGATATCCCGCGCTACTGCCGGTGCAGCTACTGCGCTTAAAACCCGCATTTATCTGCACATGGGCGACTGGCAAAAGGTGATTGATGAAGGTTCAAAACTGGTCGCTGGCGGTGTTTATTCACTGACTGCTACTCCGGAAGGGCCTTTTGCCAACAACGCTTCCAACACGGAGTCTATTTTTGCTATTGAAAACTCTCAGGCTGATAACCCGGGAGTTAACGGCGCTCTGCCGGTGATGTATGCCGTTTCTCCGGGCCGTGCGCTCGTGGCAATCAGCCCGATTATATGGAATGCGCCTTTCTGGCATCCTTCCGATTTGCGCCGTGGACAATTGGCCAAGGACAACGGACGTGCATTTTTCTCACACAAGTACCGTAACATCACAACGCAGGATGACTACAATCAAATCATCCGTTTGCCGGAGGTGCTCTTGAATATGTCAGAGGCTTATGCCCGTTTGGCAAGCCCGAACACGACTGAAGCACTTGCCATGCTGAACATGGTTCGCAATCGTGCATTGACAGATGCTGCACTTCACTACACAGCGGCTTCATTCCCAACCACGAACGACCTGATTCGTGCGATTTTGAACGAGCGTCGTATTGAATTCTTAGGTGAAGGCCGTCGTTGGGCTGATATTCACCGCCTGGCAAAAGATGCGGTTTTCTCTACTGGTGGTATCCCTGCCAAAGTGCGTTATAACAACACCTCATTTGCAAGCTGGGGCCCTGGCGTTGATTATGACGGGAATGGAAATTACGTTCCAGCCGCAGAATTGGTACCTGCGATTGAATACGATGATTACCGTTTCGTCTGGCCAATCCCGCAATCCGAGTTGAATACTAACCCGGTATTGGCAGAACAGCAGAATCCTGGTTATTAATCGGCGAGTTGTTATTTCTTTTGAAAAACGAAGCCCTGTCTGGTTCTCCAGGCAGGGCTTCGCATTTTGAACGGATGCAGTGGTTGAGAACGCAGGTGATGGATATAGGAAAAAGAAAAGCCGCTGAAAGTATTAACCTCAGCGGCTTTTTCGTACCCGGAGCGGGACTTGAACCCGCACGGCCATTGCTGGCCACTGGATTTTAAGTCCAGCGTGTCTACCATTCCACCACCCGGGCAGGCTTCCAATATTTCAACGAATTCCTGTGAAAACGCTCTGCGAAGGTATAAAAAAAGCCCTCATTTCTGAAGGCTTTGAGCGGAAAACGAGACTCGAACTCGCGACCCCGACCTTGGCAAGGTCGTGCTCTACCAACTGAGCTACTTCCGCATATTTTCATGCTTTCTTCCGAAAGCGGTGCAAATATAAAACGACCTTTCGCATTTAGACAACTCTGAGTCGAAAAAAATTCAACTTTATTTAAAAAAAATCTTGTAGCAAGGGTAAGTATTTGATTCTCAATGATTTCACAAAACCCAAATTTCGTCATACCTGAATGAATATTTTTCACCAAGACTGACCAATATGAAACCGGCATTTCGGGCCTCGCAAACCTCCATAATTAATTCAGAGGCCTTGCGGGTATTTTCCTCATCGAGATGACTGAACGGCTCATCCAATAATAAAAAATCAAAAGGCTGGCACAGGGCCCTGATGATGGCTATGCGTTGTCTTTGGCCATAGGAGAGGGTTGCTGCAGTTTGTTCCAAATTTTCTTCCACGCCCAGCCTGCCGGCCCAGCGCATGATTTCCTCTTCAGAAACGGCCGCTGTCAGGGCTGACTTCAATAGAATATTTTCAAAAGCGGTAAGTTTTGGGAAGAGTCTGAGGTCCTGAAAAACGATGGAGAGATGGTTTTGCCGGACCCCTGCCCAATCGTTTGATTCAAGTTGCCGGATGTTTTTATTGTTGAAATGGACGGCTCCTTCAAAATCTGAGCGAAGGCCGTAAATGATGTGCAGCAAAGTTGATTTTCCCCGGCCCGATGGCGCCATGACGAGGTAGTTCCTGCCTTTTTCAAATTGACAATGTGTGCCAAAAGTCTTTGAGTCCGGTGAAATTCCTCCGGGCATTTCCTTGAGCGGAATTGGCAAGACGTTTTTTAGCTCGATCATGGTGACGGAAATTTGAAAAATGAACGGGAATTACAATTCAACGGACGAAATGACCTTCACGCCTGCCTGCTCACATGCGGCAAGGGCGTCTTCGATGGCTTCCTGTGTACGGCCTTTACAGGCATCCCTGACGATGTAGGTGTCGAAACCGGCCTGCTGACTGTCAAGTGCGGAATTTTTTACTTCATCCTCCAGCGGCAGGCCTGCGATGTAGAGCTCTTTGACTTGGTTTTGCTTAAAAAAATCAAGTAGTCCGGTTGCCCTCCGTTTTTCAGCATCAAAAAATGCACTGTGAGGAGGTATCTGCGCATCGCTGCCCATGCTGGCTTGGAAAGCGAAGTTTGCTGTGTCAAGTCCGGGCATCCATTCGGCGCCAAATGTGCCGGGGACACCAAAAATATTGCGAAGCAGGATCGGGATGCCTTCAATTTCGATAGTTTGGCCCGGATGACGCCAAGGATGATTTCCTGCAAAGGCAAGGTGATTCGCGGGAAGTTGGAAGTTCGCAGCTGTGACGAGGTCGAATTTTGTTTGCAATTGATTGACAACCGGAACGATTGATTGGCTGTCCGAAACTTCCGCCGGCCCGCCGTCTATCAGGTCGATCTGCATGCCGATGATTAGCAGTGCTTTCATCAAAATCCGATTTTGATGCCTGGTCTTACCACGGTTTTCCGGAGGCTGGCCATTCGGATGGCGGTAACGGCTGCCTCCACGCCTTTATTGCCATGTTTGCCGCCTGCCCGGTCGAGCGCCTGCTCCATGGTGTTGGGGGTGAGTACCCCGAAGATGCAGGGTGTGCCAATGGCGATACTGAGTCCTGTGAGGCCGGTGGCTACGGCGTGGTTGATGTATTCGTCGTGTTTTGTTTCACCCTTGATCACGCATCCGAGGCAAATGATGGCGTCGAACCGCTGGGCGTCAGCGAGTATTTTTGCGCCGGCGGTTAATTCGAAAGACCCGGGCACCTGAATGGTCTGGATGTTTTCTTTGCTGGCGCCATGTTTTACCAAAGTTTCAAAACAACCCTGGTAGAGTGCATGGGTGATGCGGGTATTCCATTCGGAGACGACAATTCCGAATTTGAATTTTTCAGCGTCCGGTATGTTTTCGTCGTTGTATGCTGACAGATTTTTTAAAGCGCTTGCCATGTTGGAAAGGGTTTAAGGATATTAATATTTCGATATCAGGAACGATAAGGCTGACAGATTTGCCTTTTGTAAGTCTGAAAAACAAAAAAAGGCAGGGCTTGTTGAGCCCCGCCTTCGGTTTTATTCTTGCATCTTCGAACGCCGTGCGGGCATTAGCGAAGACGGATAAGATTTTTCTCTGCGTCCCGGGCTTCAGGTGCAGTAGGATATTCGGTTTTGATTTTATCCCATGCGGCGATAGCGTCGGAGCTGTTGCCTTGTTTTTCACTCAGCATTGCTACTTTTTTCAGGTAGTAGGGAGTGAGGATTTCGTTCTCGTTGGTATTCGCTGCTTTTTTATAAAAGCTAAGAGCCTTGTCGAGGTCGCCTTTTTCAGCCCAGGCGTCGCCAAGCGCACCGTTTTTCATGATGGGCATCGTTTCGCCATCGGCGCTGAAGTCGTCGAGGTAGGAAATTGCTGCATCGAACTGCCCAAGGTTCAGGCAGGAAATACCGGCATAGTAGAGCGCTGCGTTAGCTGCATCGGTGCCGCTGTATTTCTTTACGATTTCAGCAAAACCTGGATAACCGCCGCCGGGGTTGGCGAGTGCAAGGTTGAAAGAATCCCGCTGGAACTGCCACTCTGCCTGTGCCATTTGCTCAACGGCTTCTTTTTGCTTGGGCTTCACGTAGAGGTTGGAATATGCCAGCCATCCACCTACGATCACCACGAGTGCCACGATACCAATGAGTATTTCTTTTTGGTATTTTTCAAATACGTCTTCGGCCTGGCCGGTGACTTCGGTGATGTCGATGAGGACTTCTTCGTCTTTCTTTTTCTTTTTGCGTTGTGCCATCTTGTAATTTAATTTAAACCGATTGATAGAACGATGAGTCGTTTTGGCAAATAAAAGCTCATGAATCCTTTGAAAATCAATGTTTCAATCGCTCATTATTTCACGGTCTCACTTCTCACCTCTATTGGATTTGTCTGGCCCTTCTACGGATTATTTCAGACAAGGTTTTTCAAAAGTGGCGCAAAAATAAAGAAACTTTACATTCAGGAAAGAAAAAATGAAAGTAGTATTTCGGAATCTGGTCGGGAAGGGAGCGTTCAGAAAAACAAAAGGAAGCGAAAGGCATAGCCTTCACTTCCTTTTTTGTCTTTTTTCGGGCGGGTTTTCCCGTTAATCCCGCATGTAAGGATAGTCTTCCTGTACGTAGTTGTCTTCGTACAGCGCAGCGCCATCCGGGAACGGTGATTCTTCGGCAAATTGTACTGCCTCTTCAATCTCCGCCTTTATTTTTTCCTTGATCGCTTCGATTTCCTCCTCTGTTGCCAGTTTGTTGTCAAGAATGGTTTGCTCCGTCATTTTGAGCGGATCAATATCCATGTAGGACTTCAACTCGTCACGGGTACGGTAAGTACCGGGGTCGGAAACAGAGTGGCCTTTGTAGCGATAGGTCTTGATTTCCAGAAAGTAAGGGCCTTTGCCGGCACGAATGTGCTCGACGGCTTTGGAAATTGCCTCGTGAACGGATTCCGGGCTCATGCCGTCAACTGCTTCGCTTGGCATGTCGTAGGCAAAGCCCAGCTTATAAATGTCTTTGATGTTGCTGGTACGCTCAACGGAAGTTCCCATTGCGTAGTTGTTGTTTTCACAAATGTAAAGTACCGGCAACTTCCAGGTCATGGCCATATTGAATGCTTCGTGCAGGGCTCCCTGGCGGGCAGCACCATCACCGAACATCGTAACGCACAGATTATCAGTGCCTTTATACTTTTCTGCGAAGGCAATACCGGTGCCGATAGGGATTTGTGCACCTACGATACCGTTGCCACCGTAGTAGTTGTGTTCTTTTGAAAAGAAGTGCATGGAGCCGCCTTTTCCTTTGTTCACGCCGGTTGCTTTTGCGTATAATTCAGCCATACAAGCTTTGGTCGAAACGCCTCTTCCGATGGCGATTCCATGTTGGCGGTAAGCGGTTACGATGCCATCTTCCGGGCGGATTGCAGATTCAATACCGGCAGCAATTGCTTCCTGACCGATGTAAACGTGAAGAAAGCCCCTGATTTTTTGCTGACTGTAACCCATCAGTGCACGCTCCTCAAAACGGCGAATGCGAAGCATCAATTCATACCAGCTCAGGTATTGCTCCTTGCTGTAGGTAGTTCCTTTTTTGCTTGACTTTTTTGCCGTAGATTTTTTTTCAGGCTTTGTTTTTTCAAGAACCATTTCTATAATTTATTGTGTGAAGGCTTGTGTGAAAATGATTGGATACCGGCCTAAATTAGGTGTTTTACCCCGGAAATCCACGTTTTTTTATTCAAAAAACAGCTTTTGTAAAAAGCGGTTGCAAAAAAATTCATTTTCTGTCAAAAAGTGAAACCATTCCGTCAAAACCTGCGAATTCAGGTTCATTAAGACAGATAATTCTCCTTTTTGTCCCTTAATGCTATCATCGTCCGGACCGGTCAATAAAATTCGAGCCTGCCTGCTGTGTGCCGAACATCAGCACATCCTGAATATTAACGTGAGGAGGCCGGGTAGCGATAAAAAAGATCGTCTCCGCCACATCGCTCGATTTCAGCGGTTGAAAGTTTTCATAAACCTGAGCAGCACGGTCGGTGTCGCCATCGAAACGAACACTGGCAAATTCGGTCTCTTCGACATGTCCTGGTGCTACCTGACTGACCCGCACGTTGTGCTTGTACAAATCCAGCCGCATGGATTTGGTGAGGGCGTCCACGGCAAATTTGGTGGCGCAGTACACGTTCCCGCCAGGGTACACCTCTTTGCCTGCACCTGACGCAACATTGATGATATGTCCACTGCGCCGCTCGACCATCTGTGGTGAAACGGCACGGGTGATGTAGAGCAGACCTTTGATATTGGTGTCGATCATTGTGTCCCAATGCTCCGGGTCGCCCTCGTGGATGGGGGAGAGACCCCTTGAAAGACCGGCATTGTTGATCAAAATATCAATCTTGCGCCAGGCTTCAGGAAGGTCCTCCATGGCTACTTTTACGGCCTCCGCATCCCTTACGTCGAAGGTGAGGACCTGGATATTGTTGTTGTATTTTTCCTTGAAATCATTTTTCATGGCATCGAGCCGATCCTTCCTGCGACCGGTAATGATTACCTGGTAACCGTTGGCTGCAAAAACCTCTGCCGTCGCTTTGCCGATGCCTGCCGTTGCTCCGGTAATCAGTACGATGGGCTTATCATTTACCTGGACGGGTTCGGGGGCAGGCGCTGTACTTACCGCTTCCATGGATTTTGGAGCAGGCGGGGCTTCAACCGGCTTCGTTGTTTCAACAAAATCCAGCGCATCCGTGATGGCAGCGGTGGCGCCAACAGCTGCCATGGTTTCTGTTATTTCGAGTTTATTCAGGACTGCAGGTTTAGTCTCAGACGGCGCTTCATTTTGCGGGTCGGGTGCTTCACCTGCTTCTTCCAGGTTGAAGGCTGGCATTTCCTGTTCGAAAGCTTCGACGCTTTCGGTGACAGTCGATTCTTTCTCCTCTTTTACTGATGGCTCCGGCGCTTCAGCAGCTGGTTTTTCAACATAAAAAGCGGCATCGTTTTGAGGCGTTTTTAACTCAGGGTTGATCGTTGTCGCCCTGACGTAGTAGTCATTGGCAACTTCCTTTTCACCCAGCCGGTAGTAAAGCAGGGCAAGGTCATAATTGGCAAAGGCATGTGTTGGGTCCTGCAACAAGGTTGATTTAAAATAATCGATGGCGCTCTCAGGGTCGCCGAGCCGCTCGTTGAGCAGAGTTCCGAGCAGGTAGTGTGCTTCGGCGTTTCTGGGGTTGTGGGCGATTGCTTTTTTGAAATAACCGGCAGCTTTAGCATCCTGCTCCGGAAAGTGCTGAATGGTAAGCAGGCCCAGTCTGTAAAATACCTCCGGGAAATCTGGTTGGAGGGAAGCTACTTTTTCGAAACATTGCTTTGCGTCTGTTATTTCGCCTTGATTTTCAGCAACTTCCGCCAGCAGGAACCATGCATCCGGATGTTCGCTGTCACTTTCCAGGATGGTGTTCAGCTGCTTGCGGGCGGCTTTCCAGCGTTCTCCGTAGCGTGCGAGTGCATAAGCATAATAGTATCGCAGCGTATGGTCATTCGGGTTGAGCTTGACGGTTTTTTTCAGATAATCTAATCCTTCCTCCACGTTGCCCTCATCGAAAAGGTCGACGGCATATTCAAGAATTTCTTCCGGGGTGGCGTGTGTTTTTCCATCTGCATTGATGACCAGGCCTTCTTCGTCGTCGGAGATCAGATCAAGAAGGACTTCATCCTCTTCGGGTTCATCCTTACTGTCTTCTGATGCTGTTTCTTCATCAAATAAAGAGTTCAGGTCCAGTTCATCAGCATTTTCGGGGTCATCACTGAGGAAGCGGTATTCTTCGCCATCCTCGTCGTCTTCTTCACCGAGGACTTCATTCAGAATCTCATTCACTTCGTCATCCTCATCATCCTCATCAGAGGCACTGTCTTTTCTGGCAGCTTCGTTGAGCATATCCATACCGGGAATTTCGGAAACATCAACCGGCGGGTTTTCTTCCTCTTCGGATCCTTTGTTTTTAGAAAGCTCCTGGTTTTCAGCCATGAGTTCCTCCGACGAATCCTGAATAATTTCGGCCAGTGATTTTTGCGAACGACCGCTGGCAGAAGAGGGATCGGCAGTGCTGGTAGTTGATTCGGTAGCATCGTCAGCGATGATGGCTTCGCCGTAAAATTTGCGCAACACCTTAAATCCGTCAAATTTGAAGTCCTCCAGCGTGTACCAGTTCAGGTTGCGGAGGTACCGAAGGAATTCGCCTACTTCAGTTGAAATGGCTTTGGTCAGTTCAAGTTCTTTTTCCAGTTTTTCATCGTCTTCGTGGTGGCGTTTTTCCTTGCGAAGCTCAAGGTAATGGTCTTGCCAGTGATTCATGTACTGGATGATGTTGCTCACCCGGTCGAAGGTGGTCGGAACATTTTCCCAGCCACCACCTGTCTTAGGCTGGCGGCCATCGGCCACCACCGGAACAAGTTTTCCTGAGGTGGCCCAATCTTTTAGTGCCTGCAGCGCTCCGTGCATGCAGCCTCTCGATTTCAGGAAGTTATCTGTCACCAACAAAATGATGGCACCATCGGAGCTTTCGGTTTCCTGACGCAGCGGTGTTTGGGAATATTCACTGATTTCTGTTGGTAAAACCGGAAAGCCTGCCTGTGTCAGGCCTGTTATGAGTTGTGTTGCAACTTCTTGGTTATCAGAACTATAGACAATGACGTTTTGCTTGGTGCGAGACATATTTGAATGTTAGATTCCTGGATATTGACGGATAGTTGCCAAACGGGCAGCCGGCTTTTTTCCGGCCATTCTACTCGTTTAATAGCGAAGTGACAAAAGTATCGAATTCTTTTGTGAATGCCACATACTCGCTGGTGGCAGGACCGTAAAAGCCCGTGTGAATTTTCCGAACCCGGTTGTTTTTATCCAAAAAAATCATGGTGGGGTAGGAGAGTACCCGGTTGAGCATTGGCAATGCTTTGGCGGCCTCTTCTTTTTTGTAGGATCCTGCATGCACGATTTCGTAGTTCATACCGAATCGCTGTTTGTAAGTTCGGATGGCGGCATTGGCTTTTTCAGGGTCGCTGTATTTTTCAAATGCGAGAGCGATGACGGCTATGTTTTCCGGATTTTTTTGATTCAAATAATCGATTAAAAATTCGGTTTCATCCCGGCAGTTCGGGCACCATGTACCCATGATCTGGACGACTTTTACTTTGCCCTCGTATTCAGGGTTTTCAGGTGAAATGACCTTTCCGTCAGGGTTTTCAAAAGAAAAGGTCAGCTTGTCGTAGCCGGGAAGGAGGTAAGTCAGCGAGTCTGGGTTGGCGAGTTTGAAGCTATCATCCCGGTGACCTTCCCAGGTGGTCTGGTAGTGTTTTCCGGAGAAGAAAGCACCGGTCAGCGTGCTGTCAGGCAGTATTTTACCCTTGAACAAAAAGGCATGCGATCCGTCAAAGACCGAGAGGTAAAACTTGTCTTCCTGAACGGTGCCCTCGAGGAAGCGGTAATCGCCGGTTTCAGTCTGGAAAGTGCCGGTGAGGCGGTTGCCTTCCTGTTTGAATTCGGCGATTGCAGGATAGGGTTCCTCTTCGTCCAGTCCAAAGGTGCAGGCCCATTTGCCGCTAAGGTCGAGCGCCGGTTCTTTGCGCAACGGTGTGAAGCGGTAATCCTTCCCTTGCGTGGCGGTGAAGGGGATGGCGTAGTTCTCCCGTGTAGTCACGACCCAGGAGCCTTCGATGATATTTCCGGCGAAGGAGCCGGTGATGTAGGAATCGTAAATCGGAAAATCGATACGGATGGTATCCCTTGCCCGGTTCTTGCTGCGGCCAAACTGTATGTCGCCGGCCGGCACAACGATGCGCTCTTCGCCGTTGATAATCTCGATGTGAAATGTGGAGTCGTTGTCGTAAATGACTTCGAAATTAAAAGGCAACTCGTCCTCGTTAACATCAGCGAATTTCATATCCACTTTATCGGGGAGGGGTTGCCCCTTCGGATTAGGTGTGATGAAATCAGGTTCAAGTTTCAGCACAGCTCGCCAGGGGCCGGGAGGCAGCGCTGAGTAGGTGTTGTCAGTGACGATGCAGCCGCTGGATGTGATTATTGCAATCAAAAAAATAAGAATGGAAAGCTTGTTCATTGTGTCAGAATTGAAAACTTGGTCAATGATCACCATGATTTTGAAAACCGCTGATGATTTTGGAATAAAACATCAGAGCCACAGCCTTTGGCTGCGGCCCTGCCTTTTGATAAGTAGTTATTCGCATCAAAATTAGCTTTTGAACACCACCTAAAAAGCATTGTTCAAACAAATTCAGGAATCCGGCACTAAGATTTTTCACCTACGAAGTTATCCTCTTTGTTTTTAAATAGAACATTGAAAGTTGTCAAGCTGCCGTAGATGCGTGTGATGTACTGCTGGAGGTCTACTTTTTCGTCATCGCTGAGTTTGCTGCTGTTGATGCGCTGCTCCATCACCCGAAGGCGGTCACGGACCATCACGATTTTATGAAAAAACGTTTCGATAGGAATTTCCTTAGGCTTTAGGCTGTCGTCTTCCGGTTTCAGGACCAGCGTTCCGCCTTTCCAGCGGTCGCCCAGGTCGACGACCTGGCTGATGTCGGACCAATGGCGCAGGATTTTCATCAACGACCGTTCAGCTTCTGTGAAGGTGATGCTTTCCTCAGCGGGTATTGCCTCCACGATTTGCCATTTGTCGTATTCTTTCCCGACCAACTTTATGCCGTATAGCGTAAAACAACATTCGTAAGCCGCCATGTGCAGCCGGATGACCACCCCGTCGCCGTAGGCCGGATGTTTTACCCTCGAACCGATGCCGAGGAGTCCCGATTTTTGAGAATCACTCATGTTCAAATTCTTTTTTAATGTGCAATTATCGTTTGAATCAGATGGAATGACAATTTTCAATCAAATAAAAATGTCCGGCACCTGTTTACGGAGTTTTTACGTGGATTGTTCCAATGAAATCAACCGTGTTCTTGGCTGAAAATTTTTGGAAAAGAAACTTCCATCTACCTTTGCCGGAAAATTTGACAAAAAGTATGCAAACTGCCGCCTTGCCAGATAAGCCATTACCAAGGGTAGCTTACATAACCAATAAAATTTATCCCCACCATAACACAGATACCCAACAGGTTATAAAAAATGCCAGCGCTCTGCACGCTGCCGGGCTCCCGGTAGAGTTGATTATTCCACTGCAACTGAAAGCGCTCCTCAAACCTGGCTACGATGTGGCTGAGGCTGTTTATTCTTTCTACAATATTGAAAAAGGCCTGAAAATCAAGCAGTTAGCCGGTTTTCCGGCCGGTGGTTCCAATATTGAGAAATTCTTTCACCCTATTATCGCAGCCTGCTTTGTGGCCCTGCGCAGAAAGTATGACGTGATCTACACCCGAGATAAGTTCTCTGCTTTGCTTGCGCTTTTCACCGGACGGAAGTTTGTTTTTGAAACCTACCGGCGCTTCGGCGATGAATCACCGAAGGCAATGAGTTGGCTGGCCAAACGGGCCAAGCGAAAAAATTTCCTCGGTATGGTATTGCACAGCAATGTCGCAGCCAGGTCGATGGCAAAGGTGGGTTTCCCGGAGGAAAAACTTTTTGTGTTACACAATGGTTATGACGATTCCGATATGCAGCCGGTACTCAGCAAGGAAGAGGCCCGTAAGCAGTTAGGGCTGGATGTAAACGAGGTGTACATCGTTTACACCGGCAATATGCAAAAGAACAAGTGCATCGAAAGCCTCATCGACATTGCCGAGGGAGTGCCGGGTGCAAAATTTTTGCTGGTGGGAGGTCGGGAAGAAGACGTAAAACGGCTGACCGAGTACGCTGAAACCAAAGGCGTCAGCAACGTCATTCTCGCCGGACACCAGCCCATTGCACTGGTGTCACATTATCTGTACGCAGCGGATGTGCTGATCATTCCACCGGTTTCAGCACCGCTGGAAAAGTTCGGCCGGACGGTGTTGCCATTCAAAACCTTTCCTTACCTGGCTGCTGGTCGTCCCATCGTTGCAGCGGATGCGCCGGACATCCGGGAGTTGCTGGTCCATCGGCACAACGCCATTTTGGTAAAAGCCGATGATTCGTTGCAAAATGCCGCCGCCATCAATGAGTTGCTGGCTGATAAAACGCTGATGAAAGAGCTCGCCGGCAATGCATCCCAGCTGGCTAAAACCCTCACGTGGGAGGCCAGAGCCAACAAACTAAAGGCAATTCTGCGTAAAATCTGGTGATGCGCCTCACCGGCCAAGTCTGGAAAAATCCCCACCTTTGCGCCCGAAAATTTTAAAACAGAAAAAATGGATTCACCCAGGTATTCGGCGCTCGTGCATGTGCCGGAAATTTCAACCTTCAATATTTTAGGTCTTACACAGTTGGAGCGCACACTCATTGCACTTGGAAAAGCAGGCGTGGAGGCCTGCTTTATCGCTGCTGCTGATGTCACAAAAGTGAAGATCGCAATGAGCGAGATCAGGGAAATTCCAGTCAGGATTTTCCCGGCCGGTCGAATTGCGGAAGCTCAGCAACTTGCTTCGGAAGTAGGTTTTACCGGCGTTTTCCTGGTGCCAAAACCGTTGGTGGTGGACCTGTCCATTTTAGAAGATTTAAAAAAACAACTTCCGTCGTCGGGTGCAGTATTACCGGCAGCCGGAGGTATTGCGCTGGCGACTACGGGTGTGGTAAAACAGCTTCCTGAATCAGTTTTATCTTCGGAAAAACTGACCGACAGCATTCCCCAACCCGTGATCCTGGATACCGGCAACCGTACCTGCCAGTCAGTCGGCTCCAAAGCGGAGCTGAAGCAGGTAAAAAAACGGATGATCAAAAACCTGACGAAGCCGACGGACGGCATCGTTTCACGAAATATCAATCGCCGGGTGTCAACCAGCATCAGCCGCTGGGTGACTTATCTGCCGGTTTCGCCCAATCAAATCACGCTGGTGACGGGCCTGATCGCTTTCATTCCCTGTTATTTTATGTACCAGGGCGGCTACAAAAACTGGCTCATCGGGGCAGCAACTTACCAGCTGGCTTCCATCCTCGACGGCGTTGACGGGGAAATCGCACGCCTGAAAATGAAAAGCTCAAAATTCGGGCAGTGGCTCGATACGATGCTGGATTTTGTGTCGATGATTGCGGTGTTGCTGTGCCTGGTAGCGGGCGTGCACCGGGTAGATCAGCCGGAATACATCCGCTGGGCAGGCAAACTGGCTATCATTTTTGCGGTGCTGTGTTTTCTGGGGTTGCTGTTGTACGTGATTCGTTTCAAAAAAGAAGGTTCCTTCAGCATTCAGTATTCGTTCCTAGACAGTGACAGCAAATGGGCAAAGGTGATCAAATCACTGGACTTTCTCGGCAAGCGTGATTTTTACATTTTCTTTTTCCTGATTCTGGCCCTGTTTGGGCTGATGCCCTGGGCGCTGGTGTACGTTGGGACAATCACTGTGATGGTGTTTGTGTTCGTCGTGCAGGCGCATATCCAAACGAAGGCCTGAATTTACTCCCGCAGATTTCACAGATTTTACTCCTGAAAGGGTCTGATTTGTGAACATGTACATGATCAGCGAGCGACTCAATTTTTATGAAAAAAAAGAACCCACTAACGTTATACCTGCTGGCCGACGGCGCACGGCCGGATGTTTTTAAAAGACTGCTGGAAGAGGGGCGCTTGCCCAACATTCAGCGGGAGATATTGGAAAAGGGAACGTTCCGCACGGCGACCTCCTGCTTTCCAACTACGACCGGCCCTGCCTACCTGCCCATGCTTTACGGCGGTTTTCCCGGCACGCTGGATGTACCCGGTATTCGTTGGTTTGACAAAAAAGAATTTCGCAGAAAACGGTTTGGGAAATTCGCAGCCCGCACTTATGTCGGGCCGGAGGCCGGTTACTTCAGCGATGATGTAAAGGCTGGAAATCCTTGTATTCATGAGCTTTTCGACCGGCCTTTCAATATTTTTTCGATGCTGACCAAGGGCGTGCCGGAGGCGAATGACCTCGGTGCGAAGGGCAAGGCATGGATGTATTTCAGGGCGCATTATTTTTTTGTGCACCAGCCGGTTGACGAGGAAGCGCACAAGCGCATGATGGCAGGCCTGGACCTTGACCCGGAGTTTTTCTTCGTGGTTTTTCCCTGTATCGATTGGAATTCGCACCATTTTCACCCGGAACACGAGGAGACTATCAAGTCTTACGAATACCTGGATTTCAGTGTCGGGCAGGTGGTTGAAAAACTGAAAAAACTGGGCCGTTGGGAGGAGACATTGCTCATCATCACCTCTGATCACGGCCTGACGCAAACGCATACCCACCTTGACTTGGCTGATTTCCTTCGGAGTAAAGGGTTGAAAACATTGGCTCACCCGAATATTTTTACCCTCAGTCCTGATGCAGCCGTGATGATTTCCGGCAATTCTTTCGGCAGTATCCATCTTTTGAAAAACGGTAGCGACGATATCCTTCGGGGCGATGAGGTGCAGGCTGCAATGGGGATTGAAGTTTTCGAGGCGCTGATCGCAAGGCCTGAAGTAGATTTTGTGGCCTGGCGGGGTGTTGAAAATGAATACTGGGTGGCTTCGGAGCAAGGCCGTGCCCGAATTTTGCAGCAGGGTGGACTGATGTATGAACCGGTGACAGGCGATCCCTTTGGTTTTGGAAAAATGGACCGGCCGTTAAATCACCAGGAGGCGCTGGCGGCTACTTTCGACTCAAAATACCCGGATGCGCTGGTGCAAATCGAGCAGCTTTTCAGCAGCCGCAGGGCCGGGGATCTGGTGGTGAGCGCCAATCCTGGCTACGACCTTCGGGATTTCTGGGAGATTCCGGAGCATCACGGCTCGCATGGTTCGCTGCACCGGGAGCACATGATGGTGCCATTTCTTTACAACCAGCAAGGCTGGGACGACCGCCCCGCCCGCACGGTGGATATTTTCAACACTATTTTAAAATGGATGGGAAAAGAAGAGCGGGAAGCCTCTGAAGGCCGAGCGCTTTGTTGAGTAGGCAGGTAGGCGAGTAGGCGAAGGTCTGCTGATTTTCGAGGATACTGGCCTACCGGCATACTCGCCTACTCGCCTACTCAAGACTTGAGTCCGTTCAAAAAACTCACCGCATCCATTCTGCGGCGGCCCGGCGCCTGTAATTCCAGCACCTCGACGAAGCCGTCGGTGGCAGCAATTTTCAAGTTCTTGCGGCTGTCCGTGACGAACTCGCCCGGAGTGTAATCGTGAGCCTCTTCAATTTTTTTGGTTTTAAAAATCTTCACTACCTCGCCTTCGTAGCGCTCCTGTTCGCTGTCGGCGGACCAGTGAAGATACGCCCATGCGCCGGGATAGGGGCTAAGGCCACGGACGAAATTGTGGACTTTAGCGGCAGTTTGGTTGAAGTTGATCTCACAGGTTTCATGAAAAATTTTAGGGGCTTTGCTGACAAGGGATTCATCCTGTTTTTGCAGGGTGTAGTCACCTTTTTCAATGGCCTGAACCGTTTCGAGGACGAGTTGAGCGCCCAGCGTCATCATCCGGTCGTGGACTTCGCCGGCGGTCTCATTTTCACCGATGGGTGTTGTTTTTTGAAATAAAATATCGCCGGTATCGATCTCGTGTTTGATGAAAAAAGTAGTGACGCCGGTTTCTTTTTCACCTTCGATGACGGCCCAGTTGATGGGCGCTGCACCCCGGAACTTGGGAAGCAGGGACCCATGCAGATTGAAGGTGCCGATGGTGGGCATGTCCCAAACGACTTCCGGCAACATGCGGAAAGCGACCACGACCTGAAGGTCAGCCCGGTAGCTTCGCAATTCCTCAATGAATTCGGGTGCTTTCAGGTTTTTGGGTTGCAGGACAGGAATCCCCCTGGATACGGCAAACTTTTTCACAGCGGATTCGAGCAACTGCTTGCCGCCACGGCCGCCGAGCTTGTCAGTAGCAGTGATGACGGCAACAACATCGTAGCCGTTCTCGATTAGAATTTGAAGAGAAGGCACCGCAAATTCCGGGGTACCCATGAAGATGATGCGCATTTGAGAGATGGTTGGATGGTTGGATTAATTGTTTGATGGTTGGATGGCTTGATTGTTTTCAGACCAACAATCAAGCCATCCAACCATCAAACAATCCTCCTCACTTTTTCACCAATAAAAGAGTTTCCTGCGTTCCGGCCCGGTTCATTTCCATTTCGAGGGTGTCGGGAGTCAGGTGCAGTATTTTGACCATTTTCTGTATTTGGCCTTCAGCAGTAGTGTATAGTTTATTGCCTTCCACTTTGAAGGTGCCTTGTTCTTTTTGTTCGCCGAAAGTGGCGGCATATTGCGTGGGGGCAGTGAACTGAAAATGGACAGCCTCAGCATTGCGGCCGGAATCTTTTCCTTCGACGGTCCAGCTGACGCCTTGCCAGTCGCCGTAGATGGCTTCGGGGATGGCAGATTCGCTGCCACAGCTTGCGAGGAAAAGAAGAGCGAGGAAGAGAAAACTTAGTTTGTGCATGATGATTTTGTTGAAATGATGAAACGGGGTGGGGAGTTTGTTTTACCTAAAACAAGGCTCCCAAGCGGCAAAGAAACCAAAGTTTTCCCTGTCTCGAAACGTTCAGCCCTTCAATCCTTCCAATCTTTTAATACAAAACCATGTCAAACCGGCGGCGGTACTTCCGGGTCAGTTCGTGCTCGTCGCCCCAAAGGTGAAACAAAGCAATGGCCGAACGGCGGGGAAGATCACTCAGGTAACTCTTGTCCATCATGGTGGCATCGATAATGTTGCGGATGGCGTTTTCTTCCTCCCCGGCTTGCAGGGCCTTGCTTGCAGCGGTTAGTTTTTCACCCGGTGCGGAGCCGTTTTCCGGTTGAAATTGCAGCAATTCTGACAGGGTCCGGATGTCGCTGGCATCGTCGTGTTCAGGTTCGGCGACGTTGATGTCTTCGACGAGGGAGACGGCTTCTTCCGGTTTTTTTAACACGATCAATTTGGCCAGGGCTATTTTTTTATCCTTTTTCTCTGGGTTGGCGGCGACGAACTCACGTAGTTTTTGCTCTGCCAGTTCAGGGTTGGCATTGTTGAGCAATTCCTGCAATTCGGCGGCGGCTGGGTCTGGCAGGTTTTCATCGAGCCATTGCTCGATCTGGTATCTTGGAAGGGCGCCAGCGAATTCGTTAATGACTTTTCCCTTGTGAAACAATTTTACGTTAGGGATGCTCATGATATTGAATTGCTGAGCCAGATCAGGGTGTTTTTCCGTGTCGATTTTGACGAGTTCCCAGCGGTCGCTTTGTTCAGCTGCGAGTTTTTCGAGGACAGGACCGAGCACCTTGCAGGGGCCGCACCAGGACGCCCAAAAATCTACGAGAACCGGAATTTGGTGACTACGATCAATGACTTCTTTTTGAAAATTAAACATGTTCGTAATTTTTTTTGAGGCCGGTTGGGGAACTTGTTTCCATTCCGCCAACCAGTGAAATTATACTTTCCAAAGCTCAAAGGACGTACCACTCCGCAAATCAGGAAAAAAGGGCAGCCGGGCTTCAAAATGCCTGTCATATTTTCGTGGTTGCGCCCAATTTTCGGGTCAGAATGGCAGGGTAGAGGGCGGTAGGAGCAAAATACTCAGGAGTTTGATATTTTCCCCGATACTTTGATGTGGCGTAAGGGAATGCTATTTTTGGCAGCTGAATTTTTTCACCAAAAAAAATTAAACACCATGGAGCCAATGACTATTAACCGGCAGCATTCGGAAGGTCTGGAAATACAGGGGAAACATTGGCCTCAAGCCAATCCCCGTGCGGTGGTTTGTCTCGTTCATGGCCTCGGCGAACACATCGGGCGATACGGACATGTTGCTGAATTTTTTATAAAAAACGGCATGGCAGTAGCCGGGTTTGACTTGCCTGGTTTCGGCAGGTCCGAAGGTAAACGAGGGCATGCCAGGCAGCTTGAAACTTACCTGGAAGTGGTGAAATGCCTGACTGAAATGGCCGGTGAATGGTATCCCGGAGTGCCCCTGTTTCTTTACGGGCAAAGCATGGGTGGCAATATTGTTCTAAACTATTTGCTGGACAGGGGAAATTTGCTCAAAGGAGCAATAGCAAGCAGTCCGTGGATCAGACTGCCCAAACCGCCTTCCTCCCTGTTGGTGAGTTTTGCCAAATTAATGTTCCGCATTTATCCTTCATTTTCGCAAGGCAACGGATTGGATGTCAATGAGTTGTCCAACGATCCGGCGGTGATTAAAGCTTACGCCGCTGACCGGTTGGTGCACGACCGGATTTCTGTTTCGACGGCTATTGCCATGCTGGAAGCAGCCCGGCGGCTCGACACTTTTTCCGGTAAAATACCTGCGCCGGCACTGCTCATGCATGGTAGCGACGACCTCATTACCGATCCAAAAGGCAGTGAGTATTTTGCCCGCAGAACCACAGGCAGCGTGACCTTCAAAGCTTGGGAAGGTCTCAAACATGAGTTGCACAACGAGCCTGAGCAGCAGGAAATTCTCACTTTTGCATTACAGTGGATGGAGGGTGTGCTGAAGGCAAAAGCTGTTTAGATATAATTTACAAGGCTTTGGAGAATGGGTAATTTTTAGAACTTTGCCTCATTCATGGAAATCATTTCATCGTTAAAAAAACACCAATGGATTACGACAAGATTCCTAAAATTTCTATTGACAGCGCAAGAGACTTCATCATGTCATTGCCCCAGACTGTCAGGCCGGAGTGGTTGAAAAATGTGGACGATACCAATTTTCATTTTGACATCGACGGTGATGGCGGCGGGCAGTTTTCAGTGATTGTAAAAGATGAAAAATTGGAGATACACGACCAGTTTGTCGGCGAGGCAAAATGCAAAATCACTGCCAAAGAAAAAAATCTCATCAAGCTTCTCCGTGGCGAACTGAACCCCATGATGGCAGTTTTTACCGGAAAACTTAAGATCAGCAACACGGGCGAAATCATGAAATACGCCAAACTGTTTGGTTTGATGTAAAATTTTTCATTTCAACTTCGGAGATATACCGGAAATTCGGCAATGCGCCCGGCTTTCCGGTATTTTTTTTGTCTGATGCAACCGTTTGCAAAATATTTTCACCAAAAAAATCAAAGCCTGTTTTAAACCATTCCCAAAAGTTAAAGTCTACACAATGCCTCCCCTGAAACTGACTTCGTTCCAACATTAAATTTCATTCACTAACTCATAACAGATGGATAGAAGAACAACTCTGGCAACGTTTTTTGGCCAAAAGTCCACTGACCAGGCTGCTGTCACTGCCACGGCTAAGCCGCCGGTCATGTCGGGCCTTTCGCCTTACACCGGGCCTTTCGAATACGAGCAAGCGGCGCATCTACTGCGCCGGGCGATGTTCGGGCCCACCTATCAGCAGATCAGGGCATCAGCGGATGCAGGTCTGGATGCCACTATCGATCAACTTTTTGCAGACAACCCGCTGCCGCCGCCACCGGTCAATCATTATTACCAGGACGATCCAAATGTGCCCATTGGTGAACCATGGATCGATGCGCCTTACATCCAGGGAGTGCAGGCAATTGCTAACTATCGCAACCAGTCGCTGGCCGGCTGGACGATAGGGACGCTGCTGGCGGAAGGCGTTTCACTGCGTGAAAAAATGACCCTGTTCTGGCACAACCATTACGTCATTTCCGACATCAACGACCCAAAATTCGTCTATCGCTACATCACGATGCTGCGCCAAAACGCCTGGGGCAATTTCCGGGAACTCACTAAAATGGTGACCATTGACCCGGCCATGTTGAGATACCTCAACGGAAGGGATAACATTGCCGCCGCACCCAACGAGAACTACGCCCGTGAGTTACTTGAGCTTTTTACCATTGGAAAAGGTCCGGCCGTTGGTCCTGGCGATTACACCAACTACACCGAAGACGATGTGGTGCAAATGGCCAGGGTACTCACCGGCTGGCGTGATACCGGTTTCAACTCCGCCAATCCGGCCAATCCGGTGGGAGCAATCTTTATAAATAACCGCCACGACCAGGAGGTAAAGCAGCTGTCTCACCGCTTCGACAACGTCGTCATCACCAACATGGGCAACGAGGAGTATGCCCATCTGATCGACATCATTTTTTCAAAAGACGAATGTGCCCGGTTCATCTGCCGCAAGCTGTACCGCTGGTTTGTGTACTACCTCATCGACGATCAGGTGGAAGCGGACGTCATTGCGCCAATGTCGCAGATACTCATCGCCAACGACTATGAAATCCGGCCGGCGCTCGAAGCGCTGTTGCGGAGTGAGCATTTTTTCGATATGCTCAACATGGGCCCCATGATCAAAAGTCCTGTTGACTTTATCCTTTCTGTTTTAAAAACGATGGAAGTGGACTTCCCGACGGCCAACCTGAATCAAACTTACCGGCTGTGGCTCCGCTTTTTCAGGGATGCCTTGCCGCCCATGCAGCAGGTTTACTATGCATTGCCAAGCGTGGCCGGCTGGAAGGCGTATTACCAGGAGCCGGTTTTTTATCGAAACTGGATTAGCTCCGCCACGCTGCCTATCCGTATGCAATTCACTACTACAATGATCATGCAGGGCGTGACGCAATTGGGCGCCACGGTAAAAGTGGATGTTTTGAAACTAGTCAGCCAGCTCGACGATCCGTTCGATCCGAATGCGTTGCTCGATGAGTTTTCAAAAATATTCTTACCGCAGCCCATCACGCAGGGTCAAAAAGATGCGCTGAAAGAAGTACTCATCCCCGGTCTGCCCGATTTCGAGTGGACGGTCGAGTATTCCGACTACGTCAATAATCCGAATGATCCGAACCTCGCTGCTGCGGTGGAGACCAAGCTGCGCAACCTGTTCGTCGCCATGACGAGCATGCCGGAATTTTATCTTTCATAAAATGGATTGAAGGATTGAAGGCGCTCACCGCCTGGAACCTCCAATCCTCCAATCCTCCAGTCCTTAAAAAATGAAACGTCGCAAATTCATACAAACTACCGGCCTTTCGCTCCCTGTCCTGCTCAACGGGTTCAGCGTGCGGGCGATGCCGAAGTCTTCCATATTTTCTGCAATTTCCGGTGAAAACGACCGGGTACTTGTTTTGATCCAACTCAACGGCGGCAACGATGGCCTGGCCATGATCACGCCGCTCGACCAGTACGATAAACTGGGCAACGCACGGGGCAACATCCTGATCCCGGAGTCGAGCCTGCTGGACGTAGGTTTCAACAACGCATTTCACCCGACGATGACCGGACTAAAGTCCGTTTTTGATGACGGTAAAATGAGCGTAGTTCAATCCGTCGGCTACCCGAACCAAAACCGTTCGCATTTCCGCAGTTCGGATATCTGGACCAGCGGATCACCTGCCGACGAGGTTTGGACGACCGGCTGGCTGGGTCGCAATTTTGAAAAAGATCATCCTGCCTATCCGGAAGGGTATCCGGGCGGCGATTATCCTGATCCGTTTGCCATTACTATCGGCTCGCTTGTATCGGAGACCTGTCAGGGTTCGATTGCCAATTTCAGTCTGGCGATCAACGATCCGTTTAACCTGAATCCGTTAGCTGATTCGGCTGGAAGCATGCCGCCGAATACGCCCTATGGCAATGAGCTGACTTTCCTTCGTGAAACTATCGAACAGACGAACGCCTACGGCGAAGTTATTACGGCGGCAGCCGGTAATGCGGCCAACATGGTCAGCTATCCCGACGACAACCGCCTTGCCCAACAACTGAAAAATGTGGCGCTGATGATTGCCGGCGGCTTGCAGACGAAAGTTTACATCGTCAACCTTGGCGGCTTCGATACGCACGCTAACCAGGTGGCCGATTCGCCACTGCTTGGAGAGCATGCCAGCTTGCTGCAAACACTAAGCGACGCCGTCTCGCTATTTTTGGAAGACTTGAAACTTCTGGGTGTCGACCAGCGGGTGCTCACGATGACCTTCAGTGAGTTCGGCCGCCGCATCCGTTCCAACGAAAGCCTTGGGACCGATCACGGTGACGCTGCTCCGCTGATGTTGTTTGGTCCATGCGTGGCGCCTGGTTTCATTGGCGACAACCCGGAAATTCCCACCAACCCTGACGTGCAGGAAGCCGTGGCGATGCAATACGATTTCCGGAACGTCTATGGCTCCGTAATGATGGATTGGTTTGACGTGGCGGAAGAGGATGTGAAAAGCCTGCTTTTTTCTGACTTTTCGCACATTCCGGTGATTGCCGGCTGCTCGACGGTCAGTACTGATGAGTCGCTTCCGGAACTCGATATCCGGCTTTCGCCAAACCCGTTCGCTGGTCAGGTGAATATTGCTTTTGCCTCCGGCAATGAGCATGTCCGGCTGAGCGTGTTCAACGGTATGGGACAGGAGCTGGCGGTTTTGATCAATAAAAAATTGCCGGCAGGCAATCATCAGCTGACCTATGATGGTTCCGGGCTGGCATCCGGCCACTATTATTTCCACCTGCGGCTCGATGGTGGCCGGCAGAAGGTGAAGATGATGATGAAAGGAAGGTAGGGTCGGTTTTTTCGAAAAGAAAAAGGGCGCTCGCAATGCTGCGAATGCCCTTTTTCTTTTTGAATTCAGCCTGGTTAATCGAAAGCGTAAAAACTTGCTGCAATTTTCAGTGCTTCGTTTTCGTAACCCTTGTCGTAAGCGATGATGACCAACAGGTTGGTACTGCTTTGTGTATCCATCAGCGCCATCACCACGGCTTGGGCAGCATCGAGGGAGCCTTTTACGTAATAGCCCACAAAGTCGTCAATTTCAATAGCGTCCGCTTCGTCCACAACGTCATACTGCATTTCGATAGCCATTTGTACGACAGCCTCTGCGAGATTGTCTTCAGTGATGGTTTCGTCCTGAATGGGTGTCATGGAAAGGTAAAGGTGTTCGTTGACAGCGGTAAATTCTTCACCAGTGTTGGTGATAATCGAAAAGTCGCTGGGTACGGTGAATCCAATACCGTGGTCCGTCCATTCCATTTGGACCTGAGCTGAAAGTTGAATTGTTGAAAAGAGCAGGGCTGTCAGCGCTGCGAGAGAAATCATTTTTTTCATAGAGTTGAAATTTTCATTTGCGTCAAAATGTCCGGGAATTGAGTAAGCCGGAACCGCTTGCCGCTAAATAGTGAGTAAATTTAGCCCGGAACTTCACAAGATGTACAAAACAGGCTGGTTCCGGGCAATATTTTTTTTTAGCTTTCGGCATTCTGAATTTTTTCACCAGCAAAAAGACTATCGACATGAAAAATTCACGCCGGAAATTCATCCTGCATTCCTCCGCTGCTTTTGCCGGAGCAACCCTGCTTCCCCTCGAAATTTTAGCTATGCGAAAAGGCCGTGTTTCAGCAAACGACAAAATCCACGTCGGCGTCATCGGCTGCAAAGGCATGGGTTGGAGCAATCTGCAGCAGCATTTAAAAATCCCTCAAATCGAGTGCATCGCCCTCGCCGACGTCGATCAAAGCGTACTGGACGAACGGGCTGCTCAGGTCGAAACCCTGCAGGACAAACGCCCGCAATTGTTCAAGGATTACCGTAAAATGCTGGAATTGAAGGAGTTAGACTACGTGATTATTGCCACGCCGGATCATTGGCATTGCCTTCAGTTTTGCGATGCGCTCTCGGCAGGCAAACATGTTTACCAGGAAAAACCCATCGCCAACTCCATCGAGGAGTGCAACGTGATGTTGAGAGCCGCCAAACGTTACGGTAAAATGGTGCAGATCGGACAGTGGCAGCGCAGCGGCTCCCACTACGAGCAGGCGATCAAATATCTGCACTCAGGCAAACTGGGTAACGTGCGACTCGTGAAAGTCTGGGCCTATCAAGGCTGGATGAAACCTGTACCCGTGGTGCCTGACGGCAAGGCTCCCGAAGGCGTGGACTACGACATGTGGCTCGGCCCGGCGCCGAAGCGGGCGTTTAACCAAAACCGTTTTCACTTCAATTTTCGATGGTTTTGGGACTACGCAGGCGGCCTGATGACCGACTGGGGCGTCCATGAAATCGACATCGCCCTTTACGCTATGGGTGCAACGGCCCCAAAATCCGTCATGGCTTCCGGTGGCAGACTGGCTTACCCGGACGATGCCTCCGAGACGCCCGACACCTTGCAGACGGTGTTCGAGTATGAAAATTTCAACATGCTCTGGGAACATGCCACGGGTATCGATTTGGGGAATTATGGTAAAACGGAAGGCATCGCCTTCATCGGAAACAACGGTACACTCGTCGTGAACCGCCAGGGCTGGGAAGTGACGCCGGAAACGGAGTCGAAGGATGGCATCCGGATGTACAAAATCGAGGACCTGCCCGACCAAAACCGCCCCGGCCAGGCGAACTACGTGTACGATCACGCCGTCAATTTCGTGGAAGCCATGCGGAAAAACGACGCTTCCATCCTGAAATGCGGCATCGAAACCGGCGCCATCGCTGCGATCAATGCCCACATGGGCAACGTGGCATTCAAAACCGGCCGAAAAGTGTACTGGGATGCAGCCAATGGCAATTTCAAAAACGACGAAGAAGCCAACCGCCTGATCAAGGCGAAGTATCAGAATGGGTGGAAGTTGCCCGAGGTCTAAGCGTTGGCTGGCTACGTTTTTTTTTTTTTGACTAAGCAATGGCAGGTGTCACTTAAACGCTCATGTCAGGTTTGCCAAATACCAACTTACCTTTGCAACACTTTCATTTATATATCGTTTTCTGAATCAGAGCCACAAAACCTAACAGCTTACTCATGACTTTATTAGACAATTTCGACGTAAGAAATATTGGCAACCTGGAACTGCTGGCGAAGCAGGTAGTAGAAGGATTCATTATCGGCCTGCACAAGTCGCCGTTTCACGGTTTTTCCGTGGAATTTGCGGAGCATCGCCTCTACAATCAGGGCGAAGCAACCAAGGATATCGACTGGAAGGTGTATGCCCGCACCGACCGGCTTTACGTCAAAAAATTTGAAGAGGAAACCAACCTCCGCTGTCAAATCGTGGTGGATGCTTCTTCATCCATGTACTTTCCCGAAGTTTCGAAAGACAGTAAAAATTACACTAACAAGCTGCGTTTCTCCGCACTTGCCGCCGCTGCTTTGATGAATTTACTGATGAAACAACGGGACGCTTTCGGCCTCTCGATTTTTGACGAAGAAGTTAAAAATCACACCCGTTGCAAAGCCAGTACGGCTCACTACCGTCTGCTGCTGACTTACCTTCAGCAATTGCTGGACAACCCTGAACGCAACCGCACAACCTCTGCTGCCAAGGCGCTTCATCAAATTGCCGACAGCGTGCACAAGCGCTCGCTGGTCGTTATTTTCAGCGATATGTTTGAGCAAACGGAAGATTCCGAGGCACTTTTTTCGGCGTTGCAACACCTGAAGCATGCCAAGCATGAGGTGATCCTTTTTCACACCGTGGACAAGTCGCTGGAGGTGGAATTTGAATTTGAAAACCGGCCCTATCTTTTCATTGACATGGAAACGGGCGAGCAACTTCGCCTGCAACCCAACCAGGTGAAGGAGCGATACATCAGTCAGGTGGCTAAATTCAAAGAGGAGCTTAAGCTGAAATGTATGCAGTATCAAGTCGATTTTGTAGAAGCCGATATCAACCAGGGTTTTCGGCAAATTTTGCAGGCCTGGCTGGTGAAACGGATGAAAATGAAAGCGTGATTGTTAACGATGAATGATGAACTATGAATGATGAACATTTAGGGATAAAAATTTCCCAATTTCCCAATTTCCCAATTTCCAAACCTCCAATTCTCTCATTCTCTTATTCCCTCATTCTCTCATTGTCCTTCCTCCTGGCCGGTTGTTTTCAGCCAAAGGAAGGCTGTCTCGACGTCCGGGCGACAAATTACGATGTTTCTGCTGACGATCCCTGCGTCGATAATTGCTGCGTTTACCCTGCAATTTCCATCACCTTTCAGCATCGGGTAGTGCTGCCGACAGAGCCAGATACAGCCTATACCATGCGCTACGACTCGATTTATCCGTCTCCCTTCGACCCAACGCACTATTTTTCATTTGAGAGAAGCCGGTATTTTTTGACCAATTTTCGTTTGGTTCGGGAAAACGGTGAGGAGGTCAGCGTGTCAGATTCGCTTGAACTGGAAACGCTTTCCGGTGTTAGTTTTGTGACCAAGCGGAGCTTTGCCAAAGTTGATCGGGATATTTTTCAGGCGAGCTCAATGGGCGTGATTTTGGCAAGTGGTTTTTTCACTAAAATTAAATTCACGCTCGGTTTGAATGATTTGCAACAGCAAACCGATCCTCAGAGCGTTCCAACAGGGCACCCGCTAAGCATCACTTCCGACACGCTGATTTACGAGGAGGGTACCGGGTACATCTCCAACCGGCTGATATTCACGCCGGATACGTTGGCAGGCACCGATTCGCTGGATTTTAAATTCCTGACTCCGAAGGAAGTTGAACTGGATTTGGGTGGGTCAGTTGAAGTAAACCGGGGTTTCAACCTGAAATTAACACTCCTGGTGAACTACATGGCATGGTTTGAGGGGGTAGATATGGTGAATGACAGTCCGGCGACCATGCAGACAAAGATTGACAGCAATTTAACCAAAGCGTTTTCTGTCACCGAAATAAAATCTGAATAGCTCTATTTTTGTCTGAAACAATAGCTTGAATTTACAACCCCTGCTTCTAAAATTCTCAATCAATGAAAAAACTACTCTTCATTTTACTTTTTGCCCCCGTATTTTTCACAGCATGCGACGATGACGAAGTGCTCGGTCCAACCACCACGGTCAACCTTAACTTCAAAGCTGTTTATGATGGTAAACCGCTCGTTTCCATCAGTGATAAATATCTCTACCCTGACGACAAGCAGGTGAAATTTCAAGCCTTCAATTTTTACATTTCCGATGTGGTCCTCATTGAAGGCGAGACAGGAGATGAAGCAGAATTGGTAGACATTGAGTTTGTTGATTTTTCTGATAATACCACCCCTGTTGAAGCGGAAACGCCAGTCAGTTTCACCAAACAAAGAGTACCGGCCGGAAAGTACGCAGGGGTTCGGATTGGCTTCGGTGTGCCTACCGATCTGAATACTGCCACTGCAAACCAGTTTGGGTCAGGGCACCCCCTGCGCAAGACTTACAACACGCACTTCTGGACGGATTGGGAAAGCTTTATTTTTATGAAAATCGAAGGCGTTTACGATAAAGATGGCAACGGTTTTGACGGAAACGATCCGGGCTTCGGTCATCATCCGGGCACCAATGAGGTTTACCGGGAGGTCACGTTGTCAAGGAATATTGAGTTGAAGGAAGGTCAACCATTTAACCTGAACCTGGTGGTAGATGTGCGGAAATTGTACGAAGTCAACGGAGATTACCTCGACCTTTCCAATCCTGCCAATCTTTATACGCACAACCCCAACGACTTGACGATTGCAAAATATTTAATGGACAACTTTAGCCAGGCTATTGTGCTTGAGTAAAAGAAATCCGCTGTTTTATGAAAAAAATCATTTTCACATCCCTCGCTCTTTTAACCTTATTTTTTGCCTGCAAAGACGATGATACCGTGCCTGCCGGACCGGTGGAAGGCGACCTTACCGGCATTCCGTATGCGCCGAAATCTTACACGCTGACCAATCCGCAGGGTTTTCCCTCCATGCTCATTCCGGAAGACAATCCAATGACGGAAGAAGGTGTTGACCTTGGCAGGCGCTTGTTTTATGACCCCATTCTTTCGGTCGACAGCACTTTATCCTGTGCCGGCTGCCATCAATTGGAATACAGTTTTAACGACAATAAAGCCATAAGTCCCGGTGTGCAAAACCTGATGGGAACCCGAAGTTCAATGTCGTTGATTAACATCGGATTTGCGGACAACGGACTTTTTTGGGATGGACGGGTCAAATCCCTGGAGGAACAGGCTTTACACCCCGTCGAAAACCCCGTCGAGATGGCTGAAGTCTGGGGTAATGTGGAAGTTAAACTACAACGTCACAAGGATTATCCGGCGCTATTCAGAAAGGCGTTTGGTATTGAAAACAAGGCGGATATTACCAGGGAGCTTGCCGCAAAGGCCATTGCTCAGTTTGAGCGTACGCTCATCAGTTCAAATTCCCGTTTTGACAAGAAGTTTTACAAAAATGACCCGGATCCGTTTCTGCTGTCGGATCTTGAAATTGACGGTTATGCCATTTATTTTGACGACTTGACGAACACCGCAAAGGGCGGTCATTGCGCTCATTGTCATGACGGTGGTCCGCTGCTTACATCTGATGCCTATTTCAACAATGCAATCGAAAATGTTTCATCGCTGGATGATTTTCCTGACAACGGTCTTGGTACTGTAACCGGCAAACGAACCGACAATGGAAAATTCCGTGCTCCTTCGCTTCGCAATATCGAATTGACGGCTCCATACATGCATGATGGCCGTTTCCTGACGCTGGAAGAAGTGGTGGATCACTACAATTCCGGGGGACATTGGGTAGAGAATGTGAACTCACAATCTATCAATCAGCTGAACCTGACGGAATACGAAAAACAGGCTTTGGTGGCATTTTTGAAAACTTTCACCGACACGACTTTCTTTACTAATCCTGCCTTCCAAAATCCATTTAAATAGGCAATGCCTTGACAAAAAATTTGCAGAATATAGCCAGAGTATCCTCCTGCAGGATACCCTGGCTATAGTTTTTGATACCATAGAATCGCTAAATTTTTTTAAGACGGTCTGCTTAACCTCTAAAAAAAACCTATCTTTATGCACCGATTTATTTTTCTGCTAGCTAATTGTTAAGAGGATCAAAAGTTTTAAGCTGATTTTTAAGCAGTTATTTTTATTATTCTACCCATTCATTAAGCATCTAAGGAAGTCTTAATCCAGGTCTGACTCAATTCTCAATCTCTGTCCCTTAGTTTATTCCGAATAATCTGACAATTCCGGAGCAGTTGCTCCTGAAATTATATTAAAACCTTTATCAAAACTCTGTTCGCTATGAACTTAACTCGACACTTTATTTTAAAGTCAGGCAAAACCTGCATGACAATCTTGACATTTCTTCTTCCTTTTCTTGGTTTTTCGCAAGTAAGTGTAACCATTTCGGGCATCAGCCCCACCTGCAACGGCTATGCAAATGGTGAAGTCTCAGCTGCTGTTTCAGGCGGTCTAGCTCCTTACACTTTCGCCTGGAGCAACGGAGGCGTTGGGCCAGTGCTGCAAAGTATCGGCGCCGGCAACTACGGTGTTACTGTGACTGACGCCAATGGCGACCAGGCTTCTGACAGTTTTGTACTGACAGAACCGGCAGCTATTAACGTTTCTGTAGCGTTGGCTGATGTTTGCAGCGGAAACGGGAATGCAACAGCAACAGCTACCGGCGGTTCCGGAGCATTCACTTATGCCTGGGACAATGGTGCCACAGGTGCAATTGTTTCTGGTCTTTCTCCAGGATTTCACTGCATGACTGTTACGGATGCAAATGGTTGTCAGGCGGTTGGCTGCGTCAATGTGCCTGCTGCTATGTCCCTCGAATTACTGGTGCAGGGCTTGGCCTGTTTTAATTTTTGCGATGCCAGTGTAACGGCAATCGTAACCGGCGGCACTGGTCCGCTGACCTATTCCTGGAGCAATGGCGCCACAGGTCCCGTCAATGAAAACCTCGGCCCCGGCGACTATTCCGTCACCGTTACTGACGCCAATGGCTGCACCATCAGTGGTAGCACCAGTGTTGGAAATCCGGTGGCAATTAATATCAATGTCAACGTAACCAATCCACCCTGCTCTGGAGGAGGTACTGGTTCGGCTTCTGCTACTGTTACTGGCGGAACTTCCCCTTATTCCTATCTGTGGAGCACAGGTTCCACCATGTCTACCATTACCGGTCTGATTCCCGGAACTTACGGATTGACGGTGACCGACTTTCTCGGATGTACTCAAACCGCAACCGCAACAGTCGTCCCACAATCGGATGTGAATCTTAGTATTTCTGCTAATCCATCCTCTGGTTGTGGCGTTGCAGATGGCACTGCCTCTGTGGTTATCTCAGGCGGAGTAGCACCTTTCACAATTCTTTGGAGCAACGGAGGAACCAATACGAGTATCTCCGGCCTTGCCCCAGGCAATTATTCAGTGACAGTAAATGATGCGAATGGTTGTGGGGCTACTGCTCAGGTGACCGTTGGAGGTCCCCCCGCTATCGATTTGATGATCACGGGCGTGAATGCAGGCTGTGCAGCGAATGGTTCGGCCAATGCAATGGTGACCCCGGGTTCAGGAACTCCACCCTTTTCTTATCTGTGGAACACTGGTGCTACGACTTCGATTATTAACAATTTGGCGGCAGGCGTTTATTCCGTTACGGTTACGGATGCGGCTGGATGTACAAAATCCTCACTGGTAATCGTCACCGGATCTTCAAATCTTTCCGTGAGTACGAATGGTACGAACCTTACTTGTTTTGGTGTGCCAACCGGTAGTGCTACTGCCACGGTAACCGGGGCTACCGGTTCAGTCAGCTACGCCTGGAGTAACGGCGGGACGACACAAACAATTACAGGGCTTGCTGCCGGCACCTACTTTGTGACGGTGACGGATGGTGGCAGCGGCTGTACGGCTATGACCAATGTTTTCATCAGTCAACCTGCTCCCGTCATTGTAACGGTGACAGGTGTTGATGCCGGGTGCGTTGATCTTGGGTCGGCCACAGCAGTGGCCAACGGCGGTACTCCACCTTATACTTACAACTGGAGCAATGGAGATACTGGCCCCTTTATCGTGAATCTGACTGCTGGCGCCTACATGGTTACGGCAACTGATGCCAACGGATGTACTGATAGCGACTTTGTAACAATTGCTGATGACGATCCATTAGATGTTCAGGTTGATATAACGAGCCCAATTAGTTCCGTTGGAGCAAACGACGGATCTGTAACAGCACAAGTTAGCGGTGGTGTTGCTCCTTATACCTATGCCTGGAGCAACGGTGGCTCCACAGCCACTATCAGCAACCTTGGCCCGGGAGTCTATACCGTAACCGTGACAGATGACAACGGCTGTACCGGAACGGATTCGGTGACCCTTGAGGAACCGGCCTGCATCGGCGACCGGGTATGGGAAGACAAAGACCGTGATGGTTGTCAAGATCCTGGGGAATTTGGTGTAGGTGGTGTAACAGTTACACTGACAGGAACCACAAACTCCGGCGCTGCCGTGAACTTGTTTACGGTAACTGCGCTCAACGGGCAGTATCAATTTAAAAATCTGGCCCCGGGGACTTACAAAGTGAGCGTGCAACTACCAACAGGATTTGCATTTTCACCGGCCAATGCCTGTACGGATGATTTCACCGATAGTGATATTTTACCTGGTGGAAGTACGGCCAATATTACCCTGGCTGCAGGTCAATGTAATATAACAGTGGATGCCGGAATCTATGATGATTGTATCAATATCTCCAATCCCGGCACCATTTGCTGCGATCAGGTATTATGCGGACCAGGGGTTGACGCAGCTCCGATTAACTCAGTGACGCCTGCAAGTGGCGGCGGCAGTCCTGTCCAGTACATGTGGATGGCTTCGACGATTGGCGGGCCGTTCAATTCATCTACCTGGTATGCAATTCCTGGTGCTACGAGTGCAAGCTATGATCCCGGCTTTGTTTATACGACGACTTATTTCATTCGCTGCGCAAAAGCCGCTGATTGCGAAGATTGGTTAGAGTCAAATATTGTAACCGTAGAAATTGGCGACGATGCAGTAGCCATCATCAGTGGTGACGAGGGTGTTTGCGTGGGAGATGTTGAACTCTACTCGACACCGGACAATGGTCCAGGTGCTACTTACTCCTGGAATTTTGGCCCATGGGCCTCTCCTTCAACTTCAAATGCGCAGCAGGTTAACGTCACTTGGTTGCAGGCAGGTTTGGTTTATGTGACATTGACGGTAACGGCTAACGGCTGTGTTTCTACGGATGAAATGGCCGTTTTCATTTCCGACAGTCCTATCATTTGTGGTAATTCCATTTTAATTGATGTAAATAACCTCGGTAATGCAGTGATGATAGCCTGGGACATGGAGAGAATTGAAGGTGATTTGTCATTTGCAGTCCAAAGATCTGCAGATGGTGAAAACTTTGAAAACATTGCCCTTATGCAGCAGGCGCAGCAAGACGGTATGAATCACTATGCCTATGCCGACTATTTTCCGAAGCGAGGGAATGCTTTCTATCGGTTAGAAATTTTGAAAGATGGTCAGCATTACAGATACTCTAATATGGAGCGGGTGGCAATCTTTGGCAAAGCCAATTTCATTGTATACCCTAATCCGATGACAGATTTGATAACTATTGAATCCGGTAACAAGGTAATTTCCAATGTAAATTTGGAGATACTTAGCCTAAGCGGAGTCGTAGTTCATTCGGAAGTTGTTGCCGAAGGCGATATGCACCATGTGATCAACCTGTCGGACTTAAAGGCAGGGGCTTACCTGTTGCGTGTAACCTACAATGACGGTACGACGGAGATGATGAAATTGGTGAAGAACTAAGCGTTTTTATTCAATAAAGTTTGAATGGGTTGGGCTATCATTTGCATAGCCCAACCCGTTTTTTATTGCGGTAATGCGAATCGCTCATACGTTTCGGCCCTCAGCAATTTCCAACCTGCCAACTGAAAATATTCTCCGAAATTGCCGGGGATATACATGCGGTCTTCCACATTTTTGATGGTGAAATACAGCTCCGGGTCGAGTAGGGTATCCGTTCCCGGCTGGCCGAGATCGATGACGTAACGGCTGGGTTTGCTTCCACGGGCAAGGGTGCGCAACTCCATTGGCAACAGGCGAAGTGGGTCCGTTTCATTGTAAACGCCCCGTTTTTTCTCCCTGGCATTTTTAACGGCAGCCCGGGCAGCCTGAAGCTTGCCTGCGTTGTTCATAATTTCCCAAAAACCTTCAGGCTGGATAATTTTTTCATCAAGCGGATTGAAAATACGAAGAAACGGGTCTACGTTTGGAAAAATAAAATACGGAGTAGAAAACCCACCTGCCAGCTGCCGGATGTTGTAATCAATGTCGGCAGAGGCCGGAACTTCGCCCTCGAAGTTGTCCCGGTGTGGCCGGATGTAGCAGAGCAATCTTCCATAGCTATCAAGAAATTCAAAACCATAAGCCAGAAAAAACCGGAAGTCATCTTTTGTTTTTCCGCTCGCCGCCATGTCATTATCTATTTCATCAATCAAAAACTGCCTGGCAGCTTCAGCATGCCGGCGGTGGTTGAGTGCAACATCCTTTCCATCGCCTATGATAGAGCGAAGGTGGTCGGCATGCGGATCGCTGAAGCTTTTCAGTTTTGATTCAAAATCACCGCTTTCAAAAAACTCAATCCAGTCTTCATTGTCAAGACCGAGAAAACCCCGGCTGCCCGGAATGTCGAAGCTGATTTCCGGGGAGTCGATGCCCAGAAACCGGGTGCCGATATTAGCGGGAGAATTAACGCTGAGCGTATCTCCGTCATGGGTAATTTCTTTCACAGAGGCGGTCCGGTCCCTGCGAACTGCAAAGTTTACACTGCCATATTTAAAGCCGGACCTGCTTACGGAAAACATACTGTTACGGGCCATAATTTTTCATGTAGTTGGTGAAGAACCGTCTTTGCGGCGACGGTTCTGTGGTTAATTGATTGATTTGCTAGCATAGCAAATGTAAAAATTAGATTTGCTTTTATGATAAAGCTAATTTTAAACCCTTTTCACAGAATGCTGTTTTTAAGCCTAAAATCTTCCGTATGTTAGCTGCCATGTTAGAAAACGACCTCGAAATTTTGGAAGAAATGATCACCAATACCGGGGAGCCCTTGAACAAGGTGACTTACCGCAGCCCGGTTTTGCTGGTATTTTTGCGTCATTTCGGATGCGTTTTTTGCAAAGAAGCGTTGGATGACCTTTCTGCCCGTCGCAGTGACTTTAAAAAAGCGGGCATCAATCTCGTTTTTGTCCACATGGCTGATGATGAAACGGCTCAGGAATATTTTGCCAGGTTCAATCTCGACGGTGTCGAATATGTCTGCGACCCAAGCCAGCGGTATTACGCTGCGTTCGGTCTTCACAGGGGGACGTTTTCTCAGTTGTATGGCCTTCAGACATGGATGAGAGGTTTCAAACTCAAAAGTCAGCGGGGCTACAATCTTGAATTAGCCCAAAAACTCGGCGACTCCACCCAAATGCCTGGCGTATTTGTTTTGCAGGATGGCCAAATCAAGGAAAGTTTTATCCATGATCATGCTGCAGAGCGTCCGAATTATGACCGCTTGGTCGAGTGTTGTGTCCGTTAAGCTTTCTCATCGGGCTAAAATTTTTTTCCCTTCTTTTTTCCTTTAACTTTGCTCGCCTTCTCCAAATATGACACATGGCGAGCCGCCTTCATATTTCATTAAAATTACCATTTTGCATGGCTGGCAACTCTTTCGGGCAAGTTTTTCGAATCACAACTTTTGGCGAATCACACGGAGCAGCTATCGGCGTAATCGTTGATGGGTGCCCGGCAGGTTTGGATGTGGAAGAGCAATTCATTCAGCATGAACTCGATCGGCGGCGGCCCGGTCAGTCGAGTATTGTTACGCAGCGCAAGGAAGCTGACAAGGTGGAGGTTTTGTCAGGCATTTTTGAAGGGAAAACGACCGGAATGCCTATTTCTCTGCTGATTCGAAATGAAGATGCCCGGTCGAAAGACTACAGCCACATTGCCGATAAATTCCGGCCTTCTCACGCTGACTTTACCTACCAGGCCAAGTACGGCCATCGTGATTACCGGGGTGGCGGACGATCATCGGCCCGTGAAACGGCGGCTCGTGTTGCCGCAGGCGCCATCGCAAAAATCTTACTCAAAAAAGTTGGCATAAATGTCCAGGCTTACGTCAGCAGGGTAGGGGAGATTGAGTTGTCCACACCCTACCAGGAGCTCGATTTTTCAAAAACAGAGTCCACGCCCGTCCGGTGCCCTGACCTTGAAGTTGCGGAGCAAATGGAAACACTCATCCGCCAGGTAAGGAAGGATGGCGATACCATTGGCGGCATTGTGAGTTGCGTAATTTTTGGATGCCCGGCGGGCCTGGGTGATCCGGTTTTCGACCGGCTTCACGCAGATATCGGGAAGGCGATGCTGAGTATCAATGCATGCAAAGGTTTTGAAATTGGCTCCGGTTTCAGTGGCGTGACCATGCGTGGCTCAAAGCATAACGATGCTTTTTATCACGACGGACGGCAAATTCGAACCCGAACCAACTACTCCGGCGGTGTGCAGGGAGGAATATCCAACGGCATGGACATTTACTTCCGGGCAGCATTCAAGCCTGTGGCGACCATTGTGCCGGCACAGGAATCCGTTAACGAAGCAGGCGAGTCCGTAACCGTCGAAGGCAAGGGCCGTCACGATCCCTGCGTTTTGCCCAGGGCGGTGCCCATCGTCGAAGCGATGACAGCACTGGTGCTGGCCGATCATTTTTTACGACAAAAAATTTCACAAACTGGCGATTGGTAACGAAGCTTACCATTTGCCAGTTGACTACCTAACTTTTCACCAATCATTTTCAAAAATGAAAGCCAAATTATCATTACTTCTCATTTTTCTGACCGGGCAGGTATTCGCACAGTTGACCATCAAAGTCAACAGCATTCCGGCGAATACTCCGGCGAATGCAGATATTCATATTGCGGGAAGTTTCCAGGGTTGGGACCCCGGTGACCCAAACTATATTCTGACGAATAACGGCGACGGAACCTACCAAATCATAATCACACCGCCCAATGGTTTGATCAAATACAAATTTACACGGGGCAGTTGGGCGACGGTTGAGGGCAATGCTTCCGGGACTTTTCTTCCCGACCGGGAATTCAACTACACAGGTGGTGCTGTCACGGAGCAGGTGACGATTTTAACCTGGGAAGACCTCGGCGGCGGTAGCGGCGGCGGAACAGCTGCTGACAATGTTTTTCTCCTCAGTGATAATTTCTATATGCCGCAACTGGATCGTTACCGGAAAATCTGGATTTACCTCCCCCCGGACTATGATTCTTCTTCGAAATATTATCCGGTGCTGTACATGCACGACGGGCAAAACCTGTTCGATAAAAACACCAGTTTCGCCGGAGAATGGGAGGTGGACGAATCCCTGAACGAGCTTTTTAATCAGGGCAATCATGGAGCCATCGTCGTGGGTATTGAAAACGGCGGTGCCAAACGTATCGATGAATATTCGCCCTGGTACAACCAGAATTACCAGGCAGGCGGCGAGGGCGCTCAGTACGTTGATTTTATTGTTGAAACGCTCAAGCCCTACATTGATCAAAACTACCGGACCTTGCCCGGGCCTGAATTTACCTGCTTGTTTGGCAGCTCTTTGGGCGGCCTGATTTCACAATATGCCATCATGAAACATCAAGACGTTATCGGAAAGGCTGGCGTGTTTTCACCGGCGTTCTGGTTCAATCCTGAAATCTTTCAACACAGTGTCGACATACCCAAGACGGAAGATTTGAAAATTTACCTGTTGGCTGGCATGCAGGAAGGCAACGGGTCGGTCGTCGCTGACGTGAACCAGATGGAATCGGCTTTGTTAAACAACGGCTTTGAAAGCGAGGAACTGAACAAGGCATTTCACAATGACGGCCAACACAGCGAATGGTACTGGGCAAGGGAGTTTCCATGGGCTTACCTCTGGTTGTTTGACGGAATGGATTTTACGAGTGCGTCGGAAGCGGAAGCCGGTAAAATCAAACTTTACCCAAATCCGGCGGATACTTTGCTTAACCTTGAAAACCTGCCGGAACTTCGAAAGCCATCTTACCGGATTTCCGGGCTGAATGGCCAGGTTTACGAAAAAAACCGGTTGAACGGAAATGCCATCAACGTAAGCCAGTTGCCATCAGGCACCTATGTGCTGAATGTGTTTTCAAAAAAGGAAATTGTTTTTACTGAAAAATTTGTGGTGAAATAGCAGGCTTCGGCGCTGACGTTTTCTTGTTTTTTAAAAAACGTCAGCGCCTGGCCTTGTCAAAACTATAGTGAAATACATGTCGAAATTTGGAAAAAAGGGTGTCCTGCTCGTCAATTTAGGTACACCCGATGCGCCGGAGTGGGGGGCAGTTTACAGGTATTTGAAGCAATTTTTACTCGATGCCCGTGTGATTGACTATCCATGGCTGGCCAGGAACCTGCTGGTCAGGGGGATCATCCTGCCATTTCGGACCAGCAGCTCGACCAAACTTTACAAAGAACTCTGGCTGCCTGAGGGCTCCCCTTTGAAAGTTTACGGTGAGAAATTAACGGAGGGTGTCCGGGAATCGCTCGGCGAGGAGTACGAAGTGGAACTGGCGATGCGATACCAAAATCCATCCATCGAATCGGCGATCGACAAATTGCTGGCAAAACAGGTGAGGGACATCACGGTTTTCCCGCTGTTCCCGCAGTACGCCAGCGCTACGACGGGTTCAGTTCACGAGGAGGTGATGCGGATTTTGGTGAAAAAACAAACCATTCCGGACGTCAAGCTGATTAACTCCTATCACGACTACGAGCCGATGATCGAAATTTTTGCTGAAAACGGACGGACGTTCGGTATCGAAAATTACGACCATGTGCTGTTCAGCTATCACGGCTTGCCGCAGCGTCACCTCCGAAAGGCTGACACCTGCAATCATTGCCTGAAAACAGCGGATTGTTGCCAGACGTTATCTATCAAGAATCAATTTTGTTATTCGGCGCAATGTCACGCAACGACGGCTGCATTGGTGAAAAAACTGGGGCTGAAGGAAGGGCAGTACACAACCTGTTTTCAGTCGAGGCTCGGCAAGGAAGTTTGGGCGCAGCCCTACACCAGTGAAATTATTGAAAAGCGGGCCAAGGCCGGCGATAAAAAATTGCTGGTTTTCTGTCCTGCCTTCGTGGCAGATTGCCTGGAAACCACGATTGAAATTTCGGTAGAATACCAGGAGGAGTTTGAAGAATTGGGAGGTGAAAAAGTACAACTGGTGCCCAGCCTGAACGACAGCCCAATCTGGGTTGAGGCAGTGGCAGGCCTCATCCAAAAGGAAGCATGATGGAAAAAACGCTCGTTATTTTCGATGTTGACGGTACGCTGGTTTACTCCAACAAGATTGATAGTCAGTGCTTTGCGCAAGCTTATCAGGAAATTTACGGGCAGATGTTTCCAACCATTGACTGGGCAAAATATCCGCACGTAACGGATCACACGATATTCAGAACGGTCATTCACCAACACTTCGAACGGGAGGCGACGGAAGATGAAATGACGGTTTTTCAGCAGCACTACATTGGGCTGCTGGAGTATAACCGGGTGGTGAAACCGGAAGAGTTTCAGGAAGTGCCCAATGCAAAGCTGACCATTGACAGTCTTCGGCAGGACGAACGCTTTGTGATCGGAATAGCTACGGGCGGATGGCAAAGACCAGCCCACGTCAAGCTGAATCATGTTAAAATTCCCGCTGGCGAGCTTTTCCTGAGCGGTGCTGACGGAAAAGAGACCAGGGAGGAGATCATTGAGCAGGTCATCGGTGTGGTGCAAAGCCACCACGGAACTATCGGCAGGGTGGTTTACGTTGGTGATGCCATCTGGGACGTACACACGACCCGCAGGATGAATCTGAATTTTATCGGGATACGCAGAATGGGCGATGTGGAGGTATTGGAACGGGAAGGTACAACAGTCGTCCTGCAGGATTATTCGAGTTATGATCGATTTGTGGAAGCTGTTTTCGAGGCAAGACCGCCAGTTAATTTTGAATAAACCGACAGTTGTTGAAAACATTTTTGATTAAATTGCTGTTCGGGATGGCGTATTAATCAAGGAGTTACATATTTTTTTATAAAAATCTTCAATCATCCTTGGTTTTATTTTTTTGGTCTGTATCTTTGCACCCGCTTTGAAAGAAAAGCGAAAAACAAATAAGATTCCGTAGCTCAGTCGGTAGAGCATTTGACTTTTAATCAAAGGGTCCCGGGTTCGAGCCCCGGCGGAATCACGAAGCCTTGGTGAGCATTCACTGAGGCTTTTTTTGTGTCTGATTTTATGAAAAGCTGATAGCTTCCTTCAGAAACCTGCCAATGATGAACCCATATCTCTTCGTTTACGGAACGCTTAAAAATGACGCACAGAATGAAGTTGCCCGATTTCTGCGGGATCATGCTACATTTTTAGGCGAGGGCAGTATGACTGGCCGGATGTTTGACCTTGGTGAGTACCCCGGAGCTGTTTTTATTGAAAATGGCGGAGAGCAAGTGTCCGGGCATGTTTTCAAAATGACAGAGCCGGCGCTGGTCTTGAACGTTTTGGATGCGTACGAGGGCATTGGGGATGAATTTCCTGAGCCTCATGAGTACGTCCGGCAGGAGGTGCCCATTTTTTTCCGGCAGGGAAGGTTGAATTGTTGGGTTTATCTTTACAATCTCTAAAATTCATAAGTTGGCAGGATTTTATTAAGAGTCTGATAGTCAGTAATTTATTGATCTTTTTTCTTTCCAATAGTTTTTCAGGCAATTGCGAATTTGAATTGGTATGGTATTTGAACTTTTGGTGGGAACTCCCTCCTCGTTGTTTTATTTCCCCCCTTCGTTTTAAGTGAAATATTCCCCCCTTTGGAATTACACGTTCAAAGTCCTTAGGACTTAAAGCAGAAACTATACAAACAAAGATGACCTTTTTCACCCTTTTACAGCACCCGCTGCGGCGTACTGCCGTAAGCTATCCGGTCTTACCCATCTCTGTATTTCTGCTATTAGGTTTTGGTCTTTTTTTAACCTGGCACCGCCGCTCAGTTGCTTTAAAAAACATTGGCGAATGTCCGGTTTGTTCTGTGTGATCTTTTACAAGGCTAAGAAAATCAATCATATAGCATTTTCTACTTATTGCAATTCCTCTCAGAAAGAAAAATTTTAAAAACTATGAAATCCAGCATCCTCTACAAAACTAAAACTGTATTACTTTCGGTTGTTCTGTCGGCTTTTTTTACGATCAGCCTGCAAGCACAACTGGAACTCAGAGTGGGTGTTCTTGCTGATGGTGTAACGTATGCCGTTTACGCACGACCGGACGGAACGATTAACCCGAGTACCAATACCATTACGGGTACCGGGCAGATTACGTTGGTCGTTCCGGCGGATTTTACCTATTCCAATTTTACGAACGTAAACGGGATATGGTCGCCTAACGCAACCGTTCAATCGCCGATTGAGAATCCTGACCACGACTACATTTCAATCGGCCTGACGGTCGATAACGGGATTGATTATATCTCGGGGCAGGAGACGATGTTATTCAGGTTAAAACGAACCTCGGCGTGTAGCGGCGAGGTTCACCTCATTGATAACGACGACGATCCGTTTGCCCAGTTGCCCAACTCAGTAGGGACTAACCCCGGGAATGATCTTAGCGTGATTGATATCGGCCGTGCAGGGCTGCCTTCCTATTTTTATACACTCAATTATGGTTTTGCGCCCGGATGCGAGGATGCTGACGGGGATGGTATTTTCAATCATATCGAAGACACCAACGGCAACGGGGTAGTGGATCCAGGTGAAACTGATCCTAACAATCCTGATACAGATGGTGATGGAATTGAGGATGGGGTGGAAGATGCTAATAAAAACGGACAGGTAGATGTCGGGGAAACTGACCCCAGGGATCATTGTGATCCGTATGCCTTCGCTCCTGATTGTGATTGGGACGGCGACGGCCTCGTCAATTCACAGGATCCCGATGACGATAATGACGGGGTGGCTGACGGTTTTGATGTGGCTAATTTCAACAAAGACAGCGATAGCGATGGTGACGGCATCAGTGATGATGATGAAACAGGTAACGATGGTGTTTACAATGCCGGTACTGACAGTGACCCGCTGAATCCTTGCGATCCGGACATTAACTCCGTTGCCTGTACAGCAACGGATGCGGATGGCGATGGTTACTACGCTGACTTATCGCCAAATGATCCGCTTTACGATCCGCTGGATGACAATCCGTGCGTGCCTTCGATGATGGCTGGCGCCTGTGATTTTGATAGCGATGGACTGCCCAATAGCACCGATCCCGATGATGACGGTGATGGCGTGAACGATGTTAACGATGTTGATCCATACAATCCGAACTCAGACAGCGACAACGACGGCCTGTCAGATATCATTGAAACTGGCGGTGACGGCGTCTACAATCAAGGTGTTGATACCAATCCGCTTAACCCGGATACCGACAACGACGGCATCAAGGACGGTGTGGAAGATACCGATAAGGATGGCAACAAAGATCCGAACGAGACCGACCCATTGAAGGCAGACACGGATGGCGATGGCTTGAAAGACGGTGTTGAAGACGCTAATAAAAATGGCCAGATCGACCCAGGAGAAAGCGATCCGCTCGACCGGTGTGATCCGCAGGCTATTTTTGGAGAATGTGATTTTGATGGCGATGGTATCATTAACTCGCAAGATCCGGACGACGACAATGACGGTGTGGTGGATACCAGCGACGTTGGCCCTTACAACCCGAATAGCGACAGCGATGGTGATGGCATTACTGATTTGCAGGAAACAACCAATGGAACCAATCCATTGAATGCCTGCGACCCTAATGTCAACGTGTCTGCGTGTGTTAAAAAGGATTTGGATGGAGACTTGTTTTTTGGCAATTATCCACCCAGCCATCCAAAATATGACCCGAATGATGCTAACCCTTGTATCCCAAGCTTTGCTGCCGGTACCTGCGATTTCGATGGGGATGGTATCATCAACGCTCAGGATCCTGACGATGACAACGACGGTGTGGCTGACTTGTATGATGTTGGCAAATACAACCCTAACTCGGATAGCGACAGCGATGGAATTGTCGACAATGTGGAGACAGGCGGCGACGGCGTTTACAACCCTGGCATTGATACAAACCCGCTGAACGACGATACAGACGGTGACGGCCTGAAAGACGGCTGCGAGGATAAAAATAAAAATGGTGACCTGGATCCTGGCGAAACTGATCCGTTGAAAGCTGACACAGACGGCGACGGAATCAAGGATGGTGTGGAAGATGCCAATAAGAACTGCGTTCTTGATCCGGGTGAAAGTGATCCGCTCGACAAATGCAGCCCGAATAAAACATTGCCTTTCTGCGACTTTGACGGCGATGGCCTCATCAACTCCCAAGACCTCGACGACGACAATGACGGCGTACTCGATGTTGATGATGTCAATCCTTACAATCCGAACTCTGACAGCGACTTTGATGGTATTACCGATATCATTGAAACGGGTGGCGACGGCGTTTACAACGTTGGCATCGACACAAACCCGCTCAATGATGATACGGACGGCGACGGCATCAAGGATGGCATTGAGGATAAAAATAAAAATGGTAACGTAGACATTGGTGAAACCGATCCTGTTAACCCGAATACGGACGGCGATTTGCTGGCAGACGGCGAAGAGGATATCAACCGGAATGGTAAAATTGATCCGGGAGAAAGTGATCCGCTTGACCCGTGCAGCCCGTTTGCGACCAGTGGATACTGCGATTACACAGACAATGATAACGACGGATTTTATGCTGACCTTCCTCCAAACGATCCGCTCTACGATCCGAATGACGACAATGCCTGTGTGCCGTTGGTGTCAGCTCCGACCTGTGATTTTGACGGGGATGGCATTGTGAACCAGAATGACCTCGACGACGACAATGACGGTGTACTCGATATTCACGACGTTGGTCCTTACAATCCGAACTCTGACAGCGACAATGACGGTATTTCCGACAACGTCGAAACCGGCGGCGATGGCGTGTACAACAATGGTATCGACACGCACCCGCTCAACCCTGACACGGACGGCGATGGCATCAAGGATGGCGTTGAAGATGCTAATAAAAACGGCGTCTTTGATGTTGGTGAAACTAATCCGAGGAAAGTTGATACGGATGGTGACGGAATTCCGGATGGTGTGGAAGATGCCAATAGAAACGGCGTCGTCAACCAGGGCGAATCTGATCCGAGGGACAAATGTGATCCTTACACCAACTTCCCAGGCGAATGTCTTCCTACGGATATCGATGGTGACGGGTATTTCTCTGATTTCCCGCCAAACCATCCTTCCTTTGACCCTGACGACTTTAACCCTTGTGTTCCAGATAACACCGCAGGTACCTGTGATTTTGATGGCGATGGCATCATCAACGCCCAGGATTTTGACGATGATAATGACGGTGTTGCCGATGTGGATGACGTAGATCCGTACAATCCGAACAGTGACTCTGATAACGACGGCATTTCAGATAATGATGAAACCGGCGGTGATGGCGTGTACGATCCGGAATTTGACAGCGATCCGCTCGATCCTTGTGATCCGAACGTGAATACCGTTGCTTGTAGCGGAGTTGATGAAGATGGTGACGGTTACTATTCCAACTTTACACCTGACGATCCAAGCTTTGATCCTGACGACAACAACCCGTGTATTCCGGACCACACTGCAGGATTGTGCGACTTTGATGGTGACGGACTGATCAACAGTGTTGACAAAGATGACGACAATGATGGCGTAAAAGATGTCAACGACGTCGATCCTTACGATCCGATGAGCGACAGTGATGCTGATGGAATTGCAGACAACATCGAAACTGGCGGCGATGCTCAATACAATCCGGGCATTGATACCAATCCGCTGGATGATGATACAGATAACGATGGTATCCTGGACGGTACCGAAGATGCAAATCAAAATGGTAATCTGGACGCCGGTGAGACCGATCCGCTCGATCCTGACAGCGACGACGACGGACTGAATGACGGGGTAGAGGATGCCAATAAAAATGGTATTCTTGATCCGGGTGAAAGTGATCCGTTGGATCTCTGCGATCCGAATGCAACTTTCGCAAGCTGTGATTTCGATGGGGACGGTACGCCGAACAACATCGATCAGGACGACGATGGAGACGGTGTGGCAGACGATGTGGATGCCGACCCATTCAACCCTAACAGCGATAGTGATGCGGATGGTATTTCCGATATTGAAGAAACCAATAATGGTTGGAATCCGCTGAATGCCTGTAGTCCTAATTCGTCAGCACCGAACTGTGTGCCGGTTGACCACGACAATGACGGATATGCAGCGAACTTCCCATCCGATGATCCGCTTTTCGATCCGGATGACAATGATGGCTGCGTACCTGATTTCACAGCTGGTAGCTGCGATTTTGACGATGACGGCATCATCAACTCGGAGGATGCGGATGACGATAATGACGGCGTGGCCGATGTTGATGACGTTGATCCGTTCGATCCAAACAGTGATAGCGACAACGACGGACTTACGGACGTCATTGAAACCGGTGGCGACGGCGTTTACAATGCCGGCGTGGATACGGATCCGCTCAACCCTGACACGGACGGAGATTTGATTCCTGACGGTGTGGAAGATGCTGACCAGGATGGCGAACAGGATTTTAATGAAACGAATCCGTTAAATCCAGATACTGACGAAGACGGTTTGTCTGATGGTGAGGAAGACGCAAATCAGAATGGTCAGCTTGATCCGGGTGAAAGCGATCCGCTCGATCATTGCGATCCGGACAATACGCTGCCGGCCTGCGATTTTGACAACGATTTATTGTCAAATGACGTGGACCTCGATGACGATAACGATGGTGTGCCGGATGCGCAGGATGTCGATCCGTTCAATCCGAACAGCGACAGCGACGGCGATGGTATTTCAGATATCGATGAGACTAACGGCAACACCGATCCGCTCAATGCCTGTGATCCGAATGTTGACAGCAACGCCTGTGTGCCTACAGACGAAGATGGTGACGGCTACGTCGGAAACTTCCCGGAATCACATCCTGATTTCGATCCGGATGACAATGATCCTTGCGTGCCGCAAGTATCAGCGGGCACCTGTGATTTCGATCAGGACGGCATCATCAATGACCAGGATCCTGACGACGATGGCGACGGTGTGAAAGACGTTGATGACGTTGATCCGTACAACCCGAACAGCGACAGTGACAGCGACGGTATCACCGATATCGTTGAAACCAAAGGTGACGGTACTTACAACGTCGGTATCGATACGGATCCGCTAAATCCTGATACAGACGGCGACGGAATCCTCGACGGTGTTGAAGATAAAAACAAGAACGGTACGGTGAATACAGGTGAAACCAATCCACTGGACCCTGACACTGACAAAGACGGCATCAACGACGGCGTGGAAGATGCCAACAAAAACGGCGTCCTCGATCCGGGTGAAAGCGATCCGCTGGATGCCTGCGATCCTAATGCCACCCAGAGTTTCTGTGACTTTGATGGCGATGGCCTGACCAATGACGTTGATCCGGACGATGATAATGACTGCGTCAACGATGGCAACGATGTTGATCCGTTTGATCCAAACAGCGATTCGGACGACGACGGCTTCACGGATATCGAAGAGTGCCAGAACGGCAGCAATCCGCTCAATCCATGCGATCCTGAACCGGTAGCTGCAATTTGTTCCGGCTCTGTTGATGAAGATGGCGATGGTTACTTTGGCGATGTAAATCCGAGCAATCCAACATGGGATCCGGACGACAACGACCCATGTGTTCCGGAGCATACCGTAGGTGCCTGTGACTTTGACAACGATGGCATTCCGAACAGCCAGGATCCGGACGACGATGGTGACGGTGTCAACGATGTGGACGATGACGATCCGTTTGATCCAAACAGCGATTCAGACGGCGACGGCTACTCCGACATTGATGAAACAACCAACGGTAGCAACCCGCTCGATCCCTGTGATCCGCAACCGATCTTCGGATGTGGTACGATCGACAACGATGGCGACGGATACTTCTCGGATTTGGATTCTAATGATCCTAATTATGATCCGGATGATACCAATCCTTGTATCCCTGAGCTTTGCGGCCCTGCCTGCGATATCGACGGCGACGGCGCTGCAAATGCTAATGACTCGGATGACGACGGCGATGGTGTTGCCGATGTTGACGACATTGATCCATGCGATCCTGAAAGCGATACAGATGGTGATGGAATTTCTGATATCGATGAAACAACGAATGGCAGCGATCCGCTTGACTTCTGCGATCCGAACCCGACACCTGACTGTGGCGGCACAGTAGATGCGGATGGCGACGGCTACTATTCCGATTCCGATCCTACGCATCCAACGTATGATCCGGACGATGCTGACCCATGCGTACCAGATGTATGCAGCCCGGCTTGTGACCTTGACCTGGATGGCATTGCCAATAGCCAGGATGACGACGACGACAACGACGGCGTACTGGATGCGGATGATATCGATCCTTGCGATCCTGAAAGTGACTCTGACGGTGATGGCATCTCCGATATGACGGAGACGCTCAACGGCACTGATCCGCTTGATTTCTGCGATCCGGTCAATACTTCGCCTTCCTGTGATTTTGACGGTGACGGCCTTACAAATGACGTTGACGACGATGATGATGGAGATTGTGTAGCGGATTTGGACGATGTCGATCCGTTTGATCCAAATAGCGACTCTGACAACGATGGAATTACGGATGCTGACGAATGTGCGAATCAAACCGATCCGCTCGATTTCTGTGATCCAAATAGTGACGCTGACCAGTGTGATTGCGACAATGACGGAGTCCTCAATGTTGATGACGACGACGACGACAACGACGGCGTGGCAGATGCTGACGATGAAGACCCATGCAACCCTGACAGCGATAGCGACAATGATACAATTTCAGATATTGATGAAACAACCAATGGCAGCGATCCGCTCGATCCTTGTGATCCGAACCCGGATGTGGCAGCCTGCGGCAACGGTGATGCAGACGGCGATGGTTTCAGTGCAAACCTTGACCCGAGCAATCCACTGTATGATCCGGACGATAACAATCCGTGTGTGCCAAATGTAGCTTTTGGCGGATGCGATTTCGACGGCGACGGCCTTGTGAACAGCGTTGATCCAGATGATGACGACGACTGCGTGGAAGATGCTCTCGATGTCAATCCTTACAATGCTCAGAGCGATAGCGATCAGGATGGTATCTCTGATTTGACAGAATGCCAGAACGGTAGCAATCCGCTCGACAAGTGCGATCCGAACCCGACATTTGGTATTTGCGATTGCGATGGCGACGGTATTCCCAACAATCAGGATACTGACGACGACAACGATGGCGTACCGGATGCATTTGATGCCGATGATTGTGATCCACACACGGATACGGACCTTGATGGCATTTCGGATATTGATGAAACTACGGCAGGTTCTGATCCGCAAAACCCATGTGACCCTGACCCGAACAGTCTTGCCTGTGTCGGTGAAGATGCTGACGGTGACGGATACATTGCCAATGCTTCACAGGACGATCCGCTCTACGATCCGGATGACAACGATGCCTGTGTGCCTTCGCACACTACCGGAGCATGTGATTTCGACGGCGACGGTTTGCCAAACAGCATCGATGACGATGACGACGGAGACGGTGTCAATGATGACGATGATGTTGACAAATTCAACCCGAACAGCGATAGTGACGGTGACGGTATTACCGACATCATAGAAACCGGTGGCGACGGAAGCTATGATCCGGGTGTCGACAGTGATCCGCTGAACGTCGATACGGATGGCGATGGAATCCTGGATGGCATTGAAGACGCTAACCAGAACGGCCAGGTTGATCCGGGCGAAACAAGCCCGATCGACACGGACTCCGACAACGATAGCCTGGCTGACGGTTTTGAAGATACCAATAAAAACGGCCAGGTAGATCCGGGCGAATCTGATCCGACCAACCCGGATGACGACAACGATGGTATCCTCACCATTGATGAAGATACGGACGGCGACGGTGATGTGACCAATGACGATACGGACCTGGATGGAATACCAGATTATCTGGATCCTGACCCATTCGTGTTCGCTCACATGAAAGCCTTCCTGCAAGGACCTTTCGTACAGAGCGCAGGCATGATGCATGATAGCCTGCGGTCAAAAGGATTGCTGCCTTTGACGGAACCTTACGCCTCGTTGCAGGTGAATGGCCAGAAACCATTCGTCCACATGGGCGGCGGAGGAGAAACGGTGAATCCAGATGTGTTCAACGTAACCGGAAATAATGCCATCGTCGACTGGGTGTTTATTGAACTGAGAAGTAAAAACGACCCATCGGTGAGGTTGCTGACAAGGTCGGCACTCCTGCAACGGGATGGAGACATTGTTGATCTCGACGGGGTAAGCCCGGTTGTGTTCAGGGCCAAACTTGACAGCTATCATGTTGCGGTCAGACACAGAAATCACCTTGGAGTGATGAGTGCAGAACCACTGGCACTGACGAGAGATAAACAGGCGCCGGCATCAGTCGACTTTACGACCGGTACGGGAGTGGCTTACGGTACGCATGCCCAGAAGAAAACTGGCAACTACAACGTGATTTGGGGCGGTAACGCTGACGGTAACAAGTATATCATCTTCCAGGGTAGTGGAGTAGGTCTTGCAGACCGGGACTTCATCTTCTTCGAAGTATTCCTTGATCCGGCAAACGTGAACGCCAGCTTCAACCATATTGCGCAAGGCTACAAGCAGGGAGACACGAACATGGATGGCTTTGTGAAATACCAGGGTTTGGGCAACGACGTAGATCAATTAATCTTCTTCAACGTCCTTCAGCACCCTGCAAATACAAACTTTGCTATCAACTTCTTCATCACCGGACAGCTTCCGTAGGGTGAGGTTAAGGCGAAGTTTCAACCCACTGGAATCAAAGGTTTAGGAAATACATATGCTATTTCCTAAACCTTGATTCTGAGTGAGTTAAGTTGAATTTTGTGATCAGATTTTTTATAAAAAAAGAAAAAAATAAAGATTTTTTTCTGCGCAAAAAGGAGGGAAAACGGCACGGTTTTTTCACTACATTAAAAGACTGAACGTTGAACTTGCATGGAAGCCGAGAGTTTTGTAATTTTGAGGCCTCCCTTAAGTTATCTCCCTTTTCAACAAGTTTTCCCCTCGTTTCAAAGAAGTCCCCTTATTTTTTAATGGCCAATTAGCCAAACACTAGCGATACATAAAAACTTAAACAATGAACAAATTAAACACTTTCTGCGCGCTTGCGCTTCTGTTCTTTTCTTTTTCACTTAGCGCTCAGGTTAAATTCAAGATTTCATACAACAAGGAAACCCAGCGTTACACCGTTTCAGTCGTTCCAACGACTTCCTATTTAACACCACAGAATATTACGGGAACCGGACAGGTTACCATCAAGGTGCCTACCAACAAGTTCTTTCCGGTTGATATTGAAAGCAGCCTGGCAGGAATGAACTGGGATGCCAACTCCCGTAACGACTCTCCTTCCGAGCAGCCTGACTTTGACTACATTTCTTTCGGTCTGACTGTTTCGCAGGGTCTTGCCTTTCCTGACTATGAGCAAGGTGTTGAACTTCCATTGTTCAGTTTCCAGAACTCATTTGGTTGCACCGGTAAGGTTTACCTCATCGATAACGACGCCGATCCGTTCATGCCGCCTAACAGCCAGATGGCTAATATCGGCAACTCGATCACTATCTTGGGTGCTGGTGGCGATGCATATGGTGGCCTTTCAGGCAACGGAATGTGTGATTGCAGCGATGAAGGCATAACATCAGTAGAGGAAGAACTTGGCCTTACCAGCTTCCGGATATTTCCTAACCCGGCCGTTGAGTTCATCAACCTTGAAATTTACTGGGAAGGTGAAAGAACCGATGCAGTCATACAGGTGGTGGATGCAACAGGCAAGCAGGTTTTGACCAACAGAGCTTCTATCCAGAAAGGTTCTACACAACAGAAAATTGCTGTCGGCAACCTTGCCGCAGGAAAATACTTTGTGTATCTGCTTGACAGCAACGGCGCCTGGAAAATGAATCTGAACAGCTTTACCAAATTGTAAAAAAAAAGGGTTATCCGAACAGTGCTTTGGCACTTTGACCCCGGAAAACCCAAGATAAATGAGAGGGAGAACAGAGAAGTCTATTAGCTTCGGCTAAAAGAATATTCTCTGTCTATTGAGCAGCATCCGTGAGGTTGCTGCTTTTTTTACTTTAAAAAACAGTTTAATCCCATTCCAGCAGGCCTGGTTCAAATTCGTCGTCGTCCAGTTCGATTGTTTCCGGAACTTCGACTTTTTCGACGCCTTTCCCGGAGGCTGATTTCCGGGTGATGACGGTGGTCCCGACACCCAGTTCGCCGGTGGCCTGATCGACTTCCAGTTTTACACATGTAAAAGCGAAGGTGAGAAATTCCGGTCCTTCGAATTCAATGGTGTCTTTTGAATCGGCCTTGATTTTAACGCCCAGCTTTGCTTCTGAAATAATTTCCTGGATGGCAGGTATTTCAATGTTGCCGCCATTGTCTTTTGTCTTTAAAACGTTGATAGCGAACCCATTGGAAATGATGACGTCGGTGACAAGGAGCATATTTTGAGCATTGTCGCCGAGAAAAATTTTGGCTGAAGGATGTGTCAGGTTCAGCTTTCGGTTTTGAAGTGCGCTTCCTAGTTCGTTTTTATCAATTCGCCTGCGGCGAACATTTCTGAAGGAAAGTGAAATTTCACGGGCGTTGTTCATTTTACTGGAAATGGCAGCGGAGGGCAGGTTGAAACCCTGAAAAATACCGCTGAGCAGATCCACGCCAAAGTCCCAGTCCATAGACCGGGTTTTTTCAAGGTTTACATTGGAGACGATATCCTCTTTCAGTTCTATCGTTAAAACCGAGTCATCGGAAAGCAAGTGCCGCAGATCTCCTCGTTTATCGGTTTTGCCGTTTTTTTCAGCGATTACGAGTAACGGTTGGACACTGGCCTCCGGGATTCGCATGGGAGTAGCGTCAAAAAGTTTCCTTAGTACCGAGGTGGTGTCGTTTTGGCAAATTCTGAATTTAAAAGCCATGATTAAGATTGAGTTTTTCGTGCTACGCTATTTCATTTTAAAGCATGAGGCGCTCAGATGACACAACGTAAACAACAAGGTTGAGGAGTAAGCAAATTTTGTTCACAAGATAGAAAAACCTTTCCCCGCATTACATTTTTGCTTACCTTTGCAAAGCATTTAAGCGTTTTTTAGAGAGTAACTACCGACCGATTAATTTCCAACTCAGCATTTCCGATGGCTTGTTCCCTGGCAAAATAAAACCTTAGCCTGCTACTGAACATTTTTTCCAGATAATTGAGAGTCCCCCGCATTTTAATGAGAAAACTTACATCACAATGGACTTTGGGTATCTTATCAACATACTACTGAGACGAAAATGGCTTTTGTTTTCCGTTGTCCTCCTTTCTGCTATTGCCACCTGGTTCTTCATTGGTAGCCTTCCTGATGTTTACAAGGCGAAGGCGGTTATTTCAACCGGCATCATCGACTACAAAGGCGTCAGTCTCCAAAAGGACAATCCTTTCATTCAAAAATTTCAGATTGAAAGCAGCTTTAACGGCCTGATTGAAAAAATGAGGTCGAGAAGCAGCATTAAACCGCTGACCGACAAACTATTGCTGCATGACCTTCAGGCAGCTGACCTGAAAGAAGAACCTTTCAGGAAGCCTGATGGCAAGGAACTAGGCATCTCTGAAAGCGAATTGAGCAGTCTTGTCATGAGGCTCAAAGCCAATCTCACCGATTCTGTTTTGAATAAAAAACCGCAGCTTGAAATCCCAGGCGGCAAGCTGGCAGAGGCTTATGATTATGATTATGAAAAATTGCTCAAAAAGCTGGATATCAAACGGATCGGGGAGACCGATTACCTGAGCGTAGAGTTTGAATCGGAAAAACCTGAGCTCTCATATTTTGTGATCAATACATTTCTGGATGAATTTTTTGCCCTTCACGAAAACGATCTTTCAGCCAAGGAAGATCAGGTGCTGAAATTTCAAACCGAGCAACTTCGCAGCCGTAGGCAGGAACTTGACTCGCTCATTGAAGAGATCAACCAGTACAAAAATTCTCACCAGCTTGTTGATGTGTCAAAACAACGGGAATCAATTGTTGGACACATCAGGGAGCTTGAGTTAAAGCTCGAAGAGCAGCGGCAACGCATCCCCGCTCTCAAAGGACAAATCAAAATTCTCAACAACGAGATTCTCAAATATAACAAGGAACTTGGGGATTACATGGCCTCGAATATTCACTTCAGTGAAGAATATGAGTCTATAGACCGCCGCATCAAAGCACTTCAGGATCAATACGTTGAGAATTTGAGCGCCGGCAAAAGTACCGACGCCATCAATTTAAAAATCGAAGCACTCAGAGCGGAGCGCTCAAAATATATTGCTAATTCAGTCTCAGCCGTAAGCGGCAAGGCTAAGGAAAACATTGACAAACAGGTGAGAGACTGGATCAAGGAGAGCCTTGAAAAACAACTTGACCTTGAGTTGGCCGAGGCAGCCTTTGCATCTTACCAGAAGGAAGTGATTAAGCAACAGGCAAAAGCCGATCAATTGTTGCTGAATGATAATGAGCTTGCCAGCCTGGAAGCTGAAAAAAGCCGGGTGGAAAAAGAATATCAGCGGGTCAGGTCAGAATATGACGATGCCAAGCTTTATGTTGACGGATCTGAAAACCCGCTCACCGTAATCGAGCCGGCGCTGATGCCTGACGAGCCGGAGTCCAAGCACCGGGCAGTTTTCGCTGCGTTTGCTGGTATTGCGAGTGGCTCGCTGGCGAGTATCGTACTTTTTTTGCTGGCGTTCATCGATTCAAGTTTGCAATCGCCGGCCCAGTTTAAGCGTACCATAAACCTGCCGTTGCTGGGCTATGTGAATGAGGTGAAAGGGCGCAGTATCAATCTACAACGTCTTTTTTCACAGGCTACAAGTGATGCTGAGCTTGAGATTTTCAAAGAAAACATTCGGAAACTTCGAACGAGTATCGAAACTTCCGGCGCCAAATGTTTTCTGTTTGTTAGCTCCAAGGAACAGGAAGGCAAATCTTTTCTAACATTGTTACTGGCCTATGCGCTCAGTTTGAATGGCAAAAGGATTTTGGTTATCGATACTAATTTTAAAAATAATACCCTCTCAGGTTTTAAAAATAAGCAGGCTTTCGAAATTGAGACAGGCGCCACTTCGGCGGGTTTTTTAGATAAATTCCGGCCAGCGGCCAGCCAACCGGCGGCAAGTGCTTTCAAGCAGGATGACAACCTTAAAAATATCACCATTCTCGGCAACAAGGGCGGCAGCCAAAGCCCGTCAGAGATTCTCGCTGGCAAGGATTTCCAGAAAATAATTGACAAATACAAACAGCAATACGACTTCGTTTTTCTGGAAGCGGCGGCAATGAATAAATATTCGGATGCCCGGGAATTACTGCCTTATACGGAGAAATTGATTGCCATCTTTTCAAGCCAAAAACCGGTTGGCAGCGCTGATAAAGAAACGATTGCATTTTTACAGAACATGAATGGTAAAATGTTCGGTAGTATTTTAAATAAAGTTGACCTGAAGAATATTTGAGGCTCGCCGGGTAGGAAGGTTTTGAAACAGGGCTGAAATGCCTGGAACCGACGGCCTTAAACACACGGGTTCTTTAATCTCATAAACACAGAACTTTTGAAAAACTCCTACTGGCTTCGGTCAGGATTCTATACTTTATCGGAAAAGGGCACTGCCCTTTTGTTTGGCTTTGGCGGAGCGATGTTGTTGTTCCGGCTTCTGCCGAAGGAGACGTTTGGAGTTTGGGTGTTGTTTTTGTCCATCACCTCTATTTTGGAAGTGGGGCGAATCGGGTTACTGCAGAATGCGTTGGTAAAATACCTCGCCACAAGAGACGGTGAGGAAGCGGGGCGAATAACCACAGCTTCATTTGTTCTGAACGGGATTTTGACAACGCTGATCGTTTTGCTGTTGCTGGGGCTTTCGCCTTTGGCCGGCAAGTTGTTCGATGCGCCCGATCTGGCGGCATTGCTTCGGATATACTGTCTGACAACGGTGGCGCTCATACCGTTTTTTCAGTGTAATTACATTCAGCAGGCTAACCTCGATTTCAAAGGAATATTCTGGGGGAACCTGGTAAAAGGCGGCGTGTTATTTGCATTTATAGTCGGAATGTTTTTGACTAAAAATGAAATAACCCTGACAGCGCTGGCCATGGTCCAGATCGTGGCGGCAATAGGGGCTTCTATCGTTTCGTGGATGTTCGCCCGGCGTTTTGCAAGGTTTAGCAGGCGGATAGACTGGGACTGGGTAAACCGGCTTTTTCGCTTCGGCATCTTCGTTTTTGGCACTAATTTTTGCACGCAAATTTATAAAAACGTGGATAAGTTGCTGCTCGGTTTGCTGCCGGGAGGCGGTAAAGCTGCGGTTGCAATTTACGATGCCGCCATCCGGGTGACAAATCTGACAGATGTGCCCACAGCGAGTATGGCAACCATGCTGTTCCCGCAAAGCGCCCGCAGGGTGGGGCAGGGGCATGGAGCGATTAAAGATCTTTACGAAAAAGCAGTCGGAGCTATTCTTGCGTTCATGCTGCCATGCATTGTGGGAGTCATGATTTTTGCAGAGTGGATCATTTTGATCGTGGCCGGGCAAGGGTATGAAGATGCCGCTAATGTGCTGAGAATCACGATTTTGTTTGGGCTTTTTATGCCGTATGCCGTACAGTTTGGAACAGTGCTCGATTCAATCGGCAGGCCGAGAGTGAATTTTGTTTACACCTTGGCGAGTTTGGTGCTGACAGTCATTTTAAATGTAGTTTTTATCAGCCTGTTCGGAGCTTACGGAGCGGCGGCAGGTACCGTTCTTGCTTATGCGCTGACTTTTGTGGCTATGCAAATGTATTTGCATAAAAATCTGAAAGTCAATGCCTTGAATCCGTTTGTCTACATGATCGAATTTTATAAAACGATTTTTTCACAAGGCTTAAACGGTTTTCAGGATAAAGCAAATATGGATGCGACGATGGCGGAAAACGACTGAGACAGGCCCCAAAAGTTTCGAAATATTTAGATCCCCTGATTTATAAACCCCGGCAAATGCAGCCGGTTGAAAATTGATTGAATACTCCATGCAAAATAATACCATGACACAGGAGCTTTACCGGGAAGGGCTGGCTTACGCCGAGCAGAATTTCCTGGATGAAAATGCAAGCCATCTCCACGTGGATAAAAAGTTGATCCGGGAGAAATTTGACCTGAACGGAAAAAAAGTGTTGGATTTCGGATCTGGGATGGGCGGTATGAGCCTTTGGTACGCTACTCATTGGGATTGCCAGGTGCTCGCTGTCGATATTGATCGCCATCACATCTCTATTGCCAATGAGCTGAAAGTGAGGCATGGCGTGAAAAATGTGAAATTTGAAATAAGAAATATCCTTGAAGAGCCCCTTGAAGAGCAGTTCGATTTCATTGTGCTGAACGACGTGGCCGAGCATATTCAGTTTCCCATTTTAACGGAAATATTCAAAATGCTCAGTTCTTCGCTGGCCCCAGGCGGATTTGTTTTTGTTACGTATCCGCCGTGGAAAAGTCCTTACGCCTCGCACGTTCAGCATGTAATTGGGATTCCGTGGTGCCAGTTTTTGCCGCAGGGTATTTTATTGAAACTGATAGAAAAAAACAACCGGCGCATCGTGGGTGAGGAAGAAAGCGATCTGCTGGAAGCTTACCGGGGCCTGAATCATCTGACCCATGAAAAACTCATGAAAGTGATCGAAGGCAGCGGACTGAAACCCGTTTTCCGCAAAAGCCATTCATTCATCAACAACATTCCGGGGCTCAAAAACTTGAATCTGCGAGTTTTTCCACTTGATTTTCTGGTAACCAAAGAGTTTTTATTGTTGGAAAAATAAGCTTCAAGATATAACCTGTTCAAAGCACCTCCCGAGAAACGACTTAATAAAATGCACAACGACCTCGATATTATCTACTTTACCTTGTTCCCCTGGGACAATGCCTACTCGTCTGTTTCTCTGTCGTTTACGAGGGAGTTCGTAAAAAACAACCGGGTATTTTACATCAATCATCCGTATACGGTCAAGGATTTCCTCGGAGGCTGGAATGACCCGATGGTGAAAACTCGCCGCCGGGATATGCTCGCCAACCGCATGCGCTACGAAACGATTCCTGAGTTGCCGGAAGTGGTAGCGGTGCATCCACCACTGACCCTCCCCATCAACTGGATGTCGCCCGGCAAGATGTATGATCGCCTGTACGAGTTTAATAACCGAATCATTATCAATGCAATACGTCAGGTGGTGAAGGATTATAAGTTGAAAAACTACATTTACCTGAATTGTTTCAACCCCTACTACGCCGGTGTTTTACCCAAAGATTTAAAACCTAAACTCAATATCTATCAGTGTATCGACGACATGACACAGGAGGCTTACACCGCCAAACACGGGGCACGGGTGGAGGAGCAGGCAATCAGGGATGCTGATATTGCATTCGTGACATCCAGAAATTTACATCGTCTGAAAAGGGAACTGAATCCGAACACCTACGTGCTGCACAATGCCGTAGATATTTCAATTTTTGAAAAAGCGCTGAGTGGGCCGCTGCAAAGGCCAAAAGAACTGGAGGGTGTTACCGGACGTATCATTGGTTTTACCGGTAACCTCAACGAATATCGGCTCAACTATCCGCTTTTCAAACGGATTGCGGAGCAACACCCTGACAAAACACTGGTGCTCGTGGGGCCGCTGAACAGCGATTGTTACAAGGCACACGGCCTCGATCAAATGCCCAATATTATCCTGACCGGCGGTAAACATATTTCAGAATTGCCGGCGTTTTTGCAGCATTTTGATGTGGCCATTATTCCTTTTTTGAAAAACAAGCTCACGGCCAGCATTTACCCGTTGAAAATCAACGAATACCTCGCCGCCGGAAAGCCTGTGGTATCCACTAACTTCTCAGATGACATTCGTAGTTTTGCTAAGGATATCTACCTGGCGGACAACGACGAAGCGTTTATTCAGTTGATCGACAGGGCCATTGGAGAGAACAGCCAGGAATTGATTGATCAGCGATCCGCAACGGCAAAAACAAACACATGGACGGAGCGGGTGAAGGAATTCTGGGCCGTGGTTGACAAACATCTGACGCCCACCCAAGTTTATTCCCGATGACCGGAGTTTTAGGACAACCCTATTTAAGAACATAATAAAACAGAATCTATGACATCAGCCAGCATTAATGACAGTGTAGCAGTTTTTCAAACGCTTGATTTCCTGAATCCCGAATACCGGGATTTGCAGGCTGTCGCCAAAGCGCACAAAGAGAAATATAAATCTGCTGACCCTTTTCCGAATATCCATTTCGAAGAATTTTTTAACCCGGCAGTGCTGGATGCGGTTCTGGAGGAGTTTCCGGATTTGGACGGCAAGGGTGATATCAAATTTTTCAACCCCAACGAAATAAAACTGGCTTCCCGTGGTGAGCGCCGATTTGGTCCGGTGACGAAGGCATTTGTCCATTTTTTAAATTCCGAGCCATTCCTGATGTTCCTGCAGGAATTGACAAGCATCGAGGAGACGCTGACACCTGACCCGTATTTTGAGGGTGGCGGTTTTCACCAAACCAAACCGGGCGGGTTCCTGAAAATTCACGCCGATTTTAACAAGCACCGCCAAACCGGCCTCGACCGGCGCCTCAATGTGTTGGTATATTTAAATAAAAACTGGAAGGATGAATACGGCGGCCATTTTGAATTGTGGGATCGTGACATGACCCGCTGCGTGAGCAAGGTGGCGCCCCGTTTCAACACCATGGCACTGTTCACGACTACTGATTTTTCCTATCACGGTCTGCCAAATCCGCTGACTTGTCCGCCGGATCGCAGCCGGAAATCCCTGGCGCTGTACTACTACACAAATGGGCGCCCGGCCTCCGAAATCAACAGTGGGCTTGAAGATCACAACACCCTGTTCAAAGCCAGAAAAGGCGATGAAGTGGATGCTAAAATGAAAAAATTCAATATGCTGCAATCGACCAAGGACTTTGTGAAAGACCTAATTCCTCCCATCATCATGAAGATGATCAAGAAGCCGTAGCACCAAAAATTAATCTGACATGAGCGATAAAACAGGTTCAGATTGCAACAAGCAACCTTCCATCGAACTTTCTCCGAAAGAGAAAGTGCTGGAAATTCTGGCATTGGGTATGTGTGCCATGCTGTTGTTAGGCTGTTTTTTGAAAGTAGTATTTTTCTGAAATTATCCGGAATCATGCGTTAATCTGCTGGTTTTCAAGTATGAGCGGATGTAAAGAATTATTTGAATGGGTTAGGAATCGGGAGCCAGGCTTCTGCCTTAGTTAAGGAGCCGGTTCCCATTCTTTCGAGGCCGGAAAAGAGAAGAAAGCGGATTTGACTATGAGAAAATGAATTCAACTCGACACATTTCATCCGTAAAAGACTGGTTGTTACGCCAGGTGTTGTTCCAGAAGCTGAACAACCCGCTGGGGTATGTTATTTTGCTGACCGGAGCTGTAGCGATGGCTTACGTGCTGTCTATGCTGCCTCTGAAACTGGCCATGCTGGCTGTAGGAGCCTTGATTGCGATTCCAATTGTGGCTGCCTGTTTTGTGGATTTGTTTTTTGGGATCATCGTCATGTTGTTTGCCGGTTTTTTTCTGGGCCTGGTGGCCAAATACACTGCTACTCCCATTGGCACAGCGCTGGATGGTCTGCTGGTGCTCATGCTGGTCGGGCTGCTGGCCCGGCTGATCAGGGAGCGGAATTTCAAATTTGCCAGGAGCCCCATCAGTATTTTCATATTTGCCTGGATTTATTTTAACCTGCTGCAAGTCTTGAATCCCTGGGCAGAATCAAAAATTGCCTGGGTGTACACCGTTCGCACGGTTGCCCTTTTGCTGGCCATGTACTTTATCGCCTGTTATGCCTTCAGCAGTTACAAACGCATTTTGACGGCGATTAAGGTCGTACTTTTTCTCGGATTTATCTCTGCACTTTATTCCCTAAAACAGGAATGGATTGGCTTCAGTAATGCTGAAATGACCTGGCTTCATGCAGATGAGGAGCGTTTCATGCTCATTTTTCAATGGGACCGGATGAGGGTATTTTCATTTTTTTCTGATCCGACGACTTTTGGTATTCTGATGGGGTACATGAGCATGTTTTGCCTGGTGCTGGCCGCCGGTCCTTTTAAAATCTGGAAGCGGGCGGCCCTCGTCATTGCCGCCGTCGCCATGCTGATGGGCATGGCATATGCAGGTTCCCGTACGCCCTTTGTCATGCTGCCGGTGGGTGTCATTTTCTACCTCGTGCTCACTTTTAAAAGAGAAACCATCTTCGCCGGCGCCTTATTTTTTATGGTGGGTGGCGTGATGGTTCTGAAGTCTACCAATAGCGCCGTCATTTGGCGTATCCAGTCTGCATTTCGTGGGGAAAGTAGCGACACCATTGATGTCAGAATGAAAAACCAGGAAAAAGTACAGCCCTTCATTCACTCCCATCCGGTGGGTGCCGGGTTGGGTAGTACCGGCTACTGGGGCAAACGCTTCACGCCCGACAGCTGGCTGGCAAGTTTTGCACACGACAGTTTGTATGTCCGGCTGGCTGTGGAGACGGGCTGGATCGGGCTGTTGCTCTACATGTCACTGCTGTTTGTGGCGATGAAAACCTCGATTTATTACTTCTTCCGGGTGAAAGATCCCACCATCAAAACCCTGTACCTGGGGTTCACCATCAATGTTTTTTTGCTGGCCCTTGCGAGCTATCCGCAGGAGGCAATCACGCTTCTTCCCACCAGTATCGTTTTCTACGTCATGCTGGCGATGATTGTGCGCTTGAAAGATTTTGACCCAAATTTTAAAGAGGCCGAAAGAAATATGAAGGTGGAATAAGTTTCTTCTTTTCCTACATGAAGATGATCGTTGGGCCGGGATAGGAAGGAGGATTTTTTAAGAGTTGTCGAAATTGTTTAGCACCCAATAATGTCAACTACAACAAAAAAGCCCTTGTAACTCATTGAATTACAAGGGCTTTTGAATTTTTGTTGTGGTGAGAGAGGGAATCGAACCCCCGACACATGGATTTTCAGTCCATTGCTCTACCGACTGAGCTACCTCACCTTCCTGTTTTGTTTTGACCCTTTTGTCAAAAGCGAGCGCAAATTTAGAAGCTTTTTTAATTTTTCCCAATGCTTCGTGAAATTTTTAAAAAAAATGATTGAGGGCTGGGTTTTCCGGTGATCAAATCTACCTTGCTTTTGTTTTTGACGAAAACATTTACTCTATGAATACTTTAAAAGTTCCAGGTATGCTTAAAAAAATACTGATCTCTCTGGTTGTAGTTATTTTGATTGCGCTGGCTTTTTACCGGTTTTGGTTCCTGCGGCAGCCGGAGCGGATTACGCCTGTTGATGCTACAGCGTTTATCAGCCCGGCCAACGGTGTTATTGCGGCGGTAGAGCAGTGGGATGTGGCTCAGCTCGAATGGGAAAAGGATAACGGGGTGGTTCAGGTGATGACTTCGGATATCGGAGAAAAAGGCTGGCTCATCGCTATCGAGATGAATGTGATGAATGTGCATTATCAAAGGGCTCCAGCCGATGGGCGTTTTTTACAAAACCTCTACACCGAAGGGAAATTCAACAACGCCCTTATCAAAACCAATCGCTTTGGCCTGCGCCTCGAAAATGAACGCAACGATATGTTGTTTGAAACGAAAGACGGCATCAAATACAAAGTCGTGCAGGTATCCGGATTGTTGGCTCGCCGTATCGAAGATTTTATGGAGCCGGGACAGACAGTGAAGGCCGGCGAGGTGATCGGTGTGATAAAAATGGGAAGTCAGGTGGGATTGATCCTGCCGGAAAATATTGAGCCACTGGTGAAGATGGGCGAAACCGTCATCGACGGGGAGACGATAATGGCAAGGATAAAGTGAAGTGCCGCTTTTTTCAAACACTCCCGGTTGGCTCAATCCTATCAGTCAATGTTGAGCAAAAAACTGCAAGCAACAACACGACTCCTGCCGTGGCGCCAAACAGAACGGCCGGACCCAACTGGTACCAGATAGCGCCCGCAAGCGCACTGGCCAGCAGCGTAGCCAGGCTTCTAAAACCTTCGTAAGTGCCAATGGCCGTTGCTACGTCTTTTGCTTCGGTGACGTTGCTGATCCATGCTTTAGAAATGCCTTCCGTGAAGGCTGCATAAATGCCGTAGAGGAAAAACAACGCCCCAAATTGCCACCAATCGCCTGCCACGGCCATGCCGCCGTACACTAAGGCAAACAACAACAACCCGGAAATGAAAGTCTTTTTCAAACCCCAACGATCGGCCAGGCTGCCGGCAGGGTAGGCGGCAAGGGCATACACCAGGTTGTAAAAAATGTAGATGCCGATGAGGGTCGTGTCGTTCAGGCCACGTTCTTTCAAAAGTAAAAGCAGGAACAGGTCAGAGCTGTTCACGAGCGCAAAGGCGAGTAGCCCGACGAGCAACTTACGGTAGTTTTGGCTGCTTTCCGGGATGTATTTTAAAAAGGAGAAAATGCCGGGAGGTTTGTCGGTGGAGGCAGGTTGTGGAGCAGGTTTTTCTTTTAATAAAAAAGTACACGCCACAGCTGCCAGTCCGGGGATGAAAGCCACGAGAAACAATGCCCGGTAATTTTCCGGGAACTGCCAGAGAAATAGCAGTGCCAACCCGGGGCCGATGGCTGCACCCAGCGTGTCCATGCCCCGGTGAAACCCGAAAACCCTTGCCTTTGTGTCCGGATTGGCCTCTCCGGAGAGCATTGCATCCCTCGCTCCGGTGCGAATGCCCTTACCCAGGCGATCGGTGGTGCGGGCGAACAGTACCCAAAGCGGCGCTGTCCAGATGGCCATCATTGGTTTTGAAAGGGCACTGAGCAGGTAGCCCACTCTCACGAACGGCACCCTGGCACCCCGCAGGTCCGACCATTTGCCAAAGTATCCTTTGCTGAGCCCCGCAGTCGCTTCCGCAATTCCTTCAAGAATGCCGATGCCTACCACCGAGAAGCCGATGCTTTTCAAAAAAAGCGGCATGATGGGGTACAGCATCTCGCTGGCCATGTCGGTGAATAGGCTGACGAAGCCTAACAGAACAACGGTGCGGGAAAGTATTCGCATGCCCGTTCGATCATTGATAGAAACGGTAGCCGAGGTTGAGCCCGGCGAGCAGAATGACGCCTTCGCCGGTTGGCTCTCCTTCAGTTTTCACATTTATTTCATACCCGAAGGCAAGGGTAGGGGTGATGATGCATTTTTTTGCCGGAATGAAAGTCCAGCCTGCCTCTAAGGTAGGTTGAAGGACAATGATTTTTGTCGTTCCGCTTGTTGGTTCGATGGGTGCAAATTTGTTGTGTTCCCAATTTATTTTATTAGACCAGACATCATTGCGGACACCCAGGTGCAGCCCTCTAAATCCTTCTTTTAGAAAACGTTTGTAACCCAGCGTAAAACCATAGCCGGTACCGGTTTCGTCGTCGTGTTTTCCCAGGTCACGGTGGTCGATCAGTTGGTAGCCGAGGCGGATACTGGCCGCATTTTTTTCGTTAAAACCTTTCTCAAGGCGAAGGCCGGGAATCAGACCGGTAGGGTAGGCCTGAAATTCAAAATTCACGTCGAAAATGCTATTTTGGCCGGTACATACGATGGCGAAGCAAAGTAAAGCCAGTGTAAATGGGTAATTAATTTTCATCTAAACTATTTTTAGTGGGTGCTAAATTAAGTTTTAATCCAAACGATTGAAATTAACTTTGGCCAAAATGCCGGGCTGTGTTGATGCTCGTTTTATTAAAACCTACCTCAATCTAGTCTATGTCTGATCATTCGAAAAAAACGCAGGTGGAAGCAATTCTTTTGCAAAAAAACATTCAGGTGGAAGCGGATGACTACGACCTGAAAAATTTATCCGTCAAAACTCCATCTCTTTTCATCGTAAACCAGGCGCTTGACGATGTGGACGAATGGGTGCTCATCGAATTACTTTCCCGGCAGGAGGTTCCTTTCAAAATCATCACCCGTAAAACAAAAATACACCCTGACTTTAGCGAATATTTTCTCTCGCTCGACTATTCGCTGCTGCAATGGGAAGACTACGTCAGAGCTATTTTCAAAAGCCTGTCCAGGGCAAAAACGGAGGGATATTCGCTGTGCCTGATCCTGCATTTTACCGATCGCTCGCTTGATACAATCGTTCGTGATCAGTTTCTCAATCAGCTCATGCGGGCAGTGATGAAGGCAGAGATTCCGGTTGTTCCGGTCCGTCTAAAAACCCCGTTTCCTGATTTCATCCGGCCCGCACTCAGCACCCGGCTCATACAGCGAAACCGGAAAGAACCCTACAAAGTAATCGTTCGCAGCGGCAATGCCATCTCCGTGGAGGACCAGCAAAAAATCGGCAAGTCAAAAGACTTCCGGCGGTTCATTCAATCGAGGATTTATTCACTGGGCTCCGGGCTGGAGGTGAAGCCCTTTTTTCTGCGTCGCTTTTTTCAAAAGGCAGAAGAGCAGGAGCCCGTAGCTGAGCCGGTTGATAATCAATTGGTTGTGGATGAAATCAGCCGTTTGAAATACGATTGTCTAATCGCTTCGCAAGGCGAATTCGATATTTACGTCGTGGAAGCCAAAGACATCCCCAACACTCTCCAGGAAATCGGGCGCCTGCGGGAGGTTACCTTCCGCACCGTAGGCGAGGGCACCGGCAAACCCCGTGACCTGGATGAGTACGACCTCTACTATCATCAACTCATCCTCTGGGATCGTGAGGCGAAACGAGTGGCAGGCGGATACCGCATGGGCGTGGGCGGTGAGATTTTCGAACGCTACGGCGCAAACGGTTTTTACATCAGCAGTCTGTTCAAAATCAGTGAAGGTTTTTATCCAACCATGCGAAATTCAGTGGAGTTGGGCCGGTCTTACATCATTCCTGATTACCAGCGAAAACGACTGCCGCTTTTCCTGCTCTGGAAGGGCATTTTGTATTTTTTGCTAAAAAATCCACAGTACAATTACCTTTACGGCCCCGTTAGCATCAGTAAATTTTATTCAAACATTTCGAGGGGTGTCATCGTGGCTTTTATTAAAAAATATTTTTTCAACCACGAGTTGGCCCAATATCTTAAGCCTCGCAAACCCTTCAAAATTCAGGTGGATAAAGTGGACATTGAAATGCTGGCGGATAACCTCGGCGAAGAATTGCATGCACTCGACAGCCTGATTGAGGATATTGAACCGGCTCACATCCGGATTCCCGTGTTGGTAAGGCAGTACCTGAAGCTAAATGCCCGTTTCATTAGCTTCAACGTGGATCCTAATTTTTCCGATGTGCTCGACGGTTTTATTATTCTCGACCTGAACGATGTGCCCCTTTCGATGATTGAAGCTTTGAAGAAGGAAAGTGAACGTTGACGAAGTGAGTGTTTTAAAAAAAGCAGCAAAATGAACAAATTCAGGGCAACGACCAGAGGTATTCTGGTATTTATTTTAATGGTCACACATGTTACTCCCGCCGTAATCAAAGCTCTCCTGGGAGGGAAAGATATGCGACTGGCGCTGCGGATGCGGCGCCTTTGGGCACGGCGTTCGTTGAGCGTGCTGGGCGTGGAAATTGAGCGCACCGGCCCCCTGCCCGGTTCCGAACCCTGCATCATCGTTGGCAATCACCGTTCTTACCTTGACCCTATCGTGGCGCTGAAAGAAATCGAAGCCTACCCGGTAGCTAAGGCGGAAGTTGGTTCATGGCCGGTCATCGGTTTTGCAGCCAAAGCCACCGGCATCATGTATGTAAAAAGAGACAGCAAAGACAGCAGGGCTGCTACCATTGATGCCATGGAAGAAACTCTGAGAGACGGCCACTCCGTGCTGGTTTATCCGGAAGGAACGACTCACATAGAGCCGACCACCCGGCGCTTCAAGCCCGGTGCATTCAGGTTGGCGGCTGCGATAGGCGTTCCTGTCGTGCCGGTGGTGATCGAATATGAAAATGAAGAAGATGCCTGGATCGGCGACGATACATTTGTGCCGCATTTCGTGCGGACATTTGGCAGGCAAAAGACATTCGTCAAGATTCGCTACGGTGAACCCATCTTTTCTGACGATTCTTCCGTTTTGATAGCGCAGGCGAAAAAATGGATCGATGAAAATTTGGTTAAAATTCGCTCTGAATTTGCCGTGGAAGAAACAAGCGCAGTCTGATCTTCGTTTTTCCGGCGGTTTTCAAACAAAATCTAAAAAAATGATTTGGAAAAGAATACACATCTCTTGTATTACCTTACTTCTGTTATTCTTTGTTATTCAACAATCATCAGCTCAGCAACGCAGATTCAAGGCCGGGCCAGTTTTCGGTTTCAACGCTGCGCAAATTCTCGGTGACGATATTGGCGGTTATAACAAACTTGGTATTCAAGGCGGCTTGCGGGCAATTGCGGTGCTACAGGACCGCATGGACCTGTCTTTTGAAATATTATATTCACAGCGGGGGAGCTATTGTAAATGCCCGCTGGGCGACATAAGGATTAACCTTCAGTATATCGAGGTGCCATTTGTTTTTTCTTTCAAAGACTGGTTACATGAGGAGGAGGGCTACTATCGAGTGCAGGCAAGTGCGGGTGTTTCGTATGGCAGGCTGCTGGATGCCAATGCCAGTGGATCGATGCATGACGACCTAACCGAGAATTTTAATACCAATGATTTCGGCTTCACTGGAGGGGTAGATTATTTTGCAAACCAGCATCTGGGGTTTGGCGTGCGTTGGTCAAAGTCGTTTAATCTGCTATACAACAAAGACAAACACGACCCAGGCCGCAATTCTCTGCGTGGTTTTTTCCTCTCTTTTCGGGCAGCGTATATTTTTTGATATTGAAAACAGGTATTGGGTATTTTTTAAGTTTCTGAAAATCAATAAAATACCCAATGCCTGATACCACTTTTAGTTATACCTCCGCTTCACCAGTTTGATGAAGTTTTTTGCCTTGCTTTTGCGTTCCCGGGCAGCCCATTCGTACTTGTCAGCCACATTTTGAATCAGGTAATTCTTAGCATCTTCAAAGTTGCTGAACTTATTCAGTTCGGTGAGAGTCGTATCAAAGGCGGATTGATTGCCGCCAAAAAGTTCGTTGACGGTGAAAATCCGCTCGTTCAGTCCCATCGCTTTTTTGATATCCGTGATCGGCAGTTCGCTCAGTTTTTCAGAAAGTTCTTTGGCTGAACTGAAAGCGAACAGTTCTTCCAGTTCTTCATTGACGTTAGTCCTGGGTGCAGGCTGAGGTTTTGGCTGTGGGGGTGTGGGAGCCGGCGCTGGAGGGTCTTTGACAACGGGTGGCGGTGGTGGCACATCTTTGACCGGAGCAGGCTTCTCTTCTTCCTCCTGAGGTGGGGCGGCCACGGGTTCGGGTTTCGGCGGGGTTTCACGGGCAGGAGGTTCCGGAGCTTTGGGTGCAGGCTCCGGCTTGTTTAGTGTGATTTTGGGAGTTGATTTGATGATCTCCACCGGCGGTGCTTCCGGCGCAATGGCAGATACGGGCAAATCAAGGAAAATCTCGTACAACTGCTGAATGTAGCTGCGCATGAGATCTCTTTCAATTGAAGAGATATTCTTGGCGTCAGTACTCATGCTTTTGTGAAGCCCGTTGATTTTTTCCAGCAGAATTTTAGCTTTTTGTAAATCCATTTTGGTGGGTGAATTGATGATTTGAAAATCAGCGAAGTGGCGCCTGCTTATATTTTTTGGTTGAAACGAAGGTAAGCGGTACCTTCGCCCACCAAATTTGCAGGCGGCGTAAAAGTATAGATTTTACAGAAAACAAACGCCTCAATTCTCCAAATCACGATTTTATCAAACGTATGTTTCTCGAACCACATTTTAAAGGACAACGCAGCGGATGGATAGAGGTCATCTGCGGTTCGATGTTCTCCGGAAAAACGGAAGAACTAATCCGGCGGCTGAAACGGGCCAAAATCGCCAATCAGAAAGTCGAAATCTTCAAACCAATAACAGACACCCGCTACCATGAGAGCAAAGTGGTCTCCCACGATGCTAATTCCATTCTCGCTATTCCAGTCGAAAATTCCGGCAAATTGATTGAGCTGTCCGAAGGCTACAGCGTCATCGGTGTTGATGAGGCCCAGTTTTTTGATGCAGCCCTGCCCGAGGTTTGTCAGGAACTGGCGCATCAGGGAAAACGGGTCATCGCTGCCGGACTGGACATGGATTACAAAGGCCGGCCGTTTGGCCCGATGCCGAATTTGCTCGCCGTTGCCGAATATATCACGAAAGTGCATGCCATCTGTCAGCACTGCGGGAACCTTGCCACCCACTCCTACCGCCTCGTTGTGGATGAGCAGACGGTGGTTTTAGGTGAAAAAGATGTCTATGAAGCCCGCTGCCGGACTTGCTATCGCATGGGAAACATCCTTAACTTGCGTACTCAGGATTGAGCTGCGAAAATTGGTTTGCAGTTCAACGAAAAAAAACAATACACCATGATTTCTACTATTGAGACACGATTAGACGAATTTATCGAGGCTGCCTTGCTCGAAGATGCCCCTCAGGGCGACCACACTTCTCTCGCATGCATTGATCCTGAAGCCCGCTGCCGGGCAAATCTGCTGGTGAAAGATGCCGGAATTCTTGCCGGGTTAGAGGTGGCAAGGAGGGTTTTTGAAAAGGTTGATAAAAATGCCCAGATGGCATTTTTTATGGAAGACGGCGACCACGCCAGCTACGGAGATGTGGCTTTTCAGGTTGAATGCAATACCCAGGCGTTGCTGCGTGCGGAAAGAGTCACACTTAACATTATGCAGCGCATGAGCGGAATCGCTACACTGGCCAATCATTTTGCTTTCGAGGTGGAAGATTTGCCGGTGAAAATACTGGACACCCGGAAAACAACGCCCCTCATGCGCTTCCTTGAAAAATGGGCAGTGCAAATTGGCGGCTGTCACAATTACCGGGAAAGCCTGTCGGATTGGTTCATGATCAAGGACAATCACATCCAGGCATGCGGCGGCGTACGGGAAGCTATTTTAAAAGTAGAGGAATACCAGCAAAAAAACGGACTGAAGCTTGGCGTAACCGTGGAAGTGAAAAACCTGGTGGAATTGCATCAGGTGTTGGAAGTCGGAAAAGTGAACCGGATTATGCTGGATAATTTTGAATTGCCTTTGCTGATGGAGGCAGTTGCAACCATTGACAAGCGTTTTGAATCAGAAGCGTCAGGCGGTGTGAATATTCATAACGTTCGGAGAGTAGCTCAAACCGGTGTTGATTTCATTTCTGTGGGTGCACTCACGCACTCGGTTCATAGTATCGATCTCAGTTTGAAAATTCTGTAGGTAAAAGTGAACGATGAACAACTCACGCTTTCAGCTGCTTGTTCATCGTTCTTTTTTTCTTTCATCCTGCCGGGTAGCTTTGCAAGGTCATCCAAATCAGTAAAAAAAGTGAAATGATAACCAGCCAGAAGCGGATGTCTTTGTAGATAGTGTTTGTTTTTTCCATTAGTATTTTGACCAGATTCGTTATACAAAATAGGTAGAGTAGCGTTACTAACATGGCAAAACAATTTAGAAGTGAGTATTGACTACTGCTTAATTTTGGACAACAAGAATGGGGGCTCACAACGGGATCGTTGCGGCACTTGTTTGTTCACGGGAAAACGAGGTCAGTAAATTTAACGGGAGATAATGTAGAAGGAGGTTTCTAAAGTTGTTTTGACAATAGTCAAATTCCAAAAAGAATGCCAACAGTATTTTTTGTAATGGGTTAAACAGTCCCAAATACAAAAATCGAAATAAAAACAAGGCTTTGCTGCTTGTTTCAGGGTATTCAAAATTAGATTTAATTCGCTGGTTGTCAACAAATTTCGAATCAGCTAATTCTAAATTTATGACCTTTGGAAACGGGCAGCAAAGCCTATTAGTTAAAAAAAATCCGTTAAGTTCACCACCGTATCAACGATGCGCCCCAGGTAAAGCCACTTCCGAAAGCAGCAAGGCAAATCAGATCGCCATCCTTCACTTTTCCTGCTTCCCATGCTTCGCAAAGCGCAATTGGAATTGTCGCAGCGGTGGTATTTCCATAACGTTGAATATTGTTCCAGACCTGGTCGTCTGAAAGTTTCAAGCGGCGTTGTACAAACTGGCTGATGCGCAGGTTGGCCTGGTGGGGCACAAGCAAGTCGATATCCGAAGTTTGTAAGCCTTGGTCTTCGAGCACTTCCATGATGACTTCCGGAAACTTGGTCACTGCAGTTTTGAAAACCAGCTGACCGTCCATGTTCGGGAAGATCATGCCATCATCAAACATTTTTTTACTCAGGAAAAGGCCGCCAAATTCCGCATCTTCATCATATCCGAAGTCGATGTCCTGTTCCATCTTACGGGCATGATAACCGCTGTGGCAGCCAGGGTTGATGAATGCCAATTGTTCTGCGTAGGAGCCGTCGGAGTGGAGTTTTGAAGTGAGAACACCTTTGCCGGGTTCATCGGTGGGTTGTAAAACGACAGCCCCGGCCCCGTCACCGAACAGCACTGTTACGTTTCGGCCACGGGTGGAGTAGTCCAGTCCCATTGAGTGAATTTCGGCGCCGACCAGCAGCACATTTTTATACATGCCTGACCGGACGAACTGATCGGCCACGCTTAGGCCGTACACAAATCCGGAGCATTGGTTCCGGATGTCGAGTGCGCCGATTTCTGTTTTCGTAATCCCAAGTTCACGTTGCAGCAGGACGCCACAACCCGGGAAGAAGTAATCCGGACTGAGTGTGGCAAAGATGATGAAATCGACATCTTCTTCGGAAATACCTGCCCGTTCGATGGCGATTCTGGCGGCTTTGGCGCCGATGGTAGAAGTAGTTTCTTCGTGTCGTTTGGCATACCGGCGCTCAACGATACCACTACGCTCCTGAATCCACTCATCTGTGGTATCCATGTGGCGCATTAAATCGTGATTGGTGACGACCTGTTCAGGTACGTAGAAGCCGATACCGGCAATTTTTGTATTTGGCATAGGTCATTTTATTTGGTGTAACTGTCATGTAGATTTTACATGCAGCACCCAAAAATATTGTTTAGCCATGAAAAAACTGCCAATTGAGCAAATAAATGCAGACTAACTCACAATTTGTATAGTATCATTGAAATGAGAGCGACTCGTCAGGCGGCCTTTGGGGCTATCATTCGTAAACCGCCTGCACAAGCCCGCTCTCTATGAAGATGTAACGCTTAACTTATTCTTTAAGGAATGCGTAGTGGTACGTTTCATCCATTTTGTAACAATTCAGATGCTTTGGTCTCACGATAATAATCACGTAAGATTCCTGGTCGTCGATGCAACAAGCCTCTTCTCCCCAGATTATTGCACATGTCTCATCTGCTTTTTGTTGAAATTTGTTCTTAAATTTCAACACAGCCTGAGCGCATGACCCATCCAGACATTTGAAGTCAGGACGTGAGTAAAGTGCGGAAGATTCAGATACACTGTTGACATCAATTACAGTATGTGTTTTCATTTTCAGCACAAGCTCCTCAGGCATTTGGGCCTTTTGAACTTCGAGCTGCTCCTTAGCGCAGGAGGTTATTGCAAATGCAATTAACAGAATCAGAAAATTTCTCGTTTTCATGGAGTAAGAATTTTAATGATGATAGATAAGGTATTTTTTAGATCAGATACCTGTGAGTTTCGATAGTTATTCACATCATAAATTCTTACCTGACTTGAGTAAAAGACTCGTTAATTTTTAGGGTCGGTTTTGCTTTTACTGATTTTAAAGCTTGTTCCCAGTGTGACGAGTGAAATGCCAGATCCAACTTCGCCGGTTACCGTCCATCGGGGTGAAACCACCCGTCGAACGCCTGTGTAACCGGAAAATGTTGCATTTATATTATGCCTGGTTATGCCCATATGGCTTTCAATGACCTGAAGCCTTTCATCGCTGATGGTAGAATTGCCATCAATGTTGATGAAGTTGGCTCCAATGGCAAAACCACCGTAGAAATCCCAGTTTTCGATCTTGGTAATATGGATCCCCGGCCGGATTGCCAGGAAAGTAGTGTTGTTTGTCCAACTTGCCTGAATTCCTGTTTGACTCGTACTTACATCATTCGAAAGAGTTGTTGGTTGACTTTCCGAAATGGAGTGACCGACCATTGCACCGATGCTGAAATGCTCGGAGATGCGGTAATTCATACCTGCCTGTATGGGCGGCATCAGAATCTTGGCATTATCCATTACATAGGTAGGTACGGTGCCGAAAGCGATGTTGGCATCCCATTGTCCTTTTTCAAATAACCTGACGGGCATCCAGGAATTCCTGCGTTTTTTCTTCTTTTTCTTTTTGATTGGATCGTCGATACTGGCAGCCGAATACTCTTCAGTTGCGGATGCGTCGTCCTTTATGGTAAAGTCTGCATTTGATACCACTTTCATTTCAGAAGATGTGGTCGCAGCGATAGAATTGGTGAAAGTGAATGTTGTAAGCGTTACAACAACAGCGAGGAAATTGATTACTGTTTTCATTTGAAAGAATTTTGGTTCAACTAAATATGGTTCAGAAGTTAAAGTTTTTAAAGTCAGCGTTAAGCAACACATTTGAAAATAAGCGGCAGCAAAACGCTGCCACTTACTGTAAAATGTATGCAAGTTTTATTCATCTTCCCCGCAGGGAGTCAGCTTCGATGTTTTGGTTTTGATAGCGCCGTCGGCAAGGCGTGTAACCCGAACTTTTGCAAGTGTACCGCAAGCGCATTGAATTGACTTTTTATGTCCTGCGTGCATGCCGTCAACCTCCCAGAGGTAAGCATAACCCAGCTCGTTTGGTTCTGCGCTAACCTCAAGGGAAAAACCACCGGCGAAACAAGGTATCCAAAGCAGGTCGAAGTCAAAACCATCCGGCCCTTCGTAGATATTGATCGTTTTGGAGCGGCTGAGTCCGTCAGATCTTCTGGTGACCAAAACCTCAACTTTATTGGCCAAAACACAAAGCAGTTGTGCCTTGGAGCCGGCGTACTCACCGTCGGTCATCCAGTTAATGAAGTAGCCGTCCAGAGAAGGCATGAAAGCTTCCAATGTTTTTCCGGATCTTCCGCAGTCTGTCACATTTACCTGAAAATCGAAGAAGTCATAGCTCTTCTGTAGATCAGGGCCTGTCTGAACGGATTGTATCAGAGTATTAGGTTTGCTGTCAGGACTATTGGATATTTCAAACAATTCAGTTTCACAGGAGAGGAGAAATATGATGCATCCGAGTACGACCATACCGTATTTATTTATTGTTGTTTCCATTTGGGACAAATATTAAAGGGTTTACGAAAGTGGTTTACCTGGAGTTTTTCAGAGAAACTTTCAATAGAGGAGGTTGTCGTTTTATTTAAGCAAACCTCCTCTTATGAAAGGGTTGTTTTCAAAAGGTTTTACTATCGGTATTAATTACGGTTTTGGCGTACTCAAGAATGATATTATGAGGCATCTTCATCCGGAATTTCAGGCTGTTATTAGTGGTTTTTCCATTGATGGTCACTTCCCTTCCCTGATTAGGCATAAAAACCCTTAGGGTAGTTCCTTCCAACTCCGATTCGATTTTGTAAAACCCGATGGGCACAAGTGCTTTCAGTTGTTGGCGGTTGAAGTGTTTGTCGTCGATGTAAATCTGGATTTCAATAAGGTCTTTGCTCCAGTAGCTAATATCCAGATCGCCTGATGGCTGGAAGATCAAATGGGTCGCATTGCCTGGATTCAGCGAAGTAACCAAGGTCAACACGGGCTCGTCCTGAGCCTTGATGCTGTAACTAATAAAGAGTAAGCAAATTGCTGCAATAGATTGGGTAAAGATTGTTTTCATTCAGAACAGGGGGTTTTTGATAATTTGAACCTTAAACGATCGTAAGTCAGATTTATACTTTATTCTCTTTTTCAAAACTTAGTTACGTCTAAAAATCAAATTTGTGAGTGATATTTTTTTTAACACTACAAATATGCAGTTTATCATCGTTGCATGTATAGGACATATCTTCCAAAGACTTGGACATTTTCGTCACTTTCTAATTAGTTGATAGTCAGTTGTTTAAGTTTTATTGAATTTGGTCTTTGCTAAAAAAATCCAAGGATTTGGATTTTTTTAGCAAAGATTGCCAGCCGCTGTAGTGTAAAAGTCCAATGCTGTCTAACACATGTTGCTGAAACGTAATCCTTACACATTTCGACGGAAAGCTAAACTCTTGGGTTTTTTACTAAAAACCGGTCTACTGAATTTGATTTGATCCAATAGATAGGCCTTCTACCTGGTTTACCTTTAACGGGATGACATCAAATTGTACTCTAAAACTTGTTGCTTGATTAAACCTGGTACTCCTTGAATTCAGAAGGACTGACACCGTACTGCTTTGAAAAAATGCGGGAAAAGTAAGCCGGATCTTTGAAACCCGAATCGTAGGCGACATCTGAAATACTCAACCCCGGCTGTTTGAGCAATAATTTAGCCTGGGAGAGCCGAACGTACCGGATAAGCTGGACGGGAGTTTTATCTGTAATGGCTGTCAGTTTTCGGTGTAGTTGCGAAGATGACATCGCCAGGCTTTGGCAAAGTTTAGATGGCCCAAAGTCAGGATCGGAAATATTTGCCTTGATTTCGTCCATGACCTCTTTTAAAAACCGGTCTTCAGTGGGCAGGTCAAATTCTTCGATTACGTGCGAGGTTAAATTCGATGTTGACTTTTTATCGGAAACCGATATCATCGCATACCGCTTTTGTAAAATCTTTCGGAGTGTTAACAGACGCTGGACCTGCAGCAATAGTTCATCTTCCTGAAATGGCTTGGCCAGATAGGCGTCAGCACCCCGGCGCAACCCTTCCAGCTTGCTCTCTGCTTCAGTTCTTGCTGTCAGCAAAATGATGGGGATATGACTCGTTCGAATGTCGCTTTTTAGTGTGCTCAGCAGATCAAATCCGCTTTTTACCGGCATCATCACATCCGAAATGATAAGGTCTGGAATCAGCTCGATGGCCTGCTGAATTCCGGCTTCCCCATCTTTTGCGAACATCACGTAGTACTGGTCTTGCAGCAGCGAACCTATGAAACGGGCTACTTCCGGATTGTCTTCAACTAATAACAGCAGAGGTTTTTTAGTATTCACATAGGACTGAGTTTCCTCCTTGTCATCTGGATGTTGATGAGTCTGATCAGCTGGCAGTAGTGCATCCAATTCATCAAGAAAATCTTGCTTGTATTGATTCGTATGAGGCGGCAGGCTTTTCTCGAATTTCTTTTTTATGGGAAGTCTCAATGTGAACGAAGTCCCGACATGCAGTACGCTTTGCACGCTGATACTTCCTTCCAGGAGTTCTGCCAACTCTTTTACCAACGTCAGCCCAATTCCGGTTCCGGATGTGTTGAATTTGGATTTGGACTGGTAAAACCGGTTAAAAACATGGGGTAAATCTTCCGGTGAAATACCGCTGCCGCTATCTTTTACCTGAACTTCGAGTTGATTGTCGATTACCTGCACGAAAAAAACAATCTTCCCACCGGATGGCGTAAACTTCAATGCATTTGACAGCAGGTTAGTAGTGATTTTGAAAATCTTGTCACTGTCGTAATCCATATTCAGACTGGGTATTTTACTCTCGAACAGCAGGCTTATTTTTTGTGCCTTTGCCATTGACTGGAAGCTGTCGGCAATAAAACCCAGGAGCATGATAATGTCACCGTGTTTCCAGTTGAAATTCATGTCGCCTCCTTCCAGTTTTCGAAGGTCCAGAATTTGATTGACAAGCTGCAGCAGGCGATGGCTGTTGTTTTTCATAGATACCAGCTTCTTGGTTTGTTCAGGATTACTGCGACTATCAAATTCTTTCATGAATTGGTCAATTTGTCCTAAAATCAGCATGAGCGGGGTGCGGAATTCGTGCGTAACGTTAGCGTACAACTCTGACTTCATCCGGTCCAACTCCTTTAGCCGGAGCGCCTCCTGTTCTGCCAGTTTTCGCTGGAGCAGGTTTTTGTAAAACATGTGTCCTGAGATAATCAGGACAGCAGCAAAGGCAATGTAAACGCCCCAAGAGTTCCACCATTCGGACCAGGAAAAGACTTGCAGGAAGACATGGCCGCCAAACCAGTTTATCCAAAAATTGAAAAAAGACGGGTAGGTAAACCCGGAAATTTCACCAATCGAAGGGAACGGGAATGTAGTACCTTCCCTGTGAAAAGGACTCAACAGGAGCAAGTACATCATTGCGCAGGCCTTTATTTTTTGAGAAATCATTTTGGCTTGTTGAATAATAGGGTTGAAAAAATGATTAAAGCCGTTGCTAATGTTCTGGGATTTCAGGCAAGGTCAGTGCGTTGAAAGACCTTTCAAGCATGTAAGGAATAGTAGTACGAGAAGAAGTTCCGTGGTAAAGGATCTGGTCAATTTGCTGTAGACGGAAATGTCCGGAGAGGTTGGATGGCTGTGCAAAGATTGGCATCCGTGAATGAGGAGTCAGATAGATTTTCATTTGAAAAATAGTTTTGGATGTTAATGACCTTAGCAACCAGCTGACTTTGCGCTTACCGTCAATACGGGTTGCATTTAATTTTATTGCACAACATTTTACAGAATTTATAAAGTAATTTACATTGAACTACCAAATTAATAATTAATTGCATTAATAGATACATTTTATAACAAAAAAGTTACGTCAAATTCCCGGAAAAAGTTGTTTTACTTTCTAAAAAGTGGCTTTGAAACGGAAGGAATCAGGTTGAGGTTAAAGTAAGTGCTTTGTTGGTATAGGAAGTTTTTTTGATGAAAGTCCGAAGGATACAGAAGCTTTTAGCTATTCAGCCTTCAGCTTTTCAGACAACAAAAAAAGCTGCTGCCGGACTTAAAAAATCCAACAGCAGCTTTCATGAAATGAGGCTCTTAGACTTAACATCAGTCAGCGACCACTGCCATTTTTTTTACCTCAATGATGTTTTTCAATTTATCAATGACCTGATCGATTTCCTCTTTGGTATTGTAGTGTGAAAACGAAAAGCGAATCGTTTTCCGGTCAGGGTCGGAGCCGGTTCCTGACAATACGTGCGACCCGGCTTCCGCACCTGAGCTGCAGGCACTCCCTCCCGATGCACTGATGCCGGCAATGTCAAGTTGCAGTAGCAACAGGTCCGATTTCGGTGAAGGCGGGAAAGATACGCTCAGAACGGTGTAGAGGTAGCTGCCGTCGTAATCGCCGTTGAATTCAATGCCTTCAAAGTTTTCACGAAGTTGCTCCATGAAATAACTCCGCAGATCTTCAATGTGGCTGCGATAGGTTTCCATGTTTTCACAAGCCAGGTCAAAAGCTTTCGCAAGGCCGGTGATGCCGTAGATATTTTCAGTGCCGCCCCGCATGTTTCTTTCCTGCGAGCCGCCGTCAATCATGGGTTTCAGCTTCGTATCGCCGTTGATGTAGATAAAACCGCAACCTTTTGGGCCATGAAATTTATGGGCGCCGCCGGAAATGAAGTGAATTTTGGTTTTTGAAACATCAATGGGAAAATGCCCCATCGTCTGAACCGTATCGGAGTGATAAAATGCCCCGTAGGTATGGCAAAGCTGGGATATGCGCTCCATGTCGCTCAACGTGCCGATTTCGTTGTTGGCATGCATCAGGCTGACAAGGGTTTTCCCTGCGCCGGTGTCCTGTAGCAACGTCTCCAGTTGATCGTAGTCGACCCTTCCACGTTCGTCAACCCGGAGCATTTCAATGGTTACGCCTTGTTTTTCAACGCTCTCCAATGAGTGTAAAACGCAATGGTGCTCGATGGGAGAGCTGATGATTCGCCGGACACCCAGGTCACGTACCGAACATTTGATGGCCATGTTATTACTTTCCGTGCCGCCGGAGGTGAAGAAAATTTCACCAATGGAAGCATTCAGGTGCTTTGCAACGGTTTTGCGGGCTTCTTCAATGGCAGCCCTCACTGTGCGTCCGTCAGCATGAATGGAAGATGGGTTGCCAAAGTGTTCCTTCATGCTCCGGGTCATTGCTTCAATGACCTCGGGCCGAAGTGGGGTGGTAGCGGCGTTATCAAGGTAGATGCGCATAGTTTAGTGTCAGTGTTTTGTAGAATTAAAAGTTAAAATAAAGGGTGCTGTGCAAAAGTAGGAATTCTTTTTAAGTGCTTTCTATCTTTGGCCGCAACTGAAAACAGCTTGGAAAATCGCATTGTTGAAATGGAAAAACCGCAGAATGAGTGGTTCCAGGAATGGTTCAACTCTCCCTACTACCACGTACTTTATAAAAACCGGGACGAAGAGGAAGCCAAAAAATTTATTGACCGGTTGCTGGACGAACTTCGGCCTCCCGCCGGCTCTTACATCCTCGATCTGGCCTGCGGTAAAGGGCGCTACTCCCGTTACCTGGCCGAAAAAGGCTTTTGCGTAACCGGTATCGACATTTCGCAAGAGAGCATTGCATTCGCACAACAGTTTGAAAACGAGCGGCTTTCGTTTTTTCAGCACGATATGCGCTTGCCGTACCGTATCAATTACTTCGACTACATTTTCAATTTTTTCACCAGTTTCGGTTATTTTGAAACAGAACGTGACCACCTCAAAACAGTCGTCAACATTGCCAAAGGTCTCCGGCCGGATGGAAAATTTGTCCTCGATTTTTTCAACTCCCAAAAAGTGATTGCCAACCTCCGCCGCAACGAAGTGAAAGAAGTCAACGGCATCGTCTTCCACATCCAGCGAAGCTTGAATGAGCAGGGATACATTCTGAAAAACATCCAATTTGAAGATCGGGGCCAATACTACGATTTCACGGAGCGGGTCAGAGCGTTTAACCTGAATGACTTTCAATATTTATTCGGAAAAGCCGGCCTGAAAATCGCCCGGACCTTTGGCGATTACCAACTCAACGAGTTTGACGAGAAACATTCCGGCAGGTTGATTCTGGTGGGATGCAAGTCGGGTTGTTGAAATTTCGGAGCGTGACCATCGGTTCATCCTGTTTTCGAATGGCTTGCTTAACTTCGTGTAACAAATACTTAGTTTTTGAAAAAAAGAATCCTCCTCCTCACGCCACCTTTCACGCAGTTGAACACGCCCTACCCAGCTACTGCCTACCTGAAAGGTTTCCTCAACACGAAGGGCTACCCTTCGCACCAGGCAGACCTGGGCATTGAGGTCATCTTGGCGCTTTTTTCGAAAAACGGGTTAAAAAAACTATTTACCAGTCTTGAAGATTTCGAAGGTGAGCTCTCTGACAACGCCCTGAGAATTGTCGCCTTGCAAGAAGAGTATATCGCTGCCATTGATCCCGTCATCCTTTTCTTACAAAATAAAAACCCCACACTGGCCCACAGCATTTGCAGCCACAGCTACCTGCCCGAAGCCTCCCGCTTCGCAGCTCTCGAAGACCTCGACTGGGCTTTCGGTTCGATGGGCACCCACGACAAGGCCCGTCACCTTGCCACGCTCTACCTCGAAGACCTCGGCGACCTTATCACCGAAGCTGTCGACCCGCATTTTGGCTTTAGCCGCTATGCTGAACGGTTGGGTCGGGCAGCTTCAGGTTTTGATGAAATACATGAGTCCTTACTGGCTGACAATACTTTGGTTTCCAATATTTTAGTTGAAATTTTGGAACAAAAAATCAAAGAGTACCGGCCTGAAGTTGTGTGCCTTTCCGTACCCTTTCCCGGCAATTTGTTCGGCGCTTTTAAGTGCGGGCAGTTTTTGAAAAAAAACCACCCGGACATCACCGTAGTGATGGGCGGCGGTTTTGCCAACACCGAACTGCGCCGGCTTTCCGACGAACGGGTTTTTGACTACGTGGATTTCGTCTGCCTTGACGACGGCGAAGCGCCGCTGCTTCACCTGCTCGAACACCTCTCCGGCGAACGCCCCGCCAGCTTGCTCAAACGCACCTTCACCCGCACGAGCGGGGTGGTTTTTTATCAAAACGGCAGCCCTGAACTCGACGTCCCGCAGCGGGAAACCGGTACGCCCGACTACTCGGATCTGCGCCTCCACGACTACCTCTCCGTCATCGAAATCGTAAACCCCATGCACCGCCTCTGGAGCGACGGCCGCTGGAACAAACTCACCCTCGCCCACGGCTGCTACTGGGGAAAATGCTCATTTTGCGATGTGACGCTCGACTACATCCAGCGATACGAACCCATGACGCCGGCCTTGCTCTGCGACCGCATAGAAGAAATCATTGCACAGACCGGGCAGCATGGCTTTCACTTCGTAGACGAGGCCGCACCGCCTGCCCTCATGCGGGATTTGGCCCTCGAAATCCTGCGTCGCCGCCTTACCGTCACCTGGTGGACGAACATCCGTTTTGAAAAAAGCTTTACTGCTGACCTCTGCCGCCTGCTCAAGCAGTCCGGCTGCATTGCCGTGTCCGGCGGCCTCGAAGTGGCTTCCGACCGCCTGCTGGAGCGCATGAAAAAAGGCGTGACCGTTGCGCAGGTGGCCAGGGTGGCGCATCATTTCACCGAAGCGGGCATCATGGTACACGCCTACCTGATGTACGGCTTCCCGACACAGACGGCGCAGGAGACCATCGACTCGCTGGAAATGGTGCGGCAGTTGTTTGAAAACGGCGTGGTGCAGTCCGGTTTCTGGCATCGCTTTGCCATGACGGCCCACAGCCCGGTCGGCGTCGATCCGGCTGCGTATGGCGTGGTGGAAACTGGCCCGGCCTTCGGCGGCTTCGCCGACAACGACCGCTTCCACGACGACCCTGACGGCGCCGATCACGACCTGTTTGCCGAAGGGCTGCGCAAGTCGCTGTTCAACTTTATGCATGGCGTTTGCCTGGATTTTCCTTTGTCAAAATGGTTTGATTTTAAAACGCCGAAGCCCACTGTTCCGAAGAATTTCATCAAAAAAAGCATCCTCCACGACCCCGAAAAAGCGCCCCGCCCGAACGCACTAATGGTGTGGACCGGCCCGTTGCCTCACGCTTCCCTGATCGAAGATGAGGACGGAGCCGAAGTGGCAGCCCTTCATTTTCACCACAAACAACACGAGTGGGAACTGGAAACAGACCCCGAACTCGGCCAGTGGCTCGTGGACGTGCTGCCCCTGCTGCAACCCGGCGATCAACCGGTGCTGACATTTCAGGAACTGCAAAATGATTTTGAAGAAAACGGGATAGGAAGTTTTGCGGAATTTCAGTCGTCGGAGGAGTGGGAGGCGCTGCGGGAGAATGGGTTGTTGGTGCTATAAAAACTAAAACGGGAAGCCCGAACCTCGCCAGACTTCCCGTTAATCTTGTAAATTTTTCAACTTAAAGTTTCGCCAGCGCTTCCTTCAGGATTCGGATTTTTTCCAACCCATCCGCCAGCTTTTTGCGCTCATTTTCAACGACTTGCGCCGGTGCACCGCTGACGAAACGCTCGTTGGAAAGCTTCTTTTCCACACTGGTGACGAAGCCCCGGTTGTAGTCCAGTTCCTTCGTCAGACGCTCCCGCTCGGCTTCCACGTCGATCTGAATGTTCAGTTCGAGGAAGTATTTTTCCGTTCCTGAAATGAAAGCGACAGTGCCTTCCGGTTCGCTGCCCGTCAGCTCGACGCTGGTAAGGTTGGCCATTTTGCCGACCATTTCCGTCAGGCCGTCCAGTTGATACATGGCTTTGGCGCTGTCCGTGTTTTGGACGAAGAGTTTGAGCGGCTCTTTCGGTGAAATGCCCTTGCCGTTGCGGGTATTCCTGATTTCGGTGATGACGTCCTTGGCCTTGTCCACCAGCTTGATCATGTTTCCGTCGAAGGCGCCGGGAGCAGGGTAGCGGCTGACGATGCAGTCCTGGCCTTCGGCCCGCTGGCGGAGTTGGTGCCAGATTTCCTCGGTCACGAATGGCATGAACGGGTGCAGGGCGGCCATCATTTTTTCAAACAAAGCCACGGTCGCCTCGAAAGTCGCACGGTCAAGCGGCTCGCTGTTGCCTTCGGCGTTGTAGGCCGGTTTGATCATCTCCAGGTACCAAGAGCAGAAGTCGTCCCAAATGAACTGGTAGAGGCTCATCAGCACGTCGGAGAGGCGGTATTGGTTGAAATTATTCTCCAACCCGGCCAAAGTCTGGTTGAATTTATGCTCCAGCCAGCTGACAGCCAGCTGATTGATCTTGCTTTGCGGCGCATCGCTTACCGGCCAGCCTTTCACGAGGCGGAGGGCGTTCCACATTTTGTTGCAGAAGTTCCGGCCCTGCTCGCAGAGCTTGCTTTCGTTCAGTGCCTGCTTGGTTTCCGGGTCGAACGGCGCATCGAAAATGATGTCGTTGCCTGCCGAGCCGGCCAGCAGCATCCCGAAGCGGACGCCGTCGGCGCCGTAGTTTTCGATCAGCTCGAGGGCCTCCGGCGAGTTGCCGAGCGACTTGGACATCTTGCGGCGCTTGTTGTCCCGAACCATGCCGGTGAAATACACGTCGTGGAAGGGCATGCGGCCTTTTTTCTCCGCCAGTTCTTTGCCCAGCAATTCCTCCGACCACTCGTAGCCCGACATGATCATCCGTGCAACCCAGAAAAACATGATGTCCCAGCCCGTCACGAGTACGCTCGTGGGGTAGTAGTATTTCAGTTCTTCCTGATTTTCAAAGCCATCGAACACGGAAATGGGCCACAGCCACGAGGAAAACCAGGTGTCCACGACGTCCTCGTCCTGCTCCAGGTCGTTGAGGGTCAGTCCGGTGTTCCCGGTTTTTTGCCTGGCCTGCGCCAAGGCTGCTTCCACGTTTTCCGCCACAAAAACAGCCTCCTCGCCGTCTGCCATCCACCGTCCGCCGTCTGCCGTTTTCACGTACCAGGCCGGGATGCGCTGCCCCCACCAAAGCTGGCGGCTGATGCACCAGTCACGGACGTTGTCTTCCTGAAGCCATTGGTAGAACATGTTCCACATGTTTTCAGGATAAAACTTTACTTCCTTGCTTTCGACGGCATGCAGGGCGGTTTTGGCAAAATCCTTCATGTCGAGGAACCACTGGTTGGTCAAACGTGGCTCAACGATGGCGTCCGTGCGTTCGGAGTGGCCGATGCTGGTGCGGTAGTCTTCGAGTTTGACGAGCGTGCCGCTGTCTTCCAGCAGTTTCTTGATTTTTTTGCGGGCAACGAAGCGGTCTTCGCCGACGAGGATCTGAGCATGCTCGTTGAGTTTGCCGTCTTCCGTCAGGATGTCCACCACGGGCAGGTTGTGGCGCTGGCCGATTTCGTTGTCGTTTTGGTCGTGGGCAGGGGTGATTTTCAGGGCGCCTGTTCCGAATTCACGGTCCACATAGCTGTCTGCAATGATCGGGATGGGTTTGTTGATCAACGGGATCAACACGTTTTTACCGATCAAATGTTTGTACTTCTCCTCCTCCGGATGCACGGCAATAGCGACGTCGGCCATGATCGTCTCCGGGCGTTGCGTAGCGATGATGATGCCTTCGGTGGGGTTGTCCTCAAAGGGGTAGCGGATGTGGAAGAGCTGGGAATTTTCTTCCTTGTAAATGACTTCCTCGTTGGACAAAACGGTCTTCGCCTCCGGGTCCCAGTTGGTCATGCGAAGGCCACGGTAGAGTTTGCCTTTTTTATACAAATCGACGAACACGTGAACGACGGCCCGTGACATGCTGGGGTCCATGGTGAAACGGGTGCGCTCCCAATCGCAGGAGGCGCCGAGTTTTTTGAGCTGGTCGAGGATGATGCCACCGTATTTTTCCTTCCATTCCCAGGCGTGGTTGAGGAATTCCTCCCGGCCGATGTCGCCTTTTTTGATGCCCTTTTTACGAAGCAACTGAACGACTTTGGCCTCGGTGGCTATGGAGGCGTGGTCGGTGCCGGGTACCCAGCAGGCGTTTTTACCCTGCATCCTGGCCCGGCGGATGAGCACGTCCTGGATGGTGTTGTTGAGCATGTGGCCCATGTGCAGCACGCCGGTGACGTTTGGCGGCGGGATGACGATGGTGAATGGCTCCCGGTCGTCGGGTTCGGAGTGGAAATAATTTTTCTTTTCCCAGTATTCGTACCAGCGGGATTCGGTTTCTTTCGGATTGTAACGAGTTGATAATGACATGGTTAAAAATTGAGACCCGGGCTTTCCGGCCAGGGGAAACATTAAGGCAAAAGCCGGGAATAGCAGGGATGAATGAGGGAATGGAAATTGAGAAATTTTCAATCCCTCAATTTCCAAATAGGCTTAGTATCTCAGGTGGCTAACCTCGGCGTCGCCAATTGCTTTAACTTTAGCAACATAAAAATGATCGTATTCGGTTTCAGGCATTTTCCCTTCCACGATTTTTCCGGCCAAAGCATTCAGCACTGCCGGAACGCCCTGGGGCGTTGCGACGATCAGGACCCGCTTGCCTTTGTAGTTGCCGATGACCATTTTCAGGTAAGCCTCCGCCTGTTCGCTTTTGAAAAGGTTCACCTCGGCCTGGTTGGCCTGTGCGGAGAACATGCCCGTTTGCATGGCGCCGTTGCCTTCAACGAAAACCTGCGCCAAACCGACCTGCTCCATCAGACTGGCGAGGTAGCCGGCACGGTTTAATCCGACTTCGGAAAGGGACGTTTTACCTTCCACGTTTTCAGCGTTGCGAAGTATGAAAAGTGTCACCTGGGAAGTGTCGCCGATTTCAGGCAGGGTGATTTCCTTGCCGTTGTCGAGCGTGAGTTTTTCTGAACTTGAAATAGCCAGCTTTCCGATGGATGGAGACAAAGGGCCATTGAGCGCTGCCAGTTCTTCATTGACGGCGGCGGTCGCTTCATCTCTGGCCGGGTCGTCGTTCGAGCAGGCTAATGCGCTGGTAATGAGGAAGGTAATTGCGAAGAATTTAAACAAGTTTGCCATGTGGGATTTAGATTTTAATTAAAATACGCTGCTGTTTTTTTCATCAGCGAACTTTCTGATTGAATTGTTAAAAACAAAGAATGGGTCAAACGCAGCAAGCTCCGTTGAGTTTCACCCTTTTCAGGCATTCTGCAACTCATCTACTTCTAACGCCACTTCAACCTGATTTTTGAGGATGTCGTCCATCGTTTCACGCTTTCTGACGAGGTAATCCTGGCCATTGTGTACGATCACTTCTGCCGGTCTGAACCTTGAGTTGTAGTTTGAAGCCATTGAAAAGGCGTATGCCCCTGCGTTGAACATGCAGAGTATGTCGCCTTCGTGCGCTTCCGCAATTTTGCGGTTGCTTCCGAACGTATCCGTCTCGCAAATGTACCCGACGACCGTGTAAATACGGGGTTTTCCGCCGGGATTGCTGATGTTTTCGATGCGGTGGTACGAGTTGTAAAGCATGGGCCGGATGAGGTGGTTAAGCCCTGAATCCACGCCGAGAAATACGGTTGAAGGGGTAGGTTTCACCACATTTACCTTGACGAAAAAATAGCCGGCCTGGCTGACGAGAAATTTACCGGGCTCAAAAATAAGCGCCAGATCCCGGCCATATTCCTTGCAGAACTCATTGAAGCGCTCCGATATTTTTGTTCCGACCTCTTCGATGTCTGTTTCCACGTCGTTGTTGCGGTACGGGACCTTGAAACCGCTGCCAAAATCCACGTACTCGAGATGCGGGAAATGGTGGGCCGTATTGAGTAGAATATCAGCGCCCAGCAGGAACACATTGGCGTCGAGAATGTCTGATCCGGTGTGCATATGCAGGCCTTCGATGCGCAAGCCGGTCGCTTCCACGATCTTTAAAACATGCGGAAGCTGGTGGATGGAAATGCCGAATTTTGAATCGACATGGCCGGTTGAAATTTTAGAGTTGCCGCCCGCCATGATGTGCGGATTGATGCGGATGCCGACCGGGATTTCCGGGTGTTCGTGGCCGAATTGCTCCAGGATGGAAATGCTGTCGATGTTGATTTTTACACCGTGTTGCAGCGCTGTGCTGATTTCTTCCAGTGAAACACAGTTCGGCGTGAACATGATCCGATCCGGTGCGAATCCTGCCCGAATGCCGAGTTCCACTTCCTGCGTTGAAACAGCATCAAGGCCTGCGCCCTGATCTTTCAAAAATTTGAGAATGTTAATATTCGTATTGGCCTTGCAGGCGTAATTGATTTTCAAACTGGGCACGGAAAAAGCGTTTACCATGCGTTTGTACTGCCGCTCGATGATGGCGGTGTCGTACACGTACAGCGGTGTGCCGTACTTTTCAACAAGTTCCAGCGGGTCGATGCCGTTGGAGAGGACGTAACGGTTGTTGTCGATTTGCATTTTTATTTAATGATGAACGATGAATGATGAACGATGAATAATGAAGCTGCCTGTTCATCATTCATCGTTCATAGTTCATCGTTATTAAACAGTGATTTCGATTCTGTTTCCCTCAGGGTCGAGCACCACGCTTTCGTAGTAGCCGTCGCCTGTCCATCTTGGTTCTCCGGCGATGTTAAAACCGTCCTGCCGGAGGCGTTCGGTCAGTTGGTTTACCATTTCTTCGCTGCCTGAGGAGACGGCGAAGTGCGTCAACCCGGTAGCTTCTGAAGCGTTTTGATTTTCGGGGATTTCCGGCTTTTGCATCAGTTCGAGGCGACAGCCGTTTTCAAAAGAGAGAAAATAGGATTGAAAATTTTTATTCGGGTTGAAATACCGCTCGCCGGCTTTCGCACCGAAGTAAGTCTCGTAAAACGAGCGCATCTTTTCAATGTCTTTTGCCCAAATGGCCAGGTGTTCTATTTTCATTTTTGAAAAAATTGGCCGCAAAGATAACCCATTGCGGGAATGGATAAAGCATTGAACTCATTCAAACTACGATATTCAAAAGTTGGTTTCCACCAAAATGAGCTATTCTCGCATCTTGTTAATAAAAATCAGAACCACGTTCTGCACACTTCTAACCGAAAAAGCGTGACTGAAAAAGACCTCATAGACGCCTGTAAACGAAAAAATCGCCAAGCACAAAGGCTGCTTTACGATCGCTTTTCGCCTGTGATGATGGGGGTTTGCAGGCGCTACATCAAAGACCCGATGGAGGCCGAAGATGTGTTGGTGGAAGGTTTTTTCAAAGTGCTGACCAAAATCGGTATGTACAACGGTGACGGCAGTTTCGAAGGCTGGATCAGGCGCATCATCATCAACGAAGCATTGATGCACCTCCGCAAAAACAACCAGTTTAAATATGCCGAAGAGATCAACCCGAATCTCGATTACACCGAAGAACCCACCGTTTTGGATGAAATAGCAGCCGAAGAAATCCTCAACCTGCTGGATGAAATGCCGCCCGGCTACCGTGCGGTTTTCAACCTCTACGTGGTGGAGGGTTACAAGCACCGGGAAATCGCTGACGAACTCGGCATCAGCATCAACACTTCAAAGTCGCAGTTGATCCTGGCAAAGCAGCGGATGGAAGAGTTGGTGAAAAAACGGCTTGGGAGGCATGAGATTTGACTAAAATCCGATTGCCGCATTTTGATGAAAGTCCTAAAATTTGAATAAAATGAAAACGGAAAAAAATATTTCCACTTTGTTTCAAAAAGGCGCTGAACGAATCAGTGTGCAGCCGTCCGGCCAAGCATGGCAACGACTGGAAAGCCGCCTCGAAAAAGAAGAGCGGCGGGGCAGGGTAGTGGTCATGCGATGGGTAGCATCAGCGGCAGCCATGCTGGTGCTGGTGGCGGCTATCTGGCTTTGGAGCGCTTCGATGCAGCAGCATAATTTTGCGATTCTCGATGCTGCGCCGCCACAAAACCTGGAAGATCTGGAAAATGTGGACGGTTGTGAGCCGTATTGTCTTGTTTTGAAAGCAAGGGCGGAGTTGCCCGCTTACTATGCCAATCCGGTGGAGAAGCGAAACTGAACCTCAGGCATGGCTAAAGCGTATCAAAAGCGGGCGAATTCAATTCGCCCGCTTTTGGTTTTTCACACCATTGCAGAAGTTATTTTTTGTAAAACTCCTCCCGCTGCGTTTTCGCCAAGTCGACAAAAAAATCGCTGACTTTTCCAATGACAGCCTCCAGGTAACGCTGGCCTTTTTCTGCCGTGGCCTCGTGCGGGTTGCCGACGCCGGTGTCACTTGAAACCGCCGTCCATTGCCGCTGGGCGCTCACCCAGCCTTCGTGCATGGCTTTGAATTTCCATTTTTTATCAAAACCATCGCCGGCATGTGAAAGGCTGGTGACCAAACCAGGCTGAATGTGCAGCATTACGCTCGTCTCCATTTCATCGGCATGGTCGCCGTTGAGGTGGGTGAAATAGCCTTTTTTGTTTTCGGTTTTAAACCAGTTCAAAGCACAGACGAAAAGTTTGGGAAAGTGGAAGGACAACTCCCGGACCATCGTTTTAAAATCATTGCCGCCGTGGCCGTTGAAAATCACCAGTTTTGGCACGCCTGCCCGCACCAGCACATCGCAGAGATCTTTCAAAATAGCCAGTTGTGTACTCGGCAGAATATTCATGCAAAGCTTAATGTCGAGCTGCCCGGTCTGCACGCCGTATGGAATGCCCGGCAACACGAGTACCTTGGCTTTTCGTTCCCAGGCACTCTTCGCAGCAGCCTCGACGATGGCGTCGTTCTGGTAGTTGTCGGTAGCGTAAGGCAGGTGGTAGTTGTGCGCTTCGGTTGCGCCCCAGGGCAAGATAGCGACTTCGTAGTGGGAGTCACGGACGGCTTGCCAGGTGGTTTCGGCGAGGATGTAGGGACGGGCGGAGTAGGATGTGGTCATTTTCGTTTTTGACAAAGGTAATTTTTTTCACCTGGATCATTTTATTCAGAGCAAAATATTGGGTTACATTAGCGTATCGCTTAACACCTAAAAACTTTATGTATAATGATCCGTTCTCTGGTCGTCTTCATCACCTTGTTTCCTTTCTTCACGAATGCCCAGAATTATTCTGACTTCCAGCCAGGCTTTTACATCAATAACGACGGCGACACCATCAAGGGCTATATTAAATATGATTGGTTGGCCAACTCTTATAAATTTCCTCCCAAATTCAAGACCTTATCGAATGAGGGGGCAAGCCAGATCAAGCTCGATGCCACCGAGATCTCCCAAGTTTTTGTGGATGAAGCACATAGCCTGATAAGTTGGCCCGTCAAACTTGGCAACAAAACTGAAAACAAATTTCTTTACAAAGTGGCCAGCGGTAGTTACGATCTTTACGAATTAGGCGGTATAGGGGGAAGGCCGGCCAAAATTTATTTTTTAAAAAAAGCAGGAGATCAAAAGATTGTAAAAATCGATCATCAAAACCTGAACCGGTTTATCAGGTCTGTATTTCAGGATTGTCCATCAGTGGTTGAAAGAGCCGGGAGTTACAATTACCATCTTTCTTCTTTGACAGGTTTGCTGGAGGATGTCGCCAAATGTTCGGACCACACCACTACAGTTCAGCGCCTGAAACCGTTAAGAGAAAAACAGACCTTTTTCTGGGCAGAGGGTTCCTATAGCCTTGGTTGGTATTCAATGTCCGGGTATTATGACGATGCTGATGGGCTAAGAGCAATGGGGTTTGGTGTTGGCGCAGGCATCGAGAAAAGGAGCAAAAAGCTGGGGTATGGCATGGGGTTCTATTTTGATCACAGCCAGGGATCGGCCAATAACTTTAGAATTCAAAACATTTTAGTCTCGAAAATCACCAACATAGACATAACCATTAACAGGTTGCAGCTTGTACCGTATGTCCAGTATTGGATTCCTGTGAAAAAAATCTCGGTAATCCCTGAACTTGGTATGATCAATAACTTCTACTTCGCTTCCCGGTTCGAAGATGATAATCTAATTGCCATCAACCCTTACGACGGCATGCCGTTTGTTCCAAAATATGAGGTTGAACCTTTTGACATTGGAATACGGCCCGGTATTTCCATAGCGGCTCCAATTTTTAAAGATATCATTATTCAGTCCGGCATTCGCTTCAACTGGTCGGAGATCCGGTTCAGTTCAACTCCTATTGGGGACGTTGCCGGATTTGGATTTTATGAGGCTAAATACCAGTTTTTTGTTGCTATTAAGCTGAAAAAAGATTAACAATTTCTGAAATGGTATTGTCTTACAAACCATTTAAAATGAATGGTTTAGGGGGCGGTAGTGTATCCGATCTTATTTTATGAAAACTTCACGCCGCCGCAGGCCCCAGCCTCAGCAGCGATTCTTTTTTAATGGCATTGATGATTTGCTGTTCGTCCACCTCCACGGCATCTCCGGCGATGAGGAGCCTGGAAGCTCTCGCCTCAATTTTTCCGTAAAACCAGCTGACAATATCTTCAATCGAATCGGCTTCGCCAAACGTCAGGTACATCCGCACCGACTCCTGGAAACCGATGCGCCTCCCGGCGTAATCCTCGTCGATGACGATGGACGCCTTCGTGTTCGGAATTTTAAAACTATCGCCAAATTGCAGCCAGCGATAGTGCGTACCGAAAAGGTGATATTTCAGTTCTTTATCGGAGGTGAGAATTTCGATTTTCAGACTTTTAATGGCAAAAATGGCATCCGGACGAAGATGGTCCGCCACGTCTGTCTGGTAGCCGGAAGTGGCAGGTTGCGAGTTAGTCAACCATGCTTCTACTTTGGCAGCCAGTGTTTCGATGGACTGAAATTTTTCGGTAGCCATTTCTTTAACCGCCTCATTGTCAAGGTGCTCGAAATTGTCGGGATGGAATTTTGCCCGAAGCTCCCGGTGTATTTTTTTGAAATGTTCGAGCGTGAGTTCTTCGAGCGGTACTCTGAAGATTTTCTGGATTTCCGTTTTTTCCTGGATGGTAAAGGTGACGGCTGGCATGTGGCGGTGGTTGAAATTTATAGGTAAAAATAAACGAATACGGTACATTTTACACCCATAAAAAGTTTAGCCTTGCCGTCAATTAGCGATGGCAAGGCTAAAATTTCTCGGTTGTTGGGATTAAATTAATTACTGGACTTACCTCCGCCGGCTTTTTTCTGTTTTCCGAGAATGTCCTTGCTGCTGCGGCCATCCAGCACGGGTTCCGGGCGTGGCGCCTCGTCCATCGTTTCGTTCCAAACGGTTTGCACCCAGTTCCAGCGGCCATTTTCCAGTTTGTAGCCTTCATAGGTTCCGTCGGGAACCATGGCAAGGCCCTGCCCGTAATTGCCGCCCATCGCTGTCAGGTGGTCGAAAATGATGAGGCCCCAGGTTTCATCGTAATTCATTTTAAAAGATGCCTCGGCAGAGTATTCCTTCAGGATGCGGTTGCGGACGGTTTCGCCGCCCGTTTCAGGATTTTTTTCATAAAAAACAGGTGCTCCCAAAACGGCTTTCCCATCCTGAAAACTGAGCACATCGATCAATTTTCTTTTATTGAAAAGGCTGTAGCCATCGTAACCAAACAGCAGGTACTTCCTCCCTTCAGCCGTGTCAAACTGACGGATGTTGTAGTACAGGGAGCCGTACCAGTTTTCCGGTGAGAGGACTTCGTATTCTTCTGATTCGATCTCGAACGACCGGTCAATGAGCGGGTAAAGTTTCAGGTCGGGCGTGTTCATTTGAATGGCGCCGTAGTAGCGGTAATCGTTTACATCCACGTAGAGTTGCCAGGTGAAAATGCGGAACGTACTGTCCCGTGGGTATTGAATGGAGACAGTGCGGAGCTGCTCAAACGGATAATTGAACGAGTTTTTGACCTTCAGGGCCTGAACGAGAGTGGTGATCAATTTTTTACAAGTGGCGAAACGGTTTTCGGGCAGGGAGTCGTTCACCACGAGAAAACCGCAAAGCCCCAGCGTATCTTCGTAAGCCTGCAAAACCGGAATGTCGGCCTCAGTAATCTTGCCGGACTGGGCAAGGGCAGCCATTTCAAATCCAAGAATAAAAAGAACAATCAGGAATTTTTTCATCAACATATTTTTTTGAACTACGTGCTAAAAACGAACGGCTGTCAGCTTTATTACAAGCCGGTCAGACTTATGTAAAATCCAGCGAATTTTCGCTAAATAGTTTCCCCTTTCCTTTGTAAAAACTATATTTGCGCCGGTTCTGAAAAGCCTGAATTATATTTTTCAGGAGAAAAAAACAACTCAATTACCACAATCCCGTAAAAACCATTTTTCCTTCTAACCATTTAACACATCAAACGATTTTAGCACATGAAAATACTCGTCTGCGTCAGTAAAACACCAGATACGACCGCAAAGATTTCCTTCACCAACGACAGTACTGAGTTCAATGCTTCCGGAGTGACTTTTATCATGAATCCATACGATGAATGGTATGCGCTCGTCCGGGCTGTCGAATTGGTTGAGAAAAACGGCGGTACGGTAACGATCATCAACGTTGGCGACGCCTCCAACGACCAAACCATCCGCAAAGGACTGGCCATCGGCGCTAGCGATGCCGTGCGCATCAACGCCAATCCGAAATCCTCGCTCTACATTGCGAAGCAAATTGCAGAATTCGCCAAAGCTGAAAACTACGACATCGTTTTCTGCGGCAAAGAAAGCATCGACTACAACGGCTCGGAAGTGGGCGCCATGGTCGCTGAATTTCTCGACCTGCCATTCATTTCTTTCGCCAGCAAACTCGACATGAACGGCAACACCGCTTCCATCGAGCGTGATATCGAAGGCGGTGTGGAAATGCTGGAAGTGCAGACGCCTTTCGTTGTGAGTGCCGCCAAAGGCATGGCTGAGCAACGGATTCCCAACATGATGGGCATCATGAAAGCGAAAAGCAAGCCTTTCAAAGTCGTTGAGCCGGTCGATTTTCCTGATTTGTCAACGCCGGTCAAGTACCACCTGCCCGAAGAAAAAGGCAGTGTCAAACTGGTCGATCCGGACAACATGGACGAGCTGGTACGCCTCCTCCACGAAGAAGCAAAAGTCATTTAATAAACGATGAACTATTAATGATGAACGTTGAACCCCAATGTGTCCAGTTCATCATTCATAATTCAACATTCATAGTTAAAAACCATGGTCTTAGTTTTTGCAGAAGCCATCAAAGGTCAATTTAAAAAGGCTGCTTTCGAAGCAGTTACTTACGGATATAAAACAGCGCAGGCGCTGGGCAGTCAGTGCGTCGCATTAACGTTGGGAACGGTTGAAAATGCGGGGGCGCTCGGTAAATACGGTGCATCCAAAGTTTACAATGTTTCCGGCGACAGCCTGGCCAATTTTGACAGCCAGGTTTACACTTCCGTCATTGCGCAGGCAGCTGAGCAGGTAGGCGCCAAAGTCGTCGTACTTGCGCATACATCCACCGGAAAATCCATTCTTGGCCGCCTTGCTGCCAGGTTGAACGCAGGTTCAGTAGCCGGGGTGAAGTCACTTCCCGACCTGAGCGGCGGCAGTTTTAAAGTCGCCAAAGGCGTTTTTTCAGGCAAAGCCACCGCCGAATACGAAATCTCTTCAGAGATAAAAGTGCTTTCCCTTGCCGGCAACGAAATACGCCCGGAGGAATCCGGCAGCGAAGTTTCCGTTGAAACATTGAACGTGAACGTTCCGGCTGCCAAAGTGAAAGTCCTCGAAGTGAAGCGCCAGGAAGGCATCGTTCCGCTTCCTGAAGCGGAAGTAGTCGTCTCGGCCGGTCGTGGCATGAAAGGCCCCGAAAATTGGGGAATTGTCGAAGAGTTAGCCAATGTGATGAACGCAACGACAGCCTGCTCTCGTCCCGTCGCTGATGCAGACTGGCGTCCGCACCACGAGCACGTCGGACAAACCGGCGTGGCCATCCGTCCAAATCTGTATGTCGCCATCGGTATTTCCGGTGCTATTCAGCACCTGGCCGGCGTGAACCAGTCAAAAACAATCGTCGTGATCAACAAAGACCCGGAGGCGCCATTTTTCAAGGCGGCTGACTACGGCGTTGTGGGCGATCTGTTCGAAGTAGTTCCGAAGCTGACGGAAGCGATGAAGAAGTTTAAGGCGAGTTAAAACTCGTTTAAAAATAACCATAAAAAAAGAGGGTGTGACGTTCAGAACAGTCACACCCTCTCGTTTTTTATATCAAAATGAAGGCAGGAATTATCCCTTCTTCGCAATTTTTGCCCAGGCATCCCTCAGCGTCACGGTTCGGTTGAAAACCGGTTTCTCCGGCTTCGTGTCAGCATCCGGCGTGAAGTAACCGAGGCGGATGAACTGGAAATGATCGTTCGGTGTCACGTCGGCGAGGCTGGGTTCCAGCCAGGCGTTTTTCACCACCACCAACGAATCCGGGTTGAGTAATTCTTTGAAATCACGGGGATCATCGGCAGCGTTTTCCACCATCAGCAGACGGTCGTAGAGGCGCACTTCTCCGGCTACGGCATGCTCCGCTGACACCCAGTGCAGCGTAGCTTTCGGTTTTAAACCGGAGGTGTCTTCGCCGCTCTTCGATTCGGGGAAGTAGGTGCAATGCAGTTCAGTGACCTCGCCGCTTGCATCTTTCACCACCTCATCCACCTGGATGATGTAGGCGCTTTTCAGGCGGCCCAACTGGCCGGGAGAGAGGCGGAAAAACTTCTTCGGCGGGTTTTCCATGAAATCATCCTGCTCGATCCAGAGTTCTCGTCCGAAGGGCAGTTTGCGGGTGCCGCTTTCGGGGTCTTCCGGATTGTTTTCCGTTTCCAGCCATTCGGTCTGGCCCTCCGGGTAGTTGGTGATGACAACTTTGAGCGGATCGAGCACGGCCATGGAACGGGTAGCGATTTTATTCAAATCTTCCCGCACACAAAATTCCAGCAGGCTCAGGTCGATCACGTTTTCCCGCTTCGCAATGCCCACACGGGTAGCGAAGTTGCGGATGGCAGCAGCGGTATAGCCCCGGCGCCGCATCCCCGAAATCGTCGGCATGCGGGGATCATCCCAGCCACTCACGTATTTTTCCTCGACCAGTTGTTTGAGTTTCCGCTTCGACATCACCGTGTAATTCAGGTTCAGGCGGGCGAATTCATATTGTTTCGACGGGAAAATTTCAAGATTGTCGATGCACCAGTCGTACAGTTCCCGGTGCGGCATAAACTCCAGCGTACAGATGGAGTGGGTAATTTTTTCAATGCTGTCGCTCTGCCCGTGGGCCATGTCGTAGAGCGGGTAGATGCACCACTTGTCGCCGGTGCGGTGGTGGTGGGCAAATTTGATACGGTAAAGTACGGGGTCACGCATGATCATGTTCGGGGAAGCCATGTCGATTTTTGCCCGCAGCACCCGGCTGCCTTCCTTGAATTCGCCGTTTTTCATTTTAGTGAAAAGGTCGAGATTTTCTTCGACGCTGCGGTTGCGGTAGGGGCTGTCAGTGCCGGGGCGGGTAGGCGTGCCTTTCATGGCAGCGATTTCGTCGGGCGTGCTGTCGTCAACATAAGCCTTACCTTTTTTGATCAAATCCACGGCGAACTCGTACAGTTTGTCAAAATAATCGGAGGCGTAAAAAATATTATCCGGCTCGAAGCCCAGCCAGCGCACGTCGCCGAGGATGCTGTCAACGTACTCGGTATCTTCGGTAACGGGGTTGGTGTCGTCGAAGCGAAGGTTGCACTTGCCGCCGTATTTCTGAGCAAGGCCGAAGTTCAGGCAGATGGACTTGGCATGCCCGATGTGCAAGTAGCCGTTCGGCTCAGGCGGGAAGCGGGTATGAACCCGGCCGTCGTGTTTGCCTTCGGCAATATCTTTTTCGATGATTTCTTCGATGAAGTTGAGCGGTGCTTTTTCTGTTGTTTCTTTGATGTCGGTGGTCATCTATGCTGTTTTTATCGCTGATGTATGAATTATTTTAAAATTGGAGCGCAAAGTTCTACGAAAAACCTGAACCAATGATGCTGAAACGGGAAAAATCACCAAGAAATTCCTGCGCACACTTCTTAAATTGCCCCGATTTCGGTTATTTTTAGACTCAAACTTTTTAAAAAATGACTTTGAAAGTAGAAACTCCTAAGAAAATTCCGCATCACCTGATCTTTGAAATGGATGAAGGGAAGCCCATTTATTACCGGTGGTACAAGGAATATTTGAACGGAAACGAAAACTATGAGGAAACTATGCCTGGCGGTTCCTTGCAAGCCTGGTTGAAAGGTCAAATAGCATTTCTGATTTCCTTTTTTCTTCAGGATAACAAAATCTATGTCGTCACCCTCGGAGAGCAGGGCCTTTCCCTCAAAAAGAAATCCTGGCGAGGGGCTGACATTGCCATTTTCAAAAAAGACAACTTTCAACTGAACAACGAATTTGCCAAGCTGCCGCCCGAAATTGTCATCGAAATCAACATCAAAGGTTACTACGAAACCCAGGAAAAAGCGCTGGCTGACTATGAGCGAAAAAACGCCCAACTACTCGAATTTGGCGTCCAAAAAATTATCTGGATTTTCACCGAGCCACGGCAGATCACGGTTTTGACGAAGTCAAGCCGGGTAAATTACGATTGGGATGCCACCGTTCCTGTTATGGAAGGCGTCGAGTTTAATGCCCAGGCGCTGATCGACAAATTTGAGGAGGAAGCCTAATCACATCCTCTCCGGCATCTCGATCCCCAGCAACTCCATCCCCGTCTTCAATACATTCGCCACTGCTCCGCAAAGCTGCAAACGGAACGCCTTCGCCTCCTCTGATTCCGCTTTCAAAATGGACAAATCCGTAAAAAAACGATGAAATGCCTTCGCCAGGTCGTAGCAGTAGTTCGCTACTGCCGACGGGTCAAAATCTGCTGCCGCCGAGTTGATGACTTCCGGGAAGCGATAGATTTGTGAAATCAATTCCTTCTCCTGCGGCTGGATTGGCCCGTAGCTTTTCGCCAATTCCGAATTCCCAATTCCGAATCCCGAACCCTCCGCCTTGCGCAGCACCGACTTGATCCGCACGTAAGCGTACTGGATGTGCGGCCCGGTCTGGCCCTGCAAATCCACGCTTTCCTTTGGGTCGAACACCATCCGTTTTTTCGGGTGGACTTTGATGATGTGAAACTTCAGTGCGGCCAATCCCACCTTACGCATTGTTTCCTCCTGCTCCTCTTTCGAAAGTCCGGCAACTTCGCCCCTTTCTTCGGCGGCGGCCCTCGCCTCACCGATCACCTCGGCAACGAGGTCGTCGGCATCCACGACCGTGCCTTCCCGGCTTTTCATTTTGCCGGAAGGCAGATCCACCATGCCATAGCTGAGGTGATACAGTCCGTCAGCGTAAGGTTCGCCGAGCCGTTTCAGCGTTTCAAAAAGTACCTGGAAATGATAGTTCTGCTCATCGGCTACGACATACACCATTTTCTCGGCGCCAAAATCGTTGTACCGCATCTGTGCTGTGCCGAGGTCCTGCGTGATGTACACCGAAGTGCCGTCGCTCCGCAATACCACTTTGTGATCGAGCTTCGCATCGGTAAGGTCCACCCACACGCTGCCATCGTCTTTTTTGTAAAATGCGCCGCTCGAAAGCCCCTGCTCCACGAGGTCTTTGCCGAGCAGGTAGGTATTGCTTTCGTAGTAGTATTTATCGAAACTGACGCCCAGTTTTTTGAAAGTTTCCTCGAAACCCTCGTACACCCAGCCGTTCATTTTTTTCCAAAGTTCGATGGTGGCCGGGTCGTTGGATTCCCAGGCTTGCAGCATTTCACGGGCTTCCTTGCCGAGTGCGCTGTGCTCGTTGAAGTAGGTGTTTTTAAAATCTTTAAAAAACTGCTCATCGCTTTGCTCCGGCTTGCGTTTTTCAACCAAAACCGCCTGCCCCTGCGGCGACTGCTGCCAGGCTTTGTATTCTTCCTGGAATTTTTTCTCGAACATCACGTAGTAGTCGCCCACGAAATGGTCGCTTTTTGTGCCGGTGCTTTCCGGCGTGGCGCCGTTGCCGTACTTCTGCCAGGCCAGCATGCTTTTACAAATGGCAATGCCCCGGTCGTTGATGATCTGCACTTTTACCACATCGTAGCCGGCAGCTTCGTACAGCTTCGAACACGACCAGCCCAGTAAAATATTCCGGACGTGGCCGAGGTGCAGCGGTTTGTTGGTATTGGGTGAACAATACTCGATCATTACCTTGCGGCCGTTGGAAGGTTGTTTTCCAAATGATTCATTTTCAGCCGTTTCGAGCAGGAAATCCCGCCAGAACTGATCGCTGACCACCAGGTTCAGGAAACCCTGCACGACATTGAACCGATCGACCTGCGGTATGTTTTTTACCAAAAAACCGCCCAGTTCTTCCGCTATTTCTCCCGGTTTCTTTTTGGCAATTCGGGTGAAAGGAAATGTTACCACGGTGTAGTCGCCCTCAAATTCCTTGCGGGTGACGTTCATCGTGATCTGGTCAGAGGTGATCGTTTCACCGTAAATTTCTTTCACGGCCTGAATGACGCCGTTCTGGATGATTTCTGTAATGCTCATTTTTGATAGAACCGGTAAACTGGTGAATTAGTAAATTGGTGAATTGGGCCAGTAACCCCAACTAATTTACCAATTTACTAATTCACAAATTCCCCATTTTTAAAGGCGGCAAAAATATCATTTTTTCTCCGTCTGCCTAACTTTGCAAGCATGCGCAAAATAACCATGACCGATATACACGGATGTGCCCGCAGTTTCGAGGCATTGCTCGATCAGGTAGCCCTGACGACGGCCGATGAACTGTACCTGCTCGGCGATTACATCGACCGCGGGCCTGACTCAAAAGCTGTGTTTGACCGAATTTTTGATCTGGAAGACCAGGGCTACACGGTGCGTTGCCTCAGGGGCAATCACGAAGATGCGTTTCAGGTCGCCGCCAAAAATCCCGAATTTTTCTATGGTTGGTACAACTCCTGGGGCGGAAAGGAAACGCTCCAAAGCTTCGACGTTGGTTCGCCCGGAATGGTTCCTTTGCAGTACAGAAGTTTTATCAAAAAACTGGGCTATTTTTTTGAAGTGGACGAATACATCCTCGTTCATGCCGGGCTTGATTTTCGCTATTCGAACCCGCTGACGCCCAATGAAGATATGCTCTACGCCAGGGATTGGTACGACTCTATCGACTATGACTGGCTTGGCGACCGCATCATTGTTCACGGTCACACGCCCGTGTCCCGTGAAACGATAGAAAACCAGCGGGAAAAACTGAATGAACACCAGGTGCTCGATATCGACGGCGGCTGTTTTGCCCAGCACCTGCCGGGCAAAGGCTGGCTCTGCGCTTTTGACATGACCAATCGCAAGCTTTATTTTCAAAGGAATATCGACGATGTAAGTAGCTACTGGCGTGGGCGGTGAAATGTTTTTCCTGATTCCTCTCTTCCAATCTTAATGCAGCGGTGCTTCATGCCGGGTTTTTCTTCCTGAAACAATGGTGAAAACAAAGCAGTGCCAGCAGATTTAGCGTTGTTCCAATGAGCAATTAATCTTTACATTTGCCCGTTGATTCACTAAAATTTTAACATGAAAAAAATATTCCTTTTTCTACTGCTGGCAGCTGCATGTTTAACGCAAATTTCAGCTCAAAACACCCGTACCTCCATTGAAAACCGGGTAAGCGGTTATTTCAAAGCCACTGAACAAAAAGACTGGAACGCCGTGGTGGAAATGGTGTACCCGAAACTGTTTAACATCGCTTCGAAGGAGCAAATGGTCGAGGTGTTCCAAAGCATCGAAGCGGAGGGGATGAAGATGGATATGAAAAATTTCAACATCAAAAACATCTCCGACGTCGTCACGCATGAGGGCGAAAAGTTCGCCACGGTAAACTACGACATGAAAATGACCATTGGCTTCACCTCCGTCGAGTACCGGGATTCCTCCGTGCAGGTCATGATCAAAAACAGCTTTGAGAGCCTTTACGGCGCTGAAAATGTAAAATATAATCCGGCCGATTTCAGCTTCGACATTGCAGCCAGCCGCACCATGTTTGCTATTGCCGACGAAGGAACCATGGACTGGTTTTTTATCGAAAACGACGCCAGCCAGAAGGAACTGACAGCGATGCTGATCCCGGAAACCGTGCGGGAACGGCTGCTTGGAAAGGATTGAGCAAGCCCCGTATCTGTTCCCGGCAGTAATTTCCATCGTTTTTTTCGCCGCCAAAACGTTTTGTTCGCCGGGGAAAACGTTTTGATCGCCGGCCATCAAACGATAGATCGGCCATAAAACTGGAATTTTTAACGAAAAAAAAGCGGCAGTTTCAATCTCCAATGGCTGTCAAATCTACCATTTCACTGCAAAAACATTCAGGCAAACTCAGACCGGGCTTTCACCCGGCTTGTTAAAAACTAACTTCTATCTTTGCGGCTCCTGAACGACGAGCCATGTCCGCAGCTATTTTTAACAACAACGAAAATCTACCGAAGTCAGCTACTGGCAAATCTATTGCGGTGCTCCCGTTCGTCAATATGAGCGCTGACCCTGAGAATGAATATTTCAGCGATGGCATCACGGAGGAAATCATCAATGCGCTCACCAAAATTCAGGGACTGAAAGTCACTTCAAGAACGTCTTCATTTGCATTTAAGGGAATAGATCAGGATATCCGCCGCATCGGCCATACGCTCGATGTCGCTACCATTCTGGAAGGTAGCGTGAGGAAAGCCGGATCACGGGTGCGCATCACGGCACAGCTGATCAAAGTGGATGACGGGTTTCATATCTGGTCGAAGAACTTTGACCGGCAAATGGATGATATCTTCGCCCTGCAGGATGAAATCAGCCTGCTCATCGCCGACCAGATTCGTGAAAACTTTGGTCACTTTGACATTCAGGAACACCTCATCGATGCGCCTACCGCCAACATCGAGGCGTATCAACTCTACCTGAAGGGCCGCTACAATCACCTGAAATGGAACCGGGAAGGCATCACAAACGGCATCCGGCTTTACCAGCAAAGTATCGAAAAAGATCCCGGCTTCGCACTTCCTTATTTTGGCATCGGCTACAGTTATGCGATGCGTGCTTCCTTCGGGGCTGATAAAGAGTTGGTGCATAGTGCGGAAGAATACCTGGAAAAAGGGTTCAGGATCGACCATCAGTCTTACTTAGGCTATTTTTCAAAAGGAACCCTGAGCTTTTGGGCTAAATGGGATTTTAAATCCGGTCAGGAACACTACCTGAAGGCCATGTCCCTGAACCCTTCCTTCACCGAAGCGGAAGAAGGACTGGCAGAGCTTTACACGGCTACCGGCGATTTTGATAAAGCGCTGAAACACATCCAGCATATTCTTTCCCTCAACCCCTTGTCGCCCAACCATTACTACAGCAAAGGCGTCGTTCATTACCTCCTGCAGGACTATGAGAAGGCCGCCGGGAGCCTGGAGGCAGCGTTGCGCATCGACCCGAACTTTTCTTTTGCCATCGAAAAAATTCAACTCTGCTTCATTCATCTGAAAGATTACGAACGGCTCGACCGGTTCCTGCGTCAGCATCCGCAGGCTCAGCAGCCCAATATCAGCCGGGCTTTGTATAGTTTGATGCACCCTGATGAAAAGATTGATTTCGACCTGAGCGCTGCGGGTGCAAAGGTAGAGGCAACGGAAGGGCCGATGCTGATTCCCTGGCATTTGTTCCTGCAGGTTTACCTCGGGCATCACGAGCTGGCGCTTGATCTGCTGGAGGCGGGGGTGAAAAGCCGGACCGGGCAGTTTGTCAATTTTAAAAACCTGCCGCTGCTCTCCCCGCTTCACCGTTACGATCGCTTTCAGCAACTGGTGGAGGCTACTTTCCCGGCTTCAGCGCTGCCCGGAGCGGAGGAAGAAACGGACAGCTCCGCTGCTGCGAATTCACTGCTGAGCCCGAAGGAAGTGGAATATTACCTGGCTGCAGCAGCTGAGTTGCTGGAAATGGAACAACTTTTTACCGATCAAAGCCTGGGGCTGAAATCGCTGGCTGGGCATCTGGATATTCACCCCAATAAACTTTCCTGGCTGATCAACGAACACCTTGGTAAAAACTTTAACGAATACATCAATACGTACCGGCTGGAAGCCTTCAAAGTGAAGGCGCTGGACCCGGCCAACAGCCACCTGACCCTGCTGGGCCTCGCTTACGAGAGCGGTTTTAACTCGAAGACCGTATTCAATGCTTTTTTTAAAAAAATGGAGGGCATGACGCCGAGAGCCTGGGTAAAAGAGCAAAAGTGAGACGGATGCCGAAGCGGAGCGGGGAATCTGTTTGTCAATAATTTCTAATTTTACGATCTCATACCGGTCCGGCTGTTTGGATCAACAATTGAAGACCCTTGTGAAAAAAAACAACAAAATTCGCCGCCTCGCCGCTATCATGTTCACCGATATTGTGGGATACACCTCCATGATGCAGTCCGATGAGGCCGCAGCCAACACCCTCCGGCTGCGACACAGGGATGTTTTCGAGAAAAACCACCACCAATACAACGGGGAAATTCTTCAGTACTACGGCGACGGCACGCTCAGCATCTTCCAAAGCGCCGTAGAGGCAGTGGAATGCGCCATTGGCATTCAGCAAAGCCTGCAAAAAGGGGACGCTGTGCCGCTGCGCATCGGCCTGCACCTCGGCGATATCGTCGTTGACAGCACCGACATTTACGGCGACGGCGTCAACATCGCCTCCCGCATCGAAGGCATGGGCATTGCCGGCGGCATTTTGCTGTCCGGCAAGCTGAACGACGAGTTGAAAAATCAAGCGCACATCAGCACGCAGTCGATGGGAGTTTTTGAGTTGAAAAATATTGCCCGGCCCGTCGAAGTCTTTTCGGTGAGCAACGAGGGGATAAAAATCCCGGCCCGCCACGAGTTGAAAGGCAAACAAAAAAGCCCGGAGAAATCCATCGCCGTGCTGCCGTTCGTCAACCGGAGCGCCGACCCTGAAAACGAATATTTCAGCGACGGAATGACCGAGGAAATCATCAACGCCCTGTCCAAAATTGAAAACCTGAAAGTCACCTCCCGCACGTCTTCTTTTTTCTTTAAAAATAAAAACATCCCGCTCCGCCAGATCGGCAAGGAGCTCAACGTCTCCACCATCCTGGAGGGCAGCATTCGCCTGTCGGGGAACAAAATGCGCATCACGGCGCAGTTGGTGGACGTTGCCGAGGACATCTATTTCTGGTCGCAGAAATTCGACCGGAACCTGGACGACATCTTTGCCGTGCAGGACGAGATCAGCCTGTTGATTGCTGAAAAATTCCGGGAGCATGTCGGCCACCTCGAAATCGCCGACCAGCTGGTAGAGCCTCAGGATGTGTCTGTTGAAAATTACCAGCGCTACCTGAAGAGCCGCTACCACATTCTGAAAATGAGCCAGTCTGAAATCGAGACGGGCATGGACATTTTGAAAAATATCATTGCGGAGCAACCCGATTTTGCGCTGGCCTACATCGGCATGCACCTCGGCTACACGCTGCTCGGCGCCCTCGGCATGATGCCGGCGATGGAGGCGTTTTCAGCGGCGCATCCGTACCTGAAACGTGCCATCGAACTGGACGAAAATTTACCGGAGGTGCAGTTGAACTTGTCCTTTGATGCCTTTTTTCACCATTGGGATTTTCAGAAAGCCTACCAACACTTGCAGCGGTCGTTCGAGATACGCCCGACGGTGGATTACTACCAGACGATGGCTTCCACACTGGTGGTGGAAGGCAAATTCGATGCGGCTGATAACTACATCGACACTGCCATTCAGATCGACCCGTTTTCGGCCATCAATCTTCATATAAAAGGCTTCATTTTTTACGTGGAGGAAAAGTTCGAGCAGGCCATCGGATATTTCGATAAAAGCCAGCAACTCAAGCCGGACGGGCAGGTGTCGCTGCCGGAATGGGGGCAATCGCTGATTTTGCTGGGCCGGAAGGAGGAAGCCCTGGCATTTTATGAAAACCTACCCGACCTGCCTGGCGACCTGCTGAAAACGGGCGGTCTCGCCCTGTCACACGCCGCCCTGGGTAATGTTGCGGAAGCAAAAAAAGGCATGGCCGTACTGGAAGCCGCCCTGCAAACCCCGCAGATGGAAAGGGCCATGAGCCAGCTCATTCTCTGCCACACGCTGATGGGTAACCACGAGCAGGCGCTGGATCTGATTGCGGAGGGTGTGAAGCTAAAACTGATGCTGATCGTGTACATGCCCATCGACCCGATGCTCAAACCGCTGCGGCAGTATCCTCGTTTCATGGAATTGTTTGAGCCTGTTTTGGGTAAAAAAACGGAGCCGCAAGCGCCTGAACGGAAGTACAAAAAATCCCTGCTCGATGAGGCAGATTTGAAAAAATACAAGCAGCAACTGGAGCAGTTGATGGACAGTGAAAAACCCTACCTCGACCCCGACCTGACCCTGCGCAGCCTGGCGGAAATGCTCGACCTGCCGCCGAATTACCTCTCCCAACTGCTCAACGAAGGCTTTGACCAGAACTTTGCGGAATACGTCAATTCCTACCGCCTTGAAACGTTCCGGGAAAGGGCAACCGATCCGGCCAACAGCCACCTCACCCTGCTCGGCCTGGCTTACGAGAGCGGCTTCAATTCCAAGACGGTTTTCAATTCTTTTTTCAAAAAAACGATGGGTCTGACGCCACGGGCCTGGGTGAAAAAAGCAACGAAGCAATAAGTTCGGATTTCAAAACCGGGACGATTGGCGACAGCGATACCCCGTTCTTTGTGGTATCAAATGTCAAAAAATTGTTTCATCAAAATTACAAAGAAAATGAAAGCACCGACCATGCAAGCCGCCGTTTTGACCCGCTACGGTTCACCTGATTTCATCCAAATACAAGATGTCCAAAAACCAGCACCGAAGGAAAACGAGGTATTGGTCAAGGTTCACGCCGCCACCGTCACTGCCGCCGATACGATGATGCGGCGGGCCGACCCGGCCATCGCAAGGTTGTTCCTCGGTTTCACCCGGCCACGGAACAACATCATGGGTACCGGTTTCGCCGGAAAGGTGGTCGCCGTAGGGCCGGAGGTCAAGGAGTTTGAAATTGGCGACGAAGTGTTCGGGGAAACAGGTGTCGGCTTCTCTGCCAACGCCGAATACGTCACCGTCGCTGAGGACGGAGTGATTGATTGGATGTCTCCGAAAATCAGTTTCGAAGAAGCTGCCACAGTGACCGACGGCCCACTGACGTCCTATAATTTTTTGAAAAATCTGGGTCAAATCAAGACCGGACAGTCCGTGCTCATCATCGGGGCATCGGGCAGTTTGGGCACAGCCGCCGTGCAGTTGGCCAAACATTTTGGCGCACAAGTCACCGGCGTGGCCAGCACCCGGAATCTTGAATTGGTCAAATCCCTCGGCGCTGACGAGGTGGTGGATTACACCCAAACGGATTTCACGAAAACAGGTAAAAAATACGACCTGATTTTCGATACCGTGGGCAAATCTTCTTTTTCCAAAAGCAAAAATTCGCTGACCGGGAATGGCATGTACCTCTCGCCAAAGCTGGGTTTTGGCCTGCTGATGCAAATGATGTGGACGTCTTTGTTTTCAACTAAAAAAGCAAAATTCGATGCCACCGGATTGCGTTCCCCGGAGTTGTTGCGGAGTGATTTGAACGAACTGGGCAAACTCATCGAAGGAGGCAAACTGAACATCATCATCGATAAAAAATACCCGCTGGTCAAGGCTGCTGAGGCACACCGCTATGTGGATACGGGGCGGAAGCGGGGGAATGTGGTGTTGTTGCCGTGAGCAGTCGAAGGCATGTTTTTCAAACAAAAAAAAAAGGGGCAAACCGTACGGTTTGCCCCTTCCACTTTCCGTTTTAACCTGATGTGGCGTGCGCAACAGCACCTTGGGCCTGGGCCGCCGGATTCCATACACCTGTGGCGGCCGTTTCACGGGCATATTCCGAGAAATCTTTCGGCTTCCTGCCCAGCACTTTTTCAATGTCTCCGGTTACGATAGAATTGCTTTCCGTCAGCACCTCTGTGAACAGGTAATTGACCAGCCAGATGTAATCGTCAGGCACCTGGAATTCCTTGAGCATGCGGGCGTATTCCTCCATGGAAATGGGGGTAAACGGAATGTCCCTGCCGCTGGCCCGGGAAATTTCCTGTACCACCTGCGGGAACGTCAGCTGGCGGGGACCGGTCAGTTCGTACACCTGGCCGTTGTGCCGGTCGTCGAGTAAGGCTTCGACGACTACATCGGCAATGTCGTCAGCGTCCACGTAGGGCACGAGGGCTTCGCTTTTGGGCAGGGCCACATGGCCGGCCAGGATGGGGTCGAGGAAAAAACTTTCGCTGAAATTCTGGTTGAACCAACTGGCCCGGACGATGGTCCAGCCGGTGCCGGCATTCATCACGATTTGCTCGGAAAGTTCGGCTTCCCGTTCGCCTTTGCCTGACAGCAGCACCATTTTCTGCACGCCGGCCCTGACGGCTTCGGCAGTGAAACCCTCGATGGCTTCCTTTGCGCCCGGCACCGCCAAATCAGGCTGAAAAGTGATGTACACTTTGCTGATTCCTTCCAGTGCGGCGGCCCAGGTGCCGGGGGTTTCCCAATCGAAAGCGGGCGTTTCGCTGCGTGAACCGATGCGGACGTTTTCGCCCAAAGCAGTTAGCCTTTCGGCGACCCGGCGGCCGGTTTTACCTTTTCCACCGAGAACTAAGATTTTTTCATTTTTCATGATTGATATGGATTTTAAAAGTGATTGAATGAAGGTTTAAAAGTTCGCCTGTTTACTTCCCGGCGTTTTCCAGGCAGGCCAGCACCAGCAACAGAAAGGCAAGGAGCGAGCTGAAGGTGCGGGCCCAGTTGAGCCGGTTCCATTTCCCCTCGAATTCCAGCCGGAAGGCATCCATCTGGTCAGGCGTCATGGCCTCGATGGTCAGTTGTTCGAGGGCATCGTTGAGGGGTACATTCCACAAAAATGTGATGGCGATGATACCGCCCAGGTAGAGCACGGCAGCACCTGCGATGTACCAGAACCGGGCAGACAAGCGGCCTCCGTAGTTCAGATAAGTAAGCGTAGGCAACAGGATTACCAGCCCCAGGAAAGCGACAAGAAACGCTGGGTTCAGGATGGCCCGGTTCATGGCCTGGAATGATTGAAGGTAGTGGTGGTCGTTCACCTGTGCCAGGCCGGGTGTCACGGAGATGGACCAGGCGTAGAACAAGCCCGCCATGAGGCCGGTGAGTACGGTTGAAGTGATGAGCAAAATAGCATTCATTTTTCTTGATTTTGTTGTTTTAAATAATTGACAGGACAAAGTTGCGGGCATTCCTTCCGGGACACTTGTTCCAGAAGGAGCATGATTTGTTCGAGATGGATTAGTGTGTTTTTTCGGAAGTTTTTGCGAAAAAAAAAGAGCTGAAAAAACGACTTGAGGAGGGATGAACAAAGTCGTGTCAAGCTACATCGCAGGAGAAAAGCAGTCTCAGCGGAAGGCTAAAGCAGAAGGGACAGCAAACTTGGGCCGGTGCATTTTTCACCGCCTGACCTCGCTGGGCCGGTAGCCGAATTTTTTGGTAAATGCATTGGAAAAGGAGCTTAGGCTGTCGTAACCAACATCCCAGGCTACTTCCTGTACGGTCAGGTCCTCCTGCCGGAGCAGTTCGTTGGCCCGGTTGAGGCGTTCGTTTTGCAGGTATTTAAAAACCGGTACGCCGAAGAGTTCTTTAAAATGTTTTTTCAGCTTGAAACTGTTCAGCCCGATTTGCCGGGAAAGCTCCGAGAGGGAGGGCGGTGAGTCGAGGTTTTCAGACAGGATTTCTTTGGCTGCAAACAGTTTTTCCCGCTCGGCCACTTTGATGCCGTCCTCCTCCATGCCGGCCAGTTGGCCAAAAAAATGGGACAACAAGGTGGTCATCTGACTGCGGAAAAACATCATCTTGGTTTTGCCCCGGTATTGGATGTTAAACACATTGGAGACGATGTCCATCATCTCTGGTGTCATGAAAAAATCGGGGCCTTTCACAAAATGGCCGGAAGGATAGACCAACTGGTGGAGCATTTCGGAAAACAGTTCGCCCTCGGCGTTGGGCAGTTTTTGCAGGTTTCGGGTGGCTGTGGCAATAACGATGCACTGCAAAGGATGGGAAGCAGAAACGGCGTGCTCAAAAACCACTTTTTCGTCAGCGTAAAACGATAGTGCCAGCCCTTTGGTGTGGCTGAATTCCCGTTGCTCCCCGCCGTATTTTACGGACAGGTTGACGTTGCCATCTCCGTAAAATGCCACAGCGATAACCGGCTCGTCGAACATGCAGGCATCGAAAGTGACCTCCCTGGAAGCAGCTTCTTCCACCAGAACGGTAAAATCATTGATATCTATAGTTTCCCGGTTCATAAACAGCCAACCTGAAGGTGCTTTTAACGAAATCCAAAAAATTTGCCGCTCTCCTCTCTCCTCACCGTGAAAGTACGAAATCTCACCAAAACGTTCTGATTTACAATCCCGGACGACCGGCAGGGCTATGCGCCTCACCTTTGCATCATCAATTCGATCAAAATTTTAAACATCAAAAAAAAAACGATCATGGAAAGCACCGTAAAAATGAATCAACAATCTTTTGGCAAGGTTTCGGGCAGGCCCGGCATCAGCCAGCCGGTCAGGATGATTTTTATCAAAACCGTCATCATTTTGATCACTGTTTTTCTGTCCGCTACTTTGTCTTTTGGTCAAAACCTGACCCAAACCGTGCGGGGTACCATCCTCGATGCGGACAGCAAATTGCCCATCATCGGGGCGGAGGTTATCCTGCTGGGCAGCGACCCGCTGAACGGCGACGTGACCGATGTGGATGGAAATTTCCGTTTGAAAAACGTGCCGATCGGCAGGGTGACAATCGGCCTGACTTACCTCGGTTACGAAAGCAGCGTCATTCCCAACGTGGTGGTCAATTCCGGCAAGGAGGTCATTCTGAATTTGACGATGCAGGAATCTGCGGTAAAAATGGACGAAGTCGTCGTCACCGCCAGCCGTAACAAAGGCGAAGCCCTGAACGACCTGGTGTTGCTGAGCGGCCGCTCCATTTCACCGGAAGAAACCAGCCGTTACGCCGGCGGTTTCAACGATCCTTCCCGCATCCTGGCCAATTTTGCAGGCGTTACAAGCACGCAGGATGGCAGCAACGACATCATCGTGCGGGGTAACTCTCCGAAGTATGTGCAGTGGCGCCTCGAAGGCGTTCAGATCACCAACCCCAACCACTTCGCCGACCAGGGCAGCATCGGCGGCTCTATCAGTGCGCTGAACAACAACATGCTGGCGACCTCCGACTTCTACACCGGCGCTTTTTCACCGGAATACGGCGATGTGTTGTCGGGTGTTTACGATGTAAAACTGCGGACCGGGAACAATGAAAAGTACGAGTCTGTCTTCGGTTTCGGTCTGCTCGGCACGGATTTCACCTTCGAAGGTCCGTTGAAAAAGGGCTACGGCGGTTCGTTCCTCGTCAACTACCGCTATTCGACCGCTTCGATTTTGAATGAACTCGGACTGATTGATGTGGGCGGCGTGCCGAAGTTCCAGGATGCGGCTTTCAAAGTGGTTTTACCTACGGAAAAAATGGGCGTTTTCTCGCTGTTCGGTCTGGCGGGTTTGAGCAGCCTCGAGTATGAAGATGTGGACCCGGCCAGTTGGAACACCCCCGGCGATAATTTCATGCACCCCGATATCGAGGAAGACTACAACAAGGGCGCTCACCTGATGAACGTAGGCCTGAACCACACGATGCCGATCAACAACAACAGCTACATCAAGACCACTTTGGCGTATGCCAACGAGGGCGTGGATGACGATGTTTTTGACAAAAGGATCGAGAAGATTTACGATGAAAACGGCGAATACCTGCGTGATTCCGTGATCAGCCGTTCACTCAATTTCAACGGCAGACTTAGGAAAACAACCTACCGTGGCGCTGTGACTTACAACAATAAAATCAACGCCAAAAACAAAATTCAGGTGGGCACGAAGTACGCTTTGTTCGGCTACGAAATGAACCAGAGCCAGTTGCAGGGCGACGCTACCGACCGGTTCACGCTGGTGGATTTCAATGAAAATGTGAGCACCGTCCGCAACTTCGTCACCTGGAAACACCGGGTCAACGAAGACGTGACCATCGTTTCCGGTTTTCACAACATGAATGTGCTGCTGAATAACAAAAGCACCCTGGAACCCAGACTCGCCGTCAACTGGAGAGTGGACAACACCAGCTCCATCCAGATCGGCTACGGCAAGCACAGCAACATGGAAAGCATCCACAACTACTTCGCAAAAGTGGAGCAGCCCGACGGCAGCATCGTGGAGCCGAACAAAGACCTGGACCTGCTGAAAGCGCACCACTTTGTCGCCGGCTATGAAAAACGCATCGGTAAAAACATGCGGGCGAAAATCGAGGCTTACTATCAGCACCTGTATGACCTTCCCGTTGAAAACAATGACTCCAGTTTCTACGCCACCATCAACGAGGACCTCGACTTCCGTTATGTGGACCTCGTGAACGAAGGCACCGGCAAAAACTACGGCATCGAGTTCACGCTGGAAAAATTCTTCAGCAACGACTACTACTACCTGATCAACGCATCACTGTACGAATCGAAATACACAGCCAAAGACGGTATCGAACGCAACACGCCTTACAATGGCAACTACCTCGTGAACGTGCTCGTGGGTAAGGAATTCACGAAACTTGGTAAAAAGAACAACCAGTCACTCGGCCTGAATGCCCGGTTTTTCTACGGCGGCGGCAAAAAGATCATCCCGCTCCTCCGTGACGAACAAGGCAACCTCGCCGTCGATCCGGACAACAACCGGTACTGGGATTACGACAAGGCTTACGAAAACGACATCGAAGACGCCTACCAGGTCATCCTGTCGGCCAGCTACAAGTGGAACCGCCCGAAAGCGACGCACGAGTTGTATTTCAACTTCGAAAACATCACCCATCACAAGGGTAAAATCTCCGAGTACTACGACGAAGAGGAGCCAGGCTCGGTGGGACATTTGACGCAATTTGGCTTCTTCCCGAACGTGATGTACCGGGTTTATTTCTAAGGTAAAAGTTGAAGGGAGTAATTGGCGCTTGTTTTTAATCACACGGCTCCTTCCTCCTTTACACCCGAAAGTAACGTGCTTTCCCTTCCTGCTGCGTGGTCCGAAATCGGATCTGCGCAGTATGGGAGAGCTTTTTTACTCAAATTTTAAAGTGCTTTAGATCATGAAAAACCCGCTGGCCATCTGCCTGCTCGCTATTTTAATCATGCTGATGTTACTGGTTGATATGAATATCCCGGTGGATTTTCTCGAGGCATTGGGATGGAATTGGCTGAAATAGGCCCGGCAGCAGGGTTCGTGCAAACAAATTGATTCCTGATTGTTATTCTATTAATACATGTTGGCGCCCGGATTAATGCGGGTGCCAACTCCTAACCAGTTTGAAAATTTGTACATAAAGAATCAGGGGTGAAAACCTGACGGCAGGTTTTTCACCCTGATTCTTTACCGGCTTAAAAAAGTTAAGTTTGTGAAAAGAGCGACAGGCCGGCTTGCAATTTTCAACACAAAACCATTAAAAATGACCACCTATTTCAGTAGCGAAAAAGCGAAAGACAGCATCCTGAACCTGTATCAGGAAAAACTGAATGAGCTGGCCATCAGCTACGAACTGCGCACGATTGAAACAAGCTTCGGCGACACGAACGTCATCATCACGGGAAATTCGTTGAGCCGGCCCCTGGTTTTGTTACACGGTTCGAACGGCTGCGCACCGGTGGCGATTGAAGCATGCATCGAGTTGGTGGATTATTTCAGAATATACGCCGTCGATGTGATCGGCCAACCCAACATGAGCGCAGCATCCCGCCCGGATATGAATGGCGATGCTTACGGGCAATGGATGTTTGAAGTGTTGAGCTGCCTGCACATTCGGGATGCTATACTGGCAGGTTTTTCATTTGGCGGGTTTGTTTGTTTGAAAACATTGGCTTTTGATGAAAAACACATTGCAAGGGCCTTTTTGATGATGCCGGCCGGTATTGTCAACGGCAACCCGTTGAAGGCCATCCGGGAGGTGTTTTTGCCGATGAAAATGTACCTGTGGAAGAAAAAAGCTAAGTATGTCGACCGCTTTTTGAGTGCTTTGTTTACTGAAAATGATAAGTTCGCCAAAGCGTTTTTATCGGAAGTGTTCCTGCATTTTAAAATGGATTTCACTCCGGTGCCTTTGATTAAAAAAGAAAAAGCGGCGAAAATCAAAACACCGCTCCACCTCATTGCCGCTGATGACGACCTGTTTTTCCCCGGCCTTAAAATGTTGAAACGAGCGAGAGTAATTTTCCCTTCGCTGGCAGAGTGCATGTTGATGGAAAATACCAAACATGTACCCGGCAGGGCCGGGAATCTTGAAATCGCTGATTTTATCAAAAAATACTCGATATGACTGCACCCGATGCAAATGAAAAATTCCCCTTACCAGGCTACAACCGGCTTTGTTTTTTAAAAAACATCATCACCAACCCCAACATCATCGTGGGGGACTACACGTATTACGACGACTTTGAGGATGTCCGCAATTTTGAAAAAAATGTGAAGTACCATTTCGATTTCATCGGCGACAAACTCATCATCGGTAAGTTTTGCATGATTGCCTCCGGCGTGACGTTCATCATGAACGGGGCCAATCATCTCACGGAAGCGGTTTCCACCTATCCCTTTGCCATTTTCGGTCATGGTTGGGCGGAAGCCATGGACGGGAAAACTTACCCCACCAAAGGCGACACCATCATTGGCAACGACGTCTGGATTGGTTACAATGCCGTCATTATGCCGGGCGTTCAGATTGGCGACGGGGCGGTCATTGCGTCCAATTCCACCGTCACCAAAGACGTCGCTCCCTACACCATCGTCGGCGGGAATCCTGCAAAGGAAATCCGTCGCCGGTTTTCAGAAAAAGAAATCGAACAACTGCTGGAACTGCAATGGTGGAATTGGGACCTTGAAAAAATAACGCAGAATGTTGCGCATTTGACAGGCGAGAATATTCAGGCGTTATTGAAATAAGTGAGTTGACAACAGACGTCGACCGCTTCAAATCAGAAAACATGGAAAAGTCTTTCAGAACCATACTCATCACCTCGGCGGGGCTGATCATTTTCATACCGGTAGCTTTCGCGTTGCTGATACGCTTTGCTGAAAAACCAGTAAGCAATGACGGTTATGTCATGCGGGGGGTCGAACATGAGAAGACCGGTGAAAACGAAAACCGGGAGTTCGACGGCTCGGACGGCCCGTATGTCATCGACAACCAGGTGATTTACGTGAATCAAAACCTGGAAATCTTATCCACGCCGCTGACCAATACCGACTCCATTCTCGTTGCGGTCAATAATGAATCAAGGGATCAGTTTTACGTCAAACTCAGGGAAAAACATACCGCACCGGACTGGAGTTACCCCATGCCCGGCAAGCTGATAGCAATATCAGACATCGAAGGAAACTTCAACGGATTTGCTGCTTTTCTGCTGAGCAATGGGGTGATTGATGAACATTTTAACTGGGCTTACGGAGACGGGCACCTGGTGCTGGTAGGTGATTTTGTGGACAGGGGCGATTACGTCACGCAAACGCTCTGGCTGATCTACCACCTGGAAGGACAGGCGGAAGCGCAGGGCGGAAAGGTGCACTTCATACTGGGCAACCATGAAATCATGAACATTCAGGGCAATTTCTCCTATGCAAAAGCCAAGTACCGGCGCTTTGCGAAGGATTTTGGTCAAAACGAAGATTTCAGGGTCAATAACCGTATCATTTTTTCCAACCGTTCAGCGTTGGGCAGATGGTTGCGGAGCAAAAACATCGCAGGAAAAGTCGGGCCTTACCTTTTCGTGCATGCCGGCATCAGCCCTGACGTGCTGCAATTTGACCTTCCCCTTTCCAGTATGAACGAACTGGTCAGAGAGCACATTGACGGGAAGGTAGACAGGCCGGAAGTCGCCTTTCTGATGGGTAACGCCGGGCCTCACTGGTACAGAGGCTGGGTAAAAGGTATCGACCGCTATCCGGAAGCGCAGGAACCGGTGCTTGACCAGATTTTAAAGCGATACGGCGTCGAAAATATGGTTGTCGGCCATTCCATTGTCGAGGATGTTTCGACCTTTTACAACGGTAAAATCATTTGCATTGACCTGAAACACAGGGACGTAAAACACAGCGGCGCCACTAAAGGCTTCCTCATCGAAAACGGCGCCGAATACAAAGTGGACGACCTCGGTCGTAAAATTGCGATGTAAACCGGGATGCCTTTGCCAATGTTCAAGTGGTATTTGCCAATGTTCAAGTGGTATTTACCAATGTTCAAGTGGTATTTACCAATGTTCAATAAAGTGACTTTTCCCTACCCCCACAAGCTTTCCAGCGAATAAGGCGAACCTTCCACAGCCCAGAAACTTCCCGTAATAAAACGGAAACCTTTGTCCAGTCGGGCAATGTCGCTCATGTCATCGCCGGTAAGTTCAATGTTGGCGGCGTCAAAGTTTTGTTGCAGGCGCTTTGGATTTACGGATTTGGGAATCACCGCCGTGCCCCGTGCGATTGCCCAAGCGATCAGGATTTGCGCCGGCGAGCAGTTGTGGCGCTCCGCAATTTTCACGATCACTTCATTTTCAAACAAATCTGGTTCGTTCGGATCTTTGAAATTCGCAGAACGATCCCGAGAGCCGAGCGGAGAGTAGGCCGTAAGGTGAATGTTTTCGCTGCCGCAATATTCCAGCATGTCATTTTGCTGAAGCAGCGGCTGCAACTCGATCTGATTCATTTCCGGTTTTTGTTTGGCCGAACTCACCAGTTTTTTCAATTTTGAAATGCTGAAATTCGACACGCCGATGTGGCGGGCAAGTCCTTTCGTCTGACAGGCTTCCATCACTTCCCAGGTCTCCTCGACCGGAATTTCTTCCAGGCTGATCATGTCCTCCGCCCGGTAGGGGAAGGGCGCATTTTCCTTCATGGCCACCGGCCAGTGAATGAGGTAAAGGTCAAGGTAATCGAGCCGCAGGTCACTGAGCGTTTTTTCCAGCGCAGGCTGCACCTGGTGTTTGCGGTGGCTGGTATTCCAAAGCTTAGAGGTGATGCGGAGGTCTTCCCGTTTCACGTCGCCGGCTTTCATGGCATCTTCGAATGCCTGTCCGATTTCAGCTTCATTGTTGTAAACGGCGGCGCAGTCGATGTGGCGATAGCCGATTTTGATGGCTTCCCGCACGGCGGTGTACACTTCGCCGGGCTTTGATTTCCAGGTGCCGAGGCCGAGGATGGGGAGGGTGTCTCCGTTTTGAAATTTTAGTTTTTTCATTTTTTTGGTTAAAATTTTACGGTGAACGGCAAATATAAAAAAGCCCCGGCGAGCGTGGGAACGCTGCCGGGGCGGTATGAATCTCAGGTGTTTTTTTTTTGAATTGGGAATTGGTGACGGGATCATCTAATTCCCAATTCCCGATTCCTAATCCCCCACCACCTTCAGCAACCTCGCCGCCTCCATCAGCTTCAAACACTCGGCCCGGTCGCCGTTTTTATCCTTACCTGCGCTTTGCTTTCCGGAAAGAATAACCTCTTCAAAAGTCAGGTTTTCGATGAACGGCGAATCCCTCAGCAGGAGCCCGAAAGCGGCCACCGTACCTGCCCATTGCAGTTGGTTGGAAGCCCGGTCAAATGATCGCCAGCGGTTCTCCACGGTTTGTGAAATGAGGCGGCTTGTGTCCTCGTCCGGCAGTTTGTAGCGAAGTTTCACCGTTGCGATTTCATAAGAAGAACTGGCGGCAGGGGTAAGCGCCGTCGTCTGGTATTTTAACGAATCGACGTTTTTACCTGCAAAATCGAAGGGTTTGTCCTTCGGTACGATCTCGTAAAGTACAGTGACGCTGTGCCCGGCGCCGATCTCCCCGGCGTCTTTTTTATCATTGTTAAAATCTTCCTTCGCCAGTAGACGGTTTTCATAGCCCACCAGCCGGTAAGCTTCCACGATGTGAGGATTGAACTCAACCTGGATTTTTACATCCTTGGCAATGACGAACAGCGTGCCCGTGAGGCCGGTGACAAAAGCTTTTTTGGCTTCGAGCAGGTTGTCGATGTAAGCGTAATTGCCGTTTCCTTTGTTAGCCAGGATTTCAAGTTTGTTGTCTTTGTAGTTGCCCGTTCCAAAGCCAAGACAGGTAAGAAAAATACCATCATTGCGCTTTTCTTCGATCAGCCGGGTCAGCTCGCCGTCGCTTGATACGCCGATGTTGAAGTCGCCGTCGGTAGCAAGAATGACCCGGTTGTTGCCGTTTTCGATGAAATTTTCCTTTGCAATCTGATAGGCCAACTGGATGCCCGCCGCACCGGCCGTGCTGCCGCCCGCTTCCAGCTTGTTGATGGCGCCAATGATCTTTTCTTTCTCGTTGCCCGGCGTCGAAGGCAGCACTAAGCCCGCCGCTCCGGCGTACACAACGATGGCCACCCGGTCCTCAGCCCGCAATTCGTTCACCAGCAGGCGAAGGGCGGGTTTCACCAAATCCAGTTTGTTCGCCGATTTCATCGATCCGGACACGTCGATGAGAAAAGTCAGGTTGCTGGGCGGCGCATTTTTCATTTCCATTTGGCGGCCTTGCAGGCCAATGTGCAGCAGCAGGTGGCCTTCTTTCCAGTTGCAGGATGAAAGTTCCGTCGTCACGGAAAATGGCAGATCGTCCTTCGGTTTTTCATAATCATAATCGAAATAGTTGATCATTTCCTCGATCCGCACGGCATCCTTCGGAGGCCGTTGGTTGGCATTTAAAAAACGGCGGACGTTGGCGTAGGAAGCTTTGTCCACGTCGATGGAAAAGGTGGAAAGTGGGTCTTGCAGCGGTGATTTGAATTCGTTTTCGGCGATGTGGGCGTAGTCTTCGGTATTATGACCGTCGTGCGTTTCAGCGGGGTCGTGGGGTGGGGGAGTCCCGTTGGTTACTCTCACGCCGTCGATGTAGTAGTTCGTAGCATTTGAGCGGGCGCTTCGGATGTTGACCGCATCGCCATTGTTCGACGAAGACACACCGGCAGCTGTATTGGCCAGCGCATTGACATTTCGGGTAGGAAGTCCTCTGATTTTGTCCTGTTGGATCAAAGGTCTTTCATACGAAACCATGATTTGTTCCAGGGTGATACCGGCAGATATCTTCGCATCGAGCCGGTTCGCCTTCCCGGCACTGACGGTCACCCCTGCGATCCTCGTCTCCGTGTAGCCGGTGTAGCTGAACACCACATCATAAGTACCGGGATCAAGTTCCGTGACGGTATAAAATCCGTCAAAATCTGTCTCCGTGCCGGTGATGAGTACACCTTTTTGGTAAAGCGCAACGGTGCCGAAAATGATCGGACGGCCCGTTATCACATCGGTAACGGAACCTTGCAGGGATGTTTGTGAAAATGCGCTGACGCAAAAAGTCAGCAGGAGAAGTGGAATAAAAAAAGCTTTCATTGTGAAGTATTTGATGGAGAAATAGTTACCTCACAAAGAAAGCTTATCAACTGAAGAGCTTCAGTCGATCTTTTTTTAAAAATCAGGTTTCAGAATTCAGTCACCCATCACCTCCCGGCAATACCCACCCTGCATTTCAAATACTCATTCGCCTTCAGTTCATTCACCATAAAATCCGCCAGATCGCCGGCGTTGATTTTCATTTTTCCCTCGGCGGGATAGTTACGGCTGAGATTGTACTCGCCGGTGGGGCCGCCGTCCAGAATGTCGGGAGGGCAGAGGAACGTCCAGTCGAGCGAGGAGCTACGCAGGGCTTCAAAAGCCTGGAAGTGCTCAGATGTGACCGCCTTGAATTTTTCGGGGAAATCGGGCTTTTCATAGATGTAAGTTTCCTCATCGGCATTCAGCACGCCCAGGCCGCCAATGGCAATGATGCGTTTCGGGCCTTTCTTTTCCATGACCGAAATGATTTTTCGCATGCCGAGCGAGCGGGCTTTGTCTGTGCCGTCGATAGCGCCGCCAATTGCTGAGAGGACGGCGTCGCAGCCCTTCATAGCGCTTTTGATGTCACCTTCCGAAAACAGGCCTCCTTTGAAAAGTTCGAGGTATTTGCGTTCGGTGGAGAGTTCTTCGAAAACATTCCTGCCAAAAGCGACAGCGGTGTGGCCGTGGCCGATTACTTCGTTGATGATTTGCTGGCCCACCATGCCGGTAGCACCGAATACGATGATTTTCATGTTTTTAGTTTTCTGATGTGTGATGAGTATTTTCCAAAAGTAAACCTATTTTCCTCATTTTTCTTTTAAAAACAGGCTTGCGCAACGGGCTGCGGGTGATGAAGATCAACCTGAAGGGGCTTTCAAAATCAGTGTAAAACCGGTATTTTAGGGTTTAATTCCAAGGTAGAATAACAGCCTGGAATTTTTCAAGTCCGCATCACCAAAACCAAAGATCATGGCATTACTCACTAAAAAAGAATTCGCAGAACTGGCAGGTTTTCAGAGTGCAAGATGTGTATCCATTTTCATTCCTACGCATCGGACCGGCCAGGAGGTAACCGGCCAGCAGGATAAAATTTTGTTTAAAAACCAACTGTCCGCCATCGAAAAAGAAATGAAAAGCCGGGGCTTTGGCCCTGCAGAAACCAAAACTTTTATGGAGCCTGCGAAAGCCCTGCTCGATGACTCCGAATTCTGGCGTCATCAGACGGAAGGGTTGGCCATGTTTCTGGGTGCCAACTTCAACCGGCACTTCCACCTGCCTTTTCAGCCAAAACCTTATTACTATTTCTCCGGGGAATTTTACCTGAAACCGCTGCTGCCGCTGTTTATGGGCGACGGCGATTTTTACCTGCTGTCGCTGAATTTTCATGAGGTAAAACTTTTCAAAGGCAACCGCTACTCGCTGAAGGAGCTGAGTCTGAAAGACATGCTGCCGCAGCGGTTGGAAGAGGTCGTCGGATATGATTACCGGCAGAAATTCTTGGGTTCTCACTCCGTCTCCGGTGGTGGCGGTCAGGCCGTTTTTCACGGGCATGCCGATTGGCAGGAGGATCAAAAGGATGAAATGCTGCGTTTTTTCAGGGCTATCGATAAAGGATTGGCGGGGGTGTTGGAAGGTAAAAATGTGCCGCTCGTAGTCGCCTGCCTCGATTACCTGTTCCCGATCTACAAACAGGCGAATACCTATCCGCATCTATTTCCGGAGTTCGTGGCAGGTAATCCCGAGTCCGTTTCAGTGGATGAACTGCAAAAGAGGGCCTGGCACAAACTGGCCTTTCATTTTGATAAAACCCGGCAGGAAAAGACGGCACTGTTTCAGCAGTTTCATGAAACAGAAAAGGCATCTGCCGACATCCGGGAAGTTGTTCCGGCAGCATTTGGCGGCCGGGTGGATGCGCTTTTTCTGGATAAAAAAGAGGAAGTGTGGGGCATCTACGACCCCGGAAAGGGAGAAGTCAGGATTCATGAAAATCAAACGCCTTCGAATACCTCTCTCACAAATCTTGCTGCTGTTCAGGCATTCCTCAATGGCGGGCAGGTGTACCTGGAAGAGCGTTCTTTTATGCCCGTTCACTACTCGGTGGTGAATGCGCTTTACCGGTATTGACTGGGAATTGGGAATTAGTAAATTAGAGAAGGCTCCAACCCTAATTCCCTAATTTACCAATTTACCAATTTACTAATTCCCAATTGCCCCCCATCAAACCAAATCGCTCGACCGCTGCTGTTTGATCGAGTTGAAAATATTCAGGATTTTCTTCGCAATACCCGTCCAGCCAAAATTGCGGCGGGCGAAGCGGGCGCCTTCCACCGAAAGCTGGTGTGCCAGATCAGGGTACAGCATCGGGAAGGCCAGCATAGTGCCGAATTCAACGGCCCGGTTCGGGTCGGCGTAGAGAGCATGATCTCCGTAACTGATAAGTTCGAAAAGCCCCCCGTGAACGGTGATAACACTTGGCGTACCGCAAGCCATCGCCTCGATGGCCACCATGCCGAACGGCTCATAGCGAGAGGGCATGGCAAACACCGCTGCCGAGCGGTAGTAGTCGGCCAGGTCTTCGTCAGCCACATAATTGCGCCAGACGATTTTGTCGGTGATACCCAGTTCTTTGGCTATTTTTTTCAGACTGGAGGAGCCGGCCTTGTCTTGTCCCGTATCTTCTGCACCTACGGCAGCGACTAATCTTGCATCAGGTACCAATTGGAACAAGGTCGGCAGCGCTTGCAGCAGCAGGTCGTAACCTTTGTTGTGGGCCATGCGGCCCAATGTGAGCACGTCATTGGGTTTAAAACCGAGTTTTTTCTGCAATTCAATTTGATCTTCCTTTCGCACGGGTGAAAAACGCTCCTCGTCCATGCCCGGCGGAATGACGGTGATGCGTCTTTCCAGCAGGTCGTAGTGTTCCATCAGCAATTCAGACTGCTGCTCCGTGGTGGCAATGACGTGGTCGCACATCTGGAAGATCAAAAACTCCTTCCGGATTCGCTCTTCGAAGCGGTATTTTTTCTCCATGTCTTTGGCATCCATATCGGTGCCCATGTTCCGCTGCTTCCACCAACCCAGCGAGTGCGGTGTATGTACGTGCGGTATTTCAAGCTCTTCGGCAATTTTCTGCCCGGCGGCGCCGGCGTCCCAGTAGTGCGAATACACGATGTCGTAGCGATTGCCCCGCTTGCGGGTAGCCGAGAGAAAGTTCGTTACAAAGTCGGTGATGTGATCGTGCATGTCTTCCTTGCGGATGAAATTTTTACCGCCAAAGGGTATGCGCCAAACCCGCAGGTTGTCATTAACTTCGTCGTACTCCGGCTGGCCTTCGAATCGACGGGTGACGAGATCCACGCCCAGGCCCAGGCGGCTGAAGCGTTTCGCCAGTTCAAGGACGTAAACCACCTGACCGCCGGTGTCGGGTTTGCCGAGTTCCGGTTCTGCACCGACATAGCCGTGCAGCGAAATCATGAGAATGTTGTTGGTTGGTTGATCGAAGGATGCCATGTTTCATTGTTTTAATGAGTGAATGAGTGAATGATGGAATGAGTGAGTTGCTGCCAACATTCACTCATTCTATCATTCTATCATTCACTCATTCTATCATTGATTCAACCCGCCACGATGTTCATATCATGACAGGCCCGAATAAATTCGGATGCCGACCAGGCCTGATAGGCTTTTCCCATCGGGCGTCCGGTCTGGCCATGAGCCCATTCGTTAAACTCCCACTCGTGGACGGCGCCGAGTTTGTTCAGTTCGGTCAGTCGGTAAAGCTCCTGCAGGGCCAGGTCTCTCAGGCCAAGTTTGTGCAGGAAGCGAACCCAATGCCCTCCGATAAGCGGCCAAACGCCGCCGTTGTGGTAATGGTTGGGCAGATTCAGCAGGTTGACGGCGTAGTAGGAGCGCCAGTCTTTGTCACCCATGGTAACAACCGGGTAAATATTGGCTATTGGATAAGGCTGATTGATGCCGACGCCCCAGAGAAACCGGAAAGTCTGCCCTGCGTGATGAGCATCCGTCACGTCGTGAAGGAATGCGAGCAGGTTTCCGAAGGTATCGCAGCGCCAGCTGAAATCGAAAGGTGTGATTTGAGCCAGCAGGTAACGGGCGTCGCCGATGCTGAACTGTTGTTCTGCAAACGAAACGGTCTGATAGATGTGTTGTTTAGTGGTCGGCCAGAAATTTGTGAGAATTTCCCGTTTGATGACCCTTGCCCAGCGCAGGTAATCGCTGCCCCGTTGTGTGTCGCCCAGCATTTCGAGCATGCGGGCGAAGCTGACATTGCATTTGTACCAAAGCACTTCATCGTAAAGTACGTTGTAACTCCGGCCGAAAAGATCGGTCCAGTCGCCGGCCTCCGGTATTTCGAGCAGTGCGTCATTGTTGCTGTCGTGAGCGCTCAGCCAGGTCATTACCCGTTGCAGGGTGTCGATGTGTTTTCTTAAAAAATCCATGTCTCTCGACTCGGACACGTAGGCGTGAAATGCAATGATTACCCAAATGCCGCTGTCGATGGAAGCGATGCCGCCGACGCCGGAGTAATCAGGCCGTTCGCCTTCGATGCGGACGTTGGCGGGGATTTGGCCATTTATGGAGACGTGTTTCAGCAAAGTCTCGAAAGTGTTGCGCTGGCACTCGTGGATGGCATCGTCCTGCGTACGGAGAGGTAAAGTACCGATGATGGTGACTGCGCCGTCCCGTGCCCAGACGCTCTGGTAGTTTTCGTCTGTGCCGGTCACGTCGTTGTCCTCCGTAGAGCAGGCGGTGAAACCCAGCGGGGTGATATTTTTTTTGATGGCCTCGATGGCCTTGTGGTAACCCTGGCGGATAAAATCGGACTGCTCACGGGTCAGGTTTCCGATTGTGTCGTCGCCGGAAGCCAGCACCAGATCCCGCAGCAGTTGCGGCTCGGAAACATCCTCCGATATGTAATCCGATTCGCCGATCAAGCCGTAATGGTGCAAGCCGGCGATGACGGCGAAGGCGCACACCTCATTTTGCGGAGCACGGTAAACCGGCAAATCCGCCGTGAGGTCAAGCAGTTCCGGCTGGGCATTGCCCACGACGATGCCACGCACTCCTTTCAGTGAAAACATGGCGCTGTCGTTGCCGCTGTCACCTGCCACGATGGTTTCCCGTGCAGGCATGCTGATGTGGCGCAGCAGCCAGTGCAGCGAGTTGCCTTTGTTGGCTGATTTTGGTAAAATATCGAGGTGCCTGCTACTCGAGTAAACGACCCGAACTTCCAGCCCGGCCTCTTCCATGGCAAGCTGCACGCTGTCAATTTGTTCCGGTGAGGCCTCATTGAGGAACCAGCTGGATTTGTACTCATTCTGGTAGTAGTCCGGTTGTTTTTCGATGGGCAGCGGCGTGTCAGCGATGACTGCTTGTACCCGGTCTAAATCCCAGCCTTCATCCAGGATTTCCGTGAATTTTCTCACGACTTCCTGTGATTTGAAATCATAAATATTCGTGCCTACGCCACTGATGATGTAGTCGGGGTGGGGTAGTACGCCGGAGTTTATCAGGTGAAGAATATCGTCGAGCAGACGCCCGGAAGTGTAGCAGAGTTTTGGCCGCTGGTCTTCAGGCAACTTTTCCCAGATATTTTTGAATTTCCGGGTGGCTTGATCATTGCCCAGGAGCGTGCCGTCGAGGTCGGTACAGAAAAAACGAATGTTGTGGTGGGTCATTGGCTATCCATTGAAAGTCAGCCGCAAAAGTAAGGCAAAGTAACCGGAGGTGTTAGGCGAAAGCCGGAATTGGCGTTCTCGGGCGGGCATTTTTAAATCAAAAAATTACAGCCCCTAAATTTTTAACAGCCTGGTTTTTAAGCTGTTAAGAGTTGAGGGTGTCCTCGCTTGCATTTTTCAATTTCTACATTGCCCAAATTCCGTTCGCTGCCTTTTAAACTTCATTTTTTCACTTGAACCCGGTTACTATTCCAGCCCGTACGCCACCACCTGGTCGACATTCCCGGTCACGAGCACCGGTTTGCCGTCTCCCAACAGGTCAACGATGGAAAATGCGGTGGTGCCGGCCAGTGGGAATTGTGGCAGGAGCTTGCCATTGCCACTGAGCAGGTTGATCTGCATTTTTTCTTTGCAAACGGTCCCTGCAAGGCTTTTCCGGTCGCTCGTCCATTGGACTTTGAACAACTCATCCTGTGAATACGGGAACTTGTAGGTGAAAGCTTTTTTAAAATTTTTCCCGTCGTAAAAATAACAAACGAGCGTTTCGCCGGCCAGTGCGAGGTAATCCTTCCGGTTGTCCCCGGTGACGTCCGCAAACACAAAATGAGCATCACTGCTTTTACCCACGTCGAGGTTTAGCTTGAAAGAATTTCCCTGAAGGTTGGTCACAAAAACCTTCCCGTTGTCATCGCAGGCGACGATGCGGTAATGGTCATTGCCTGCCTGAAAATCAGGCGCCTGCGGAAAAATGGCTGCAAAATTCTGCTCCGGGAAGCGATCGTCGCCGTTTTTTTGAAAAACCTGCATCCGGCCCGTTTCATCCAGCAACATCAGAAAATCCATGTTTTGCGCCTGAAAGTGAACGAGCGGGTGCGTGACCGTGCCCACTCCGGTTTTGGGCCGCCAGCCCTCTACCGGACTGCCTTTTTCGTCAAAACCGTAAGCGTTTCCATTTTCACAAACGATAAAAAACTGGTAGTCACGGCTTTGAAAAAAGTCTATTACCGTCACTCCGTTGGAGGCAGGTATTTGCAGCCTGAGCGGGAAGCCCGGCACGTCGTCGCCCTGTCGGTCGATGATGTAAATGCCTGATTTTGTGCTGAATACGAACTGGCCGTTCCCGTTGTTGTTCAGGTCGATCTGGGTGATTTTCGACTGGATCGGTTCGTCAAGGTAGCGCCGCCAGAGGATGCGGCCGCTGCGGGAAAGCAGCTGGATGCGGTTTTGTTCGTCCTGCACCAGTATTTCCATTTCGCCGTTTTGGGGGTTTTGAAAAACAGCCGGTGCATGCCTCACCGGGCTGCCCAGCGATGCCTGCCAGAGAATGTTGGCGGGGCGGTCCTGCTGTGGTTGGGCTCCGTTGGTCCCATTGGGCGTCACGATGGTCAGTTCGCCGATGGCGCCTTTTCGAGTCATCGTGGCAGCCAGATGCTTGAACCTCAGAGGATTGCCTCCCAGCGAGGAGAGTTGTTCATCCTGAAAAAACGGTGAAATCTGTTGCCATGCCTGAGCGCTTTGAAAGTAGAGAAAGCCATGCGCCTCCGGTTGCAGCGTTCGGATGGATTGAAGGAAAGGCACATTTTTCGAAAAAGTTTGTCCGGCGATGTACTTGCCCAGCCACCGCTCCATGCCTGCCCGGGAGTTGCTGAGAAGCACGTACTCGCCCAATACGCTGACGAACGGATCAGGCAGGGAACTGCCCATGCCGAGCATTTCGCCGATGGCTGTCCCCTGAAAATGAATGATTTTAAACATTTGAAAATCAACAGGATCGGCTGCACCAATTTTTTTGGCGAATGCCAACAATGCCGCTTCCGCCTTTTTGGTATCACTGGTTTTCAACAAAACAAAACGCTCGGTTTGGTTATTTTCGAGCGGCTCGCCGAGGGCGAAAGCCATTTCATTGGACATCCAGCTTTCAAAATGACGACCCCAGTCCCTGGTATTTTTCGGCGGCGTGTAATCTTCGACCGAAAGCCAGACGAAAGCGCCGAGATTGTCCGGCAGTGTGCGGAAAACATTTTTAAATGCCTGCTTAGGTCCCCGCCGGTTGGCTGCCATCAGCGGGTTTTCGTAGTTGGGGGCAAATGCTGCCTGCCACTCGGTCGTTTGATTTTGGGCGGGCAGGCGCAGGTGAACCCAGGAGCCTATCGTTTCCAGTGTTTGCAAATCCGGCAGCCTGGAAGGATTGATGAGCGGAGCGAACTGCCCGCTGAATTCCCGGAGGTTCAGCAGGACGTCGAGATGTCCGGGTTTGGGCGTTGCCCGTTTGGCCAGTTGGCTGAAACCTTCGTCCCGGCAGAGGGAAGCCGAAGGGCTGTTGAGTTGGCTGATAGCATTTTCGACGAGGTAGGGGTGACGTGCCCAGAGTAGCAGGTTGCGGTATTTTGCGAAAGCAAATTTTTCATTGCCGATCTGCACGGTGAAAACTTCGTGGTTCTTGAAAATGGAAGTGCGTACCCGCCAGTTTTTTTCGCTTCGCAGCGTTTCATCCAGATCGAGCCACCGGCAACCCGGCACGATGAACAGCACATCGACCCCGCTGCTCCGGGCCGGCTGAACGGCAGCGAGAAATGACTCGTCCTTGGGCAGGTCGATTTTCCGGTTAAAGTTTTTTTCAAAAGCCACCAGTTCTTCCCCCACGGCATCAGGCAGGAAAATATTGGCCAGCATCTTTTTGTTCGATGCGCTTTCCAGCGATGCCTGGGTCAGCGGCAGCACGAGCGCCGTGTGGGCGGGAACGGCATGTTCGGCAGCGACTCCCAGCAACGGCAAACGCATGAACCGGCCCCCGATGGCCATTCCAATCACGAGTACCAGCAATCCAAGAATGATTTTCGTTTTTGATTTCTTGTTCATTTTTCCCTCAGATCTTTACGGCAATATTAAGGAATGGCGGAAACATTTACCTTTGGCCTTTTGAGAGGATTGGAGGATTGAAGGATGGAAGGATTGAAGAAAAGTCCTGACAATCCTTCCATCCTTCAATCCTCGAATCCTTCAATCCTTTTAAAATGTCCGTTTCAAAAGAAGTAAAAAGAGTAACCGTCCACGTGCTACAAGCCATGAAGTCCAAGGGCGAAAAAATCACGATGCTTACCGGCTACGATTATTCCATGGCCCGGATACTCGATGAGGCAGGCGTAGAAGTCATTCTCGTAGGTGACTCGGCTTCCAACGTGATGGCCGGGCACGAAACTACGCTGCCGATTACGCTTGATCAAATGATTTACCATGCATCCTCTGTGGTTCGGGCGGTGAAACGGGCGCTGATCGTCGTGGATTTGCCGTTCGGTTCCTACCAGGGTAGCAGCCGGGTAGCGCTGGAGTCGGCTATTCGAATCATGAAAGAATCAGGCGCCCATGCGGTGAAAATGGAAGGCGGAGAAGAAATCGCCGAGTCCGTCAAACGAATCCTTTCGGCGGGTATCCCGGTGATGGGGCACCTTGGTCTCACGCCGCAGTCGATTTACAAATTTGGAACCTACCAGGTACGGGCAAAAGAGGAAGAGGAAGCCGAAAAACTTAAACACGACGCCAAACTGCTTGAAGAGTTAGGCTGTTTTGCCATCGTGCTTGAAAAAATTCCCGCCGGGCTGACCAAAGAAGTTTCTGAAAGTCTGACTATTCCGACCATCGGTATCGGTGGTGGTCAGCACGCCGACGGGCAGGTGCTGGTGACGCACGACATGCTGGGCATTACGAAAGATTTCCAGCCTCGTTTCCTGCGCCGTTACCTTGAATTGTTCGACCAGATCCAGGGTGCTGTGGAGCAATACATTAAAGATGTGAAGGCGAAGGATTTTCCGAATGAGCATGAGCAGTACTAACGATGAACGATAAACGATGAATGATGAACGTTGGGGTTCGGCGGGTGGCTGACGTTTTGGGTGAAATAGTTTGGGTACATTGTCCACCACATTTTCACAAAAAAACTTGCGTCATGAAACCAATTTTCGCCTGCTTGCTTGCCGTCTTGTTTCCCGTTTTTTCTTTTGGTCAAACCGTCCCCACTACCTGCGAAGCGCCGGATTCGGTGAAAATGCTATACGAGATCGATGCAAAAGTTTTGGCAGTAGAATCCATGCAAGGCACCTCGCTGGAAGATTCCGTCATCATCCCCCAGGATCTGATCGATGAAAAATTGGAGTTGCTGCTGGCCGTCCACAACGCCTTCGGGCTGGCGGCAAGGGATACGGTGGTGGAATGCCTGGACATTCACAACGATCCCAATCTTTATTCTATCCGGCATGTGGTAGTCGTTGTCGAATCGGGAACTGACTGGGGGGATTCGCTCATCGACGGGAATTCTCAAAGCGGCAACGCTGAGGTGGATTTTTTACTTGAAACATACGGGCTTTCCTTGCTCGATCACTATGAAATTCAATCATCCGTATGGTTGACTTTCGTGGCTGATCAGGAGTACAATACGCCGGCGCTGGCCAAGTTGTTTTTGCCGGTGGAGGGTGTTATCGAAACCAATAATGAGTACGCTTTCTGTATCGCCGCCTGCGAAGAAATTACCCAGGAATTTCCTGCTGTTGATACGTTTGTCATTTTGAAATACTGGGGCTGCCTGGACCAGTCGTGTACAAGTTTCAGGGTTTGGGAGTTTCACCTGCCGATAGGCTGTGAAGAAGTGGAGTTCGCCGGAAGCTATGGCAGCGAGTTCTGGGAGTTCGACTGCGGGCCGCTTGAAACTGCCGGTGATTTCAGTGTTTTTACAAAATTCGAAGTTTCACCCTCGCCGGCTGATGTTGGTTTTTTCACAAAAATAACTGCCCGATCGAACATGCAAGGGCGGCTTTACCTTGTAAATTTGCCCGGTCAAATTTTGAAGTCGCAGGAAATACAACTGCAAGGCGGAATTGGAAATGAGACTTTTTTTGAAACAAGCCACCTGCCCAATGGGCTGTATTTTTTGACTTTAAAACTTGACAACCATTTTTTTACAAAAAAAATCATCATCCATCACCGGTAAAACATGGAAAACACACAAGCAGCGCCAAAACCGAAAAAAACCATTCGCAACGTTCTCCTGATACTCATTGTGCTTGCCCTTGCCGTGGGAGGATTTTTTGCCTGGAACCTTCTCTACAAACCAAACGTACCCACCACCCTTGCCAACGAATACGTCCAATTTCCCACGGGTTCCACAGTGGACGATATGGTACGCATTTTAAAAGAAGGAAATTATATTACGGATGAAAACTCCCTCCGTATGATGGCCGAACGGATGAACCTGAAAGGCCGTGCCGGTCGTTTCAAAATAAAACCCGGCATGAGCAGCTATCAGTTGGTGCGCTTCCTGCGCAGCGGCGAGCAGTCGCCGGTGAAACTGGTATTGGTGAACGAACGCTTGCCGGAGCACATCGCAGGCAAGGCGGCCCGTTTCATTGAGGCTGATTCGCTGTCCATCCTCACACTCCTCAACGATCCGGTTTACCTCGACAGCATCGGCTACACGCCGGAGACGATCCTGTCGCTTTTCATTCCCAATACCTACGAGTTTTTCTGGAATACATCGCCCCGCAAATTCGTGGAGCGGATGATCAAGGAGCACGATAAATTCTGGAGCTCGAATGGCCGCCAGGCAAAAGCTGACGCTCTCGGTCTCACCCGTGAGCAGGTGTACGCCGTCGCTTCCATCGTGGAGCGGGAGACCAATGCCAACAGCGAAAAACCCCGGATTGCCGGGGTGTACCTCAACCGGATCAACATCGGAATGCCTCTGCAGGCTGACCCGACGCTGGTGTTTGCCAGCCGGGACTGGGAAGGCCGTGATCTCGCCAAATATAAAACGCTTGACTCGCCTTACAACACTTACATGTACCCGGGCTTGCCGCCGGGTCCGATCAGCATGGCTTCCATCCCCAGCATTGACGCTACGCTGAACCGTGAAGACCACGACTATATTTTCTTCTGCGCTATCGGGGACGGCTCCGGGTTGCACAGCTTTTCAGTGACTTATGACGGTCACCTCGTGAACGTGCGGAAGTACAAGGAGAACCTGATCAAACGAGGTATGGGGCTGTAAAACGAGCATAGGAGAGGAAGGGCAGACCGGAAGACGTGCCAGCAGAATCCGGCCTGCTCACTGAACTGATTCAGTCGCTGTATGCCGCCGGGCTGAGTGCTTTGGGTGACCATGCTTTCAGCGTATTCAATACTTTTTTCCGGTCGTAGCCGTCGCCGGATTCGAGCAGGGCCGAGTCCTGAATGTGTAAGCGGTTCCCTTTTTCATCCAGAATGATGAGAACCGGAAAACCGAACCGCTGCGGAAATCCATATTTTGCAAAAATGAATTCGTTCTTGTTTTCCTTGCTGTAGTTGAGATGATACCAGACAAAGTTTTCTTCCACGAGCGCCTTAATTTCCTCGTCTTTTTCGATAAAATCATGGAATTTATAGCACCAGCTGCACCAGTTGCCACCAGCCTGCAGCAGGACAAATTTGCCTTCGTCAGCAGCTTTTTTAAGTGCTGCCTCGATTTCTGTACCGGCGTTTGCTTCAGGGTTGTAAAGGCTGCCGTAAGATTTCTGTGCTTCGAGCAATTGAAAGGAAAAAAGGAAAAGGAAGTGGATCAGAAGAATTTTTTTCATGTTGACTTATTTTAAAATGAGTGCTAAAATAGCATTATTCCCTTTTCAAAAACCAGACCTTCCGCCCGCTAATGCTCTTAAATTTTGCCGGAAAAACTATTTTCGCTTCCGCAAAAAATTTCAAAAAGAAAAGCTGCACCCGGAATGACCGCCAAACGTTACCTGAAAATTCTTTCATCCGACTGGTTCGGCGCCTTCGCTGTGCTGCTTTTTTGTCTTGGTTATTTCACCTTCTTTGAACGGGACGCCCTCACTAACCACTACATCGTTAACGACGACGCAGCCCAGCACATCGCCTGGATGCACAAGTGGGGCGAACATCAATTCACCCCAGGCGACCCGCTCAACGAAGTAGCCGAGGTCATACAGCCATGGGGTTACCAGGCCGTCTGCCGGGTCGTCAGTCTGCTGTTCGATCCGGTAGAGCTATCGAAGTACCTGCCGTTTTTTACGCTGTTGGCTGCTACGCTTTTTTGTTTTTTTCTGGTGAAAAAACGGTTCGGGACGTTTGTCGCTTTTTCGGCGGCTGTGCTGCTGGCAGGTGCTACGTTCGAGCGGATGGTAGGGTTCAATGCCCGTGCGTTCGCATTTCCGCTGTTACTGGCATTTATTTTTTTCTGGCTGGAAAAACGCACGGTGGCGCTGTCTGTGGCTGTGGTTTTGAGCGCATTGTTTTATCCGGTGGCGCTGCTGGTAGAGTTTGTAATCATCGGGCTGGCAGTAATGTTGAAATTATTGCCGTACCTGCGTCATCGCTTCCGGGGTTTTCATTTTGAAAAAAAGAAAATTGCCTGGATCGGCGGCGCTATGCTGATCAGCATGGTCATCGCTTTCACAAAATCCAGACAAATTGAGACTCACGAATGGATCGGCCAGGCTTATTCAAAATCTGAATTGATGAGCATGGACGAATTCGGTAAAAGCGGCCGGGTGAATTTCCAGTGGGAAAATAAAAGCGTGGCCGATGTGCTGATGGACGACTTCCGGGATCGGCCCTACGGGTTCGCTGTTGTCTTGTTGATGCTGGGATTGCTGGTAGCAGAGCGCTTTTCCAACCCGAAGCACCGGGACTTCGATCAGGTTATTTTTTCCGTGGTGTTCGCCGGAGTGTTTTTATTCCTTGCCGCCAAAGTTCTTTTATTCAAATTGTTTCTTCCACTGAGGTATTTCACCTACACCTATCCGGTATTTTTTACGCTTGGTTTTGCCCGGTTGCTGGGTATCCGACGGCGATTCTGGCAAGCCTGGTTGCCAGGTATATCGCTGGCGGGGGCAATGCTTTTCACTGTTTTTTTCTTTTATAAAAAAGCGGGTAACGGGCTGGTGAATTTCAGTGGTTACACGGCCCTCTATCAGGCTATCGACCGCCTGCCGGGTAACGGGGTCATTGCCGGGCCGCCGGCGATGTGCGACCAGGTACCGCTATTCTGCGGCCGGTCGGTGCTGTTCAGCAACGAAGCCTGTCATGCCTTGTATTTTAAAAATTACTGGGCGCTGCTGAAACCCCGGCTAACGGATTTTATCGATGCCTACACCAGTCCGGATATAGCTGAGGTGAAACATTTCATCAAAAAGTACCAGGTCGAATACCTGCTCATTGATCATGAGTTTTTCGAAGAGCAGGAGCCAATTTACTTTTTTCAGCCCCTCGCAGGGTACCACCGGTCGAAACTTCAGGAAAACAGCGGCCGGCGGTTTGCATTGCGGCAGTTGCCGGAAGCATATTTTATCCGGGTGAACGAATATTTCAGTATCCTGGACTGCAAAAAACTGATGGATTGAACGTGAATAAAAGTAGCTTCAAAGTTTACAGTGTAAACTCCCTGACACAGTGGGAAGCAGTTGGGAAAAGTAATTTCAAAAGCTTTACCTTTGCCGCCGCCAAATAATAAATTCAGCTAATGAAGAAATTTAGTTTTATCACCTTACTGTCCGCTGTTCTTTTTACATTTTCCTGTTCCAACGATTTTGACGTAGCTGCGCCCTGGAAAGATATTCCGGTGGTGTACGGCCTGATGAACATCCAGGATGCTACACACTATATCCGGGTGGAGAAGGCATTTCTCGATCCTGACGCCAATGCTCTCGAACAGGCAAAAATCGCCGACTCATTGTATTACGATAATCTCACCGTGCAACTGGAAAGAGTCAGCAACGGTCAGCTTTTTACGTTGACAAAAATAGATGGCAACCTCGTCGGCTTGCCCCGTGAAGACGGCGTTTTTGCTACCGAGCCCAATTGGCTTTATAAAATTGACTCTTCGGTCATTAAACTTCAGGCCGGTGAGACCATCCGCCTGAAAGTCGACCGGGGCGACAACCTGCCCGAAGTAACGGGTGAAACGGTTATTTTGAATAAAGGTAAGCTTCGTTCGCCTGACCCGAATACCAGCAACAACTTTAACTTCGACTACAACATCGATACGAAACTCTCCTGGTCGGGCGATCCTAACGCAAAGATTTTTGATGCAAAACTGATCTTCAAATATGCGGAAATCACAGGCCAGCAGGTAGAAGAGAAAAGCATTGAATGGAATTGGGCCAGAGGCATCCGCAACGAAAACAATAGCTCAGAGATCATTGTGGAGAAGAAAGGCCGGGAGTTTTACGAATTCCTCAAGAACAATATTGAGGTAAAATCCGGCGTAACCCGGGTTTTTCAGGGTATCGACGTGGAAATTATTGCCGGCGGCACCGAACTGGAAAAATACGTGAATGTGGCTCTCGCCAATACCGGTATCACAGGTTCGCAGGAGATTCCGACCTACACGAACCTGTCGGAAGGGAAGGGAGTATTTTCATCCGTCAATTACCTGATTGCCAAAAATATTTTGTTGACACAACGATCAAGGGATTCGCTTCGCAATGGCTTCCTGACCAAGAATCTGAACTTCTAAGCTCTGCTGTTTTCGCAGCCTGGATCGACTATAAAATGGCTAAATGGTAAACCCTGCGACACCACCATTTAGCCATTTTTGTTTAAAAAAACCTGATTATCAACTAATTCTAAACAAGTGTTATGAAAAAAACAATCCTGTTATTTTGCCTTCAATCCCTGTTCCTGGTTTCCTTGCTGGCGCAGGAGCCGGTGAATGACGAAGTTAACACCGTCATCCGGAAACATGGCCTCGATCAAAGCCAGGTCATGGACATCGCCAGTTGGATAACCGATGTGTATGGCCCCCGCCTGACCGGTTCACCCATGCTCGATAAAGCTACAGACTGGGCCATGAAACAACTCAAAGACTGGGGTTACCAAAACGTTCACCTCGACGAGTGGGGCCCTTTCGGCCGTGGCTGGGAGATGAAGCATTTTGAAATGCATTGCGAAGCACCGATGTACTTTCCCATCATTGCCTATCCAAAAGCATGGTCACCATCCACGAATGGCACCGTAAAAGGGGAGGTGGTCTACCTGAATGCATCCACCGAAGAGGAACTGGAACAGTACAAAGGCAAACTGAAAGGAAAGTTTGTGCTCATCGACACGATTCGGGTGCTGAAAGAATGGGAAGACCCGCTTGCGAAGCGCCTGACACCGGAGGAATTGCTGGATATGGCCAATGCGCCCATGCCGGTGAAGCGCCCGTTCCGCCGCATGCCACGCAGCGGCAGGAATTTTTACCGCACCCTGCGTGCTTTCCTTTACGAAGAACAACCGCTGGCAACCGTTGACCGCAGCTACAAGGGCGACCTCGGCACGGTGTTCGTTTCCGGCGCCAGCGCCAAAGAAGGCAGCGCAACGGACGAAGGTGCAGAGGTGTTGCCACAGGTAACCATGGCCGTCGAACATTACAACCGTATCTTCCGCCTGCTTCAGAAGGACATTCCTGTAACGCTGAGTATGGAAATTGACGCCGTTTACACCAACCCGGACGGCATGGAGCACAATATCATCGCTGAAATTCCCGGCACCGATCTGAAAGACGAGGTTGTTATGTTTGGAGCTCACTTCGACTCCTGGCATACCGGTACCGGCGCAACTGATAATGCTGCCGGAAGTGCTGTCATGCTCGAAGCTGCAAGAATACTGATGGAGACCGTCAAAGAAACCGGCATCAAACCCCGCCGGACCCTTCGCATCGCCCTTTGGACGGGTGAGGAGCAGGGACTTTACGGCTCAAGGGGCTACGTGCAAAAACACCTGGCCGACACAGATAACCTCGGCAATCTCCAGAATGTGAAACCTGAGCAGGAAAAAATTTCCGCCTACTACAATCTCGATAACGGAACGGGCAGAATCCGTGGCGTTTACCTGCAGGGCAATGACCAGGTGTCCAGCATTTTTCGGGCATGGCTCGATCCTTTCAAGGACCTGGGCGCTACTACGCTAACGCTGCAAAATACCGGAGGCACCGACCACCTTTCATTCCACGCTGTCGGTATTCCCGGTTTTCAGTTCATCCAGGACAACGTGGCTTACTGGTCACGCACCCATCACTCTAACATGGACAACTGGGACCACCTCGTCGGAGACGACCTGAAGCAAGCCGCCACCATCGTCGCTTCCTTCGTCTGGCACACTTCTCAGCGGGATGAAAAATTGCCCCGCCGGAAGATGGAAGAAGTCGAGGAACCTGCTGAAAGCGGCAGCAACTAATGCTCAAAACAGGACGCCAGCGAAGCGTCGGGATGAATGAAAATCCCGGCGCTTTGTTGTTTTTTTAAAATGATGAAAATCAGGCTTGCGAGGGATGTAAATTTTCCTATTTTTGCACCCGCTTTTGAAGAAAAGCTGATTTCAAAAATACCGGGTCGTTAGCTCAGTTGGTTTAGAGCGCTGCCTTGACAGGGCAGAGGTCACTGGTTCGAATCCAGTACGACCCACTTTTCAATGATAGAATGATAGAATGATAGAATGATGGAATGAGAGAATGCGATGGCTCAGCCTTATTTACTCATTTAAGCATCAATCATTCAATCATTGAACTTCGGGGTGTAGCTCAGCCCGGTAGAGTACTCGTCTGGGGGGCGAGTGGTCGCAGGTTCAAATCCTGTCACCCCGACAAGCTGAAAGTCAAAGAGTTATGCTAGAGATGCGTAACTCTTTTTTTTTGAAACCATTCAACCACGCCTGTTCCAGGGTGTTTCCTGCCGTAGGGCGACAATCGTTTCCCAAAATTTTTCTGAAAAAGCAGTTCCTGATAGATTCCCGTACTTTCGGGCTTAGGTTTTCAAAACAATAAAGTAAAGGTTTTGAGAACGTGATTCAAGCAATATTGCCTTCGGCATTACCAAATCAAGCAGCATGAATCTAACCATCGAAAACATACTCTTTGTGGGTTCAATACTCCTCTTTGTCAGCATCGTCATCGGAAAAACTTCTTACAAATTCGGTGTGCCGACTTTATTGCTCTTTCTGGCAATCGGGATGCTGGCTGGTTCGGAAGGAATCGGTGGTATTTATTTTGACAATCCCCAAATAGCTCAATTCATCGGTATCGTTTCCTTGAACTTTATCTTGTTTTCCGGCGGGCTTGATACGAATTGGAAAAGCGCAAAACCTATTCTGCGTGAAGGGTTGCTTTTATCGACATTGGGTGTGCTGCTCACAGCCGTATCGCTGGGGGTATTTGTATGGTATATTACCGACTTCACCATTTATGAAAGTATGCTGCTGGGGTCCATCGTTTCGTCAACTGATGCAGCGGCCGTATTCTCTATTTTACGCTCAAAAAGCCTTGCTTTGAAAACCAACCTTAGGCCCACCCTCGAGCTGGAGAGCGGTAGTAATGACCCGATGGCGTATGTTCTCACCATTGCATTTCTGACTTTAGTGGTTCATCAAGACCAAAGTATCTGGTCCATTATTCCATTCTTTCTCCAGCAAATGGTATTGGGTGGAATTGCGGGCCTGGCTTTTGCCAAGCTGAGCAAGTTGATTATCAATAAAATCAACCTCGACTTTGAAGGGCTGTATCCCGGGTTGGTCATTGCGCTGATGTTCATTACTTTTTCCGCCACGGACTTTATCGGAGGAAACGGTTTTCTGGCTATTTACATTGCTGCGGTATATCTAGGCAATCAGGATTTGATACACAAAAAGTCTATTCTGAAAATATACGACGGGCTGGCCTGGATCATGCAAATCGTTTTATTCCTTACCCTGGGGTTGCTGGTTTTTCCTTCGCTTGTTTTACCGGTAATGGGCATTGGGCTTCTTATCTCGCTGTTCCTGATCGTTGTGGCAAGGCCCGTTGGCGTTTTCATCAGTCTGGCATTTTTCAAGATGAAAATGAGAAGGCGTTTTTACATTTCGTGGGTGGGATTGCGGGGGGCGGTGCCCATTGTGTTTGCCACTTACCCGCTGCTGGCGGGCATTGAAAAAGCCGATATGATTTTCAATATCGTGTTTTTTATTTCTGTTACTTCCGTACTGATTCAGGGGACAACCCTTTCGGTGGTGGCAAAATGGCTGAATGTGGCTATGCCGGAGGAGAAAAAGCGGATTTCAGAATTAGAGATGTTTCTTTCTGATTTCCCAAAAACCTTGATGAAGGAAGTGACTGTTTACCCCCATTGCTATGCCGAGAACCGGAAAATTGTGGATTTGGGTTTTCCAAAAAACGCCATTATTGCGATGATAAAAAGGAATGGCAAATACCTGGTTCCCAATGGTTCTACCACTTTAACAGCGAATGATTCGCTGGTCGTTCTTTCCGATAGCGAAGAAGGGCTTGATGAGGTGAAAAATTGCATGATGGTGAAACAGACAGGTTAAATTCAGCCAAAGTTTTTGCGGAAGAATGAAGGGAGGGTCTGTTTTTTTTACAGACCCTCCCTTTTTGGGACGCTAATTTATGCGAGGACGGCTTGCTTAGGCCGGGGCATCTGCTGCAGATGATCGTTGAGTAATTTCACCCACTTGTTGATGGTTAATAATTCATCGAAAAGCTGCAAATTCACATCCGACCTGTATAACTCGAACTTAGTCACAGCACCGTCTTTCGCAATAGGGATAAATTTCAGGTCAAGCCGGTCGACATACACGTTTTCCCTTCCATTGTTTTTGGCAGTTCTAGTGATTTTTTCGATAGTACAAGTCTGAATTTTTGAAAGGTCAACGAATTGCTCGTACTCGTATTCTTTCACCTTTTTATAGAAAAAAGCAAAGTGGTTGGTTTCGTCAATCCCGATGGCGAATCCTCTGCCAGACTCATATTGGCTAATCTGACAATTATGCTTTTTTGCCAGGTCGTTAAGTAACTGCAACAACTGACTCTTTGTTTTTTTACTATTCTGGTTCAATAGCATAAAAGGGATAATACAGATGATTATGATGATAACCCCCATGATGATGGTTCCTGATTCCATATTTGATTATTTTTTGATAATACATAAATGTGATAGCCAGGCAATGTTGATTTACAAAGCCTTGCAGATTAAAATCATTTGTCCGTTGGACGATTCAGATTTTAAAGGTGGATTACCAAAAGTAGTGGAAAGGAAAAATGATATCCGCCTTCCGATACCTTATCAGAAAACTGGCGGAACGTTTAACGTATTGGGTGAAAGCTGTACCGATTGATAAATCGGACTTTGGGGCTGGCCCCAGGTGTGCGCCCAATAGGTTTTGGAAAAAGGAGGCAGTGGTATTGAGGTTGTTTGCGGAATTTCTTAAGGAAGAATAGTTAGAAGAAAAATCAGCAGCAGGAGTAAAGTATTTACCCAGTTCAGCGCCGGTGTTTCCTTGCAGCGTAGCGTGAACTTTGGCAACCGTACCAGCAACTATTCCGAAGCTGTAAATTGCTGTCAGAAATAAAACGCATAGTATTTTACTGAGTTGATTCACACTGGAACTGTTTATTTCAGAGGGTTTTTAATCTAAACCTACTTAACCCTCGCCTTAACTCTTCGTTGTCTTATTCTACGAGAAATGTGCCGAGATTAAAAACTGTTCTGTCATTGGGCGCTAAAGGTATGTCTATTCCGAAACAGCGTAATAGATTTTTTATTTTCTGTACTGATTTTTGATCGCTTCCCCGGGTTTTTCACCCGCCGTTGTGTTCCGAAATGCTGCATTTTTTCCAAAGAAAAAACTTTTCCTCCGCAGATGACGAATGCCAAAAAGATGATTTTGAGAAAAATGAGTTGAATGATCGTGAGTGAAATAAAATTCACCTGTTTTCAGGTTGGGACAGGGGCGTCAGCCTCAGCTGAGGATGGTCGCCGGCAATAATGCTGCCTTGCGCAGCTACTGCAAATGCCCGCAGATTTTTCTTTGGAAAATTCTAAATTTAATCTGTTCAAAAAAAATCCCGCACAACAACTTACGCTGCCGGCGGGACATTTAACCTCAAAAAACCAATTCTTTATTTCCTAATCCATCATGCGAAAAGTCAGGTAGTCGCCACCCGGCTCGTCCGAGATATGGACAGAAATTTTGTAGTAGCCTGGTGTAAGCCATTGCCCGTGCGGGGCGCTCGGCGTACCGCAAACACCTGACAGGCTGAGGCGGTATAGTAGCGTTTGCCGCCAATGACGGCTACATTCTCCACGAGTGCATAGCCGTACTGCTGGCCCAGGGCTTCGTATTGTAAGTAATCAGAGCTGCCCCCTTTTTTCAATGTGTTCACTTTTACCCGGCTAACGGTCATGTCTTCGATATGCTTGCCGGTTTTGTTCACGAACTTTATCATCACGGTATCGGTGGCGGGCAGGTCTTCCGTTTTTTGGCAGGCGTTCAACAGAAATGCCCCTGCAGTCAGCAAGAGGAAAAGAATTTTTTTCATAAACGATTTTTTTGCTGATTAAAAGGAGGTAAAGGTTCCGGGTGGGTAGGAAATAATTGTCTAAGCCTGAGCTATCTTTCTTTCAACCACCCAAAACCTTTCCTCTGCATCTTAATCAGTATAAAGAATTTTCTTCAAAGTAAAGGCTATGGCCATGACCGCAACGTCCATATTAGGACATTCTTCTCTACTTCCCGTTTTAAGCAGCTTTTAATGTCCCCGCACTGACACTGACCCTGTCGGGCAGCTTACAGACCTCCCTAATGCAGGGCATACAACTGTTGTTCACTGTGGCTGCCTTCACGCAAGGCTGCCGGGTTTTGATGAAAACAATCTGTATTACTGCAGTGAGGTTGCCTGACACAAAATTTTTAACCGGTTCTGATTGTAAATTTTTTAATTCAATGTTCTAAAACGAAAATCAACAGAAACTGCACACTGACACTTCATTAGGGCTTCTGTTGAACCAACCTGCAAAATATCTGACCCGATTCACAAAAGTCTTCCTCTGGCTGTCCCCGCATCTTTGCCGCATTGTTTCACCAAAATTTTATTTAAAATGAAAAACTTCATAAAAACAAATACAGGCATTATTACCGGTATTGTCCGAATCATGCTCGGCATTATTTTCCTGATGACGGGGCTGATGAAACTCTTTCTTTCGGATTATGCCGCCGCCTGGTCAATCCAATTGCAGGAAGCCAGCATTCCGTTATATGCTTTTAACTATTGGTTCGTACCGATTTTTGAAGTCGTCCTGGGAGCCGCCTTGCTTGTGGGGTATTATTCGAGGATAACGGCAGCCATGATTTTGCCCATCATGTTCGTGGCAATTTATGTTCATTTAACGGTGAGCCATCCGGGCGCCTTCCCATCGCAGCCGCAGGCGCCTGTTATGCCTGTCATGGTCATCGTCATGGCGTTAATGGTCATCGTGAAAGGCGGTGGCAAATGGAGCAGGGATGCAAGGCTTTACAGTCAGCCTTGAAAGCTGTATTTGTCAAAAATATTACTTTCAAGAAGCAGGGCGGCGACTACTTTAGCGTCGCCGGTTATAAATTCCCGGTTTCAAAGTCTGGGTGGGGTTGATACTTCAGGCAGGAGTATTAAAAATTTGCGTCACGCAGCGGTGAACTTTATGCAACGATTTAGAAATCAAGGCGTTGCTTGCGGTTCTCCGTTGCGTGATACAAATTCAGGAACCAGGCCTTCAAGTCTTCTTCACCCCCCCGTCAACTTTTGATGCGTTTAGCTGTAAAAACTTCAGGACCATGCTGCTTGAACATCAAACCCTAAACTTGTATGGCAAAATGCTTTTTGAAAAAGCCGTTGTGAAGCCACCGCACAAACGGGCTTATCCCATGCCCGACGAGGCCTGTTTTTTATATGTGCTGAAAGGAAGCCTCAACCCTGCTTCTACAACGGACGCAGCCATCGTTCAGGAGAAAGAAGCCGTTTTGATGAAATGTGGCAGCTATTTTTTTCGGATGTTCCCATCACATAGTACTCACACATACGAAGCCGTGGCTGTCCATTTTTATCCTGACGTCTTGCAAAAAGTCTACCGGAACGAAGTGCCTGCTTTTTTAAGGAGCACACGGCCGGAAGTAACAAACAGCACGATGGTCAAACTCAGGGCGGACGAGTTGCTGGAGAAATATTTTGAGCAGATACTCTGCTATTTTTCCTGCCCGGAACTCACCAGCGAAGAGTTGTTGGTCATAAAATTAAAAGAACTGTTCTTGCTGCTCGCCAAGACCGGCAATGCGCCGGCAGTCCGGGACGTTTTGAACCGCCTGTTCGAACCGCAGGCATTTAATTTCAAAGAAGTTATAGAAGCACACATTTTCAGCAATCTGACATTGGAAGCTTTGGCGGAGATTACCAACAAGAGCGTGTCTTCTTTCAAGCGTGAGTTCAAAAAATTGTACAACGACAGCCCCGGCAGGTATTTCAAGCAAAGAAAACTTGAAAAAGCTGCCGGCTTGCTGCAAGCCACCAGCCTCAACATTGGGGAAATAGCCTATGAATCCGGTTTCCAGGATTTGGCAAATTTCAACGTAGCTTTTAAAGAAAAATATGATTGTACGCCTTCCGCATATCGCAACCGATTTAAAAACAAGTTTGCGGGGTAGCCAGCTGATGTGCAGTCATTACCCACCCACAGACCAATTAGGCGGAATGCAGGCTTCCTGTCTGTCCTTTTCGCAGGCGAACGGATTTAATACTGTAGTTTGCGACTAACACACTTCAACGATGGGGCGGGCTTCGTTACACGCTCGGTATAAAAAGACCCTGTCAACCTCCGGCTGGATGTGACAGGCATTGAGAAGGGCGAGGTGCTGCCTTATTTGACAGGGCGGGAAGTTTTCAGGGTGAACCGGAAGGTTGTTTTTTTGCTACTACTTCCCTGAACCAAACTGATGTGGTATGCAACCTTTATTCGAATGCTGACATTTTTTTCAGCGCCTCCAAATCCCGTACTATCAGGTAATTGCGATTGAAATGAACGATTCCTGCCCGGCGCAGTTTGTTTAGCACAGTGGTGACAGTCTGGCGCCCAGTGCCGGCTATCAGACCCATTTTCTGATGGGTCAGGGCTGGTTTTACCACCCATTCAAGCCCCACCCGTTTGCCCGATCTCTGCACATGACTGATTAAGAAATTTACGACTCGCTCCGTTGAACTCAGCAGAGCGAAACGCCGCAGACGTTCCTGGGTACGTGAAAGCGAGCAAGAGAGATTGGACATCACTTCCTCCAGCAGGCCCGGGTTGGTTTTTATGGCCCACCGGAAATTACTCAATGGGATTTTTTTAATAGCAGACAGCTGCGTCATTGCCTCGGCGGTCAATTCTCTCCGGTTCTGTCCAAAGAGTATCTCAATGTTGAACAATTCTCCCTCCTGGTAGTAATCCTCCAGCACCTCCTTGCCGTCGTGGAAAGAACTGATCATAACTAATCCCCTGGTAACCAGGTAGATATATTGCGAACTGCTGCTACCCTCCCTGAAAATAACTTGTCCTTTTTTGAGCGTTATTTCGGGTAAAGCCTCGAAAGGAGAAGCCCCGCCCGAGGGGCCCGGGGCCTTGGGGAAATGTGCCGGGAATCCTTCCCGCTGTAAATTCATGGCTATCATACGCAAGTTTTATTTGTTTGCCTGATTGGTAGCCGGTATCGTGAAATCCTGACAGTTGAAGTAAATTATTTTTTTAAAAAATTTTAAAAACACTTGCGTGTAGGGAAAGGGAAATCACCAAGGTAACGAAGAAATGCATCAGTGCTGCGTATCTAAACGCTGGAGGATTCTTTCCTCCAATTCTTCGGATGGCTGTTCGAGTTCAGGCGAAACAGGTGCTTTTTCCCTCGACTTGAACCAGCGCTCGATAAGCTTACTCTGCTCCTCGTAGCGGCGGCAGGCTTCACACATTTTCGTGTGGAAGTGCAACTGTATTTTTTCCAAAAGGGAAAGCTCGCCGGAGTGTTTCTTTTCCATCAGCCCGGTGGCAGCCTTGCACGGCAACATCAATTTTTGCATCATTTTCATACCCTTCATTATTTACCCGTTACCGGGATTATAGGCTTGCAGGCTTCACTGCCGGGGAACAAACCAATATTTTTCGAGGCAATCCCTCAATTGCAGCTTTGCCCTGTGAATAATTTGCCAGTAATTGGTGGTAGTAATGCCCAGTTCCTGACAAATCTTTTTGCCTTTTTTTTCATCGAGAAATTTGAGTCTGATGCAGGCATTCATCATGGCAGGAAGGTGTTCAATGCAGTCGTCGAAGATTTTGTTGAAGGCAGGCAGGTCGGTGAGGTTCCCGGTCTCGCTTTGCCAGGCATGGGGCATGGCGCTTTTTCCCCATCGGCCATCTGATGAAAAGAAGGAGGCGATTTCATCGGAGGGCAGAGTGGTGGTGATGTTTTGGCGGATGGATTTGCGGTAGTGCTCTGCGATTTTATTTTTCAGAATACCGGTGAGCCAGGTTTTGGGCTGGCTGTCTCTTTTAAATCCGGACATGCTTTCGGCAGCTGCGAGGAAAGTCTCCTGTACGAGATCTTCCGATAGCTCCTTGTCAGAGGTATTGCGATATGCCCAGGCATACAGGTCTTTGGTGTAAAGCCTTACCCACTCGGTCAGTTCTGTCTTGTTGTTGTTTTCCATTCAATTGCAGTGTGGATCCCTTTACATAGCTTAAGGTAAAAGTAACAATCAAGAAAGGAAAGGCAATCCTGAACGTACTAAAATTGAACAAAAAACAGGCGAAAGTTAAGTTGTCTGTAAACAGACATTTTGCGAAGTGTAATCAACAGTTGCGGCGTTGCCCGGATGAAGCCAAATCGTACTAAAATAAAACTGACGGTACCGAACCAGGTTTTCGATCGCCTCTGCTCTCGCTTTATTCCGGTGAAACCTTTGCACAACAAATTCAACATGAAGGCAATAACCAAGTCGTTAAGGCAGCCATTGTGAGGTGCGTTTATTTTTTGGAAAATATGAAGGAAGCGAACAAAGAAGGGGGAGGGGTTACTGCCGGTGGTGGATGAGTTTCACTCTAATGTCCGGAACGGGACACAATTAGCTCAAGGTGAAAAAGTCCCGGCACAACCAACCGCATTGGTTGCTGTTGTTCTTTTTTTTTAAACTAATACCACTAACATGAAATTACCATTTTTGACAACCCTGCCACTGTTACTGGCTGCCACGACCTCCATCGCACAACTTCCCGAAAAAGCAGAGGACATTTCCCCACTGCTCACCGGCGAAGTATTTCCCGACACGCAGCTGAAAGACGCAGATGGCAGTTCGGTTTCTTTGCACGATATATTGAAAGAAAAGCCCACTGTGCTGGTTTTCTACCGGGGTGGTTGGTGCCCTTATTGCAATACCCACCTCTCCGCACTGGGAAAAAATGAAGCGGAAATCCTTGCACTGGGCTATCAGGTCGTCGCCATTAGCCCGGATGCAGCGAAGGGCTTGCAGGAAACCGTTGCAAAGGACGAAATCAACTACCGCCTGCTTTCCGATGCATCAGGCGACCTCGCACGGGCAGTGGGTATAGCCTTTCAAGCCCCCGAAAAGTACGGACAACACCTGCTCGAAAGCTCGGATGGAAAAAATACCGGATTCCTGCCCGTTCCTTCTGTTTTTGTGCTGGGCACGGACGGCAGCATTTTGTTTGAATACATCAACCCGGATTACAAAAAGCGGCTGGACGGTGATTTGTTGCTGGCGGCTTTGAAGGTGTTGAAAGCTGGCTGAGTCATCAGGAAGTAGCTGGCAAAACCAGTCAGCTGCTTCCTTTTCGGTTAAGCCTGCTCATTTCCCAGGTTTTTTGACATATTTCAAATAGGGTTTGATTTCGTCATATCCATCCGGATATTTTTCATTCAAGATATCGGCGGCCAATTTCGGATCAATGATTACTTTGTCATTTTGTTTCCAGTTGGCTGGGGTTAAGACCTGGTATTTTTCATTCAGTTGAAGGGCGTCTATCACGCGAAGAATCTCATCGAAATTTCTGCCAACAGCTATGGGATAAGTCAGCGTGAGCCGGATTTTTTTATCAGGGCCAATGATGAAAACAGCCCTGATAGTGAAATTTTCATCTGAATCGCGGTGAATCATTCCGTACAACTCCACTATTTCCCTTTTGTCATCGGCGATGATAGGAAAATCCACCTTACCCTGAATAATGTCCTCGATATCCTTTATCCATTCCAAATGTGTATCAATGTCATCTACACTCACAGCAATGGCCTTTACATTCCTTTTGGCAAATTCTTCTTTTAAATTAGCGACGACTCCCAGTTCCGTTGTACACACAGGCGTGTAGTCTTCAGGGTGTGACAAAAGCAGCCCCCAACTATCTCCCAGCCAATCGTAAAAATTTAAAGTGCCGGACGTAGTTTCAGCGGTGAAATTCGGCGCAATATTGCCCAGGCTTAATTTCATAAATAGGTGAAGGGTTGACCAATGGATTTGAGCACGACAATGATAGTGAAATAATCGTAGTTTTAGAACTAAACTGAAAGCATGTCAGAATTTACAAAAAAGCAATGGAATGCCGGGTGGTCTGAGATGGCCTTAAATCAATCAGTTTATCCGGTAATTTGGGTCAAGGAGGACGGGCGCATCGTAAAATTTAACCAGTCTCTGATTGAAAAAACAGGCTACACTTCGGACGAACTGGAAACGCTGGTACTTTTCGACCTCGATGAGTCATTGACCAAAAAAAGCTGGAAAAACATCTGGGAAAAAACAAGGGAGGAACACGCCGGTTTTGCCGATTCGCAACTGACCACAAAAGCTGGTAAAATACTGCCGGTGGAGATGAATTTTACCCTTGTAAAATCAACCCAGCCTCCGTTGTGTTGCATTTTCATTAATGACATTTCCCAAAGGAAAGAACTGGCCCTGAAGCTAAAAGAAGCCAACTTTCTTCTTGAGAGGATCGTGGACGAACGGGCGGAAGGCTCAAAAATGACTTATAATGCCCTGAAAGCCCACGAGGAAGCCATTGAGCAATTGAGCAAACTCCAGCGCAGTACGAGGCTGATCCTGGATTCTGTTGGCGAAGGAATTTATGGGCTTGATATCAATGGCCACACCACTTTTGTCAACCCGGCTGCCCGCCGCATGGTAGGCTACGAACTGGAAGAACTCGTCGGGAAACTAAACCACGACATCATTCATCATACCCATCCTGACGGCAGCCATTACGAAGGAAAAGATTGCCCGATATATGCCGCTTTTAAAGATGGCGAAATCCATGAGGTGTGCGATGAGGTGTTTTGGAGAAAAGACGGAACAAGTTTTCCGGTGGAGTATGTCAGTACACCCATCAAAGACAGCGAAGGCAACCTGGCCGGGGCAGTCGTGGTATTCAAAGATATTACCCGGCGGAAAGAAGATGAAAAGGCCCTGCTGAAAGCTAACGAAGATTTGGCAAAAGCACTGGAAGAAGTCAGTATTTTGAAAAACCAGTTGGAACAGGAAAATCAGTACCTGCAACAGGAAATCAAGGTGACACACAATTTTACTGAAATCATCAGCGAAAGCAAAAAGTTCAAGACTGTTTTGAGGCAAATAGAACAAGTCGCTCCGACGGATGCCTCTGTGTTGATCCTCGGAGAATCGGGTACCGGCAAGGAATTGATTGCCCGGGCCGTCCATAATCTGAGCAACCGGCAGAACAGACCCCTGGTGAAAGTAAACTGTGCAGCACTGCCGGCCAACCTGATCGAGAGTGAGCTCTTCGGACACGAACGGGGAGCATTCACAGGAGCCTTGACTAAAAAAACCGGCCGCTTCGAACTGGCTGACGGAGGTACGATCTTTCTGGATGAAGTGGGTGAAATGCCTCTCGAACTACAACCGAAGCTGCTGCGGGTATTGCAGGAAGGCGAATTTGAAAGACTCGGAAATGCCAGAACCACAAAGGTCAATGTCAGGGTAATAGCAGCTACCAACAGAGACCTTCAAAAAGAAGTGGACAATGGCAATTTCAGAGAAGACCTTTTCTACCGGCTGAATGTATTTCCATTGCATGTGCCGCCATTGCGGGATCGAGCGGAAGATATTCCACTGCTTGTCAGGCATTTTCTAATGAAATACGGTAAAAAATTCGGTAAAACGGTGGATACCGTGTCCCAAAAAGTAATGTATGATTTGATTAAATACCCATGGCCCGGCAATGTCAGGGAGCTCGAAAATGTAATTGAAAGGGCTCTGATTATCAGTCCGGGCAAGCAGCTGAACATCGGCAACTCTCTGCCCAGATTGTCAGGGCCTGCCGGCAAGAAAAGAATTGAAACACTGGAAGAAAACGAAAGAAACCACATCCTCAAAGCGCTTGAATTTACTAATTGGAGAATCAGCGGGGACAAAGGCGCCGCCAGGCTGCTCGACATAAAAAGAACTACCCTGGAGGCAAGAATGAAAAAGCTGGGAATCGAGCGCCCCTGAGCATTGCCAATATATTGGCATTTCGCCAAAATGTTGGCAAAAACAATTTCCGTTTAATAAAAGTGGTCTATTTGTAAGTAAGTGATATGCAGCGAGTTATGTGCTAAAAATGCGATTGGCACGCCGCTTGCCTAACCTGGTAGTAACAAAATCATTTTTTACACTAATTTTTTACTGCCATGAAAACTTTAAGAGCCCTTTCAAAAGGGCAGACCAGCGAAAAAACGAAATACATTTTCGGAGCTATTCGCCGAAAAATCGGATGGGTTCCCAACATTTATGCAGCCATGGGAAATTCCTCCCAGCTACTCAGCGGCTTTCTTTCGCTGAACGAAACACTCAACAAAGGCATCTTTTGGGCAAAAGAGCGTGAGGCTATTGCTTTGGCAGTATCCCAGGTAAATGGCTGTCAGTACTGTCTTTCGGCCCATACCGAACAGGCAATACTGGCCGGCTTTACTGAAGCGGAAACAATCGAACTGAGAAAAGGCGCCATCAACGATAAAAAGTTGAGGCCTCTGACCAGACTCGCTATGGAACTGACTGAAAAACAGGGAATAGCTTCTCCTGAAACGATCAAACGGTTTTATGCCGCCGGTTACGACGAGACGGCCCTGGCCGAACTGATTGGCCTGATTGGGTTGCGCACGATTTCCAACTACATTTTCAACCACGGCGATTTCGATATTGACTTTCCAAAAGCACCATCTATCGAGTGATTAGTGGTGGCTGCCCGAAAACAGCCCTCGCTTCCTTTCACCTGAATTCAACTTAAATACTTAACAGGGTACAACCCGGCGTAATGGCTTCAGTGACCAACTGTTGTCTTGGCAGCGCTTTGCCCGAAGACAATTACACCGGGGGGACTCTCATTTTTTTATCCATTAAATATTTGATCATGAAATTCTTTAAAATTTTCATCCTCCTGCTTCTCAACAACTTTTTTGTGCAAAATATACTCGCACAATTGCCCGACCCTGGCTTCAAGATTGACAACCGTACAGCCATCGTCATTACCGACCCTCAAAACGATTTTCTCAGTTCATCCGGCGTGGCATGGGGAGCCGTCGGTCAGAGCGTGGAATCCAACAACACCATTGCCAACCTGGAAACTTTGTTCAAACTGGCTGAGGAAGTTGGAATACCTGTTTTCGTATCGCCTCACTATTACTACGAACACGACCACCGTTGGCAGTTTGAGGGCACACTCGAAGTTTTGATGCACAACATCAAAATGTTTGACCGTGGCGACCAGCTTTCCCTGGATGGCTTCAAAGGATCGGGCGCAGATTTTCTGGAGCCCTACAAAAAGTACATCGAAAAGAAAAACGTGACCGTAGTAGGCCCTCACAAGGTCTTTGGTCCGGAGCAGAACGACCTCAGCCTGCAATTGCGCAAGCAAAAGGTGGATAAAGTGATTCTGGCAGGCATGTCCGGAAACCTCTGTGTGGAGGCACACATGCGGGAACTGATTGAAGATGGTTTTGAAGTGGCAGTGGTTGGCGATGCTACTGCATCTGCCATCCTTCCCGGCCTCGATGGAAACCAGGCGGCGCAAACCAATTTCAGGATGATTGCGAGCCATGTTTTCACGACCCGTGAGGTGGCCGGAGAAATGAAAGCCTATAAGGCAAAAAAATAAGGACGCTCGTGTAAGTATATCACCCGAAATGAGCCCCCGGGAGTTGGTGGGGTTGATGAAAAACATCATCAACCCTCGCCAACCCTCATCAGACGCTATTTACCCTAGTCAACTTTTATAAAATAACATCATGGAAAAAAAATTCCCGCTTCCGCCTTTCACGGAAGCAACAGCAAAGCAGAAAATACAGGCCGCCGAAGATGCCTGGAATACCAAAAATCCTGTGAAGGTCGCCCAGGCCTATACCGAAGATTCCGAATGGCGCAACCGGACCAGGTTCCTCAAGGGAAGGGCAGAAATCATTGCTTTTCTGACTGAAAAATGGAGCAAAGAACTCGATTATAAATTGAGAAAATGCTACTGGGCACATACAGACAACAGGATTGCCGTAAGGTTCGAATATGAATGGCGTGACAAAACGGGCCAATGGTTCCGGGCATATGGAAACGAGAATTGGGAATTTGACGAAAACGGCTTGATGAAAAGAAGGTTTGCCAGCATCAACGACCTCCCGATTGAAGCAGTGGAAAGAAGGCTGTGACCACTTCAAACATATACTTAATCAATATTTTCTAACTAAATCACATACCGGAAACCCGGTGTGTAATTCTAAATCATTTAAAATGAGCAAGACAGCAATTGTAGTTTTATCAGAGCCCAACGCAGGTTCGGAAGAAGCACTCGGAAGAGTATTCAATGCTTTGGCAGCAGCGTACGATTTCAAATCGGCGGGAGAGGAAACAAAAATCCTCTTTCAGGGGGCAGGCACCCGCTGGCCCGAACAACTGCAAAAGGAAGACCACCCTGCCAACAAATTGTACAAAGCGGTTGAGGATGCCATCGAAGGTATCTCTTGCGGATGTGCGGATGTATTCGGTGCTGACCAGTCGGGGCTTGATTTGATTACGGATAATCCTGTTCCGGGCACGACGGGTCTTCCCAGCTTTGTACGCCTGCAAAGGGACGGATATTCCATCATCACTTTTTAAAGCGTTTTAAAAAAAAAAACGGTGGCTGTGCTAAAGTGAATAATTTCATTGGTACAGCTACCAATTTTAGAAATCGGAAAATTATGGATTCCATTTATCACGAAGGCGAGCAAAAAGTCCAGGAAATCATTGGTGAGATAAACGTTGCGAATGCCAATGGCCGGGTTATAGCCGGTAAAATCATTAAAGGCGCATTCAATTTTATCAATGCACAACAGATGGTGATCGTTAGCTCTACCGGCGAAAACGACAGGGTTTGGGCTTCTCTCTTAATGGGGAAAAGCGGATTCATGACCGTGGTGGACGAAAAAAATGTATTGCTGGACTACTCTCTTTTGCAGAGTACCAAACGGGATATTTTTTTTCGAAACATAAACACACATCATAAAATCGGGATGCTTTTTATTGAGCTTTTGACCCGCAGGCGCTATCGTTTGAACGGTAAAGTTACTGTCACCGGTGCAGGTTTGAATATCGAAGTCATAGAAGCCTATCCGAATTGTCCGAAATACATCCAGCGAAGGAAAATCTCATTTTCAAAAACAGATGGTATGAATGAAGCTCAGCAGCACGAGGGAACAATCCTTGGCCACCGTGAAAAAGAATTTATCAAAAATGCCGACACGCTTTTTGTCGGTAGTTCGGGAATCAGCAAAAACATGGATGCCTCGCATCGCGGAGGAGCAAAAGGCTTTGTGGAAATACTGGAAAACGGGGTGCTGAAGATTCCTGATTATCAGGGCAACAGCATGTATAATACGTTGGGCAATTTCGTGCTGAACCCCCATGCAGGCGTCCTGTTTATTGATTTTCAACAAGGCACAAGCTTGCAGTTGAGCGGTACAGCGAGTTTACTTTTTGACCAGTCCTCGGAAGAGGATTTGCAAAAAACTACTGGCACAGGAAGGTATTGGTTGTTTGAAACCGAAAAATGGATATTGACGGAACAACATCACCGGGCTGATTGGGAATTTATCGATTTTTCACCTTTTAATCCTTAGACCATGTTCAGGCATTTCACCGTTCAAAAAATCGTTCAAGAAAGCGATACTATCCGTTCATTTTACTTGGCAAAAACCAACCGGGAAGAAGTCGAAGACTACCTGCCGGGTCAGTTTATTACAGTCGGCATTTTAATCAATGGAGAACAGTTCACTAGAAATTATACGCTTTCGGACGCTCCGGGGAAGGGATATTTCCGGTTGACTGTCAAGCGGGAAGAAAAAGGAAAAGTCTCAAAATATCTCCACGATGTGTTGAAAGAGGGCGGCCTGTTAAACATTAGTAAACCCACCGGGAAATTTCACATCAACATTGCTGCTGATAATCCAATTGTACTGATTTCGGGTGGAGTAGGCATCACGCCCATGTTGAGCATGGCAGAGTATGCAGCGGCTCACCAACCCAACCGAAAAGTCTATTTCCTGCATTCGAGCATTGACAAACAGGTGCAACCGATGTCGAAGAGATTAAGGGAAATTCAGGCAAAACATCCTGGGTTTGAATTGACCATTTTCCATACGACTCCGCAGGAAGATGAATTGAAAGGAGTTGACTTTGATGAAAAAGGATTCATCACCCGGCAGTATTTGGAAGCCATGAATATCGAAAAAGGCGCCGATTATTATCTATGTGGCCCCGTTGGTTTTATGGAAGCGATGTACAATGCGCTGATCGAAATGAAAATACCGGAAACGAACATAGCTTATGAGTTTTTTGGGGACGGAAAATTATCCGGGGCCGCTCCAAAATTTACGGATTCCAAAAGTGCCGGGCTAAGCGTTACTTTTTCAAAGTCAGGTGTATCTGCCAATTGGCCGGAAGGCATATCAAGTCTGTTGGAATTGGCAGAGGTAAACGGTTTGTCGCCGGCTTTTAGTTGCAGAATGGGAACCTGCTCTACCTGCGAAACGAGAATGATTAGCGGTGAAATCACCTACGACCCCGAACCATTCATGGAGCCGCAGACAGAGAATATTTTTATTTGCTGCGCAAAACCTGTTTCGGACGTAATTATTGATTTGTAAAAATAATTGACAAGTGAAGCCTGAACATTCTATTCAAAAGGAACAGGAAAAATTCATGCGCCACTGTTTGACCTTGGCGGAAAAAGCTTTGGAGGCCGGAAACCCACCTGTCGGTTCTATTATCGTTTATCAAAACACAATTATTGGCGAAGGCATAGAATCGGGAAAAACAACAAACGACATAACGAACCACGCTGAGATATTGGCAGTCAGAGATGCCATCAAAAGAGGATACAAAGATTTACTGAAAGAAAGCACCCTGTACTCCACTCACGAGCCCTGTATCATGTGTTCGTATGTCCTCCGGCACCATACAATTCCCGAAGTCATTTTGGGAGTTCCGGTCGCAAATATTGGCGGATACACTTCAAGCTTTCCGATACTAAAAACCGGGCATGTACCCAATTGGGAAATGGCTCCGAAAGTTTCATTTGGGGTTTGCGGAGCAGACTGCGAAGGTTTGGACCGCCGGTTTCAAAAGAAAAACAAAGAGTGAAAAGACGACAATAACAAGCCACCCGCCTTTCAGCCTGAGTTTTTCATTTAAAAACCAGGCCTAAAAAATCTCCACGCCGGGATAAAACGCCCCCCATGCCAGCCAGTAGCCGATGAAGCTGTCCGTTGGTGGCAGCCAGGCGCCCTTGCGAGGGCCGGATACCGCCTCGCCGAAAAAATTCCATTCATTTCCCTCGTTGTCCTTCATCACCACGGCGTTGCCGGTGCTTTCTACGGCTGAAAACTCCAGTACCGTGCCGTCAGGTAAGCTGCGCTGGTAGGCAGCCATGAAATTCTGCGGTTTGCTGCCCACAATGACGAGGTTCATGCCCTGAAAGTCGTCCTGCTGTACGGCGACGGGCGCATCGAATTGGTCAAAAGGATAAAACTTTGCCTTTTCGTTGGCGATGACGCCGAGTCCACGCTGCTTGCGGGGCAGGCGGTTGTCGTCGGGGCTGATCGGGAAGAGCATCTGGTCATGGTTGGTGCGATAGCTGCCATAGGGGTAATTACCGTAGTTGCGGCTGAAACCGGTGTTGGTGTTCATTACTTTCGAGCCGGGGTACATGGCTTTCCAGGTCTGCCAGGTGGTTTCCACCAATGGATAGGTTTCGATTTCAGTTCCCGCAAGTCTTCCGTTCACAGCTTTGAGCAGCATCTGCGACCAGTTGGAGTTGGTGTTGCGGTCGTAGGGTAGCAGGTTGGTGTTGTAGAGCAGCCCCGAGACACCGAAAGTTGTGGTGCCTCCATTTACGTCACGCTCCCAACCGGTGCCAGTACCCGTCAGCGGGCAGTAAGTGATGGCGATTTGCTTACCATTCAGGTTGTCATTGACGATTTCGTGCCAATCGAGGATGGGGTGGGGATATGCCCTCACCTCTTCGCCCACTTTCACGCCCAGCACGAGGTCGCCAGGTTGGAGGAAGCTGATTTGCGAAACATCGGAAAACTTGGGCGAATCAATGGACGGGATGCCGTCCTTACCGGGGCCGCCGTCGAGAACTTCACCCTGCGGGATGAGCCAGACGTTGCTGTTGTTGCCGCCTGGATTGCCTGGGTTACCTGGCGCCGGGTCATCATCGTTCTGCCCGCAGGAAGTCATTACAAATAACAGTGCGGGGGCTAAAAGAAGGGTTTTGAAGAGAAGATTTTTCATGAGGATGAAATTTTATTCGAAGGCTGTTTTAAAACACAACACACAGTAGTTTTTTGAAACGCTATGTTTTCCATGTGCCAATTGTGATTAAAATACCAACGGTTGTTTTTTATTAAAACTGATTTTTGCAAAAAAGCCAATGTTGATGCGGTAAGTCGGGGTCACCTGTGTGCCTGTGATGTCAGCAAACAGCGGTACTTCCATACGTGCGTTAAGGGCGTGATTCGGGCTGAACCAATAGCTCAGGGCTGGGCTTAGAAACAGCCATTTGCCGCCCGTGCTGGGTACTTTTTCTTCGTTAAACCGGTCGGGTCGTACGTGGCGGAAGCGCAGTGAAATTGAGGGGTCGATGAGTATTTTACCGATGAAAAGACGGTCGGCGACGGCCGCTGTGAGTTGCAATTCGTTGCCGAATTGATAGGTCTGCCCGCCAAGGTAGTCCGTGTTTTTGCCCTTCAAGCCATAGACGGCGGTGCCGCTGATGCTCATGCTTTGCCGGAAGCCCGGCGAATGCACGGCCTGCGCCCAGCCGATGCCGTCCCAGGCGCCGCTGCCGGGTTGCAGATCAGCATTGATGGCCAGGCCGTCGTTCCGCCGCAAACCGGATGCCCCTACTGGCGCTTTGACACCAAGTGCACCTGTGACGACGGTTTGATTTTGAGGAGTGGAAAACAGTTTGTATTTGAACAGGAAGACAGCGTCGCCAATGCCATTTGTGGCGGTGAAATCTTCGTTGCCGAACTGCCGGATGCGCCGCTCCTGCCGCACCCACGAGAACAGGCCATCCACGGCAAACCGTTCGGAGAAGCTGTACCCCGCCTGAAACAATGCAGAGTGGGTGCTGCGGGTACGGCTGTCGTCGTCAAGTTCGGATGTACCCGTTTTGAGGGTTTGCAGCACATTAAGGTCGTAGTTGAAGTTGAGTTGTAGGGTCTTACCCGATTCGGGTGGCAAGCCGAGGTTAGACGAAAGCGGCACTCCGCCCGAACAGCAAGTCTGGGCGAACGAGGCGTTCATGCAATACAAAAACGCTGAAAAAAAGATGGGTACCGGGAGGTATTTCATTCGTTTCTTTTTTGCTGGAACGATGTAATTTCACCGATAGTTGGTCATGAATTGCATCTTTCGGCAGGAAGTGTCAATGTCGGGACAGATGCTTTTTGGGCTGCGTCGGCAGTACGACATAGGCAGATAGCGCCGATCATCCGGTTGATGGGAAGAATGCTGTTACATCTTTTAAAAAAAATAATCCGGTGCTGAAGGTTAGATTTTTCCGGTTTGAACTGTTGTGCGAGTTTACTGATGAGCAGAACGAATGGGGCGCCCTGCTTTTATTCGGCAAGTTCCATAAATGAAAATATCATGGACAATTTAGAGAACACAGTAATCCCGGTTGTTGATTTTGCCAGCCCTGAAAGACAGCCTCGCCACTGATTTTTATCACCATTCATTTTTTGAAATTTCCCGAACCTGCAATGTCAAAATAACGGGAAAAGACTCACCACACTGAAGGGGCAAAATTTTACAAAACATTCACCATGAAGTTTTTATCAGAATACAGAGATCCGGAAGTTGCACAGCGCTACCTGGAAGAGATCAGGAAAACCGTCACCCGGCCCTGGACGATCATGGAAGTCTGCGGGGGCCAGACACACAGTCTGGTGAAAAACGGCATTCTGAACATGCTTCCAAAAACGATTAACATGGTACACGGCCCCGGCTGTCCGGTCTGCGTTACGCCGCTCAATCTGATCGACAAAGCCGTGTATCTGGCAGAAGAAAAAGACGTGATTCTTTGCTCATACGGTGACATGCTGCGGGTGCCCGGCTCCGGGAAAAGCCTATTGGAGGCCAAAGCAGCAGGTGCTGATATCCGAATTTTATACTCTCCGCTCGAAGCCGTGAAAATTGCGCAGCAAAACCCGGAACGGCAGGTTGTTTTTTTTGCGGTAGGCTTTGAAACCACTGCGCCGGCTAATGCTTTGTCGGTTATCCATGCCCACCGGATTGGGCTGAAAAACTATTCCATCCTTGCTTCGCATGTGCTGGTGCCGCCGGCCATTGAGGCCGTGATGCAGGATGAGGAGAGCCATATTCAGGGGTTTCTTGCAGCAGGTCATGTCTGTACGATCATGGGGATGGCCGAATATTATCCGTTGGTGGAAAAATTCCGGATACCGGTGGTGATTACCGGATTCGAGCCGGTGGATTTATTGCAAGGCATCCTGATGGTCGTCCGGCAGTTGGAGAAAGGTGAAGCAAAGTTGGAAAATCAATACTCCCGCATGGTCAAAACAGCAGGAAACACGGTGGCGCAAGATACGATTCACGAAGTATTTGAGGTGTCAGACCGGATGTGGCGAGGGCTGGATGTCATCCCCATGAGCGGGTACGAGGTGAAGGAAAAATTTGCAGCTTTCGATGCTAAAAGAAAGTTCAGCATCGGCATACCTGAAGCGCCGGAGAATGCCGGGTGTATTGCAGGCGCCATCATGAAAGGCATCAAAAAACCCGTTGATTGTCCTCATTTCGGGAAAGAATGCACCCCTGAAAAACCGCTCGGTGCGCCCATGGTCAGCTCTGAAGGGTCGTGCGCTGCATACTATCACTTTTCAGGTTTAAACCAAAACTAAGGCCAATGGAATTGTTTGCCCAACAAGAAAAAAAGATCAAAATGCAACTCCAGTGCCCCATGCCTAAGCTGGATTTTGACATCATCACCCTGGGGCATGGCAGCGGAGGGTTACTGACAAACCGCCTGCTCGATTGCGGTGTTTTTGACCTGCTGAAAAATGATTTTCTGGACAAACGCCACGATGGAGCTGTGTTGGACCTGAGCGGCAAAATGGCATTCACGACAGATAGTTTCGTCGTTTCACCCATCTTTTTTCCCGGAGGGAATATCGGCGAACTCGCCGTCAATGGCACGGTCAACGACCTGGCGATGTGCGGCGCAGTGCCGCAGTACCTTTCGCTCAGCTTTATCATCGAGGAGGGCCTGAGCATGCAGGAGTTTTGGGAAATTCTGGTGTCTATCAAGTTTGCCTGTCATGAGGCAGGGGTACAAATCGTGACGGGCGATACCAAAGTGGTGGAGCGGGGCAAAGGCGATAAAATTTTCATCAATACTACCGGGGTGGGGCGGGTTCACCCGCAGGCGGAGATCGATGTGGCTCGTGTTGGTTTGGGCGATAAAATTATTGTGAGCGGCAACCTGGCGACTCATGGCATTGCCATCATGTCCTTACGGGAAGGGCTTGAGTTTGAAACCACGATCGAAAGCGACACCCGCAGTTTGAACCACATCGTCAGGGACATGCTGGATGATTTTGGAATGGAAATACACCTGCTGCGTGACCCGACCAGGGGCGGGGTGGCCACTGTCCTTACGGAGATTGCGAGAGATACTGGTTTGGGAATCAATGTTTTACAAAAAAGCATACCTGTCGACGAACAGGTAGACGGCGCCTGCGAAATGCTGGGGCTCGATCCGCTGTACGTCGCTAACGAAGGCATTTTTATCGCCATTGTGGCGGCGGACGTGGCAAATGCCTTTTTAGAAAAACTGAAGTCTTTTGAGCACGGACGGCAGGCAGCCATCATCGGCGAGGTCGTTGCGGAGCATCCAGGCCAGGTGGTTTTGACGAGCCGGATCGGTGGCAGGCGGGTGGTGAATATGCTGGCAGGGGAACAGCTGCCGAGGATTTGCTGAGCTGAGATTTACTGAATTTTGACCACCCGCCTCATTTGCCTTTGCGACTCCGTCCGAAATTGCAGCCAGTAAACACCGGAGGCCAGCGGCATCTCCGCTGTGCCGAATTGATGCTTTCCTGCTGGCAAGCTTGCGGCTGCGAGCAACGATGCAACCCGCCTGCCATTCACATCGAACAACTCCAGTGTAACAGTTTCGGGCTGTGAAAGATGAAACCCAACCTGCAAGTTTTCAGCAAATGGATTTGGGAAAACGGTCATGCGGAAATCAGCATTTTCCGGCTCTGTAGTTTTTGTCAAAACCGTCAAATCCAGCACCACGAGGCTGTCGCATCCCTGCCAGGTTTGCAATTGCACTTCGTAAACGCCGGTTTGGGTGAAAACTTCATTGCCGACGGTGAATTCCTGCCCCGGCCCGATGGTTTCAACCAAAAAAACTTCCTCGTTCGGGTTCACAGTTATGGCAGTCGTTGCAATGCTGTCGCAACCTTGCGCAAGCAAATAGTTTTCAATCAAAACCGTGTCCGAAAACAGCTGAATACCGTGGAAAAAGTCTCCCTCACAAAGGTTGGCTTCATGAAAAGTCATAATCTGCTCCACCACCGAAATAGAGGCGACGACGGTGCTGTCGCAACCCAGATTTTGCGTGGGAAAAAGTGCCGTTACCACCGTATCCTGAAAAATGGGGATGCCGTTGTAGCTGCTTCCCGTGCACAATTCTAATTCAATTTCATTTGTCACCGGCCCCTCGATGTACACCTGCCGGGTGAGCGTATCGGTGCCGAAGCTGTTGCCTGCGATGAGGGTGACCTCCTGCCAGCCGCTTTCGATGAATGTCACAACCGGAAATTGCTGGGATGAGGATGACGGAATGGCTCCGGGGATGGACCATTGCCAGGAGTCGGGATTGGAATAACTCTGATCCACCAACTGCGTGAGCAGCGCATCACAATTTCCCCAGAAGTTTAGCTTGAAACCGGCCGTCGGCGCTGCGCCAATGGTCAGGGTTTGCTCGAAAGTGGACGATCCGCAAAAGTTGGAAGTTGTGAGTGTTACGGTGTAAACGCCGTTTGAAAAATAAGTGTAGTCCGGAGAGATAGCATTGTTGCAGAATCCGTCGCCGTAACACCACTCGTAGCTGGTTCCGGGCGAGCCGGGGATGGGATCGCTGAGGTTGATAAACTGCACGCTGGCTCCGTTTATTTGAACATCAAATTCCGCCTGCGGAGTGGCCTGCACGGAGATGTAGTCTGTCTGCGTGGAAAGGTGTTCACCTGCAGCATTTTTTACAAATAATTCCACGGTGAAAACACCCGGATTTTGATACACGACCGGGGGTGGCGTTTCGCCTGTAAAAGTTGAAGGGGTGCCCCCCTCGAAGATCCATTCCCAAAGGTCAGGGCTTCCGGTTGCAAGACTGTTGAATTGCAAGCCCTGGCCCACGCAAACTTCGGTTTCGGCAGTGTTGAAAAAAGCGACCGGAGGTGTAAGCGTTTGCGCTGTTGCCGTTAGGAAAACCGGCGCTCCCGTCAGCGGGATGTTGTTGGGTGAAACGACCGTGAACTGGCCGGTCTGTGAAAAATTCCATGTGCGACGGTGAAGTTGTGAAATGCCGAAACTCGCTGGAAATGAATAAGTTGCGCTGGCATTTTCACTTTTATCGATCTCCGTTTTTGCCCAGAGGACGAAGATGAAATTACCTGCTGCATCCTGGAAAGCAGCGCCGTCAACGCTTGCCGGGAGGTTCATTTCATCAGTTTTTTGTGGGTTAAAATCTGTCCCGAAGAGCAGATCGGAGCAGGTTTTCAGCGCAATGCCCTGGTCGTTGACGATCTGGTTGTAGGGCGCTATGCCCTGTATTTTTTTATAAAAACCCATCATCTGGAACGGGTCAGCAGCCTCAGAGAAGCTATGACTTTCGGCCAGCCGGAAAAAATCGAGCTGCCGGATGCCGTTTTTCACACTCTCCACCCAAGCTTTGATCGTCCAGTTGCGCTGGGCCTCCGCCGAGCCGATGAAGTCGTAAAACTGTTTCCGGGGAATGTTCGCCTCGCTGATAATCCATTCTTTTTCAGGGAATTGTGCGCCGTCATAGCCGTGATTTTCGAGTACCTGCCGGAAATTTTGCTGTACCCTGGCAATGCCACTTACGGCGGCGTCAGAGTGGCGCTCGTAAGCGAAGGTCCCGGCGTTTACATCAAAATAAATCGTGCTGCCGTCGAAGTGCGGGTAGCTTTTGAATCCCACGGCATCAAAATAAGCGCCGCCCTTGAACGGGTAGGGCGCAGCCTCCGAACCGTCGAGCGGGTTGTCCGTGTTGCGGCAAATGGCGTCGAGGAACGACGGGAAGGCCAGCCCCGACAACGTCACGTAAGCGTCCGGGTCGGTAGCGTGGATGATCTCGTAAGCGATGCGCAGACTGCGGATGTAGTAAAAAATGGGCGCCCGGAGTTCGTAGTCGCAGGGATCTGGGTTGTTTTCCCACCAGTTGCCGGGTTCGCCGGGCGGCAGCCAGCCCCGGTCGCCGGTCAGGTCGTAATCGGGGGAATTGTATATTTCCCAGAATTTCACATGGTCCTTGTACGTATTCACGGTATTCCAAACGTAGAGAGCGAAAGGGTTTTCGTCGTTCACCGGGGTGCCGTTGGCGCCGCCATCCCAGATGTCGAGGTACAGGTTGTTGAACAGATTCGATTGATTATCAGGGCAGTAGTAGTGCGGGTCACGGCTCTGCTCGCTGGGGAACGCCAGCAGGAAGGTGTTGTCCTTCAGGTCGGTATTTTCATAATGATGAAACAAGCCCTGCTTCACGTCATAACCGTTTTGCATAAAAAAACTCTCCCCGATGTAGGTGCGGAGGGCTTTCACGCCTACGCCAGGCACTCCTTCCAGCGGGGTTCCTGCAGCAATGTTGGTGATCTGCTCGTCAGTCCAGCCGGGCACGAAGTCCCAGCTGGTGCCCGGACGAAATTTTCCGGTGAATGCCGGGATGGAATCATTGGCAGTAAAATCAGGGTTTGTCGGAGCAGGTGAAACAACGGTAAGTTGCATTTCAGCGCTGAGGCTTCCACACTGATTGCCGGCTGTCAGGGTGACGGTGTAAGTTCCGCTTTGCAGGTAAACATGGGTCGGGACTGGCTCGGAGGAGCTTGATCCGTCGCCAAAATTCCAGTTAAAATTGTGGTTGCCAATGGCCGTCAGGTTCTGGAAATGCACCACCGGTCCTGAGATGGTTGCGTCAAATTGAGGATTCACCGTTTGCCCCAGCTGCAATGTTTGATGTTGTTTCCCAATGACCTGTCCGGCTGTGTTTCGGGCTTCCAGCGTGACGGTGTAGCTACCCGGAGCCGACAGGGTAGCGGAAGGATTTTCGGTGGAAAAAATGAGACTGCTGCCATCGGGCATTTCGATGGTCCAACTCCATTGCGAAGCGCCGTTGATCTGTGCCGAAAGTTGCAGGTTGAATGGAGCGCAGGCGTTGTAGGCGTTCATCGTGAAAATTCTTTCGGTCAAAAAAACAGGGGTTCCCGTGAGGGGAATGTTTGCCGAAGGCACCGAAACGGCGGCATGCGTCTGACTGGCGTTCCACTCACATTTCAACAAATTTTGAATACCCAAACCAGCGGGAAAAGAGTAGGTCACGGTGGCCGCTTCGCTTTGGTCCGTCAGTGTTTTAGCCCAGAGTACGTAAGTGAAATTTCCGTCAGCGTCCTTGAAAGCCCCGCCGCCGGTATTTGCGTTCAGGTTCAATTGTGCTGTGCGGACCGGGTCGAAGGTTTTTCCAAACAAAATATCGGAGGCTGTCTTGTGGGCGATGCCCTCGTCGTTGAGTTGCTGGAAGTACAAATTGTTGTAATTCAGTCGTTTGTAAAGCCCCATCAGGTCGAATTCCGAGTAGGCATTTTCAAAATAAGTATCCTCTGCCAGCTTGTACACCTGCATTTGAAGGATGTCGTTGGCCATGCAGGCAGTCATGGCTTTGATCATGAAATTGCGCTGTGCCTCCGCCGAACCGAGGTAGTTTTCGTCAGGGTCGATCGGGTCGGGAAAGGATTTCCGGGGCAGATTGATTTCAGTGATGATCCAGTGCTTTTCCGGGTAGGTGACGCCGTCGTAGCCATATTCAGCCAGCAGATTTTGATAGGTTTCTTTTGTTTTCAAAACGCCGTCCACAGCGCCGTCGGAGTGGCGGGAGTAAATCCAGTCGTTGATAGCGTTGCTCCATTCCCGCACGCCGCCGTCGAAGTGAGGGTAGGAGTGGTAGCCCATTACATCGAAATAAGCGCCGCCTTTGAGTGGAAATTCTGTCGTCACGCTGCCGTCCGTGGGGTTGTCCGTGTTTCGTAAAATCGCATCCAGAAACGACGGGTAGCCCGTGCCTGAAACCACTACGTATGCATCCGGATCGATAGTTTTTATCACCTCCCAACTGATGCGCAACAGCCTGATATAGTGGAAGATAGGCGCCCTGAGCTTGTAGTCGCAGGGGTTGGGGTTGTTCTCCCACCAGTTGCTGGGTGAGCCGGGCTGAGCATAGCCGAGTCCGCCGGTATAGTCGAAACCGGGCTCGTTCCAGATTTCCCAAAAGCGGACGTAATCTTTGTAAAGACTGACGATTTTATAGAGGTAGGCGGCGTAGTAGTTGTCGTCGTTGTAAGGCGTGCCGTTGGCTCCGCCGTCCCAGATGGGCGTGTACATGTTTTTAAATAACTCCGACTGAATGCCGGGGCAGTACTGTGTTGGGTCCCTATGCTCATCTGACGGAAAACCGACGATGACGGTGTGCTCGCCCATGCCCAGCGATTGATAAAATTCGAATGCCGGCACTCGCACGTCGTACCCCCATTGTTCCACAAACTCCTCAAAAAGGCCGGGGCGCAGGGATTTTACACCGGCGCCGGGCACCCCGGTCTGTGGATTTCCGGCAGCCAGTTCAGCCAGCGTCTCATCACTGAAGGAGCCGTAGGCGCCCATGTTCGCCGACGGGCGAAAACCACCTGCGTAGGGCGAAACCAATTCGTTGGCAGTGAAATTGGCCTGGGCAAAAAGCCAGAAGGATAGGGCGGACAGGGCCAGGGTATAGATGAGTTTTCGCATGGTAGATATTCGTGTGTGTTCGCCTGGGAGCAATGACGACAGACGTTAGTCAAATATTATTTATACCTGTAAATGTGGGATAATGACAGTAAATCAACAGGTTATCGACTCGGGAGGCGATACAAAGGTAGGGAATTATACACTTTATAGAAAGCTACCGGTAGTTCGGACATTTTGGCCTTTAGCAAACATTTCCCTCATTGGACACCTTTTTGCGATGAATATCACCTGAAGATGAACTCTCCACTGTATTTTTTCACTTTTCAAATTTTAATCACCATGTCGCACAAATTGCTCTTGTTCGCATTTTTAGCTGGAATTGTTTCTTTCACTGCCTGCAAAAAAGACGACGACAATCAAACCCGCACTACCACCGTCCAGATTCGTCTGACCGACGACCCCTGCGATTGCCAGCAGGTCAACATCGACATCAAAGAAATCCGGATCAAAACTTCGGAGGATACTTCTCAATGGATTCCGCTCAGTACCAATGGCGGCATCTACGATCTGCTCCAGTATCAAAATGACGTGGATACGCTCATCGCTACGGGTACAGTGCCGGCTGATGTAGTCCTGAAAGAGGTGCGTTTCATCCTCGGCGATGCCAACACCGTGATGGTGGACAGTGTGATGCACGACCTGCAAACGCCCAGCGCCCAAAGCTCCGGCCTGAAGGTGAAAATCGAGAAAAATCTCGGCCTGACGGTAAATACTTTCGTCCTCGACTTTGATGCCGCCGAATCCGTCAAGGATCAAAACGGAAAGTTCAAACTCGACCCGGTCATTCGTTTGAAGTAGGGTTTAAAAACTCCATTTCACCCGTAAAAAGCCCGCTTGCACCGGGCTTTTGTATTTTTCTTCCTTTTGAAATAAAATTTGCCCGATCAAATCCAGGTCCCAGTTTTGCGCCAGCGAGTAGGTCAGCACCGGGTTGAGAAACATCGCATGGGCGTCGCCGGGGCTGTACACCACAATCAATGCCGAGTTCAGCAGTGGCGTGATAGGGTAGCCGGCTTGCGCCAAAATGGAATACCGGTTAGGGTAAAGATTGCGGGCGGAGAGCTCGAAAGCGAAAATTTCCGTTGCGTTTTGTGTGGTCGAGCCGAGGGAGTTGTAGAGCACGCCGCCGTTCACGTACACCTGGTTTTCAAATGTGTAGTCCACCCCCAGCGTCAGGGCGAAGGCATTTTCGAGCGTGTCCTCCAGTGAGTGAAACCACGAAACCTCGCCTTTGAAACTGGCATTGCCGAGGTTGCCCGCCCAGCCGCCGCCGAGCACGGTATTTTTTTGAAAAACGCCGGCCAGCACCTGCCAGTCGTACGTTCCGGTGTGAAATTTCACCAAAGCGGCCCCGGTAAAATCCTCCCAGTCACGGGCTGCTTTGGCCGCAATTTCCACGCTCGAATTGACGCCCAGGTAGCGTTTCACTCGCAACGCATCGCTGCCGGGCCGTTCTTCGTAGTCGAAGTCGGTGAAATTGTAGGCATTGAAAATATCGTTCGGGTTCCAGATCGTCCCGATGCCCCAGTTCACCCGCTGGCGGCCGAGGCGCACCTCCCAGTCGCCTTTGTAAAATTCACCGTAAAACCGGTCGAGCGTCGTGTGCAGAGCGTAGCCGTTATCGTTCTGATGGCCCGCCGACCAGTCGAAAAAGTCATCGCTGCCGGGATCGATCTGGTCGAGATAATTCTGGTTTAGCAACGCTGAAAACCGTACCTGGTCGCCCCAAAAAATCCGGCTGCGGACTTCTGCCGTCAGGGTGAAATTTTCCGAAGGAAACCATTTGAAATTCAGGCGGTTGTGCAACAGCATATCGTTGCTCATCAGCTTTTCGGATGGCAACGGGAGTGGGGAGAATTCCTTTGGGACGAAAGTGGTGGCTTGCAGACTTTTCAGGTAGCCACGGAGTTGCCATTTGGGAGCATCGGTTTCCTGCGAAAACAGGGAAATGGGAAAGAGGAGAATCGGAAGTAAAAGTATTTTTTTCAAAACCTGTTGAGTTTCACCGAGCCTGTTTCATAAGTCATTCTCCCGCAGAACTCGCAGATTTTCACAGATTGATTTGTACTATTTTCAAAAGAAAAATCTGCGTGAATCTGCGAAATCTGCGGGAGACCAAATGATTGTTTGCTTAAATTTTTCTGCGTGATCTTTTGATCCAGCCTCAGTTCATTTATTGGACTGCTAATCAGGTACACTGACCAGCGAACCCAAATACAACGCATTGAAAAACAACCGGTTCGTGCCGTACCAGAATCCTCTGAAATTTGGATTGTCTACAAATAAAATCGCCCGGCCACGCCCGGTTTTGCTCACCAGCAGCGAGGCCGAATTTTTCACCAACGGTAAATTGTCTGGATGCACATAGCCGTCGATTTGTGGTTCTGCGGAATACTGCACCACCGTACTGAAGGGATTCCGGCTGGGTTCCACGAAGATTTCGTGGTTGCGGTAAACATTCATCTGCCTGTCCGTGTAGCCGAAACCAAGCGGATGCGTGATGTCTACGTCAGCCTGGAAAACAACGCCTCCGATGCGTTTTGAGCCCAGTATTTCCCTGGCTTCGCCAAAATCCTGGCGCTTCGGCGAGTTCAGGGTATCTTTTGGAGGGGTGCGCAGCGTTTCGCTCACCAGTTTTGACCGGATGGCCCACAGGGTGCCAGCCCGGGTAGTGATGAGCGTGTTGCCGGCGGCGATCCAGTCTTTGATTTTGGCGGTGGTTTTTTCATCAAATTTATAGCCGCCGGTTACCAGCAGCAGGGTGTTGAAGTCGTACAGATTTATTTTATCGAAATCCACTTCGTCCACTTTCGTGATGGGCATGCCTACCCTCGAATCGAGCAGGTGCCAGACTTCGCCGGCCTCGTAGCTGGAAATGCCTTCACCGATGAGCATGGCGACTTTTGGCTTTTTCACCGTTTGAAAGTTGGGGCTTCCGAGGTCGATGCCTTCTGCTACCAGGCCGGTTGCCACGCTGTGAACAGCGATGCCCGACATGGCCGATGCTTGTTTCATCAAATTAAAAAGTGCATCGGAGGCTATTTTCTGGTCAGCGACTGCTACGAGCATCGAGCCGTAGCCAAACGATTTTTTCGCCCCGCCCACCGTTGCCGTGAAGGGTTTGAAGGCTGTCTTCACGTTGACTTCTTTTTCGAGTAAAAAATTCAGCGCCTTCGCTGCGTTGTAGTCGTTCCAGTCGAACAGGTAGGCGTAGCCGGCTTTTTCAACCGGCCCTGGCGCAGCCATGAGGTCGCTCTCGCTGATCGCTACGCCCAGCGCTGGGGCGGAAACAAGACGTTCCGGCTTCATGTCATAGGCCAACGCCACAGCCCAGGCAGATGCATCGTAAAACACGCTGTCCGGTATCTCCCGGTTTGTTTTTGGATCAAAAATCGAACTGGCAAGCCTGAACTGCGGCTGCACCGACGGCACGAAAAAGTGCCCGCCCGGTTGGTAGGTTTTTTCCAGCCCCCGCACCTGGTTTTTCAGGTGAAATACCTCGATGCGGTGCTGTTTCAGCAGGCGCAGAAATGCCCGGTTCCGGCTCGCATCGTCCGGACTGCCAAAGACCCATCCGGCAGACTTTCGCCCACGGGCATCCGACAAAGCCGTTTGAAAAAATGAGCGTTGGTAGTCGAGCAAAAGTTCCCGGTTTTCCAAAGCCGCCCGCACAGTGGCGATGCTCGTCCGCACCTGGTTGCGGATGGTGAAAGCGAAGGTGATGTCCTCGGTGGTCGTTTCCTGACGGTGGCCACGTGAACTGGCCTGCTCGAACAGCAGCCCCAGCCCGCCCTGCATGTCGGGGTAGGTGGAGCCGTAGCCGGGATAGGAGTTGTCGAAGGATTCACGGGTGTAGTACAGCGAGCCGATATCGTTCAGGGCTTTTTCAAAATGGGCGGCGAAAATGCGGTTCAGCTCGTCGTAATTCCGGCGAGGCACCAGCGTGTTTTCCGAACCGAAGGGTTTGGTGGGTTCAAAAAAGTAGGTGGCGTTGGTGCCCATTTCGTGGTAGTCCGTGGCCACGTTGGGCAGCCATTGGTGGTAAAATGCCACCCGGTTTTGGCTTTCCACCTGCGACAGCGGCAACCAGTCACGGTTCAGGTCGAACCAGTAGTGGTTGGTACGGCCACCGGGCCAGACTTCGTTGTGCTCCCGGTCGAGCGGATCAGCGACGGGTGGTGTGCCCTTGTGAATGTTCACCCACCAGGTGTGGCGGTCCCGGCCGTCGGGGTTGTACACCGGATCGATGTGGATGACGGCGTTTTTCAAAAAATCCTGCGTTTCGGGGCTTTGCGAAGCCAACAGGTAGTAGGCCGTGAGCATGGCGGCTTCGGCGCTCGAAGCCTCGTTGCCATGTACGCCGTAACCGAGCAGGATGACGACGGGCATGTCGTTCAGGGTGTTGGGTGAAGCGCCGGGTGTGGCCAGTTTCAGGTGTTCGGTGCGGATGGCTTCCAGTTTGGCCAGGTTTGCCGGATCGCTGATGGTCAGGACGACCTGAGGGCGGCGTTCATTGGTGAAGCCAATGGTTTGAAATTCAGCTTTTTGTGAAACTTCGGCCAGTTTTTCAAAATACGCCACGATGCGGTCGTGCCGGGTGTGCCACTCGCCAATGGGGTAGCCGAGGAACTGCTCCGGTGACGGGATGGCCGGGTCGAAAGTGGCGCCGGATGGGAAGAAGTAGGCGTTTTGACAAAAAGTCAGTTGAATCCCGGAAAGGACAAAAATTAAAGTCAGGAGGTATTTCATTGTGTTTGTTTTAAATGATCAATTTCGGCCAAATTTCTTAAAAATCTCCCGCACTTTCTCCAGAGGCAGCCTCTCCACCGTTCGTCCCTGAAACCCAGTCATCGTCTCCGCCGCCACCAGCGAATTCAGGATGGCTTCCTCCGTCGCTTCGATACAGGCCATGAACAGCGGCGACATCCGGTCGTTGTGCAGGGATTTTGTTTCATAAAAATCGCCCGCCGGGTCGTAAGGTATTCGCAAGGATTCCGCCGTGGAGAAGGCGATCACGTAATCGCCGCTGCCGTTCGAGGCGATGCCGCCCGTGCGGGCCAGGCCGAGCATGGCCCGTTTGGCGAGGCGCTCCAGATTGCGGGCATCGAGCGGGGCGTCGGTGGCGACCACAATCATGCAGGAGCCGTCGCCGGTGTCGTTGAGCTTGTCGGATAGGTAAAATTTGCCGAGTTCTTGGCCTACGGGCACGCCGTCTATTTGCAGTACACCGCCGAAGTTGGTTTGGGTTAAAACGCCAACCGTGTAGCCGCCAAGTTTGTCCGGCAGCTTCCGGGAGGCTGTGCCGATGCCGCCTTTCCAACCGAAGCAGATGGTGCCCGTGCCGGCGCCCACGTTGCCCTCAGCGACCGGGCCGGTTTTGGCGGAGCGGATGGCTTCGAGTACTTGTTCTTTTCGGACGTGGCGGCCCCGGATGTTGTTGAGGTAGCCGTCGTTCGTTTCACCCACCACCGGGTTGACTGAGCGCACCTCCTTGTTTTCATCAAAAGAAAAAATGTAGTCGATCACCGCATCCGCTGCCGTGGGTACAGAGAGTGTGTTGGTCAGCACGATGGGCGTTTCGAGGTTGCCCAATTCCTGCACCTGGCTGATGCCGGCCAGCTTACCGAAGCCATTGCCGATGTGAATGGCTGCAGGGACTTTTTGCTGAAAAATATTGCCGGGGTGGGGGAGGATGGCCGTTACGCCGGTGCGGATACTGTCGCCTTGGATGAGAGTGACGTGGCCTACACGCACGCCGGTTACGTCGGTGATGGCGTTCCATTTTCCGGGGGAAAGTACGCCGGGGGCCAGGCCAAGATCCCGTTGGCGCTGGTTTTGGCCGGATAAGTTTGAAAGGTTCAACATGAGTAAAATCAGAAAAAAAAGCGGTTTTGACTTCATCGAAACAAGGTATGAAAAAGTTGGGAAGGAGGGTGCAAGAGATTTGTTTTGATTCTATAAAAATTTGATTAACAGTGATTTGTGTGTGGTTTTTCAAAAAATTAAACTGAACATTAAAAAAGTGCAAATAAATTTAATTGACGCTTAATCGCCTTTTCATGCAGGTGGTTGATTTATTGGCGTTTTTTGTACCGAAGACAAATAAAGTCAATTTTAACCAAGCCTCACGGAAACTTAAATTCGTCAATTTATGGGAATGACCGTCGCATTACCGATTTCGGAAAGCCGTTTTTCATTCTTGCGGCCGATTCACCGGGGCCCACAGGTAAGTCAATGGAAAGACGTGCTGGATTACCTGCAACACGAAGTTAATTTCTACAGCCGGCTGTTAGGCATTGGCATTCACAATGCTCCGTCGTCCAGCAAGCCTGCGATTGCAGCGCTTTTGCATGAATTCACAAGGTTTCAGAAAGTTGTACTACCGAAAATGTGTGATGAGATGAGTAAACTCGATACCATGTCAGATGAGGAAACGGCTGTTTTTGCTGCTTTTGAAAAACAATTGAATGCTACCTCAACGCATTTGAGGCAATTGAACAAAAATGTTTTTCCGTTGCTGCCGAAAATGCAGCGAATCATCATCCTCTAAAATTTCAGGTTTATGAAAAGGACTCTCGTCAACGTCGCTATCAGTTTGCTTGAGGATGCCAAGTGGTACCTTGACCGCCTTCCGCAATCCTCCTACACCCACAAGCTGCCACGGCTTTCCGGAGCCTCCATCGGCACTCATACCCGTCATTTTATTGAAAATTTTCAGGCTTTGACCGAGGCGCTCCGGCAGGTTCAAACTCAGCCGGATGTTGTGTTGAATTACGATTGTTACAGTTACGCCGGTGCGATCTGCGAGCAGCCGGGAATTGCAAGCCGTTGCATCACTGCACTGATAGAAGAAATTCCCATGCTGATGCACAATGAGATCCGCTGGTTGGAAAATACGAATTTGCTTGTGGAGCGCCTGGTGGTAATCCCTACCACTTTTGAGCGGGAATTACTTTGGAATATCGAGCATACGCTTCATCATTTTGCCATGATCAAAATAGGTCTGGCCGTCGTGGCTCCGTGTCTCGAGGTGCCGGCTCATTTTGGTGTTGCTCCGTCGTTTTCATCCGGGCAGAGCAATTACCTGCAATTGTACAGGAATCGCCCTGCTTTATTTGAAGCTGAATGGGGAGCCGGGGCTGTAGTTTGAGCGGAGATTCAATTTGTATTTGCATAGAATTAAAATAATGAAAATCAACTGCTTAGGAGGCTTTCAGCCCTGCAATTAAAAAATGATTAAAAAGATGACTTTTATTTTAATCAACTATTAATTAGCGAATTGCAATCGGGGCAAATTTTTTGACAAGGACAAGTTATTCACCAGTTACCTGTCAACTCCGTCCGCCAAACCCTCCTGAGCAGTAACTTAAACATCTTTAAAATCATGAGTTTATCGCTTGTAAACATTACGATTGAAATGCTTCGGGATGCCGTTTGGTACCTTGAAAGAATCTGTGATACGGCTTACGTTCAGCCCCTGCCGAAGTTGTCGGGTGCTACCATCGGGCAACATACCCGGCACATCGTGAGTCATTACCAAAGCCTGAGTCAGGCTATGCGGGCTGCCGGTTCGGAGCAGGATGTAACACTGAATTACAATTCGCATTGCAATTATATCGCCATTGAAAACTCCCCCAGGGTAGCACTGGCTGCCATTGATGATATTATCATGACCTTGCCAAGGTTGTCGGGGAAACGTACTTTCTGGGTGGAAAACAACAGTATTTCCGATGATGAAATGGTATTGATCCCTACGAATGGCGACCGGGAATTACTGTTCAATATTGAACATACGCTGCATCATTTCGAGTTGATCAGGATTGGATTGAACATTGTAGCACCCTGCCTTGAACTACCGGCTCATTTTGGGCTGAAGCCCCAGGCGAAGAAAGCTGTGGATGCTACCATGCCTTTGCTCCGCACTATTCATACTGCGCAAATCAGCGAGCAGAGGATGGTCGTTTGAGTACGTGATATATTACTGAAAACCGATCTTAAAATTAGTTTTAAAGGTAACTTTAGCCGGTCCGCCACGTGCAGAACCGGCTATTTTTATGTCTCTTTTTCCCCTTCGCCTGCAATTGGACAAACATCCGGTCCTGCATTTTTCTCGTATTTACATAGAACTTTTACCAACAGATGATCTTTTACCAAAAAACTTAATCTATCGAAATCAGTTGTTACATCAACAATCATTTAAAAAAAGAATTATGAAACAACTTAGTGTGCTTATCGCACTTCTCCTGTTGGTATTGTTCAATGCCTGTGCTCAAAAAAGCCAGGTTTCTCATCCTACCAACCTGCCACCTGTCATCACCGATCCGGCCAAATACAATAAACTTACGGCAAACGAGGCCGGTATCATTCTGCACAAAGGAACCGAGCGGGCTTTTACAGGTGACTATTACAACACCAAAAAAGAAGGAATTTATATTTGCAAACAGTGTAACAATCCACTGTTCCGCTCTTCTGACAAGTTTGACTCCGGTACTGGCTGGCCCAGCTTTGATGATTACATTCCCGGTGGAGTTGAGGAAGTTCCGGATGCTGACGGCTATCGGACTGAAATCGTTTGCGCCAATTGCGGCGGACACCTCGGGCACGTTTTTATGAATGAAGGTTTCACCGACAAACAAACCCGCCATTGCGCCAACTCAGCCAGTTTGCAATTCATTCAGGGAAAACCTTTGTCCAAAAAAACAGCAAGAAATGAAAACTCGGAGGTGCAGCGCATCAGCGACTACATCGCCGGGCAGGGTTATGAAAAGTATGCCGTAGCCACCTTTGCCGGCGGCTGTTTCTGGTGCACGGAGGCTGCTTTCGAGCGTATCCAGGGCGTCGTGGATGTCATCAGCGGGTATTCAGGCGGCAAGGAAAAATACCCCACCTACGAGCAGGTCGGGGGTGGCAGAACGGATCACGCTGAGGCCATCCAAATTTATTTCGACCCGGCTCAGGTGAGTTTCGAGACGCTGCTGGATGTGTTTTTCGTGGCGCATGACCCGACACAGCTCAACCGCCAGGGACCTGATGTAGGCAGACAGTATCGCTCCGCCATTTTTTACCAAAATGAAGAACAAAAAAAGGCGGCAGAAACTGCCATGAAAAAACTGGGTGATTCCGGCCAATTCAGTGACCCCATCGTCACGGAATTGAAGCCGTACACGGAGTTCTGGACGGCTGAAGGCTACCATCAGGATTACTATCCGAATCATCCTGAAAATCCTTACGTACAGCGGGTGAGTAAGCCAAAGGTGGAAAAAGTAGAGAAGAAATTCGCAGCTATTTTGAAAGCGGAATACCGGAAATAAGCGCAAACCCAGCGCCTTACAAAGTTTCAGTCCCCGCAGATTTCCTGAATGGTAAACCTGCGGGGACTTTCATTTCCGGTAGGTCAGTGCTGAACCACGTCCGTGCCAATTTTACCATCCACCAGCGTCACCACCCGCTTTGCACGGTCGATCACCCGGCTGTCGTGGGTTGAAAAAACGAAGGTGATGCCCTCTTCCCGGTTCAGTTTTTCCATGATGTCCAGCAGGTTGGAGGCGGAAGCGCTGTCGAGATTGGCAGTTGGTTCGTCGGCCAGGATAAAAGCGGGCTTCGGAGCAAGGGCACGGGCGACGGCCACCCGCTGTTGCTGGCCGCCGGAAAGCTGGGAGGGTCGCACATTTTTTTTCTCGGAAAGTCCCACCGATTCAAGCAGTTCTGCCACCCGTTTGTCCCGTTCGGCTTTTGGTCTTTTTTGCAAAAGCATGACGAACTCAGTGTTCTCCGCTACCGTTAGCACGGGGATGAGGTTGTAGCTTTGAAACACAAATCCGATTTTCTTTTGCCTGAAATCAATCAGTTGATTGTCCGTGAGGTTAGCGATTTCCTCTCCATCCACCCGAATGACCCCGTCGCTGGGCCGGTCGAGGCCCCCGATGATGTTCAGCAGCGTCGTTTTACCGGAACCTGATGGCCCCACGATGGCCGTGAACTCGCCTTTTTCAATGGTCAGGTCCACACCCTGCAGGGCGTTCACCGGCACGGTGTCGGGGTTGTAAACTTTCGTCAGATTTTTTGCTTCAATGACGGACATGGATGATTGTTTGATTGTTATAATGGTTTGATTGTTCGGTGGCCCGATTGTTTTCAACAATTAAACAATCAAACCATCCAACAATCATCAGATTTTATGCAATGCCTCCACGGGTTGCAGTTTCACTGCTTTTTTCGCCGGATACAACGAGGCCAGCAGCGTGGTGATGAAAACGGCAATGGCAATCCGGAGGTAAAGACCGGCATCGAGTACGGGGAATATTGTCGTACTGATACCGAAGCGCTCCAATCCTCTCGCAAAGGCCGAAAGGTCGATCCCGACATCCTGTAAGAGGAATACCGTGAGGAACCCAAGTCCAAGACCAAGCGGCGCTGCCACCGAGCCAAGAAACATGGTTTCGAGTACGATCATGCTGAAAATCCTGCCCTTGTTCATGCCGATCGCCATCAGCATGCCCAATTCTTTGTAGCGCTCCAGTACGGCCATCAGCATGGTGTTGATGATGCCGAAAATGAGTGCCAGCATGAAAATCACGATGACGATGGTGTTGGAGGTGTTGATCTGCGTTTCGTAGAGTTCGATGTCGGGCGAAAGCTCCCAATAGTCCTCGACGAGGGTTTCGGGAAAGGCGGATTTCAGCTTTGACTTCACCTCGCTCACGGTTTTTGCATCTTTTAAAAAAATGGCGATTTCCTGAGAAATGTCCTGGCTTTGGAGCAAGTCAGCGGCGGTGCTGTCAGGCTGGGCTGACAGTGAAAGCAGGTTTCTTTTCAAATCTTCCGCCTGAACGAATACTTGCACATCGTCGGTGAGCATGTTGCCGGTGTTGAACAAACCGGCGACCCGGAAAGCAGCCGCTGTGATTTCACCATCAAGATTTTGAAATGTCAGCACGATGCGACTGCGGAGTTTTACCTTCAACTTGTCAGCCACCCGCTGGCTGATGAGTACCTGGTTTTTCCTGTCAGCCTGGAAGTATTCGCCTTCCACTATATTTTTTTCAAAATGGGTCACTTTCATCTCTGTCTCCGGATTCACCCCCACGATCTGAACCCCTCTCGCTGTGCGTGCGGAACTGACCATACCGGTAGCAATAACCCTTGCAGTAACCGCCTCAACTTCAGGCATTTGCTGGATTTGAGCCAGTTTTTCGGTGGTGTTTTCCAGAAAAAATTTGCTGTTTTTGTCCTCCGGAAACTGCGGATGATGGAGTTGCAGATGTGAAAGCTGGTCACGAATGGCATTGGAAATGTAGGTGTAGGTAATGCCGTTCGAAAAACTTAGCACAAATGACAGCGCCCATACCCCGATTGCCACCGCCAGAATGACGACGGCACTCCTCGTTTTACTCCTCCAAACGTTTCGCCAGGCGATTTTTGTGATCATTTTATTTAACTATGAACTATGAATGATGAACGATGAATGAGGACGTGTCAATAGTTCATCATTCATCGTTTATCATTCATCATTAATTTACTCCCGCATCGCTTTCACAGGTTTCAAATTCCAGATGTACCAGGTCGGGTAGATGGCTAATCCGCAGCTGATGAGGGAAATAACCCAGGCCTGTTTCAGGAAAATGCCCATTTCAAAAGCCGTTTTTATCACAGGTTCGATCCCGTAATTTTCGTAAGCTTTGGCCATGTTTCCTGTCAGTTCGATGGGTGAAACATGCAGGTACCAGACGATGGGTATACTGATTAAAATTCCAAGAACAGCCCCCACAATCCCAATCATCAAAGTTTCCGACCAAAGCATACCGATGAGCGTTTTTCTTTTGGTGCCAATGGCTGTGAGGACGCCAAACTCGTACGTCCGTTCACGGGTCATCATCAGGATGGTGCCGAACAGACCGAAGCCGATCAGCAGGTACAAAGTCCAGAGAATGAGTTTGGCGCCGGCGGTGTCAAGCTCCTGAGCCTCAATGAGTTCGGGCATTAGTTTTTTAAAATCCATCACTTCAAACTCGTCGGCCGGCAATTCTTTGTTGAGTACCTGGAGTGCCTCCGGCAATGCGTCCCGGCCCGGCAGGTTCACGGCCAGCGAGGTCAGGCGTTCGCCGGTGCCGTAAAAATCACGGGCGAGGGGCAGCGGCATGATGACCAGCTGTTTGTTCAAATCCGGCGCCCCAAATTTTACCATACCTCCGATGGGGTAGGCACCGGCAGCATTTCGGCCCTGGTATCCCTGGCTGACGAGGATTAGGGTGTCGGCCACTTTCAGGTTCAGTAAACTGGCCAAACCTTCCGCCACCAACACGGTGCTGCCGTTCATTTCAAGGTATTGGCCTTGCGTCAGTCGGCTTTTCAGCCTGGTCATTTCGTCTTCCTTTTCCGGATCGATTCCCACGACCAAAACCCCACGGGTCACTTCGCCGGAGGATGCCAGGGCAAAACTCTCAAGGCGGGGCGTCAGTTGCATTTCTGATTGCAGACTGGCCGGTACGGACTGAGGGTCGAAGGAATTTTCCAGCGATTGATCGTCCCAGAAACCATTTTGATGAATCTGTGCATAACCCAGGTAGTAGCGCACAACGTTGTCCACCATGTGATCCCAGGTGCCTTTCTGGAAGGAAGAAATGACGGAGGCAAACAGCACGGCGAACAAGACAGAGGAGATCGAAATGATGGTCCTTCGCTTGTTTCGCCAGAGGTTTCGCCAGGCAAGTTTTAAAAACATTTTTTCAGGGATGAGGAAAAAGGGATGAGGGGTGAGGTGCAAGGTCACATTCCTCATCCCTCACTCCTTTTACTTAACTCTTTTCAAATTCTGCACGCTGAAATAACTCTCATCCAGCTTCACATTGAAGTCGAGGTCGAGTTGTTCGATGATCGTTTTTTGGCCATCCTTGTCGGCGGGGATAAGTTCCAGTCGGGTTGGCAGGGTGCGGCCGCCGATGGTTTGAATATTTTTGCCGTACATGGTATTGACGAGGTAGCCGTCTTCGTCGTAAAATTCGACCTTCATTTCGAGGTAGTCTTTCTGGTCGATCCACATGATGATTTTACCCCAAACGACGGCGGCTTGGGGCTTGGGTGTGAATTCGATTTTGTGGCAGGGGCGTCCTTCCACGGTCTCTTTTCCAATCAATTTGTGGGTGAAATCAGTGACCATCGAGGACTGCTTTACGAGGTCGTCGTTGGTGAAATCACTACCCATCCAGGACTGCATCATCATCGAAGGCGGCATTTTGATGGAGCGGTCGATAGAGGGTTGCCAGTTCCAGATTTCTTTATCTCTTTTTAAAAATGCAGTTCCTTTGTCACGGGCCGGCGCCGTGACAACGACAAGGCTGTATTTATCGCCTTTTGTCCAGGATTTCATGGTGATTTCACGGGTCCATTTCGGGCGGACGATGGTCATTTTCATTTCACCGTAGGCTTGCTCGCCACGGGCTTTGTCTTCGGCTTTTTTGACGATTTCGGTGGCATTTTGGGCGTAAGTATGATGAGGTATAGCTCCCAATATGAGCATGATGCCAACTGTCTGCAAGAACTTTTTCATGAATTGAATTTTGATAAAAAATATGAACAATCTGGCTTAAAATTCGGCTTGTTGTTCTTTTTCGGGGCCTGATAAAATTTGTAGGTTTAAATTCGGCTAAATAACAAGGGGTGGTGAGATTGGTTTGGATGAAACATGTAAATTTTATGATGAGTGGCATCCAGTACAAATACCAGGTTGCAATAGCATCCGATTTGCTGTCAGGTTCAGAGATGGCTTTGCAAGAGTGGCGCATCAGTCCCCGGGATCAGGTAGAATACTATGTAACAAATCGCACATAATTTCCATTTTTCAGGCTACTGCGCTGAAAAAATTGTGTATCCGGAAGTGCCTGCATGAGAAGAAATTTAACTTTGCCGCTTGTTTTTTAACAGAAAAAACCGGCGACTGTCTGGCCTCCGGTTTCAAAGGAAGCAAGGCCATGCAAAAAATGTTTGTCCCAAAACTTTTCTCCATCATTCGGGAAGGCGTTACAAGAGAACAGGTTTTAAAAGATATTTCTGCGGGCGTCATCGTCGGTATTGTAGCGTTGCCGCTGGCGATTGCTTTTGCGATCGCTTCCGGAGTACCACCGGAGAAGGGGCTTTACACTGCAATCATTGCCGGTTTTATCATCTCCTCATTTGGAGGCAGCCGGGTACAAATCGGCGGGCCGACCGGTGCGTTTATTGTCATCGTGTACGGCATTGTGCAGGAATTTGGCGTGCCGGGGCTTACTGCTGCCACGCTCATCGCTGGTGTCATGATTGTGCTGATGGGGTTTGCCAGGTTGGGTTCGGTGCTGAAATATATTCCCTACTCCCTCGTCGTAGGGTTTACGAGCGGCATAGCGCTCATTATTTTTTCCTCTCAGGTGAAGGATTTTTTAGGATTACAAATGGGAGCCGTACCCGCTGGTTTCATTGATAAATGGCTGGCCTACGGTCAGAATTTCGACTCGGTAAATTTTTATGCCATTGGAATTGCTGCAGGCACCGTTTTAATCACGCTGATTTTTTCAAAAATTACCAGTAAAATTCCAGGTTCGCTGATCGCCATTATACTGGCTACACTGGCTGTGCAGTTTTTTGAAATGCCCGTCGAGACCATTGCCACCCGGTTTGGCGGCATTCCCAATTCGCTGCCTTCGCCCGAAACGCCTGCGCTTACTTTTCACGATATTCAGCAGCTCATTTCTCCCGCTTTCACCATTGCCATGTTGGGCGCTATCGAGTCCTTGCTCTCAGCCGTCGTTGCCGACGGTATGATCGGCGGTAGCCACCGATCGAATATGGAATTGGTGGCACAGGGCGCAGCCAATGTTGCTTCAGCTATTTTTGGAGGGATACCGGCAACCGGCGCTATTGCACGTACGGCTACCAACGTGAAAAACGGAGGAAGAACACCCATTGCCGGCATCGTCCATGCGTTCACATTGCTGGTCATCGTGCTTTTTGTGGGGCAGTGGGCCAAACTCATTCCTATGGCCTGTCTTGCTGGTATCCTGGTGGTCGTCGCCTACAACATGAGCGAATGGCATGCTTTCCTCTCTTTGACCAGAGGCCCAAAGCAGGATGTGCTCGTCCTGCTCACTGCTTTTTTTCTCACGGTGCTGGTGGATCTGACGGTTGCGATTGAAATCGGGGTGGTGCTGTCTGCTTTTTTGTTCATGCGTCGTATGGCAAAAATCAGCGAGGTAAAGGCCGTTTCAGAACTGGCAACAGACGAGCAGGCAGACGAAGAAATCACCTTCGCTGCCGAACAGGTAGGACAATTGCAGGGCGTGCAGATTTTTGAGGTGAATGGCCCGTTGTTTTTCGGTGCTGCGCACAAATTCAAGGAGACGATGGGTAAAATCAACGTTCGGCCTAAAATTGTCATTTTCCGTTTGCGCCACGTGCCGTTTATCGACGCTACCGGGCTTTACAGTTTTAAAACCATGCTCAAAGAATTACAGGAACAAAAGACAAAAATCATCCTCTCCGGCACCCGGCCGGAGGTGAGAACAGTGTTGCAGCAAGGCGGCATCGTGGATTTGATTGGTGAAAAAAATATGGCGGAGAATATTCAGGAGGCGATGGAACTTGCCAATTAACGAAAATGAAAGGAGACTCACCTTCAACATACGATATCGGTGAATCTCCTCCCATTATTATTTTTTTGCGCCTCCCACAATTCTTTCAATAAACTTCAGCCCCACCTCACCATACCCTTCATCCGTCGGATGTATTTCGTCATCCCACTGGTCGTCACGTACTTTTTGGCGAAGGTCGATGTACTCTACCTGGCCGGAAAATTCAGTTGCCAGCGCTCCGAGCCGGGTGTTGAATTCATCCATCATGAAATGAACTGCATGGCTGCGGTCACCGGAGCGAAGGATACCGAACTCGTCAAAATATTTCCCGATCCAGCCTTTTTTGGTGCCGGGATCGAGGGGCCTGGGGTAGTCGTAGCCGTGTACGAAAATCTTCATTTCCGGATGGTTCTTTTTCAAAAAGTTGAAAATGCTGCGGTAGTAATTGATGATGGAATTCATGGCATTTTCAAAATCCTGGTTGAAAAAACGGTCGGGTTTTTCACCTTCCGGGGCATCGTCGAATTGTTTTTTCAAAAAGTTAACCATCGACTCTCCGAGGATGTCGTTACCGCCGCCGCTGAGCAAAAAGCCCTTTGGTTTTACCTTTTCGATGGCCTTGAACATTTCACCCTCTTTTAAATAATTTTCGATGGTGTCACCGGCTTCTGCCAAGCAATAAACCGGGAATTTTTCACCAACATAATCGATGATGTCCTTCAGCATCGGATGCTGAAACCAAGAATCGCCTTCAGAGACGTAGCGGGGCAGTTCAGGATGGCGACGGACCATTTTTTTGTAGCGCCGCCGCCGCCACATACCAGCGATGCCGTTGGCAATGCTGAGCGTGGCATCCCAGGCAAATCCTTTTTCAGCGGCCTCCTGTTCGAGTGCAATGAGGGACAGGCTCGCATCCAGGCCGCCGTTTTTACCATGTTGAAAATACAGGCCGGTGGCAAAATGCGCCAGCTCGTCGTTTTCCTTCAACATGGCGGCGATATCCTTCGCCTTCACGGCATTGAACGCAGGGTTTTGAAAATCAAAATGGTAGGTCAGGGCATTCCAGCCCGAAAGTTTTGGAGTTTCCTCCTCTTCGTCCACGTCAAAACCTTTCTTTTGGCCTTCCAGTGTTCGGGTTTTTTCCAGCAAATCCGGGTTCCAGGGCTCGGGCAGGCCGCCTTTTTCCAAACCAGTCACCTCGAACGGCTCGGTGCTGACGATGAATTTCAGCGTATCAGTGGAGTTTGGTACGTTGTACCAATACATGCGATCGTCAAGGGACATTCGCAGGAAGCCGCCTTTGTGATCCCGAAGCGTTTTCGTTTGCCCGGGTTCGATCTCGGCCACGAGCGGTTCGAGAAGTCGAGGTGTGGCGCCAAAATCGGCTTGCAGGTATAGCGCAGCGACGTAAAGCTTTGTATTCGGAGTCGTGTTTTTCATTTCTACACGCACCTTACCACCCCATTTTTTACTGCCGCCAACGATGGACTCGTACTCGACTTTGGCAGTTTTTTGCTGGTTGAAATCCAGCGGTTTTTCGTTGCCGTCTGCGTAAGTACGAAAACATTTCACCTCAAGTGCGCTGGCGTCGAGAACCTCACCGCTCTTGTTTTTCATGCGTTGCAACATCGTCCATTCGGAGATGTGTTTCAGCGCTTTGAGCAGGGTTGGCAATGCTTTCGGGTTTAGTTCCTCGTTTCCTTCGTCGTCTGTTTTGGTGAAATGGATAGGCCGGAACAGCGGGCGGAAGTGGTCGCCAGGCTTGGTCAGGTAGAGCATATCCCGCCAGAGCAGTAGCGAGTAGTCCGCCTTTTTCGGGTCATCTTCGAGAGCTACGTAAGCGGCGTTTTCCGGTTTGGTGATGGCTTCGTTAACGACCATGTATTCATCCATGAAAAAATCCTTGTTCACCAGCTCCAAGCGGACAGTTTGTGTAGCAAGGCCGCTGAGTTTAACGATGTAGGCCTTGGTTTTATCCAATCCAAAAACATCCTTCACCTGGGCCGCATCGAGTTCCGTATCGCCGATGGCAAAGGTGTTGGTTTCGCCGTCTGATGTCACAATCACGCTGGTGACGCCCTGTGCCACACCGTGCAGCGTGCCCCGGTCGATGCGCCAGCCTTTGGCTTTGTTGTAGACCATGTTGGCGCTGTTCACTGCCAGGTCCACATCTTTTTTGAAAAATCCTTTTTCCAGCAAATCGAGGCTCATGTCGGGAGCGTAGACCTTGGGTTTTTGCACAAACCGGTATTTCAACTGATTGCGGATGCGGCTGTGCAGGTCCCGGTAGGTGAGGTTGCCGCCGCAGGCCCGCAGCGAGTTGAGCAGGTAGGAGGTGAGCACGCCGCTTCCGTTGACTTCCAGGGCAGCTTCATCTTTCTCGGCGGCGGCCATCTGGATGTGCGGGGCTTGTGCGATGATCTCGTTCATGTTTTTGCCGGCAAACTGGGTAGCCGCAAACTGCCCGGCAAACTCAAACTCTTCCCATTTGCGGGGAGGGAACAGGTGGTCGATCTGTTTTTTCACTGCCGTAATGCCTTCCGCCGCTGCCGCAACTTCACGGGTATTGTCGCCGGAGTGGCAGCAGTCGAAGATGGTGACGATGTGCGCTTTTGTTTTATCGTAAAGTTCCCTGAGTAAAATGCGCAGCTCCTTGTCGGCCAGCAGGAAGTCGGGCGAGTGCGGTTTTTCATAATGGCAAACCAGACACTCCAGCCGTGGATCGGCCCAGATGCTTTCGTCTGCCTTTTCGACGGCGCCGTGGCCGGAGTAGTAAAGGAAGGCGACGTCATCCTTGCCTGCTTTGGCAAGGTGCGTGCGGAATGCGTTGATGACGGCCGGTTTGGAAGCAGCTTTGTCGTAGAGCTTCAAGACGTTTAGCTCCAGGGACGGGTCTGATTCAAGGTAATGAAGGACGTTGTTTGCGTCGTTGATGCAACCGTTGAGTTTTGGAAAGACCAGGTTGCCGGTGAGCAGTACGTTTTCCCGATAGTCGTTGATGCCGATGATGAGGGCATGGACTTTTGTTTTCTTTAAGCTTTCAGCCATGACGGATGGGTTTTGTATGTGAAGTGATTAGAAAAGCAAGCTAAGCAATTTAGCGGTTTTTGGCCAAAAGTTTCCGGTGATTTCCATCATTTGGCAGGGGTGAGATTTTCAAAATAGGGCTAAATCCCGGAGCTTGATTTTTGTTGAAAAATAAAATTTGCCGCCGGTTCAGGCTTTTCCGATGCATTGACGAATTCAGGCATCATGGAAGGCTCGAACCGGCGGTTGGAAGTTTTATTCAAAAAACTGAATGATCAGGCCCGCTCTTCCCACACCATGGCCAGGTGTACAAGCGTATGCACGGCCTTTTCCATATCTTGAACGGACACCCATTCCTGTTTTGAGTGGAAGGCATGCTCGCCGGCAAAAATATTGGGGCAGGGCAGACCCATGAACGAAAGACGGGAGCCGTCCGTACCGCCCCGAATACTTGATCTGACCGGTTTCAGCCCGGCCCTTTTGATCGCTTCTTCGGCGTTGTCGGCGACTTCCGGGTGTTTATCCAGCACTTTTTTCATGTTGCGGTATTGCTCCACTACTTTGAATTCTGCCTTGGAGTTCGGGTATTTTTTCAACACCTTTTTCATGATTTTTTCCAGTACGGCTTCGTGTTCTTTCAACTTTTCATCGGTGAAATCCCGGATAATAAATTTGATTTTCGTCTCTTCGAGCAAGCCGTCAATCAGGGTCGGATGGATGAAACCCTCCCTTCCTTCCGTGGTCTCCGGCGAAAGTGTATCCTTGGGCAGTGCTGCGATAATCTCGGACGCAATCTTGATGGAGTGTTCGATTTTGCCTTTGGCAAAACCCGGGTGAGCACTCACGCCGGTGATGGTGATCGTCACGCCATCGGCGGAGAATGTCTCGTCTTCAAGCGAGCCTGCCATTTCCCCATCGACTGTGTAACCAAAGTCAGCGCCCAGTTTTTTGATATTCACTTTGTCCACGCCCCGGCCTATTTCTTCATCGGGGGTAAAAAGAATGCGGATTTCGCCGTGTTTGATTTCCGGGTGTGTCATCAAAAAGTTGGCGGCGTCCATGATTTCGGCGACGCCGGCTTTGTTGTCGGCACCGAGCAGCGTCGTGCCGCTGGCGGTGATAATGTCGTTGCCGATCTGGTCCTTCAGGTGAGGGTGGTCGGCAGTCTTGAGTACCTGCTTGGGATCGTCGGGCAACACGATGTCCTGTCCCTGGTAGTTTTTGTGAATGATAGGTTTGACGTTGGCGCCGCTGCAATCTGGCGCTGTGTCCATGTGCGAGCAGTAACAAATCACCGGTACTTTTTTGGTGGTGTTGGAAGGAATGGTGGCGTAGATGTAGCCCCATTTATCGAGTTTGGCATCGGCGATGCCCATGGCTTTCAATTCTTTGACGAGTACTTTACCAAGGTCTTTTTGCTTGGCTGTGGAAGGGATGGTTTTGGATTCGGGGTCTGACTGGGTGTCGATTTTCACATAACGCAGGAAGCGTTCGAGGACGGTGTGCTGGATGTTGAGTTTCATATTTTTAATTTGATTTTAATTGAAATGTATATTTTTTGAAAAGACATTTGCGGCCGCTAAGGTGTTATTGACCTCAGTTTTGCAAGGTTTTGAAAAATGAAATATTGATTGATGGCATTCGGAGAAAAAATTTTGAGGGTCAAAACTAAAGCTTTTCTTTGCGCCCTCATTAACAAAAGTTTAAAAGTCTGACGGGCATCATTTTGACATCAGAGGCCGTTTTTCCGGCGATAGAAATTACAGATGCGGGGTTCTAAATTTGAAAAAAATGAACAAAGGCAGATGTGACTACTTTAAGCTTATAAAGTCAAAGGCATTAATCAGGTTTGTTAGATTCCCTTGTTTGATCCTTCCTGAAAATCATCCGACGAAAGGCCAAACGACCCAGAATTGTGGAATCGTTCAAACTCAATCAACCAATATTTTTAACTAAAATCTTTTACCTAAGATGAAAAAAATTCTTTGGATTTTTACAAGCGCACTTTTGCTCTCAAACCTTTTCCTTTCAACCGGTTGTGAAGACGATCCTGTCGGAACAGGTACTGACCTTCCTCCAATTGTCGTCATTACGGACGGCCCCTCTGCTGAGACCGTAGTCGGTCAGGATGCAACTGTCACTGTGACTGTTGAAGCTACCAAAGGAACTGCTGATTTGAATACGTTAACTATCCTGGAAGACGGCGTCAATGTCCCATTCAGCCGCCTGACTATCAATGGCTCGCCAGCCGCTTCCAATGCTATTCTTCTCGTAAACCCTGCAGATCAAATGACCTGGGAGATCGGTATCAATGTTCAGGATGACTATAGCCCCAGCACTTACACTGTGCGTGTAGCCGATAAAAACAACCTGAGCGATGAAATCACCTTTGATGTTACAGTCGAAGAACCCATCGAAAGAACCCTTACAGGCGTTCTTTGGAACCAGGCTGGCCCAACCGGTCGCGGCGCCCTTGACCTCGACGATGGTCTGACTACAGGTATTGCATCAACCGGTGACACTACGCCTGACCAGGCTGAAATCCGTGACTGTGGTATCGATTCTACAAACACTGTTTCCCAGTTCTGGCGTAAGCAAATCACTTATGTAAACGGTACAGAAGTACGCTACGTAGGAAATGCACTGCCTGATTTCAACTTTGCAGATGTTGCTTCTAAGGAAGAAATCATGCGCAGATTTGAAACAGCCGTTGCCCTCAATGGTACGCCAATTACTCAAAATGGCGCCTCAACCTGGGGTAACTACAAAGTGAGCGAAGTTGTTAAGGTAGGCGACCTTTTTGCTGTCAGCAAGCCGGGCCGTACTTATCTGATCAAGATCGATGATATCATCGAAACGAGCAACAACAACCAGGATAACTACAAAATCTCAATCAAATACTGATTTGAGTTTTTCGTAAAAAGTAGGAACGGGCGCTCCTGTGAAAAGGGGGCGCCCGTTTGTCTTTAACAACCCATTAACACAACTTCAATCCCCATTGACAGGGCTTTGGAGTAAGATTGGCATAAATTTGCCCCTTGAAAACGGCGAAAGAGTTTTTAATAAAACTTTACCTTTGCGCCGCTGTTTTCCAAAACGCAACAAAATTTTCTCATCACAAAAATTTTTAAAGATGTTGAAGCAAATTAAACTTGGTTTTCTCGCTGTTCTTGCGGTTGCTTTCCTCGCAAGCTGCCAAAATGACAACGCTGCCCGGGAAGAAGCAGTCAATGCTGCTGCCGGAAGCGAAGTTGCCGCACCACAAACTCCAGTTTCACCTGAAGCTAATGCAGCAGAGCCTGCTGCACCAACCGGCCCGACTACTGCTATTCAGTTTAACGAATCTGAATTCAACTTCGGTAAGGTAAAAGCCGGTGAAAAAGTACAGCACGAGTACGTTTTCAAAAACACAGGAAAAGAGCCGTTGATCATCAGCAACGCAAAAGGCAGCTGTGGTTGCACCGTTCCTGAGTGGCCAAAAGAGCCAATCCCGGTTGGTGGCGAAGGCAAAATCAAAGTAGAATTCGATAGCAAAGGCAAGAGCGGTAACCAGACCAAGCAAGTTACCATCACTGCCAATACAGATCCACCACAAACTATCATCTACATCAAAGGTGAAGTTATCGGTGATCCTAATGCACAAACTGTTACGCCTAACGTTCAGGTGAATCAGTAATTTGATTTCAGTTTGTAAGAAAAGCCTGCACGATTTATTATTGTGCAGGCTTTTTCAATTTCAGGTGTTAGATCATGTTTTTCGAAAACTTTTTGTACCCTGAGCCATTTTCACCATCAAACTTTCTGACCATTGCGCAACTATCTTTCACTCATCAAATTCAGTCATACCATTTTTGCAATGCCTTTTGCATTGCTCGGTTTTTTCCTGGCCATGCATAAGACAGAGCAGGGTTTCAGTTTCAAACTACTGGGATTGGTCGTGCTTTGCATGGTATTTGCTCGTAGCGCTGCCATGGCTTTTAACCGGTATCTCGACCGGGATATCGATGAAAAAAATCCCCGTACGGCCGTCCGGGAAATTCCGGCAGGCATCATCACCCCCAAATCGGCCCTGGCTTTTGTGCTGCTGAACTGCGCGCTGTTCATGCTGACCACCTGGTTCATCAACCCCATCTGTTTTTATTTGTCACCGGTGGCCCTGGTGGTTATTCTGGGCTACAGTTACACCAAACGTTTTACGCCCTTGTGCCATTTTGTGCTGGGGCTGGGGCTTTCGCTGGCGCCTATCGGAGCTTACCTGGCCGTTAGCGGCAGCTTCGATTTCATCCCGTTGATGTATTCGGCGGCTGTGCTGCTTTGGGTGTCGGGTTTTGATATCATCTACGCATTGCAGGACGAGGAATTCGATAAGTCGCTGCAATTGAAATCAGTGCCAGTTGTTTTGGGTAAAAAGAATTCGCTGCGCCTGTCAACCATCCTGCACGTGGTATGCGCCGCAATCATACTCGCCGCAGCCTGGCAGGTGAGCATGACTTACAGCGATTTGAACTGGTTGAGCTGGGTCGCATCAGCTATTTTTATCTCCCTGCTTTTTTACCAGCACACGCTGGTAAAGGCAGATGATCTGAGCCGGGTTAACCTGGCGTTTTTCACCACCAACGGCATTGCCAGCCTGATTTTCGGGAGCCTCGTCATCCTGGACTTTTACGTTTAAAAAAGGTGAGAAACTCTTGTGGCAGACTTTATTTTTTTCAAAAATAAAGACAAGTCGCTCTCTCAACAGAAGGTTCAGCCCGACCAATCAGCCAACTTACAGCCAAAGTGCCGAAAGTCACTGTGCCGAAATGGAGGAAATGGCATTTTTGCAGCTGTTTTTCACAACTCATCTGAAAATGGAATACTTGCAAACATTTTTGAATGGCTACGCAGGTTACGCAGGCTACCTCTGGCAGGAAATTATCAATCCGCACTGGCACAATTATTTTTATTGGCTCATCGGTGTTTCCGGTTTTTTCTTTTTGATGGAAATACTGGCCCCCTGGCGGGAGGATCAACCCCGTTTCCGGAAGGATTTCTGGCTGGATTTCTTCTACATGTTTTTTAATTTTTTCCTCTTTTCACTTATCATATATAATGCAGCCTCTGACCTGGTCGTGACCTTGTTCAACGACATCATCAAGGCCGTTACAAACTTTGACTTGCAGGCCTCCAATCCCATGCGGCATTGGCCAATGTGGGCGGTACTGCTGACGGGTTTCGTCGTGCGTGATTTTGTACAATGGTGGACGCACCGGCTGCTTCACCGGTCGGAATTTCTCTGGCAGTTTCACAAAGTCCATCACTCCGTGGAGCAAATGGGTTTTGCGGCACACCTGCGCTATCACTGGATGGAAAATGTGGTGTATCGTACCATCGAGTACATTCCGCTGGCTTTGCTGGGTATCGGGTTGTATGATTTTTTCATCATTCACATCTTCACATTGGCCGTTGGCCATTACAATCACTCCAACATCACCGTGCCCGGCTGGGTGACGGGCGGTGTGCTGGGCCTGCTCGTTGGTATTATCATTGCCACCAGTGGATTCGACGTCAACCTGATGGGCGGTGCTTCCATCGTGATGCGATTGTTGGTGGTGGCAGGGTGTGTGCTGGCTGGAATGCTGGTGCTGGGCAGGGTGATGAAAATTCTGTTCAACAGCCCCGAAATGCACATCTGGCACCACGCTTACGAGATGCCCGAGAACCGGCCTTACGGTATTAATTTCGGGTTGACGCTGGCCATTTGGGATTACATTTTCGGTACGGCGCATGTTCCTGCTACCGGAAGGGATATCCGGCTCGGGTTTCCCGGTGTGGAGCAATTCCCGCAGACGTTTTTTTCACAGGCTTTTTTTGGTTTAAAAAAAGAAAAGTGAAAGAATTGTGGTCGTAAAAAAAAAAACAGAGGACTCAGATTACGGTCTGAGCCTCTGCATGTCTCCCTTTCGCTTATCTGTTGATTTTACAGGGATTATACGGACCGGGCAGGATTGCCACCAAGCTGTCTACTTTACAATTTTGAAAGTTCTCAGCACTTTATCGCCATATTTTACCAACAGAAAATAAACGCCTGCCGGCAAATGTCCGGACGGAATATCCACCCGGGTATTTTCTGAAGGCACTTCGAAGACTCCAACTTTCCGGCCTTCCACGGAGACGATTTCGAAGCTGACAGCCTGACCCTCGAATCGGTCCGTGAGCTCGATCGACAGAAAATCAGAGAATGGGTTGGGGTAAACCCTGACGAAGTCATTCACCGTTCCTGCCACATCCACCTGCACAGTGTTCGATTCCGTGATGGCGCCATCGCTGTTGGTAAGGGTAACCCGGTAAAAATTCCGGCCCGGCCTTGCATACTCGTGCAGGGCAGTGTAGTGAAGGTAGTCAGCTTCCTGCTCAGCTTCGATCGTTGAGTTGACAGGCTTGAAATCACTGTTTTCCCAGGCCCATTCCAGCTGAAAGTTATGCTGGCTGCCGTTTTGTTTTTCATAAAACCAATCCACAAGCACGTTGCTGCCGGTGACCCCCGCATTGATAATGATGGCATTCCCGCAGAAAGAAGGCAGGTTGGTGATGTAAATCTGAAGTATATCGGTGGAAGTACAGCCATTCCGGGTAACGGAAAGCGTGACGGTTTTTAACCCAAATGAACTCCAAACCACGCCGGGAACGGATTGCGTGTTGGCAGTGGCGGGCACGCCGTCGCCGAAGTTCCAGGCGTAAGTGGCATTCGGGCCGTTGTTGGTGGCACTGAAGTCGATGGGCGTATTCACGCAGCCACCTTGCGGGCCGTTTATTTCAGCCACCGCCACCGTATCCACGGTGATGGTCACGATGTTGGATTCCAGGAACTCGACGCAGTTTTCACGGCGTACGCAACGAATGAAGTAAGTCGTTTCGTAGAGGGGTCCGGGATCGTAATTCGGGCCGGTGGCAGTGTTGATGGCAGTCCAGCCGCCCTGGCTGAACGGACCGGGTACATTGGTGAACATCCAGAGGAATTCAAGGTTGCCGGTACCTCCTGAAGGTGCTGTTACCTGCGTGATCGGCGCTGGGTCAACGCCGGGGCCGCAGAGCGTCTGGTCGCAACAAATCGTACCGGGCACCGTGACATTTTCGCAGGGAGGCGCCGGGTAAAATCCGGCATCAATCGTCAGGTTCGTCTCGCCGCCGGTCAGTGTGAAAACAGGAGTCATTCCATTCAAAACATTGGCGTCGCTGTCGATGGCATCGTTGCTGCCCTGGTTGGCCGGGCTGGGTAACAGGCCTGCCGGTTGTGTAAACGTTATTTTGTAATTGCCCGGATTGACCAGAAACATGTACATGCCGTTCGGGCCGGTCGTTGTAGTCAGGTTTACGGTATTTCCGTACACGCTCGTTCCGGTAATTTTCACCGTCACGCCGTTGATGCCCACTTCACCGGGATCCTGAATGCCGTCTTCGTCGGCGTCCAGCCAAACGAAATCACCCACTTTCGCCGGGTCGTACAAGGTAAAACTGCAAACGGTTTCGCAGGCATTGGCATCTGTAACGGTGACTTCGTAAAGCCCGGCGTTCAGGTTTGAAATGGTTTGCGTTGTTTGGCCGTTGCTCCAGTTGTAGGTGAACGGCCCCATGCCGCCCTGCACGGTCACGATGAGTTGCCCGTCGCTACCTCCGATGGATGAAATGGGCTGAACGAGTTGGATCTGGCAGGCAGGCTGAGGAATCGGAGCAATCGTAGCTGATTTTACAGCGGTACAGCCGTTAGCGTCAGTGACGGTCAGTTGGTAATTGCCCGGCGCCAGGCCGGAGATGGTTGGCGTCGTTTGTCCTGAACTCCAGTTGTAAGTGAAAGGCGCTGTTCCGCCCCCAACCGTTGCGGAAATGGTACCCAGGGTGATGCAGTTGCCATTGTTGGCGTTCAGGCTGACGGTGAGCAGTGCAGGTTGCGTAACGGTGTGGCTTTGAACCACTTCGCAGTTGCTGCCGTCAGTGACCGTCACGCTGTAGGTGCCGGGTGAGAGATTGTTGACGGAAGCCGTCGTAGCGCCTGTGCTCCAGAGGTAAGAATAGGGTGAAATACCGCCATTCACGCTCAGGCTGATGCTGCCGTTTGCCAGGCCGAAGCAGCTCACGTGAACCACGTTTGCGTTCACGGTGAAATTGCCGCCGGGAAGCAAAGTGACGGTGGATGATCCAAAGCAGCCGTCCGCATCCGTAGCTGTCACGGAGTAGGTGCCGGGCTGAAGGTTGACAGCTGTTTGCGTTGTCTGACCGTCTGACCACACATACGTGTAAGGCGCATTTCCACCCGAAACGTTAGCGGTGGCGGTTCCTGTTTCACCTGTACAAATGTAGGTAGGGGCAACGATGTTCACATTCAAACCCGGACCTGCCATGACCGTCGCCGAACCTGACTGTGTGCAGCCATTTGCGTCTGTTACTGTCACGCTGTAGGTGCCGGGCGAAAGGTTGGAAATGGTTGCGGTAGTGGCGTTGTTGCTCCAGAGGTACTGGAACGGGGCCGTGCCGCCTGTTACACTGGCAGTTGCTGAGCCGTTGGCAGTGCCATTGCAACTGGTGTTGTTGGCTGAAACCGTGATGTTGGTTTGCGGATAAGCCTGGATGTTGGTGCTCCCGGTGGCCGTGCAATTGTTGGCATCGGTGATGGTAACGGTGTAAGTGCCGGGCGCCAGGTTGTTGATGGTGGCAGTTGTTTCACCATTGTTCCAAAGATAGGTGTAAGGTGAAATGCCGCCGGTGACCATGACTGTGGCAGAACCATTGCTGCCGCAACTACCGCCGGAGGTGTTGAAGCCAAGATTCAAAGGTGCCGGCGCAGTGATGGTGAAAGCCTGGGTTTTGGAACAACCGGCATTGTCTGTCACGGTGAGCGTGTAGGTTCCCGGTGCGAGGTTGTTCAGGTTTTGCGTGTTAGCGCCGGTATTCCACAAAAAACTGAGTGGAGGAGCGCCTCCCGTGGCCGAGGCAGAGATGCTGCCCGTGTTGCTTCCGAAGCATTGAATGTTGGTTATGCTGCCGCTCAGGTTGATCTCCGGGATGCCGGTGATGACTTTCGTTGCGGAGCCGGTGCATCCCTGCACGCTGGTCACTGTAACCGTGTAGGTGCCCGGCGGCAGGTTGGTCAGCGTTTGGGTATTGCCGCCATTGCTCCATGCGAAAGTGTAGGGAGCAGTGCCATAAACGACATTGGCCGTCAGCGTTCCGTCGTTGTTGCTTCCGCAAATGGTTGAGCTGCCTGTCAGTGAGACGTTCAGCGTTTGCGGTTCTGTGACGGTGGCAGTGCCGGAGGCGGTGCATCCCTGGGCTGAAGTTACGGTAACGGTGTAGGCGCCGACTGTGAGGTTAGATTGGCCCGGAGTGGTAACACCGTTGCTCCAGAGGTAGGTGAACGGCGGATTGCCACCACTGACAGGCGTTGCCAAAACGGACCCGTCAGCGGCTCCACAATGCGAAGCATTGGTTGCCGTCACGTTCAGGGTCAGAGCCGGAGGGGCAGTGACGGTGGCCGTGGCAGTTTTGGTGCAGTTCAGCTGATCGGTTACTGTCACGCTGTAGGCGCCTGCCGGCAGGTTCGTGATTGTTTGCGTGGTGGCGCCGTTGCTCCAAAGGTAGGAGTAGGGAGTGGCGCCGTTGCTAACCACTGCACTCACGGAGCCGTTGTTTGAGTTGGCGCAGTTGGGGTTGGTTGTGTTTAAAACCACTGAAAGATTGCTTTGGTAGTTTAGCGTGGCCGTTTGTGTTGCGGAGCAACCAAAAGCATCTGTGACGGTAACTGTGTAGGTGCCCGGCGAAAGATTGTTGATGTTTTGCGTGTTTTGACCGGAACTCCAGGCAAAATCAAGGGGAGGAGCGCCGCCGTTTACCGTTGCATTGATGCTGCCGTAGGAGGTTCCGGCGCAAACAGGCTGCGTTACATCCAGATCAACGCTGAAATTCCCGGCGGTCAGCACGACTGTCCCGCTACCGGTCGCTGAGCAGCCATTGTCGCCGGTGACAGTGACGGTGTAGGTGCCGGGGCCCAGGTTCATGATGGTGGCGGTCGTGCCTCCCGTGCTCCAGAGATAAGTGAAAGGCGGATCTCCGCCAGTAGGGACGGCAGTGGCCGTACCTCCGACGAGGTTTCCGCAAATTACCGGGGTTGCATCTACCTGAATGCTCAACGGAGGGCCGAGGGTTTGACAGGAGACGTAGCCACAGTTGTTGCTGTCCATGATGGTTACGCAGTATTCGCCGGGGCTGAGATTGGAAATAGTGGGGGTGTTGCCGCCGTTGTTCCACATGTACATGTAAGGAGGTACTCCGCCTGAAACGTTGGCAGTCATGGAGCCGGGGTTGCTGCAATTGGTTACGGTGATAACGTTTTGCAAGGGTGGGGGAGCGGTCAGGGTGGCAGTGGCGGTCCCGGTTACACCGGTGCTGCTCGTAACGGTAACGGTGTACGTGCCAACGGGCAGGCTTTGAATGGGGTTGCCGGTTGCGCCGGTGCTCCAGAGGTACGTGTAGGGAGGGGTGCTCCCGCTTGGGGTGGCAGTGATGCTGCCGGTGGAAAAGCCGCCGCAAAGTGGCGATTGTGCCTGTAATGAGACGGAAAGCTGAGCTTCTGTTGTTTGAATAAAAAAGAAAAAGGTAAAAATGGCCATGAGGCCGAAGGCTGCCGGACTGAAAATTTGGTAGCGCTTTTTGGTCAAGAATTGTAATGATTTTTCCATGCTCGGGATATAAGTTTGGTGGTTGTTTACTAAAAAAGCTTAGTGGTTATGTGAAAAATTGCCATACGAGATCAGCCTCACGCAAGAGTAATTCCTGCGCACAGTAGCAAATAGGGGATGAACCGGCGCTAAAAGCACAGTTTCATCAAGATGTCAGCTGTTAGTGATGTCCTTCAGAAGGGGAAAATGTTGGCAAATGCCTTTTGAAAAGGCTAAAATGAAAGGGTAGATACAATTGGTAACTTAAAGTCGTAGATGCGGTTGTAAAAGTATAAAAATTTTTAATAAGTCGAGGGGGTGCCTGATTTTTTCATTTGCCCTAAGAAAAAAATGTCAGGTCCAGAGGTCCTACCAGCGTTGACTTTCTCTGATTTTGCGGTATTCTTCGGCTCTTTTCCCAAAAACAAAATTGAAGCTAAAGCCTGCCTGCAAGGTGTGGTAGGAACTGTTGAATTCCTGCACAATGATGCCCCCGGCCTGAATTTCAGGACGGTTTACGTAGTGGTAAGTATAGCCCAATTCCACCATCACTGCCCGGAAGGCGGGTATCGAAAAACCTACGCCGCCATTGAGTCCCAGTACCGGGTCGTATTTGACGGTGCTGGTTGTCAGGTTTTCGTATCGGGTTTCAAAGTTATGGAGCCCTGCGCCTGCCCGAAGTACCAGGCCGAATCGCATAGCAGGGTACTTGGCAATTTTGCTCCGGATGAATGCTCCGTAATAAGTTTCGCTGTGTTCCTCGTTTCTGTTGATAAGGTCGAAGGAGGGGTCAGTGAGGTTGGTGCGTGCTTCGCCGCCCAGTTGGAAGTGGTCAGCCCCGACAGCTATCCTTGCGCCTGCCGACAGGTAGGATGCTCTGTTTTCATACAAATCAGGCTCGTAGGCGGTTCGGTTGTAGCCGGTGAAAACATCGAAGTACAGTTGCTGGCCATTGGCGAGGCTGATGAAAAAAACAAGAGCCAGAGTAACGAGCGTCTGTTTCATGAAAGAAGATATTTGGCAGGAGTAACGAAGAAAGGTCAGGCATAGGATACCTGACCTTCCGGCGGACAAAAATAAGCCTATTCTAAATATGAATTACATCAGCCTCATTGCCTGAACGAGATAGGTCAGGGAGAACGGAAGTGCTACCCAAAACCACTGTGGTACCCAAATCAGCATAAGCAGCATGATGACAGTCGAAACTATGAATAGGATCCAGGAAAGTCCGGTTGAAGATTTTTCTGTGCTCATTATTTAATTTTTTTGTGTGGCAAAAGTAGAAATGCATTGTTAATTTGGCAAACATTGCATTGATTTCGTCGCTAAAAAAAACTCGTTGAACTCGCTGACATTGAAAATCCATACGCTTGGCGTCCGGTTACTTGGCTATTTTCACCTGCTGCCCGTGCGTTTTGTGCGTATTTGGAAACATTTTAAATTAGGATTTGCTTTACTTTTTGGCAAAAAAAGCCACCAAAACGACCTCGCCCCCTGGTGGGTTGGTCTGGTATTTCACGTGCTGGACCTGCTGGGCATCCCCGAAATTTATGAGTCGGCCATTGATTTTGGCAAATGGAGCACCCGTCCGCTTACCGAATGGGAGAAGCAAATTGCCTATTCGGTTTTCGGCCAGGCCATTCCGCTGGAAAAAGTGAGGGTGGATGAGTCTGCCCGGATCGGCTGCCAGCGTTGGCATGTGATTTACGTCAGTTATTTTACCATCAATGCCTGGGGGAAGTTTCATCCGGACATTCTGATCCACGAGCTCGTCCATGTCTGGCAATACCTTCGGATGGGCAGCCTGTATATACCGAGGGCACTCAATGCCCAGCGTACGGCGGAGGGCTACAACTACGGTGGAGTTGAAGCGCTGAAGGCATGCCGGGAAAGCGGCGGTTCGCTGTTGGACTTCAACCTTGAGCAGCAGGCGGACATCATCTCCGATTATTTTTGCATTCGGGAAGGCCTGCCAACAAGGTGGGGTTCAGGCAAAAAGGCCGACCTTCCGGTGTATGAATATTTTGTCAATGAAATCAGGGGTTGGAAACCTTGAGACGTGGATGCATCGAAATCCGGTTTGTCTCCAAAATAAGAAGTCGTATGTTTGTGCGCTTTGAAACCGGCCAATGCCGGAAAGTAGAAAAGAAATATTTTGTTTTTAGGTAAAATGTTGATAACCAGTATTTTAAAATTTGTGCTCAGGATTTTTTGCTGATTTTTCCAAAAGAATTATGTGCCCGGGCCCAGTTTGTTAATTACAGTCACCCCTTCGGTCATGGTCAAATATTACATCAAAGAACATGGTAAGCTGAAAGAGTTACCTGAGCCGGAGGTCTCATGCTGGATAAATATTTCACCTCCCTTCACTCCGGAGGAACTGGAAGAAATCGCCCAGCAATTCGACATTCCGCTTGATTTTCTGACCGATCCCCTTGACATGGACGAACGGCCTCGCTACGAGCGGGACGAGGAGAAGAGGGCCATCATCCTCAGTACTCCCATCCTGAATCCTTTCGAAGAAGACATCGACGCTATTTTTATCACTGCACCGCTGGGTATCGTGCTGACGATTGATCACATCATCACCATTACCTCCCACGAAAACCCGGTACTCAATCTTTTTCTTGAAAACAGGGTGAAAAACTTTGATCCGGTCGATGAACAGCTTTTCGTGCTTCAGATCATGGAGCAGACGGTTTATCGATTTTTGAACTGCCTGAAACAACTCAACCAAAAGCGAAACCTGATAGAAAAAGAGCTGTATTTCAGCAGCCGGAACCAGGAATTGAAAAATCTTCTCAGCATTGAAAAAAGCCTGGTTTATTTTGTTTCCTCGCTGAGTGACAATGAGTTGCTGAAAATGAAAATGAAGCGAACGGACTTTCTGCACCTTGGCGATGACGAAGAGAAAGTAGATCTTTTCGAAGATATCATCATCGATAACAGCCAGGCCCAGCAGATGGCCAACATGTACACCAATATCCTGAATGGCACCATGGACGCTTACGGTTCCATCATTTCCAACAATCTGAACCTGACCATCAAAAGGCTCACCACCATCACCATTATATTAATGGTGCCCACGCTTGTCGCCTCTTTTATGGGCATGAACGTAGAATTGCCGCTTGCCGACCAGTCTCCGGGGTCCTTTTTTATCATTTTAGTTATTTCACTGGCCGGCAGCCTTGGGCTTGCCTGGTATTTTCAACGGAAAAATCTGTTTTGAAAGGTGTGAAACTCACGTAGTTATCTTCCGTCGGTTCAACAATTTATTTATTGATTTTCAGCACCTTAAGTTGGGTGGACTAAACCTTGTTTCATGTATTTGATTATAGTTTGAAAAGTTTTCCACATAAAGTTTTCCACATTCAAAAAAGTTGTGGAAAAAAAAGATCATGCTGATTATCAACGAAATAGGTAAGTTTTCCACAAATTGTGGAAAACTCAACGTGCAAAATCCTTGACCGGGCATTAATTTCGTGCTGATAATATTGCATACATGAGTTGAATCAGAACAAGCCACCCACTCGGAACGCTTGGGGAGGAAAAAGCTCAAAGCTTTGCAATCTTTCCTTTCGAATTTTCTTTGAAAATTTAGCCTGCTGCTTACTGATACTATTTTTTAAAAAACTAACCCCCGCACCCGACCAGATTGGAACATTCAGCGGGTGTGTGTAAGATGAGTTAGTAAAGGTCATACAAGAGAAACACCAGCTAAAATCGCAAAAATAAATTATTCGGATGCCTGTAGCTGTTTGCAGGACCCTGCCCAGTGTTTTACATCGGGTCAGCGCTCTCTCAAACACTTGTAATCCATCATGTTACACTATAAAAAAGTTCAATAGCGATCATGGAGACCTTAGAAATGAAAAGAAAGACCCCCAGGGTTAAGAAGGGTGAAGCCAAGCCTAAAACTTACACGTTTAAAGAGGCGCTGAAGGCTTCTACAGCTTATTTCAACGGCGATGAATTGGCGGCCAATGTTTGGATCAACAAATATGCCCTCAAGGACTCCCAGGGAAATATTTATGAGAAAACACCTGACGACATGCACCGCAGGATTGCGGCTGAGTTGTTCAGAATTGAGTCAAATTATGAAAATCCGGTTCCCGAGCAGGAATTGTACGAACTGCTGAAGGATTTCAAATATATCATACCGCAAGGCAGCCCAATGTCTGGAATTGGTAACAATTTGCAGGTTTCCTCTTTGTCCAACTGTTTTGTAATTGGCAACCATGCCGACTCCTACGGTGGTATCATTCGTGCTGACGAGGAGCAGGTCCAGTTGATGAAGCGCCGGGGTGGGGTAGGGCACGATCTTTCTCACATTCGCCCGAAAGGCAGTCCGGTGTTGAACAGCGCCTTGTCCTCCACAGGTTTGGTGCCGTTCATGGAGCGGTACTCCAACAGCACACGTGAAGTGGCACAGGATGGCCGCCGGGGAGCGCTGATGCTGACCGTCTCCATCAAGCATCCGGATGCAGAAGATTTTATCGACGCAAAAATGCAGACCGGAAAAGTAACCGGCGCCAACGTTTCCGTGCGTATCGATGATGATTTCATGAAAGCTGCGCTCAGCGGAGGAGAATATGTTCAACAATATCCGATCGATTCGAAAGATCCTGTTTTCAAAAAAACAGTGAACGCCGGTGAAATCTGGGATAAAATTATCTACAACGCCTGGAAGTCAGCCGAACCTGGCATTCTTTACTGGGATACCATCATTCGGGAATCTGTACCCGACTGTTACGCAGACCTGGGCTACCGCACGATTTCTACCAACCCTTGCGGCGAAATTCCACTTTGCCCTTACGACAGCTGCCGCCTGCTGGCGATCAATCTGTTCAGCTACGTGGAGGAGCCTTTCACGAAAAATGCCACTTTCAATTTTGAAAAATTCGGCAGGCACGTGCAGATGGCGCAGCGCATGATGGACGATATCATCGACATGGAGATCGAGAAGATTGATAAAATTATTCTGAAGATCGAAAACGATCCGGAACCGGAAGATATCAAAGCTACCGAGTTGCGCCTCTGGCAAAAAATCAGACGCACTTGCATCGAAGGCCGTCGCACCGGCGTTGGTATCACGGCTGAGGGTGACATGCTGGCTTCACTTGGCCTGCGCTACGGCAGCGACGAAGCACTTGATTTTTCTGTTCAGGTTCATAAAACGCTGGCTATCAATGCCTACCGGTCTTCGGTTACTTTGGCAAAAGAACGTGGTGCTTTCAAAATTTACCACACGGCACGTGAGGCGAACAACCCTTTCATCAACCGTCTGAAAGATGCCGATGCGGCGTTGTACAAGGACATGATGAAATATGGCCGTCGCAACATTGCCCTGCTGACCATTGCGCCAACCGGTACGACCAGCCTCATGTCTCAAACGACTTCCGGTATTGAGCCTGCTTTTCTCATTGCTTACAAGCGTCGTCGTAAAGTCAATCCAAACGACAAGGAAGTAACGGTTTCATTCATAGATGAGGTGGGTGACCACTGGGAAGAGTACAATGTTTTTCACCACAAATTCATTGACTGGCTCAAGGCAAATGACTACAACATGGACGAGGTGATCAACATGCCAACGGATCAACTCAATGAACTGGTCGCCAAGTCTCCTTACCACCTTGCTACTGCCAACGATGTTGACTGGGTACAGAAGGTGAAAATGCAGGGTGCAATCCAGAAATGGGTAGACCACAGCATCAGTGTGACGGTGAATATCCCGAATGACACGCCCGTGGAAATGGTGAAGGAAATCTACAAAACTGCCTGGGAATCAGGCTGCAAGGGATGTACGATTTACCGGGATGGATCCCGTTCGGGCGTTCTCATTTCAAACGACGAAAAAGAAAAGAAAAAGGAAGATAAACAAACATCAACTACGAGTCAAACACCAGCATTTACTACCACCTACGCTCCGAAGCGGCCTAAAAAACTGGAAGCTGAAATCATCCGTTTCCAGAACAACCACGAAAAGTGGATGGCTTTTGTCGGTCTGTTGGATGAGCGTCCTTATGAGATTTTCACCGGCCGGGCAGAAGATATTTTCATGTTGCCACCTTACGTGACTCAAGGCTGGATTATAAAGGATAAGGACGAAGAAGGTCACAATCGTTACGACTTCCAGTTTGCTGACAAGGACGGTTACAAAGTAACGATGGAGGGTCTCTCCCGCTCGTTTGACAAAGAATACTGGAACTACGCCAAACTGATTTCCGGAACACTTCGTCACGGCATGCCTATTGAGTATGTCATCAACCTGGTGTCGAGCCTGAACGTCGACCAGGAACACATCAATACCTGGAAGAACGGTGTTGTGCGGGCTTTGAAAAAGTTCGTACCGGATGGCACTTTAGCAGTGAAAGAAACTTGCCCGGCTTGCGGCGACCCGGATGGCCTGATTTACAAGGAAGGCTGTCTGATTTGCAAAAGCTGCGGTCACACGGAGTGCGGCTAAGTAGTAATTGAGTTATTGAGTTATTGAGTTCGAGGGTTTCCTTAACTCAATAACTCCGTAACTCGACAACTCAATTAATTAAAATTACACAACGTTTTCTCATAGACTGTGTTTCAGGTGATCTGTTGAGGATAGCAGATCACTTTTTTATTGTCGTTATTTCATCAATTCTTCCACGACTTTCCTGACGCCGGTGGTGGCGTTTTCAGTAATAACCTTGAGATTCTTTGAGCTTCGCAATTCGTAATTCAGCGCCGGATTGGGGTCGATGTAGTAAACCGGAATGCCTGCCCTGGCGTAGCCTATCAGCCCGGCTGCCGGATAAACCTGCATTGAGGTGCCAACGATGATGGTCACGTCAGCCATGCTGACCAAGGCTGCTGCAGGTTCCAGCATAGGGACCAATTCTCCGAACCATACAATATGGGGGCGAAGTTGACTGCCACGTTCGCACTGATCACCCGGTCGGATATCTTTTTTCCACTCGTACACCAGCCGTTCATCGACGGTGCTGCGGGCTTTCAACAACTCGCCGTGAAGATGTAGCACGTTGGCACTTCCGGCCCGCTCGTGGAGGTCATCCACATTTTGAGTGACGATGTGGAGGTCATACCGGGCTTCCAGTTCTACCAAAGCTTTGTGAGCGTCGTTGGGTTGGACTTCCGCCAACTGCCTGCGGCGTTGATTGTAAAATTCGAGAACCAACTCCTGGTTATTTCGCCAGCCTTGTGGGGATGCAACTTCCATCACATCGTGGTTTTCCCAGAGGCCGTTGGCATCTCTGAAGGTTTTGATTCCACTTTCGGCACTCACTCCGGCGCCGGAAAGCACAACAATTTTTGGTTTCATTTTTAATTTTTATTGGTGAAATGATAGTCCTCCTTTCACTTCTCGAGCCACTTACAACATTTAAAAAATTTCAAGCTCTTCCGCCAGGGTAGATCTGTTGTCGAAATCTTTGAGCAGGGATGCAGCAAGTTTTTCGGCGATTCGACCGGCCCCGCAGGCACGAAGATGATCGAGCACATGCCTGACTTTCTGGCTGGGCACCGGTCCGAGATGGTTCGAAAGATAGTTTTTGAGCTGCCGGTCATAAAACCCGAAAACCTCCTCCCTGAATTTTTCCAAAAGTAAGTGGTCGAAACGCATGAACAGATCGATAGAATCCTGATCTGCAAGCAGTTTCAGCAAATCTTCAAGACGGTTTTCACGGGCAAGCAACGTGGCGATAGTTTCAATATTTTGCTGGTAATCAGGCTGTTTGATCAGGTCAGCCAGCATTTGTTGAACAAACTTCTCCCAATCGCCCTTGAAGTTTGCCTTACAACTTTCAAAATAATCAAAGTTTTTCGTCTCAAGGAAACGGTCACGGGCAAGTGTGATGACGGTTTTGTGGTCGCCCTGCTGCCGGGCGAGTGTGAGCATTGCGGTTTCCAGTCGTTTTTTCACCTCTTCGGATTCTATCAGCCGCATGCCTTTTTCGAGCAGTGGCTGGATGACTTTGAGCAAACCGCCAGCCTCGGCAGCTTCCACAACCTGGAGCAAAACTGAAGGATCGGAAAGGCATTCGAGGGTGAAGTTTTCAGCGTGCCGGGCCATGCCTTCGCTTTCCAGCAGTCGAACTTTGGCCTGAAGCAAAACATGGGTATGATGCTCCGAATGCGGTGTTTTATTCAGTTCAAAATTGAGTAACTGAAGCAGGGCCTCCGACCTGGCAAGATCGTCGGACAACGAGATCAACAGGTTCAGAATTGGTTCAGTGAAATCATTGAGCCGGTAAGCCGGCCGTGGTGCAGCGTCCAGGGAAAAATGCCAGATTTCCTGCCGGAGAGCAGGTGCAATTTGTTCTTTTGTCAGATTGGAAAGTAGTCTGAAAGCCTTTAAAACAGCCATCCTGAGCGCCTCTTCGTCTCCTGCAATTTTACGGAGAATGGGTGTCGTTTTTTCAAGAATGGCAGCAAGCATGGCCCAGGCTTCCCCGAAGTGTTCCAGTGCGATGGCGTCCTCTGTCTGGCCGAGTAAATCTTCCACTGTTTTTATCAGTTGCGCACTGCCTGAATTGCTAATCCGGTCGTTTTTGGTACGCCCGGCGAGGATGGTGGCATCGAGCAGTTGTCCGAATTTCTCACGGCTGTCGGGCATGGGGACTTTGGCTGCGAAACGGGTTTTCAGCGCAAGCGCAAACTGCCGGTTCGATCTGGCGTAATACCGCACGAAAGCGGCGAGGTCATCCGGATCGACATTGTCGAGAATGGAAGTCGTGGTAAGTCGTTGATATTGAGCTGCTTTTTTCGGAGTGTTGCTTTTTTTTGCCGGTTTTTTTTCTGACAAATGACGGCGCAATGCCAGCAGTCCGGCTGCGACGTGTCCGCACATTTTATCCTGTTGAAAAACGCTGCACTCACAGGAACAGGCCCTGACTTTCGAAGGTGAAATTTGCATTTCCACCTCCAGACTCTCCACGCCTGCAATCCAGAGGTTCCGTTCGCTTTCGAAAAGCCGGATAACCTTCCCCTCCTCCAACAGCTTCTCACCCACCAAAAGGTGACGCTCGTCGAGTTCCAGTTCAAGGTTTTTAAGCAAAAAATTCACGTGCAGGCGTGTTTTGATTTTTGGATAAAAAAAGCCGGTCAAGCGGTTTGCCGAGGGTAAAACCTCAAAGATACATTGCCTGGGCAGTTAACTCAACCGAATTTTCTACCTTTGGTTTTGAACAGATTATCCACACATCACGAAAACTTGACCAATTACAATTTACAATGAAAACTGTTTATCTCGTCCGTCATGCCAAATCAAGTTGGGACCATCCGGATTTACGGGATTCTGAGCGCCCGTTGAACGAAAGGGGCCTGCGGGATGCCCCTTTTATGGCCAAACTTTTGAAAAGCAAAGGCGTCAAACCGGATGCCATTCTTACCAGCCCGGCAGTGAGAGCACTGACGACAGCTACTTTTTTCAAAATAGAACTGGGCCTCGAGGGGGAAGATTTACTCATCCGGGATGAAATCTATGAGTCCATACCCATGACCATTACGGATATGATCAAACTATTGCCGGAGGATTACAATACCGTGCTTATTTTTGGTCATAATCCCACGTTTACCAGTGTGGCTAACAGGTTTTCAGAAAACTTTATCAGTAACATTCCAACCTGCGGCATCGTTGGCATTCAGGCCCCGGTCAGTCATTGGCAGGATTTTAACGAGAAAAATGCAAAGGTGACGGAGTACTATTACCCAAAACAGTATTTTTAGTGTTCAACCGGTCCGGATCGAAAGGTTAGACTACGATCTTTTTTGAAAATCAAATTTGTAAAAATGGCAGACAAGTTTCGGTTTTGTATTTCGCTGTTTTTTTTGGCGATGCTTTCCACGCTCATGCCAGGTTGTATGACTGAGGAATCGTTGCCGGTCAGCGAAGAGAAGCTGGTGCCTGTATTGGCTGATGTACATGTGGCGGAGACGGCCCTGATTTCGTTCAATGAACCCGAAAAAGATTCCATTGCAAAGGCCTATTACCGCCAGATCATGACCATCCACGATATGGACCGGGAGGTGTTTGATACCTGCCTTGCTATTTTGAGAAGAAACCCTGAGCTGATGGGGGAAATTTATGATAAAGTTTATAAACTTCTGGATACAGAATAGCAAGAGTTAGAATAAGGCTGTCCTGCGTTCAGGGTAAGCCGGAACTGAGCTTTGGGCAATGTAAAATTTTACTTTACTTTGGTATTCAATAACTTAACAATTTCTTAATCCGATCAAACCGGGTTAACAGCAGGTTCACTTTAATTTCGCCGTCAATTAAAAAGGCAAATTGCATGGAAGAGAAAAAAATCCTCGTAGTTGATGATGAGCCGGACATTCTCGAAATTTTGGCTTACAATCTCAGAAAGGAAGGCTTTCAGGTTACGACTGCCAACAATGGCGAGGAAGGACTGAAAAAAGCCGCCGAGGTAAAACCCGACCTGATCATTCTGGATATCATGATGCCTCAGATGGATGGGGTGGAAGTTTGCAGGAATATCCGTAGCCGGAAAGAATTCGACAGCACTTTGATAGCTTTCCTTACGGCCAGAGAAGAGGATTATTCTCAGATTGCAGCGTTGGATGTGGGCGGCGACGACTACATCACCAAACCCATCAAACCACGGGTACTCATGAGCAGGGTGAAAGCACTGCTGCGCCGTGCAGGCAAAGGCGATGATGAAATTGACAGTAAAAACATTATTGAGTTGGGTGACCTTACCATCGACAAAGAGCGGGTAATGGTAACGAGAGGCGAAGAGGAAATCGAATTGGCCAAAAAGGAGTTTGAATTGCTCAACCTTCTCGCCAGTAAGCCGGGTAAAGTTTTTACCAGAGAGGAAATATTCAACAAAGTCTGGGGTACTGACGTTATCGTTGGCAATCGAACCATCGACGTTCACATCAGAAAACTTCGGGAAAAAATAGGCGATGATTACATCAAAACCATCAAAGGAATCGGATATCGATTTGAGTTCTGACCAACAGCTTCAGACTGCTGAAAATGATGCCGCATCTTCTCACCTCTGGGATTCCATTAAAAGCCTGGAACCCTTTGCCAACCAAAGACTTAAAAACCCTACGCCCCGACGCATCACCATCCTGTCGTCCACAGGAATCGCTGCCAGCCTCATCATTGTTCTGACCTTACTCGACCTGACCGGTTTGATGCCGGTGCCGTGGTGGCTACCTTTCATTGCGGGCAGTGTGGTTTTCCTTTCGGCGTTTTTCATCATCAATTATTACCTGAAAAACTACATCTACCGCAAAATCAAGGTGATTTACAAAAGCATTCACCAACACAAGCTTTCCACCGTGGAAAAACGGGAAGTTGTCGATATGAGAGTCGACATGATGGAAGAGGTGGAAAAAGAAGTGGAAGAGTGGGCTGCCAAGCAGGAAAAGGAAATCGAACAGCTGAAAACCTGGCAGGACTATCGCCGCAAGTTTCTCGGTGACATTTCCCACGAGCTGAAAACGCCTATTTTCAATATTCAGGGCTACCTGGAAACGCTGCTCGACGGAGGTTTGGAAGATGAGGGTATCAACAAACTTTACCTCCAGCGGGCCGCAAAAAATGTGGACCGTCTCAACACCATCGTGGAAGATCTCGAAATTATCTCCCGCCTCGAATCGGGCGAACTCATTCTCGACATGCAGCAGTTCGATATCCGGTCATTGACCGAGGAGGTGTTCGAAGACCTCGAGATCAAAGCCAGCGAACGAAATATCAAACTACTCCTCAAACCCGGCGCTGACCAGCACTACCGGATTCGGGCCGACCGGGAATACATCCGGCAGGTGCTCATGAACCTGGTGAACAACTCCATCAAATACGGCAACCGCAACGGCGTCACCAAAGTCGGATTTTACGACATGGATAAAAACGTCCTTGTTGAGGTGGCGGACAGCGGCATTGGCATTCCTTCCGAACACCTGAACCACGTTTTCGACCGCTTCTACCGGGTGGATAAAAGCCGCTCACGGGAGCAGGGCGGCTCTGGCCTCGGGCTTTCCATCGTGAAACACATCATCGAGGCGCACAAACAGACGATCAACGTCCGCAGTACCCGCAATGTGGGTTCTACTTTTGGTTTTACACTTGAAAAAGCCTGATTTTCCTGCTGTTTTCAACATCCAAAAGTGCTCTCGCTTGTTTGGCGTTTTAAAATACTCATGAAAAAAGCCACTGCTACCCTGTTCTTTTTCAACCTGGCCTTGCTGCTTGCTGCGCAAAATCTGACGCTGCAGGACTACAATCAAAAACGACTGGATACGAACCGGAAAGCCATGTACGTGCTCGGCGCATGGGCGGTCGGCAATCTTGCTGCCGGTTCGGTGTTAATGACCCAAAAACAGGGCGAGGATAAATATTTCCATCAAATGAATGCAGGGTGGGGCGCCGTCAACCTGGGCATTGCGGCGTTTGGTTTTTTTTCTGCGTCCAATACGGACCCGGCATCATTTGATGTGTTCACCACAGTGCAGGAACAATACAACATGCAGAAAATCCTACTTTTCAATGCCGGGCTGGACATTGGCTACATGGCCGGCGGTTTCTACCTGATGGAAAGATCAAAAAATACCGACAAGCGGCCGGAGCGCCTTAAAGGTTTTGGTAAAAGCATCGTGTTGCAGGGCGCATTTCTGTTTGCGTTCGACCTGACGACTTACCTGTTTCACGCAAAAAACAATGAAGGACTGAAAGGTTTCATGGAGGGGTTGAGCTTCACCGGCGACAGCTTGTCGTGGCGATATGTTTTTTGATAAAATATTACATCCGGCTTCCGTTTTGGAAAGCCGGATGCGTGTGAAAATCAGTTTACAGAGACCTTTTCAAGTATGCCTTTAGTTGGTTTTGACCGGACCTTAAACTTTTCTCCAGGTTCCCAGATCGGTAAAATTACCTTTCCCCTCGCTTCATTCAACACTTCAGCCATGGCCAGATAGATGGCTGAAAATCCACAGATGATGCCTTCGTAACCGGCTATCGTTCCGATGAATTCAGATCCTGTCCAGTCACGGATGGCAAGCAGGAAGAACAAAATCCACAAGCTGAGGAAGATGAATTGCAGGACTTTGTTTTTACCAAAAGTACCTACCCACATGGCGAAGGTGAAAAGTCCCCACATGAAAAGATACCAGCCCATGTAGGCTGTTTCCGTAGCGGCGCCTTTGGCCCAGCCGAATTCCGGGAACACCCAAAGAGCGACGAGCGTGATCCAGAACAATCCGTAAGAAGTGAAAGCCGTGGTGCCGAAGGTGTTGCCTTTTTTAAATTCGAGGACCCCAGCGATGACCTGGGCGATGCCGCCATAGAAAAGACCCATGGCCAGGATCATGGCACTCACCGGGAAGAAACCGGCGTTGTGGATGTTGAGTAAAACGGTGGTCATGCCGAAGCCCATCAGGCCCAGCGGTGCGGGATTTGATAATTTCGCTTCCATAATTTTGGTGTGTAAAAACCTGGCAGCGAGCAACCCTGGCATAACAGGCTTTGACCCGCTGTCAGGTTTTGAAATAATTGATAGCGAACTCGCCATCAATTATTTTTATCATTAAAATCTGCGGCAAGATTAACTGGAAAGAACAAAGTTTCTGGTGAGCTTAGTCATGCGGAAATGTGAACTAAATCACTTTTAACGAACGAATTACTCCCGTTGATCCGGCAGGTGAACGCAGACCGGCACCAAAAAATGATCTGCGTTCACCTGCGTGAACAACGGGAGAACGGAATCATTTCCCATTGGCAGGCTGGGGCAGCGGTGCAGGGCCGTCCGGCAAAATCGCCTTGTAAACTGCATCGCCTTTCCGCTCCCTGAATTCCTTTTTCATGTCGGCCAGCAGTTGAGGTTTTTCATACAAATCCACCATGGTCATACCGAGTGCTTTGGCGGAATAAATCATTCCCTTGTGCCCGATGGACATACCTCCGCAGGCTACCACCGCCCACGAGTGCCATGGTGTATCCTTCGGCGCCGTGGTAACGCCGAGCCTGATTTCAGGCACCAGCCAGCTCACGTCGCCCACGTCGGTGGAGCCGCCTTTCGGATGTTCCCAGGTTTCCTCAAGCGGACGTATTTCACTATCGATGCCCACCTGGGGTTTGCCTGTTGCGGCTTGTATTTTTTTGGCAAAAGCGGTCTCCTCCTCCGTGTAGGTGATGGGGCCGAGCAGCTCCAGGTTTTTTTGCATGGCAGCGCCGCCGGTACGGTTCACGAGCACCTCGTGCAGCCCGGAAACGAGGTTGATTTTGTAGTCCACTTCAGCCATCATGGCTGCACCGGCGATCATTTTTTCCACCCGGTCGTACACATGCTGCACGCCGTCCCGCTTTGAATCTCTGACCCTGACCCAAACCCTTGCATATTCCGGTACTACGTTCACCACGTCGCCGCCATGCTGGATTTGGTAGTGAATCCGGACGGTGGGTTTGACGTGTTCCCGCAGGAAGTTCAGACCGGTGGTGAACAATTCAAGGCCGTCGAGGGCGCTGCGGCCATTCCAGGGGTCGCCGGATGCGTGGGCGGCTTGCCCGAAAAATTCCACGGTGAAATCCACCAGTGCCAGTGAGCTTTGTACCTCTGCTTTCGTTTCAGCGGACGGGTGCCAGTCGAGGCAGGCATCGAGATCGTCGAAGAGGCCGGCACGGGCCATGAACAATTTTCCAAAATATTTCTCCTCGGCAGGCGTGCCGTAAAATCGGACGGTGCCCTTGATTTTTCCCTGTTCCATCAATTCCTTCACGGCAATGGCTGCGCCGAGGCTGCCTACCCCGAAGAGGTTGTGGCCGCAGCCGTGCCCGGCGGCGCCTGCTTCCAGCGGCTCTTTTTCAGGTTGTGCTTTTTGTGAAATGCCCGGCAGGGCGTCGAATTCGCCCAGAATTCCGATGATGGGCGAGCCGCTGCCGTAGCTGGCGATGAAAGCGGTGGGAAGGTCTGCCACACCACGTTCCACCCGGAAGCCCTGCGCTTCGGCGTAGTCGGCCAGCAGCTTGGCGGATTTGTTTTCTTCAAATGCCGTTTCTGCATACGCCCAGATCTGGTCGCTCATTTTGATGAAATCCGCCTGATGTTTTTCAACGGATTGCACGATGGCTTTTTTGTTGGCCGTCATGCCGCCTGCGTTTTTTTGTGCGTGTGAAATGCCGGTGAGAGCCGCCACCAGCAGTAAGGTGAGAAGTGTTGAAATTTTCATACTGCATTCAATTTTTTTACGATGAAATTTGAAAGGTGTAAAATGGGAAATTTCACCGAAACCGCCAACGGAAAGGAATCAGCAGGCAGGTTAAACCTTCGACAACAGCGCCCGGTTGATGTCCCGCACCAGTCCGGGCCCGGCGTATACCATACCTGAGTAAACCTGCACCAGGGTTGCGCCGGCTGCCAGTTTTTCCAGCGCATCGGCCGGGGAGGTGATGCCTCCGACGCCGATGATGGTTACCTTGCCGTTTGATTTTTTGTGAAGATAGCGAATGACCTCCGTTGATCGTTCCCGGACAGGCTTCCCGCTGAGCCCGCCGGCGCCGATGGCTTCCACAGTTTGCGGGCTGGTTTTCAGACCGGCCCGGCTGATGGTGGTGTTGGTTGCGATGAGTCCGTCGAGTTTAGTATCCTGCACGATGCCGAGGATGTCGTCAAGTTGTTCGTTGGTGAGGTCGGGGGCGATTTTTAATAAAATGGGTTTGGGCGAAGCTTTTTGATTGTTCAACTGCTGCAGGTGGGTGAGCAGGGCCGTGAGCGGTTCTTTCTCCTGCAATTCCCGGAGGCCGGGCGTGTTGGGAGAGCTGACGTTGACCACAAAATAATCCACGTAAGGGAACAGGGCTTCGAAGCAGATGGCGTAGTCACGGGTAGCTTGTTCGTTGGGGGTTACTTTGTTTTTGCCGATGTTGCCGCCGATGATGAGGCCCTTCGGGCGGTTGGCTTTCAGGCGTTTGACCATTGCTTCCACGCCTTCGTTGTTGAAACCCATGCGGTTGATGAGCCCCTCGTCTTCCGGTAGACGGAAAAGGCGGGGCTGTGGATTTCCCTCCTGCCCGACGGGGGTGACGGTGCCTATTTCAATAAAACCAAAACCAAGTGCAGCCATGGCCCGGTAGGATTTTCCGTCTTTGTCAAATCCTGCTGCCAGCCCGACGGGGTTGGGGAAGGTCAGGCCAAAAACTTTGCGCTCCAGCCGCCGGTCTTTGACGCTGTATATTTTTTTGAAAATACTGCCGGCAATCGGTATGGAGAGTGTCATTTTTAACAAAGACACCGTGAGGTGATGCGCCCGCTCGGGCGAAAGGCGGAAGAGAATGGGCTTGAGTAGGTTTTGATACATTTCGTTTTGTATTATCTCTTTTTCATCAAAAAGCTGATGGCAAAATCGGGAAATATTTCAAAATAACAATTCGTGCCAGCCGAATAGTTTAATGACGGCGGCTATCACGATGACAACCAGCAAGCGGTGCGCCCAGATGTTAACCTTCGGACTGCTGGCGCCGTAATGAGCTGTGGCCCAGCCGCCTATCATCTGCCCGACGGCCATGAGCCCGCCGATTTTCCAGTCGATTAACCCTTTGCCCTGAAAGAGCAAAATGGCCAGGATGGTGTATATGGCCACCATCAGGGACTTGACCACATTGGCATCGAGGAGGCTGTATCTTGCGCCAAGCACCATGACGGCCAGGAAAAAAATGCCCATGCCCATCTGAATGAAGCCTCCATAAAATCCAAGCGCCAGGTAAGCCGGAATGATCAGCCAGAGGCTGGGTTTGAAATTCACATCTGTTTCCCGCAACCAGCGTTCAGGTTTCACTAAAAGTACGAATAACATGAAGACCATCAGGTAACTGAACACGGTTTTGAACTGCTCATTGCTGACGCTGATGGCAACCCATGCGCCAATGATGGCCCCGAAGGTGGTGGTGGCAAGTAGCAGCCAGCTGTTTTGCCAGTCGATTTTTCCGTGTTTGTAAAATGCCCACGAAGCGCCGATACTTTGCGAAGCGACCCCCAGCCTGTTGGTTCCGTTAGCGAGGTTGCCGGGCATGCCAAGTACTTCGGTCAGAATGGTCAGCGTGATGGCTGAGCCGTTGCCGGCGAGGGTATTGATGACGCCTGCGAGTGTGGCGCCGATGAATGCGATGAGGTAGTCCAAGGGTGGAAGAGTTGAAAAGTTTAATGGTTGAAAAGTTGAAGAATTTTACCTGGCATTGGTTAAACCTTTCAACTATTCAACTGAAATCAAAGACTCTGGCACAATTCAACCAACACCCCATTCGCCGTTTTGGGGTGGATGAAACAGACGAGTTTGTTGTCGGCACCACGTTTGGGTTCGGGATTGAGGATTCTGAAACCCTCTTTTTCAAGGCGTTGTATTTCTGCCCGGATGTCTTCGACTTCGAAGGCTACGTGATGAAGACCCTCGCCACGGCTTTCGATGAATTTGGCGATGGCGCTGTCAGGCGAGGTGGCTTCAAGGAGTTCGACTTTGGAGTCGCCTGTTTTAAAAAAAGAAGTAATCACGTTTTCGCTTTTGACTTCCTCAGTTTTGTAGGGTTGAATACCGAGGAGTTTAGCGTAGCATTCGTTGGCGGCTTCGAGGTTTTTGACGGCGATGCCGATGTGTTCAAGCTGTTTGACCATGACAATTTTTTTTGAGCGGCGAAAATCGGAAGAATGTTCGGGATTCAGTACCTTATCAGTTAGCTAAATCGGATAGGTTTTGGAAGGTTTGAGAAGGGTAGGGCGACTGCAAGGGTTAGGACACTTGCGATTACCCTGATGATAAAACACATATTGCCGGTGAACTAAAACCAGTAAAAGCAGGCAAGCCTAACGACTTCACAAATTTTTTTCTTCCGAAAATGCCGGCACCCTCCACCATGAGGAAATACAAACCAGGCGGCAGAAATGACACGTCGGGTTGATTTAAACTACAGGTAGAGCGAAAATGCCGGAAGATTGCAAAAGTTGATTAACAGACCTGCTCCAATTTCCTACCAACTGCGGAAAGCAAATTTCTCGGACCAATTCAGTCAGAAATGAAAAAAACGAAGCTGTTTTAAAGTCAGGTCCAGCCGAAGCCGAACCAATTTTCCGTTTGGCAAATGCTGCTTTTTTGAGCTTTTGGGCCGTTTTGAGAAATAAAAAGGATGACTTTCGTCAATTTTTCAAAAAATAATAATGAAAAGTTTGGTAGTTAATTATAAAGCCCTATGTTTGGCGTACCAAAAATTGGTCGACCAATTATTAGTTCACCAATCAAGCGCAACTCTATGTTAGAAAATTTCAGCGAAATAGTCATCGAAAGCCCTGCCGACAAGATCAGCAGACAAATCAGAGAACTGATTACCTCTGGTCAACTTAAACCCGGCGACCGCCTGCCGCCGGAGCGTAAACTGGCTGAAAAGCTGGGCGTTGGCCGCACGCACGTGCGGGAGGCTTTGCAAAAACTTGAGTTTTACGGCATTCTGAAAACGCTACCTCAAAGCGGTACCGTTGTCGCAGGCATGGGTATAGCAGCGCTGGAAGGACTGATCTCCGATGTGCTTCAACTTGAAAACAGCGACTTCGCCTCGCTTGTGGAGACAAGGGTCATTCTTGAAACACATGCAGCTACCCTGGCTGCAAAGCGCCGAACAGCTGATGACATCATTCAGATTCAAAAAGCGCTGGACGCCTATGAGGCAAAAGTTAAAAAAGGACAGCAGGCTGTGGAAGAGGATCTGATATTTCACCTGAAAATTGCGGAAGCCAGTAAAAATTCGGTGCTCAAATCGCTCATGTTGATCATCACGCCGGACATTGTAAATAGTTTTATTAAACTCGATATCTGCAAGGACGGGCGTTTTTTTAAAGCCCTTGACGAACACAGAGTCATTTTGGACTGCATTATCAACCACGAACCTGAGCAGGCTGCCCAGGCCATGCGTGTACACCTGAAGGATGTTTTGGATTACAGCTACTCTTTGAAAAACGGAAACGCAAACGGACAGTAACGGCAGAATTAACGAAAGGTCATTTACTCATCAACTAAAACTAAATGTAATGCAGAAAGACAGGATCTACAATTCCAGTTAAAATAGAAAAGTCAGCGTAGCTTCAGTTACTGACACTTCCAGTAAAAAATCTCATTTGATCAAGCATACACGAAGGCTGTAGCATCTGCAAGCCTTCAAAAACCACAGCTCCCGGTGCTGGAACACCAGGAGCGTGTATTTCTATTGCGTCATGTGGACATCATCCACTTTTAAAAACCACCTGAGAGTGGGTTTCTTAACAACAATAAAAAAATGGTAATTATGACAACAAAATTAACGAAAAAGTCGAACTACCAAAAGCTGCTTCAATGTTTGCTGGCTTTTATTATGGCACTCGCCATTCCCTCCTTTGCTTTTTCACAAGAAGGTAACATTAAGGTTTCCGGTACGGTCACTTCTTCAGAAGATGGCATGTCGCTTATCGGCGTTAATATTATCGTGAAAGGTACCTCCAGTGGAACCATTACTGATTTTGATGGAACATACGAGGTGGAAGCACCATCAAACGGAACTTTGGTTTTCAGCTACACCGGTTACAAGTCGGTTGAGGTTGAGGTTAACAACAGATCCGTCATTGATCTTGTCATGGAGCCGGACTATCAGCAGTTAGATGAGGTGGTTGTTATCGGCTACGGTACTCAAAAGAAATCACATTTAACCGGATCCGTATCCAAGGTTGAAAATGAAAAATTGGATCAAATAGCAGTATCGAGGGTCGATGACGCACTCATTGGTCAGGTATCCGGGGTTAATATCCAGGCGACGAACGCAGAACCGGGTGCGGCCCCAACGATTACCATCAGAGGTTTTGGTTCGATCACTGCTGCTTCAGGACCTGCTGTAGTCGTGGATGGATTGGTCGTAAGCCGTGATTTTTTAGGGACAATGGATATGAACAATATCGCATCTTTTGAAGTCCTGAAAGATGCGGCATCTGCCGCCATTTATGGTAGTGAAGGATCCAATGGTGTGATCATGATTACGACCAAGAGTGGCAAGGCTGGCAAAACCAAATTCAGCTATGAAAGCTACGTAGGGAGGAAAGAGGCGTTTGGAAGTGAGGATTATAAGAAGAGCGTAGCTAAATGGGCTGCAAAAGAATTGGCTGAGGCGGGTGAACTTTCTGAAGAAACGCTATACGCACAGGAATTAGTCGAAACTACCGGTATCGACAGAGACTGGCAGGATGTATTTTTTGATGGTGGAAACATCATGAGTCATTCTCTGTCTGCAAGGGGCGGAAATGATAAAACAACCTTCAGTACTTCCTTGAGATACCTGAGTGATGAAGGGGTCGTAATAACCGATGATTACAAGTTATACACTTTCAATTTAAAGTTGGATAATAAATTGAGTGACAGGCTGAAGTTTGGCCTGAGTGCCACACCTTCCTATTCAAAGCGCAGGTCATTGCCTACTTCCATTCACAACCCAATCAGACAGTCTCCGTGGTTGCCTATTTACCACACAGAGGAAACACTAAAATACATTGATAGAAATGCTTATCCCGATGTAGGAGTTGGGGATTATTTTCTTGAGAATCATTTAGTTAGATTAGATTTAAATGGTGATGGCAGTACCAGCAGGCCACGTACCTCAGGGGATCAAAACCCCTATGCCCAATATGTTGAAAGGGAACATTTCGAATATACAACCAATATACTCGGTTCAACCTATTTAAGCTATAAAATTGCAGACGGGCTGGAAGCGAGGTCGTCGCTTGGTGTTACTTTGGAACAACGCAAAAGAACCAGGTATGATGGTACCATGCATCATGCAGGCGGGGCAGGCCGTGCCGCTTATAATTTACAAAACAGGTATAGAACAAGGGTTATTTCAGATAATACTTTGTCCTACGATAAAGAATTTGGCGCTCATGGGTTCAGTTTGCTGGCAGGCGCAACTTTCCAACAAAGAACAACTGAAAATAGCACAGTGAGTGCTAATGGATTCACCAATGACCTGCTGAAAAATTTGCAAGGAGCAACGGCCATTTCAGAATTTCAAGAGGTCAACGTTGAACAAAATAAGATCGGTTATTTCGCAAGGGTCAATTATGCCTATGCTGATAAATATTTGATCAATGCTTCATTCAGACGGGACGCAAGTTCGGTTTTCGGGGTGGACTCGAAATGGGGTAATTTCCCTGCTGTTTCTGTGGGCTGGAATGCGCACAATGAAAATATCTTTAGTGGCAGTGACTTGGTAAGCAGGTTAAAGTTCCGTGTTAGTTACGGCCTTACAGGTAATGAGAATTTCAGTGTTGGTGACGATATTATCAACAACTACCCTTATTTGTCTCTTTTGAACAATTCCAATGCAGTTATTGGAGGTAGCATTGCCCCTGGTGTTTCTGCCCGCAATATAGCCAATACACTGTTGCAGTGGGAAGCTTCCAGGGAATTCAACCCCGGGATTGATTTCGGTTTTTTAGGAAACAGAGTAACAGGATCGTTTGATTATTATGTGAGGACCAGCGATAAATTGCTTTTGGAAAACCCCGTTTCTTACGTAACCGGATTTAGCAGTGGTATTGTGAATTTGGGTGAAGTAGAGAACAGTGGACTGGAACTTGAATTGAGAACCAGAAATATCACTAAAGGGAAATTCCGCTGGAACACCACTTTGATTGCCTCGACCAACAAAAATGAATTGCTCAGTTTTGGAGAGTCAAACGGTGCATTGCTGGAAGATAGCTATGGAAGAAATTCACAATGGATCAACCTGGTAGGTCATCCCATTTCATCTTTCTATGGCTATGTAGTGGACTTTGAAGTTCCGCTTCAATATATCAACACGCCTTATCACCCGATCAATAGTTCTCCTGAAGATGTAATCGTCAAAGACCTGAATGGCGACGGTATCATTACGAATGAGGACAAAACCATTTTAGGGGATCCATATCCGGATTTGATTTGGAGCCTTACCAATGAATTTTCTTACGGCAATTTTGATTTTTCATTTATGATCCAGGGAAGTGAGGGTGCTGAAGTGAAAAATATTGGCGACCAATATTTCTTTAACTGGTTTGGACAGGCGACCGTGAATCCACAACAAATAGTGGAGGATGGGCTGGCACCGGATTTATCTTTCATTCAGGAAAAAGTATTGACCAATGAAGTTGTGCAAAGCGCACGCTACTTCTCATTGAGAAACGTAAACATTGGGTACAACTTTTCAAAAGAACAATTATCCCGCCTTCGTTTGGACGGCTTAAGAATATATGCCTCTGGACAGAATTTGATCTATAATACTTCGGATGATTACCACGGTTTCAATCCGGAATTTATTGATGACGACAACCCAAGAAAATACGGAGAACAGAGAGCAGGCACACCGCTGTTCCGGACAGTGACTTTTGGCCTCAATGTTAATTTTTAATGTAACTATTCAGAAGTCAGCCCACCTGCCGGGCTGGTGCTGGCTGACTCCTGACCTCTGTTGAATAGTTAATTTCTAATTTTAAAAAGTAAGAATAATGAAATACCATAAATATATCATTCTTTTAGTAATAGGGTTTGCAATTCATGCCTGTAATACGGATGAGTTTTTAAACCCCCTACCGGATTCCTCAATTGTTTTGGAAGCGTTTTATCAGACTGATGAAGATGTCCTGGCCGGGATTATCGGGATATATGATGCGATACAGGGAGTTAATGAAAATACGGAAACAAGTATCATCAGATCCAATCGAGGGATACAATTTGAATACATGCTGGCTGAACACCGCAGCGACAATACACGGACAGCCACATTGGAAGGTTCAAAAGCCGATTTTCACAGGTATTTGGTGGAGCCTAACAACGTACAAACTGAAGATTATTATCAATCAATGTACGACGTTATTTTCAGGGCAAACAGTGTGCTGAATTACATTGATGTCGCAGATGAGGATAATCAGGCGAAGTATATGGCCGAAGCAAAATTTTTAAGAGCTTATGCCTATTTTAACTTAGTCAGGTTTTTTGGCGCTGTGCCCATGGTGACCTCAGTAGTAGGGCCAGAGGACAAAGAAGCACTTTTTACGCGAGTGCCTGAAGATCAGATTTATGCGCAGATCGTTTCGGATTTTCAAGATGCTGTCAACAACCTGGACAACACTCATAAATCAAGGGCATCGAAAGCTGCTGCACAGGGCCTGTTGGCGAAAGTCTATTTGACGCAAAGCAACCGCAATTATGCCGGAGCCCAGCAATTATGTGAGGACATTATCAATAGTGGGGACTTTGCTTTGGAGGACAATTTTAGCGATGTATTTTATGATGAACTGAATGATGAAATCATTTTCGCTATTCAATATGAATTGGGAAACACGCTGGAAAGTCAGAGTTTTTCATCTGAATTTACAGCAACCTACCGTCAGGGCAGAGAGGATGGCCACAACATGGTCAATAATAACCTGATAGCTGATTTTACAGTTTATGGCGGAAACAGAACGGCACAATCCTACATCACATTCAATACCTGGACTGAAGTGATAAAGTTTTTGCCAGAGGGATCTGACATAACAACCACGCCGCCTACGTATGGCCCAAATCCCCGTGATGCCGGAAATGACTGGATAGTTTTGCGGTATGCTGATGTATTGTTGATGCACGCCGAAGCTATATTGGCAGGCGGGGCGCAAACTACAAATAGTGCTGCGATAGATTCATACATGGCCGTAAGAACAAGGGCTGGCTTTGATCCTGTAAGCGACCGTCCTTCAGTACTTACCAAAGATGCCCTATTGGTGGAAAGGCGTGTAGAATTGGCTTTTGAAAACCAGCGTTTCCATGATTTGGTGAGATTTGGGGTGGCTGATGCTGTATTGAGCGCTCATGCTGCCGAAATGGGGTATGGAGCTTATGATGCCAGAAAATTATTGTTGCCCATCCCTGCAAGGGAAATCAATTTAAGTGGTGGGCTTTTAACGCAAAACCCTGGCTACTAAAACTCAATTTCTAAAATTTAAAAATTCTAAGGAATGAAAAATATAATTAAACTTAATCGCATAGCTGCTAAACTGTTCCTGTATTTGGCAGTAGCACTATTTGTAAGTAGCTGTGAAAAGGCTTTCGAATTTGACTTGCCTGATGCAAATTCCAAAGCGGACACCATTTTTCCCAAGGCCAACTTTTCCTACGCTTCAACCATAGAAGATTTTAGAACAATCAAATTCAACAACCTTTCTACTGAAGCAACCAGATTTGAATGGGACTTTGGAGGTGGGAATACCTCCAATGAAAAAGACCCCACATTTACATTTGATGCCGGTGAAGGCACTTATCCCGTAACATTGACTGCCAGCGATGCAAACGGGGTTTCAGATGCCATAACAATAGACGTTATGGTAGTTGAAGGGCCATTTCAGCCAATTATCCTGGAGCCGGGTTTTGAAGATAACAGCTTGCCCGATGGCACTGGTGATGGACGGGATTCATGGAGAAATAATGATTTGGGCGGTGTTATTCAGATTACAGGAAGTCCGGTAACATTCGGAAGCCAGGGTGCCAAGTTACCTCCGGGACCGGATCGCATTGGCTACCAGGAAATTGTTGTAGAGCGGAATTCTAATTATGACCTGAGATTTTGGTATACTATGTTGGATAATTCTTCCGATCCCTGGTTAACTGTATCTATATTGGGTGTAACACAAAATGGAGGAACTATCACGACTGCACAGCAAGCACTTGATAACACCATCGCTTCGGTTACCGTTAACGATACATCGGACCCTGTCGAATATTTACAACAGTCATTATCTTTTAATTCTGGGGATAATGACAAGGTTGCCATTTATTTCTTTAATGGACCGGTTGAATGCAGGTTAGATGAATTCACGATTGATGTTGGAGTTGCAGGCGCCGTGCCTCCTTCCGTAGGATTTAGTTCAGTTCAGAGCCAGACCAATTATCTGGAATATACTTTCACTAACTCCTCCACAAATGCCGTAAGCTACGAATGGGATTTTGGCGATGGAAATACTTCCACAGAAGTATCTCCGACCCATGTTTATGCATCTGCCGATGTTTATACAGTTACGCTTAAGGCTACAAGTGCCGAAGGCAAAAGCGCTTCGCTGAGCAAAACAATTGATATACAGGCACCTGTCACTGCGGGCTTTACCTATCAGGTCGATGCCTCTGACTATAAGACCTACCATTTTATGGATGCTTCCGTGGGTGCAGTAATGCTGTTGTGGGAATTCGGAGATGGTTTTCAATTCACAGGTATGAATCCGAAACATACCTACGTCCAGGATGGGATTTACACGGTGACCCTGACGGCTTATAGTGTTACCGGTAAAATGGATGTGGAAACAGCGCAATTAACAGTGGCTCAGGGGTTTGTGGTACAGGTTCTCAATGGCACTTTTGATGAATATACGTTCGATACAGGTGACAATGCGGATGCCTGGGATATGACACCCAACAGTACGGTTGTGGACAATAATGGAAATACTATTCCCAGCCCATACCAGGCACTTTGGAATAATACAGCTTTGAACGATTACATTGACGCAACATATTGTACCAATGAGCAACCTGCAACTACCAGTGATGGAGCGAATGGGACAAGAGGGGCAAAATTCAGCAATAGTTGCCGCCGCTTATACCAGGTCGTTCAAGTAGAGCAAGGCGTTGAATATACCTTTTCGATAGACACACGTTCGGAAGCAATGGGCGTAAACACCGAAGTATTTATCCTGAATACAGAAATCACAACGGAGACAGGTATTGATGCATCTACTTCTGACCCTGCAATTGATGCGTATTTCAATATTACCAATGACTTCAACACTGACAAAACGGTATTCACTACAAGCACCTTCACATTTACACCAACTAAAAGTCAAATAGTCATTTACGTAAGGGCTTTAAATGCCGTAGATAGCAGTAATGAAGTCTTTCTTGATAACGTAAAGATTGAAGATTAACCACGCTTTTTTTAATCAAAAACCACCCAGGCGTGTAATTGGGTCTGGGTGGTTTTTAACCACTTATAGTATGATATTTCTGCGATTCAATATTAAACCAGGCTTTTTGAAGCATATTTTTCCCATGCTAATATTATTAGTTGTGGGGTGCAGCAAGAAAGGCATTGAAGCCCCCATTGATGAACCAATAATCACCCCGCCCGAAGACGAAAATGAACTGGTAGAAGGGGTGGATTACTTCCTTCCCCATATTGATCTGAGTAACTGGAAAGTCACCTTGCCAATTGGAAACCCGACAGAGGTAACACCACCGGCAATCCTGGATTATGCCAACAATCCGCTGCTCAAGGAATTCATGTACAACGATTCCACCGACGGCTCGCTGGTGTTTTACACTTACCCCAGGGCTTCCACGCAAAACTCGTCGTATTCGAGAACGGAATTACGGGAGCAAATGGTCCCCGGAAGCAATAACACCAACTGGACTTTTGCGCAGGGCGGCAGAATGAAGGGCACGCTGTCTGTACCTGAAATTTCGAAAGATGCGAGTGGCAAACCGCACCGCACCATGGTCATGCAAATTCACGGGCGGCTGACCAACGCACAGCGGGACCTTATTGGCGCCTCAGATAACAATGCACCTCCGGTGCTGAAAATCTACTGGGACAATGGAAAAGTTCGGGTAAAAACGAAAAAACTGAAAAACGCTAATGCTACCGTACCGGAAATTCTCCACACGGACGCATGGACAGACGATGCCGGCCACAACTTCCCGCTGGAATCCGGAACCGAGAAATTCACCCTTGAAGTAATCGCCTCCGAAGGCAGGCTGGAAGTCATTTTCAACGAAACCGAATCCGTCGTTTATGATGATATCCACATGCAGAAATGGGGCATTTTCGAAAACTATTTCAAGGCCGGCAACTACCTGCAAACCAAAGAATCCGGGGCGTTTGCCAAGGTGAAATACTACGATTTGGTGGTGAGTCACCCCTGACCCCTGAAGGGGAACCACTTCGGTAAGTTCGCAGTCAGTTGCAGACTTGGTCCCCTTTAGGGGGCAGGGGTGGGAAAGGAAATAGAGAGTTATACCCGAAGTAAAGTAGTTTGCGAAAATGGACGACTTTAAACAATTGAAAATCAGTCTGTTTGCCTACTGGCCTACTTGCAAACCGGCCTACTTTAGGTATAGTGAGAGTAAAAGCGAGTGGTGTCAAAACCTGCCGCCGCTCCTTTTTCTGAGTTTAAGTTTCATACAATAATTTGGTTAGGGCTGACGGGTATCCTGTCCTGCTTTCTCCGACTGGGGACAGGGTACCGCCTTTTTTCAAAAAAAAATAACACATGCCACGTAACATTACACGCCGCCAATGTCTGGAAGTACTCGGTAAAGCGGGTGCTGTGCTGCCGCTGATGGGCGCTGTGCCTTTTTATGAAAAAATGGAAACTGCCAGCCGCCGGGACATCCACATTTTCTCCAAACACCTCCAATGGCTGGGTTATGAGGAAATGGCCAAAACCGCCGCCAACATTGGCTTCGATGGTGTGGACTTGACCGTCCGCCCGAAAGGTCACGTACTCCCTGAAAATGTGGAAACTGACCTGCCGAAAGCAGTCGAAGCCATCCGGAAAGCTGGACTGAAAGCCGAACTGATTACAACCTCCATCACCAACGCCAAAGACCCCAGCACCGAAAAGATTTTAAAAACCGCCAGCCGCCTCGGCATCAAAACATACCGCATGGGCTGGCTCGATTACGAAGCGGGGAAACCCATTCCGGAGCAGTTGGAAGTTTTCAAAAAACAACTCGCTGAGTTAGCTGAAATGAACAAACACTACGGACTGCACGGCGCCTACCAAAACCATGCTGGCACCAGCGTCGGCGCTTCTTCCTGGGACACCTGGTACCTCATCAAAGACCTCGACCCCATGTACCTCGGCGCCCGCTTCGACGTCCGCCATGCGATGGTGGAAGGGATGCATTCATGGGAAACTGCCCTGAAACTGCTGGCCCCGCACATCCGCTCGCTCGACCTGAAGGATTTCATCTGGACGCAAAAAGACGGAAAATGGACGGTCGAAAATGTCCCTGTTGGACAGGGTGCCGTGGACTTCAAGCGCTACTTCCATTTGCTTGACGAACTGAAAATAAATGCCCCCATCACCCTGCACCTCGAATACCCGCTCGGCGGGGCGAACGACGGGGCGTACGATATCACCGTGCCGCCGGAAGTGGTGACAGGTGCGATGAAAACGGATTTGACAAGTTTGAAAAAAGTAATGAACGATAAATAAGCAATGCCACAATCCACCTCCATATTCAAAAAAATCCTCGGCTGGCTGCTGACCATCGGCCCTGGCATCTTCGCCATCGGCTACACCATTGGTACGGGCAGCGTCACCTCGATGGTGGTGGCGGGCAGCACGTATGGGATGCAGTTGCTGTGGGTGTTGTTCCTGAGTTGCCTGTTTTCGTGGGTGCTCATGGAGGCGTATGGTCGCTACACCATCGTCACCGGCGAGACTGCGCTGTATGGTTTTCGCAAGTATTTGAAATTCGGCAACCTCATCGCCATCGCCATCATCGTTGGCGTGTCGTTCGGACAGTTGAACTCGCTCATCGGCATCCTTGGCATCAGTGCCAACGCTATTTTTGAAACGCTGTCGCTGTTCGTCCCGGCGCTGAAGGGCATGGAATATCAGACAGTGCTGGTCATTGCACTGCTCATCATTGGCATCATGTATTCGTTGTTGCTGGTGGGTAAATATTCCTTTTTTGAAAAAATACTGCTGATTTTCGTCACGCTGATGGGGCTGTCGTTTTTGTTGTCGCTGTTCGTTGTTTTCCCCGACCCAAAAGAAATTGCTGCCGGTTTTCTGCCCTCCATCCCGCAGGTGGAAGGCGGCAAAATGATGGTCGCTGCCTTCGTCGGAACTACCATGGCAGCAGCGACTTTCCTCTCCCGCCCGCTTTTCATTTTTGGAAAAGGCTGGACCATCGCCAACCTCAAAGACCAGCGAAAAGATGCTCTCTCGGCGGCGCTGCTCATATTTTTCATCAGCGGCTCCATCATGGCCGTGGCGGCAGGTGCGCTGTTTCATCAGGGACAACCCATCACACGGGTGCTGGACATGGTTTCTACGCTGGAGCCGATAGCCGGAAAGTTTGCCATTGCCGTTTTCTTTTTGGGAACGCTGAGCGCCGGGCTGTCTTCCATCTTCCCGATTTTGATGATTACGCCGCTGCTCATCGCCGATTATCAGGCGGGGAAACTGGACACTGACTCCAAACAATTCAAAATACTGGCAGCCATCGCCTGCGTCATCGGTTTGACCGTACCGGTGTTTGGCGTAAACCCGATTCAGATGCAGATTCTGTCGCAGGTTTTCAACGTGTTCGTGCTGCCGCTGGTCATCCTCGGCATCATCATTTTGACCAACAATAAAAAAATAATGGGCGAGCATCGGGCGGGCCTGCTGCTTAACACAGGCATGGGGCTGGCGATGGTTTTTGCCTGTGTCATATCCTATAATGGCGTAGTCGCAATTATTGAAAAAATGAATTGAAAATGAAAAAGACAAATAGCATAGTGTTCTTAATCCTTGGTATTTTTTTAGTACTAAATGGCTGTTCCAATACGGCCAAAGTGAATGACAATTCAACCGTTTACCCAAGTGATGTCATTCCATTCTTCAATGATTTTAAATTGATTTTGGGAGACGGTTCAAATGCCGGCCATCCGATTGATTTTGAAAATAAAGACTTCTTTTATACGGCGAGCGAGGGCGAAACAAACTGGGTAGTTTACAAAACCCCGAATGCAGGGAATACGCACGGAACGTCAAATAATACCAGAACCGAATTGGCGCAAGTGAAAAAATGGTCTGCCATGTCGGAGGCCAAAATGACCGGGACGTGCAAAGTCATGAATGTTTCGACGACGGGCGATGCACGGGTAGCTGCCTCCTATTCCGTGGTCATTGGCCAGATTCACAGTGCTGATGGGCATGAGAACGAGCCGTTTAAATTGTTTTACAAAAAATTCCCCGGCCACAAAAAAGGCTCTGTTTTTTGGAACTATGAAATCAATACGGCAGGTGAGGACAATTCGGGCAGGTGGGATTTTTCCTATCCGGTTTGGGGCTATGATATGTCTGTGGTTGGAACAGGTCCGACTGATTTCCCGGCGGAACCGGAGGACGGGATTGAATTGGGCGAAGAATTGACTTATGAAGTCGTGGTAAAAGATGGCATGATGAGTTTAAAATTCTCAAGCGAGGGGCATGAAACCATAACCTTCACAAAGAACCTGATACAGTCCGAATACACCACAAAAGCGGATATACCGAAGCAAACGCAAAACTTGTTTGTACCAGTTGGCCAGGACGGTGTGGAGCGGGAAAATGCTTACGCTGACGAGGGGCTGTTTTTTAAACAAGGCTGTTACAACCAGACGAATGGAAAAGACCCTGTGATAAATAAAGTCTGGTGTGCAGGTGCGGAAACACACGGCGGCGATATTCAAAAGCAATATGAAACCGGTAACTACGCCGAAGTTTGGTTTAAAGAAGCCAGCGTTGAAATCCCTGATGATGCCATTTCCAATGACGGCTATTTTGCAGCCAATGATGGCTTGAGCAAGAAAACTGTTTACCCGCACGAGGTTATCCCTTTCATGGATAAATTCAAAATTATGCTGGGGGATGGAACACGTTTGGACGACATCACAGCATTTGAACACAAAGATTTTTTCTACACCGTCATTGACGGCACGATGCGCTGGGTGGTTTATAAAACGCCAAATTCAGGCGTCACTTCCAAAAACTCCAGCAACACAAGGACAGAGCTGCATGAAAAAAGGGAATGGACACCCGAGCAAGGCGGTAAACTGACCGGTACCTGTAAAGTCATGCATGTTTCAACTTCCGGCGATGCAAGGGTGGCGGCTTCCTATTCGGTGGTCATTGGGCAAATCCATAGCGGCGACGGACATGAAAATGAACCTTGCAAAATCTTCTACAAAAAATTCCCCGGCCACAAAAAAGGCTCTGTTTTTTGGAACTATGAAATCAACACCGCAGGTGACGACAATGCTGGACGCTGGGATTTTTCAACGCCTGTCTGGGGCTACGATATGTCTGTGGTAGGTTCAAGCCCGACGAATTTTCCGAAAGAACCTGAGGACGGCATTGAGTTAGGCGAGGAGTTTAGTTATGAAATCAACGTGCATAAAGGAATTATGTACCTCACCTTTAAGAGCGAAGGTCACGAAACCAAAACCTTTACCAAAAACCTGATACAATCCGAATACACGACCAAAGCTGATATTCCTCAGCAAACCCAAAAAATGTTTGTCCCAATCGGCCAGGATGGTGTGGAGCGCAAAAATGCCTATGCCGGAGAGCTGAATTATTTCAAACAAGGCGCTTATAATCAAACGAATGGAAAAGACCCCAAAACAAATATGGTTTGGGCTACAGGTGCAGAAATATACGGTGGTGATATTGCCAAACAATACGCCAACGGAAGCTATGCGGAAGTATGGTTTAAAGAGGCGACGGTTGGAGCAGGGGAAGCACCGAAATAATTGAAAATTAAAAATTAAAAAGACATGAGTACAATCAAACCAAGCAAAGAATTCTTCTTCGACGCAGAAGAAAAATGGGAACAGGTGGACCCTAAAATCCTGCGTCAAATCCACGGCATGGACGACAAAATCATGCTCGTGAAAGCCAAATTCGAAGTGGGCGGCGTGGGGCAACTCCACCAGCACTACCACTCGCAGGTGACCTACGTTGCCAGTGGCGAATTTGAAATGACCATCGGCGACCAGGTCAAAACCATCAAAGCCGGTGATTCTTACTACATCCCTCCGCATGTCATGCACGGCTGTGTGTGCAAAGAAGCGGGGGTGCTGATTGACGTGTTCAGCCCGTACCGGGAGGATTTTTTAGAATGACTGAGCCTTTCGGCCATATTCAATCATTCAGTCATTCTATCATTCAATCATTGTTAACATGAAACTCAAAGGATTACGATGGTGGGTCATCGGATTAATCGCCCTTGCGACCATCATCAACTACATAGACAGGCAGTCGCTGGGAGTGCTCTGGCCGGAAATCGCAGCCGACCTCTACCCGGACGAAACGGATGACGGACGCAAGGAAATTTATGCGCTCATCTCGGTCGTTTTCGTGTTTTCTTACGCTGCCGGACAGGCTATTTTCGGGAAAATATTCGACTGGGTAGGCACCCGTATCGGCTTCGCTTTGTCCATCGGGGTTTGGTCCATTGCCACCGCACTTCATTCTGTGGCGAGAGGGGTGCTGAGCTTCAGTATTTTCCGTTCCATTTTGGGTATTGCAGAGGCCGGAAACTGGCCGGGGGCAGCCAAAGGAAACGCTGAGTGGTTCCCCATCAAAGAAAGGGCTTTCGCTCAGGGGCTTTTCAATTCCGGTGCTGCCATCGGAGGCATCGTCTCCATCCCCATGATTGCATTTTTGACCATTTATTTCAGTTGGAAAGTCATCTTCATCCTCGTCGGTCTGACGGGTTTGCTCTGGCTCATCCCGTGGATGATTTTGGTGAAATCCCCGCCCAAAACTCACCCGTGGCTGACGGAGGAAGAACGGAAGTACATCCTGACCGGTCAGCAAACACAAGAGGTGGACAAAGACGGCAACCGGGAGGATGAATACAACCCGCCGACAGGCGAAATGCTATCCCGCAAACAAAGTTGGGGCGTCATTTTAGCTTCGGCGGCGATTGACCCGATTTGGTGGCTGTTCGTCATCTGGATTCCAATTTATCTGCATGAAGTCTATGGAATGGATGTAAAAACCATCGGCATCTACGGCTGGGTGCCTTATGTCGGGGCCATGTTCGGAGCCTGGTTTGGAGGATTGCTTGCGCAAAATCGCATCAAGGCAGGCTGGAGCGTGGACAGAACCCGCAAGCTGGTCATCACCCTTGGCGGCGTCATCATGTTGCCCACCTTGCTGGCCATGTCCAACCCCGGCGGCCCGGTCACTACCGTGCTTTTGATGGCGGTCATACTGTTCGGTTTTCAAACGGCCATCGGGAACGTCCAGACTTTACCCAGTGATTTTTTTGGTAAAAAAACGGTCGGCACCTTGTCAGGTTTTGCCGGTATGGGCGCCAAGCTGACCGCGGCGGGATTGACCTATCTCATTCCCTGGCTGACAACCGGGGGCAATTACACGCCAGCCTTTGTCATCGGCGCCGCACTGGCCCTGATTGCCATGGCGAGCGTCTGGATTTTGTGCCCGAAAATAGAGCCGTTGAAACCGGTTAAATAAACTCAAAGGCAACAAGCATTGTGCAGATTGCTATTGGCTATTAGCTGTTAGCCAAAGGCCAAAGGCAAACAGCATTTATCAGTAACAATCCTATTCTAAACGATAAAAAAACTAAAAAAATGAGTGTAAAAAAAGTAGCAATTATAACAGGCGCCACCGGCGGTATTGGCTTTGCGGTAGCAAAAAGATTAGGTGAAGACGGATATACCGTGATATTGAACGGTATTGAAGATAAAGCAGGCGCTGAAAGAGTGAAAGAACTCAAGGCGGAAGGTATTGATGCCGAATATTATGGATTCGATGTTACCAATGAAGAGGCCGTAACGGAGAACATCACCAAAATCGGTGAAAAATATGGGAAAATTGATGTGCTGGTAAATAATGCAGGTGGCCTTGGCGGCAGGTCACGGTTTGAAGATATGACCACCGAATTTTACCGGTTTGTCATGGCACTGAACCTCGATTCTGTGTTTTTCGCTTCCAGAGCGGCCATTCCTTTCCTCAAAAAAGGAGATAATCCTACCATCATTAACTATACATCTAATGCTGCCTGGAACGCAGGCGGGCCGGGCGCCGGAATTTATGGAACATCCAAAGCCGGGGTTCATACCATCACCAGGGCATTGGCCAAAGATTTAGCGGAATATGGCATTCGGGTAAATGCCGTATCGCCCGGCACGATTGATACGCCATTTCATCAGCAAATCAAGTCAACCAAGCCTGAAGTTTTCGCTTCATGGGCCAATAATATCATGCTCGGAAGACTGGGTCAACCCGAAGATGTTGCCGGTGTCGTCGCTTTCCTGGCCAGCCATGATGCCGCATTCCTGACGGCAGAAACCATTCAGGTGGGCGGTGGACAGGCGTTGGGAATCTAAATTTTTAAACCAAAAAAAAGTGCAATGAATAAATTCAAAGGAAAAGTCGCAGTAGTCACCGGAGGAGGAAGAGATATCGGCAGGGCAATCTCTGTTGCGCTGGCAAAAGAAGGAGCGAAGGTCGTTGTGAATTATTACAATTCTGAGGCCGACGCACAGGCAACGGTGGATGAAATAAAATCATCCGGCGGCGAAGCTATTGCGATCAAAGCTGACGTATCCAAATTAGCTGATATCCAAAATTTAAAGGCAAAAACAGTAGAAGCTTTCGGTGACAAGGTTCATATTCTGGTCAATAACGCAGGCGGCCTTTTTGCCCGCAAAACATTGCCGGAATTCGACGAGGCTTTTTACGACCTGGTCATGAATGTCAATTTCAAATCCACTGTTTTCGTATCGCAGGCGTTTGAGCCATTGATGGGCAAAGGCGCCTCCATCATCAACATTTCTTCACAGGCCGCAAGGGACGGCGGCGGTGGCGGGTCCTCCCTGTACGCTTCTTCCAAAGGGGCTGCTACCACCTTCACCAGGGCGATGTCAAAAGAGCTTGGCCCGAAAGGGATTCGGGTAAATGCGGTTTGTCCGGGTCTGATTGGGACCAAATTCCACGATGATTTCACAAAAGATGAAATCAGGGAAAAAGTAGCCGCCAGTACACCGCTGAGAAGGGAAGGCCGGGCTGACGAGGTCGCAGACTTGGTGGTTTACCTGGCTTCTGACAGCAGCTCGTTTGTGACGGGGGCTAATTTCGACATCAACGGCGGATTGGCATTTTCGTAAAACAATTAAATCAATTCCAATCAATGGAAGCCTCCACTCGTGATAAACTACGCACCGTCAGCACCGCTACGTTGGCTACCGCTTTGTTCAAATTGGGTTTAAAAAACCAATTCATCCAGGGCGTCAAACCATTGGCGAAAGGGAAGCCCACGATGGTCGGGGAGGCCTTTACCCTGCGGTACATTCCGGCAAGGGAAGACCTCAACCCCATCACCGTTTTTCAAAATCCGGAACACCCGCAGCGGGTGGCGGTGGAGACCTGCCCGGCAGGCGCCGTTTTGGTCATCGACAGCCGGAAAGACAGCAGGGCGGCTTCCGCAGGTTCCATTCTGGCGTCCCGCCTGATGGTACGGGGTGCGGCCGGCATCGTCACCGACGGCGGTTTCAGGGATTCCGCTGAAATTGCTAAGCTGGACATGCCTGCTTATCACCACACGCCTTCCGCCCCCACCAATCTGACCCTGCATCAGGCCATCGACATCAATGTGCCCATCGGTTGCGGCGACGTGGCGGTTTTTCCCGGCGATGTAATCGTTGGCGACGATGACGGGGTGATGGTGATACCGGCACATTTGGCTGACCAAATAGCGGATGAGGCGGTAAAAATGACGGTGTACGAAGACTTTGTAACTGAACGAGTTTTGGCAGGAGAGGCTATCATCGGACTGTATCCGCTCACCTCAGAAAAGCATAAAAAGGACTTTGAAGAATGGAAAAAAGTTGAGAAGGGTTGATGAAGGTTGAGATGGTTGAAGAAAGCCTGCGCATCTCAACCTTCATCAACCCTTCTCAACCAACAAAAAAAAACAACAATGAAAAAAATAGTCACTTTCGGTGAAATCATGCTGCGTTTGACCCCGCCTGGCTACCAGCGTTTTTCACAGGCAAATTCTTTCGATGTGGTGTATGGCGGCGGCGAAAGCAATGTTGCTGTCTCGCTGGCAAACTACGGCCTGCCCGTCGAATTCGTCACCCGTTTACCACAAAACGACCTCGGCGACTGCGCCCTCATGGAGATGCGCAAGCGGGGCGTCGGCACCAGTCACATCGTCCGTGGCGGTGAGCGGCTCGGCATTTATTTTCTGGAAATGGGCGCCGTGAGCCGGGGTAGTAAGGTTGTTTACGACCGGGCGCACTCGGCCATTTGCACCATTCAGCCCGGCATGATTGACTGGGACGAGGTGTTCAAAGACGCCCAGTGGTTTCACTGGACGGGCATCACGCCAGCCATTTCACAAAGCTCCGCCGACGTTTGCCTCGAGGCTATCAAGGCTGCGAACCGGCTCGGCGTCACCGTCTCCACGGATTTGAACTACCGCAAAAACCTCTGGAAATACGGCAAGAAACCCGGCGACATCATGCCCGCCCTTGTGGAGGGTTGCGATGTTATTCTGGGAAATGAGGAAGACGCTGAAAAGCACTTCGGCCTGCACCCCGAAGGCGTGGACGTTACGCAGGGCCACTCCGTGGATGCGCAGTCGTACCGTTCTGTTTTGGAGCAGTTGATGAAAATGTTCCCCCGTGCGAAGAAGGTCATCACTACCCTGCGGGGCAGCATCAGCGCCAGCCACAACACCTGGTCGGGTGTGCTTTGGGACGGTAAAACGCTGTACGAAGCGCCTACCTACGACATCACCCACATTGTGGACCGGGTCGGCGGCGGCGACAGCTTCATGGGCGGCCTGATTTACGGTCTGGTGAAATGGCCGGACGACAACCAGAAGGCGCTAAACTTCGCCGTGGCGGCTTCCTGTCTGAAACATACGATTTACGGGGATGCGAATCTGGCAACCGTCGCTGAGGTGGAAACGCTGATGAAGGGGGATGCGAGTGGACGGGTAAGCAGATAATTTTAGTAAACTGGTGAATTGGTGAATTAGTAAATTGGGTTGGACACCCAGCCCAATTTACTAATTCACCAATTTACTAATTCACCAATTCACTAATTCACCAATTCACTAATTCACCAACCAATGGCTCGATTCACAAGACTTCAAGTAGCCCAAAAAATGGGCGAACAGGGCATGGTACCACTTTTTTACCATGCAAATATCGAAATAGCAAAGCAGGTACTGACCGCCTGCTACCGGGGCGGCGCACGCCTCCTCGAATTCACCAATCGGGGCGACTACGCCCATGAGGTGTTCGGCGAACTGAACAAATTTTGCGCAAAAGAACTCCCGGAAATGATGATGGGCATCGGCTCGGTCACTGATGCGGGCACGGCTTCGCTGTACATGCAGTTGGGCGCCAGTTTCATCGTCACGCCCGTCTTTCGGGAGGACATCGCCATCGTTTGCAACCGCAAAAAAATCCTGTTTTCGCCCGGCTGCGGAACCTTGACGGAAATCGCCCGGGCGGAGGAAATGGGCGTTGAAATTGTCAAACTCTTCCCTGCTGATACCTATGGCCCCGGTTTTATCAAAGGCGTCCTCGCCCCGCAGCCGTGGACGAGCATTATGCCCACCGGCGGTGTTTCACCTGATTATGACAACCTGAAAAAGTGGTTCGATGCAGGCGCATACTGCGTGGGCATGGGTTCGCAGCTCATGGCCAAAAAAGCGGACGGCAGTTTTGATTTGGAAAAAATCGAGGCGCTGACGAGGGAGGCGCTGGGGCATATTCAGATAATCAGGGGGAAGTAGCGTCGGGGGGTTGGGCGCGGCAGGCCCCCCCCGCCGAACCTCTAGACCACAAGTCTAACGCTATCGCTCATTCGCACAATATCAGGTGATGCCATGCCATCTCGTACCAAAACCCCGCCG
>JASBVF010000004.1 GCA_030147525.1 Bacteroidota bacterium
CGGTGTTGCCAAAACCTATGGCCCTGTACCATAACCCGGCCACTCCGGGAGTCTGATGACATGGCAAAAACCTGTTTCACATTTCCGGGGAGAAGCGAAAAAAACAGTCAGCAGGTCAAATAACGAGGTGCCGGAGACCAGATGATTTTCAGCATGATAGTCAATAAATCACTGCCGAACGATCCCTTCGGGAATCAGACCCGCCGACGTAGCCCCGTGGTAATTTCATGATGGCTTGTCCGCTTCCGAATACAAGCCCGCCGTTCGAACCTAAGAAAATCGTTTGAGCTGTCTCCATGACAGGATTCCGGGGAGCATGTCCCATCGACTGAAGTTCGTCAATCACGTCCGGAAAAATGGCCCCTTCGAAGCTGACCTGGTTTTCGCTCCAATGGCGGAAACGGGGGGCATCGATCGCTTGCTGAACGTCCATGTCGAACAACAGGATGTTGAGCAGGAACTGAACATGAGCCTGAGGTTGCTGGGGGCCTCCAACGATGCCGAAGCTCAGCCAGGGCTCTTGTGTTCCGTTGGCGGTAGTCTTTGTTACAAAACCGGGAATGATGGTATGGAAAGGACGCCTGCCCGGCCCTACGCTGTTGGCCCGGCCTTCCTCGTAGGAAAACCCGACTCCCCGGTTTTGGAGTGCAAATCCGGTTCCGGGAACCACTACGCCTGAACCGAATGCTCCGGCCAGGCTTGCAATGAATGAAATCATATTTCCTTCCTGGTCGGCAACAGTGAGGTAGGTGGTTTCGCTCGTGGTCAGCGAGGCTTCGGGATTAGCACGGGGCAGGGCACGGCTCTTGTCGATCAGCGACCGGCGCCTGGCGATAAATTCATCTGTCAGCAACTGTTCGGGCGTCACCTCCATAAAATCGGGGTCGCCCACAAAATGTTCGAGGTCAGCATAAGCCAGCTTTTTGGCCTCGATAAGATGGTGCAGATAAGCTGCTGAATTGTATTTCATGGAAGCGAGATCAAAGGGCTCCAGAATGCGAAGCATTTCCAGCGCCGCTATTCCCTGACCGTTGGGAGGAAGTTCCCAAAGCCGGTACTCCTGAAAGGGAACGGATATCGGCTCGATCCATTCCGAAGCATGGTTGCCAAAGTCTTCAGGCGTCAGAAAACCTCCAAGACCCTGAACGTGGGTTGCGATACGCTCGCCAAGTTTGCCGCCGTACATCACATCCTGCCCTTCCTGAGCAATGTGTTGCAGCGTGGCTGCCAGGTCCGGGTTTGAAAACCATTCTCCCTCGGCAGGAGGACGATCTCCCTCCATCAGAAAGGTAGCCCTGGCACTCGGATCTTTTTTGAGCAGGTTTACGAACAATGCCCACTCCGCCGCCGTCACCCCGGAGACAGGAAACCCCTCTTCAGCCAACTTGATCGCCGGAGCCAACGCATCAGCCAGGGAGATCGTACCGTATTTTTCCAGTAAGGCTACCCATCCTGACAAAGCACCGGGTATTGTGATCGTTTTGGGTCCGTCGCCCGGTATCCGGCCGGCACTGTACAGCGCCTCCCGGGTCATCAGCGATCCTGAGCGGCCGCTGGCATTGATGCCAATGAGCCGTTGCTCTTCAGCGGACCAGAGGATTGCAAACATGTCGCCTCCCAATCCTGACATGTAAGGCTCTACCACACTTAGCACCGCAGCAGCCGTTACCGCAGCATCCACGGCATTTCCACCTTCCCGAAGTACAGCCAACCCGGCCTGACTGGCCAGCGGCTGACTCGTGGCAACCGCCCCATGCGGTGCGTAAGCCGCTCGGGCCGGATATTCCTCATGGGCGGGACCAAGAGCAGCACGGAAGCTGATTCCCGCTACAACGGCAGCGGCGGCTGCTATGATCAATATCAGAATAGTCCAGCTTAAGATTCGTTTCATTTTAGTCTGTTTTAGATGTTGCACGTTTACTAAACTTCCAAAAGTTTAGTAAACATTGGCGCCAGGCGTCAGTGGAAAAGATACGAACTTCAGTCAATAATCTGCTGATTAGCTTACGGCAGCAAAATCTTTAAACCTTTTCCTCCGCTTTCACTTTATCTCATTATCTTTTTGTTTTGAAAAACGGGACCTGCGCAACAGCCCCGAATCCGCAAAGTCACCAATACCTTCTCCATCATGAAATACTTCCTGCTTTACCTCCTCGCCGCCGTTGTTTTTTTCGCCATCGACATGCTTTGGCTCGGACTAATCGCTAAAGATTTTTACCGGGAAAAACTCGCTTTCGTTCTCTCGGACAGCACCAACTGGACGGCGGCTGTCGTCTTCTACCTGCTTTACATCGGAGGTATTTTATACTTCGCAACGGTGCCGGGGCTTCGTGCTTCGGATTGGCAAATTGCCTTGCTCAACGGTGCGCTCTTCGGCTTTTTCTGCTACGCAACCTACGACCTGACCAACATGGCCACCATCAAAGACTGGCCCCTGATCATCGTGATCGTGGATATTATCTGGGGAACGGTGCTGACCGGCTCGGTGGCCATTGCCGGGTATTGGCTGGGCAGGAAATTGCTTGGGTTTTAAGGATGCAAATGGTAGTTCAAATTATTTTTTGACTGCTTAAAAAATGGCCTTTTAAAAAGCCGTCTTCTCAAAATACCGCCGTAGAAGTTCCGGAAGTATTCCGATTTTCCAGAGTGGCTTCGGAAAGATTTTGGAGGCAATATTTTTTTTCAGATTCAGGCAGGCGCCATTTTTAGCGGTTTTTGGTTTTGTTTGACAGCGTTTAGAAAGTGACTCTTTTCAGGCAAAAAAATCTGCATACAAGAATGGAATCGTGCTGGGGTTTTTGGCTAACTTGTCCCGGCGAAAGCGTTAACTTCAAAAGACGAGCTTACCTGTGTTTTTTTTCACATGAAAAGTGTTTTTTGGAGTTGACCCAAGGTAGTTACCTGGAAAGTAAGGCTTGATGGATGTTGGTTTTTGTCAAGCGGGCTTTTGGGGACTATGGTAATATCAATGAGATCGTTGGTATTGAGAAGTTAGCCACCAATCAAAAAATCTCTCATGCAAAAAAAGAACATCGTATTTATCGGAAGAAGTTTGGATGGATTTATAGCTGGAAAAAATGGCGAACTTGACTGGCTTGACATGATACCAAACACCAATAGCGTCGAAATGGGTTTCGCAGACCTGATGCAGGAAATAGATGCAGTCGTGATGGGCAAAACAACGTTTGAAGTGGTATGCGGCTTTGGAGGTGCGTGGCCTTACAGTAAACATGTATTTGTCTTGAGTAATTCACTCAAACAAATTCCGGAGAAGTGGAAGGAAAAAGCGTCGCTGTTAAAGGGAAGCCCGCAGGATGTTCTCAGCGAAATTCACCAAAAGGGATATTTCAAACTCTATATCGATGGTGGAAGAACCGTGCAGGACTTTTTGAAGGAAGATTTAATCGACGAATTGAGAATCACCACCATTCCCATTCTATTGGGCGGCGGGTTTCCTTTGTTCGGAGAGTTGCCAAAACGGTTGGAATTCGAGCATGTCGAATCCAAATTATTTTTAGATCAGATCGTGCAAAACTGCTACAAGCGCAAAAGGAAAGCCGGCTGAGCAATTCAGAACATCTCCGGCAAGGTCACTGCTGGTAACTCTTCCTCTTCCGCCGGTTGTACCATGCAATGGCCAGCCGGATTTTATCATAACTCACCTCCTCGTTCAGCCTTTCGAAAATGTCTTTTAACTGGTAAGGTTCTTCCAGCGAGGTGAGCATTTGTGCGACCCGCTCCACTTCTGCTTTTGAGACGTAAGGCTTCAGGTCGATGCGCTCGCCGTTTTCATAGAGGTAGGCGAGGTGAGAAATGACGGTTACCGGGCTGATTTCCCGTTGCGCAGCCATTTCCTCCACACTGAGTCCCTGCTGGTAGAGCCGGAAGGTTTCGAGGTAGGTCGAGCCTTTAATTTTTACGCCCTGGTCTTTTTTTTCGAGTAAAAAATCCTGAATGGCATCGAGAAACTCACGGCCGAACTCCTGCAACTTTGCCTCTCCGACGCCGCTGATTTTGGCCAGATCGGCCTCGGTGGCAGGTTTTTCAGCTGCCATTTCCTCCAGGGTGGCATCGCCAAAAACGATGTATGGAGGCACGCCTTTTTTGCGGGCAATGTCCAGACGTAGCTGGCGCAGGTGCTCGAAGAGTTCGTCCCGCACCCGGTTGCGCTCGATCTGCCGCCGGCTTTTGGAGGATGCCCTTGCCTCCTCAGCTTCCTTGCGTTTTTGTAAAACTTCCGCCTGCACGAGCTGTACTTTCTGACCATCGAACAAAATGGCTTTGCTCGCTTCGGTGAGTTTCACTTTACCGTGATCATCGTAGGCAATGTCGAGCAGTCCCTGATTGATGAGCTGTTCGAGGTAAAAGAACCAGTCCTCCTGCCGCAGGTCTTTCCCGGCGCCGTAGGTTTTTATTTTATCAAAACCGGAGGACAACACGCCGTAACTGCGGGAACCCCGCAGCACATCCACCAGCATACCCATGCCTACCTGCTCCCGCAAACGGGCGACGGCGGACAGTGCTTTCTGGGCAATGACGGTGCCGTCGAAATAGCGGGGCGGGTTTTCACAAACGTCACAGTTGCCGCAGTTTTCCTGGTTGGTTTCATTAAAATAATTGAGTAAAATCTTCCGGCGGCAAATGACTGAAGTAGCGTACTGGTACATTCGGTCAAGCTTTGCGGCGTGGATTTCACGGTACTGGCTGTCGCTTTGGTTGATGAAATCCCGCAGCGTCATCAGGTCGCCGCCGCTGTAAAAAAGCAGGGTGTCGGCATCGGCGCCGTCACGGCCTGCCCGCCCGATTTCCTGGTAGTAGCTTTCGATGTTTTTGGGGAGGTTGTAGTGGATGATCCAGCGGACATTGCTCTTGTCGATGCCCATACCAAAAGCAATGGTGGCGCAAATGACGGTGGTACGGTCCTGGATGAAATCTTCCTGCACTTTCGAGCGCTGCCGTGCATCGAGACCGGCATGGTAGCAGTCGGCGTTGATGCCGCTATCACGAAGTTTCTCTGCGATGGTTTCGGTGGTTTTTTTGGCGAGACAGTAAATGATTCCCGGCTGATTGGGATGTTTATCGATAAACTCAAAAATCTGCTCCATGCGTTTGCGGCCGGGCCTGACTTCCAGTTTGAGGTTGGGCCGGTCAAAACTGGCGATGAACATTTCGTGGTCCGTCAGTTCCAGTTGCGTGGCGATGTCCTTGCGGGTCAGTTTATCAGCCGTCGCTGTGACGGCGATGACCGGAACGTCCGGGAAGGTTTTTTTTAAAAAACGCAGCTGGCGGTATTCCGGCCGGAAGTCGTGGCCCCAGGCGGAGATGCAGTGTGCTTCGTCGATGGCAAAAAGGCTGACTTTGGCAGCCCTGAGCAGTGGCATGAACTCCTGCGACGCCATTTTTTCGGGCGAGGTGTAAAGCAGGTCGAGGCGGCCGTGGAAGAATTCATTTTCCACGTGCTGCTGTTCCTGATACGTCAGCGAGCTATTCAGAAATGCCGCCCGGATACCGTTGGCCCGCAGCGCCTCCACCTGGTCTTTCATCAGGGAAATCAGCGGCGAAACCACCACGCAGGTGCCTTCCATCGTCACCGCCGGAATTTGATAGCAAACCGACTTTCCGCCGCCGGTCGGCATCAGCAGGATCACGTCTTTTCCGGTATAAATCCGTTGAATCACCTCCGCCTGCAACGGGCGGAAGGCATCGTAACCGAAGTATTTTTTAAGGGCTTGTTGAGCGCTGGCAAGGTTCATTGATGAGTGTTTGCGTGTTCCTGTTTTTGGCGTTTGGAAGCGGAGTGCTTCGAAAGTTGCTAAGGTAGCGAATTCGGAGAATTTGCGGAACAATGGTTGGTGAAGGAGGCGGCGTAATTTTTTTCGCAATGGGGCGGCGGGTGAAAATTTTGCTACAAATATGCGACCTCTTCGAGATCAGGTACAAAATCTAAATGAGATTGCTACAAGTGTTTACCATTTTCGAGGTCGCACATCTGCCTTGCGTTGCATGATCAACAAGCATATTTAATCTTCATCTCTGCCGGATTTGAGGCGTTTCCAGAAAATGAAAAAGAAAAGCATGGCCAGTGGAAGAATCACAAACATCAGCCAGTTAGCCCAGGAGGACCAGTCCAGGTCTGTGTTCTCCGAAGGGATGTTCTGCGGGACCTGTGCGGTGAGTGTTGCAAACGTCAGGAAAAAGGCGGCAATTACAGTGGACAGTTGTTTCAAAAAAGAAAAGGAAGGTGGTATTTTCATGTTTGGATGTTTACCTATACCAACGTGAGGGGTGGGGGAGATGTTTAAACAGCAATGGGCCGCTGGCGAAAACAAAACTCCCGCACCTGCCTGACTACAGGTGCGGGAGGGTAACGTAAACATCTTTTTATCTTACTAAATTCAAATCTCTGTCGGAGGAATCGGCGCTGGCACCACGTTTTCGACGGGCGGCAAGTTTTGGATGGCTTTGAAGAGCGCCTGCATGTCTTCGTCGCTCAGGTTGCGGTACACCTGCCAGGGCATGGGAGGGAGCAAGGGGCGGCCGTTTTCCATGCCTTTGTGCTTGCCTTGTCGCAGCGCCGTTTTAAAGTTTTCAAAAGTCCAGTTACCGGTGCCGGTTTCGTGCGGCGTCAGGTTAGCGCCGAAAGAAACACCCCAGGGGCCAACGGCTGCCGTCAGATCGCCGGTAAAGAGAATCCATTTGTCCGGTGTGATTTCACCTTTGTTGATAGCGGGAAGCGGCTTGTCGGCAGGATAGCCGGAGAGGCGGCGGGTCATATCGGGGATTGGGCCTTGCGGCGTCAGGTTTTTGGGTGTATGGCAGGCGTCGCAATCCATAATGGAAAGCAGGTACTCACCACGTTTGAGCAAGGCTTCTTCATTTGGCACTTCGGTTTCGGTGGTTGCTTCGGTCTGGCTGTTGGCGTTTTCGCAGTTGGTGTAAACCAGCAGAACGGAGGCCAATAAAAACAGGGGAAGGATTGTCTTTTTCATGGTCATGATTTTTTAAAAACTGGTGAATTTTGATCGATACAAAGATCGGGGCATGAAGTCAGCCAGTCTTCACGGAAATCATGGGTTTTCAAAAAATACCGGAATTCATAGAGGGGAGAGCGGCGGGCGGTTTCTCTTTCTTTGAAGCTGCGGTTATTTGATTTCAGATTCTTCGATACTTGATTTTTGATTTTTGATTGAAAGGCAGGTTTTTAAAGGCCAGACTCAGTTTTTAGTAATAAAACGAAGGTGAAATGTTTGAAAAGCTGAACGCCAAATCAAAAATCAAAGATCACAAATCGAAGAATCTAAAATCAAACAACAACGCTTGTCCGCTTCAGCAGTGTATTCACACAGGCACCCGAATACTCACCGTTGTTCCTTCGCCGGTCACCGAGTCCCAGTTGATGCTACCCTGCAGGAACTCAACTCGGGAATGGATGCTGGAAAGGCCCAGCCCCTGCCGGGCTTCAGCAAGTTTGAAGCCTTTACCATCGTCTTCGACGATGATGATGATTTTGTCATTTTGCTGGATGAGTTGAATCAGTAGGTTTTTCGCTTCAGCGTGTTTCAGCACATTGTTCGTCAGTTCCTGCACGATGCGGTAGATATTTACCGCCCTGGCCTGAGGTAAATTTTCACTGGTCAGTCCGATGATTTCCAGCTCGCAGGAAAGCCCCTGCTGGCGGAGGTTTCGGGCCAAATCTTCGAGTGCTCCGGGTAGTCCGGCCAGCGTCAGTGCACGGGGCATCATGTTGTGAGAAATGCGGCGGACTTCCCCGTAGGCTTCGTTAATGAGCTGATCGGTTTTTTCAAAAAGCGGTTGTTGGGCAGCATTGCCGTTCAGCGAATTGAAATGCGCCCGCACCGAAGCAAGCAGCCCGCCGAGGCTATCGTGCAGGTCGTGGGCGATGCGCATGCGTTCCTGTTCCTGACCTTCGAGCATGGAGCTGAGGGCGGTAAGTTTCTTTTCCTGTTGCAATTGCTGAATCTGTTGCCGTTGGATTTCTGCATGTTGCGCTGCAATCTTTTTGTTGGCCTGGATGCGGTTGCGCAGCAAAAAGAAAACTGCCAGCGCCAGCAATCCGAGAAAGACAGCGCCAAAGATGAGCCCGTTTCGCTGCCGGGTGCGCTCCTGCAGTTCCAACTGACTGATTCTGAGCTCGTCTTCCTTTTGTTTTACCTCAAACCTCGTTTGCATTTCCTCCAATAGGGACAAGCGTTTTTCTTCCGTCAGGGAATCACGCAGGGCGTAGGCTTCGTTTTTGAGAAGGAAAGCCTCGGCGTTTTTGCCTTGTTGGTGCAGCGATTCAGCGAGGTTGTTGAGCAGTCTGAGCCGGATTTCTTTTTGTTCAAAATCACGGGAGAGGGCAAGGCTTTGGCGAAAGTAAGTTTCGGCTTTGGCGAAGTTCTTCCGATGCATGGCCACTCGCCCCAGGCCATGCAGGACATTCGGCGAGTAAGTAACACTCGGATTGGTTTTGAAGAACTGCCACGCCTGCTCAAAGGAAGATTCGGCTTGACTTATTTTTTCGTTTTTCAGGTAAATTTCACCCAGCGTGATGTAACAACTGGCCACGTCTTTTGGGCTGTTGACTTTACGGTAGAGTGCCAGCGCTTGTTCGATGTGATCAATCGCACGGTCATTGTATTCCAGCATGCTGTAAACTGCGCCGAGGTTCTGCAGGCTGGCCGCCATGCCGAGGCTGTCATTCAGTTCTTTTTTGAGTTGAAACGAGCGCTGGTAAATGCCTTCCGCTTGCTGATACCTTTCCTGCGTCCGGTAGACGATCCCGATGTTATTGAGGACTTTGGCGAGCTTCTCCTTTTCGTCAAGCCGCTCGTAGATGTCAAGGGCGCCGAGATAGTTGGTCAGGGCCAGTTCCAGGTCTCCCCGGTGAAAATGCGCCACCCCGAGGTTGATATGATAATCGGCGGCTCCCGATTCGTCGCCGGACCTTCTGGACTGTGCAAGGCCTTCTTCGTAAAAGGGAATAGCTTCATCGCCCCGCCCGGCAATGTCGAGGGCAGTTGCCATGTAAAAAATCATATAGTCCAGGCCTTTGGGGTAGTTCAGTTTTCGGGATAAATCCAGGCCTTTCCCGGCCACCCGGATCATTTCTTCCGGCTGGTTCAGGCTGTAGTAGGTTTTGTACAAATCCCGGTAGAGCCACACTTTGGCCGTATCATCCGGTGCTGCCGCAATCACTGCCTGGAGGCTGTCCACGCCGCTGGTTTGCCCCTCAAATGCAAAACACGTGAGCATCAAAAACAAGAACCTACATTTAATTTTTGTCAACCAATTCATAGTTCATCATTCATAGTTCATCGTTCAAAGCAGGTCATATTCAAGCGCCATTCGCACCAGCCCTGCCGTATTCCGGGCATTGAGTTTCATCAAAAGGTTGCGGCGGTGCGTCTCCACGGTGCCGAAGCTGATAAACAGCTCGCTGGCAATTTCCCCGGTCGTTCGTTCTCCGACGATGAGTTGCAGCACCTGCTTTTCCCGGCGGGAGAGTTTGGGGAAAGGGCTGGCCATTTGTTTTTTCTTCTCGCTGTTGTTTTCCAGAAAAATATCGAGCACTTCGGGGCTGAGTGCCCGCTCCCCGGCGTGAACTTTCCGGATGGCGTCGATCACCTCGTCCTTGCCCGCATTTTTGAGCAAATACCCGGAGGCGCCTTCGTTGAGCAGCATTTTCACCAGGCTGCCCTCCCGCAACATGGACAGCATCAGGATTTTTACCGCCGGAAAATCAGCGTGCACTTTGCGGCAGCACTCCAATCCGTCCATGCCCGGCATATTGATGTCGAGCAGCAAAACGTCGATCGGGAGATTTTGAAGTAGTTGGAGCGCCTCTTCGCCGCTGTTGGCGGTGCCTGCGCACTCGAGGCCGTCAGCGTCTGACAGCATGAGCCGGATTCCGTCAATAACGATTTGGTGATCGTCGGCGATGAGAACTTTTATCATGTTTTTAAAAGTTGGTGATGCTGGGCTCCGGAAAAAGCCGACTCCCTGTAAATCGAAAAATGGACGTGCCGGTCAAGCGGCCGGACCTGGTTGTTTTTCAATTGGGCAAGGGTGAAAGCTGACTTCCCGCTTGTTTGAAAGGCAGAAATTGAGGCGATAAGTCGTTAAGCCAGAGGCCAATATAGTGCGGTAGTTTGATTTGACGAAATGGGCGTCCCGGGTTTTATGTGTATCAGACCGGAAGTTTGAAAATGATTTCGTTCAGCCTTGCTTCGGAAAGAGCGAATTCGATTTTGCCATCTTCCGCAAAACTGATGGAGCCGGTTTCCTCCGAAACGATGATGGCGGCAGCATTGGTGCGTTCGGCGATGCCCAGTCCGGCACGATGGCGCAGCCCTGCCGATTTGGGTAGTTGGGCACTTTCGGACACAGGCAAAATGCATCCGGCGGCCATAATTTTTCCTTTGCCGATGACGACTGCACCGTCGTGCAGCGGGCTTTCTTTTTGAAAAATGCTGATAAGCAATAACTGGCCGATGTTAGCTTCCAGCAGTACGGCTGAGTGGCCGATGGCTTCCAGTTCCTGTTTTTTGGAAAAAACAATAAGGGCGCCGGTTTTTTCTTTGCTCATCCGGAGGACGGCCGACTTGATTTCCTGCTGGGCAGTCTGGTGATCGCCGGGCCGGGGTTCCAGGTTTTTAGCCAGCCACCGGCTCAGAACGTTAGAGCGCCCGCCCAAGGTCGTGTTGCCGAGTAGTAATAAAAACCGGCGGACTTCCGGCTGGAAAATGATAATGATGATGATAAAACCGACGTTGATAAACTGGTTGAGGATGCTCGATAGCAAATCCATTTTCAGCAAACTGACCAGCCAGCCAACCACGTAAAGCATGACCACCCCCACAAAAATGTTGAAAGCGATGCTTCCCCGCAGCAACAGGTACACCCGGTAAATGAGGTAACCGACGATAAGGACGTCGAGGATATCCCAGATACTGATCGAAAGAAATCCAATTTCTATTTCGAATATGGAAGTCATTGTTTTTTAGTGCTTTTGATGGTCAGGCAGCTCAGTTTTACAAAAATGGAAGTAAAAAATCAGCCCGGGGATTGGTAGCTTCGCTCTAACTTTGTCAGCGGCGAAGTTGCCGTAAATATGTTTTAAAGTTGAGTTTGGGCCTAAAAAAATTAAAGTTCGGGTTAATTAACATGAAAAAATATTCCCTTTTGTGGTTGCTGGTTTTCCTTTTTTTTGCTCCGCAGGCCGGAGCACAGGAAGTCCTTCGCAACGAAGAAGGAAAAAGTATTATCGTGTATCCGGACGGTTCATGGCGTTATTTTAAGCCTGACAGCTCAGCTGTAGCAGGAGCGAGCGGGCAGGGAGTGTTTTTTCCGGAGGCTGAACGTCTTGCAAAAAACCGGCAACGATATGAAGCAGCCAAAAAAGAGGAAGCTGAGCTTGCCCTCGAATTGATCGGGATCAGGCTCGAGAAGGTGGAAGCGGGGCAGGATTTGTCGCAGGCAAACAGAAAATCACAGGAAGCGGCTCAGGTAGTCACGGCACAGGCCCGCCTTCGCCTGAAGCTGATCAGAGAACGTGAATCACGGTTAATCAAAGACTACGATCTGGCCAAAAAGCGGGCAAAATTCCTGCAAAAGATCCAGCATTACCCGCCCGGCGTGTATGAAAGGGAACTTGCCGCCTGGGAAAGGAGAAATGCCAAAGAGCTATCCGTTACAACTGGGGAAAGAACAGCAGAACAGCGAAAATACCGGGAATACGACCCGGCAGGCGATGTGATGCTGAATCCTCCGGCAAGGCCTTGCAGGGTTGAGTTTGAGGGAAAAGATGTGCTGGGAAATCTGCGCAGAGACCTGAAACCGGAAACTATTTTCACCCAAACTGATCCGGCGCTGAGAGCACATTTTCAGCAAAGCGATTTTATTAACGGACAGGGCTATCTCACTAAAATTACAGGCGGTATACAGGTGTTTACGCTGGAGATAATGGTAGCGACGAAGCGGGCGCCTGAACTGTTTGGCGTGTTCAGGCAGGGTGATTTTATTGAGTTGCAACTTTTGGACGGAAATGTCGTGCGGCTGTTCAACAACCTGAATGATCCGGGAAAATGGCAACCAACTTTGCAGGCTTACGTTTACAGGGGGCAATATTCGATTGGCACAAAGGAAGAGAAGCTGTTGCGCAGCAGCGAACTGGATTTTGTGCGGGTTCGCTGGAGTAAGGTGCAGGATGAGTTTCCGGTGTATGAGATTGATTTTTTCTTCCGGCAGTTCGGATGTATTGACAGTTTCCTGGGGTCCTGAGATTGAGAGGATAAGGTGTTAGGGATGGGAAAACCGGTAATCGAATCAACTGCGAGCATCAGGTTTTTAATTTGAAAATGATTTTTAAATAGCTAATAATCAGTTTGTTAAAAATGTTAGGACTAAAATTACCAACAGATCCAAGGTGGGTCGATCTGGCAGAAAAAGACCTCGGCGAAATATTGACTGACCATGCTTACTGCGAGCAGAAGGCGGCGACTTCGTGTATTTCACTCATTCAGATGTATCCGGAAAAGGAGGAAATGGTGAAACAACTTGCGCCCATCGTGACAGAAGAATGGGGGCATTTCCGTTTGGTTTTGCTTGAACTGGAAAAACGGCAACTCAAACTCGGCCGGCAACGTAAGGACGAATATGTGAACGAGCTGTTGAAATTCGAAAAGAAAGGTGGTAGCCGTGAAGACCGTTTGCTGGAAAAACTTTTGATCTGTGCTTTGATCGAAGCAAGAAGCTGCGAGCGGTTCCGATTGCTGTCTTTGCACATTGCGGAAGAGGAGTTGAAAGAATTTTACCATAAGTTTATGATTTCTGAGGCAGGCCATTACCGGCTGTTTATCGACCTGGCAAAACGGTACTTTGACGAGGAAAAAGTGAAAAGCCGTTGGAAGGAATACCTTGAGTATGAGGCAGATATCATGAAAAATATCGATTTGAGGGGCGACCGCATGCACTAAAGTTCAAAAGTTGGATCCTTTTGTTTTTTTTAGATTAAAAAATTAAAAAAACAGAATCAGGCGGAAGAAATCAAAGGTTGGCAGAACTATTGCAAATTATTGTTTGTTCAGATGTTGCGAGCCTGTTTCTAGGCTTTTTTCTTAAAAAGTCAAGAGATTGAAAATACAAATGGCAACTTTTTTGCTTAGTTTGGCGTAATTTTTAATAGGTTGAGAAGTAAGTTGCTGTTTCATCCGCTTCGGCACAGAAAACAATCAATATCTTAGCAATACAACTACACATTAATTCATACCCTAAGCCACTAACAATCCTAATATGCGCCAATTAAAGATTACCAACAAAATTACTACCCGTGAGAGTCTGGCACTCGACAAGTACTTGAATGACATCGGCAAAATTGATATGCTCACAGCTGAAGAAGAGGCCGACCTTGCAAGGAAAATCAGGGCTGGAGACCAAGAGGCGCTCGACCGTCTTACCCAAGCAAATCTCAGGTTCGTTGTTTCTGTTGCAAAACAGTATCAAAACCAAGGGCTTTCTTTGAGTGACCTGATCAACGAAGGGAATGTTGGGTTGATGAAAGCAGCCAAGCGATTTGATGAAACGAAGGGTTTCAAATTTATTTCTTACGCAGTTTGGTGGATTCGCCAATCCATTTTGCAGGCCATCGTTGAATATTCAAGGATTGTGCGACTGCCTTTAAATAAAGTAGGGTCGTACAACAAGGTCAACGAAGCTTTCATTTCTTTTGTCCAGGAGTTCGAGCGTGAGCCATCGGAGGATGAACTGGCAGAAATTCTCAACCTGTCGCCCAAGGAAGTTTCCAACATGCTGAAAGGCAGCATTCGCCACGTATCTGTGGATGCTCCCATCGGAGGCGAAGACAGCGACTCTACCATGCTTGACCTCATTGCCGACAACGAAGGCCATAGCCCTGACGATGCTCTGATGGATCAATCGTTAAAAGATGAGGTGCAGGCAGGCCTGTCCATTTTATCACCACGGGAGGTAGAGGTACTTTCGGCTTACTACGGACTTAACGGACACAAATCCCTCACGTTGGAAGAAATCGGTGATCTTTATTGCCTGACCCGGGAGCGGGTGCGGCAGATCAAAGAGCGTGCGATTCGCAGATTGCGAAAAGCCTACAACAGAAATGCCCTCAAGTCTTATCTTGGATAGGATTTTAAGAAAAATAAATATCAGCCCTGCCGGTTTTGGCGGGGCTTTTTTTGTTTCTGTCTATTCGGATTGGTAGAATGAAGGAAAAGTTATACAATTGCTGTCAGACAGAAATGTACGCAGCGAAGAAATGTGCACAACATGAAAAGCGGAAAATCAGGCGCTTTTAGAGCGCCTGAAGAAATTAAGTTTCTGTCAAAATTAAAATAACATGATGGGAGTAACAATAGCATTGGTAGCCATACTTGCACTTGGAGGAATCGGGATATATACGGTTTTGAAAACGATGCAGAACTTTCAGCCGGGGCGAAAGAAAATCCAGAAAGACCTTCAGCAAATCCGGGCGGAAATGCAGCCCTGGGTAGCAGATCTTGTGCCCTGGTCAAGGGAGGAGATGGAACAACTATCTTTCAATCAGGTAAAGCGTACCTCCCGTAAGAGAGTAGTGAGTTCATCGAAAGGAATTTTTACAACCATTTACCACGAACCAGTGATTGCCTGGACCTATAAAAAATACCTCGGCCCGAAGGAAAACGCACTGCTGTATGCCCGAACTTCCAAAAATGAATTCATCTACCGTATCAAAAATGAGGAGGTGGAAGTGGTAGTTGACGATCACCTGGTTGGAAAAATTGATGCAGCAGGCCGCCTGTTCAATTACAAAGGCAATAAGCAACTGGCACAGATCAATCGTAGCAGCCAGGAGTTACTGCTGCCGGTTGTATTGGGCGAAAAGGAAATCGGAAGCCTTACCAATCCTGATCAGAGCAATAAATCCAACCCCCGTGCATTTCAACTCCTGACTGATATGGACCGGGCAGAAGAGGAGGTTTTTCTGTCATTGGCAGTGCTGGAAATGGTGCGAAGAGACATCGGGAAATAGGTTGATTTTTTTTTAATTTATTGACAGACAGGAATTAGTGAGGTAAAATATCTTGGTAAAAGTTGGGACAAACCATTGTTCTTAAATACATTTGAGCGTATAAGTCACCAACTCCCTAAAGATGACTAATAACAGGCGAAAACAACTAAACAGACACACGACTAATCCACCGCTTTTGCGGGAAGATTCATTTTTACTTACCTGCCAGGAAATACTACACATTACCAAGAAGGGAAATTGTTTTTTGAGAACACTTACGCATAATAGCTGCTGATGATTTCAGCGGAATTTGTCATTTGATGCTGGCTAAAGGCAACACTGAGCGAAAGGGGGCGTAGAAGGAACTGTGCGAATGACGACATTCCAGCAAAATAGCTTACCGGCAGGTTTACTGTGAAAGGCTTAATAATTTTATCAACTTCTGAATATCTTCATCAAAATTTGGAAACATGAGAGTTCCTCTACTCAACAAAACATCTTTTCCACGACCTTGCATCAATAGGCAATTTGTCTTGTACAGTTTATTGCTTGCCGTGATGTGCGGGTGGAACTTAAACCCGCTTTTGGCCGAAGGCTCAAAAGACTTCGTTAATTACCCCGGCTACCGTATGTTTCTTGACACAAGGGACAGCCAGCAGCTGAAAGTGTTCGCAAGGGTAGGAGAATACATCAACGTAGGCTCCAGTCATGTTGGCATTCAAGGTGGTTACATCAGCGTTTTTAAGCCTGATGGAACCCTTGCAATGACGTTCGATAACACCAACAACCCTACAGGAAACACTACTGGCCTTGGAATCATCAACAATAATATTCAGGAAGCTAACGGCCCTAACGGTGGCGGCACTGCGAACGGATCTGGCTACATTCCCGGTGTCATTCAGGTGCAACCCGGTGATGAAGGGGTCTGGACGGTTTATTTCGACTATCCTTCCTACATCAATTCGAGTTTTCTAAACATTCTGAACAACGCTCCCTGGACAAGGGCTTTTAATCAGCCTAACTCCAGAAGGGTCGTCCTCGCATGGGACATCACGGTGACATCCGGCGGCGCAGGTAACACACTGGGCAGTACCGTTCATGAAGGCCGGGTTTACAGTAACGAATATATCTCCCTGATTAACGGAAACGGTGTGACCACTTCTCCTACTTTCTACGTTTTGACAGAGGATGGTTACCTGTATCAAGTTAACATCATGGAGGCCGATCCGTTTCGTTTCCCGATTTCCTCCAACTCACTGGGTCTGGTCGATGGCAACAGGAATCCAATTTACAAGTCGAAGCCTGAATCTGCTTTTACAAGAAGCGCCAACCCTAATAGCTGGAGTCCCAATAATATTTATCTCTACGAGCCGCAAGCTCAGAGTATCGGAAACCTGATCAACAACAAAATATTTTTCAATATCCCGGACCCAACGATGCCGGAATTCGGCACTGTGACCGATATCGTGAGGAATAATACTTTTCAAACCTTCCTCTACGACTCCCTGGAAATTTTGTCGTTGACAAATACTTACCTGCAGGGCGCCAATCCTGGAGGTCCGCCCTGTGCACCAGGCTCGTTTCAGTTTGGGAAAGGTGTCTGGTTTTATTTTGAAACCAACCTGGGGGGAAGTATCACACTTCAACTCGACCTGAACAATAACGGCTCGTATGATGACCCTGTAGATGTTGTACTGACTGGGCCGCTGGGCGAAGGGCTTGACTCCATTTTCTGGAATGGTCTTGACGGGCTTGGAGTTCCCATCCCGGTACAAAACTCGTTCACTTTTAATTATACAGGAACCATTCGGTTTGGCGAATTGCACATTGCATTGACTGATGTTGAAAACAGTATTGGAGGGGTAACCTTTAAATGGCTCAACGCTCCGCCGAATTATCCGGATAGCCTTTTTTACTATGACCACACAGATGTTGGAGGCCCGGTCAGTGGCGGCGGTACACCCGGCAATGCCTTGCCGACCACGACACCTTATGTCTATTCAAGTAATGCAGGAAACGACAAATACCTCGATCAGTGGTTTTTCATAGAATTTGATATCGATTCAACACCCGTAACGGTTAACGTAGTGCTGGAATGTGTTTGTGAAAATGCTACACCTGAACTTTCGGTCGTTTCCGATCCGGGAACGATTTGTGAAGGGGACGAACTGGTGCTGAGTGCAACGAACACACTCCCTGGTTTGGGTAACCTCACCTATAATTGGTCCGGGCCGAATGGTTTTTCATTTACCGATACCATTCCGTCGAATGATACCAGTTCGGTATCGATCACTCCGGCTTTGACCGCAAATGCAGGCGCCTATAAAGTTATCGTTGCAAATTCTGCAGGGTGCTCTGATTCATTGGATTTCAACGTAACCGTTAATCCAACACCCGTTGCAAGTGCTTTAACCGGTGGTGGAGATTACTGCGAAGGTGCTGACCTGACCCTTACTTCGATGAATACCGTGGCTGGCATAGCGCAGGTTTCTTACGTGCTTACCGGGCCGGGTGTCCTCGAAACCGGAACGGTCAACGGCACCGATGTCATTTCAGTTACCGTTTCATCTCTGACAGCAGCGAATGCTGGTACCTACACGCTGACGCTCACATCCGGAGACGGTTGTGTTGCTGATCCGGTTTCTGTGAATGTCACTGTGAATGCCACACCTGTTCTTGAGGCAGTTTCCGGTGCAGGAAATTATTGTCAGGATTCAAACATCACACTGACTGCACAAAATACTGCTGCGAATGTGACGGACATGATTTGCGTCTGGACTGGTCCTAATAGTTTTAGTGTTACACAAAACGTAAATGGAACAGACCCGATCGTGCTCAACCTTACTAACGTGAACAATTCCTTTGAAGGGAACTACTCAGTAGTATGTTCGAATGCGGGTTGTGCTTCAGACCCGGTTTCTTTCAACGTTCAGATTGATAACGTACCTGAAATCAACGGCATCAGTCCAAATGCAAGTTTCTGCCCAGGCCTGACTGTCAACCTGACTGCCATGAATGTCGTTTCAGGTACCGGACCGATCACCTACACCTGGACCGGGCCGAATCAATATACATTCACGGCCACAACATCCAACGAATTAGGGCCATTCCCGGCTTCCATTACCAACTTCTCAGCAGTGAATGCTGGAACATACTGCCTGGTGCTGGAAACGGCAGGAGGCTGTCAATCGACTCAGCAGTGTGTGGATGTCGGGGCTAGTGCCACTCCAAACATAGTCAACCTCACGGGAGCTGGCGATGCATGTTCAGGGCAAAATGTTACCCTAAGTGCCTCAAACAGCACATCCGGTGTAGGGCCGATTATTTTTACCTGGGCCGGGCCTAACGGCATCATAGAGGCAGGAGTTGGTGCCAATAACGGACCTTTCACTGCTACTATTTCAAATATTGATTCAACTGCTTCCGGCACCTACACGCTGACACTTGTCTCGGACGTGACAGGATGTTTGGCAGACACCTCATTTACGATCAATGTTTTCCCGGGATTGAATATTGAAAATGTTTCAGCTGATTCCACTTATTGCGAGGGCGCAGATGTAGTACTCACTGCAATGAATACCGTTTCTGCCGGTGACCTGACCTATCAGTGGGATGGGCCAAACGGCGAAACTTACGGTCCGTTCACAGTGGGTAGTTTCGATCCGCTTTCGGCTACCATTCCAGGAATTGCCGTAGGCCAGGCAGGTACATACACCTTGTCAGTCACTTCCTCCATTGGTTGCGTTGCTGATCCTGTAACGGTTGAAGTTGGCGTAAACCCAAGTGTTGACATTGTCAACATTACAGGGGGCGGACAGTACTGTGAAGGAGTTCCCGTTATTTTGAGCGCTACGGGTCAGGGCTCGGCTACGGTCGTCACCTACGTTTGGACGGATCCGAATGCGGTGGTTGTGGGTAGTGGTACTGCAACTGCTGCCGGTCCATTCCCGGCAATGGTCACCAACCCGATTGCCGGCACCTACACCATTGTGGTGCAAACAGACCTGGGCTGCGGAGACAGTGCAACAGTGGACATCGAGTTCCTTCCGCAACCGGTTGCTTTTGTTTTAAATAATGATTCTACGCTTTGCGAACTTGATACGCTGAGTTTGTGTGGTCAGAATCTGACGCCGGGCATCGGCATTTTTGACTATGTATGGACGACGCCTAACGGCGAACTCATTCCGGGAACAGCCAGCGGTAACGATGTCTTTTGTGATGAAATACTGCCGCTTGTAACTTTCGGCTCCGGACTCTACACCCTGGTAATCAATGCCAATGGTTGTACTTCTGAGCCTGATAGTTTCAATCTTGATCTGAATCCAAATCCGGTTATTTCACAAATATCCGGCGGTGGTACTTACTGTGAAGGAGAAACCGTCGAACTGTGTTTCTGGAATACCAATCCGGCTGTTGACAGCTTTTTCTACACTTGCATTTTGCCGGGAGGCATTCAGACAACAGGTGTGGGGGCTACGGGAGATACCATTTGTCTGACTTTGACTGAGCCGGGCTTCGTTTGTTGCTCACTCGAATCATTTGATGGTTGTGTCTCAAGCCTTGCTTGTGCAGAAATTATCTATGAACCTGCTCCGGATATCGAAGCTTCAGCTGACCCGGCCATACTTTGTGAAGGTGAAACTTTGAGCCTTAACGGCCAGAACAACGCACCCGGTACGGGCGACGTGACTTACACCTGGATTAATCCGACAGGCGATGTACTCTTTACCGGCACAGCACCCTGGGCAGGACCATTCCCGGCCTCTGATGTTAATCCTCAGAACGGCGATTACTGCCTCATCGTTTCAAACGGCAGTAGCGCATGCAGCGATACTGCCTGTGTCAGCGTGACGGTGAATGATGTTCCGACCGTAGTTGGCGGCACGATCAGCGGCGGTGGCGAATATTGCGAAGATGAAGACGCAGTCCTTTCAGCAACTGTTGAAATTGCCGACGGAACAGATATTGCCTATACCTGGACGCTCAACGGCAACGCCATCGAAACCGGTACTGTGCCCAGTGGCACTACGCTGACACTCGACCTGGCAGCGCTTGAACTGGATGATGACGGCGAGTATTGCCTGGAACTGACTTCCGATCAGGGGTGCGTAGCAGATCCGGTTTGTACGACTGTAACTGTTAACCCGACGCCGGTTATTTCAACGATCACTGGTGGCGGAACTTATTGTGAGGGTGTGGATGTGTTACTCAGCGGAACGGGTCAGCCCGGCCTCGGCACGGTGACCTATACCTGGCTTGAACCAAACAGCGGTGTATTGTTCACAGGAACGGCGCCCAGTGAAGGCCCATTCCCGGCGACAATTCCCAATATCGCTGTTGATCAGGCAGGTCCATACACGTTGATCTTAACCATCGGCAATTGTGATTCCGAACCGCAAAGCGTGCTGGTCGAAGTGAATCCTATGCCGGAAATTACCGCAGTCAGCGGTGGCGGTACATTCTGTGCGGATCAGATGACGACGATTTCATTTACCATCGATCCGAATGGTGCTGCAAGTGTGGACTGGTCGATAAGCGGTCCTGGCCTGAATGAATCCGGGACGGCGACGGATGTAACTACGCTCAATTTCGACGTAACGGCCAATAGCTCAACAGCGGGCACCTACACGATTACTGCCAGTTCGGATGCAGGCTGCGAAGCGATGCCTCAATCTGTTGAAATTACGATACAGGATATTCCACAGCCGGTGCTGACGGTTTCTCCGGGTGTGCTTTGCCAGGGTGACGAGCTCCAGCTTTCAACTAACCCGCAAACAGGTACAAACGTCTCTTACGAATGGTTCAAGGATGGGGTAAGCCTTGGTACTTCCTCCGTTCCGGTATTTGACATAACAAATCCAACTGCCGGCTCTTACACTGTAACGGTGAATGTCGATGGTTGCACCAGCACTTCGGAAGCTGTAGCCGTAACGGTTTTGGGACCACCGAATGCAGTGGATGATTCGTACAGCGCCAACTCAGTAACTACCGTAAACGGTAATGTGCTGGATAACGACGCTGCGAGTGGCGACGTAACCATCACCATCGTCAGCGGACCTTCCAACGGAACGGTTCAGTTGACAGGCGGCGGCGGATTTACTTACACGCCCGGTGCGAATGCTGCGGCTACCGATGAGTTTGTTTATGAAATCTGTCTTGTTGATTGTCCAGACTTGTGTTCACAGGCTACAGTCATCATCAACTTTAATGTGGACTGTGTTATCCCGAACATCATCACACCTAACGGCGACGGCGTGAACGATTTGTTGATACTGACTTGCCCGGAACCACCGGCCACCAGCCGAATGAGAATCTTCAATCGCTGGGGAGATGAGATCAGTGTTTTCGAGCCTTACGATAATACGAGGGCCTGGGACGGCACCTATGGCGGCGACAACAAACCTGTACCGGCCGGAACCTATTTCTACCTGTACGAGCCGGATAAAAACAGCAAAGACGGCGTTCAGTCAGGTTACGTCAAGGTAGTCAGATAGCGATTGTTAATGGCTGATGATTGGCTTTGAAACGAAGCCAGTCATCAGCAATCAACAACTCAATCATTGACAATCAACCATAAACAAAGTAATAATGAAAAAGCTAACATATACACTACTCATTACTTTCATCACCGTTTCAGCCTGGTCGCAGAGTGAACAGATTTTCACTTTCAACCTGTTTAACCAGCTGAATTTCAACCCGGCCGTAGCCGGTTCAAAAGAAGTGCTGGACGCCGGATTGATTTACCGCAATCAATGGTGGTCGGGTATCGAAGGTGCGCCAAGAACGGCTAATCTTTATGCTCACATGCCTTTTGCCAAAAATACCAGTGGCATTGGCCTGAATATGATTTACGATAAAATCGGTCTGGACAATATTTTCTCCATTGGAGGTAATTACGCCTACCGGATTCGTTTCAATAATAAAAACACCCTGTCGCTGGGGCTTGGCGCACGGTTTGAAAATGCCCGCTCCGACTGGTCAGAGGCAAACTCGGCCGTCAACGCAGGAGATCCGGGGATTGGCAACGACGTAGGTTCAAAATCAACTTTCAACGTTGGGCCCGGCGTCTATTTTTACAACCGACGCTTCTATCTCGGAGCTTCCATTCCAAGGATGCTGGCCAACTCACTCTACACAGACCGGGGCCAGTTCGGCGGTGACGTGAATACTTACTTTTTTCAGGGAGGACTTGATCTGCCACTGAGTCAGAATGTGGACCTGCTGCCAAACATACAGGTACGCTATAATCCTAATTCACCTTTTGATCTGGACCTGAATCTGAACGTCCGGTTTTATGATGCTTTGATGATCGGTGCAGCTTACCGCCTCGATGATTCAATCGATGGCCTGGTTGTTTACCAGCTAAAAAATGGTCTCCGGCTCGGGTTGGCGATGGATTTTACGCTGTCGGAACTTAACAATGCTACGACCGGCAGCTTTGAAATCATGTTAGGATATACCTTCCCTTGCGAAGATTGTGTAATTAAAAACCTGAGATACTTTTAAGGATTGAAGCATGCATGGTTGAAGGGTATACCCTTCAACCATGCATGCTTGCGTCCATCCAACCTTTTTTCAGTTTTAAAAAGATAAAGATGAGAAATATCAAACCCTTACTACTTCTTCTGGTCATGGCGATTTGCGGGCCGCTTTTTGCCCAGCAGGAGATCGAGTTGAAAAACATCAAGGAGGTCAATACCGACAGGCTGGACTTCAGCCCGGTTCCTTTCGGAAACGGGATCATTTTTACCTCCTCCAAATCCAATCGCTTTTTGCATTGTCCTTCCGACAATCCCGGCGATTATACTGATGTGTTTTATGCACCTATTAATGCTGATGGCAGCTTTGGTGAAAAACAATTACTGAAAGGCGGCATCAACGGTAAATACAATGACGGTGTATCGACCTTCAGCCCGGATGGTAAAAAGATGATTTTTACCCGCAACAACATCAGTGGTAAAAATGCCGAAAACATCATCGATCTTAAACTTTATTCCGCAGACCAAGAGGGAGAAAGCTGGGGTAATGTAACCGCCCTGCCTTTCAACAGCGATGACTGGTCAACCGCTCACCCTGCTCTTTCGAAAGACGGCACTTTGCTTGTTTTTTCATCCAACAGACCCGGTTCGACGGATGGAGGCATGGACCTTTGGTCTTCAAAATGGGAGAATGGCGTTTGGTCTATTCCCGAAAACCTTGGGCCGGCCCTCAACACTTCAGGCAATGAACTTTTCCCGTTCATTGATGAGTTCGGCAACCTTTTCTTTTCCTCTAATGGCCACGGCGGCGCTGGCGGACTGGATATTTTTGCAGCCAAGCAGGGCGCCAATGGTCAATGGGAAATGATCGGTAACCTCGGAGCTCCTTTCAACCAGGGCGGCGATGATGTTTCCTTTGCGCCCATGAACGGCGGTACGGAAGGTTACTACGCCGGCGACCGGTCGGGTGGGGTAGGAATGGACGATATTTATCACTGGACTTACAAGCCTGTTTTCCAGGAGGTGCAAATCCTGGTTGTTGATAAGAAAACCAATGATCCGCTGCCCGGTTCCACCGTGGACCTCAAACCCATAGAGTTTGAAAATATGCTCGACAAGATTTACGGAAGCGGCGACGCTGCTGAGCCGATGAACCTTGTAGCCGACGCAAATGGTATCGTGACCTTCCAGGCCCGCAAGGGTACAAAATACCTGATTAATACTGCCAAGGAAACCTACAAGCCAGACGAGCGGGAAGTTGCTTACACGCAATTGACAGCCACGCAGCCTTACATTATTCCGCTGGAAAAAGAATTTGCTATGCTGACTGTACTGGTAGTGGAAGATCCTACCAACGATCCGATTCCATTGCCTGCCATCACGATTTTGGATAAAACAACGGGTAAGGCGATTAGCCTGACTGGCGACGGGGAAGGCTCTGCGAAATCGCAGATTGATTGCAGCCATGACTACGAAATTTCGGCCAGCAAACGCCCGTACTACGATAATTCTGTCACGCTGACGGACTATAAACTGGACTGTGCAGATGGAGAAGTTACGGTCATCGTGCCACTGAAGAAGCCTTTGGAGGTCGTGCTCAATCCGATCTTCTACGATTTCGACCGCTACTACATCCGCAGCCGTGATGCTAAACCAACGCTCGATACGCTGGTCACCATCATGAATCGCTACCCGAGCCTGCAGGTAAGTTTAAATGCCTATTGTGATTCACGAGGACCGAGCAGCTATAATCAGATTCTTTCGCAAAGAAGGGCTAACGCTGCGCTGAAATACCTGACAGACAAAGGAATCGACAAGGCCCGTCTTTCAGTGAAAGATTTTGGTGAAAGCAATCCGGTCAACAATTGTACGGACGATGTGTACTGTTCGGAAGCAGACCACCAGCTTAACCGCCGGGTAGATGTAGTGCCGGTACGTCACCAGGAGTCAGGCGTTGAATTCAAACAACCGGATGTTGCAAAAATGAAAGTTGTGTCAGACCGGAAGTAAGTTTGAGGAATCGATATTTCGGTTTAATCAAAAAAAAACAGGTGTACGGTTACCGTACACCTGTTTTTTTTTGATGTCAATCCAGGTTTTGATTAGTGTCTCCTTCTTCCGGAATACTCCATGGCTTCACCTTTTCCAAAACCATAGCTAAAGCCGAAGGTGATGAAGCGGCCCCTAAGGTCCCGGTTGTAGAGATAAAAATTTGGTTGCTGAGTAATCCTCTCCTCGATGCGGGAAGCGAAAAGGTCCCGCACACTGATATTGAAAACGCCTCTGCCTTTCAGGATTTTTTTACGAAGGCCCAAATCGGCAAAAAGCATGTCAGAAACTTCGCTTTGTACCGTCTGAAAGCGTGACCGGTATTGCCCGGTGACTTCGAAGTCGATCTGTGCCGGGAGCTTTATTTTTGCAGTCATTTTAGTGGACCACTGATCAGCAGTAAAGTCGAATGAAGTGGCTTCCAGCGAACCCTGGCGGTTGAAGTAGTTGTAGTTGAAATCCCCGTTAAAAGAAAGCCACTTGGCTGCATCGTATTTGCCGTTGATCTCGAGGCCGGTCGACCGGTTCGTGCCGATATTCAGCGGCTTGGTGGTGCTCACGTTGTTCTCAAAAGTGGAAACCCGCTCAACGACGTCAGTGGTGTAGCGGTAATACAGGCTGACGTTGAAAGAGGTTTTACCGAAAATATAAATACTGGAAACCTCGTAAGAGTCAGTGAATTCCGGAAGCAGGTCGGGGTTCCCCGTGCGCACGCTGAAGTTGTTACGGATGTTGAAAAACGGGTTCAGGTCCCACAACCTGGGCCGAAAGATCCGTCGGGAGTAACCTGCCTGGAAGGAAACCTTTTCCGAGATTTTATAGGAGGTATGCAGCGTGGGGAAAAAGTTTGTAAACTTCTGATCGTTCGCTTCGTCGGTGTTCACCAGGTAGGTGCTCAGGTCGGTGTTTTCAATCCGAAGGCCGACTTTCACGCCCCATTTTTCACCTTCATAAGCACCGGTACCGTACACGCCGAGCACTTTTTGATCATACTCAAAAATATTGGTAAGGTTGTCGTTGACCACAAATTCTCCGTTTACCTGATCGCTCACTGAAAAGTCATTACTCACGTGATTGAGGTAATACTGCGCACCGGTTTCAAGTGTCCATTCTTCAGAGAAAGGATGGGTGTAATCCAGGTTAAAAGTGTTTCTGGACTCCTTAAAATTGGTACGGGTCTGTTGGTCACCGGCTGCGAAATCACCAATGATATTGATGTTTTCAAACTCGGAGGATTGGTCTTTTCCGAAAAAATTACCCACAGCGCTGAACAGCAGCATGTGGTCCTCATTTTCAGGAAACTCCTTTTTGTATTGCAACTCGTACTGGTATTTTGGATTGGTGGCTTCGGTGGTTTCCGTGCGGTACCATTCGGCGATAGAACTGCCCGTCTCGTCCGGTATCCTGAAATCAGTGCGGGAAGGCTGGTCTTCGATCTCATAGGCGAAACTACCCGAAAGTGTTATGATATTGTATTCGTTGATGTGGTAGTCCGTACCGAGGATGAAGTTGTAGAATGTTTCATTCCGGTACTCCGTACCTTCACTTAGAATGGAAGAGTTATTGATCAGGTCCCGGTTAATGTCCCGGTTTTTCCTCGGCAACTCCCGGTAGCCGACGCCAAACTGACTGAACAGGTTGAAATGCTCCGTCCGGCGGTTCAGGCTCAATCCCACGCTGTGGTTGTGGGGCGTTCCGGTATTGACGGAAACAGATCCATTCATGCCTTTTCTTTCTTCCTTTTTAATAATGATGTTGATGATGCCGGAGGTACCTTCAGCGTCGTATTTGGCCGAAGGATTGGTAATCACCTCTATCGACTCGATCATGTCGGCGGTGATAGTGCCAAGCGCACTGCCCTGCTCGCTGGCCAGCACGGAAGGCTTGCCATTGATGAGGATCTGGACGCCGGAGCTGCCCCGCAGGCTGATCTGTCCCTCAATGTTCACATTTACGGAGGGCACGTTGTTCAGTACTTCCAGCGCACTGGCGCCGGTGCTGCTCAGGTCTTTTCCAACATTAAAAACCCGCTTGTCGAGTTTAAATTCTGTAGTGGATTTTTCCGCCCGGACAACTACTTCGTCAAGCACTTCGCTATCTTCCGAAAGCGTGATGATGCCGAGATTGACCCTGCCATCAACAATTTCAAAATCCTTGATGGTACGGGTGGTAAAACCGATGAAACTAATCTCCAGGTAAACATCAGCCGAAGCAACTTCAACGCTGAACCTGCCGTCGGGGCCCGTGGTTACGCCTGTGAGCATTTGACCGTCGGTGTTGTCTGAAACCATGACGGTTGCAAACTCAACGGGGCGCTGGCCGGCACTTTCTACGACTTTGCCGGTGATTCCAATGCCGTCTTTTTGTGCTTGTAAAATACCGGGAGCGACGGCCCAACCCAGCAACAATAAGAGAGGTATAAATTTGAATTTCATGATATTAAAGATTTGATGCTTCAAAAAAACAGGGTTTTTGCGCCTTATAAAAAAAAGATCCTCCGAACGACAGATCTTCTCCCCTGAACGACATCCTCTTCGTTTGACGGGCCCTGACCGGTTGTTCAAGGGGCACTTACTGCCGTTAGTAGGATTCCTTTGTGGAAAACCATTCTGAAAAGTTACATTTGGGCATGCCTGCAACTAACAACACGACAAGAGTACCTTATCGGGAAGTCATTTTTCAGGTCGTTTTGCACCTGACGGTATTTGTTTTTTATGCTTTTGAAAGGGATCAGCCGCTCGTTGCTGCTCAGAAAATTGCTTTCTTCCTGAATTATGTCCTCGCTGCCTTTGTCATCAATTACTACCTGCTTCCCAGATTTTTTTATCAAAAAAAACACCTGCTTTTTTCGATTGGAGTGACGCTGATCATAGCGGCAGTTATTGTAGTTGAAGAGCTGGTGTTGGAGCCGATTTATTTTCCTGACACAAGGGCTAACAGGTTTCCCGGCATCTTGTTCACGCTCACGCAGGTGCTACCGGTGGTTGTCATTTTATGCGGGTTCAAGTTTGCCTGGGATGCGCTGAATAAACAGCGGGAGGTTGAACAACTGAAATCGGCAGTGCAGGAAAGCGAGTTGCAGTACCTGAAATCGCAGATCAATCCACATTTTTTGTTCAATAACCTGAATAACCTGTACTCCTACGCCATCGAAAATTCCCCAAAAACACCGGAAATCATTCTCGAATTGTCCGGTGTTTTGCGCTACATGCTGTACGAATGCCGGGAAAAATACGTGCCGCTGGACCGTGAGATGGAGCAGTTGCGGAATTTCATCAAGATCAGCGAAATGCAGGTGGAGGAGCGGGGGCAGGTGCGTTTCACCACCGAAAATATCCGGCGGGGTTACCGGATCGCCCCGTTGATTCTGACTGTTTTTATTGAAAACGCCTTTAAGCACAGCACGGCCAGCCAGGCCGGTGATATTTCCATCGAAGTGGAAGTCAGCCTCTCCCATGAGGGCGTATTGAAGTTTGTTTGTAAAAACTCCTTTCAACCCCAATCAAACACGGAAAATCTGTCGAAAGGTATCGGGCTGGAAAATGTCAGAAAAAGACTGAAGCTGCTCTATCCGGGCGCTCATGAGTTAAACATTCGTAAGTCGGTGGATGAGTACGAAGTTCATTTGACCATCGACCTGAATAAAAGTGTTTAAAATCCATGAAATAGAGATTGATTATCAACGAATTGTGAAATGACCTGCATTATTATCGAAGATCAGCCGCCTGCCCAGCGTATTTTGAAGAAATATATCGAGGACATCGGTTCGCTTGAACTGAGGGGTACTTTCCCTGATGCTATTCAGGCCATGGATTTCCTGAAAACGGTACAGGTGGATTTGATTTTTCTGGACATTCATCTGCCCAGAATATCCGGACTCGATTTTTTGAAAACAATGACCAACCCGCCGCATGTCATCCTGACGACAGCCTTTTCCGACTATGCTTTGGAGAGCTATGAGTTCAATGTGGTGGATTATTTGTTAAAACCTTTTTCTTTTCAGCGGTTCGTGAAAGCTGTAGGAAGAGTGCCGGTGCGAAGCGATACCGGTCCGACTCCACCGACTGTGGAAAATCAAAGACGGGAGATGTTCATAAAATCCGGTTACGAGCATATCAAAGTGACGGTGGACGATATTATTTGCCTGAAATCCGATGCCGACTACACAGAGCTCTTCCTGCCAGAGAAAAAACTGCTTTCCACCGAACCCTTACGCTATTGGGAGGAGACCCTGGACCCCGGCCACTTTGCCCGGGTGCATAAATCATACATCGTAAACATCTCAAAAATTGAGAAAATAGCCGGTAATCAGATATACCTTTCCGAAGGAAAAGTGATCCCGATCGGGCGGGCTTACAAGGAAGATTTCATCAAACAGTTTGTCAAATAACAGTTGAAAAAGTGAAGCAAATAAAAGCGATGAGGCTTGCGACATGACCGGACGTACGGCAGCCTCATCGTTTTTTTATTTTCACCTTACCAACAATCGTTCAACGCTGGACAAACCCGGGCCGGTCAAACGGCAGAAATACATACCCGCCGGCAAACCCTGCACATTCAACCGGACTTCCTGCTTCCCGGACTGCTGTTTTTCATCAAAAACACTCCGTACAACCTGACCGGACGAGTTCAACAGCTCCAGCTTCACCCGTTGCTTTTGTGATAAAACATACCGGATGGTAGCCTGCATCGTCGCAGGGTTAGGGGAAATTTCCATGCGAAGGCTGTTGTTCCCAGCTGTTTCAAAGCTACTGACCAGCGGTGCTTCCAGCAAATCCCGCTGAAAGGCGCCATTACCGTGCGTGGCGGCCCTCAACTTGCGGTTGGCAGCTGAAATTTTCAGGTCAAACACCATGACGGCATCCGTGAAACCCTCCTGGTAAGTTTGCCAGGTTGCACCATTGTCCACCGAAACGAATACGCCGAGGTCATTGCCAACGTAGATGTTGTGCGGGAACAGCGGATCGATGGCGATTGCATTGGCCGGTACATTTGGCAGCTGTGTTGACAGGTCTTCCCAGGTAGCACCATAATCCATCGTTCTGAAAACATGCCCGGCGCCAAAGCCGGAAAAAGCTATGTACGCCACGGCGTCGTTGGTGGGATCAACCTCCAGGTCCATCGGGAAACGGTCAGGCAGAGCGCCGGTGATATTGTTCCAGGTGTTTCCGCCATTCAATGTAACGAAAACGTGGCCGGGGTTTCCATTGTAGGGCGCTGTTGCGGCGTACACCACATCGGGGGTTTGTGTTGAAACGGCCATACTCAACACTGGATTTCCGTCGAGGGGCAGGCCGCCGTTTGTGGTAATAAAAGAATTGCCGCCGTCTGCTGACCGGGCCACGACTGAGGAGCCGGCATAAAGAATGTTACCATCGCTCGGTGCCAGTACGTAGGGCGCAATGAAGCTGATAGGACTCAGTTTAGGCGTTGGAATAGAGCTGTAATTGATGCCGCCGTTGGTATTTCGTTGAATATTCAGGTTTTGCCAGGAGACGTAGCTGATGTCATCGTTTTGCTGATTGATGGCCGCCCAGCCGCCATCACCCCCGAAAACCCTGGTCCAGGTGACCCGGAGCCCGGTTTCCGGATCGACGTCTGGGTTGAGGCGAATGGAGCCATTGTCCTGCAAGCCGCCCATGCAAAAGAATTCATCCTGCGCTGAGTTGGCGAAGCCGTTGTAAAACTGGGTAGTCTGATAGCGGCCATTGCAGCTTCTGAACGTTTCGCCACCGTCAGTCGAACGATGGATGCCGCCATCGCTGGCGATGTAGATGATGTTGTGTTGAGTAGGGTGGTAGATCACGTCATGGCAGTCGGAATGCACATAGTCAGGGTTGCCGTCAGGGCCTTCAATGGGAGGATTGGCGAAGCCCACGCCGCCGGTGCTTTTTTTAATGATGGTACTGCCGCCGTTGGTTGATTTCCAGACTTCAATGCCAATGACGGTCAGCTCTTCAGGGTTGGAAGGATGAACGGCCACATCATGCGCAAACCAGCCCTGAAACTGAGAGTAATCGGTTTCGGTTTTCACCGTCCAGTTCACTCCAAAATCGTTTGAACGGCACAGCCAACTGGCCCCTTCCGCAGAGCTGAAACCATTGCCAATGCTGGCGTACACAGTTTCCGGGTTGCTGGGTGCAAGGGCGAGCTGAATTTTTCCTTTGTAAAATGAAGGCAGATTTTCTGTGATTTTATACCATAAAACACCACCATCCGTCGTGCGGTAAATGCCGAAGCCAGGCGAGCTGAAATTACCACAGCCTACGATCACCCGGTTAGGGTCAGTGGGGTGAACAACCAGATCAGTGGCCTGAACTACGTCAAAAACCCAGTTCCACGACAGGCCTGCGTCTATGCTTTTGTAAACACCGTCCGTTGTGGCTGCGTAGATGATGTCAGGGTTGGACGGAGCAATTTCAATGTCCCAGATGCCTTTGTTTTGCTCGTAAGAAAAATCGAGGCTTTTTTCCCAGGAAACACCTCCGTCCGTTGAACGCAGAATACCGATGCCGTAGCTGCCACGGGTATTCCGGTAAGCTGCGCCGGTTCCTGCGGCCAGGTGATTGTAGACTTCACCGGTGCCGATAAACATGGTCATCGAATCGCCGGGCATGAAGGCGATGGAACTGACACCCAGAACCGGGAAGCCGGTAGGCACCTGGTGCCAGGCATTTTTACCCAGGCCGGCAGTGTAGCTGCGCCAGAGCCCACCGCTGGCCGAGCCGGCGTACATCGTGTTGGGGTTCAGCGGGTTAAATTCTATTTTGAGTGTCCGTCCACCCCGGTTGTGGGGGCCGAGGCTTTCCCAAGGCTCGGTAGATCGAACGGCAGTGCTGGCTTTAGGCAGACGGTTGGCGGCCACCCAAGCGGCGAAGTGCGCCTGTTCAGGCAATTGGCCGGAAGGGTAGGAGCGTGATTCTCCGAAAAAACTCAGCGACTCGAACGCACCCGATACGCCGGCTACAGGAGTTTCTTTTTTCGAAAAAAAGAGAAAGGACAAAAGGCCGGCGGCCGTTAAAAGAGGCAGCGTAATTTTTCTTAGCATCAGTTTTATTTTTTGTTGGCGGTGAAAAGTAAATACAGCGGTGAAAGGTAGTGAAACTGGGATAATAAACAGCCAAAATCCAAGTTCTGGCAGGGTACTATGTCATTTTGTACACAAAAATATTATTGAAAAAAACGGAGTAAAAATTGACTTGCAACCATATTCAACTAAATTAGCACCTCGATTATTTGATCAAAACAAGAACCAAGTAACTACTCATGCTTACACTTGTCATTGTCGTTTTCATTCTTGGCTATGCAGCCATCGTGCTCGAACACCCCCTAAAACTTGACAAAACAGTTCCGGCTTTGCTGACGGGCTCACTGCTTTGGGCGTTCATTTCTCTTGGAGATCTGGGCGTTGTCAATTATGAACATCAGCCCGGGGAGATCGAAGAAGTTCTCCTGCATCATATCGGAAAAGTTGCAGAAATCCTGTTTTTCCTGATCGGCGCAATGGTCATCGTTGAGTTGGTGGACCTTCACCGGGGGTTTTCTGTCATTACGAATCGCATCAAGACCACGAATAAAGTGAAAATGCTTTGGCTGGTGTGCATCCTCTCCTTTTTTCTATCTGCCGTATTGGATAACCTCACCTGTACGATTGTAATGGTGTCATTGCTTCGCAGACTGGTCCCAGACCGGATGGAGCGGGTATGGTTTGTCAGTTTTGTGGTGATTGCCGCCAATGCCGGAGGTGCCTGGTCACCTATCGGTGATGTGACGACCACGATGTTGTGGATTGGTAAAAAAGTGACGACGGAAGGCCTGATCACTGACCTTTTTATTCCTTCCGTAGTCTGCATGGTGGTGCCGGTTTTTGTCGCTTCCCTGTTGCCTGTTTTCAAAGGCAGGCTGACACTCGGCAAGGGAGATACCGCCGCTGACGAGCACAATCAGCAATTGCTCAGTAGTCGCACAATGCTGATATGTGGGGTTGGCGGCTTGATTTTCGTGCCTATTTTCAAGTCAATGACACACCTGCCTCCCTACGTAGGTATGATGCTTTCCATGGGTTTTGTCTGGTTGGTTTCAGAATACATCCATCCCGGCGATCAGTTTTACGAAGAAAGAAAACATCTCTACTCAGCCCGCCACGCCTTGTCGAGAATTGAAATGTCAAGTATTCTCTTCTTCCTCGGCATCCTGGTGGCTGTGGCAGCGCTCGAATCTGTAGTGGCAACCTATCATGAAGACGGCCATCCTGTGGGGTTATTGATGTCACTGGCGGAAAGACTGCAAACAGCCATACCCAATACAGATATTGTGGTAGTCATACTTGGATTTCTGTCAGCCATCATTGACAACGTGCCCATGGTCGCAGCCGTGATGGGCATGTATCCGATGGATTTGCACCCGGTTGATGACAAGCTCTGGCAGTTCATTGCCTACACTGCCGGAACGGGCGGAAGTATGCTTATCATCGGCTCGGCGGCAGGTGTTGCTGCGATGGGAATGGAGCGTATCGATTTTATCTGGTATTTCAAGAAAATAGCCTGGTTGGCAATGATTGGCTTTTTGGCGGGCGGTGTTGCATTTCTTTTGTGGTTCCCCGTGCTACACTAAACAGCTGGAAAGACTTGCACTGACAACGGTTGTAGTTTTTAAAGGTTACGGATGTTGATTATCCGCAGTTTGTAACAATATTCTATCAAACTAAAATCTTTCCAGCTATGCTGACAGTTGTTGTGCTTGTTTTTATCATAGGCTATGCCCTGATCGTTTTAGAGCATCCGCTGAAGCTTGACAAAACCGTCCCTGCGTTATTGGCGGGTGTCCTTTGCTGGACCGTCGTTGCCTTGGCTGATTTACCGGTAGTGGGCGAGGGGCATCAAGTAGGCGCCGTCAAAGATGTGCTTGAGTTTCACCTCGGGGAAATTGCTCAGATCCTCTTCTTCCTCACCGGCGCTATGGTCATCGTCGAGTTGGTGGACCTCCACCAGGGATTCTCCGTCATCACCAACCGTATAAAAACGACCAGTAAACTTGGCATGCTTTGGTTGATTGCCGGGCTGGCTTTCTTCCTCTCCTCTGTACTGGATAACCTTACCACGACCATCGTCCTTGTTTCGCTGCTTCGTCGTCTTGTTCCTGATGTCAAAGAGCGTATGTGGTATGTCAGCTTCGTAGTGATTGCCGCCAATGCCGGAGGCGCCTGGACGCCGATCGGCGATGTGACGACTACCATGCTTTGGATAAAGGAAAAAGTTACAACGCTGGGTTTGATTGAACATTTGGCAGTGTCTTCCGTGGTTTGCATTGTAGTTCCATTGACGATTGCGTCTTTTTTACCCGTATTTAAAGGTGAGATTAACCTGCACGAAATAGACGCAGAGAAAGGCCTCAAAAAGGAAAAAATTCTAAGCAGCAAGACCATGCTCATCGCAGGGGTTTGTGGATTGGTATTCGTACCTCTTTTCAAAGCCATCACAGGGTTACCGCCTTACATGGGTATGCTGCTCTCACTGGCGGTAGTATGGTTGATTTCTGAATATGTTCACCCGCTTGAAAATTTTGACAAGGAGAGAAAGCACTTTTACAGTGCCCGCCATGCGCTGTCCCGCATCGAGCTTTCCAGTATTTTATTTTTCCTGGGAATTCTGTTGGCAGTTTCCTCGCTCGACGCAGTGGTGGCAGGCACACATGCAGACGGTAGCCCAATGGGCTTTTTAGGTTACATGGCAGAGGAATTACAGGTTGCGGTTCCTAACACGGATATCGTGGTGATGATTCTTGGATTTATGTCCGCAATCGTGGATAACGTTCCATTGGTCGCTGCTACGATGGGCATGTACCCGATGGATATATTTCCGGTGGATAGCAAGCTGTGGCAATTCATTGCGTACGCAGCCGGCACGGGCGGCAGTATTTTGATCATTGGTTCGGCTGCCGGCGTTGCAGCAATGGGTATGGAGCGCATCGATTTTATCTGGTATTTCAAAAAAATATCCTGGATCGCTATGGCAGGCTACCTCGCAGGAGCTATCGTATTCCTGATCCTTTACGAATTGTTGCTATCCTGAATTTTCAGACGGCACGATTTGCGGAGTTAAAGCAATCCTTTGTCCGTCTGGCTACTAAAATGTTGCTGAACTTTCCATTCAAGCATTTCAACCTGTTCGTGGTTAAGTTTCTCCTAATTTCAGCCGGTGAGGTTTTGATTGATCTGCCGGAGGTATACATTTGCAGCAGTTTAAGTAATTAACCATGATTGTAAAAAAGTTAAAACAGGTATGAAAAAAATTGCTTGGTTCACCCTTTCTCTATTGGTCTTCAGTGCATGTGCTGAATACCCTGAAAACAAAATAACAGGAAAGTGGCAAGGCGCTGCGTTACTTGAAGACGGAATGCCGCTGGAAGTTGATCCTGCCGAGGTGGGATTTGAATTCAACAACAGTGGTCAATACCAATTCCGCAGTACACTGAATTACCGGGAAGCCGGTACATTTTCCATTAGGGGAAGTTTACTCCACACGCTCGATACTCTCAACGAGGCATCTTCTGAGAAATCAGTCAAAATAATTAAACTGACCGAGGATTCACTTTTTATCAAAATGAATGCAGACGGGAAGGAGCGTGTTGTAAAATTGGCCAAGCAACGATAAAGCCCGGCCGGTCTTACCAAAAAAGAAAAGCCCGAAGTGTTGAACTTCGGGCTTTATTATTTAGATCGGTTGCTGAAAATCAGCAAATTATTCTTCTTCCTGTGCTGCAGCTGGTTCAGCAGGTGCTTCTACCTCAACTTTAGGAACCACCTTGGCTGGACCGCTTGATTTGATATCAAGACCTGCGATCTTGGCACGGATAGCTGCCTTGTTAGCGAGTTCTTTTTCAGCACGTGCTGCTGTTTTGGCATCTTTAGCCTCAACATACTCTTCGTATTTCTTCATTGCAGCATCTTCGTTGAAAGCGCCTTTAGCAACGCCACGCATTACGTGTTTGCGGTAAAGGACACCTTTGAAGCGAAGCATTGCACGAACTGTTTCAGTAGGCTGGGCACCTTTGGTCAACCACTCGTAAGCTTTGTCACGGTCGAGTTCGATCGTGGCTGGCTTGGTCAGCGGGTTGTAAGTTCCGATTTTTTCGATGAAACGGCCGTCACGTGGTGAGCGGGCGTCAGCGATAACGATGTGGTAAAAGGGTTGTTTCTTTTTTCCCTTTCTTTGCAATCTGATTTTAACTGCCATGTTTTAAAGGTTGTTGGTAATTTTGCATTGGAAATTTATTTAAATTGTATTTCATCAATGAAAGTTACCGGATTTGAACCATACACACGTACTCTGATCTACTGGAGGTGGGCTTATTCGTGCTCTAAGGTAATCTTTTTTATTCCCGAAACGTTTTGACATACCGAAAAAAATTTCAAGAAAGACTTGCTATTCT
>JASBVF010000009.1 GCA_030147525.1 Bacteroidota bacterium
TGCGTTCTTTGCGCTCCTAGGTGCTGTCGGCCGCCCCCCCCCCCCCCCCCCCCCCCCCCACTCCTCAAACAATTCAAACAAATATACCCTCAAACCTCATTCCTCCACTTCAATCCCGGCGCCCTGCGCCGAGACGTAGTACGCTCCCTTCACCACGATTTTCGCTGCCTCCGGCAATGACTCCGCAGGCTGCACGGCCACGTAACCGTCGGTAGCGCCCCCTCTCGTCACTTTCATTTTTTTGAAAAAACTGCCCTCGGCACTTTCTTTTTCAAGGATGAAAATAAAATCCTCGTCGCCTTCCCGTACCACGGCCTCCTCGGGCAGGGCATTCGTTTCACCGGCATCCAACGTCGCAATGCGGGCTTCCAGGAAGGCGCCGTTCACGAAGTTCACCTGTCCGGCCGGGTTGCCTTCGAGGCGGGCATGCACCCTCACGGCCCGCTTCTCCGGGTTCAGTACTTTGTCGATGCTGTAAATCGTGGCAGGGTAGGTCTTCGAGGGGTCGGATGAGAAGGAAAGGCTCACTTGCTGGCTGTTTTTCACTTTTAAAATGTCTTTTTCAAACACCCACAAATCGGCGTGCAGCTGGCTCAGATCAGTTACCTCGCAGACGGGCGTGCCCGGCAGTACGGCGGCGCCCACGTTCGAGTAAATGGCCGTCACGACGCCGTTCACCGGTGCGACGAGCGAGAGTTGGGTACTCAGGTTGTCAGCAGAGAGTTTGTCCGGGTCGATCTGGTACTGGCGCAGCTTGGCAGCGAGTACCTGCCCGGACGTTTTGGCGGCCCGCAGGTCGGCGTCGGCTTTTTGAAAATTCTTCAAAGCTGTGGCATCGGCATCCTTCAGCGACTTGTAGCGGTCGAACTCGGCCTGCAAGAAAACGAGTTGGTCTTTGTTTTCCAAAAACTGCTGCTGCATGTCGAGCAGGTCGGGCTTGCGCACGGTGGCGAGTACCTGACCCTTACGCACGGTAGCGTTCAAGGTCGTTTTCAGGCTGGTAATAATTCCGTCGGAAAAGGCCGATACGTCCGCCGTGTGTTCATGGTGTACGACGAGTTCGGCATTGACCTGCAGCTCTTCCGAGATTTGTTTTTTGATGAAACCACCGTAGCCGACCCCCGCCTGTTTCATCTGCTCCGGCGTGAGCAGGGCGAGGCCGTCCACGGTTGCCGGGGCCGTGTAGGTATGGTCGTGGCTATGTCCGCCGTTTTCGTCGTGGGTATGGCCGGCATCACCGCAGGCCCAAAGCGTGAGCGAAATGAGGAAAAGGAAAATGGTATTTTTCATTGTAAAATGTTGATTGTCAAGTAAAAAAACTGGAAGCCCGGTTGAACCTTCCATTCGAAATTGTTTTTTTGTAAGTTTGTAAAAAATAAAGCCATGAGTGCAGAGTCAATCAAATTGGAATTAATGGTTTGGATTGGGGAACTGACGGATAAGGTTTTGTTGAACAAGATTTACCTTTTCAAAAAAAAGGTGGAAAAACCTTCTCCTGCCAAGCGCCAACCGGGATGGGGTAAGGATATTTTTCTGTACGTAGCACCTGATTTTGATGACACCCCGGACGGGTTTTCAGATTACATGCCCGCCTGATGAAATACCTTATTGACACCCACGTCCTCATCTGGCACGGCGAAAACAACCCCACCCTCAAGCCGTCCGTACTCAGTATTTTAAATGATCTCCAAAACGAAATCTTCGTCAGCCACGCCTCCCTTTGGGAAATCGCCATCAAAACCAGCCTCGGAAAGCTAAAACTGGGCTTTCCCATGACTCGACTTGAAAATGTTTTAATCGGAAATGGATTCACGCTTCTGGCTTTTGATTTTTCGCACTATGAATTTTTATCCAACCTGCCTTTCCATCACAATGACCCTTTCGACCGGATGATTATCGCCCAGTCTATGGCTGAAAATTTGGACATCATCACCCATGATGAAAAATTTAAGTTATATCCAGTCTCCATCGTCTGGACTTGATTTTCTTTACTGCCCCGTCAGCGCCTCCAGTTCGATAATCACCTGATTCAGCCCCAACAAGTTTTCCAAATGCCGTAACTCGATGCCCTCCGCCTGCTCCAGCAGTTGCGCAAAATCGGCGTAGCTCAGTTCGCCCTGCGAGTAGTTCAGTTCGCCCGTGCGGAGCAATTCCGTAGCCAGCGATCTGCCCTCCGTGTTGTAGTAATCCAGTAAAATCAGGCACTTCTCCTGCTCGTGAAGCAGATGGCCGAGTTCTGTTTGCTGTTGCAGCAGCGTTTGGCGGTATTCGGCATTGGCGGCGGCGATGCCCACCTGTGCAGCCTCCGACTGCGCCCGCAATGACTTTCGAAACAGCGGCACATTCAGCCCCAGCTGCCAGCCGGGGTACACGTCACCGTTGCCGAGGTACTGCCCGAACACACCCGCCGAGGCAGTCGGGGTGAATTTTGCCCTGGCCGCCTCCTGCTCCGAGCGGGCTACTTCGACAGCACTTTTTCCAAACTTCGCCAGTGCCGAAGTGCGCAGCAGGGTAGTGTCAGCAATCGAAAATACTCCTTCGTGCAGCCGCTCCACGACGGGCTGCACAGGTTCGTCCAATCCCAGAATTTGACCCAGTACGATGCGGTCGAATTCGATTTCATGCTGCACCGTTCGGGCATCGAGGCGGATTTGGGCGGCCTTGTCCTGCGCTGCCAGTTTTTCCGCCAGCGATACATCGCCGGCCTGGTAGCGCACGTCCGCTGCCCTGGCCACCCGCTGGTACACGCTGTCCAGGCGGTTGAACAGTGCAGCCTTGCCGTCGAGGTAACTGAGGTGATGGTAAATATCCCGTATCTGCCGAACGATATCCTGCCGAACGATGCCCTGCCGTGCTTCGGCCTGAAGCTGGCGATTGGCATGCAGGTTTCGATTGGCCCGGGTCATTTTTCCCGAAGGAAAATTCTGCTGAATGCCCACGGTTGTCGTACCGAACAGCCCCAGATCCGGGTCGGCAGTAATGTTGTGGAAGAGCTGCGAAGGCTCCCACATCGCACCGGCGTTTTTCAAGACCTCCTGCTGGCGGATGTACTGGTTGGTGGCCTCCATCGCCGGGTGATTTTGGAGAGCGAGTTCGATCGCTTGCTGCTCGGTGAGGGGGATTTGGGCAGGCAATGCGAAGGCCATTTTTACCAAAAGAAAAACTGCAAGTATTTTTTTCATGAAATGACTTTTCATCTTTAAAATTGTTGGGTTACGCTGATTTTGTTTTCCTGAAAAATATCGAGTACAACACCGGCAACACCACCAGCGTCAGCAGTGTCGAAGTCACCAGTCCCCCGATGACCACCGTGGCAAGCGGCCGCTGCACTTCCGCTCCGGCTCCCTGCGACAAAGCCATCGGCAGAAAGCCCAGCGAGGCCACCGCTGCTGTCATCAGTACCGGCCGCAGACGCACCATGGCGCCACGGGTAATCCGTTCCTGAATGTTGTCCACCCCTTCTTTTTCCAGTTGGTTGAAATAGGCAATGAGCACGATGCCGTTCAGCACCGCCACCCCGAACAGAGCGATGAAGCCCACCCCCGCCGAAATGGAGAACGGCATGTCCCGAAGTAACAGGGCAAACACGCCCCCGATAGCCGACATGGGGATAGCAGTAAATATTAAAATACTCTCTTTCAGTGAGTTAAATGCGAAATACAACAACCCGAAAATCAGCGCCAACGCCACCGGTACAGCGATACTTAGCCTTGCCTTCGCCGCTTCCAGGTTTTCAAACTGCCCGCCAAAAGTGTAGTAGTAGCCGGCCGGCAATCTCAGTTTTTCACCCAAAACCTGCTGCACATCACGGATGGCGCTCTCCACGTCACGACCCCGCACGTTAGCACTCACGACGATACGGCGGCGGCCATCGTCCCGGCTGATTTGCGCAGCACCGGGGCGGTAGCTCACATCAGCTACTTCACTGAGCGGGATGAGCTGCCCGGTCGGAGTGGCGACGGGGAGTTGACGCACGTCCTCGATGTCGGCACGGTGGTCGGAGGCGAGGCGCACTACGAGGTCGAAGCGGCGCTCATCTTCGAAAATGGCCCCGGCTGCCATGCCTGCGAAAGCGGTGCGCAGCGCCTCGTTCACTTCCCTGACCGCCAGACCGTAACGGGCGATTTTGGTGTAGTCGTATCGGGCTACGATCTGCGGGAGCCCCTCGATTTGCTCCACTTTCAAATCCTCAAGGCCTGTCACATTTCGGATAATATCTTCCACACGGTGACCGGCACGGGCGAGGCTGTCGAGATTGTCACCGAAGATTTTCACTGCAATGTCCGAGCGCACGCCGGTCATCATTTCATCGAAACGCATTTTGATGGGCTGCGTGAATTCGAAGGCCATGCCGGGCACTTCATACACCTTTTCCTGGATCATTTCGACGAGCTCCTCCTTCGTTTCCGCTTTTGTCCACTCGTCTTTTGGTTTTAGTAAAATGACGTTGTCGGCCGTCTCCGGCGCCATCGGGTCAGTCGGGATTTCGGCGGAGCCGATTTTTGAAATGACCTGCTCTACCTCGTCCGGAAAGTTTTCCATGATGATTTTTTGCGCCAGCCGGTGGCTTTCCAGCGTTTGCGTGAGCGAGGTGCCGGGCTTACAGAAACCATGCATCATAATGTCGCCCTCATCGAGCGTGGGTATGAACTCGCCGCCCATGCGCAGGAACAGCCAGAAGCTCAGAGCAAACAAGGCTAGCGTAGCGCCGAGCACAGCTTTTTTTTGCTTCAAAGCGAGGTTGAGCGAAGGCAGATATAGTTTTTGAATAAAACCAATGATGCGATCGGCGAAAGTCACTTCTGCCGTTATTTTTTTATTTAAAAATGCAGCACTTGCCGCCGGCACGTAGGTCAGCGAGAGCAACAATGCCCCGATGAGGGCAAAGCTCACTGTCTGCGCCATGGGCTTGAACATTTTACCTTCCACGCCCGTGAGGGATAAAATCGGCAGATAAACGATAAGGATGATGATGATGCCGAAGACGCTCGAGCGCATGATTTTCGAGGCGGCGGTGCGTACGGAGTCGTCCATTTCAGCCTGCGAAAGCCGGATGGTGGCCAAACTGCCATCGGCCTGCTGTCGCCGCTGGTAAACCTTGCCGTGCAAAAAGTGCAGCGTCGCCTCCACAATGATGACTGCCCCATCCACGATCAACCCGAAGTCGATGGCGCCGAGAGACATGAGGTTGGCGCTGACGCCCGTGAGTTGCATCATGCCCAGGGCAAAGAGCATGGAAAGCGGGATGACCGAAGCGATGATGAGGCCTGCCCGGAAGTTGCCGACCAGCAGCACCAGCACGAAAATAACGATGAGCGCCCCCTCAATCAGGTTGTTCCGGACGGTGGCGATGGTCCGGTTTACGAGTTTTTCACGATCCAAAAACGTGGTGATGGTGACGCCTTCAGGCAGGGAAGACTGGATTTGGTCAATGCGCTCCTTCACACGTTGGATGACGTTTGCAGCGTTTTCGCCCTTGAGCATCATCACGATTCCGAGCACGATTTCACCTTCGCCATTGTGGCTCACGGCGCCGTAGCGGAGGGCGCTGCCGATTTTCACCTCAGCGATGTCGCCGATGCGGATGGGCGTACCGCCTTCCGTTTTCACCACAATCTGCCGGATGTCATCCATGGATTTTGCCAACCCCTCGCTACGGATGAAATAGGCGTTGGCATTTTTTTCAATGTAGGCGCCGCCAGTGTTTTCGTTGGCATTTTCCAGCGCTGCGAATACCTCGCCGATGCCGATGTTGAAAGCTTTCAAGCGGGCGGGCGTGACGGCTACCTCGTATTGCTTCAGGTAGCCGCCGAAACTGTTCACCTCCACGACGCCGGGAGTGCCGGCGAGCTGGCGTTTCACAATCCAATCCTGGATGCTGCGTAATTCGATGGGCGAGTAGCGGTCTTCGTACCCGGGTTTTGGTTCGATGCGGTAGTGTAAAATTTCACCCAAACCGGTGGAGACGGGCGCCAATTCCGGTGTGCCGAAGCCGGTAGGGATTTGCTCTCCGGCAATTTTCAGCTTCTCGTTGACGAGTTGCCGGATGAGGTATTTGTCGATGTCCTCTTCGAATACGACCGTCACCACGCTCAGGCCGAAACGGCTGATGCTACGCAATTCGATGACGCCGGGAATGGTTCGAACGGCGTTTTCGATGGGGTAGGTCACGAACTGTTCTACCTCCTGCGTCGCCAGTGTGGGGCAGACGGTGAGCACCTGCGCCTGGTTGTTGGTGATGTCAGGGATGGCGTCGATGGGCAGCCGGGTGAATGAAATAGCACCCCAAACGACGAGGGCCAGCGTGCCCAGGGCGACGATGACTTTGTTTTTGATGGAAAACTGGATGATGCTGTCGAGCATTTTTCGAGTGACGATTTACGAGTGACGATTTACGATTTTGGTGGCCCGGAAACGGGCGAAAGGAAGGTGGTGATTTACAAATCAGGATCTGCCAATACGCTAAACATCAGCTCGTTGAATCAAATTCAAATCGTGCGGGTAGCTAAAAAAATCGTAAATCCTAAGTCGTAAATCCCAAATCAGACAGTTCGAGGCGGCTGCCAGATGTCGTGGAAGAGCGTGAATTCGTAAGATTGATCAGCGAAGAGGGGCTGAACGGCAACGGATACCTGCAAGTTCAGCGCAGCAAAAGCAACTGCTGGCAAAACCGCTATCGCCGGTGCATGAAGATGATGGCAGGAGTCTTTGCCCGGCAGGTTAGAGTGGTCGTGTGCTGAGCGATGCTGAGCGAATTCTTCGCCGTAGTGAATTTTAAAAAACTCCAGGAAGGTGAGTTCCGGCGTTTCGAGTTTGTGCTCCTGAAAGTGCTCGAGCAGCGATGACAATTTCGTCAATTCCTCCTGCGCCTGAACAGGCACGAGGGCACTGAACAGAAAAACGGGAAGGAGTAATATGGCGATTGTTTTACGCATGAAGGTTGCAAATATAGTGAATTAAGAAAAAGCAGCCGTGATTTTTATTACTCGACAAATTAGTTTATCCCAGATTCTACACCTACCTTTGCGCCCGTTTTACACGAAGCCCTGTTAATCAAGGCTTTTTTATCAAAAATTTTAACCGTTTAAAAAGGTTTAGACGGGGTTTGAAAAGGAAAATGCCCACTGCGGCATTGCGAATTGCGAGTAAAATGGCTACCGAAGAGCTTTAATGAACTGTATTAAATCCGCCTGAGTACTCGCCTGAACGTTGGTCTGAAAAATGACCGGAGAGCGTTCCCGACTTCTCAGATTAATACATTCTAAACCTGTTTTTCGGCAATTGGCTATTTGCTTTTAGTCATTGGCTTAAATTTTTTTGTGCCAATGAGCGGGCAGATTTTGCCTTCAAATTCGCAATTTTAATGACAACTAATCTCACTTTCGGGGATCTGGGCCTCTCGGCTGACATCCTCGAAGCATTGAAGAAAAAGGGTTTTGAAAACCCGACTCCGGTTCAGGAGCAAACCATTCCACTTTTACTTTCCGGCGAAAAAGACATCATTGCGCAAGCTCAAACCGGTACCGGCAAAACCGCTTCCTTCGGCTTGCCGATCATCGAACGCATCACCCCCGGCCTCGGCAAGGTACAGGCTATCGTGCTCGCCCCTACCCGTGAACTGGCCAGCCAGGTCGCCGAAGAACTCGAAAGCCTGACGGCCAAACGTGACATCCGCATCCTGCCTGTGTACGGCGGACAGGGTATGGACACCCAGCTTCGCCTGCTGAAAAAAGGCGTTGACATCATCGTCGCCACGCCCGGCCGGGCCATCGACCACCTGAAGCGCAAAACGCTGAAGCTCGACGATGTGAAATTTGTCGTACTCGACGAAGCCGACGAAATGCTGAACATGGGTTTTGTCGAAGACATCGAAACCATCCTCTCGCACGTGCCGGAAGAGCGCCGCATGCTGCTGTTTTCTGCCACCATGCCGCCTCCGATCATGCGGCTGGCAAAAAAATTCATGGGCGGCTACGACAAGGTGAAAGTCGCTTCCAAGCAGCAATCCGCAGCCAACGTAGAGCAGATTTTTTATGAAATGTATGAAAAAGACAAACTGCGGGCGCTCCGCCGTTTGATCGATACCGAGGCGGAATTTTATGCCCTCGTTTTCTGCCGCACCCGGGCTGGCTCCGACCGGCTGGCCGCCAAACTGAGCGGTATGGACCTTGACGTTGAAGCGCTGCACGGCGACGTGACGCAGGCACAGCGGGAACGCATCCTTGCCAAATTCAAGCGGGGCCATTCGACCATTCTCGTAGCTACCGATGTTGCTGCTCGTGGTATTGACATCAACGATTTGACGCATGTCATCAACTTTGACATGCCGGACAGCTCCGAAGCTTACGTCCACCGCATTGGCCGGACGGGACGGGCCGGTAAAACAGGCAAGGCGATTTCCTTCGTGGCACCGGGCGAATTCCGCAAGATCCGCAACATCATGGAGGTGACGAAGACGACGATTCAGAAGGCTTACCTGCCATCTGGTCAGTCCGTGATCGAAGCGAAGCGCAATGCGATGAAAGCCAAGGTTTTTGCGGCAGCGGAAGAGGAAGCCCCACAGGAATTTCACACGCTCGCCAAGGAGATTCTGGACTCTGGCAAGCCAAAACAGCTGCTGGCTTCCCTGCTGAAAATGCACTTCGGCGGCTCAATGCATCCGAATGCTTATCCTGAAATCATGGAGCCGGAACGCAGAAGTGCTGCACCTTCGAGAAGGGGTTTTGACAGAAGGCCATCATCTTCCAGGCCATTCAAATCGTTTGGCAAATCCGGCAAGCCGCACAAGCACGAGGCGGCGGTTTTCAAGAAGAAAAAGAAGGCACATTTTTAATGAAGCCCTTTACGAAATAGTATCGTATTAAAAGTCCCGGCACGCTATGCGCCGGGACTTTTTTTATAAAACAGGAGGTTTTCACTCACTCGCCTGCACCGCATACTCCTTAAATTTCTTCGTAAAACTCCCGTCTTTCACGAGCGCATCGAAGGCATCGATCGATCGCTGATTGCTCATGAAAAAATTCTCCTCGCCGATTACCTCCATCAACCCCCAGCGGCGCAGCGCATCCCGCACCGGTCCGATGACACTGGTGAAATGGATGCGAATGCCCCGTGCCTGCGTTTCCTTGATCCATTCCTCGAGGGCATGTACGGCGCTGCTGTCCACGTGACTGATGCTGTCGCCATTGAGGACGATGAGGCGCAGGGCTTCTCCTTTTTTAGCCATCAGGGCCTCCATTTTATCTTTGAAATAATTCAGGTTGGCAAAATAGAGCGGGCCGTCGAAGCGCACGACCAGCACGTCGGGGCGCTGTTCGAGTTCTTTGAAACGGTCGATGTTGCGGTAAAATTCGGAGTCCGGCACCCGGCCCAGCACCGCTACGTGCGGCTTCGTCGAGCGGAAGATGACCAGCGCAAGCGAGAGTACCACACCCGTGCCGATGCCAATCTCGATGCCCATCGTCAGCGTGATGATGAAGGTGGCGAACAACATCCAGAAATCGGAGCGGTCGTTGTGCCAGAGATGGACGGCTTCTTTCACGTTGATCAAACCCAGCACGGCGACGATGATGACGGCCGCCAGCACGGCATTTGGCAAATAATAAAACAACGGCGTCAGGAAGAGCAGCGTCAAAATGATGAGCGCAGCGCTGATGATGCTGGCCAACCCTGTTTTGGCGCCAGCCTGGTCGTTGACGGCCGTGCGTGAAAAACCGCCTGTCACCGGGTAACCCTGAAAAACGGCAGCACCAAAGTTGGCGACACCAAGGCCGATGAGTTCCTGGTTGGCGTCCACCTTATAATTTTTATGTTTGGACTGGATGGCTTTCGCTACCGCAAAACTTTCCATGAAACCCACCAGCGAGATGGTCAGCGCCGCCGTGAGCAGCGATTGCCAGGTGCTCATGTCGAATGAAGGCAGTGAAAACCCGGGCAGGCCCTGCGGCACCTCGCCGACGATTTTTACGCCCTGCTCCGTCAGCCCGAAACCCCAGACAGCCAGGATACCAAGTACCACGGCGACCAGTGCGCCGGGGATGGCCTTGTGCAGTTTTTTGATGTATTTGATCAAAAAAATGGCGGCGATGCCGATACCGAGTGTGACCAGGTGCGTCTGCCCGATATTTTGGCCGGCGGCCAGCAGGATTTCATGCACGTGTTCGCTTTTGGGGAGTTGAATGCCCAGCAGGTGTTTCAACTGGCTGAGACCGATGATGATCGCCGCCGCAGAAGTAAACCCGCTGATGACCGGGTGCGACAAGAAATTCACCAAGAAGCCCAACCGGAAAACGCCCATCAAAAACTGGATCGCCCCGGCCATGAACGCCAGCGTCACAGCCAGGTAGAGGTACACTTCCGGGCTTTCTGGGTTCAGCGCACCGATGCCCGCCGCCGTCAGCAGCGAGACCATCGCTACCGGCCCAACAGCCAACTGACGGCTGGTGCCCAGCAGCGCATACAAAACCAGCGGGATCGTGGAGGCGTAAAGTCCGTGAATCGGCGGCAGCCCGGCGATCATGGCGTAGGCCATGCCCTGCGGAATGAGCATCACGCCCACGGTCAAGCCTGCGGAAAGGTCGCCGCTAAGCCATTCTTTTTTATAATTCGGAAGCCAGGAAAGGACTGGTAAGAGTTGTTTGATTTTCATTGAAACGATTTTTTCAAAAACAGGTGCAAAGGTACGCCGGATCGGAAGGCGGGGCAGTGATTTGGGTCACAGAGACGTTTCATCAAACAAACTGTAAGGCAACGCTGACAAACTCCCTGAAGTCAGCAAGATGCTTCTCGATGATACTTTTTACAATGGCAAGGTCAAGTTGAGTGTAATTGTGAACAGCCACATTTCGGAACCCCACCATGTGGGATAGTTTTCGGTTGAGATCATCGTCGAGGATCTCAGCATCACGGAGCAATTCAAAAGCATTTCGGGTGGACTGAGGAACTCCTAAGCTTTTTGTTTTCACAAGATGATTAGCCAGGTCAATAGATTGTTCACAAGCACGTTGAAGGTTGAGCAAGATGGCATCCTGGCGCATGAAATTGTTTTCAAAATCCGCCTCATGACCAAAGTAGTCCTCACTGATGCGTTTCAGGCAGCGCTCAATGCTCATCGTTTTGTTGACAATGATGGAATCAGCCATAAATCCTCCCTCGTTTTTTAATGCTTTCGATGATGGGTTTTCTTTCCTCCTCAAAACGCTGGTACATCGAGTAGGTAATCATTTCAAAGATGTCGCAGAAGGTTCGGTCGTTGCAAAAAATTCGCTTACCGGTAGAAACGATGACGAAGCGAAAGTCAATGTTCGCCTGACGCAGGTCTACCAAATCCACGTCAGCAGAGAGCTGGCGGGCAAGTTCGTTGGACAAAGAGAAAAGTTCGGATGCATTCAGCTTTTCCGGATATTCAAGCAGAAAGCCGATGTCAAAATCGCTTTCCTTCCGTGCTGTGCCATCGGCGTGGCTGCCAAACAGGTAGACCCCCCTGAGCTTGGGCAGGTTGGAAGAAAGAAAACGAATGATATCTTTTTCAGGCTTCGTCACAAACTGATTTTCTACAAAAGTAGCCTTTTTTAAAATTGGTTACACACCCGTGACGAAAAGCAGCAAACCAAACCGCCTTTGCCTTGTTCCTTTTCCCATTCAAAACCGTACATTTGTCCCCGCAAATTCCAATCACCAAATAATTCCAAATAGTTTCAAAATAGATATGAGCAAAACATCCTTCCACGACCAATTCGCCGACAGGCACATTGGACCCAACCACGAAGAAACGCAGGAAATGCTCCAAGCCATCGGAGCTGATTCTCTGGATCAACTGATCGATGAAACCGTACCCGCCCCCATCCGCATGGAAGGCGAGTTGAACCTGCCTGAGGCGCAGACGGAGTTCGAATACCTCCGTGAGCTGAAGGAAATCGCCGTGATGAACAAGGTTTTCAAAACCTACATCGGCCAGGGCTACTATGGCACCATCACACCGTCGGTGATCCTGCGGAATATTTTCCAGAATCCCGGCTGGTACACGCAGTACACGCCCTACCAGGCTGAAATTTCGCAGGGCCGCCTCGAAGCCATCCTCAATTTCCAGACGATGGTGAGCGACCTGACGGGCTTCCCGATCGCCAACGCCAGCTTGCTCGATGAGGGCACGGCTGCCGCCGAAGCGATGGCGATGTTTTTCGGGGTGAAAAACAAACGTGCGAAAGGCGACCCTGCCAACGAGTTTTTCGTGGATGAAAAAGTGTTCGATCAAACGATCGACGTGCTCATCACCCGGGCCAGGCCATTGGGAATCAACGTGGTGACGGGCGATTGGAAGACTTACGAATTTAACGAAAAAACCTTCGGTGTACTGTTGCAATACCCTGCCAAAGACGGCAGCGTGGAAGACTACCGGGCTTTCACCGAAAAAGCAAAAGCACACGAAGTATACGTGACCGTCGCTGCCGACATTCTCGCTTTGGCACTGCTGAAAGCACCCGGCGAGTGGGGCGCTGACTGTGCCGTTGGCAACACGCAGCGTTTCGGTGTACCGATGGGCTACGGCGGACCACATGCTGCCTACTTTGCTACGAAAGACGATTTCAAACGCATCATTCCCGGCCGCATCATCGGTGTTTCTGTTGGATCAAACGGCAAACAGGCCCTGCGCATGGCGCTACAAACCCGTGAGCAGCACATTCGCCGGGAAAAAGCGACGAGCAACATCTGCACGGCACAGGCACTGCTGGCCATCATGGCGGGCATGTACGCCGCCTGGCACGGACCGAGGGGCATCCGGGCGATTGCGGAGCGGGTACACACGTTTGCTCAGATTTTGAACAACAACCTCCGCAAACTCGGCTACGATCTCACCAACGAGCATTTTTTCGATACCATTTCCATCAAGGTAGATGAAAGCCAGATCGACCAGATCCACCACTTTGCTATGGCCAACGAGGTCAACTTTTTTTACGGCGAAGGTTTCATTCAGATCAGCCTCGACGAAACGGTGACCGAGGAAGATGTGGATTTGATCGTCAGCATTTTTGCGCAAGCAAAAGACACGGACGCCAAAGTGGAATTCTCCACCGGCAACCCGAACGTCCCCGCTGCGCTGGTGCGTGAAACGGACTACATGACCCACGAGGTTTTCAATACCTACTACACCGAAACGAAGATGATGCGCTACATTAAGCGGCTGGAAAACAAGGACTTGTCGCTGATGTACTCCATGATCCCGCTCGGCAGTTGCACGATGAAACTTAACGCCGCTTCGGAGCTGATCCCGGTAAGTTGGAAACATTTCGCCAATATCCATCCCTTCGCACCCGAAGACCAGGTGCAGGGTTACCGTGAAATTTTCCGGGAACTGGAAAGCTACCTGAGTGAAATTACCGGTTTCGCCGCCTGCTCGCTCCAGCCTAACTCCGGCGCACAGGGCGAATACGCCGGTCTGATGGTTATCCGGGCCTACCACGAGGCACGGGGCGAGAGCCACCGCAACATTGCGCTCATTCCTTCCTCGGCGCATGGCACGAATCCGGCCAGCGCAGCGATGGCGGGCATGGAAATCGTCGTGACAGCCTGCGACGAACAGGGCAACGTGGACATGGAAGACTTGCAGGCAAAGGCTGAAAAATACAAGGCCAACCTGGCCTGCCTGATGATCACCTACCCGTCCACGCACGGCGTTTTTGAGGTGGGTGCAAAAAATCTCTGCCAGATCATCCACGACAACGGCGGCCTCGTGTACATGGACGGCGCCAACATGAACGCCCAGGTCGGCCTAACCAGCCCCGGCATCATTGGCGCTGACGTTTGCCACCTGAATTTGCATAAAACTTTCGCCATCCCGCACGGCGGTGGCGGCCCCGGCATGGGTCCCATCTGCGTGAATGAAAAACTGGCGCCTTACCTGCCCGGCCACGTGATGGCCAACACCGGCGGCGAACTCGGCATCAACGCCGTGAGCGCAGCGCCCTGGGGCAGTGCCAGCATTCTGCTCATTTCCTACGGCTACATCCGCATGCTGGGTAAAAAAGGCGTGACGGACGCCACGAAATACGCCATCCTCAACGCCAACTACATCAAGGCGAGACTGGAAAAGGCTTACCCGATCCTCTACACCGGCGCCAATGGCCGTGCCGCCCACGAGATGATCGTTGACCTGCGCCCGTTCAAGGAATTCTGCAGCGCCGAAGACGTTGCGAAGCGACTGATGGACTATGGCTTTCATGCCCCGACGCTGAGCTTCCCCGTTGCCGGTACGCTGATGATCGAACCGACGGAGAGCGAAAGCAAGGACGAACTCGACCGCTTCTGCGACGCCATGCTCGAAATCCGCAAGGAAATTGACGAGATCGCCTCCGGCAATTTTGAACACGACAACAACGTGCTGCACAATGCGCCGCACACCCTCGAAGTGGTGACCGCCAACGACTGGAACTTCCCATACAGCCGGGAAAAAGCGGCTTACCCGCTTCCGTACCTGCGCCAGGGTTACAAATTCTGGGCTTCAGTTGGACGGGTGGACAATGCTTACGGCGACCGGAACCTCGTCTGTACCTGCCCGCCAATGGAGGCATACATGCAGGAAGCAGAAGTGGTGGAAGGATAAATTTTTTGAAAAAATTGTGATAAAATGGCCTGCCGGGGAGTCTGGTGGGCCATTTTTATTCCCCTGTACCGCCAACTTCAACCGGCGCTGTTTTCAAAAAAGCGTTAAGTTTGTATTCGTTGTAAAAAATTCAAATCTAAAGAATCATGACACTGAAACAGCAGCTTTCGTTTGAGTTGGAAAAGGCCAGTCCTGAGGTACTTCGCCAGCTCTTTGAGTTTTTACAGTTTTTAAAAAGGGTAGAAAAAAATGCTGTAAAAAAGGCAGAAGGCTCGCATCCCGTCCTGCCTTTCATTGGCTGCATGGCTGGTGCGGAAGGTGATCTTTTTATGGAAACGCTTCAATCGGAATTCAGCAAAATTGAAGGAGAATGGTAGCAGTTTTCGATACGAATATCATCGCCGATATTTTTCGAAACAAAGGGGAAGCTCCAAAGAAAATACTCGGCTATACTGAAATTTACCTTCCTTTGGTTGTCTGTGGAGAATTGCTTTTTGGCGCTCATGTTTCCGGCAACCCCGCAAAAACACTTCAACAGGTCATGGATTTTATCAATATCAGCAAAGTGCTGTCACCAAATTTTACTGTTGCTGAAAACTATGCGCTACATCGTAAAAACCTGAAAGACAAGGGGCTTCCGATCCCTGAAAATGATATTTGGATAGCTGCGACTGCTACTACTTTTGGTTTTAAACTTATCACCAGGGACAAGCATTTCAGCAATATTGAGGGTTTGAACGTAGAGTTTTGGAAGTAGATCAACAAACTCCTTACTCGGCGGGCTATTACGGGTGGGTCAAAAGCCGCCGATGATAATTCACCTGCCCAACATGATAATTCAAATGCCCCAGCAACTTCAACAGCGACTGCCCGACCGTCATCGGCTCGCCCCAAAACTCCGAGGAATATTCCGCCGCCAAATCCACGCCCGGCAGCACTCTGCCGAGCATCTCTGAAGTTTCCCCGATCCATTTCACCAACTCCGATCTGGACACATCACGAATCGTGAATTCGAGTGGGCGGTTGCGCACGTAGCCCGTGTTGCCCATGCCGTGGCCGATGAAGTGATTTAAATTTCCGAGCAGGTGGTAGCACAGCGTACCGCCCGAATTGCTGATGCCTCCGGCAATTTGCCAGACGCTGCGGTCGTCTGGATAGGCTTCGATTTCCGCTCTCAACTGCTGGAGAGACTGCTGAAAAAAGGACAGGAAATGGTTCTGCATGGCTTACTTCTTTACTCGAAATTCCAACCCGTGCGCCTCGACCGTCGTCACGCCGAACTGCGCCAGGTGGTGAACGATGTGTTTGAAATGAAACAGCCGCCACTCGCTCTCCGTCAGCGGACCGAAGACGGCATTTTTAGTCGTGGCCCTTGGATTTTTATCAAAAAACTCCTCGAAGCCGTTCCACTCCTGCCAGAACCAACCCATCGCCGAGCGGAAATCCGGTTTTTTCAGTTTGGGAAGCTTGTCCGGATCCAAAATTGGCGACTTTGTGCCCTGGTCCATCGCCATGTTGATGAACAAAAATTTGCGGTAGCGGGGCAGGTGTTCCTCCGGCGTGTGAACGTCAATCTTCACGCCGCCGTTCGACGCTGCCGCCACCCAGGCGAGGTGTTCCACGACGTGCTGGGGCGTCATTTGACCCCACTGCCGGGGGGAGTCAGGGGTCAGTTTTTTCATTAAATTTTCAAGATGGTTTTCGAGAAAATCGTTGGCTTGAGCGAGGGTAATTTCCTGCATGAAATTTATTTTTGGTGATATTTGCTGGTAAAGGTCCGCTTTACCTTTCGTTTTTTTATTAAAAAATTCATGTTATGAACATCCCGGCTGCCCATTTCACAGGAAAATCCGTCCCATCCACCTTTGAAATCCGCCCTATCCGGCCTGAAGACAACGAGCAAACCGCCCGCCTCATCCGCACCGTGATGACCGAATTCGGCTGCGTCGGCGAAGGCTATTCCATCCTTGATCCCGAGGTGGACGATATGTTCGGCACTTACGACCACGACCGGGCCGCCTTCTTCGTCATCACCCGGCCGGGCGACGACACAATCCTCGGCTGCGGCGGCATCGGCCCGCTTTCCGGCGGCGACGAACTGACCTGCGAACTGAAAAAAATGTATTTCTACCCCGAACTCCGGGGCCACGGCTTGGGCCGGGAGATGGTCACCCGCTGTCTCGACGCCGCCCGCCAAATCGGCTACCGGCGCTGCTACCTCGAAACCGTCGCCCGCATGGAGCAGGCCAACCGGCTCTATCAAAAAATGGGTTTCAAAAAAATAGATGCCCCGATGGGATATACCGGGCACAGCAGTTGTGAAGCGTGGTACCTGAAAGAAATGATTGAATGAGAGAATGAAGGAATGAGAGAATCTCACTGCCTCGGCGAGCTGTTGAAAATCACGACGAACATCATCATCATTTTTGTTTCGAAGGGCACGTCCTCGTTCATTTCAAGGAAATGATTGAATGAGAGAATGAAGGAATGAGAGAATCTCACTGCCTCGGCGAGCTGTTGAAAATCACGACGAACATCATCATCATTTTCGTTTCGAAGGGTACGTCCTCGTTCATTTCATCGATGATGGTCCAGTCACGGGGATCACGTTCCCAGTTGGTGTACATGGTAAAATTACCGTGACGGGTGTCCCGCAGTTCCCACTCGTCCCAGAGATTTCCCCACTTGGTTTTCAGCGTCAGGGTGCGGTTGCCGTCGGAGATGCGCCACTCCCGGAAGTCGCCCCGCCAGATGGTTTTGGCGGTCACGATTTTGTTATCGCCCCGCAATTCCCATTCGTCGGGCTGTCCTTTCCATTTCATCTTGATGTCGCCGAAAATCTCGCCGATGCGGTAGTCCCACTCCGTCCAGTCGTCTTCCCGGAATTGCCAGGTGAGCTTCAGCGTGCCCTCCTCGTCGGAGTCTTCGACGTAAAAAAACCACTCGACGAAGCTGTCGTTGTAGCGGGTGGCGACGCCGGTAAGATATTGCGCTTTCAGGGTGAAAGGCAAAGCGAAAAGTAACAGGAGTGGAAGTACATTTTTCATCAAAAAAATTTTCTTGTTGGGGAGTGAGTTTTTTCTTCAAAAGTCAAATCTGCGGAAATCGGCGGGATCAGCGGGAGCTTTCCGCAATTTTGGACTTTTTTTGAATAAAAAGTAGAAATTGGCCGCTTCGGTTTCACCAAACGCAAAAACGATAGCATGATTTTATACAACGTAACCGTAAAAATAGATCGCAGCGTCCACGACGAATGGCTCGAATGGATGCAAACGGTTCATATACCAGACGTGATGAATACTGGTTTTTTCACAAAAAACCAGCTGATGCGCCTGCTTGATCCGCCGTCCGACGAGGAGGGTATCACTTACGCCATTCAATATTACTGTAAAAATATCGGAGCGCTGAAACGCTATTGGGACGAGGAAGCGCCCGCCCTGCAAGCCGCCCATACGAAGCGCTACGAGGGGAAATTTGTGGCTTTCAGGACGGTGATGAAACTGGTGGAATAATTTTAAAGTAGGCCGGTAGGCAGTAGGCGAGTAGGCTTGGGGACCGGTTTTCAAACTTTAATACTCGTATGTATTGACAGGTCACTTTTCTTTGAGTTTAACCTTTCCTTTACCAACGTCCGAAAGCCGGCGGCTGTCTGTATTCAAAACAGGACGGCGTTCCTGGCAGTTTTTTCACTTAAATTTTTCATCATGAAAACTTTCCTCTTGCTCGCTTTGCTTTCCCTGGCCGCCACTTGCCAGCAGAAGACCGGCCTTACCACTTTCGAAAATGCCGAAGGTAAAATCAAAGTCTTCGTCTGCACCCGTGGCTGCTACCAGTACCTGCTGGAACACAACGGCAGCCTGTACTTTCCCAACGAACTGCCCGACGAGCTGAAGGAAGACGGCAAGGCAGTGATCTTCACCGGCGAGTTGCAAAGCGACTCCACGATGGTGAAAAAACCGGCTCCGAACGACGTGCCGGTGGATGATTTCAAGGTGAGGAATATTAAGATTTCGAGTATCGAGGAAGGGTGAAATATTTCCACCACCAGCCCATCATCCCCAGCAACCCAAACCCCACCGCATTCGCCGTACCGTGCAGCGCCCGCATCGCCGGGATGTCGAGACCGGCAACGGGGGCGATGTAGCGGGTGCCGTACAGACCGGCAAGCAGCATGCCGCCCAGCAGGGCCACCGCCGCCAAAGCCCACAACCACCTGACTTTCAGCGAATTTTCTTTTTGAAACGCCAGACGCAGATGCAGTACGGCCACTGCCATTGCTGACAGCGCCATCCACCAGGCACTCAGGCCCTCCCAATCGGGGCCAAGGCCGAGTTGGGTGAAAACGATGCCCGCCGCCACCAGTGCCACTCCGCTCACGACGAGGTAGCCGAGAATTTGAGTAAAAACGCCACCCGTTTTTTCAACTGCCACTCCCGTCAGCACAGGCAGCACGAAACCGGCGTAGTGAAAATGCACAATGGTCAAAAAAACGATCTCCGGGTCGTAACCCAGCGGACTGATGCCTGCCCGTTCGAACACCGCCCAAACTCCGGCGACGGAGAAGTAAACCATGCCCGCCGACAGGCAAAAAACAACCGGCTGCTTCCAGCCACCTTGCAGCAATTTCAGGCCACCGGCCCAGGCCACGGCAAACGTGACGGCCACCCACGGCAGCGCCAGGGCCGTTGCCAGCCAGCCCGTTGGTAACAAAAAAGCAACAGCAAAGGCCAGTGCGGCAGGCAATTGCCATTTCACCAAAACCCGCAAAATTTCACCGGAAAAATGCCCGCTGCGCAGCAGTAAGTCCACGCCCATCGGCACGATGACGAGTGGTGCCAGCAGCAGGATGCCCCGTGCCCACGCCGGTTCCAGCGGGTGAGGGTGCTGAAACGCCATCCAAAGCAGCCAGACGAGGGCGCCGGCGAGGAGGTGAAGGTTGGTTTTGGACGTAATTTTTTTCATGAAAATTTTCTGGTTTACGTTCCAGCTCGTGAGGTCTCCTTGTCATGGTCGAAGACAACCTGCAACGTCATGAGTGCTGCAAAAAGTGCCATCGTGACTGCCCTCGTGACGTAGCAGGTGGCCTTCGGCCATGACAAGAACGGAGAAACCCAAGCCTAAAACCGGGACTACAATTTCCTAATATCCAATTTTAAAATTTCATTTTTCATCGCCGCCTGTGACTCCCTTACGAAGCGCCGTTGTAGCCGACGGGCGACCGGGTAGCCCATTTTTACCAGCCAGAGCCGGGGATGCGAAAACGCTTTCAGGTCGTACCACACCGTGTCGTCGTCGAGCCAAACCACACTGAAGCGCTCCTCGCCGCATTCGATGTGGGCGGGCAGTGTACCGTAGGCGAAACCGAAGCGCCGCTCTTCGTCGATGGTGTACACGATGCGGCAGGCATTCAGCCAGTGCAGCCCGAACAGCCGGACGATCATCGCCAGGGTTTCGCCCTGCCGGATCGGGGTGCCGCCGGGTTCGATGCGTGCCCAGCCGCCAGGGAACATTTTCCAGGTACGGATGGCTTCGCAGGCGGCTTCCCATACTTCAGGCCCCTGACCGAGCAGCACCCGGTTGTGGTCGTTGTCGTAACCTCGAACGGGTTCATTTTTTTCGGTGAAACCAATTTCAGGATAGGAAAAATCAAGCGGCTGTTGGTGAGTTAAAAATTGAGCGATGATTTCCGGCGAAGGTTTTTGCAGGCTTTGCATTTTAAAAAAATTTGAAAGTGAAACAGCCGTCGTGAATTTGGGTTTTGAAAAACAGATTCCCAGGCTTGAACGAGACAAGTTTTAAAATGAAAAGAGAAAAAAGCCGCATTTTACTGTTGAAAATGAGAAATTTACCCCTTCACATAAATGCATTGATTTTTAAATGAAAGCCATCATTCCCGTTGCCGGCGCCGGCACGCAACTCAGGCCACTGACCTACACACAGCCCAAACCGCTGATCCCGGTTGCGGGGAAGCCGATCATTTCGTTCATCGTGGATCAGCTACTGGACCTGGGTGTGGAGGAGTTTATTTTCGTGATCGGTTACCTGGGTGAAAAAATCAAGGACTACATCGATCAGCAATACCCGGAAATTCAGAAGGAATTCGTCATGCAGGAGCACCGGCTCGGTACGGGCCATGCGATTTGGTCGGCACGGGAAGTCTTGCGAGGCACGGACGAGCTGTTTATTTTTTTCGGCGACACGATCGTGGAGATGAATTTTGCAGAAATGCTGGCTTCGCCCATGTCCTGTTTTGCCATTAAAAAAGTAGCGGAGCCGAGGGGTTTCGGCATCGTCGAATTTGACGAAAACAAGCAGGTGAAACGGGTGGTCGAAAAACCCAAAATCCCTATGTCGAACATGGCGATGGTCGGACTCTACAAAATCCGGGAAGTAGACATGCTACTCGATTCACTGGACCACAACATCGCCAACGGTATTCGCTCAGAGACTGAGTTTGCCCTGACGGACGGACTGATGCGGATGATCGATCAAGGTATTGATTTCGCTACCTTTCAGGTGGACAACTGGTACGACTGTGGCAAAAAAGAAAAACTTCTGGAAACCAATGCCCTCCTGCTCGACAAGGAAGGCTATGCCTCTGATCACCTGCCGGAGTACGACAACTCCATCGTCATCCATCCGGTGAGCATCGGTAAAAACTGTAAGATCAGCAACTCCATCGTAGGCCCGCACGCTACCATTGGCCACAATGCGATGATCGAATCTTCCATCGTAAAAGATTCGATTATCGGAAATTACGCCTCGCTGAACGAAGTAGTGTTGAAAAACTCCGTAATCGGTAACGATACGGCCATCACCGGCTTCCGGCAAAGCCTGAATATTGGCGACAATACGGAAATTGATTTTAGTTAAAAAGGATTGAAGGATTGAAGGACTGAGGGATTGAAGATGGCGCCCCTCCAATCCTTCAATCCTCCAATCCCCCAATCCTCCATCATGGACCTCCTCCAACATTTCACCGAACCCTGGGCGCTGCGGGCGCTGGCTGCCTCCTCGATGGTGGGGATTATGTGCGGCATCCTGGGTTGTTTCATTGTGCTGCGTAACATGGCGCTCATCGGAGATGCGTTGAGCCACGCTATCCTGCCGGGAGTCGTAGTGGCTTTCATCGTTGTGCAGGGGGCAAGTACGCTGGGGTTTTTCAGTGGAGCGGTGATTGCAGGGTTGTTGTCGGCAGCGCTCATCACCTGGATCCAGCGGAATGTGAACACCAAAAACGATGCAGCCATCGGCATCGTCTTCACGGCGATGTTTTCACTGGGGGTGATTGGCATTTCCTACATCAGCCGTCAGCCGGGGGTACACCTCGATCTGAAAGATTTTTTGTTTGGCAACGTCCTGGGCGTTTCAAACGAAGACCTTTGGCTCACACTGGCCATTACCGTTTACGTGCTGTTGAGCGTGGTAGCATTTTACCGCTATCTTTTCATCACCACTTTCCAGCCGGTCATTGCACAGACGATGGGCATTTCGGTGAGTTCGGTGCATTATTTTCTGATGTTGCTGCTATCGTTTGCAGTGGTGGCTTCGCTGCAAACGGTGGGAGTGATCCTCGTGGTAGCCATGCTGGTAACGCCTGCGGCGACGGCACTGTTGCTATCTGACCGGCTTCAGTATGTGTTGGGAATTGCGGCGCTGTTTGGGTTGCTTTCGGCAGTGGCGGGGTTGGTGGTTTCGATTTTATTTGAAACGACGCCCGGACCGGCCATGGCCGTGGTGGCAACTGTTTTTTACCTGTTGGCAGCCTTTTTTTCACCCAAAAAAGGGCTGGTGTTCCGCTTTTTTCAAAAAAGAAAACTGCAAAACCGCATCCGGCTGGAAGATACGCTGAAGCAGGCATTCAGGCTCCAGCAAAAAGAAAAATTGAGTCTGGAAGTACTTCAGCAAAATTCAGGCATCAGTAAAAATATTTTACAGCATCAAATCCATAAGCTTCGAAACAAGGGTTGGTTTCAAAAAAACACATTGGCGCTGACGGAGCAAGGCAAAGAAGAAGCCCGTCGCCTTGTCAGGGCGCACCGCCTCTGGGAAACTTACCTGGCAACGGAGGTAGGCCTGACCAACGAGCAAATCCACGAAGACGCCGAAAAATACGAGCACCTGCTTTCCGACGAGGTTCTCGACGAGGTGGATAAAACCCTGGGCTATCCGACGATGGATCCGCATGGCTCGCCCATCCCTGCCCGCCGGGGTCTGCCTGAATTTTCGCTTCTGCAGCTTGGGCTAAAGGACGCCGGTAAAATTGCACTGAAGCAGCCCAGCGAACACGTGACGGCCCGCCTTTGGCAATTGGGCTTGTTGCCGGATATGATTTTTACTTTGCAGAAAAATGAAGGAGAGTTCGTAGAGCTTGAGCAGGCCGGAAAGCGAATCAGGATTACCAAAGACCTGGCCAGGCGAATCAATGTCGTTGAGGAGAATTAGTTTTTTTCAACTTTTGCACAGTCCATCCACCTGGGTAGTTTGTCACCGCTTTCTTTCAGGAGTTTCACCGCCGACCCTTCGACCACCCGGAACTTCCAGGCGTGCATTTTCCCCTTCCCGCTGATGTGGCCTCCAAACCTGAGGATGTAGGTGACCTCCCAACCACCTTTCACCGGTCTTGCCGTGATGTCATTGCCAGTCGTCTCAGGCACCCCCGTTTCCACCTTGACCACCCCCTGAATTTTTAAAAATACGACCCCGAGGGCTGCCATGTTCAGTGGTTCTCCGGCACGGAGAATGAGAGCGTCGTGAGTGTCGTCCCAATTGACAGATTTTTCAATATTCAGCTGATATTTGGACAGCAGCACGTTGAGCTGCTGCTGAGAGGTGATTTGACTTCCTCTTTTGATGGATTGTGCCCATGGGGCTGATTTTTTGAAAACAACAACCATCCGGTCAATGGAAGGGTCCGGGAAAGTATGTATGTCACATTTTTCGAGGGCCCTTGCGGTGGGGCTTTCTTCGTAAATCAAGACCAGCACCTTGTAGAGTTCGTCAATTTTATAACCGGGAATAACAATGTTTTGATGTTCAAGACTTTTACTGTCATTGAGCATTCTTAGCGCTAGTCGGGCCGCATCACGCTGCAACTTGGCGGAAACGCTCTGAGGAATGACCTGTGCTTTATCCGTAGCTTGCCGCTGGGCAAGGGAGCTGAATGACAGGAACAGTAGGAACGCCAGCCATGCCAGGATAGGGAGTTTATTTCGAGGTCTGATTTTCAACTGCGTTTTACCATTGAAATAAAGTGAAGCACTTCACGTGCTGAACAAGTTTGAAAAAAGCAAAAGCTGCAAAAAATAAGCCGTTTACATCATCCGCTCCTGCAGGGCGGGTAACTTTTTGAAAAAACTGACCTTTTTAAAAATCATAACATTTAACCCGCTTGTTTTTGCCATAGCGCCGATTGCCGTTTGCTCCTCCGAAATACAATCCAAGATCAAAAGGATTGACTTTCAATGCGATATAAAAATCAGTACCTGTGTAACTCTCCTGACCAACCCAGCTGAGCAGGTTATCGGACCCGACGACCAACAGCCCAAGACGGGCGGCAAGCCCTAACCGAACGTCCTGCCAGTTGTAAACCGACACGGGCAGCGATGCAGAAACCCAACGATGCTCGAACCGGGGTGTCAGTGCCAGTAAGCTACCTCGTTTCACACCGGTGCCACCTGCATAAAATCGTTGCAGTACGAGCGCATTCAGGTAAATATTCGGCGTGAAGGAATAATCCGCCTGAATGCTCACCGCCGCAGGCATGACCATGCGAAAAGCACTGCCTTTTTCAGAGGCAGCCGGGTCATTCAGCACATCCTGGCTGAGCAGGCGGATGGCCTCATCCACGTCTTCCAGCTGATTGAATTGCTGGTAGTCATTCAGGTCGATAGTTGCGGAGTCAGTGACAAAGCGGTGGGAGACTGCATTTTCATTAAAATTCAGATAGCCAAGATCGATGATGGAAGCGCCCAACCTGAGCCGGTAACCATCATCCGTTTCCTGAAAAAGCTGAATAAATCCAAGGTCGACGGCAAGGCCGGAACCATTGCGCTGAATTTGGAATTCTTCGCCCTCCATGTTGGAGGTGGTATAGCCAAAACGACCGTTAATCTGCCCAAGTGAAACAACATCTCCGGGAATTTTCGCTTGCTGGAGCGTACCCATGTTTTCAAAATAGCCTGCTTCGTAGCCTTGCAAAATCCGGACATTGACCCCAAAGCCAAAAGCGCCGTAATGGGCAGGGATTTTTAGCGCATAGTTCAAGCCTACCTCCGACCAGCTCATGGCCGCTCCGTCAAATTCACCCACATTGAAACCATCAAAAAATTCACGGCGATCGTAATTGTAGTAGCTGTAAACCGAAGGAATGCGTTGTGTACTGGCCCTTGACTGAAAGCGGGTAAACAAACCGAAAGAGTGCTTGTCCTGAATTTTAACAACAAAAGAAGGCCCGGTGACAAAGCTGGAAAAATTCACAAACCGCTGCCGGTTGTCATCGTAAAAATCGGTGACGAAGGTATTCGGGCGAACCGGCCCTTCCACCTCTTCGGCAAGCACGAACACTGCGTCGTTCCGGTGCCGGATCAGTTCAATCGTATTGGTTTGCTGAAGGAAAGCGTAATTATTTTCAAAAAAAGCACCTGCGCCGGCAATGTTTACGTCCCAGCTTAGCGGGTTGGACAGATTACCGGCGGGGTTGAGCGGAAGGCTGTTGACCCCGGCGTAATTGGAAAGGCGCATGCCTAATTGTTCCTGTGAAAACAAGTTGAGGCAAAGGATGGTAAGGGCAAAGACAGTGAGGAATTTCGGTGTGCTCATCGGATTCTATTTTTATAAATGGGAGGCAGGTTTTATATGCAAAAACCATTCAAAATCAACAGGAAGGGCAGGTGAATGTTCGGAAATAATACGATTAAGCACAGCAGCTTATTGCCTGCATTGGTTTTTCAGGCTTCCTTTTTCAATTTAAACCAAAGAAAATCAACAACTTAGGAAGAAAAACAATCAAGCCTGTAACGGCGGCGCCAATAGCTGTGAGTAACACAGCGGCAGCAGCGACATCTTTCGCCCTCCCGGCCAAAGGATGATAGCCTGGAGAAACAAGGTCGGTTAGATTTTCGAGGGCCGTGTTGAATGCTTCTGCTGCAAAAACCATTGCTATCGCAAGCACAATCAGGCACCACTCGTTGGCTGTCAACCCAAAATAGAAACCCGCAAGGATGACGAAGAAAGTGAAGGCGAGATGAATTTTTGCATTTGCCTGAGAACGGATCATCTCTTTCAGACCCGCAAAAGCGTAGCGGAAGCTATTGAGACGTTTTCCGAGCATTTTGGCTTAACTGATTGAGTTGGTAGGATCCGATAATCCCAAGATGCCTGACAGTCGGGCTTCTTAAAATTGTAAAATCATCGCACCTCAAATGGCGGGAGTAAAAAATATGGTCGAGCGGAATACTTAACGGCAACCCTGAAGTCATGAAACCTGTACGACTTTCCATCAGTCCGGTATTATCCATAAACAATTGGATTTCACTGGACCATGCCACCGCGTTAAAATCTCCGAAAACGAGCAGTGGCATTTCCATGTGCCTCAACTCTTCTGATGCAGCAGAAAGATGCTCCTGAAGACGCCGGAGCGAGTAAGAGTTCAGAGCAGGCTCTGTGTGAATACTGACCAGGCAGATGCTGCGACCGTTAAATTTCAGGCAACTTCTCAGGTTGGGGATGTCCTGGTAATAAAAGGTATCCGTATGCTCCAGTTCGAAACGGGAAAAGATCGCCATGCCATAAATACCTATATCGACCAGGCTATGATGATGCGGATACAGACTGCTCAGTGAGTCTATGAGCCATTGATCCCAGTCTGGCGTCACTTCATGAATGGACAAAACATCTGCATTCGATCCCTTGATTGTCAACAGCGCATCATCCGGTGAGGCAATGTTGGTAATGTTCAGGTGTGCAAGTTTAAGCGGCGCTTCTTCCTCGCCCGGAGTCGTGTTGGTTCGCTTTTTTATGACAGTCTGACGCCAGCGTTCGATGTGGTCGCTCTTGACGGAGTATTTCAAAAAGAAACACAGCACAGCGCTGCCGGCAAAACAGACAAAAGTGAGCCGGGGCTGTTTTAAAAAAAGAAAAACAAGCCCACCTGCCAGGTACAAAAGCATAATCTGTACAGCGTAATTAACCCCCCATGAAATACTCGAAAAAAAATGGGGGAATACACAGACGATCACTCCCAGTGCGACAAAAGAGATGACTGAGAGATGTACAAAAGGGTGGGACAATAATTTCTGAAGCATAAGTTCTCAGGTTAGTGGAGTTTCCTGCTTAGTAATGTTTGCAAAGATAACGTGTTTGGTGACAAATCGTCATTTTCCCCAATTACCTTTTATTTTGAAAAAACTGCGTCATCAAACCACTGCATTCGTCCATCATCACGCCAAACTCCACCTTGGTTTTGGGGTGAAGCAGCGCCTTTCCGAATCGCATAAAACCTCGTTTATCGTCGCTGGCGCCGTACACCAGCCTGCCCAATTGTGACCAACCCAGTGCTCCTGCACACATCACGCATGGTTCCAGCGTGACGTAGAGGGTGCATTCGTCAAGGTATTTACTACCCAGCGTGTTGGCAGCTGCCGTCAGGGCGAGCATCTCAGCGTGGGCTGTCACATCGTTCAGCAACTCCGTCTGGTTGTGAGCCCGTGCGATGATGCGATTGCGGCAAACAACGACCGCTCCGACCGGGATTTCATCTTTTTCAAAAGCTGCCTGCGCCTCCTGCAGGGCTTGTTTCATAAAATGGGTATCGCTGAAAATAGTGAGCATTTTTGGTAATTGGTGACTGGTGGCTGGTGAACGGGAAGCCGCCCGGTCATTTTGAAATAAATTTTTGCAAAGAAAACTAAGGCTTGGGACAAATGTTATTTGGTTTCAAAAATAGGGTTTTTATCAATGCCCGTAATTTTCCAATCATCAGTCACTAATTACCATTTACCAAAAATAAATACCTTTGCGGATGGAAAACGGAAAAATAACAGATCACAAATTTCTGGGCGAAGCCCTCACCTTCGACGACGTTTTGCTCGTCCCATCCTACTCGGAAGTTCTCCCAAGAGAAGTTGATATTTCAACGCAGTTCACGTCCGGTATCCGGCTGAACGTGCCCATCGTTTCCGCCGCCATGGATACGGTGACTGAGGAAAAACTCGCCATTGCCATCGCCCGACAGGGCGGTATCGGCATTATCCATAAAAATATGTCCATCGAGGCCCAAGCCGAGCAGGTGCGCAAAGTCAAACGCTCCGAGAGCGGCATGATCATCGATCCGGTTACTTTGCACGATGACGCTACCGTCAGGGATGCCCTGCAAATGATGAAACACTACCACATCGGCGGTATTCCCATCATCGACAAAGGGGGCAAACTCATCGGCATCCTTACCAACCGGGATTTGCGTTTTGAAACTGATTTTACACAATCCGTCCGGGATGTGATGACTTCAAAAAATCTCATCACTGCGCCTATCGGCACCGACCTGGAAATGGCAAAAGATATCCTCCAAAGGTATAAAATTGAAAAACTGCCCGTCGTTGACGATCAGATGAAACTCGTCGGCCTCATCACCTACAAGGATTTGATGAAAGTCGAAGATTACCCTCAATCCTGCAAGGACGGCTACGGACGCCTCGTTGTTGGCGCTGCCGTCGGTGTAACGGCAGACATGATGGAACGGGTCACCGCCCTTGTCAATGTCGGTGTGGATGTGGTTTGTGTGGATACCGCTCACGGCCATTCCCGTGGCGTTTTGGAGGCAGTAAAAAAAGTGAAACAAACATTCCCCGACCTTCAGGTCGTTGGCGGCAACGTCGCCACCGGCGCAGGTGCTAAAGCACTTGCCGATGCCGGTGTTGATGGTGTGAAAGTCGGCGTCGGTCCTGGTAGTATTTGCACCACAAGAATCGTGGCCGGGGTGGGCGTCCCGCAACTCTCCGCTATTTTCGAGGCGGCTAAAGCCCTCAAAGGCACAGGCGTTCCCATCATTGGCGACGGCGGTATCCGCTACTCCGGCGACATCGTGAAAGCATTGGCCGCAGGCGCCAGCACTGTCATGGCAGGCGGTCTTTTTGCCGGTGTGGAAGAAGCTCCGGGTGAAACGATTCTCTACGAAGGCCGGAAATTCAAGGTTTACCGGGGCATGGGCTCACTCGGCGCCATGGATCAAGGTTCGAAAGACCGCTACTTCCAAGACGTGGAGGATGACATCAAAAAACTCGTTCCTGAAGGTATCGAAGGCCGGGTTCCATTCAAGGGTTCTGTAGAAGAAGCGATGATTCAGTATCTCGGCGGTCTGAGAGCGGGCATGGGCTACTGCGGTGCAGCGACGATTGACGACTTGCAACGTGCGCAGTTTGTAAAAATATCCGGCGCAGGAGCGAAGGAAAGCCATCCGCACAATGTGACGATCACGAAGGAGGCGCCGAATTACAGCAGCCGTTATTAATTGGGAATTAGGAAATTGGTAAATTGGGGAATTAGGACTGCCTGCGCATGCAAAAACTGACAGCATCATTCTACACCCGTGAGGACGTCGTCCAAATAGCCAAAGACCTCCTCGGCAAATACCTCGTTACCCGTTTCGACGGTCAAATTACTGCCGGCAAAATCGTCGAAACGGAAGCCTACCGTGGCCCCGACGACAAAGCCTGCCACGCCTGGATGAATCGCCGCACCAACCGCACCGAAATCATGTTTGCCGAAGGCGGGCATGCTTACGTTTACCTTTGCTACGGCATTCATCACCTGTTCAACATCGTTTCCGGTAAAAAAGACATGGCACACGCCATCCTAATCCGGGCCGTCGAACCCGTTGAAAATGTGGAATTGATGCTCAAACGCCGGAATTTAACCAAAATAACGCCCCGCCTGACGGCAGGCCCCGGCTCACTCACGCAGGCGCTCGGCATCCGCACAGAGCATACCGGGCAGAGCCTCGTCGCTGATGATTCACCGATTTGGTTAGAAGACCGGGGGGAGGAGGTTTTGGAAGAAAATATCATCGCCAGCCCGAGAGTCGGCATCGGTTATGCGGAGGAATGTGCGCTGTGGGACTGGCGGTTTCGGATGAGAGGGGCAAAATGGGCGAGTCCGGCGAAGTGAATTTTGCTCCCGCAGATTGACGCAGATTTTATTTTCAAAAAGAATCTGCGAAATCTGCGGGAGACGACAATTTCAAAAATGCAATCAAAAAATAACCAACTCCACGTATTCATCATCGTCAACCGCCTTTACGAGTGGTCCCAGAATTTCATCACCCGGGAACTGACGGAACTCAACGAACACGGCGTCCGCATGCACATCGCCGCCCGTGAAATCGTCCAGCGTGACGACCTCACCGAGCGGGAAAAAAAGCTGCTACCCCTTGCCGTGATACTGCCTGAAAACCCATTCTTACCACGGTTTTTGATCAAACATTTGAAAACGAAAATCCGCTTTTTCGGCGGCTATCTGCGGGCGTGGCGGGCGCTTTTTTCGTTGAAACATAAGCCCTCGAAATTCTTCCGCAGCGTCGTTTGCCTCTTCCGGGCGGCGGCGATGGCCGAGTGGGTTGTTTCACAAAAAATCAACCTCATCCACGCACACTTCCTCACCGCCCCCACTGATACGGCGCTCTATCTTTCCAAAATTACAGGCATCCCCTACGGGGCCACGGCGTACGCCATGGACATTTACGTGGACAAAAGCGGCATTGTGGGTAAGCTGAAAAATGCTGCCTACGTTAACGGCACTACCCTTTACAATGAAAATTCAATGAAAAAAATGGTGCCTGCATACCGGGACCACATCGTTACCCGCTATTACGGCATTCATACCTCTCCCGAACTGATGTCGCCACTGCCACACCAAACTTTCAATTTCATAGCTGTCGGCCGGTTGGTTGAAAAGAAAGGGTTTAAATACTTAATTGAAGCCTGCGACATACTTAAACACCAGGGCTTCGACTTTCACTGCGAGATCATCGGTAAGGGCCCACTCGAAGCGGAACTGGCAGGGCAAATCAAGGCATTACAATTGGAGAGTCACGTTTCGCTTACAGGTTACATGCCCCCTAACAAGATGCAAGACATGTATCGCAAGGGTGATGTTCTGGTGGCCCCCTGTGTCATTGCCAAAGATGGTGACGTGGACGGCCTGCCTAATGTCTGTCTCGAGGCTATGAACTATGGCCTGCCCGTTATCAGTACCACCATCAGCGGCATCCCCGAGGGGGTGAATGACGGTGTGAATGGCTGGCTTATTCCTCCCAATGACGCCGAAGAACTGGCGGAAGCCATGAGAAAAGCACTGCAAACCCCTGACCTCCTAACCATGCGGATAGCATCCCACCGGATGGTGTGCGATAAATTTGACGTCAAGAAAAATGCACTTCTGATCCGGGATTTGTTGGAAAGGCATCGCTTGAAGTGAGCTTTTATATGACACAACTGTAAAAACCTGCTGGAAACAGAATCACAATAATGCAATTAAAAAATAACCAACTCCATGTCCTCATCATCATCAACCGCCTACACGAGTGGTCCCAGAATTTCATCACCCGGGAACTGACGGAACTCAACGAGCAGGGCGTCCGCATGCACATCGCCACCCGCAAAATCGTACAGCGGGACGACCTCACCGAGCGGGAAAAAAAGCTACTGTCCCTTGCCAAGCTGCTGCCTGAAAATCCCTTTTTGCCTAAATTTTGGATAAAAATTGTAAAAACAAAACTCCGCTACACCGGCGGCTACCTGCGGGCGTGGCGGGCGCTTTTTTCGTTGAAACACAAGCCTTCTAAATTCTTCCGCAGCGTCATTTGCCTCTTTAGGGCGGCAGCCGTGGCCGAGTGGGTCGTTTCACAAAAAATCAACCTCATCCACGCCCACTTCCTTACCGCCCCCGGCGACACGGCACTCTACCTCTCCAAAATCACCGGCATCCCCTACGGCGGCACCGCCCACGCCATGGACATCTACACCGACAACAGCGGCCTCGTCGGCAAAATCGCCAACGCCGCCTACCTCAGCACCTGCACCGCCGCCAACGAGCAGTACCTGAAAACGCTCCCCGGCGTCGAACCTGAAAAAATCCGCAAACTTTACCACGGCATCGAAATTCAGCCCGAAGAACCAAAGCCAGAAAACCATCGCCCCTTTACCTTCATCGCCGTCGGGCGGATGGTGGAAAAAAAGGGTTTTAAATTTCTGATCGAGGCGTGCAGTTTTTTGAAAAAACAGGGCCTCGATTTTCAACTGAACTTCATCGGCAACGGTCCGCTGGAGGAGGAACTGAAAGCACAGGCGCAGTCGCTCGGCCTCGCTGACCGCCTGCATTTCAAAGGCATGTTCCCGCCCAATAGCATGGGCGAACAGTACCGCCAGGCCGACGTGCTCGTCATGCCCTCCATCGTTGACCCCTCCGGCGACCGGGACGGCCTGCCAAACGTCTGCCTCGAAGCCATGAACCACGGCCTGCCCATCGTCGGCAGCAACGTCTCCGGCATCCCGGAGGGCGTGGTTCACGGTGAAAACGGCTGGCTCGTCCCTCCCGGCGACTCCGAAAAACTGGCCGAAGCGATGGCCGAAGCCATTCAACACAAAAATTTATTTGAAATGAAACAAGCAGCACGGCGGATGGCTATCGGGCATTTCAGCCTCGAAAACAACATCCGGGCGCTGCGCAAACTGATGGAAGGAGTGGGCAAGTAGGCCGGTAAGCCGGTAGGCAAGTAGGCGAGTCCCAAAGCGGGTGCCTGCATGCCTACTCGCCTACTCGCCTACTCGCCTACCGGCCTACTAAAAAATGTGTGGAATCACAGGCATACTCACCCTCGACGGCTCGCCCGCAAAGCGTGAAACCGTCGAAAAAATGAACGGCACCATCGCCCACCGGGGGCCGGACGGGCACGGCTTTTTTGTGGACGGTTCCGTCGGCCTCGGCCATCGCCGGCTCAGCATCATCGACCTGGAGTCGGGCAGCCAGCCCATGCATTCGGCCAACGGGCAGGCGACCCTCGTCTTCAACGGCGAGATTTACAACTATCCCACACTGCGGGAGGATTTGCTGAAAAAAGGCTACCCGTTCCAGACACACAGCGACACGGAATGCATCCTGGCGCTGTACCAGCTGGAGGGCGAGGAGGGTTTCAAAAAACTCTCCGGCATGTTCGCTTTCGCCCTTTGGGACAACCGGCAGCAGCGCCTGCTGCTCGTGCGGGACCGGACGGGCATGAAGCCGCTTTACTTCGCCACCGTCAGGGGTCATTTTGTTTTTGCTTCTGAAATAAAAGCCATCCGGGCGGCCTTCCCCGAAGTGGAGGAAATCGACCGGAGTGCCGTGAATTTTTACTTTTCCCGGCAGTACATCGGCGGCGAGACGACCATTTTTCAAAAAGTAAAAAAAGTGAAACCCGGCGCCTGGCTCGACGTGCGGCCGGAGGGGAAGATTAGCGAGAGGCAGTATTGGCAACTCTCGCCTGTTTCACCCAAAAAAATTAGCCTTGAAGAGGCTGAAAAACAAACTGACGAACTCCTCGCCAACGCCGTCCGCTCGCACCTCATCGCCGACGTGCCCGTGGGAGTTTTCCTCAGCGGCGGGCTGGACAGCAGCACAGTGCTCTCCTACGCCGCCGAGCAATCGGAGCGGAAGCTGCAAACTTTTTCGGTGGGTTTCGGTGAAAACAACGAACTGAACGAGACGCATTTTGCCAAAAAACTGGCGCAGCACTACGGCACGGAACACCACGAAATCCACGTGACCGAGCCGGAGGTGCTCGAATGCCTGCCGCACATCATCCGGCACATGGACCAACCGCTGGCCGACTACGCCGTGCTGCCGACTTACGTGATGAGCCGTTTCGCTGCGCAACACGTTAAGGTCGTGCTGTCCGGCGAGGGCGCCGACGAGCTGTTCGGCGGGTACAAACGCTACCACGCTTACGCACTCTTCGACCGGCTGCCGTTCAGCGGTTTTTTTAAAAACTGGCTGCCGAACCCCAGCGTTTTCAAGCCCTGCGACCGGAAGAAGTTGCTCAACCCCGATGTTTTTATTGAAAACCCGCTGCTGCCGCAGGAGCAGCAGTTGATGTTTGACAAAAACTACTTCGCCCCGGCAGGCCATGTGAACAGCATGCTCTACACCGACCTGCACAACTGGCTGGTGGACGACCTGCTGATGAAGGTGGATAAAATGGGCATGCTCGCCTCCCTCGAAGCCCGCATCCCCTTCCTTGACCACATGCTCGTAGAGTACATCGCCTCTCTCGACGGCCGGCTGAAGGTGAGTTTAAAAGAGAAAAAAATCCTGCTGCGCCGGGTGGCTGCGAAGCGCCTTCCCCCGGCGGTTTTCAACCGCCCGAAACACGGCTTCACGGTGCCCGTCGGCGACTGGCTGCGGGGCGCCCTGCGGGAAACGTTCGAGGAAGTGGTGCTGAATGACCCGTCGAACGCCGCCTGGTTCGATATGGATTCTTTGAAAAAACTGTTTGCGGAGCATTTAAAGGGGAAGAATCACCGGTTGCAGTTGTGGGCGGTGCTGGTGTTTTGTTTGTGGGTAAAGAATTGAGGATATTTCAATTTGGCACCTCAAAGCGCAGCCATATCCACCAACCGAAGCCCTGTTATCCTCGAATAATGCTTCGTATTCGTTGAAGCTATCCGAAGTTGATTTCTCTTGGCAGTAGCGCCGATCAAGATGTCTTCTATGTCAATCATTTGGCCTTTCCGTTGAAGTTCGAGAAAGTCTCTTCCGGCAATTTTTGCGCTTTCCACATCGAAATCGAGGAGGGTCATATTTGAAAACAGTTGAAGCCAAAAGGCATCTTCGCCGGAGTTATCCCCTTTCCAAAGTTCAAAAACAGAGATGGCGGTGATAGCAAAAGAATAATGGGAAATCCTACGAAACAGCAGGCTTTTCGATTTATCCTTTGCCCGCCGGTGGTCGATAAGGTGGAGGTATCAAGGCAGACTAATTCCATTGGTTGAGGGCTTTTCGCTTTTCCATGATGAGCCTATAATCCTCGTCTTTCATATCGGGCGCCTCAAGCAGAAGACGCTGCAATTCGGTCAGATCTGTTTTTTCTGGCTTTTGTGGTTTGCCCGTCTGTTTGTTTTGATATTTCTGCAATAGAAATTCAAGAAAATCAAACAGTTCCTGCTTGAGGTTGTCAGGCAATTGATTGATTTGTTTCAGAAATAGCTGTTCGGTCATTTTTTCAGAATTTTTCAATGGAGAACTATACAAAGTTAACGGGAGTTTCCTGATTTGAAAATACCGGTAAGATTTTATATCCCTCTTGGTAATTTCAAAAAAGTCTATCACCATCTGGTTCGACCTGGATTTTTTGAAAAACTGTTTGCGGAGTATTTGCGGGGTAAAATCACCTTTGGAGGAGTTTTAACTTGAGCAATGAATAGAACTACTCATCGTTTCAAAACAAACTCAATCCAAAAAGACGTGCAAACAAAATTCCGAACCCAATTCTTGAAATACTTCCTGCCCGCCATTTTATTAGTTCTCACCATTGCATCCGACGGCTGCAAAAAAGCATGCGAGATCCCTCCCGACGACCGAACCCTGAAAATCGTCGTTTTTGAATCTGGTGAAAATGCGGTTGAAATTTACAATGAAAAAGACTTCGTCATTACGGAGGATAGTGCGGTCAATTTCCAAATTCCACCGGTGCTTGAATTTCATGAAGACCACGTTGATGCCCGATTCGTGATGGACTGCGATGCAAAGGAGACGGTCAAATATTTTGGCATTTCCGTCAAAGGCCAATCCGTTGAACAGCTAAAGGTGACTATCAGTAAAACTTCCAACGAACATTGCGAATGCGGTGAAATGGCTGGAACGATAACGAGTATTGTTGCTGCAAAAAATTCATTAGTGCAAGTTTCGCCGGGTGATCATTTTCTCAGAATTGAACTATAAAAACCGGAACTAAAATATTTTCTACTTCCTCACCTTCCCCGCCCGCAACAACCTTCGCCAATCCTCCTCCTCCACAATCCCCGTCCCCCTTGCCAGCACGAGGTACACCAGCAGGTAAGCCACCGCCAGCACGAAGAATCCTGCCGCTGCCGGCATTTCAACCTGGTATTTTAAAATAAAAACCGGCACGGCGGCCAGCGCTGCCACGCCGAGCGCCTTACCGTAAAACGCAAACGGGAACACTTCCGAAAACCGGATGTCCAGCAGCCGCCGGATGCGATCGAGGGCATACCACCAGGTGAAGGTATTGGCGATCAGCGAGGCCAGCGGCGGCCCGGCGATGCCCAGCCACATGACGAACGGCACGGACAGCGCAACGTTGATCACGAACAGGTAAATGGCGGCGTAGGTGATTTCCTTCGTGCTGCCGAGCGCCTTTTGCATGTTGCTGTACGATGCCACCCGTTGCAGTAAGATGAAGGTGTAAATGCGGAACGGAATGGCCGCATCGGCGTAGTTTTCCGGGAAGAGCAGGGCGATGAATTCCTCCGCTGCCACGATGAACACCATGACCAGCGGCAGCACGATGACCGTGACTTTGCGGATGCTTTTGTACCAAAGTGCGAGCAGCGGCTCTTTTTCGTTGCGGAGGTAGTGGCCGATGAGTTGAGGCATCATCACCGAGGCGATGGAGTAGGCGATGGTCGGGATGATCGGGATTTCGTAGGCTCCGGCGGTGTAGATGGCGAATGTGGCAGGCATAAACCACTGCACGATGTACTTGTCCACCTGCCGGTTGAGGCCCCAGAAAATCTGGGCGAGGCTGAGCGGTACGGAGTAAGTGAAAAGCTCCCGCACCGTGCCGGGCGGCAGCGGCTCCGCCGTTTCATTTTTAAATAAACGATGGAAAATACCGGCACTGATGGCCAGTCGCAGCACGCCGTACACCAGCAGTCCCCAGGTGATGCCTGCCACGGGGTTGGGCAGCAGCAGCGGGATGGTCATGGCGGCGAACTGGGTGAGACCGATGAAAAGATTCAGCCAGGCCGCCCCCTTCGCCCGGTCGAGGGCGATGAGGATATTGGGCATGGGCAGCGTAGGCAGTTCGAAAATGAGCAGACCCATCAGCGCCCAGATGAGCAGGCGCACCTCGCCGAAGCCCTCCCTCGTGGCGCCCACCCAGGCAATAGCCAGCATGACGATGGCCCCGGCGATGCTGAGCCAGAGCAGCGCCTTGCCGATGAGCAGGGCGACGCCCTTGCGGAGGTTGGGGTTGAGTTTTTCAAAAAAATAAAAAACGCTGTCGGGCAGGCCGAGCTGGCCGAAGGTTTGAGCGGTGCCGTAGATCGTGAGCAGGTAAAAAACGATGCCCGCTTCCTCCTCCGACAGGCTGTGCGTAAGGACGACCACGGCCATCAACTGTGCCAGGATGGTAACGGCCCGGCTGATGGTGAAGATGCCCGCCTTGCGGGCCAGGCTCATGGGCTTTTTGCCGGAAGGTGGGTCGTTTTGATAATTTTTAGATGCCAAAGTCAGTTATGGAAAGGATTCAATTTTGATTTTTGATTCTTTGAATCTTGATTTTTGATTTTTGATTTTGGGACCTCAATCAAAAATCAAGTTTCAAAAATCGAAGAATCTGAAACCATCTTATTTCCGGACAAAGGTTCGTTAAACTTCCTGTTTCGATGAAATTTTAGACCTATTTTTGCTGAAATACGATGCAAATTGACTCTGTACCCTATCAACCATTCCTAATTCTGATGATGAAAAAAACACTTTTACTGCTTGCGCTTATTCTTCCCTCGTTTTGTTTTTCCCAGGATGAAAACCTGCGTAACTACGACTACATCTACCTCAACAACATCAAATCGGTCACCTTTCACCTGAACGGACTGCTGGTAAGCATGCCCATCATGGAACTGGGCCGGGGTGGAAACCTGCTGCTCTCCTTCGACGACATGAACGAAGATTACGTGGACTATACCTATTCCGTCGTCCACTGCGACGCCAACTGGCAGCCTTCCAGCCTAACGGAATTCGAGTACCTGAATGGCTTTTCCAACCAGCGCATTGAGACGTACGACTACTCCTTCAAAGCAAAATCCATTTACACGCACTACCGCCTGCTACTGCCCAACCGGGACATGCAGCTCACCAAATCAGGTAACTACCTGCTGAAGGTGTACGAAGACAACAACGGCAAACGCCTCGCCATCACCCGCCGTTTCATGATTGTCGACCCGAAGGTGGAAATCATCCCAACCGTGACCCGACCGGCAGACGTGAGCAAGATGAACACGCACCAGGAAATAGATTTCGTGGTAAGCCACGAGAAGTTTGAAGTCAGAAATCCCCGGCAGGAATTATCGGCTTTTGTGATCCAAAACGGGCGCTGGGACAACGCCATCACTGATATCAAACCACTGTTCAGCCGCCCAACAGAGCAACGATATGATTACCAGAATAAAATCATTTTCGAGGCCGGGAAGGAGTTTCGCTACCTTGACCTGCGGGGTTTGCGGTATCCGGCCCCCGGTATTTTTGCAGTTGAATTTTTGAACAACCAGTATGAAGTTCAGCTGGAGCAGGATCGCAAACGTGGAGATGCGCCCTACTTCGAATCGTTTGACATCAACGGGCAATTCATCATCGAAAACACTGATGACGGCGACCGGCTTTTTATCGAACGGATTATTGCGCAGCAAGGTACTGCTGACCAACGGGCGCTGATTGAACTGGAGGGATCGGACGTCCACGACCTGCAAAGCGAATACGCCAACGTTTTCTTCTCGCTCTACAGCCCGACGGAATACGAAAATGAGGACATTTTCATTTTCGGCGGCCTGACCGACTGGCAACTGAAAGAGGAGTTCAGAATGACATACAACCCTGCCATCAACAGTTACGTGGCTAAATTGAAACTCAAGCAGGGCTACTACGATTACATGTATGCCATGCTTCCACGGGGTGGTAAAACACCAAGTTTCGACATCACGGAAGGGAGCTGGCACGAAACGGACAACAGTTACACTATCCTGCTTTATTACCGGCCCTTCGGTGGGCGATACGATCAGCTCATCGGGGTGCGGACGTTTAGTTCGAGATTTGTCCGGTAGTGTTCATTTCTTTCCGGCAGGGTGCGAATTGAATTCACACCTTATCGGAAGAAAAAGAACAAATCCACACGGGATGGGGATTACTTAAAAACTTCGCCCGGCTTGTCATCTCGCACACTTTTTGAACAATGAAGGATGTTTAAACCTTGTTGGAAATTCACCCGGCAAGACCTAACCGATTTTAATCATGAAGGGAAATCTGCTACATTTTTTTATAAAAAACATACTGCCCGCACTGCTGTTACTGGCATTTTCAGAAGGCTCTCACGCCCAGTCGAAAGCTGTGGAAAAGGCCAATGAGCTTTTCAAATACAACCAATTCGCCGATGCGGCAGCACTGTACCAGCAGGCAATTGGCGAACTGGAAGCCGGTGGTAAGTCCGGCCGTGGTATGCTCAACCTGAAAACCAAACTCGCCTACTGCTACCGCATGAATAACAAAATGGACTTGGCCGAAACGCTCTACGCCGAAGTGGTTCAGGATGAAAAAACGAAGTCCGATAACTACTTCTACTACGCCGAGGCGCTGATGAGCAACGGCAAATACGAGGAGGCCAAAAAGTGGTTCTCTGACTACCTCGTACTGGAACCGGAGGATGAAAAAGCCAAACTCATGATCCAGTCCTGCGACCAGGCCCCGTTGATTCAACCTTACTTTCAATACCTTGACATTCAGGAATTTGCGCATAATTCGCCTGCCGATGACAACGCCCCGCTGCTCTGGCAAGGCGGCGTCCTGTTCTCCTCCGATCGCCAAACAGGCGTGAAATTGCTGAAGGAAAAATCGGGCTGGACAGGCCGGGACTATCTCGATCTTTATTTCAGTGAAAAACTGCCGGATGGCGGCTTTGGCGAGCCGAAGCAGTTTTCCTCCAAACTCAGCGAAACCAACAAAAACACCGGCAATGCCTCCGTCACTGCCGATGGCTCTGAAATTTATTTCACCCGCAACGACAATGTACTCAACAAGCAGGACGCCTACAGCCTCCAGCTTTTCAGGGCCACTTCCACCGGCAGCGACCGCTGGAAGAGCGTGGACAAACTTTCGTTTTGTTCCCCGAATTACAACTTCATGCACCCGGCCATTTCGCCCGACGGGCAGACGCTGTACTTCGTAACCAACAAAGCAGGCGGCGAGGGCGGCACCGACATCTGGGTCGCCCAGCGCAAGGGCGACGATTGGGAACGGCCTGAAAACCTCGGTCCTGTCGTCAACACGCCGTTCAACGAGGGCTTCCCGTTCGTGGACACGCTGGGCAGGCTTTATTTTTGTTCAAAAGGCCATCCCGGCTTCGGCGGCTTCGACATTTTTGTTACGGAAAAAAACACTGACGGCACCTGGGCAACGCCCCGCAACCTCGGCAAGCCCATCAACAGCTCACTCGACGATATCTCCATTTACATTGTACCGGACCAGCGCAGCGGCATGTTCACCAGCTCCCGCAGCGGTGGCGACGACGACATCTATCTTTTTACCGTTCTGGATGAAGCACCGGCCGAACAGCCGGTTGTTTTAACCCCAAAGAAAGAAGAAGTACCGATAGAAGAAAAGAAAATAAACCAGGTAGACAGCGATGAAAAAATGGAGGAAGCCATTCCTCTGCCCGTAAAAAAAGAGGAAGCCGTGCCGGTAAAAATCCCTGTTTCAACAGAAAAAAAGACTCGGGATACTGCGCCGGAAGTTGAAGAAAAAGTGCTCGCTCCGATAGAAAACCCTGCCCCGAAAGACCTCGCCTCGTTCAGCGATTTCATCCAAAAACTGGAAAGTGAAACGCTGATTTCCGGCGAACGCTTCCGGCTCGACAATGCCGTTTTCGACCCCAACATCTGGCAACTGACACCTCGTGTATCCACCATGCTCGACAAGCTCGTGGATTTGCTGCGTCAGTATCCCTCACTGAAAATCGAGCTCAGCGCTCACACCGAAGCACTCGGCATCGACGAGGCAAACCTCGAACTCTCGCAAAACCGGGTTCAGATTGCCCTTGACTACATCGTCAAGGAAGGTATTTCAAAAGATCGCATCGCCATCAAAGCCTGCGGCGAAACCCTGCCACTGAACCACTGCAAAAACGACGTGCCTTGCAGCACGGAGGAACATCAATTCAACCAGCGCCTGGAAATCAAAGTGCTGGCGCTCAACGGCAAGTGGTAGGATTATCAGAGAATTTCCAGCACTTTTATTTTGAAAATGACCACCGAGTTGGCAGGGATTTTACCAACCGGCACCGGGCCGTAGGCCAGTTTGGAAGGCACCAGCAGCCAGCCTTCGCTGCCTTTATTGAAAAATTGCAGCCCCTCTTCCCAGCCTTGAATCACGCTGGCGCCACCAAGCGTAAACTCGAATGGCTTCTCGGAAGCTTCAAATAAATTTCCATCTAAAAAATAGCCTTCGTAATTGATTTTCAGCCGATTACCTTTTTTTGCGGGAGCGCCCTTGCCAGGTTTGGTGATGACGTAGCTGAGGCCGGAAGGTGTTCGTTTCGTGCGCAATTGGTTGGCAGCGGCATACTCCTCGATGAGGCGGACGTCCGTATTGAATTGCGATTTCTTTTGATGTTCAAACTCCGCCCGTTCCCGCTCCTCCAGCTCCCGCATGTAGCGGTCGTACTGGTCAAAATCCATTACGTCGAGCAACTCCACCTCGTACATCAACGGACTGTTTGGCGGTACCGAACCCTCAACCCCGTACTGCTGATAACCCATCACAGGAGGAATGAAAAGCGTGGTTTTCCCACCCATTTTCATCAGTTGAACACCTTGGTCGAGGCCCTTGATGACCTCCCGGTTGCCTACCTGAAAAACGAACGGATTGCCTGCCTCCGACTCGTCGAACACCGTACTGTCCAGCAGCATGGCCTTGTACCGGATCAGCACGTAGTCGCCGTCTTTGGGTGAAATACCACTGCCGGGACTGTTTGCGAGGTAGTGCAAACCATCGGGCGTGGACCTGGCCTGGAGATTATTTTGACGAAGAAAGTTTTCAAGTGAAAGAGGCTGGGCGACGGCCGTTGAAAGCGACATCCACCCGAAAACGAGCAGTAAAAAATGATTTTTCATCGGGCTGTAAAGTTTGCGTTTTATAAAATTTCTCGACTTTTGGTTTCAGAGGCTCTTGAAGTTCAATGGGTTTGGAGGCTGGATACAACCTGAAGAAGAACAAAATTCAGAGTAGGACTTTCCCTCAAATCCACAGATACCCAAGGCATGACAAACCATTCAGAACATGACAACGCAAAAATACCACCGATGCGCATGGCTCACACTATTGTTTTTTTCCATATTTATTTTTTTGGGTAAAACACAGCCTGCCAGCCTCTACCTCCTCGAACCCGATCGGGTTTTTGACGGTGAAAACATGCACGAGGGCTGGGCCGTACTCATAGACGGTGAAAAAATCGCTGCCGCCGGCCCAAAAAACAGCATCAAACTACCCGGCGACCGCCGAACTGAAGTGCTCCCATTGCCCGGCTGCACGCTGCTGCCAGGCCTCATCGAAGGCCATTCCCACCTGCTGCTCCATCCCTACAACGAAACCTCCTGGAACGATCAGGTGCTCGTGGAAAGCGAGGCCGAGCGGGTTGCCAGAGCTACCGTCCATGCCCGAAATACGCTGCGGGCAGGCTTCACCACCGTGCGTGACCTCGGCTCGGAGGGCGCCGGCTACGCCGATGTGGGGCTCAAAAAAGCCATTGAAAAAGGCGTCATTCCAGGGCCTCGGATGCTCGTTGCAGGCCCTGCCATCGTTGCGACCGGCAGCTACGGCCCGAAGGGTTTCGCCCCGCACGTAGAGGTGCCGCTCGGCGCCGAGGAAGCTGATGGAGTGGACGATTTGATCAAAGTCGTGCGGCGGCAAATTGGCAACGGGGTGGACATCGTGAAGGTATACGCCGACTACCGTTGGGGGCCGAACGGGGAGGCGATGCCCACTTTTTCAGTGGAGGAATTGCGTTTAATGGTTGAAACGGCAGCCAGTTCGGGCCGCCCGGTGGTGGCGCATGCGTCCACACCGGAAGGAATGCGGCGGGCGACCCTTGCAGGGGTGAAAACCATCGAACATGGCGATGGAGGCACACTTGAAGTATTTCAACTGATGAAAGAAAAAGGTGTGGCACTCTGCCCAACCCTGGCGGCAGGGAATGCCATTTCACAATACCGTGGCTGGCAGAAAAGCAGCCAGCCGGAGCCGGCACGTATCGTGGAGAAGCGGAAAAGTTTTACAGCAGCGCTTGCATCCGGCGTCACGATTTGCGCCGGTGGCGATGTGGGCGTTTTCACCCACGGTGACAATGTGCGGGAGTTGGAAATGATGGTGGAATACGGCATGAAACCGCTGGAAGTTTTGCGTTCGGTGACGTCGGTAAATGCACAGATATTTGACCTGAGTAAAAAGCTGGGATCAGTGAAACCCGGGCTACTCGCCGATTTAATTGTGGTGAAAGGCAATCCCGCCAGCGATATGCGCCAACTCCGGGATGTTAAACTGGTGATGAAAGGTGGGGTCATTATTGATTAAAATTCCCAATGGTGCGCAGCATATCGTTTTTTCAAAATATTTGCCCACGAACAACTGTAAACAACTGAAAACAAGCGGATTGTCCTGCCATTTCAAAATTACACAGAAAATATCCGGTTAAAAATCAAGCAATTCAGAAACTGCAAGCCGCCGAAATCCCCATCAATTAGCAGAAAAATTAAATTTATTAGCTTTTAAAAAATATTAGCAACTTTTTGAATATTGAGTAAGAAAGCCCCATACTTGCCTACGATTTAACCCGGTGATGCTTAACTTTGCAGTCCAAAAACAGATTTATTCTGTTCATACCTATTTGAAAACTTACCACCTCTGACCTTACCTAAAGAAACAACAGCCCGGCATATCTAAACACGAAACAAAGACCAGGTGCCTTAGCTTTAAACTATTTGGAGAAAAGCAAAAACAGGTAAACCTTGAATCGAGTGACGACTACACACAACGTGCGTACAGATTATCTATTATTCATACCGCTGGGCTTTCATGCCCGGATTACCCACTATTCTCAGCCCTGTGATTCGCCATCGAATCTTTACAAGGAGTTGACAGGCGTAGCTGGCGGCAATCGTACTTTTGCCGCCAACATACGCCTTCAATTGTGTGATGTTCCAACTCAGATATCAGATTTCAGCATAAAAAATACCTCTTGGCAAACGGACTTGCAACCGGGCTATCAACCTGCATGAAATGCGATAGCCGCGTAGCTTCCGGATGCTGTGCAATTTCAAATTGAATCAAATCCTGATTACCCAAATGAATAACATAGCGAACCGAAAACTTTCGCTAATTAGCCTTTTTAGCTGTGAAAGCAGTAGACCCCGACCATACAAATCCTTGGGAGGCAAATGATTCATTAACAATCTTAAGTACACGAAGGGAACCGATTAACAACTATGAACAACCCAAAGCTACACTTTACAGCCATCACTGTTATCCTGTTTATGGCTTTCCACATGCCCGGGCAATCACTTCACGCCTATGCACGGCAGTCGAATGAAACGTTGAGGCTTTACGACTACTCATCCGCCTCTAATCAGCTGATGCTTTCTTACAAAGATCAGGGGCTTCAAATTGATGACCTGCTGACGAAAAAGCTGAGTGCACATCAGCTGAGTATTTTCAAAGTAACTGAAAGCATTTTTAATAAAATGCCCGATTCGCTGAAAACCAACCTCAACGGAAGTGCGATCCTTCATGCCGCCAACGTCAAAAAAGACCAGGGTAAGTATGGCCAGGCAGCTCATTTGTATAAAAAATATTTAGATGCGCACGCCGACACCAGTGATTTGATTTACCAAAAAGCAAAAATTGACCTTAAAAACTGCCTGCAGGCAAAGGAAAGTATCGGAAATGCATCAAGGATCAAAGTAGTCCATCTGGGCGAAAATATTAATACAGCCCACCCGGATTTTGCCCCGCTGCGGTATGCCGACAAACTTTACTTCTCCTCCTCCTGGCAGGAAACTCCGAAGTCAAAACCCGTTACCAGAATCTACGCTGCCATTCAGGATGACCCGGCTAAGCTCATCCCTGAAAATACAGACAGAAAGGACGCCCACTCATCCCACATGTCGCTGACGGCTGACGGCAGAAGGATGTACTTCACCATTTGTCAAGATCATTCTCCCGGCGAACACATCTGTCAGATTTTTTATCGTGAAAGAAAATACGAAGGAGACTGGACTGCGCCCAGGCGCCTGCCTCGCAACGTGATCATGGAAGGATTTACGAGCACTCAACCGGCTGCCGGATATGATAAGTCCCTGAAAAAAGAGGTGCTTTTCTTCGCTTCTGACCGGCCCGGAGGGCAGGGGGGCATGGATATCTGGTGCTCGGTCATCGAAAGGGACGGTACGTTTGGCAATCCGTTCCCGCTACCCTTCAACACACCACAGGACGACATCACACCATTAGACTTGTTGGGGCATAACTCGTTGAGAATCAATCGTTGTATTTTTGCTTCAAAAACGAGCTATGAGCACCATATTTACAAATGTCAAAACAGATCGTCAATTCAGCGCAACGACCGGATTTACAAAAATCCAGTTC
>JASBVF010000037.1 GCA_030147525.1 Bacteroidota bacterium
CTGGGCCCTTTTTACAACTCCCTCACAACCACCCTTAAAAAACCGCCCCAACAGTCCCCACCCCCCCAACTCGCCTACCGGCCTACTCACTAAAATTTCTCCCACAATCCGCTCCCCGTGATGCCGGGTGTTTTCGATGAAAAGTTTGCTGGTGTTCAGCCCTGCCTGCACAACGCCGGCGAGGTAAACGTTCGGCAGGTTTGATTCGAAAGTTTCCTCGTTCATCACCGGCGTCCGGTCTTTGTCATCCTGAAATTCGATGCCGATTTTTGACAAAAATTCATAGTCCGGCTGGTAGCCCGTCATGGCCAGCACGAAGTCATTTTCCAGCGTCACTTGGCCGTCCGGCGTTTGCAACAGCACTTCGTGCGGGCGGATTTCTTTCACCGTTGTGTTAAAAAATGCCCGGATGCTGCCTTCCTTGATACGGTTCTCAATGTTGGGCCGAATCCAGTATTTTACTTTTTCGTAAATGCCCTCTTCCCGGATCGCCATCGTGACTTTGGCGCCTTTGTAAAACGTTTCCAGCGCCACGTCACAAGCTGAATTGGCAGCGCCGACAACGAGTACTTTCTGTCCGACGTAGGGGTGTGCCTCATCGTAAAAGTGTTTCACCTTCGGTAAATCTTCGCCCGGCACGTGCATCAGCCGGGGTTTGTCGTAAAAACCGGTGGCTACGGTGACGGTCCGTGTCCGATAGGTATTTTTCGAAGTTGTTATTTCATAAAAACCGGACGGCTGCCGCTCCATACCGAGCACTTCTTCATAAAATCTGACCTTCAGTTTCCAGCTTTCGAAAATACGGCGATAGTATTCGAGCGCCTCCTTTCGGGTCGGTTTGTCCACGTGCGAGATGAAGGGCACGTCGCCGATTTCGAGGTTGAGCGAGGTGGAAAAAAAGGTCATGTTCGTGGGGAAACGAAAAATGGAATTGACCAGCACGCCCTTTTCCAGCACGAGGTAGTTGAGTTTTTGTTTTTCCGCTTCGATGGCGACGGCAAGGCCGGTAGGCCCGCCACCGATGATGATGAGGTCGAATGGTGTAGCGTTGTTATTTTTCATAAACTGGTAAATCCGTAAACTGGGGAATTGTTTTTTCGCCGAAAAAAATAGCGGGATATGCCTGCAAAATTAGTTTTTCATCTAAAAAAGGTATTGGCTAATTCGGCCAACCCAATCACCGGTATTACGACAAAGCAAGCTCCGGCAAGCTCAGCAAGCTCGTTCGAACTGCCGTTTTCCCTGATCCGCATGATTTTTATTGGGTGAAATACCAGAATAAATCAACGGCAGCCGGGAATTTCAAACCAGGAAAGAGGCTCCCCCAGTTTGCAATTCCGGGCTGGGTTGCCACGTAGCTATTCGCCGGAAATGGACTTTAGCGAACGCTTTTATACATTTTATCTTTGTGCTTGCGAAGAAGTTTTTCCATATCGGCAAAACCTTCGGCGATGGCCGCTTCAAAGCTCTCAGCGTAGGTTTTGTTGAAAATATTGGGTCCCGGCACACTTAGCTCAATTTCACAAACTTTGTCTTTGATGGCGTTGTCTTTAAAGGGTTCGAGTTTGATAAACACTTTAGCGTTGATAATCCACTCGTATCTCTTTTCCAGTTTCTCCAGCTTTTCAAGAATAAAAACTTCAAGCCGGTCATTATTTTTCATACTCACGAATTGGATTTGGCTGGTCATATAGTTTTTCATTTTTAAGGCCGGTAAAAAGAGGAGTACAAATCTCCCTTACTTCCCCGGCGGGTCGTTAAAAAATACTCCCTGCAATCCTGGTTTCAGAAAAGATGAGTTTCCTGTTTTGGCAGGATCAGGGTTTTCAAATCTTTCGGTAACTGCGAACTTACATCTTCCATTTCACCTGCGGAAACATAAGCGGACATTGCTTCAAAAACACCGGCTATGCGCCGTCTTGCCATTTCATCGTTGCCCAGATCATGAGCAGCGGTGGCTCCGAGGCGGCTTCTCACCTCATTAAAAAAGTCGGCAGCGTGATGGATACGGTGTTTGGGAGAAAAATTCCAACCTTCCACGTACACGCCTTTCAGCAACGTTGGTAGTTGGGCGAGGAGCTGCAGGTTCTCCTCCGGCGACAGCTGATCCCGAAGCGCATGAAATACAGCCCGGATGATGCGGCCTGCCACCTTGTCGTCGTATTCAACCTGCATGGCTTCGGAGGCTTTTTTCAAAAACTCTTTGCCTTTGGCTGAATATTGATCAAAATTAAGTGCCATGGTCATGTATTTAGACTTCCAAATTAGCCACTCTCTGAGCTCAGCATAATGACCATACTCAAGGCTGCAAGATGACAATTATCAGCATTGTGGCAAATTGACAAAAGTCATTTTGGGGCCTGCGGAATGTCATCAGGCGAATGATTCAAATTAAGATAATTTCATCCGAAATTCTTGATCATGAAAAATTTTAAAATTTTATCGCTTATGAAGAGTCAACTTTTAACCATTGGTATTCTGATGATTGGACTATTCATCAGTATAACGTCTTGCCAGTCAGGCAGTTCAGAAAACAAAGCTGCGGCGTCGACAGAACAGCCTGCTACCGGCGGCGGTCAGGCAAGCGTTGTCGAGGAAAATTCTGAGCCTAACGTCGTCAAAGTGGCAGTCAATTCGCCCGATCACACCACGCTGGTTGCAGCGCTCCAGGCTGCTGATCTCGTTGACGCAATGGCCAATGTCGGGCCTTTCACCGTTTTTGCACCGACCAATGCTGCTTTCGAAGCACTGCCGGCAGGCACTGTCGAAGGACTTTTGAAACCGGAGAAAAAAGGTGATTTGTCCAACATTCTCAAGTACCACGTAACCACCTCAGCCCTGACTGATTTTATGCTGCAGGACGGAATGACGCTGGGCATGGCTAACGGCGGAAAAGCCACCATCAAAAAAGATGGCGACAAAATGATGATCAACGACGCCAATGTTTTAGGAAGTGTGAAAGCTTCCAACGGCATGGTGTATGTGATCGACAAAGTGCTGTTGCCCAAGTAATTTTTAAGTTCAAAACTCAAAAGTTCAAGAGGACAGCCAACGGTTGGGCCTCTTGAACTTCCAGCTTCCGAACTTTCCGGAAAAATCTTTAGACCAAGAAAACAGGTAAAAATTTTTGCACGCTCAACAGGGTAAGCTAATTTGGCAGTTCGACTTTTTTAAAACATCGGACATGACCAAAACACTACGCTTTTTCCTTTTGATCATCCCTATTTTTGCGGGAGCTTTCCTCCGGGCACAACCTCAGGACTGGGACGACCTTCACTTCCAGGGTTGCCATTTTTACAAACATAAAACTTCATTTCAATCAATCCCTGAAGATGATTTACTTACCTGCGGCAGCAACGCCCGCAGCGACAGTATCGATATCCTGAACTACGCCATCTCGCTCGACCTGACCGGTTTTTCGCAAAAAATTATCAAAGCTTCCTGCGAAGTCAGTTTCACCGCCAAAGATGACGGCATTGAAATCCTGCCGCTTGATCTGCTGAATCTGACCATCGACTCCGTGACCTGGCAAGGCACACAACTCGATTTCGACTACGACGGGTTGCTGGTCAACATTCACCTGAGCCAACCGGTGAATCCCGGAGAGGTAGAGGAAGTCGTGGTGTATTACCGGGGCCAGCCAACCGCCGACCCCAGCGGCTTCGGCGGCTTTGTTTTTGAAAACAACATCGGGTACAACCTGGGCATCGGGCTCTCGTCCAATCCCTACAACTTCGGCCGCAGCTGGCACCCCTGCTTCGACAACTTCGTCGAGCGGGCTACTTACGATATCAACATCATCACCAACGACGGCAGGAAAGGTTACGCCATCGGCGACTTTCTGGGTGAAATAGATCTCGGCGGCGGCGAAACACTCCGCCAGTACCGCATGTCGCAGCCACTTCCCACCTACCTTGTCGGCGTAGCGGCTTCAAATTACGCCGAAGTCCACCAAACGCATACCGGCGCATACGGTACTTACCCGATGCTGCTGGTCGGCAAACCCGCCGACACGACTAACATGAAATCTGCTTTCACTTACCTTGGCGACGCCGTTGACAACCTCGAAGCGTGGTTCGGCCCATATATCTGGGGGCAGGTAGGCTACGTGATGACCACCGCCGGAGCAATGGAACATTCCACGCTGGTGGCCTACCCCAATTTTATCATCGGCGGCGGCCCGACGTTTAACATGAACCGCCTCATGGCACACGAACTGGGTCACCATTGGTGGGGAAACATGACCACCCTCAGCTGTCCATCCGACATGTGGATCAAAGAAGGCAATGCCGAGTACAGTGCTCACCTTTTCACCGAAGCGGTGTTTGGGAAAGAAGCTTTTGTGAAACAGGTAAAAGACAACCACTACAACATCGTCCTGCGGCAGGCTCACCTCGACGACAACGGGTTCTGGCCGCTGTCAGGCATCCCTTACGAACACACCTACAGCACGCATACCTATAATAAAGGCGCATCCAACATGCACAACCTGCGGGGTTACCTCGGCGATACCCTTTTTCAAAAAGGAATGACTTCCGTCCTCGAGAATTTTCTGTACCAGTCCATTGATGCAACGCAATTCAGGGATCAACTCACCGTCTCGACAGGCGTGGACATGACCTCGTTTTTCAACGACTGGATTTTCAGCCCCGGCTTCGCACTCTACGAACTGGATTCGGTAAAAATTGAACCTACCGCCATTCCGGAAGACTGGAAGGCGACTGTTTACGTACAGCAGAAACTTCGGGCAGCGCCGCACTTCCACACGAACGTGCCGCTGGAGATTACTTTTTTTGATGAAAACTGGAATACGCATAGCGCCACGATCATGGTGTCCGGCGAGTTTTCAGAGGTGGAACTCACCATCCCATTCGAGCCGGCCTGGCAAATCCTCAACGACGGTAATACACTGAACCTCGCCCGCATGCAAAGCCGCACTGTGGTAAAATCGCCCGGCGACATCACGCTGCCGTACTGCGAACTCGTCAATTTCAAGGCCCTCGAAGTGCCGGATTCTGCGCTCGTCAGCTTCGTACACTACTGGGGAGCGCCCGACCCGATCGAGCCGAACCCCAACGGCGTCGTCATGTCAGGCACCCACTACTGGCGCTATGGTGGCATCATTCCCGACGGATTCAAAGCCCGGGTTTTTCTGCCCTACAAAGGCAACAATACCAACGATTTTGACTACGACCTGCTCAGCGTAGCCGACGACAGCCTGCTCATGCTCGTCTGGCGGCCCGATGCAGCGACGCCCTGGCTGAAATATCCGTTTTACAAACAGCAGGCAATCGGGGGAACGTCCGGTTTCATGCGAATTGACACGCTGCTGCCGGGCGATTATGCTTTCGCAATGGGCACCTTACCGGTAGCCACAGCCGTAGCCGATTTCGAAGCGCAGCAAGTTGATCTGACCATTTTTCCGAATCCGGCCGGAGATATTTTCACCATTCAGGCAGTCTTGCCAGCCGGATCGGAAGCAATGGCAACCCTCTTCGACACGATGGGCAGAGCTGTACGTTCGGAAACAATACAGACAAACGGAGGCGTGCTTTCACACCGGATGAACACCGCCGGATTGCCGCCCGGGGTTTACTGGGTGAGGGTCAGCGATACAGCGGGAAGATTTTACGCAGTAGAAAAATTGATCAAAAAAGGCTGACGGATGATTTGCCGAAGGCGAAATTCCGGCATCGGAGAGATCGCAGAGTGGTAGCGTTATTTTAAAAATGTTTGCTTCAAAATTTTAAAAAATGAAAAAACAATCAAGGAGAAACTTCGTCAAAACTGCCGCCGGTACAGCAGCCTTGCTGCCGTTGACAGGCGGGATTCAGGAAATGTCGAAAGCTAAAAAAATGAAAAATATTTTCATTCATCAGGTTTACTTCTGGTTAAAAAACCCGGACAGCGAAGCCGACAAAGCAAAACTGGTGGAAGGTCTGAAAACCCTCACCGCCATCAAAACCATCAAGAGTTACCACATTGGCGTCACCGCCGGCTCCAGCCGTGATGTAGTAGATGGCTCGTTTTCCATCTCCTGGCTGAATGTTTTCAAAGACAAAGCTGCCCAGGATGCCTACCAGGTCGACCCCATTCACCTGAAATTTGTAGAAGAATATTCCCACTTGTGGAGCAAAGTGATCGTGTACGACTCGATCGACGTTTAAACCGGCATCACCCTATCCATTCACCATTTATTTTTCAAGAAAATGTTTTCAAAAGAGACCTATACCCAGCGAAGAAACCGCCTGCGCAAAGACGTAGGCAACGGCATCATCCTGCTGCTTGGCAACAATGAAGTGGGCATGAATTACAAAGCCAACACCTACCACTTCCGGCAGGACAGTAATTTCCTCTACTTTTTTGCCCTCGACCAGGCCGGCCTCGCCGGTGTACTCGACGTGGAGGAAAATGAGGACATCGTCTTCGGCGATGAACTGACCATGGAAGACATCGTCTGGACCGGCCCTCAGCCTACCATCGCCGACCGGGCTGCACAGGTGGGCGTATCGAAAGTCCTTCCCTTCAACGACTTGCTGAATTTCTTAAAAAACGCTGCAGCAAAAGGGCGGCCGATTCATTTCACCCCGCCTTACCGGCACGACAACATGATCTTTCTGCATGAAATGCTGGGGATTCCATTCGGCCAGTTAAATGAAAAAGCATCGGTCAGTTTGATCAAAGCCATCGTTGCGCAGCGCTCCCACAAATCGGAGGAAGAGATCGCTGAAATGGAAAAAGCAGTCAATATTTCCGGCGCCATGCATGTGGCAGTCATGAAAGCAGCTGCCCCCGGCAAAAAAGAATCGGAAATGGCAGGTATTGCCCAGGGCATTGCCAAAGGCATGGGCGGCGATATTGCCTATGGCATCATCCTCAGCGTGAACGGTCAGACACTTCACAACCACTACCACGGCAACACAATGAAAAGCGGCCAGCTGCTGCTGGGCGATCATGGCGCCGATACGCCCATGCACTACGCCGGCGACCTGACCCGCACCTGCCCCGTCGATAAAAAATTTACGGCAAGGCAAAAAGATATTTACAACATCGTTCTCGATGCCGAGGTCTCCGCTATTGAGTCGCTCAAACCCGGCCTGACTTACATGGACGTCCATCTGGCTGCAGCCCGCCGCATGGCCGAAGGCCTGAAATCCCTCGGGCTGATGAAGGGCGACCTGAATGCGGCGGTGGAGCAGGGCGCTCATGCGTTGTTTTTTCCGCATGGCCTGGGGCACATGATCGGGCTGGATGTTCACGACATGGAAGACCTCGGCGAGCAGTACGTCGGCTATTCGGACGATGTGCAGCGAAGCAAACTTTTCGGTACGGCCTACCTGCGGCTGGGCCGGGCGCTGGAACCAGGTTTTGTGCTGACCGTCGAACCGGGCATTTATTTCATTCCGGAGTTGATCGACCAGTGGCGCAGCGAGGGCAAGTTCGCTGATTTCATCAACTACGATAAGCTGTACGACTGGCGCAGCTTCGGAGGCGTTCGAATCGAAGACAACGTTTTGATCACAGAAAATAGCCACCGGATACTCGGTAACCCGGTCCCAAAAACGGTGGAAGAGGTGGAAGCATTGAGAAGTTAGCAGGCGTTTTTTCTGATTTTTCAAGAAATAATTTCCGTACGCTTGAGCCATTGAGGCGCCTGGGGCGTTTACCTCTTTTTAAATAATTTTCCGATGTTAAAATTTATACCCGCACTGGCAATCGTCCTGTTGCTGACTTTGCCATCCGAAAAAGCATTTTGCCAGCCCCTGCTCACCCACGAAGCTGCGCTTGCAGCCGCACTTGAGCACAACTACGGCATCCTGCTCGCCAGAAATGACTCGGCCGCCGCAGCCATCGACGTGGCCTACGCCAACGGCGCTTTCCTGCCCCGGATCAACGCCACCGTGGGCACGGTTTGGAACAACAATAATCAGCGTCAGGAATTTCAGGACGGCAATGTGAGAGAAGCCTCAGGCGTGAAAGCCAACAACATCAGCGGCTCGCTCAACCTGAACTGGACCCTCTTCGACGGGATGAAGATGTTTACAACGAAGGAAAAAATCGAGGAAATTGCCCGGCTCGGAGATGTCAATATCAAAAATCAGGTTGTCAATACCGTCGCTGATGTCACCAACAATTACTACAGCATCGTCCGTCAGAAGCAGCAGCTCAAAGCCATCGAGGAGCAGATGGCCGTCAGCGAGGAGCGGGTGAAAGTAGCGGAGCGGAAACTCTCCACCGGCCTCGGCAGCAAACCCGAACTCCTGCAGGCACGGGTCGATCTGAACGCCCAAAAAGCGAATCAGTTACAGCAAATGACGCTCATTGCCCAGCTGAAGGAGCAGCTTAACCAACTCACCGGTATGAAGCTGCCGGAGGAGTTCAATGTGGAAGAAGAAATTCCGTTTAATCCGAATTTGAATTTGGGCGAAATTCAAAACAACATCGCTTCCTCCAACCCCTCACTGATACTTGCTCAGCGAAACATCGGAATCGCTCAGCTCACCCTCAAAGAAAACAAAGCGGACCGTTACCCTACCTTGTCATTCAATTCTGCGTACAACTTCAACCGCCTTGATAACCAGACAGTTGTCAACCCATTTCAGCCGCTCATCAGCCGCTCCAACGGACTGAATTTTGGCCTCACGGCCAATGTTCCCATCCTGAACAACCGGCTCGTTCAACGAAATATCGAACAGGCGCAAATCAACATCGAATACCTGCAATTGGCCTACGCCGACCGCCGCACCCAAATTGACGCCACGCTGCGCAACACCTTCCGGGATTACGATTATCAAAAACAGGCTCTCCAGTTGGAAGAGGAAAACATTGAACTGGCCAAGGAAAATGTGGTCATTGCGCTGGAGCGATTCCGGCAGGGCGTCTCCACTTACCTCGAATTGCGGGAAGCACAAAAAAGCCTCGAAGACGCATACAACCGCCTCATTGCTGCCCGCTACAATGCCAAGGTGGCAGAGACCGAACTGATGCGTTTGAAAGGGGATTTGGTGAAATGATTGTTCGACTCTTCGGCTACCCGAAGCTCAAGTCGGGTAATCAGCCGATCTATCTGGCACTAAACTTGCATTTTTGACCTCGCAATTTATTTGTTAAACGCCCCCCGAGTGTTTAAAAATTTCAAGCCATGTCCCGCTCAATTAACCTGTGCAGCATCGTACTGTTCTTGCTTTTGTTTTTTGAAACAAACTCATCTGCACAAATCCAATTCAAGCTTCAATGGCTGCCCGACAGTCTTGCCTGGGGCGTTTTTGCGACCCCTGAAAAAAACATAGCACCCTCGAGCTATCTCATCATCGGCTCCGGACAGGTGACGCTCGTGGCGGATGCCGGATCTCAGTTTCACAAACTGAAATCCTTCAGCGGCACCTGGGCGCAAAACGCCTTCGTGGGCTCGCCCCTTGAGAATCCGGGAAAAGACTACATCTCGTTCGGATTCATCTCTGCCGATCCGCCGATGGAGTTTGTGGCAGGCGAAGAAACGCTGCTTTTCACCTTCGCAATCAGAGAAAATACATGCCCTGACTCGCTGTACCTGATCGGATTTGATGATCCGTTTAACAAGGTACCTAACTCGGTTAATGCCAACCCGGGCAATGACATCAGTGTACTTGACCCTTCGCAGGAAGTCATTTATTCCTTCTCCGGCTTGTACGCTCCGGATGCCTGGAACTGCCATCCCGGAAAGCATGTTCCGCAAGGCCCCTTCCGCCACGGATACGACCGGCGCCGGAACCGAACCGTGAACCGGCCCTGAATTTTTTAAAATCGGGTAAAACAGCATTGACGGCCAAACAAGCGTCAATGCTGTTTTAATTTCGGCCATTTCCCTGCCATTCCTTCCTTTTTTAGCTGAAAAACCTGACACCCCGTCAGAAATTCTCTTCCGGTACGAATTGTGAACAAAAATCCCATCCCACTTAACCTTTCCATATTGCTATCTTTGCACCCGTTTTTTTGATTTCGGATTTCGAATTGCAGATCACGGCTTCCAATGCTGATATCTCAAATCCAGAATCTGAAACACCTAATGCGAAATCCATAAATTATGCTCGGAATATTCAAAGGACTTTTTAAGTCAAAACACGAAAGAGATTACGATAAATACGCCCCCTTCATAGACGCCGTAAACGAGGAATGGGAGAAGTTGCACGACCTTACCAACGACCAGCTTCGCAACAAAACCCGTGAATTCCGGGAGCGCATCGCCGGCCACCTTGCAGGCATCGACGAAGATATCCGCTCCATCCGTGAGCAGGCGAAGGAAACTGAGGACATCCACCAGAAAGAAGAATTCTTCAAAGAGGTGGACGAGTTGAAAAAAGAACGGGACAAGCATCTCGAAGAAATTTTAAAAGAAATACACCCCGAAGCTTTCGCCGTGGTGAAAGAAACGGCACGCCGTTTTAAGGAAAATTCCACCATCACCGTCACCGCCACTGACCATGACCGGGACCTGGCAGCCAACCCTTCCAAGAGTTACGTCAAAATTGAAGGCGACAAGGCCATCTGGAAAAACCAATGGACAGCCGCCGGCGCCGAAATCACCTGGAACATGGTGCACTACGACGTACAGCTCATTGGTGGTTCCGTGCTTCACGAAGGTAAAATCGCCGAAATGCAGACGGGAGAAGGTAAAACGCTCGTGGCCACGCTGCCCGCCTACCTCAACGGCCTCAGCGGCGAAGGTGTCCACGTTGTTACGGTGAACGACTACCTTGCCCGGCGTGACAGTGAGTGGATCGGGCCCATTTTTGAATTCCTGTTTCTGACTATCGACTGCATCGACAAGCACCGCCCGCACTCTGAATCCCGTCGCAAAGCCTACCTCTGCGACATTACTTACGGTACGAACAACGAATTCGGCTTCGACTACCTGCGTGACAATATGGTGCGTTCGCTTGATGAAATGGTGCAGCGCAAGCACCACTTCGCCATGATCGATGAGGTGGACTCCGTTTTGATCGACGATGCCCGGACGCCACTGATCATCTCCGGCCCGGTTGGCGCCGGCGACGAAGAAATGGAGTACAAAGAGCTGAAAGTAGAGGTGGAAAAACTGTTGGCCGCTCAACAAAAACTTGCCAACAACTACCTCGCCGAAGCCAAGAAACTGTTTGCCGAAGGCGACACCGGCTACGACGAGGGCGAGATGGGCATGTCACTGCTCCGGGCACACCGGGCATTGCCGAAGAGCCGCCCGCTCATTAAATTCCTCAGTGAGGAAGGTGTGAAAGTACTTTTGCAAAAAGCGGAAAACTTCTACATGCAGGAGAATTCCAAAAATATGCACCTCGTCGACGAACCGCTGCTTTTCACCATCGATGAAAAAAACCGCTCGGTTGAACTCACCGATTACGGCGCTGAATGGCTCGCCAAGGGCAAGGAAGACCCCAACTTTTTCATCATGCCCGACATCGCCGCCAGCATGGTGGAAATTGACAACAACGAGGAGTTGACAAAAGAGGAAAAAGAACAGGCTAAAATTAAACTCTCGCAGGATTATGCCGTGAAATCAGGACGTCTGCACGCCATGAACCAGCTGCTGAAGGCTTACACGCTGTTCGAAAAAGATGAAGAATACATCGTGATGAACGGCGAAGTGAAAATCGTGGATGAGCAAACCGGCCGTATGATGGAAGGCCGCCGCTACTCCGACGGACTTCACCAGGCACTGGAAGCCAAGGAAAACGTAAAAGTTGGCGAAGCCACCCAAACCTACGCTACCGTAACGCTGCAGAACTACTTCCGGATGTACCACAAACTTTCGGGTATGACCGGTACTGCCGAAACGGAGGCCAAGGAATTGTGGGACATTTACAAACTCGACGTTTCCACCATTCCGACCAACGTTCCCGTCATCCGGGAAGACAACGAGGATGAAGTTTACAAGACCGCCAAGGAAAAATTCAACGCCGTTGTCGATAAAGTTTCACTACTGAGCAAAGCCGGACGCCCCGTGCTCGTGGGTACGACTTCGGTGGATGTATCTGAAAAACTCAGCCGCTTCCTCAGTATGCGGGGCGTGAGCCACGAAGTACTGAACGCCAAACAGCACCAACGGGAGGCATCCATCGTTGCACGTGCCGGCCATCAGGATGAAAAAGGACATGGTAACGTTACCATCGCCACCAACATGGCGGGCCGGGGTACGGACATCAAGCTCGCTCCGCCTACCCTGTTCGACGTGGTCAATGTGAAAAAAGACAGCGGCGCCAAGGGCGGCTATTTTTACACCATCCGCCAGCGGGAAACCGGGAATGAGTTGACGCTCGATGAGTCGCACGAACTCTGGCCGGCGTTTCAGCTGAAACCCGAGGCAAAAGTAGTCGGTGGTCTTGCCATCATCGGTACGGAGCGCCACGACAGCCGCCGGGTTGACCGCCAGTTGCGGGGCCGTTCAGGCCGCCAGGGGGACCCGGGTTCTTCGCAGTTTTACGTGTCGCTGGAAGACAACCTCATGCGTCTTTTCCAGAGCGAGCGTATCGCCGGTCTGATGGACAAAATGGGCCACCAGGAGGGCGACGTGATCCAGCACTCGATGGTTACCAAGTCCATCGAACGGGCACAGAAGAAAGTAGAGGAAAACAACTTCGGCATCCGTAAGCGCCTCCTCGAATACGACGACGTAATGAACATACAGCGGGAGGCCATCTACCAGAAACGCTACAATGCCCTGAGCGGCGAGCGCCTGCAGGTAGACTTGGACACCATGTTCCGCTCGATGACAGAGAGCCTGCTGGCCATGCATAAAAATGACGGCGATTACGACACATTCCGCCGTGATTCGATGGGAGAACTGGGGCTCGATCCGAAAATTGGCCCCGCAGAGTTCCGGGAAGGAAAACTTGCCGAACTCGTCGATGCTTACCAAGAGCAGTTTTACGAATTTTACCACCGGAAAGAGCAGCAATTGATCCAGATTTTGCTGCCAACCATCCAACAGGTACACGAGCGGGAAGGTCAGCGTTACCGGCGCATCGCCATTCCCTACACGGATGGCCGCAACCGCATGCTGCCTATCGCTGCCGAGCTGGAGGAAGGTGTAAAAACCAAGGGTAAATCTATCATGCGTGACATTGAAAAGGCCGTCACGCTGGCCATCATCGACGACAAATGGAAAGAGCACCTGCGCTCGATGGACGAGTTGAAGGAATCCGTGCAATCGGCATCTTTTGAACAAAAAGATCCGTTGGTGATTTACAAGATGGAAGCTTACAAACTCTTCGAAGACCTCATTTACCGTATCAACGAAGAGGTGACTTCCTACCTGTCGAAGGGAATGCTTGCCATGCCGGAAAACCAGCAGGTGCAGCAGGCCCGAGAGCCGCAGCGGACGGATTTGAGTAAAATGCGCACGAGCCGCCCCGGCGGCGAAGGGGAAGAAGCAGCCCGTGCCCGTGCAGCGGCTGAGGGCGTTTCACAACCGGTGCGCCAGGAAACGATCAGGCGGCAGGATCCAAAAGTCGGCCGCAATGACCCCTGCCCTTGCGGCAGCGGTAAAAAATACAAGCACTGCCACGGCAGATAGTATTGAATTTTTGAATTAGGAGATACTGAACGGGGGATGGCTTTGCAGTCGTCTCCCGTTTTATTTTTAAAGAAACTTGGTATGAAAACAGTTCACTGCCTCCCTGCACTCATTTTTTTTGTCTTCATGCTGGGTCAAACAGCGGCTCAGCAAGCCATTTTTCTCATCAACCCTTCCTTCGAAGACAACCCCCGTTACGGCTACACGCCCAGCGGATGGCGCAACTGTGCATTCAGCAATGAATCGCCGCCGGATATTCACCCGGTCATCGACGGCGAATTTAAGGTCAACCAACTGCCGGCAGATGGAGAAACTTACCTGGGCATGGTCGTCCGGCAAACCCGTACCGTAGAGTCCATTGGGCAAAAGCTATCGATACCGCTTGAGCCAAACCGCTGCTATTCGATCGATGTGGCGCTGTCCCGCTCGCCCACATTCATCAGCCGGAAACGAAACGGTTCCGGTACAGCGAACTTTGGCCAACCGGCAATTCTGAGAATTTGGGGCGGCATCAGCCCCTGTGGCCAGAAATCGCTGCTTGCCGAATCACCCGCCATCGAACATACGCAATGGTTAAAGTATACCTTCCGTTTTCAACCCCTCGATTCGCTGTCGTGGATTTCGCTGGAAGCCTGGTTTGCCCCCGGATCCCAGCCTTACAACGGCAATCTGCTGGTGGATAACCTCTCGCCCATCATTCCCATCGACTGCCAGTCACTGGAGCCCCTGCTGAACCCCGACACACTCAGCATCCCGCCCTATAAATTCAGGAGGGTGGAAACCTCGGGCTACAAAACCCACTATTTCCAATTAAAAGAAGGCGGCTACGCCAGCATGAGCCTTCGAACCGTCAAAAGCCGCCAAGACCTGGAAAGCCTCATCCTGACGAATTGTCCGGACGTTGGTTTTACGCTGGGGAAAAAAGAATTTGTCACCGGCCAGTTCACTTCCCTCAAAGAAGTGGCTTTCAACGTATCCCGGTTTGACGGTGTTACGCTCGTTGCCGGCTTGAATTACGTTGGTAAAAAACTGACCAAAAAAAGGGTGAAAGCCCTCCGCCGCCTGTTCAGCGAAGTCCGCCTGAAAAAGCGGCAGTATCGAATTCTCATCGACGAATCGGTAGGCAAATCCGGAGACTGGCTTTGCAACCAGGAACTCTGGCTGAAGCTGGAGTAGGCGAACAAGGGAGTAGGCGAGTAGGCAAGTAGGCAAGTAGGCAAGTAAAATACCGTTTTTCAAAGGGTTAGAATTAGGCAATTGAAAAACGGTCCCTTACCGGCCTACTAAAAAAACAGGCGTAATAATTGCAATACCACCAGCGCCCTCCCTCAGACAATTTTTTATTTTCCATGAAATCGCACTGGTTTTACCTCATCGTTTTTGCACTTACGACCACACTTTTTGCCTGCTCCGCAACAGACGAGAACGACGAACGAGCCCTTGCCGTGGCAGCCGCCCGGGCCATTTCATCAACAGCGGAAAGTGAAGCGCCGGCAGCAGCCCGCAACCCTGCCCATGCCGCTGACTCCCGCAACGCCGCACAAATGGTAGATGCCGGATTCAAACGCTACGGCATCGAAAAAGGCATCATTACCTACCGGCTCGACGGGGCGATGAAAGGAACTGAATTCATTTACTTCGACCACTGGGGCTGGCGGGAAGCGCATTACGAGCAGACAGAATCCCGGGTAGGCGAATATTATGAAAAAATCAACCGGGTGCAATTCCTCGACGGAGAACGCCGCTATGCTTACGACCCTGCTACCAAAACAGCCACCTACTTCGACAGCCCGCAGGTACAGGAAGCCGCAAACAAATGGGGCACCAAAGACATGGTCAAAGTCGGCCTCGAAATGCTGAAATCGATGGGCGGTCGCCATGCCGGCGATGCAAAAGTCCTGGAACTTGACTGTGAAGTATGGAAAATCGACCGCATGAAAACCACGCTTTGGATGTGGGAAGGTCTGACACTCGCCGAACAGGCATTTGCCATGGACATCCCCGTCAGCCGCCGGGCCATCTCAGTGCAAACGGACGAAGAAATTCCATTGGCAAAATTGGTTTTGCCGGAAAAAGGAATAGCAATAAAAATGGGAAAGTGAGGTAATCCGACAACCCGCTTTTCGCTGGTTTAAACATAAAAATCCCGGCTACACCTGCTGCGTGGCCGGGGTTTTTATGTTTAAAAACCTCACGGCCCCGGCCGAATTTCCGCAATCTGCCACTGCAAGCATTTCTAAAATAATGACTTTTGTCATCAAATCGGACAAATTTGTCCAATTTGGTTTATCTTTGTTTCACAATAAAAAAACGATGTTCTCAAAAGCATGTGAATACGGCATCAAAGCCATGATTTTCATCGCCCACGAAAGTGAAAGCGGCAACCGGGTAAGCCTACGGGATATTGCCGGCGCCATTGATTCACCGGAAGCGTTCACGGCGAAAATTTTACAACAACTCCGGAAGCATCGCCTGCTTATTTCGGTAAAAGGCAACACCGGCGGCTTCGAATTGGGGCAACGGAGCAGCGAAATCATGTTGGCCCGGATCGTGGAGGCGATCGATGGCACCAAAATTTTCACGGGCTGCGGGCTGGGTTTTGCAGCTTGCTCGGAAGAGCGACCCTGCCCTATTCACCACAAATTCAAAAGCGTCAGGGATGAGTTGCAGGGGATGCTGGAGACGACCTCCCTGAGTGAACTGTCGCAGGGAGTGGAGGTGGGTTTGACTTTTTTGAAATAAGAAAATCGCAGGCATCGACAAGTTGGAATTTAATTTTTCACTCATAAAAAATACAAGATCATGAATACTTTATTGAATGAAACCGTCGGCAGTTTGGTCGCAAAAAATTACCGGGCCTCTGCTGTTTTCGCCCAACACGGTATTGATTTCTGCTGCAAAGGCGGCCGCACCCTGAGCGATGCCTGCCAAAGCAGCAACCTGAACGCTGAAAAAATCGAAAAAGAACTGCTCGAAGTGCTGGAAGAAAAGCAGACCGCCGGACCGGATTTCAACGCCTTCCCGCTGGATTTGCTCGCCGATTACATCGAGAAAAAGCACCACCGCTACGTCGCTGAAAAAATTCCCATGCTGAAAATGTGGCTCGACAAACTCTGCGATGTCCACGGCGAACGGCATCCTGAGTTGTTCGAGATCCGGGATCTTTTTTACGGTTCGGCAACGGAGCTCAACAACCACATGAAAAAGGAAGAGATGATTCTGTTCCCCGTCATCCGCCAGATGGTAGCCGCAAAATTTGAAAATCGCAAAGCGGAAATGCCGCCCTTCGGCACCGTGAGAAATCCCGTCAGTATGATGATGCACGAGCACGACAACGAAGGGGAACGGTTCCGGAAAATCGCTGCGATCTCTGACAACTACACCCCGCCGGCGGATGCCTGCACGACTTACCGTGTCGCCTTTGAAACATTGAAGGAGTTTGAAGCGGACCTGCATCACCACATCCACCTGGAGAACAACATTCTTTTCCCGAAAGCCATCGAACTTGAAACCGAAATGGTATGACAAACAAGCCTTTAAAACGACACCCGGGATTGGTGGAGTTGAGCCGTGATCATCATCACGGCTTGCTCCTTTCCTGGAAAATCAGGCAGGGCCTGAAAAAAAGTATCGAGCCGGAGCGCATCAAACGCTACGCCGACCATTTTTTTGAAAATCACCTGGCTTCGCATTTTCAGGAGGAGGAATCCTTCGTTTTCGGGCTGCTGGGTAATGAGCATCCGTTGATTACCGCTGCGCTTGAACAACACGAAAACCTGCGCCGCCTTTTTTCAAAAAATACAGACCTGCCTGCCACACTGCCTGCCATTGCGGACGCACTCGAAGCGCACATCCGCTTCGAGGAGCGGGAGCTGTTTCAGGAAATGCAACGCACTGTTTCCGAAGAAAAACTCAATGCCCTGACGGGCAAACTGCAAACCCTCGACGCAAAAGCGAATCCGGATCATTGGCAGGATCGGTTCTGGGAAAGATGAGGCTGAATAGCCACGCTTTTTTTTCAAAATCATTCCCGGCAGCATCCGGGTTGCCCTCGCCTACAACGAAAACCAGTAACTCAACTTAGCCACTACCGCCCGGTCTTTCGGGCCGAACATGCCTTCGATGCGATAGTTATCCTGGTAAACCAGAAAGAAATCCGACATCGGGGCGAATCGCCATTGCAGGCGGCTGTTGATGTTGAAATTATCCGCCTGCGTGTTGTATTGCAGGAAGGTCGTCCAGAAAAGGCTGTTGCTAAAATTGATCTCCAGACGGCCGGTAGCCAGCACGATGTTCAGATCGCCGTAGGGGTCGGGCAGGCGGATGGCGTTGTGTTCCAGGCCCACGCTGAAGTTGCCCCAGGGCTGCGCCCGGAAGCGCACGGTGCTGCGGCTGGTGAGTTTGGTGCCATTGAAAAACTGGCCATACACCACGAAGGTTTCCAGGATCAGCCGCCGCCGCTGGTCGGTGCGCACCTCCACGTTGAACTCCGACATGTTGTAAGATTTGGCGGGCAGCGGCACGTCGGTGAGGGCGAAGGGGTAGATCAGGTCCACGTAGTTGTTGTTCAGGCGGAAGCGGAGCTGGGCCGTGTTTTTAAAAAAAAGAAAATGCCGCAGGCGGGTGTACCACTCGTTGATGGAGCCGTCAGGGTTCAGCCAGACGAAATTCTCCAGCCCCGACCAGTGAAAATTCAGCCGGCTTTCGCCCTTGGGGAAAGTCGTCAGGTCGAGCATGTTGCCGATCTGCGTGAAGCCCACCCGCACCGGTTCGCCATCGCCATTGTACTGCACGAGGCGGCCCGTGAAACCCATGTCGGAGTAGTAATTTTCCTGCATATTCTGCACTTCGAGGAAGGTCTGGAAGCGGGTGCCGTTGTAGGCGAAGCGCCCGTATCGGTGGTTGTTTTTTTGATCAAAACCTTCCTTCATGGAGTTCAGCCAACCGGCCTTGCCCTGCCACTTCCCGTCATCGGAACTGTACTCGAACTCGCCGCCAAGGTTGCGGCCGTAGTCGCCGCCGATGCGGTCGGTGCCGTCGAAGCCCTGCCGGTTTAGGAAGATTCCCTTGACCGCCGAGCGTTTCCAGATGCGGTGCTGGAAGGTGGCAGCGCTGTAATTCTGTCCGGTGGCGTCGTCCGTGCTGCGGGTGTGGATGTTGAATGCGCCGATGCGCAGCTTGGGGTTGACGTTGCCCGTGAGGCGGGCGCCGTAGAGGATGGGCACAGCCCTGCCCCCGGCATCGAGGCCGATGGTGCGGGAGTAAAACGGCTGCTCGGCGCTGAACGGATTGCCGAAGCCGGTGAAAACGTCCCCGTTTTCAATAAAAAACTGCCGCCGCTCCGGGAAAAAAATATTGAAACGGGTGAGGTTGGTCTGCTGCACGTCCACTTCCACCTGCGAGAAATCGGGGTTAGTGGTCAGGTCGAGGTTGAGCGAGGAGGAGAGGGCGATTTTGGCATCGCCGCCGATGTCGAAGTCCGTGTCGGTATTTTTTTCGGTCAAATGCGTCTGTCGCACGGCAGCGGTGGCGTAGGGAATGAGCGCCACGTTGCCGCCCTGCCTGCGGGGCGCTTCATCCCAAATGAGCGAGCCGTAGTAGCCCAGGTCGTGGATGGGAAACTGGCGGGGCACCCTCGCCCAGGCGTAGGCCTCGTTCAGGCCCGGTTCGGTGCGGATGAAATTGATACCCCAGCGCATTCCGCCGTCCTTGAAGCGCAGCGTTTTAAAGGGGATGGCCATTTCCACGGTCCAGCGGTCGGGGTAGCGTTTCACGGCGCTCGACCAGCGGTTATCCCAGGAGTCGTCACCGTCGTTATTGGTGAGCAGCACCTCCGACTGCGCTCCGTAGGCATTCACGCCGAAGCCGTAGGCATTGGCCCGCTGGCCCTGCGGATCTATGACGAAGCCAAACTCATCGCTGCCGCCGTAGCTGTCCCGCCTGAGGGTTTCGATAAAATAATCGGTGTTGTCGTAGCAGGTAGCGGCGAGGTAGAGCGTTTGCCCGTCGTGGGTGAGGCGCACCTCGGTGACGTGGGTAGCGGGCTGGTCGTCCACGGGCTGGTTTTTCCAGAAGCCGGTGGCGAGTTGGGCCGTTTGCCAGACGGGCTCGTCCAGTTCGCCATCCACAGTGATGGGGCCGGTGGTGCGGGTGATGCGATACTCGAAGAGAGTGGCATTATCGGGCGTCTGTGTCAGAGCGCCGTTTTTAACCAAAAGTAAAAAGACCGAAGTCAGAAGGTAAGTTGTGATGCGCATGCCGGGTGAAACTATTGGTGAAAAAGGCGAAGGTACGGACGAAGTTTTCAAGAGTATTACATGGTTTGAAAAGATTGTGGAAATGGGGAAACGTTGCGTGGGGTGGGTTTTTCAAAAAGAAACGTTGCCGGAAGTGAAGAAACACTCGTAAATCCCTTATCTTACTGGAAATATCGTTACTGTACGGGATTATATGACTCGTACACATCGGCTGAAATGCTTTAAATTTGCAAAAACAAGCCTCATTTCACCTCACATAAACAGCCATACAGTCATGACCAATGTCCTTCGTTACCCATTGCACAGCATCAGCCCTGAAAGAATCAGGGACTTGCAGGAGAAATACCCGAATGCCTCTGTTCAGATCGAGCTTCGGGACGAGCCTGCCGAAGGTGGTCTGAGCGAAAAGAGTTTTTGGGATTTGATCGCCCTGCTCGACTGGAAGCAAACCGGCAATGACAACGCCATCATTGAGCCGGTGGTAGCGGCATTAGCCAAAGCGCCGCTCCGTCATATTTACGATTTCAAGGATATCCTGTCTCAAAAGCTATACCTGCTCGACACGGCTGAACACGCCCGCCACATCGGTCAAGGAGCCTACCAGGAGGATGCGGCAGCGTTTTCGGAAGACGGCTTCCTTTTCGCCCGCTGCGCCGCCGTTGCGAACGGAAAAGAAGCCTGGGAGGCAGCCAGGAAAAAACCGCAGAAAATGCCCAAAGACCTGGAATTTGCTCCTTTGCTCCGTATCGCCAATGAAGCCCACCGGCGAATGAAAGGCACAGCCTTACGCTATGTTTCTGCTTATTCTGTGGAAACTTTCAGCAACCGGCAAGGATGGCAGGACTCTTCCGCTGCTGCTTAAATACCTCCCCATGCACGGCAACTCGAAAGCCAACTCCAACCTGCATCACCTGTATGAAATTTTCAAGCGCTCGGACAGGGATACTTTTAAATATGGCATTTCCGATGACCCAATCGAGGAAGAGGATGGTCTTTCCGCAAGGGCGAGAGACCAGGTTGAAGAGATGAATTTGGCCGCCGAATACAACAAATTCAGTGCTGAAATCCTGTTGAAGGACATTCCCGGACGGGAAGCGGCGCTGAAAATCGAGCGGGATTACATTGATGCGTATTATGAATCCCATGGTCGGAATCCGTTGGGAAATAAGTATCCACGGAGGAAGTGAGAGCTGGATTTAGGAAGGATTAAGAATTTCTAAAACCTGCGAGATTCGAAAAGCTAAAATGAATGCTATGCCTCCAAAATAGTGGGTAAAATCTTGTACTGCACGCCAGCCACACTTACTTTTTATCAAGATTAAGCGTTTTCAAGAGGAAACATTACTGCACCTTAAGACTTATTTTTACTGCATGATCCAAACCAAATCCACCTCCTTCGCCCTCGTCACCGGCGCCAGCCAGGGACTCGGCAGGTACATCGCCATCGAACTTGCTGAAAGGCAAGTGAACCTCCTGCTCGCTGCCTTGCCCAACGACGGACTCCAGGACACAGCTTACGTCTGCCAGCAAATGGGGGTAGAGGTGTACACTTTCGAAACCGACCTCACCGAAAAAGCAAACGTCAACCGCCTGGCTGAATGGGCCAATGAAAATTTCGACGTTCGCATACTCGTCAACAATGCCGGCTTCGGCGGCTCTCGTCGAATGACCGAGGTGCCACTCGACTACCTTGACAGCATGATCCGGCTCAATGCCAACGCCGTGGCACTGCTTACGCACCAGTTTTTACCTAACCTGCTGCGCCAGCAAGAAGCATTTATTTTAAATGTGAGCAGTATCGCTGCATTCAGCCCGGTGGGTTTTAAAACCGTGTACCCGGCTACCAAAAAATTCGTGCAACATTTTTCAGAAGGACTGCGGGAAGAATTATGGGGTACGGGTGTTTCGGTCAGCGTGGTCTATCCCGGCCCCATGATTACGAACGAGGATATACGTCAGCGAAGCGAACGGCAAGGCTGGCTGGTGAAACAGTCCATTTTGCCGCCTGAACGGGTAGCGAAAATTGCCGTCAGCGGGTTGTTTCAAAAAAAGATGAGCATCACGCCGGGCTGGCCTAACCGCCTTTACCGGCTCCTGTCCGTTCTGCCGAGCCAATGGAGAACGTCTCTGGCGACACGAGTGGTACGGCGGGAGATTGGATAACCGGGAGCGCCTAATCAATTCTTTCACACTTACTTTTTCGCTCATCCCCTCTTTAAGGTGAAATGAGCTATGGCAAACTGCTCGAACCTTCGGAGTGGCCGGGGTATATAACCCGCGCGGTCTCAAAGGCAAAGCCCGGGAGATAAAACCGCCACACCCGGGGTCGAAATAA
>JASBVF010000046.1 GCA_030147525.1 Bacteroidota bacterium
CCCTGCCACCGAATCCCTCACCCTCGAACTCCCCGCCCCCCTGCCCGCCACTGTAACATGGACGCTCCATGCCGCCACGGGCCAGCCCGTCCGCCGGGCCGTTTTAGCCGCCGGGCAGACGAAACTCAGCATCCCGCTGGACGGCCTGCCGCCGGGGCTGTATTTTTGGAAAGCCGCCTCGCAGGGCAGGAGCGTGGGGGAGGGGAAGGTGGTTGTTTTAAAATAAAAAATGCAAACTTATGCGATTGACTTGTACAGGACACAGTCCTTTTGAAACAGATGCACCGGGCGCAGCCCGGCGCAAGCGGGTGAAAACGCTGGAGATTTGATGAAAATAAAAACGAAATGATGAAAACTCCAGAGATTTGATGAAAATAAAAATGAAATGATGAAAACGCTGGCTTTAGCAACGCAACTTGCAAATCACCCCAAAAACCATCGCCGGGCGTTGATTGGAAATTTATTTCTCCGTATCCTTGTCCTGCCGGTAATCACCGCATACACACGAACTTAACGACTACCTGATGAACCTGACGACGACCCGAGACGACCTGTTCCTTCCTGTATGGTTTGATTTTCCTGATGTTGATAAGGCGAGTTTTTTGTTCATTCCTTTGCCGGGTTGCCGGCAGGTTTAAAAATCTAAACTTATGCGATTGACTTGTACAGGACACAGTCCTTTTGAAGAAGGTGCGCCGGGAGCAGGCTGGCGGAAGCTGTACTTAATCTTTCTGTTTGTGTCCATGCTGTTTAACTCGCTTTCGGCACAATATAAATACGATTATACCTGGGTGCTTGGTTACGACACGAATTCTTCTACCCCAGAAGGTGAAGGCATTCTGATGAAATTTTTAGACGGCGAGGTAACAGTAGATTTTCTTGAAAAAAACATGGAAATGCACACGGATAACGGAACGATGTCCGATGAAGATGGCAATCTGCTTTTTTACACTAACGGGTGTTTTATTGCCAATAAAGAGCATGAGGTAATGGAAAACGGAAATGGTATTAATCCGGGAAACATTCATCAGAGCTATTGTGCACATGGTTACCCCATGAATCTGGGAGTGTTAAATTTTCCATCCCCTTCCAATCCCGATCAATATTATATGGTGCACTCGAAAAGGTACGATCAAAATCCTTTCTTTTCAGATGTGTTACTATATTCTTTAGTTGATATGTCAATGGATGGAGGCAATGGAGCTGTTGTGCAGAAAAATATACCCATCCTTGAGGATACGCTTTGGGTAGGATATTTGACGGCAGTCAAACATGCAAATAATAAAGACTGGTGGATTATTTCTGCAAAAGGGTTTTCAAATGAATACTATAAAATATTGTTGAATGAAAATGGATTTGAAGTGGCTGATCTCCAGGCAATCGGAGATTCATTGGACTGGGCCGCCGCCGGCTGTCAGGTTATATTTTCACCGGACGGCGCCAAATACATTTGGTACGACCAGATCAGAAATGTCCAGCTTTTCGACTTCGACCGAAGCACCGGCGAGTTCAGTAATCCACAGCAATTGTTCATTGCCGATACGGTCTATTTCGGCGGAGTGGCGGTGTCGCCCGATTCCCGGTTTTTGTACGTCTCGAATGCCATTTATCTCTACCAGTTCGACCTGCAAGCCCCGGACATACAGGCATCGAAAGTGGTGATCGATACTTTCGACGGGTTCAGTTCGCCGTTCCCCGCC
>JASBVF010000052.1 GCA_030147525.1 Bacteroidota bacterium
CCCTGCCACCGAATCCCTCACCCTCGAACTCCCCGCCCCCCTGCCCGCCACTGTAACATGGACGCTCCATGCCGCCACGGGCCAGCCCGTCCGCCGGGCCGTTTTAGCCGCCGGGCAGACGAAACTCAGCATCCCGCTGGAGGGCCTGCCGCCGGGGCTGTATTTTTGGAAGGCCGCCTCGCAGGGCAGGAGCGTGGGGGAGGGGAAGGTGGTGGTTTTAAAATAAAAAATGCGCTTCCAGCCAATCGCCGGAAGCGCATTTTTTTCAAGTTTTACCTGTCTCACCAATTCACCTCCTGCCCCCCCGTCTTCCCGTTCTTCCGCAGCCACTGTGCCGCCTGGAAGATACTCTCGCCGTAAGTTTTCATCGCTTCCGTCAGTTCCGGCTGCGTGGCCGAGTGGTCTTTCACGTCGCCGGAGCGGTAGTGGTAGAGCGAAGTCACGCCGTTTTCCCTGGACACGTACATGTATTCGGCGTTTAAAACGGCGAACTTGTCGTCGGCGAAGGCGCAGGCGAAGGGGCGTTTTTCACGCAAAAGATCGATGCCGAAAGTGTTGTTGACGTATGGCAGTTGCAGCAGTCCCATCGTAGTGGGGAAAATGTCCACCTGCGAGCCGAGCGAGTTCAGTTGTTGCGGAGCGCCCAGTAATTGCGGAGCATAAAAAATGAGCGGTGTGTGAACGTAGCTCAGCGGCATGTCGTAGCGCTTGTCGAGAGAGGCGCCGTGATCGGCCACGAAAATGAAAATCGTGTTGCCGAACCAGGGCCGCTGCGAGGCCATGTCCAGGAATTTCTGCACCGACCAGTCCACGTATTCGACGATGCCGAGGGTGGCTTCCTTGTTTTTTGGTTTAAAATATTTGGGGATAATGTACGGCCCGTGGTCGCTGCCCGTCATCAGGGCGGCGAAGAAGGGTTTGCCGGATTGGGCGAGTTGGTCGAGGTCGCCGGTGGCGTGTTCGTAGAGGTAGTCGTCGGGCACGCCCAGCGGTCCTGTGATTTTTTCGGCGGGATAGTCGTTTTTTGAAACTATGCGGTCGAAGCCGTTGGCCCGGAGGAAGTTGCCCACGTTGTCGAACTCGTCGTCGTGAGTAGTGAAATAAATCGTGGAATAGCCGTGCGATTTCAGCGTATTGGCGAAGCCCGACTGCGGGGCAATTTTATTCATCGGATGATGCCGTTTCACGACAGGCTGGGCAAACAGCGTGGAATAAATGCCCGCAAACGTGTGGATGCCGCTGGTGAAAACGCTGTCGAAAGTGAGGCTCTGTTCCGCCAGGCTGTCCATGAACGGCGTCAGGCCGTTGGGGTTGCCGTAGCGGCCCATTTTGTTGGCGCTCATGCTCTCCATGATCACGAGCACGACGTTCGGTTTTGATGAAACGGAATCCGCAAACGCCACCTGCCGGGCGATGGGTGAATTGAATTCCTGCGCTGCCGGAATGTTGAGGTAGGTCTGCACATTTCGCACAGCTTCACCGTCGCCCATGAAGTGTGCATCCAGTTTTTTACCATCCAAAGAATTTACATAGCTCAGTCCGAAGGTGTACACCGGGTTGAGCCCCAGCATGTTGGCGAAACCGTAGTCGGAAAAGTAAGCTGAACCTGCATCGAGGTGCGACTGGAACGAAAATCGCCCCCAGATTCCCATGAAAAGCAGGATTGCAAAAAGTGCGAAAGACCGGAAAATGGCCGCCAGCGGAAATCCTTCCGGTTTGTATAAAATATTGTTTAAGAGGGTTTTATTTCTTTTAAAAAAGAACCAGGAAATGACACCGAATGGCAGCAGCGCCCAGAAATACCGCCACTCCCGGAGTATCATTCCGCTGCCGAGGGTCGAGCTGCCACTGCTGTCCGCCGAAATCATCACCGACATGGTGATGCGGGTATAAAAATGGTGGAAATACGGCAAGTCGGCCGAACTGACAAAAAAGGCGAACAGGTAGCCGGCCAGTACCAGCCAGAAAACGATGCGGTAGAGCAGGCGGCTGTTCCATCCCGCAAAGGCATCGGCAGCCAGCAGCAGAAACGGAATGGTGAGAATGTAGCCGGAGACTACCGTGTCGAAACGCAGCCCCATCAGGAATGCTTTGAGCACGATCCATGCGCCTTGGTCAGTGGGCAGGAAATGGAGTTGGTGAAATTCCTGAATCAAAAGAATGACCCGGAACGCCGTGAAACTCAGCAAGCCGGCGAAGTAAATGCCCAGAACATAAGTTAGTTGTTTGGGCAGGATGCCCGGCATGGGGCGCTCCTTTCCCAAGCTCAGGGTCAGGTCAGTCATTGATGTAGTGGCAGTTCGCTTGCAGTACCTTCTGCCATCGCCTGAACAAGGAAGTTTTCACCGCCAGGCAAAAGGTAAAAAAGCGAATTTTTAGTTGATGAAATCAGTACCCAATATCTAACGCAAAGGTATGCGAAAAGACGCTTGCAAAAACACCGCAGAAAATCTGAATGTTCGATATGCTGTCCGGTATTTTTTCAAGTCTTACCTTTGCTATATTTCACATGAAAAAAGTATTCATCAGCAGAGCTATTTCCAGCGACAGCATTTTTTATAAAATGCTGACTGCCAACGGCTTCGAGGTATTTGGCGAGTCGTTGGTGGATTTTGCTCTCTCGCCGTTCGCCGTGCTTCCGCCGGCTGACTGGCTGTTCTTTTACAGTAAAAACGGTGTCCGCTATTTTTTTCAGCAAATTTCACCGGAAAAAATAGCCGGAATAAAGCTGGCTGCCATTGGCCCGGGCACAGCTTCTGCCATCGAAGCGGCCATTCGCCCGCCCGATTTTACCGGCGACGGCGATCCCGAAACCACTGCTGCGCTTTTTTTAAAAACGGCTGCCGGCCGGCGGGTGCTGTTCCCCCGTGCCAGAGAAAGCCGTCAGTCCATTCAAAAACTGTTATCTCCTCACCTGACGGTACTGGACCTGGTGGTGTATAAAAATTCACCCCGCCGGGATCTCGATCTGCCCGAATTCGACGTGCTCGCTTTTACCAGCCCGATGAATGCCAGGGCTTATTTTGCGAAGAAAAGATGGAATAAAAACCAAAAGGTTGCTGCGATTGGAAGAACCACCAAAAAGGCGTTGATGAAGCTGGGTATTGATGAGGTTTTGCTGGCAGAAAATCCGTCGGAGGAAAGTCTGGCAGCGGTTGTTTTGGCGGGCTAATCCGCTTGTTTCCTGAAAATCAGTACGTACACCAGCCATCCTGAAATGATGACCATTGATCCCATGAGTATCGGCAGGCTACCGCTGATGGTGTTCAGGTAGCCGGCGATGAGCGGTGGGATGATCTGCCCCATCGACAGCATCGATTGGTTGATGCCGAGTACTTCGCCCTGGCGATCCGGTCCGGCTTGCACGGACACGACTGTCGTCAGGTTCGGGGAGGTAACACCTTGCGAAATGGCGACGCAGGGGTTGATAAAATAGAACCAGAAGGCCTCATTAGGGAGTAAAATAGCGCCTACTGCCAGCCCCAGTGCCAGTATGGAGAACATGAGGATTTTTTTGGGTGCTACCATTTTACTGAGCCGCCGGACAATAACTCCTTGGGTAAAGACCAACCATACTCCGACCCATCCGAACAGTAAGCCAATGTCTTTTTCCGAGTAGGAAAATTTTTCGATCAAGAGCACCGAGAAGAACTGGGTGAAAAAACTGAATCCCAGCGACAGCAAGAGCACCACCGAAAAAATCACCCGCAGCCTGGGCTCCCGAAAGGAGGTGGCGACGTTCCGGAAGCCTTTGAAGAGGCTTTTCCATTTGAAATCTTTGGGGCGTTTGCTTTTCAGCTTGTTTAGATTTTGTCTCAAACGGGTTTGGGGGGCGTCCGCTTCCAGTTTCGAAGGCAGCGTTTCACGAAAATTGAACTGAACGAGCAGGATATTGAGAAAGGTCAAAATCGCCGTAAACCAGAATGGCGTGGCCGGGTTGAACCAACTCACCACCGTGTCGTCGGCCATGATGCCGCCCATCGTTGGCCCGAGGATGAAACCCAGTCCGAACGACATACCCACCAGTCCGAAGTTTTTCGGCCGGCTTTTTTCGTCGCTCACATCGGCGATGGCAGAATAGACGATCGAAATATTTCCACCGGTAAAGCCGGGTAGCATGCGGCTGATGAAAAGCAGCGCCAGGTTTCCCTGCCCGATAGCGTAGGCGAACAACAGGTAACCGAGCATGGTGCCGGTCAGCGAAAGCGTTAGCAGGGGCTTGCGGCCGAAGCGGTCGGAGAGCGACCCCAGCAGCGGCGCTCCGAAAAACTGCATGAACGGGAAAGATGCGATCAGAAATCCGTAAACGACTGAACGGAACTCCCGGCTTATATCCGGCGCAAAAAAATCGGAGTTGGCTTCGAAAAAAAGCGCCGGGATAACCGGAATGATGATGCCCACCCCGAGCATGTCGAGAAAAACCGTAATGAAAATAGGGATGAGCGGGGAAGAGTTGCGCTTTGCCATATTATTTTTAAATCAGGCGGCAAAGGTACCGGGCATGCAGGAAAATATTTGAGTAAAAATGGGAAAGCAGTGAAAACTTAATTCAGCCAGCCTTTGATGGCTGCCACAAGCTTGGCGCCAAAGACAATGGTCAGCGTCCATTTTGTTACGAAATAGACAAGGAAAATGACAAGGGCTTTCTTGCCATGTTTTGCATAGAATTTTTTGAGCCGGGTCTTAAAGTTCATAGTCAACTAAGTATTACAAAGCTTCAATGTCCAAATTGAGCTGAAAGCAGGGTAAAAGTCAATATTTTGAAGGGTGTTCGGTGCTACAGTGTGTGAGAGTTTCATCTTTAAATTTAACGGGAGGTGGATTAAAAGATGAATTTGCAAAAGCAGTTCCAAAAATCGAAGGTTTTACAATAATTGAACGATTTATTCGACGGGCAGTTTTTCCCGATGTCACTATTTTGAAAAAATCAGTAAAAGTCGACCTGGACCATATCGTCCAGCTTCAGTCCGAGCATGCTGCTCGCCTTCCCCATGTTGATCGCAATTTCGAGAAAACCGGCCGAGTTGAACAGGCAAAGTGTTTCGCCCACCGGCACTTCGCTGTAATGACGGCTCAGTTTTGTGATGGGGTCATGCCGTTTGAAAAACAGCGCAAATTTGCGGTCGTTCCGAACTTTTTGAAACAAATCTTTAGGCACATTGACCACAGCATTTTCGTAGTGGTCGACATAGATGACGGAGCCCCTGATTTGGGAAGTACTGATGACAGGCTGAAGAGCGATTCGCCGCTCAGTTTCGCCGGCGGGCAGGCCAATTTCGAAAATAGGCTTGCCGGAGCAAAGGTGGTCGACAGCGTTGGCCAGTACATTTTTTAGCGGAAACGGGCTGTCCGCATCATGGTCGAGGCGGAAAGCCGGTGAAGGTAATTCGCCGAACATGAGCGTAAAAATGCCGTTGTCCGGGCCGATGAAGTGGTGGTCCTGGTGGCTGAAAGCGATAAAAGAAAATTGCTCCGGGCTGTTGTTAACGGTGATGATGTGCAACGTGCCGGGCGGGAAGCTGTCGAAGGCATTTTTTAAAACAAAAGCCCCCTGGACAATGTCGTAAGGTTTGACTTTGTGGGTAATGTCGACGATTTTCAGCTCGGCGTTGCGTTGAAGCATGGCGCCCTTGAGCATGGCGACGTAGTAGTCGTCCAGTCCAAAATCAGTCGTTAAAGTTACGAGTTGCATGGCTGCGGAGTTTTCGAAGTATGTTTGACGAGGGTCAAGCGTTTGAAAAAAACAGGCATGTGAAACTTATTGGGTTGATGGATCGTTTTTTGCTTTTTTTAAAAAAGCAACGATTGAACCAAATCATTGTTAAACCTGAATTTTAAAACCGTGTTTACATTCAAAGATGTAAATTTACCACACAAAAATAGCTGAATTTTTGTTGTTTGATCGTTTTTGATTGCAAGAAGCAAAGTTGGATTGCACGAAACTATCAGACAATTTAACAATCAAACAATCAAATCATTATCTCAATTTGAGCGAAATCATTCTTACCATCGAAGGCATTGATCCCGTTGAACTGTACGGCGAGAAAGACGTAAAATTGAATCTTCTGCGTAGAGCCTTCCCCGATATCTCCATCACTGCCAGAGGCAATAATTTAAAGCTTTCCGGCGAAAAAAAATTCACACAGGCCGCAAAGGGCAAATTCGAACAAATGGTCCGGCTGCTCAAAGACCGGAAAGATCTGCCCGTGCAGATGGTGGAAGAACTGCTGCTCAATGGCAGTAATCCATTTAAAACCCACATCAGCGAGTCTGCAACGAAGGTGCTCGTACACGGCAATGACGGCAAGGTGATTCGGGTGAAAACGTTGAATCAACGCAGGCTGGTCGAAGCTTCAGAAGCTAACGACGTTGTTTTTGCCGTTGGTCCGGCCGGTACCGGAAAAACCTACACAGCCGTTGCGCTCGCAGTGCGGGCGTTGAAAAACCGCATCGTCAAAAAAATCATCCTGACCCGTCCGGCGGTGGAGGCAGGTGAAAGTCTGGGGTATCTGCCCGGAGACCTGAAAGAAAAAATTGATCCGTACCTCCGTCCGCTTTACGACGCACTCGACGACATGATTCCGGCCGAAAAGTTGAAATATTTCATGGAAACCCGTGTGATCGAAATTGCTCCGCTGGCTTACATGCGGGGTCGGACGCTGGACAACGCATTCATCATTCTCGACGAAGCGCAGAATACTTCGTCGTTACAAATAAAAATGTTCCTGACACGCCTCGGGCCCTCGGCAAAAGCCATTCTCACCGGCGACCTTTCGCAGGTGGACCTGCCGATGAACACCCGCTCGGGCCTGCGCAAAGCCATTGATATTTTGCAGGGGATCGAAGGTATCGCCACCGTCCGGCTGACGGCGGAGGATGTGGTCCGTCACCGTCTGGTGAAAGAAGTCATCTGGGCTTACGAAAAAGATGGAGAACGACAGCAACGCCGCTGGGAAGAATCGCATGGCAGGCTCCCTTCCTCCTCCAGGCGGGATGAGGAGGAATAACGCTGCCGGGAAAGATAAAAATTGATGGCGGTTGGTGCTGAGAAATACCAACCGCCATTTCTTTTTGTCGCCGGGCTTTTGTTTTGCCTACTTTCTTTCGTTGAATATTAACATTCTCCTAATTTTGCCCGCCTGACTCACCAGTTGAAAAAATATTTATCTAACTAAAACAATTCCTGTATGAAGTTGAAATTTACAAATCAGCTCTCGCTGATTTTCGTTGGACTGCTTGCTTGCGCAACTGTTTTTGCGCAGCGCAATCCGCTGGATATTGCAAACGAGTACGTTCGCACACACTACGAAGACTGGGGGCTCACTGCCCGGGATATTGACGGAATGACCGTCAATGACATGTACACCGATCAATCATCTGGTATTTCGAGGGTTTTCTTTTTGCAACGTTTTCAGGGCATTCCTGTCTACAATGCCATCATGAACCTGAATATGACCAAGGATGGTAAATTGTTTTACGTTGGTAAACGCTTCCAACAGGATTTGGCAGGAAAGGTAAACACCACCGTACCGGTGCTTGATGCAAAGACTGCTGTGCAAAAACTCCTGCAGCACCTGAATCTGCCGGATGCTCAACTTCGCCTGGTCAGCCAGAACGGGCAGCATGAGTTCGTTTTTGAAAAAGGCAACATTGCCACTGAAGATATCAAAGTTCGCCTTTGCTACCAGCCTCATGGCAAAGCGGCGTTGCTTGCATGGGAGGTCGTGTTGTTTCCGGTAAAATCCAGCGACATGTGGAGCGCCCGGGTGGATGCCGTGGTCGGCACTGTGCTCGACAAAGCGAACTGGACAGTTTACTGCCAGGTGGATGGCCGCTCCTTCCTGCACGTGCACGATGATTGCGAAGCAAGCCATGTGAAAAAACATAACGCCAATGCAGCGCTGCCAAATACGAGCATGTCAACGGAAGGTACTTACCACGTCTGGCCATGGCCGATTGAAAGTCCGATTCACGGCGATCGTCAAATTGTGGTAGCTCCGCACGACCTCATTGCTTCTCCCTGGGGCTGGCACGATACCAATGGCCAGGCTGGTGCAGAGCATACCATCACACGTGGCAACAACGTACATGCATTCGAAGACAGTGCGGATACGAATGTTTCTGCCGGAAACGAACCGGATGGTGGTCCGGAACTCATCTTCGACTTCCCTTTCGATCCGATGGATGAGCCGGCAGAATATACGGATGCAGCGGTAACCAATCTTTTTTACTGGAATAACGTCATGCATGACTTTGCTTACCAGTACGGGTTTACGGAAGCTGCCGGAAACTTTCAGTTCAATAATTACGGCAACGGCGGCACCGGCGGTGACCACGTCCTCGCTCAGGCGCAGGACGGCGGCGGCACCAACAACGCCAACTTCTCCACACCGGCTGACGGCGGAAACGGCCGCATGCAAATGTATCTTTGGAATACAGGCTCCGGTGATGTTTTCAATGTGATTGGCCCTGTGGACGTAGCTGGTCCTTACTCATCATCTCAGCCCGGATCCGGATGGGGTGCTGGTTCTTACGCCACTGCAGCCGGTGTGACTGCCGAGGTGGTTGTCGTGAACGATATTCTTGCCAACCCTTACTTTACAGATGCGTGCGATACCTTGGCCAATGCTGCTGAACTGACAGGTAAAATTGCCCTGATCGATCGGGGTGGATGTGAATTTGGCTGGAAGGCCCGGCATGTACAAAACAAGGGTGCCGTGGGAGTTATCATCTGTAATTATGAAGATTCAAACCTTAACATGGGCCCCGGAGCCTATGGTTCTCAGGTAAATATTCCGGTTGTTGCGATGACTTCCGGCAACTGTGCGACGATTCGACAGTTTGCCGGAAGCGGACTGATTGCCAGCATCAAACTGCCGGGCGGCCCATCCGGCCCAACACAGATTGACGGCGACCTTGACAACGGTGTTATTGCTCACGAGTATGGTCACGGCATTTCAAACCGCCTGACCGGAGGCCCTTCAGCTTCAGGTTGCCTTGGCAATCAGGAGCAAATGGGAGAAGGTTGGAGTGACTTTATGTCGTTGGTGACGACAGCCAGAACAGGTGACACGGGCACATTGGCAAGAGGAATCGGCAACTACGCCGGCAATGATCCGGTCAATGGTCAGGGCATCCGCCACTATCCTTACACGACCAACATGAGCGTCAATCCGCTGACCTATGCATCGTTACCGAATGAAACAATTCCGCATGGCGTTGGCGCTGTATGGTGTACCATGCTTTGGGATTTGTACTGGGATATGAGTGAAGAGCATGGATGGGACCCTGATGTTTATTATGGAACGGGCGGTAATAACATGGCAATACAGTTGGTATTCGAAGGGATGAAACTGCAGACCTGCTCACCGGGATTTGTGGATGGCCGTGATGCCATTCTTGCAGCCGACGAGGCACTGTACGGTGGTGTAAACAAATGTCTGATCTGGAAAGCTTTTGCTCGCAGAGGTTTGGGACTGAGCGCCAGCCAGGGCTCTCCCAATGCGGTTGGTGATGAAGTGGAAGCATTTGACATCCCATGCGAGTGCCGGGATGAGGTTTCTATTTTCAAATCAGTTACTCCGTTCATCAACGCCGGCCAGGAAATTGACGTAACCATCGACATCGTAAACTGTAAGCTCGAAACCCGTACAAACGTGGTTGTTACCGATGAATTGCCGGCAGGTACCAGCTTCAAGGCCGGTTCTTCAAACGTTCCGGGCACAGTTTCCGGCAACGTAGTTTCTTTTGACCTGGGCGATATCGCTTTTGAAGAAACCAGAAAAATCACCTACAAGCTCACCACTGATCCGTCGAAGCATTCCGTCCGCCTTTTCTTTGACGAAGTGAAAGACGAGATATCTGCGGAAGACATCTGGGATTACTACTACATTGGTTCGGAAGCCAACAACATCTTCCTCGTGCAGGATGCAGTGTTCAACAGCCCGGACTATGCATGGATTGCGCCTAACCCGGATGTGGAAAGTGTTGCAGCGCTTGAACTCAGAGAGGCATGGACTGTGACCGGCAACCGCCCGGTATTCCGTTTTTACCACCGCTACGACACAGAAGCTGGTGCAGATGGCGGACTTCTGGATTTGAAAAAAACGGCCGACCTGGCATGGTCACAGATTCCTGACAAAATGCTGCGTAACGGATATCCGGGCTTCATCCAGTACGGAACTTTTGTGACGCCAAACCTTTCCGCATGGTCAGGCTCAACCAATGATCAGTTTGTTGATACTTACGTCGATCTGAGCGATTGGCAGGGCGAAGACATTCTGCTGCGTTTCCGTTTTGGGACTGACGACAATACGCCGGGTCCTCTCGGTTGGGTCATCGATGACTTTGAGTTCATGGACATGCTCACCTACAACGGCCAGGTTTGCCTGACTTCAGCACAAGGTGATACCCCATGCGCTATTGCACCGGAGGAAGGTACCATCGTTCAGTCGCAGGAACCTAATCCGAACAGCACGGTTGAAAAATTGCAGGGCGTGACCTTGAAAGTCTATCCAAACCCGGCAAATGATCAACTGAACATTTCACTTTCCAGCGAAATCCGCAAAGATGTCACCATCAGTTTGCTGACAGTGGAAGGAAAGGAGATGACAAGCAGAGCGCTGAACGTTTACGGCAACAATCATGTCAGCCTGAACGTGAGCGACTTCCCCAGCGGTTTCTACTTCGTGAAAGTGATCGCCGCAGATGGCGTCATTGTTCAGAAAGTGATTATCGAATAAGATTTTATACTTTTTGTAAAACTGGGAAGGCCCGGAACTGTCAAAGTTTCGGGCCTTTTTTGTTGGGTAAAATGGAAGTTTTGGATTTTGGTAATTTTGGCTTTTGGCCTTTTTTAAGTTAATAATTTTAGATAAAATTTTATAGTCTTGATAAAATTTTTACATTTGGCTTCCCTCTGACTTATTCTTCTTATTCATTTCTAAAAGTCCCGGAACAACTCCCTCGGCCCAAATGAATGGTTATTTTTTTTAGCACGGCTTTTTTATTGTCGAAAAGAGCGTGTCAATAGGTACTTACTATCTATCTATTTATTAATAACAAAACTGAATCTGTATGAAGCATTCAAGACTACTCAAACTTTTTGGCGTGTTTGTTCTGGCCGCAGCCTTCATCGTAGGTTGCAATAAAGATGAAGCATCAATTGCCGATGCTCAACAACTTGAAGCAGGCGATAACAAACTCATTACCTACCAAGGATCCCAGGTAATTCCGGGGCAGTACATCGTTGTTTTGAAAAAAGACGAAATCAGCGACAGGGCGCTTAGTGAAGCTACTTACGACGAAAGGAAAGCTCAAATGCGTCAGGCAGCTGTCACGATCCTGCAGTCACTGCGCATCGAGACTACAAAGATCGGCTTTACTTACGGCACAGCACTGAAAGGTTTTTCCGTCAATAATTTCACGGAAGACGAAGCAAGGGCGCTGGCGGACCACCCGCAGGTTGAGTACATCGAGCAAGATCAGACTGTTACCGTTGCGATGGGAGGCCCTCCCGGTGGTGGCGGTAGTGGCGGTCAGACGACCCCTTGGGGCGTGACACGTGTGGGGGGAGCTATCGATGGGACGAATGCAGGTAAAGCATGGATCATCGATTCCGGTATAGATCTCGATCATCCGGATTTGAATGTAGATGTAGCCAGCTCTATTTCTTTTCTTTCCGGCGGTGGCGGTGCTTCCTCACCTGATGATCAGAATGGTCACGGTACGCATGTCGCCGGCACTGTTGGCGCTATTGACAATAGCACAGGTGTCATTGGCGTGGCTGCTGGTGCTACAGTCGTAGCAGTACGGGTTCTGGATAGAAGAGGCAGTGGTTCGTACTCTGGTGTGATTGCCGGAGTTGATTATGTTGGAGCGAATGCAGCTGGTGGTGATGCCGCCAACATGAGTTTGGGCGGCCCGGCTTCAACTGCGCTGGATGCAGCTGTATCAGCCGCTTCAGGTACCTGTCCATTTGCGCTGGCTGCTGGTAATGAGTCTACTCATGCAGGTAATTCTTCTCCTGCCAGGGTCAATGGCAATAACATTTATACCGTTTCTTCGATGGCCAATGGTGATATCTGGTCTTCGTTTTCTAACTACGGCAACCCGCCGGTGGATTACTGCGCTCCGGGTTCGAGTGTTCTCTCCACCTATAAAGACGGCGGTTATGCCACATTGAGTGGAACCTCCATGGCGGCGCCGCATGTTTGCGGTATCCTGCTGATCGGTGGCATCACCACTAGTGGGACAGTTTCTGGAGATCCTGACGGAAATCCTGACCCGATCGCCCATCATTGATTTTTAGTTGAAATAATTTGATTGAAAGGTTTGGGGAAGCAGCTACCAACTGCCTCCCCAAATTTTTTCCCTTTTTCCCCACTTCCCCGGAAATGCTATTTTCGCTTCCGAAACAAATCAAGGTTAGATGAAATCCTCACGTCAGTATTTGTATTTACTCTCCTTCCTCGAAGGCGGCTCGGTCATGGTCTGCGAACTCATCGGCGCCAAGATGCTGGCCCCGGTCTTCGGCACCTCGCTCTACGTCTGGGCGGCCGTGCTGGGCATCACGCTCGGCGGCCTGATGTCGGGCTACTTCCTCGGCGGTATCCTTTCCCGGCGCTATGCCAGCGACGAGCGGCTGCTGTTTTGGGTCATGATCGTGGCGGGGCTGTCGCTGGTGCTCATGCCGTTCACCAGCCACCTGGTCATGGATGCCACGATCGACCTGAGCTTGCAGGCAGGGGCGGTCATTTCACTCATGGTTTTCATGTTCCCGCCGCTGGTTTTCATGGGCATGGTTTCACCCATCATCATCAACCTGCTCACCAGCGATCCCGATGCGGCGGGCAACAGCGCCGGCAACGTGTACGCCATCTCGACGCTTGGCGGCATCCTCTTCACCTTTTTGATGGGATTTTACATCATCCCGGAATTCGGCATTTCAAAACCAGCTGTCATCACGGGGGCGGCGCTGGCGGTTTTACCCGCATTTTCTATGGTGAAAACCAGGCAGTGGTCAGCCGCAGGGCTGTTTGTTTTGCTCCTGGTGCTGGGCGGCTGGAAGATCGGCTCCACGGAGCAATACCCGCCGGACTACAAAGTGCTTTACGAATCGGTAGGCATCTTGGGGCAGATCAAAGTGGTGGATCATCCGTCCTACGAGATCACGCCCGACGCCCGCATGGGCCGAGGTTTGATCGTCAACAACACCCTGCAAACCTACGTCGGCCTCGACAACGACCTGCAATACAGCATCTGGACATGGGCGAATTACTTCCCGACAGCCGCCAGCATTTTCCCGAAGGGAAGCAAGGTGCTGCTGCTGGGGCTGGGCGGCGGCACTTTGGTGAAACAACTCGAACGCCTCGGCTTCGAGGTGGACGCCGTGGAGATCGACCGCCGGGTGTGGGAGGTTTCGGTGAAATATTTCAACATGAACCCCAACACCAACGTCATCATCGACGATGCCCGGCATTTCATCAAAACCACGGATAAAAAATACGACATCGTCATCTTCGACACCTTCCTCAGCGAGTCGGTGCCGGAACACCTGCTCACGATCGAGGGCTTCGAAGATGCCCGCAAAATCCTGAACCCGGGCGGCATGATCATGGCCAATTTTTACGGATTTTTTGACGGGGAAAACGGCGAGGCAGCCAGAACGGTGTACAAAACTTTTCTCGACGCAGGTTTCAAGACGGAAATTCTGGCAACGCCGGGCCAGGAGGAGAACCGCAACCTGATTTTCCTGGCCAGCGACGAGGAAAAGGATTTTTCAAACACCCACTACTCCGCTCCCGGCTTCGAACAAATTCCGAACCTGTACACCTACTTTTTAAATCCCTCCCCGTCCGACACGGCTGGCGTCGAAGCGCTGACAGATGCAAGGCCCCGCCTGGCAAAAATGTACGCCAAAGCCTCCATGAGCTGGAAAAAATCCTACAATGCCTACTACCGGCGGCATTTTTTTAAAAATGGGTTTTGATTTATTGATTGCTGGATTGTTTAATTGTTGGATTGTTGAGCAAAATCTGCCACCGAAGCAAAGCCTAAATAACAATCAAACCATCAAGCAATCAAACCATCCAACAATCAAAACTCCACCGCCAACTCCTTCAGCATCCTTCCCCCGCTCGTCATGCGGGCAAAGTATTTTCCTTTCGGCAGACCTCTGATTTCGAATTCAAACCGGAATTTGTGATAGCCCTTTCTTTGCACCCTGTTTTTGAAAAGCGTGTGGACGAGTTCGCCGCTCTCGTTGTAGAGGCCGAAATCCACTTTTTGATCCTGAGCGAGCGTGTAGTAAAACAGGCCGTTCATCGACATGGCCTCCCGCCAGTTGGCTGGCTGGCCGGGCAGCAGGCGGTCCTGGTCCGGTTGCTGGTACCGGATGTGGTATTCGGGCATGGGCTTGCCGAGCAGGTCTGCCGTAAATTTGGTCAAACCCGGATCCCCGATGCCTTCCAGGCGGTCGGCGTCGGAGACGGCCCAGACAGCGTACTGAGCTGAGGGATTTTGATGCAAATTGTTTTCGCTGAGGTACTGCGCCATTTTCAGCAAGTGTCCTTCGGCCATTTTGCCCAAAGAAAATTCACTGCCCTCTCCGGGCGAACCGTCGTTTGATTCAACGCAGAAGCCGAAAAGTTTGGCAATTCGGTTTTTTCCCGGTTCGATGGCGAAGGTTTCTTCCTTGCCGATCATCAAATTTTGCAGACTGGAATCACCGGCCTCAAAAATCTGTCCTGCTGGAACCTGTACTTCCAGCTTTTTTCGGGTTTTGTTTTCGAGTTTCAAACTGAGGCACTCGCCGGAGTGGCCACCGTTGCCGGAGGCGGTCAGGGTGAGGTAGCCTTTTTTGATTGCGTCGCCGATTGGGATGGCCTGAGCGGGGAGGTTTTGGATGAAAAAAAGCGAAATTGCCAGAACGGCCAGACATGCAGTTGTTTTCATGGAATATTTAAATTTTTGTGAAGAAAATCCTTGAACGCCTGCACTTCGCCGATTATTGAGCAAACAGCACTTCCGGGAAATTTTTCGTTGAAAAATTATTCGCTATCATTGCCCGAAAGAAAGGATTCGAGGATGGCAGGATTGAAGGATTGAAGGGGAGGACCCCAATCCTGCCATCCTTCCATCCTCCAGTCCTTCAATCCTTCAATCCTTGGATTTAACAACCCGGATACGATCTGACGATAAAGCTGCGCTCAAAGAACTCTTCGAGGCGCACTACCGGGACGTTTGTGCCGCCATCCATCGTTTTGTCGGGGAGCGGGGCATGACCGAGGACCTGGCTCAGCAGGTGTTCATTCGTTTTTGGGAAAAACGCCACCAGATCGAGATCAACACTTCGCCCGGCGCTTACCTGCACCGAATGGCTGTCAACGAAGCGCTGGCCTGGTTGCGAAGCAAAAAAAACCGGCAGCCGGAAGAAATCACGCCCACCACGCCGTTCCAACCTTCCGCCGACGGGGAGGAAGTTTTTTTGCAAAACGAGCTGAATGATCAAATCCATGCCGCTATCGATACGCTGCCGCCCCGCTGCCGGGCTGTGTTCCAACTCAGCCGATTCGAGGATTTGAGTTACCAGGAAATCGCCGACCGCATGGAAATTTCAGTAAAAACTGTCGAGCACCAGATGGGCAAGGCGCTGCGGGTTTTGCGGGAGCAACTGAAATTTTACCTGAACGGCGATTGAATTTTTTTCTTCAAAAAAATTAAACTTACCTTTAGTTCTGTAAATCAGGGGTTTACGCCCGCTTTTCTAACCTTTTTTTTCCGAAAAACTGAATTTATGAAACGACAACTTATCCTTCAACTGGCGGCAGTCGCCATTTTGGTGCTTTGCAACTTGTCCCTCTCCGCCCAGGGAAAAATCAGCATCAACCGGACGCAGGACTCCCTCGTCGTCTTCCAACTCGATAGCCTCGATATCCTTACCAAACTCGCCGGCGACACCGTGGCCGATCATCCGTACTACACTTTCCTCTGGATTTTCGGGGACGGCAGTTTCATCAACGGCACCCGTGATTCCGTCATCGGGCACGTGTATGAGCAGCGTGCAAAACGCAGCTACCACCTGGCTGGCCCGGGCGGCAACGCTGACGTAACGGTTTATGCCACAGGAATTTACAGTGGAGGTTCCCGCCCGCCGAGGAGCCTGGCGCCCCCGCCCGGCGACCCCTTCCGTGGGCCGACCGTGCAGCGGCAGACCTTCAAAATCCCGGCGCTCGGAACGATTGACTCCACGCCTGCTCCCATCGACACGAGCGAGATCGACACGACGAAAACCGGCGCACTGCGGCTGCAACTCAACAAAAAAGTGCGCCCGCAGGACACACTCGTGACCATCGTGTCCTTCCGGCAGCCCGGCAAAGTGCCGACGCAGCCCATCCGGGGCCAAGTCCTGCTGTTTTACAACAGCAAGGTGAAAAAAGCTACGGTACCCACCTCCGTGAAGAAAGTGGTCAAATCTACCTCGCCGCCCACTTCCCCGGCCATGTCGCATGGTAAGTCCGATTTTCAGCAGGCGTTGGTTCAGTTCACGAATACATCGGGACAGGGAACAGGGCAAATGGCCGCCGAGGGAATTACCGAATTTAAAAACGTACTGGCCTGGGACTACGATGCCCTCACGCCCGACGGCAGCGACGAGCGCCACGTCTTCGCCGAGTTTGCCAACGATTCGACGATGTGGGATCTGTTTAAAAATAACGTGGGCGATACGCTGCGATTTCTCGCCGTGATGACGGCCATCGACTTCAGCCCTGACATACTTGGGCCGCTGCCTACGGTGCAAAGTGCCTACCTCGATTCCATCGGCGTAACGAATTTGCTCAATTCCAAATTTTTCACCGACGGCGTGTTCCTCGAACTCGGCCAGACGAACCAGCAGGCCAAAATAATCGGCGTCAGCGAGGTCATTTCGCCGGTCGTGGCGGCCCACGACCCGAACAACCTCTCGCTCTACGCCTGCCAGTGTCCCGATACCACCGAGCGAAAAATCGCCGGGGTGATCGACTTTTCAAACGACGGCAAGGCGCCGACCGCCCAACTGAAAATCGTCCTCCACGTACCCGACCAACTCAACCTCAGCAGCGTGGAATCCATTAGCCTGCTGCCGGAACCCACCGTGCCGGTGCAGCCACAGATCGACCTCGCCGCCCGCACGGTTACCTGGACCTGGCCCGCCCTGCTCCAGCCTGCCGAAACTGCCGGGTTCGGGCACCCGACCACTTTCGGGCAGGTGACGTTCAGCATTGCACTCAAGGACGGTGTGGCTTTGTCAGATGTGGGGCCGATGACGGCCTGCATCATTTTTGACCTGAACGACCCGATGTGCACGCTCTCGGTCGATGGCAGCGGCGTTGTGACCATGGGCGACGACCCGACTTCCGTGCTGCAATGTCAGGAGTGCAAGGACTACCCGCAGGAAGGCACGGTGGACGTGTTTGACTGGTGGTGCGCTTTGTTGTGGTTGCTGGGCATTCTGCTGCTGCTCGTGATTGTGTGGCTGGTCAGGCGGTTTTTTTCGTAAAATAAATACCGGGGCGGCTCGCAGCCGCCCCGGTATTTCACCCAGATTTTCCCACTCTTTTTTGTGGATAAAAAGCGAAGCATCCCTCCTGTTTTTAAACAATCACCCACCAGATGATTCGCTATCTTTTTTCCCTCCCGGTTTTATTTTTATCAAACTTCATCGCTGCCAGCCCGGCTTATCCCGATTCGCTGCAAGCGGCGGCACTCGTCGAATCCGCCCTGGCGAAGGCTCCTTCCGGCAAGGACAGCAGCCTCCAACTCTTCCGGCAGGGCCTGAATATTTTCAAAAAAAACAACGACCTGAAAGCGTGGATCGACGCCAGTAAAAAACTGGGCGTTGAGTTCGACATGGCCGGTGACCTGGAAACGGCAATGTCGGTGTACCAAACCGGCGCCCGTGAAAAACTGTTTCGCCAGCCTGTCAATCGGGAGGAGTGGAAGTCGCTTGGCTGGCTGTACACCAACGCAGGCTACACGCTGTTCTGGTACGGTAAATTTTACGAAGCAAAACCCTGGTACGAGGAGGCCCGCCGCATTTTCGAGGATGAGGCGAAGACGGTTGACGTCAAAGTGGCGGCCTACGTGTTCCGGGAGTTGGGTAACCTCTACACCCGTTTCGGCGACTTCGAGGCGGCGCTGCTGCTACTGGGCAAGGTGAAAAAAACGGCCCTGCAACACGGCGATTTCAACCTGGCCGCTGAAGCCTGCAACGACATCGGCATCGTACACTTTGACCGGGGCGAGGATTCGCTGGCGGTGAAAGTTTGCCGGGAAGCGTTGGCCTTTCCTGGCCTGAACGAAATTTCGAAGGGCTTGTTGGAAAGCACCTTGGCGCACGTTTTTTTTGAGCGAGGTGAAAAATCCGTGGCGCTGGCGCATGCGCTCCGGTCTTTGCGGGCATTTGAGTTTGTTTCAAAAAATGATCTGCATCCCTCGGCTAAGATATGGCTGGCACAAGCGCACCAGTTGGCTGGAGATTTGGCGGCTTCGCCCGATGTTGCCGAACGGCATTTTCAAACTTCGCTGTCGATCATGCGGGCGTATTTTCCCGATACGCTCCGCCGGGAATTTGCGAAGCTCCGCCTCTCGATGGGGCATCATTTCGCTTCGCAAAACCGCTGGGACGATGCCTTGACTCAGCAGCAGACCGCCCTGCACAGCGTACTTTACCGTTTCAACGAAAACGACCCGATGGCCAATCCTTCGTCCAAAGATTTTTATCCTGAAAACGTGATCATGGAGGCGCTGGGCAGCAAGGCCGAAACTTTCCGCCAACGCTACGCTGAGGAGCGTAAACGGGCCGACCTCGAAAAATCGCTCGAATGCCACGACCTGCTCTTCGAGGCGGAGCGGGCCTACCGGCAAGTACACCATTTCGAATCGTCGAAACTGGCGACGGTGGCCGAAAGCAGCCGCCGGACCGAGTCGGCGCTGGAGGCTGCCTGGCAGTTTCATCAGGATTTTAAGGATGAAAAATCGCTGGAGCAGGCTTTCATTTTTACTGAAAAAAGTAAAAGCACGCTGCTGTTCGAGGCTTTACGGCATTCGGACGCCAGTGCCATCGCCAACATCCCGTCCGGTATTTTGCAGCAGGAAAAACAGTTGAAGGACGAGCTGACCGCAAAGGAAAAATCGCTCTACCTCGAATCGCAGAAGGGTGAAAATTCGAATGCTGAATTCGTGGAAACCCTGAAGCGGGAGGTGTTCGACCTGAATGCTGCATTGGCTAAACTAACCCGGCAGGTCGAGGAAGGTTACCCCGCATTTTATGAAATGAAATACCGGCAGCAGGCCATTTCAGTGGCGGAAACGCAGACGTTGCTGCGGCCAGAGCAGGCAATGGTAGAGTATTTCGTTGGGGATAGCACGATTTTTATTTTTTTGATCAAAAAAAAGGTGCTCCACGTCGAGCGGGTGGAAAAAGATTTTCCACTGGAACTGTGGGTGGCGCAGTTCCGGCAGGACATCGAGGCATTTCAATTTTCAAACAGCAACCGGGACAGCCTCTGCCGATCGTACACGGAGCTGGGGCAGGCACTCTACCAAAAATTATTAAAACCCATTGAAAGTCAGGGCCTTCCAAAAGATCTGATGATCGTTCCCGGCGGGATTCTGGGCTTCCTGCCGTTCGATGCGCTGCTGTACGAAGCGCCGGCTGCACCCTGCGTTTTTAAAAAATATCCCTACCTCGTGCGGCGGCACAACATTTCATACAACTATTCCTCCACGCTTTTCAAGGAATTGATGCAGGAAAAAAAGCAGACAGCAAAGGCAGGCTTTGCCGGCTGGGCCCCCGAATTTGCCGAAGGCAACCGCTCAGGTTTTGGCCCTCTGAAATTTAACATCGCCAGCGTGGAGGAAATCGCTGCGGACTGGGGTGGTCAACCCTACCTCCACAACGCTGCCGGGGGTGAAAATTTTATGAAAAACGCCGCCACGCATGGCGTACTCTACCTTGCCACGCATGCCAAGGCAAACACGGATGAGGGCGGTTTTTCCTTCATCGTCCTGGCCGGGCAGGGTGGGGGTTTCGATACGATTTTTGTGAAAGACATTTACAACCTGCCGCTTTCTGCCGATCTCGTTTTCCTCGGCGCCTGCGAAACGGGCAGCGGCAAGTGGTACAACGGCGAGGGCATCATCAGCCTGGCGAGGAGTTTTTTGTACGCCGGGGCGAGGAGTATCGTCACCACGCTGTGGAGCATCAACGACGAATCGAATAAAAACCTGACCGTTCGTTTTTTCAAACACCTGCACGACGGCGAGCGGAAGGATGAAGCGCTGTGGCACGCCAAGCTCGGGCAACTGGATGGTGAAATGCCCGATCTGTACGCCCACCCGGTTTACTGGGCGGCCTATACGCCGATCGGGAACATGGAGCCGGTGCGAAAAAAGGGGAATTGGTGGTATGTTATTACCGGGGCTGGTTTACTGGGGGTGGTTATTTTTTCTGTGAAAAAATTCAGGCGCCAGGCAGGTCGAACCCGTGGCGAGTTAACGGCCAATTTTTCGCCAGAATGAATTCAGGTCGCTTTGCAAACTTTTAGCTTTTTCAGCGTAATCGCTCGCCGGGTCGTTGGCGAAGGCGTCGAGACGGGCTGAAAATTCTTCATCCGTCAAATCTCCGGCGGCGAATTGCGCCAGCAGTTTCGTCCACCTTGCATTTTCCAGATAAAATTTCCGGGTGAGTTTGTCGAGCAATTCCGGGTTTGCTTCGAGGGTTCCTGTTACCTGGTCGAACTGCCGGATGGCGTCCGTGTAGTTTTTATTTTGAAAAAACTGGTGGCCGAGTTCGAATGTGTTCTCCAATTCGGTGGCCTGTAGGGCCGTCTCGCCCATCGTGCTGCCGGAAAGGGTAGGGGAGTAGGCATTTTGCACCATATATATATTGGTGTAGTGTTGAGAGTTCCACCACGCTGCTGCCATGCCGATCAGCAGGATGAAACTTGCGGCAACGGCGAGGCGTTTCCAAAGGCTTATGACTTTGGCATCCTGCTTTGAAGAGATGACCTTTCTTGTTGCGGAGGTTTCATCAAAGCGGGAGCGGGCCTCCTCGGTCCATTTGGCAACTTTTTCAGCGAAAGCCTTTTCTTTTATTCCTTTGAATCCATCGAATATTTGGCGGTAGGCTGCTAAGTTTTGTTGCAGAGCTTCATCGGTTGCCAATTGATGCTCGAAGGCCTGGCGCTCCGCGTCACCCATCTCACCCTTTAGGTAAGATTCGATATGTGATATGTCGTTAAAATTTGAAGTCATGTTGAAATTGGGTTTTGGATGCAGTGTGATTGATTAAATCAGAGCCTTCATTTTTTTTAAACAGTCGTGCTTTCTTTTTCGGAAAGCCTCGGGAGAGGGAATGTCCATTTGGTTCATGATGTCTTCCTGTGGTTTTTCCTCCAGGAAGACCATCGTCAGAAACTCCCTGCATTTTTCGCCAATGCGTTTGAGCAGATTTTCAACAACGGCGGCGTTGTGTCTCCGTTCGTCCTCTTCTTCGAATGGGGTTTGCGGGATTTCAGGAAGATTTTCAGGAAATGTCAGACTTGTTCCTGTTTTTCTGCGGCAGAGGTTTTTTCCTATACCATATATATAGGTAGACAAACTGCTTCGCAAAGGGGGCTCCAGTTTCAGTTTAGTTACATTCCGATGAAAGATTACAATGGTTTCCTGATAAATACTCAAGGCTTCCTCCCGCTGAAGACGACCATATTTCATCACGAAAAGGAGAAATGCTTCGATGTGCTCATCAAAAAAGTGCTTCCACTCGCGGTGATTGCCTGTTTTTAGCTTCAATAATTGCGCTTCATCTTGTTTGTAGTTGCTCATTAATCAAGGGTGTTGAGAAGATGTTACCTGCAGGAAGTTAAAAGTGACAAAAAGATTTTGATTCGGGGTTTAGTTGGTTCGAAAGGGGGTGGCAACGGAAATGCCTGAAAATCAAGCTAGTCGATAACGACATAATTGTTGTTTGTTCTGTTTTAACCTATTTAAGGAATCGATGAAAAAATAATTTTAAAAAAAAGGTGAAAAAACTTGGATAAAATTCTGGTTTGCTATTACCTTTGCGCCCGCTTCGAAAGAGAGCGACTGATGAAAATCAGGTTGAAATTAAGAAAAACGGCAGCAAAAAATTTCTTGATAAAAAATCGAGAAATATTTTGCCAGAATGACAAACAGTTCTATCTTTGCCGTCCGCTTCGAAAGGGGCGTTTGAAACGAGAAAAATTTCGAAAGAAATAGCAGAGCTTAAGGCTGATTAAATAAAGTTTAAAAAGCATTTGTTTCTGCGAAAGAGTTCATTGACAAACAGGAAGAGAAAGGTAAGAATGCGAGGCTCTATAAGTTGATTTCATTTGAATGGATCGAAGTTAAGGTTAGTAAAATGATACGGATTAGTTTTCGGACTGATCTGAAGAAATTTACTACGG
>JASBVF010000016.1 GCA_030147525.1 Bacteroidota bacterium
GGCGAAGTGGATGCGGACGAGGATGGCTATATGGTCTGCGAGGGCGACTGCAACGACAGCGATCCGGCCATCAACCCTGGCGCTGTTGAAGTCTGCGACGGCATCGACAACAACTGCGACGGCAACGTTGACGAGGGTTTCGACGTGGACGGCGATGGCGTGGCCGACTGCAATGACAACTGTATCGACACTTCCAATGCAGACCAGGCAGACGGAGACGGAGACGGCATCGGCGATGTCTGCGATGCCTGCCCCACCATCTCCGATCCCAACTGCGCCACCTGCGGCAACGGGAATTACCTCGTCTGTCACGTGCCAGCCGGCAATCCTTCCAATGTGCAACAGCTCTGCCTTAGCCTGAATGGGGCATTGAACCATGTGGGCAACCACGGCGGCTGCTATTGGGGAGTCTGCAACCCAAGCCAAAGCATGGTCGCTCCCCCAAATGGTGGCACTTCACAGGCCACACCGCACATCTTTGAAGGGGAAATCAAATATGCTTCTCACTTCTTTGAGGTTAAGCCCAACCCGGCCATCAACGAGGTCAACATCCATTTGCACGGCCACGAAGAGGGCGCCAAGCTGTCGATATATGATAAGTTCGGCAGGCGGCTACTGACAAGGCCGGTCGATGTTATGGAAAGTCATTTCAGCATCCGGCTCGATGATCCACAATTTGTGAATGGCATTTATTTCGTCAGTGTTTCCTCCAACGGGGAATGCTGGGTACAACGGTTGGTAATTGCCAAATAAACACAAACTGCCTTCGCTTTTGTTCAGAATCCGGTCAATTGAACAGCGGCATTTATTTCGAAAATGTCAGTGCCGACGGCCCACAGGCCGCACAACGGCTGTTCATCACCATGTGACCGATCAAAAGGAACTGATGGAAAAGACCGGGTGCCTACAGGTGCCCGGTCTTTTTGTGTCAAAATTTCGGGGAGCGCTTCGGCGCCAACACTATCGGACAAAGGGATAAGCCAAAGTTGACAACTTTTCATATTTCAAAAAAAGATGACAGCAAAACCGGAATACCCCAGCATCCTCATCGGATAGCTCTTCCCAAACCCTCCGCTCGAAGATGGCCGGGTGTACGTGGCCTTCCTCGGTACCTTGCCCGACCCGGTTATCGTGACGGCACATGCTGCCAATGGCGAAGAAGTGTACCGCTCGGAGCACGACCTGCTGCTGTTAACAGCAGCAGGTCGGCACCGCCAAACTGGACTTCTCGGCGCTGCTGCCGGGTGCGTACGAAGTATCGCTGCGCATCGGTGATTACGTGGAATTGCGGCCAGCTTGACCATTGCTGCACCGGAACGGGAAGCAGCCTGGAAGCAATGGCTCCGGAGCTAACAAAGTATTCGCCAAATACGGCTGTTTCTCTTAAAAAAGTTAAATTTGCCAATACCTCCATCAGCCTGATGATTTTTAATGAGAGCCTTTGGCAACGACATTTAAACACAATTCATTCATCTACCTGTGCCTCCTGCTCGCCCTACGACTCACCCCACAGGAATACCACGTCAATGTCGAACACTTCAGCGTTGACGAAGGCCTCTCCCACCGGGAAGTGCACGACGTTTTTCAGGACAGCCGGGGCCTCATCTGGATTAGCACCCGCTATGGCCTCAACCGCTTTGACGGGCACCGTTTCACCTGGTTTACCAAAGAAAAACACGGACTTTCCAGCAACCAAATCCAACAAGTAGTGGAGGATGCCCAGGGTTGGCTGTGGGTCTTTTCGTCACTTGAGGGAAGTGATGACGTCTTCGACTTTATTGACCTGCTCAACGTCCGGACACTGGAGCTGATGCCCTGGTCGGTTCGGCAGGCGCCTTTTTCACCGGCTGAAATCGTGGCGTGCATCGCCAGCCCGGAGCGGATGCTTTTTATCGGCACCAAAGACGGGGCCTGCTGGAAACTGGACAGCACCGGGGCTTTTGCGGAAATTCCACTGCCGGAAGTACAAAATTTCACCCCAAAATATTGTTCTTCCGATGGTTTCCTTTGGGGTGCCGAATACCAGCCCAAAGCGTTTAATCTGCTGAAAATCAGCACATCAGGTAAAGTATTGCAGAAACATATACACCGCATGGACGGTGACATCGCCATTGCCGGCGAGGATGAAGAAGGACAGCTCTGGTATCAGCTGATGACCATTCAAAATCAATCAACCGTTTTTTACATTGAACCGGATGGCCGGCAGGAGAAGTATGACCTGACCCAAACCCCGTTTGGCGATATTTCACAAAAATTGGATTACGGACAGTGGTTCTACCTTCATCCCGACAATCATTCCATTTGGTGTACGGTTGAAAATTTGTTCAGCATTGCGCCCCCGAATGACGGGCGGGTCATTTCACTGACAGAAAAACACAACGGCTTGTCCTTTTCTCCCACCCTCTTTTTTGCCAGGGACGGCATATGTTGGGTGGGCACTATTGATGGAGTCTATGCCATCAGGTTCGAACCTTCCCGTTTTCGGAATTTTCTTTCCGTACCCTATCAGGAAGCAGACCTTCTGGGACGCATCGAATGCCGTGGGATAGCGAAAGGACTGGATGGGAATCTTTACGTGAACTCTTACGCCGGGACTTTCCAGTTAGCTCCCGGCGGACAAACCTTAAACAAAAACTATCTGGCCAGGTCGGATGCTGATAAGTGGGCTTCCATGGCGATGTATAACGACCCGGCGGGCGATGTCTGGTTCGGATGGCTTCGTCCCGCGGAGCGGGATGCCCAATCGGGCACGTTGACGTTCTATCAACTCCCTGCGGGTAAGGAGACCATGAGCATCTGGTCCATCTTCCGGCAGCCTTCCGGCCGGATGTGGTTTGCCGGCCTGAACGGTGATTTTGCCTACCTCGAACCGGGAGCGGACACCTTGCAGTTTTTTAACAATTACGGCTCCTTCGAAGAACTCAAACGGGCCAACATCCTCGCCATGCAGCAGCGCCCCGATGGCAAGGTCTGGCTGGCCACCAACACGGGCCTCTACCTCTTCGACCCCGTGCAGCAAAAAATACTGGAACGCTACTGGACCGGCGGCGAGGACCAGTTCTACCTGCCCCACGACAACATTCACCACCTCTACCAGGACGGCGACAGCCTGCTTTGGCTGGCCACCGGAGGCGGTGGGCTTATTCAGTTGACAGTTGGCAGTACGCAGTTAGCAGAAGGTAAATCCCAATCTCCCAATTCCTTGCGTGAATCTTCGATTTCCCAAATTTCCCAATTCCTTAAATCCAACGGCCTCTCCTCCAACGTACTCCATGCCGTTTACCCAGACGAATTTGGCAACCTCTGGCTGAGCAGCGAATATGGCATCATCCAGTTCAACAAAGCGTCAAAATTGTCGAGGACCTTCCTGCCCGGCGATGGGCTGCCGCATTACGAATTCAACCGCATTTCCCATTACCAGGCGGCCGACGGCCAGCTTTATTTTGGCGGCCTGAACGGCGTGACGACCTTCCACCCCCGTGACTTTCAGGATTTTGCAGCGGTGAACGACGCCCCGCTCGTATTGCTGGACCTGGAGCAGTTTGACGGACAGCAGAACAAAATGGTGAACAAATTGCCCGGGTTCGTGGAGCATCCGGAAATCGTGCTCCGTCCCGGCGACCGGGTGGTCAACCTCGAATTTGCCCTGCTCGACTACCATGCCGCAGAGCGCATCCGTTATGCCTACCGGGTGGAAGGGGTGGACGAAAAATGGACGTACCTCCGGGAAAACCACATCAACCTGAGCGGGCTGCCTTACGGCGATTTTGTGTTGAAAATAAAAGGCCAGGCAGCCACCGGGGTTTTTTCGAGCCAGCAATTGGTCATTCCCCTGCGGGTGCTCAAGCCGTTTTACCTGAAAAACTGGTTCCTCCTGTTTGCGGCCCTGTTTTTACTGCTGGCAGGGCCGGTTTTTTATATAATCCGCACCCGGCAACTCAAAAGCCAGAAGCACCAATTGGAAACGGAGGTACAACAACGCACCGAAACCATCCGGGAACAAAATGTACAACTGGAAGCCCAGGCCGTCGAACTGCGCCACCTCGACGAGGTCAAGTCCCGCTTCTTCGCCAACGTGAGCCACGAACTGCGCACCCCGCTCACCCTGCTGCTCGGCCCCATCGGCTCCGTGCTGAAAAGCGCACAGCTCGACAACCGCAATTTCATGTTGCTGAAAAAAGCACAGCGCAGCGGCAAGGACCTGCTCCACCTCATCAACGAAATACTCGACCTGAGCAAAATGGAATCGGGCCGCATGGAACTGCACGAAAAACCCGCCCGGCTCTACCCGCTGCTGCGCCGCTGGTTTTTGCAGTTCGAATCGCACGCCCGCTTGCAAGGGCTGGAGCTCGTTTTCGAGTACGACGCATCGGAAGCAATGCAGGTGCTGCTCGATGAGGAGAAACTGGAGAAGGTGGTGAACAACTTCCTGTCCAACGCCATTAAGTTCACCCCGAAAGGGGGTCGGGTCACCCTCCACCTCGCAGCATTCGACAGCTCCCTGTTGCTCACCGTCGCCGATACCGGCCGGGGTATCCATCCGGATGATGTGCCCCAGGTTTTTGACCGTTTTTACCAAACCAGCCGCCCGGACGCCCCGGCCGAGGGCGGCACCGGCATCGGCCTGGCATTGGTGAACGAGTACGCCCAACTTTTCGGTGGGAAAACCTGGGTGAACAGCGCGCTCGGAAAGGGCAGCACCTTCTTTTTTGAGTTCCCGAAAAAAGAGGTTGCTGCCGGTGGTTGGGAGCTGTTGCCCGTGGAGGAAGAGCTGGAGACAGTGGCATCCATCAGCGCCGTTACCGCAGCCAATGAAATGTTTGCCGGGAATGGACATCCCATCCCGCCTTACGGACGGGCAAGTGTCCTCATCGTCGAAGACAACCCCGAACTGCGGGACTACCTCCGCCTCATTTTGGAAGAAAAATACCAGGTTGCCACCGCCGAAAATGGGGCCGTAGCCCTCCAAATACTGGAATCCGGAGTTCCATCGGCAGACCCTTCCATCCTCCAATCCTTCCATCCTTCCATCCTTGTTTCCGACATCATGATGCCCGTCATGGACGGCTACCAGCTCCTCGAAAAGCTCAAATCCGACGACCGCTTCCGCCACATCCCCGTCGTCATGCTCACCGCCCGTGCCGGCCTGCGGGACAAGCTCAAGGCCCTGCGCATCGGCGTAGACGACTACCTGCTCAAGCCCTTCGAGGAGGAAGAACTGCTCGTCCGTATCGAAAACCTGCTGACCAATTCCCGCAACCGGCAAACCCTCCCGGCAGGACCTGCGACTGAAAAGAGAGCCGCCCCGGTCCTCTCACAGGCTGACGCCGATTGGCTGGCGGAGGTTGAGCAATGGGCGCAGGAGGGTTTGAAAAAACAACTGCTCTCCGTCAATTGGCTATCCACACAGGCCAACCTGAGCGAACGCCAGCTCCGCCGTCAACTGAAAAAAACAACGGGCCTTACCCCGCAGCAATACCTCGCTGAACTTTCCCTGCAGGAGGCCCGCCGCCTGCTCGAAACGGGGAAATACCCCACCGTCGCTGAGGTGGCCTACGCCGTGGGCTACAAAGATGCCGCCGCCTTCTCCCGCAGCTTCCGCAATCATTTTGGGAAGTCTCCTTCTGCGTATTTACCTGCCTGAATTCCCCTTCACGTCCGGTTCTGCATGCGAAATGTCCGATTCTGCACAGGATATGTCCGGTTCTGCATAGCCGTTTGCCCACATCTTTACCCCGTCGAAAGCGACCACTGAAATCAAAAATCAACAGCACTGCACCACCGCTCCAAGCTCGCCTCATGAATCAGTCTGCCATGTTCAGCGACACCGAAATCATCATCGGCGAGTTCTTCCCGCAACCCGCTACGGGCAGCCGGGTATTTGCCTCGGTTTATGCCACGCAGGACGTGCAGGGCGAAATGTCGGTGACGGACGGGCACGGACAAGTGCGGCTCACCACCCCTTTCGATTTGGAAATGGAAGGCGATGCCCTGGAACTGGACATCAGTGGTTTGCCGGCGGGTGAGTACCGGGTGTGCATCAACATGCTGGGGGAGCAGTGGGAACGGAGGATGTGGGTGCTGCGGTAACCTGATTCACCACTTCATTGAAATCAAAAAAACACTACAAAGCCTTGCCGGGCGGCACTCATTTCATTTTTAAAGTGAGAAGCCGTCCGGACAGGTTTTTTGAAAGCTCATTTTCTCACTTTTTAAAATGAATTATTATGAAAAAAAATACTTATTACAAAAAAATGGTCCTGTACGCAATTTCCAGTCCCAACTTCTGCTAATCCTATTGAGTTTTTCACTGATTGTTCACTCAAATATTTACGGACAAACAGGTACATCTGGGGATCCTTTTACTGCATTCGATCAGGTTTGTAACCTTTCGACTTCCGGAGTGTATTATTTTAATATAGGAGGGACAGCCTTTTCAACCTATGTGGAAACTGGAAATCCAGTTTGGATACTAGCTGCCTCGGGCGATGATGCAACAACTGAAACAATTTATGCAACAACTACGGCGCTTACCCTTCAATCAGACGCAATCCTTCCGTCTTCTATCTATACTTCTACTGATATTACCAGGGTGAGAATCAATGCGACGTCGGGCCCGAATTTACCATTGGATGCCGTATCAACTCACTCCGCTACATTATCCAACTTACAAAACGATAGGATCCTTTCTTTAGGTGTCCCTTGCTGCGCAGGCAATGAATGGACTGGTACATTAGGCTCGCCAAATCGTATGACATGTTCTGGGGCAGGTGACTCTTATACGCTCAATAAGGGCATATATCACGCAGCTCACAATGGGCCCGGTCTCTTTTGGTTTGTGATAGCGGATGCTTCTGAAAGAGTTAATTGGTCTGAACCTTTAACAAGAAATGATTTGAACCTATGGATTAGTGCATGTGCTCTCGTCCTTCCAGTGGAAATAATTGAATTCACTTCCAGGTTGGCTTTTGGCGAGATAAACTTGTCTTGGCGCACCGCCTCCGAACTCAACAACGCCGGCTTCTACCTCCAGCGCTCCCCCGATGCCAAAAACTGGCACGACCTCGCCTTCCTCCCCGGCCACGGCACCACCCACGAGGAGCAATCCTACACCTACACCGACGAGCGCCCCCTGCCCGGCATGAACTACTACCGCCTCCAGCAGGTGGACTACGACGGGCAGTTCGAGTACTCCAAAATCGTCAGTGTGGAAATGGGGCGGGATGGCAGCGGCATCAGCCTGTACCCCAATCCTGCCGCTAACTCGGTCACCCTCGCCCTGCAAACGGACTACACCGGCGAGGCCAGCCTCACGCTGTATGACCTCATGGGTAGGCAAGTGAAAACACAAACGCTGTCGCTGGAAGGCGGGGTTTTCCGCTCGGAAATCGGCCTGGACGGCCTGCCTGCCGGGGTGTACCTGGCGGAGGTCGTGGCTGGTCGTGAGCAGTGGCGGGAACGGCTGGTGGTGGAGTAGGTTTTGGGAATTGGGGAACTGGTAAATCAGGCTGTGCGAGCCCGGCCTGATTTACCAGTTCACTAGTTTACCAATTCACAAAACTTTAGGAATACGCATGAACGATCTTATCTTATTTTTCGCAGCCCTCGCAGTGCTCCTGCTGCTGCACCTGCCAGAAAAAGCTAAAAGTGATGACAGCAAACGTTGAATATCCGAGCGTGCTCATCGGCCAGCTCTTCCCGAATCCACCACTCCCGGACGGGCGGGTGTACGTGGCCTTCCTCGGCACCCTGCCCGACCCAGTCATCGTGACGGCACACTCCGGCAGTGGCGAAGAAGTGTACCGCTCGGAGCACGAACTGCCGCAGGGCGGCACTGCCAAACTGGACTTCTCGGCGTTGCTGCCGGGTGCGTATGAAGTGTCGCTGCGCATCGGCAATTACGTGGAGGTGCGGCCGATGATGATCGCAGCGCCTAAGCGGAGACGGGGATGGTGGAAATCGTTTTCATGGCGCTACTGGCTCAGAGCGCTTTCAAAATCTCCTGCTGCCGCTGCCCGAAAGTCATCATTTCCAACAACGTAAGGGACATAACATCTTCAAGGTTGCCGTAGGCTTCGGCGTAATCCTGTTGGCTGGCCCGGATTACCTCGAGCGCCTCTTCCCTGCCATACACGTGGGTAATTTCACATTGCTGCTGAGTGCCGGGCAACTGCTTGTAAGTCAGGAAGTAATGTTTGAGCCGGTTCACGATGCTGGCAGGCAGCTGTGAAATATCGTTCCAGTTTCCATACACATCGTCGTATGTCAAAACGGCAATGATCTTGTCGTCGGCCTCGCCGTTGTCGATCATGCGGAAGCCGCCGATGGGGATGGCTTTCACGATGATGTCGCCGTGAGTGATTTCCCGTTCGGTAAGCACGCAAATATCGAGGGGGTCGTCGTCGCCGAGGATATCGGTGCGACCTGTGCGGTCCATACAAAGATTGGCCACGTGGTTTTTGCAGTAGGTCTGAGGGATGAAGCCGTAGAGCGCCGGTACGATGTTGGAGAATTTCTGGGGGCGGTCCACCTTGAGGTAGCCGGTGCTTTTGTCCACCTCGTATTTTACTGTATCGGAAGGGATGATTTCGATAAACGAAGTGACAACCTCCGGAGCCTGCTTTCCAATTTCGATGCCGTGCCAGGGATGCGACTTGTAGCGCAGCCCGATCATTTTCCATATTTTTTGAAATGCTTCCTGGTTCATGGTAGCCTGTTATGTGAAGATCAAAAATTGATAATGCGTGGATTCAGGTATTTAATTAGTTGATTATCAATTTATTGATTGCTTTTTTTAAAAAAGTTGATCCTGAAAACGGGGCGAAATTACAGCATATTTCAACCATATGCTTGTTTTTTACGGGCGGCTTTTTCGAGTTGGTCTATCAACCTGTACACCTTTTCAGAAAAGTTACTAACTTTCACCTGTCTGGCAATGAAGGAAAATAAAATATGGAATTGGTTGGAAAATCTTTTTGAAAGTGGATTTTTTCAAAGTGAAAAATTGAAATTATTTTCCCTCTTGCCAGTCGGGCGTTGCTTTCAGTTTGGGGTCAATGCTGTGTCAATCAACCAAAAACAAAAAAAATCAAGCTCATGGCACTTTTAAATGATTTGAAAAAGCTCCTGTTCGGCGCCAAAGCCGTCACCAAATCCGCCGCAGACAAAGCTGTCGAAGCTGGCAAAGAGGCAGGCAAAGACCTGGCCGATACCGGCAGTGATTTTTTTGAAAAAGCAAAAGACAAAGCCGAAGACGTAGGTAAAATCATACTCGACAAAGCCGAGGACGCCATGGACAAAGCCGGCGATCTGGCTGAAGACGTAGGTGAAAAAATTTTACAGGCCACTGAAGTTGCCAAAGCCAAGGCGAAAGATTTTACCGAAGACTTCAAGGACAAAGCCGAGGCCGCCGGTGACGCAACCGACGACCTGGTGGATGATGTGAAAGATTTCACCACTGATGCCGCAGGCGAAGTCAGGGATAAAGCCGAAGCTGCCGACGACATCATGGACGAAATCATCGCTGATGCCAAATCCGCAAAACCCTCCACTGAAAGTATTGACGATGTGATGGAACTCCCTCCTCTGAAAACTTCCTCCGCCAACCTGATCGAAACGCCGGACGACGAGCCTGATTTTTTTGATTCGTTGAAGGAAACCCCGAAAGACGCCAGCGAAAAAATCGGCGGCGAATCGGGTGATGCCCTGAAAAAAGCCGGTGACTTCGTTGAAGGCGTGGGTAAAAAAGTGATGGATACCGGTGGAGATTTTGCTGAAAAAGTGGGCGGTAAAGTCCTCGAAAAATCTGATCAGGCCTGGGACAAGGCTGCCGATTTCACCGAAGGCGTGGGTAAAAAAGTGATGGAAACCGGCGGCAAAATGGCGGATAAATTTGGCGAAACCGCTGAAGACGTTGGCGAAAAGCTTTTTGAAAAAGGCGGCGAAGCCCTCGAAAAAGCCAAAGGTTTTGCAGCGGATCTCGGCTCAAAAATTTTAAAAGCAAAAGATGATCTCGTGGCTAAAGCTGAGGAGGAAGCCGCCAAGTCGGGTAAAACTGCCGAGAGCCTGACCGAAAAAATGAAAAACCTGAACCAGAAACTGGAAGATAAAATCAGCGGCAACAACCAGCAGTTTGCCGACAAACCGCTCGACACCGGCGGCAGTGAGTTCAAAAAACACGACAGCTTCTGGGACAAAGCGGAGAAATTTGCCAAGGGCGACTACCACATGAAAGGCGAACAGCCGAAGCCCGGCGAAATGAAAATCCAGAAAGACCCGGACTACAAAGCGCCGGAAAAAGGTAAAGTCAAAGGCTTCGATGACCTCGATGGCGACGGAGACGAGTTGATCGATGATGCGATCATCGATGACGGAAAATAGACTGGCTGAAAAGTTGAAAAACGGCTCAAAGGCACCTTGCTTTTGGGCCTTTTTTCTTTTCACGGCAGCGCTCACACCTTCATGAAATTTACAAGCCGGCGAATTTTTAATTATTTTATAATCAGTCGTTTACAATCAATTAACAACAGGTCTTCACCTTTGACCCCGATTTCAAAAAACCAAATTAAACGCCGGGTGCTCACTTATTTTTTATCCGCTTTTCATGAAAAGAGAACTTGATATCGCTATCATTTCCGACGTCCATCTTGGAACTTACGGTTGCCATGCTGCCGAGCTGCTCAACTATCTCAAAAGCATTAAGCCTACCGTATTGATTCTCAATGGCGATTTCATCGACATGTGGCAATTCAGGAAAAGTTACTTTCCGAAATCCCACGTCCAGGTCGTTCAGCGCATCATGAAAATGGCGGGCAACGGCACCAAAGTTTATTACATCACCGGCAACCATGACGATGCGCTACGGCGGTTTTCCGATTTTTCGATGGGCAATATCCATTTGCGTGACAAGCTCGTGCTGCAACTCAACGGCCGGAAGCACTGGATTTTTCATGGTGATGTTTTCGACCTGTTCATCCGCTACTCACCGATGATCGCCCGGCTCGGGGGACAGGGTTACGACTGGCTCATCCGACTGAACCGTTTCATCAACAACCTGCGGGCAAGGTTCGGCAAGCCCCGCATGTCTTTTGCCGGTAAAATGAAAAACCGGGTGAAGGAAGCCGTGAAATTCATCTCCGACTTCGAAGATACTGCCATCAAAATGGCGGAAGAGCAGGGTTACGACTACGTCATCTGCGGCCATATCCACAAGCCGCAAATGCGAAGGGCTGGCAATGTTACCTACCTCAACTCCGGAGACTGGGTAGAAAACCTGACTGCATTGGAATACGCCCACGGAAAGTGGAATATGTTCGAATACGATGAGGCGGAATTTGAGCTGGTAAATCCGAAACTGAAAGTGAAAGAAGATTTCGCCGACTCTGACGATGCTTTCGAAATGACCAAAGAGGCTTTTTTCGCAAATTTTATCAAAGCCTGAACCCACCAGGTTGGGCTTTTTTAAATAAAAAAAACCGCCGGCGACACGTGCCACCGGCGGTTTTCTTTTTAAACCCTGAGAAAACGGCGTTCGGCTTGTATCGCTACTCGCCTACCAGCCTACTTGCCTACCGGCCTACTCTCTCTACGGTTTTGCCGCCTTCTCAAAATCCCCCGCCTTCACGATCACGAACTTCGCCGGATCGATGTGTTTTTTCATGGCAGCGTTGATTTGGGCCGGCGTCAGTTTTTTGATCTTCTCTTCCAGCGCAGCGTCCCACATCATCGTCCGGTCGATGTTGAGGTAGCTGTTCAGCGTGCCGGAGAGGCTGCGGTCGTCGGCACGGCTCATGCCCACATTTTGCAGGTAGCCTGATTTGGCGGCCTCCAGTTCTTCGGCGGTGAAACCTTCCGTCAGCGCTTTCTGAATTTCATCTTTAAACGCAGCTTCAAGCTTCGTCACGTTCTCCGGAGCGTAGATGGCCATGGCCGTGAAAGCGCCGGACTTGTCCTGCGAACTGGCGTAAAAACTGGAACGCACCGTATAGCTCAAGCCTTCCTTCTGACGGATGCGGGTAGCGAGGCGTGAGTTGAGGAAACCGCCGCCGAGCATGTAGTTGGCCATCACGAGGGCCGGGTAATCCGGATCGTCGTCGCCGATGTTCAGCGGCATACCGGCGAGGAACATGGCGTTTGCCTTGTCGGGCGTGTTGACGGACTCGTTCACTGGCTTCACCGCCTTGTACGGATCGGTGATGCGGGTGTAGCCGCTCGGGCTTTTCCATGCACCGAACTCATCGATCACGGCTTTTTTAACAGCCCCCTGGTCAAAGTCGCCGACCACGGCCACCGTGGCATCGCTGGCGCCGTAGAATTTTTTATAAAAATCCTTCACCTCGTCCAGCTTGACGTTTTTGACAGCTTCCACCCGCTCGTCGAACGTCATCACGTAGCGTACGTCGCCTTTCGGGTAGGGATTCATGATCCGGCTGAACTGGTTGCTGGCGATGGCTGTCGGCTCACTGCGCTGCGACTCGATGCCGGCGAGTTGCTCTTCCTTCAGTTTTTCAAATTCTTCCTGCGGGAAGGCCGGGTTTTTCAACATGTCGCCTACCAGTTTCACCACCTCCGGCAGCATGTCGTGTTCGGTATCGATCAAAACCGTGACGGAACTTGCCCCGCCGAAAAAGCGAACGGTTGCCTTCAGGCGGTCGAGTTCATCCTGAATTTGCTGACGGTTCAGGGTTGCCGTGCCTTTGTCGAGCATCGAGGCGGCGAAGTCCCCGGCGGTGTCTTTGCCTTTCAGGTTGTTTTCATCGCCGAAACGCAGCGTCATGCGGGCGGAGACGGCGTTGCCACGGGTTTCTTTTGGCAGCAGAGCAAACTCGATGGTCTTGGCAGGTGCTTCGCCACGAGTCGTGCGGCTTTCAATGTTTTCGCAGGAGGGATCGAAATTTTCGCCTTCGGCAATGGCTTCCTTGCCTTTGTAACCTGCCAGCAGGGCTTCGAGATTCGGTGCGTCAGGAATGTCGGCCCGGTCGGGGTTCGCCTCAGGGATGAACTGACCTACGGTGCGGTTGGAGGGTTTGAAATAATTTTTCACCACGTTTATCACATCGCCAACAGTTACTGTTTCGATGTTGTCACGGTAGAGGAACGCCAGCCGCCAGTCGCCCATGGCAATGTACTCGCTGGCCCGCAGCCCCACGGAGGCGGAGTTTTTGAAACCTTGTTCCCAATATTTTAAAATTCGCTTTTTAGCGCGGTCAACCTCCTCGTCGGTCGGCGGATTGGAGGCCAGTTCGTCGAGGGTTTTCAGCAGGGTGGCTTTGGCTTCTTCCAGTGAATTTTCCATACGCACATCGGCGCCGATGTAGATGTAGCCGCCTTCCTTGAGGGCCGGGGCCGTGGAGAAAACACTGGCTGCTTTTTTGGTTTCCACCAATGCGGTGTAGAGGCGGCCGGAAGGTTGGCTGGTCAGAATTTCATCCAAAACCGCCATCGCAGCGTACTCGGGATGCGAGCCGGGAGGCGTGTGGTAGAGGCAGGCAATGGCCTGCACGTCGCCTACCCGTTTCAGCGTGACGAGGCGCTCGCCGTCCTGCGTCGGTTCTTTCGTGTAGGTGGGGATGAGTTCCCGCTCCGGGCGTGGGATTCTGCCGAAATATTTTTTGATCAGCTCGAGGGTTTTTACCTCATCGATCTTGCCGGCTACCACCAGCACGGCATTGTCCGGCTGGTAGTATTTTCTGTAAAATGCCTGGAGGTGTTCGATCGGTACATTCTCGATGTCGGCCCTTGCGCCGATGGTCGTGTTGCCGTAGTTGTGCCAGTCGTAGGCGGCGGAAAGCACCCGCTTGTAGAGCACGCTCGACGGGCTGTTTTCGCCTCGCTCGTACTCGTTGCGCACGACGGTCATTTCACTTTCCAGGTCTTTTTTGGCGATGTAGGAGTTCACCATGCGGTCGCTCTCCATGTCGAGGGCCCAGTTCAGGTTTTCATCGGTAGCGTTGAAAGTTTCGAAGTAGTTCGTCCGGTCGTACCAGGTCGTGCCGTTGGGGCGGGCGCCGTGTTCGGTCAGTTCCTGTGGGATGTTCGGGTGGTCAGGCGTGCCTTTGAACACCATGTGTTCCAGCAGGTGCGCCATGCCCGTTTCACCGTAACCCTCGTGGCGGCTGCCGACGAGGTAAGTCACGTTCACCGTGATGGTCGGTTTGGACTGGTCGGGGAAGAGTAAAATTTTCAGGCCGTTGCTTTTCAGATGGTACTCGGTGATTCCTTCGACAGAGGTAATTTTTTCGATGCCGTCAGGAATTTTGGTTTCAGTTTTTGCTGCGCTTTGCGCAAATGCCAGACTGCCGGTAAAAAATGCGATCAGGCAAAACGCAAGCTGAATCAGCGTGATTTTTTTAATCATGATGAGAATTATTTGGTTGAAAAATGGTGAGTCAGTGATGACATTTTTTTGAAAAAAGTCATTTCACGAAAATCGGACTGGAAGGTACGCAATGCGCAAGAAGTTGAAAAACCGGGCCGTCTCAAAACGTTGATGAACCGCCGAAATTGATATTCAACTGACATTCAGCCGCTGAAAAAGCGAAGGGCAGCCGGAGCCGCCCTTCATTTTTTATTTATCAATTTCGATGACCGTCGCCACGATGTTTTTTCCATTCAAATCGCAACTGAACTCCACGGCATCAGGTGCGCTGAATTTCACATTCGGCACCTCCTCCTGGCCGATGGCTTCCCTGACCTTGCCGAGGTATGTGCCCTGCCGGCTCGTGTTGATACGGCTGTTGAGTACGTTCCAGTCGAGCGGTGCTTTGGACACAATGACGGCGATGTAGTCACGGTTGCCAAGTTCATCGGGCGTCATGGAGTGGTCGTTAGGGAACAAGCGGGTGCCCGTGATACCACAGTACGGCGAGTGTTTCTCGGTGTAGGGAAACAGCACGTAGCTCGACCCGTCGGTCTCCTGACCGAAGACGTACACGTAGCACTCAATGGAGTTGGTGATGGCAACCTTGAATTTGGTACCCTGCCGCATCGGGGCACGGGTGCGGAAGATGCGGTCGCCTGCTTCCCGCAGGGGGATTAGCGTCTGGGTGGTATTTTCAACGAGACCAAATTTCACGGCCAGTTTATTCTCATCGTATTTCGCTGCGCTGCCCATCGGGTACATCCCGTAGGCTTCTTTGGTGAAATTCAGAAAATCACGGTAACTCACCCAAGCCACGCCGTTGTCGCCCCACTCCGCCCCCCAGGAATTCATGATCTGTACGGCCTGCTTGTTGTCGTCGTATCCGATGACGCACATGGCATGACCGCTAAAGCCGTACTGCTGGTAGTCCCGTTGCGTGGGCTGCCAGGTGCTGCGGCCCACCATCTGGTGCATGAACGTGCCGCCGACCATCATCCCGATGACGACGGGTGCGCCCTGCGCAATGTGCTGCTTGACGCCATTGAGGTCGACGCCGTAGCGGTTGGCGCCTTCCGAGAGGCGGTTGTAGCCCTTGATGCGAAACTGTGCGGCCTCGTTAGCCATCGAGCGATCGGGCATGCGGTCGCAGTAGCGGTCGTCGTAGCCAAATTTTGAAAAAAGCAGGGAGCCATGTTCGTGCAGGGTGGTCATGGCGTTGTTCATGTAGGCGCCCTGGCAGCCCCTCAAGGCAATCTGGTTGTAGAGGTAGGATGGGCTGAACGCCACGCTGTTGGGGTCGGCGCCGGTAGCTCGTGCCTGCAAGATGGTGCGGGCGGCATAAGAACTGGCCCAGCCGACGCAGGAGCCCTGCTGGCCCTGGTGCATGCGTTTGGGGGCATATTTCAGCAAAGAAACGGAGGAGGGAAGCTGATTCTCCATGCCGCCGTAGGTGGTGGAAAGTGGCTCGAATACATCGGCCTTGTCATATTCCTCCTCACTCAGGGCTGCGCCAAAGGAAAATTGCCCCTGTCCTTCCTCCTGCCCGCCGCTCATGGCGCCGCCGCCGGAGAGCATGTTGCTGCCACCCAGAAAAAAATACCAGATTGCACCGCCAGCAAGGACGAGCATGAGCAGTTTGGGTTTTTTGAAAAGGAACATCAAAATGAACGGCAGCAACTTTCCCAGTCCGCCGCCGATGCCGCCACCGCCTGTGGTTCGCCTTTGGTTCTGATTGTCGTTCCTGCGGGGCTGCTGTTCAGGGTCTTGTTCCATTCTGATTGGCATAGCGTAAATTTTTTAGTGAAAAATGACGATGGAAAGATAAAGATAAATGTATTCGAAAATGCAGTGTTCAGACGGTGATTTTGACTTGGGGATACACTGTTTTTTTAAAAATAAAAGTCGTGACAGCCCGATGCTGCCACGACTTTTACACATAGACGATGGTGTCAGTTGTTATTTTTTGGTTTACGGCCTTACGAAAACGAATGTTCCATCTTCGTCAAAACCCACAATTTTCCGGCCTTCGGCGGTAATGATGCCGACGATGTACATGCCGTTATTTTTTTGGAACGCAATTTTGATTTCAGCGCCTGAGAAATTTGCGTCAATGTAGTCAGTGATCGCCTCCGGCAATGTTCCGAGATCGACCGGCGTACCCAGCGGGCGGCAGCGGTAGAACAGCACGGTGGCTTCGATGAATTCGCCGTCGCCGTTGAAGATCAGGATGTAACCAGGTTCGTCAATTTTGACGAAGTAGGTGCCGGAAAGCATTTGCTTTGCCCGCTGCACTTCAGCGCCCGGATAGTTTTCAGTGACGTAGTCTGTGATTGCTGCAGGCAACTGGGAAGGACGGATGGCCTCGCCACGCCCGCAAGGGCCATTTGAGATCAGGCCACGGCGGTGGCGTAGAATTCGGCCTCGTTCGTCGCAGTACACCCGGTTTTCGTCGCCGAGTATGATTTCAAAACCCTTTCTTTCTACCTGGTAGGCTTCTTCGATGTAGGTTTCAAAATGATTTTCTTCCACGTAGGTGCTCAGGGCACCGGGAAGGTCGGCTACTGCTACGGCGGTTTTATTGTCAGCGCCGATAATTTGCTCAATGAGTTGATCGTCCGTTAGCTGCGTATCTTTTTGACAGGCACTCAGCAAAGTGACGGTAGCAAGGAGGGAGAAGAAGAATATTTTTTTCATGAAACGTTGATTTTTAGTTTGAAAGTTAGGTTGCCAGTTACTCTGGTGTTCGTTTCTTCAAAAGGGTTGCATGAAGATGAAAAAATGCCGGAGTTATTTCAGTCGCTTCAACCCAGCCTTGGCCGCCTCGTAGTCGGGGTCGAGGCTCAGGGTGTTGTTAAAATCGGATTTTGCCTGTTCTTTATTTCCCTGGCGCTCGGCAGTATGCCCCCGATGGTAGTATGCCCCTGGAAAGGCAGGGTCGAATTTGATCGCCAGGTCAAAACTCTTGTAAGCCTGATCCAGTGAATCCATGTCGAGGTAAATCAATCCAAGGTTGTAATATCCGTCCACGTATTGTTGATCGATGGTGTTGATTTTTTTGTACAACTTGATAGCTCCGTTCAGGTCGTCTTTTTTGTTGGAAAGAAAATAGGCTTTGGCGTGCAGAGCATCGACGTTGTTGGAGTCAACCCGCAGGGCGTTGTCAAAGTATTTTTCTGCGATGGGCGAGCCTTTGTCGGCCAGCAGCGTGCCCAGCTTGATCCATGCGTCGATGAGGTCGGGGTTGTTTTCAACCGCCGACTGGTAGGCCGTAATGGCCTGGTCATTTTTACCCATGTCAAAAAAGACATTGCCGAACATCAGGAACATTTCCGGGTTCAGCGGGTCGATTTGCTTGATGCGCTCAAGCGTAAAAAGTGCTTGCGGATGTTGTTTTACAATCAACTGAAATTCAGCCAGTTTAAGCAAGGTTGGAATGCGTTTGGGAAATGCTACCCCGGCCCGCTCCATGACGTTCAGCGCTTTCCGGGATTTATAATAATCAAGGTACACGTCAGCCAGCGTGTGAAAATACTCCGCACGGGTAGAGTCGAGTTGAATAGCTTTTTCCAGGTCTGCGATACTTTCGTCGTAGTTCTCGGCTTCGTACCAGAGATAGCCTCTTGCCGCATGAAGTTCGGCACTTCCCGGCATGGCTTCGATTTTTTTGTTCAGATCTTCAATAGCCGGTATGCCTACGGATGTTGTATTGGTGGCCGTATTCTCTGATTGATTTGAACTGTCCTTACAGGCAACAAGGCCCATCAACAGGGCCAGGCTCATCATGGTTAGATAGTTTTTTGTTTTCATAGCTGCAAAGTTAGTTTTGATTAATGATTTTTGGTAAACGATGAAATTTGAAATTGGCGAGAGGAGGACACGATGGCAAAATACGTTGCGGAGTGGTGGTCTTTTTATCAACATAAAAGCCCCGCTGAGATGAATCAGCGAGGCTTTTGTGCTGAGCGCAAAACGCTTATGGTCTTACGTTGCGTTTGCTGACCCTGATGGTTTTGATCACCCGGTTATCGTCGCCAATCATGCTGACGAGGTAAATTCCGTCCGGCAAATCGGCAATGTCATACTTGCCATTGTTGGATGTCTGGAAGGATTTTACCCGTTTCCCAAGAATGTTGGACACGTATAGTTTTTTCACAAAACTATTTTTGGTGAGGGTGAAATAATTGGTAGTTGGGTTGGGGTAAACCCTCAAACTTGCCTTGTCTTTTTCCGTGACGGAAGTCAGCGGGCTGATGCAAATATCAAAGTCGGCAGAAGTAAGTGGAGTATCGCTGTTGGCGTTGATCACGTGGCTAAGGTTAATGCGAACAGTGCAGCAGCCGGCCACGAAGGTCGGAACTACGTGTACATCCAGAATGGTCGAATCACCGGGGACGAGTGTAAGAGGTTTGAATAAACCACCTCCGAAAATGACATTTGAAGGTACGTTGGCACCGTAGCATGCCGTATCGTCACAAATGCGGTATTTCCACTCCGAAGGACAAGTGGCGCCAATGATTTCACGCTCCCATCGAAGGTTTACCGTTTCATTGGAATTATTGATGACCCACGCGTGTGCGACAGGTTCTGAAAATTCGTAGGTTAAATCTGTTTGCAACTCGTAGCTCAAATCCTCAGGGTAGACCTTTACGCTGAGTTGCGCCTGAAGAGTCCAGGCAAAGAGAAAAGTAGAAATAAGTAGTAATATTCGCTTCATGTTTTTCGATTTATATTGATCACGGTCTGCAAAGTTAGCCTAAAATATTGTGCCTGACGTGATAAGTCCCTGACAAAATGGATAAATTTGGCTGGTTTCACAACTACTTTAGCACATCTTTAACAGGCTCTTTTACTTTTTTAAATGAAAAAACCGCAGCAGGGGTTCACCCGCCACGGTTTTTTCTTTTCTAAAACAGGCCAATTATTATCTGGCGATAATCAGGCGCTCAGTATGAACCTGGCTGCCAACATTGACTTTCACGAGGTATACGCCATTAGCATATTTGGAAAGGTCAAAGTTGTGCTGGAGCGTAGAAGTTCCTTCAAACCTAACGGTTTCCATTACCTGGCCGATAGCATTGACAACTGCTACCTGTGCGTCTACTGCTTTGTTAAAACGAACGTTTAAGGCAGAAACAGAAGAAGCAGGGTTTGGAGTCAGAGAGAATGAAGCAAGTGCTTCGATGTCCTGAACACCAACAGCAGTACCAACCGTTACGTCAACAGTTTGAGTACAACCAATTTTATCAGAAACTGTCAGGGTGTAATCACCTGCAGCGAGGTCGCTCATGGTTGCACCGGTAGAGCCGTTGCTCAGTGCAAAAGTGTAGCCGCCAAAACCGAAGGCTGGGTTAGCAACTGAAACGTTGATTGAACCGTCAGCATTGCCGGCAGTTGCATCCTGAACCTGAACGTTTACGCTGAAATCAGCAGGACAAACAACATCGATAGTAGATGACTCTGCGTTCAGGATTTCTCCGGAAGTATTGTCAAGAACCAACACGACAGCATGCATCTTGAAAGGATTCCATGCGGTGTTAAAATTGCTCAGGGTGTAATCCTGGGTAGCGACATCACCAGCGGCAACAGAGGCAGGAATACTGCCGGCTGTTCCATTGTAGCCGCCGAGCAGCGCACGGCCTACGTGGTCGTATTCCATGAGTGAAGCAGGAGCAGGGTTAGCGAGGAGGTTCCAGTCGTAACCCCAGCCCGGGAGCGGATCGTTACCGCCGCTGTAGAAGTTAACCTGGTTGTAGCCGCTGCCTGTTCCTTTCACATCGTCTTCGGTGAGTACGACAGCCAGGCGGTAGTTCAGGTTGCTCAGTTCGGTCACGAATTCAGCTGTTGCAGTTGCGGTCAGTGTTTTTGTAGCAACATCAATAGACGCAGTGACGTCTGGAGCTACAGGTGCAATTCTGCCATTGAACTCATCGATATAATCTTCGAAATCGCTAGGGTCGATTTCAATAGAGCGATCAAAGTATGCGCTTGGGAAAGCCGAGAAGTCAGCTCCGTTGTCGTACTCAGTTAAAGTCATTGGGTCGCCATTGTGAATAGCGATACCAATGAATGCATCCGGATAATTTTCTGTCATATACTCCATCCAGTCAGTACCTCTTGGGCAGAACTGGCACCAGGTGCCTGTGCCTTCTTCGCCAACGGCCTTCTTGTTTGGAATATAAGTTACGCCAGATACAACACCGTCAACTGTGTTGTTGGTGAGGTCGCCATCGGTGTCGCCATTTGGGTTGTCGGCCCAAACATTCAGCGTGAAGGATTTTGCCTGAGGGAGGTTGAAAGTAGTTGAATGAGAAACGACAGTTGACTCGCCGTAAGCCAGGTCAAGGCCGTCTACTGTTTCAGAGTAGGTGTTGATGCCATCGCTCCAATGGAAGTCAAAAGAGTTCAATGGCTGGCCGCCAAGGTTTTTAACTTCTGCCTGAATAGTTACATCGCTGCCGAGCAGGTGAAACTGAGTGGTTCCGAATTTGGTAACAGCGATATCCCTGTCAAGAATGTTGGCAACCAGAATGTTGTCAACCAACAGCAAAAACATGTCGTTGGAATTGTTTCTGAATGCGATGTGGATCGTTTCGCCAACATAATCAGCCAAAGAAACGCCCCGCTCCTGCCACGTGGTCATTTCGGCAGGAATGCTGAAAACGATGTCGGTAAAATCAGTAAGTGCAGTACCGGTTTTTGAAATACGAACCTGGTATCCGTCAGGATAATTTGCATCCTGAGCTTTTGCTTCCCATGTCAAAATTGTATTTGCATCTGTGATGGTGAGAGCAGGAGTGATCATCCAGTCATCAGCTGCTCCGGGAGGTGAGTACCATGAGTTACTGATAGCCACCATTGTTCCGTTGCCAAAACTTGGGTTGGCCGCAGTCCATGCTGCAGCGTAGGCAGCCACGTTACTTGCAGGTGTTTTGCCATCATTGTCCACCAAAGTCATTGGAGGAATGCCTGATTCGAACGTCTGCTCGAACAAGACCTGTGCCTGCAACGAAAGGGCAGCCAAGGATAATAAACATAGCGTAAAAAAATTCTTCATACGAGTTAAAATTTTAATTGATGAAATAATGAGCTTATAGCTTATGTGTTGTTTGCAATACGATATCAGGGAAAGATTTTTTGGCGGGAAAAGCATTGTTGGAAGTCTGGGAAAAATGGAGAACGAAATGTTGTTGACGGGCAAAGGTACATAAATAGAGTTTTATGTAGTCCTATAAATTAGAACTGCCATTTTGTCTTTTGGACGACTTTAAGGAATTTAACGCAGGTTGGCTCAGGTTTGTCAGGCGTCGTTGCCAACAGCCTGAGGGGGTGGTTTGGCAAACTTTAAATTCACTTCATTGTTTCAGCTGCAATTATTACTCTGAAATAAAATTCTATGCGTGTTTCTGTTTTTAGAAAAGCCCACTTCAATGCTGCCCACCGTCTTTATAACCCTGCCTGGACGGATGAAAAAAACCAGGAGGTGTTCGGCTTGTGCAACAATCCGAATTATCACGGCCACAACTACGAGTTGGAGGTTAAAGTCTCAGGAGAGGTAGATCCTGAAACCGGATACCTGATCGATTTGAAGGTGCTGAAAGACCTGATCAGCGAGCAAGTGGAAAAACGTTTTGATCATAAAAACCTGAATCTCGACACTGAAGAATTTAAAAACCTCAACCCGACAGCTGAGCATATTTGCTATGTCATCTGGCAAATTCTTCGCTCTCACCTCGATATCAAATACGACCTGGCCATCAGGCTGTACGAAACCCCCAGAAACTATGTAGAGTACCCGGCATAAATCCTTGCCGGCTCAATGTTGCCTGCTTCATGCCAGGTCTTTCAGGTTTCTGATAAATCCATCCACGCCGGCAGCTTTCATTTTTTTGAGTAAACTGTCGGCCTCGCTTTTTCTATCAAAAATACCCAGCATGACTTTGTAAACGGTCTTCCCGTTTAATTCATTGATGTTCACAACAATCGGTTCCCTGAACTGGTGCTGCAATTTTTCAGCGTTGATGAGTACGTTGCCATAGTCGGCAAATACACCCATCTGGACGCTGTAGCCCTGCGAGGGCTGCTTCTCCACACTGAATCGGAACAGGCCCTGCCCGGAAGTGATTGGGCCGGATACTTCCGACGGAGGTGCGATAGTGCCTGATGTCCCATCTTTTCTGCGAATCGCTTCAGCAACCGCCTTGTCGGCATTAACCCTGCCATAGCCATATTTCCTGGAATGACCGTTTGTGTATTCGCTGGGGTCTCCAATCTTGTCGGCTGTTTGTTTTAAAATATCCTTGACTTCCCTGGCGGTCAGGTTGGGGTTGACGGAAAGGATGAGGGCACAAATCCCGGCAACAATGGGCGTCGCACCACTGGTACCTCCGAAATGTTTGTACGGCCCCGGCCGGTCAACGCCGTCGGCCCAGTATTTCCAGGGGCCATCGCCTCGCACAGTTGTTCCGGAATCCCACCACGCCCGGGCTGCGACCAGCGGAAAGTCACCATTGGACGGGGCGCAAACGGTAACTTCCATACCCTGGTTGGAGTAGCTGGCGTAACGGTCTTTACTGTCGCAGGCGGCCACACAAATGACATCAGGGTGGGCAGCATAAAAATTTACATAATCCAGTCCCTCATTACCTGCGGCAAAAAGCACGACACAGCCCCTTCCGTTCCGTCCTTTTTTGGCCGCTTTCGCAATGGCTTCTTCTTTTAATGAATTTAATGAGTAGCGGGGGTCTGTAGTTCCCCAGCTGCAGCTGATTACATCTGCCCCGTTTTGGGCGCAATATTCGAACATTTGCTCCGTGGCCCGAACGCTGTAAGATGTACCGCTGACGGGCATGAATCTCGCATTGGGAGCAACGCCCACCATACCCTGCCCATTAGCAATAGCTACTGCAAGGCTGGCACATGGCGTGCCGTGCGTAAAAGTGGGATCGCCATCCGACAGCCTGTCTGACTGTGTCCAAAGGTCAAATGGCCGGTAAACTTTATTTTTCAGGTCGGGGTGGCTGATGTCGATGCCATTATCAATGACAGCGACGACGACGTCCGGAGAGCCCAAATTGTTCATGCGGCTCCAGGCGTCGATGACTTTTGCGTCGGCTCCTTTTTTTGTGGAATATCTGCCACTGGCAATGTAGCCTTCATTTTTCAAGTGCCATTCATCGGCAAGGTAGGTATCGGTGGGCAGGGAAAGGTCGTACTCGTCCAGCAGCATGTCGAGGTCGGGTTCGGCGAATTTGACGAGGGAGGTTTGTTGTAGCAAGCCCGCCACTTTGATGGGGTTCGGTGAATTTTTCGTCACTTTGACGATGATTTGGTCAGGGCTTCTCCGCTCCACCAACTGGAGGTGATATTCGTCCATGACCATTTTCTGCTCTTCCGGGTCAACATCAGGCTGGAAAATGATGAAAATTTCTCCCGTAGGCACCATGGGCTTCCCGTTGTCGCCGGCAAAGTAAACGTGTGTTCCTACTGCGACTTCTTTTTTCTTGCGAACCTCATCCAGCTTTTCGTCGAGGCTTTTGCCCTGGTCCTCCAGCGACACGACTTCAAAGCCTCCCAGGTTGGCGAGGTGTTGCTCCTTGACGTAGGCTGCATCTTTTAAATCCGTGGATTTTTTTGCTTTGAGACCAACGAGCCTGGTACTTTTTTGTAAAACAAGTTCTCCTTTACCACTTTTGATTTTGTATTTGCTCATTATAGTGTCTTTTGGTTTGAAAATTGAAAATGGAAAAGCTGCACTCTGAAATAAGAAGAACGGAAATTAAAATTTTGAAAATCAGGCGCTTAAAATTTTGATTTCCGTTGTTCAATGTTTTATCGAACGTCCCGGAAAATTACGAAAGAGTTTGAAGTTGACAGGATGTGAAGTAAATATTCAGGCTGCTTTCACCAATCAAAATCCGGTATCGGATGCATGCACTACGGTTTTTATTATTTTTACCGCCAGTTTTGTATAAATTGAATGAATGGCCATAAGATTTTTAAATAATGAATCTGTCAAACAACTTTCTGATGAAGAGCTGATCAGTAAGTTTTCAAAAACGAAAAAGCAAACCTACTTTGAGGAGTTGTACCGGCGCTATGTTCACCTTTCCTACGGTGTGTGTTTAAAGATGTTAAAAAATGAAAGTGACAGCCACGATGTGGTGTCCGAAGTTTTTAAAATACTTTTCACCAAACTGCCTACCGCAAACGTAAAGTCCTTCAAAAGTTATCTCTATGCCGTGAGCCGCAACGAGTGTATTGCGAAGCTGCGACAACGGAAGAGCGAATCCAAAAAGCTGGCTGAATGGCAACTCACCGAAAACACTTCCAATGATTTTATGGAAAATGGAGAGTTGGTTGCTCTTTTAGACGGTGAACCTTCACTTGACGATGAGATTCAAAAGGCCGTCGAACAACTCGGCAACGAACAACAGACCTGTATTCGCCTTTTTTTTTACGAAGATAAAAGCTACAAGGACATCGCCCTCCAGACAGGATACTCAGAGAAACAAGTTAAAAGCTACCTGCAAAACGGCAAGCGCAATCTAAGAATCATGTTGGAGGAAACCATGAGAAAACGTATTGCGTAATTTACCAAAAGACGATAAACTTCAATGCGAGGAAATTTACATCATCATATTTTTGAACCTTCAAACTGCCTGAGCAGGGAAGAGCTCCAGGGATACCTTGAGGGTGAACTCACGCCGGGTAAAATGCGCAGGGTTGAAAATCACCTTCTTGACTGCCCGCTTTGCTCCGATGCGATTGAAGGCGTGGAAGAAGTGGGTTCTCAAAGCTTTTCGAGGCTGCCTGATTTCAACTCCATTCATCAAGTTACGGCCGTTAAAAAAAGTGCAATAATTCGCCAGTTGACTCCCGCCCGTGTAATGGCGAGGCTTGCGGCGGTCGCTGCGGTGGTGGTGATCGGTGCGGTGGGCTACTTCAACTGGTTCCGGCCGATGGATAATGACGCACTGTACACGCAGTTTTATGCTGTTTACCAAAATGATATTCCGCTGAACCTGAGGAGCTCCGAAAATGCGCAACCTGTAAATGATGCTTTTGAAAGTGCTGTAAACAGTTATTCTGCCGGTAAGTTCGCAGCAAGTCTGCCGCTGTTCGAAGCGGCATTGGTGGCTGATCCGGGCAATGATGCCGCAAGGTTTTTTGCCGGGATAGCTTGTCTTGAAACCAAACAGTGGGATAAAGCCGCTGCTTTTTTTGAAACCGTCAGAAATGGCAGTGAAAGCTACGCATCAAAAGCAACCTGGTACCTCGCATTGTCGTGTTTGAAAAAAGGAGAGAAAGAGAAGGCGAGGGCGCTGCTGAGCGAGTTGGCGGAAAACGGCGGCTTCAAAGAATATGAGGCAGGGCAGCTGTTGAAGAAATTCTGATAAAAAACTGTATCGATTAAAACGGGGCAACACCGCTACAGGTGCTGCCCCGTTTTAATTTAAGCCGGGCGATTCTTTTTTTTGAAAATGAAGAACTAAATCCTTCCTGAAGCGGTATAGCATAATCACTTTCGCTTTTACTATTCAATTTCTAAGCAGAGGAATATTTACACCCATGATTGCCCGAACTGTGTCACTTTACCGGGATTCATTTTCCGGCCTGTCAAAGTCTGTGTGGTTGCTTTCCGCCGTTACTTTTATCAACCGGAGCGGAACAATGGTCATTCCATTTTTGAGTGTTTACCTGACAGCTCAAAAAGGGTTTTCCCTGGGGGATGCAGGTATGACGATGCTTTTTTTCGGGCTTGGTTCGTTCGCCGGTTCCTTTCTGGGTGGATATCTGACGGATAAAATCGGATATTATTCTGTTCTATTCTGGTCGCTTTTTTTAGGTGGTTTCCTGTTTGTTTTTCTGGGGTATGTGGATAGCTTGTGGGGCGTCTGGGCTACTGTTTTTGTCCTTAGTACCATTGGGGACTCGTTCCGCCCTGCGACGATGACGGCTGTTGGTGTTTACAGTCGTCCGGAGAACAGAACCCGCTCCTTTTCCCTGATGCGTATGGCCATTAATCTTGGCTGGTCAGTAGGGCCGGCTGCAGGCGGTTTGCTCATTGCCACACTTGGGTACGATATGCTGTTCTGGGCTGACGGGCTAACTTGCATCGGGGCGGCATTGTTTTTTCGTTTCATGCTCAAGCCTAAGAAAAAGGTGGAGATAGTCAGTGAGACAGAAGATGAACCCGTGAAAAAACAAAAGGCTCCTTCAGCCTACAAAGACAAAACTTACCTGGTCTTCCTTGCCATGACAACCATCGGAAGCCTCATTTTTATGCAGTTGATCTCAACGCTTCCGGTTTTTTACAACCAGGAGATGCATCTCTCGGAAGCTGAAATCGGCGGCCTGCTGGCGCTGAACGGCCTGCTCATCGTTCTGGTGGAAATGCCTTTGATTTTTACGTTGGAAAGAAAATTTAACGGGCTGGACAGCATTGCCTGGGGGGTGTTGATGTATGGCTTTTCTTATCTCGTCTTTAATCTTGTTCCTGCCGGAATGTTTGTAGCCATTGTGTCGATGATTGCGCTTTCATTTGGTGAAATATTCAACATGCCGTTCACCAATACTTATGCCATGAGCCGGGCGACAGATGAGAACCGGGGGCAATACATGGGGTTGTTTTCCATGTCGTTTTCGCTTGCGCATATTGTTGGGCCGGCAGTTAGTTTTAAAGTTGCTGAGCTGTGGGGATTCGGTACCCTCTGGTATATTTTAGCGGGGCTGAGTGTGTTGGTTTATTTCGGTTTTATGCTGATGAAAAAATTTGAGTAAAGTTACTCATCGGGTAAAGTCACCTCAAGGGGACGGATCGGTGTGCCGTCACTCCAATATCCGAGGCTTTTCTGTTCCGGTGTGCCGCCGTAGGCATAATGGCAGTTAGTTCCGTACCTGCGGCAATCGAGTACTGCGTCCAGTAATTTCCAATAACCATTGTAGTCTACTGCATCTTCCGTTGAAATACGGAGCGCTCTCTTTGCAGTGTAGTTGTGTACCCCGGAATCAAAAAGTGTGTCGAGCGAGTAGCTCTGATTGTGGTCTGCGGCAAGGGGTGGCTCTCCATGTTCGTCGGCGAATTGCCGGAGCAGGTTGCGCTGTTTTACGGAGGTGGCTTCTTTGAATACTTTGAGTGCAAATTCGTCACCGACAACCCAGTCATTGTCATTTGTCAAAATCAGCAAATGGAGGCTGTCGGGCATTTCAGCATAACTTTCCAGGCGCCCACCGTTGAGGCGTCCCGTGCCTGGTGAGCAAAGCATAACGGCTTTGGGTTGAGGAATTTCATGGCTTTTAAAATTGATGGCCAGGTCAGCTGACACTACTCCGCCGTAGGAGTGGCCAACGAAAGTCAATTCTGATACGATGGGCCGCACGTGTTCGGCTTCTCCAAGATTAGACAGCGCATCCCGTACGGCTTTGGAAACATTTTCAGAAAATTTATCCGGATGAGGGCTTAGCATATTGAGCTGGTAACGTGGGTAGATGACAATGTTTCCTTTCCTGACCAGGTGTTTGATCCACTTTCCGTAAATCATGGGGTTGTAACCACCGTAGCCATGAACAAACACCACTACATGCGCAGAATCCGGCTTCGGGTCGTCCGGCTCGAAAAGCCAGTAACCATCCGCTTGTGAGGCAAAATCCTGAAAAATGACATTTTGGTGAAGGTAGTCCGTTCCTCCCGGGCCGCTTTCTGGCTGGAGCGGCTGAGTGATGGGGTCTAAAGGGAAAAGGTGTGCATTGAGTAAAAGTGCCAGGAAGAAAAAAAATTGAACCATTTTAGGGAAAATTGTAACGCAGCCTAATTGTTTCGCAAAGTAAACCTGTCGGCTGCGTGAAGGTTTTGGTTGGTGGAAAAAATGTACTTTTACCGCCTATTGAATTAAAAATGCACATCGTCTTTTAAATATCAGTGCTCGCTGTTTTACCCAATCAAAGAATAATATGTCAAGAACCAGTCAGCAATCTCTGGTAGGCGTTATTGGGGCAGGTAGTTTTGGAACTGCTGTAGCCAATCTTCTTTCAATCAACACTGACGTGCTGATGTTCAGCAGGCAGGAAGAGCTGGTGGAGGTCATCAACAAAGAGAATCGCCACCCTAACTATAACCTTGCGTTGTCCCATCGAGTCAAAGCAACGGCCGACCTCCAGGAAATAGCAGAGCGGTGTACGCTCATCTTTCCCATTGTGACTTCCGGCGGTTTTCGGACCATGATGCAAAGCCTGTCGCCATACCTCAAGCCGTACCACCTGCTTATTCACGGAACTAAGGGGTTCGACCTGAAAAATCTCAGTGATGAAGATCTTTTGCAGGGTAAAATAACGAGGAAGAGCGTCCGGACTATCAGTGAAGTTATCCGGGAAGAGAGTGTGGTCGTGCGAATTGGCTGCCTTTCGGGGCCGAACCTGGCCAATGAAATTATGCAGGGGCAGCCAACGGCAACAGTTATCGGCAGTAAATTTGATGAAGTAATCAACGCCGGGAAGAAGGTGCTGAGTAGCAAACATTTTCAGGTTTTTGGCACTTACGAAATTTTGGGAGCTGAACTGGCCGGAGCGTTGAAAAACATTATCGCTATCGGCAGTGGTATTCTTTCCGGCTTGGGTATGGGGAAAAATATTCAGGCACTGCTGGTGACCAGGGGGCTAATGGAAATGATTTATTTTGGAAAAGCATTCGGCACCTCTCCAAAGCCTTTCGTCGGTACGGCCGGTATCGGCGATCTCGTGTGTACCGCAACAAGTATGAGTAGCCGTAATTTCACCTTTGGCCACCGGCTTGGTTCCGGCGAGTCAAAAGATGAAATTCTTGCCTCAATGCCTGAAACGGCAGAAGGGGTGCGGACGCTAAAAATTGCAAAACACCTGGCGGACCATCTGAAACTTCACGTTCCAATTACGCAAATGCTTTACAAGGTTGTGCACGAAGGATACGATTTAAAACAGGCAATCGAGTACCTGATGAGGTATCCCTATTACGTGGATGTGGATTTTATATGAAAAGAAAAGGCTGAGGGAAAGGCAAAAAAAAAGTCGTGTCCTCTGACACGACCTTTAAGTTATAATCCCATGAACATATCCAAAAACGAAATCTTTGTTAGAATTTTCTAATCTGTAGTTTGATTTAAGAAAATTCTAATATATTTTTGCATCAGCCTAAATTTTTGAAAGAGAAGTAGATTTTTAATTCCATGAATTTTTAGCGAATTTCTGCATTAGAGTTAGTATCCCATGAACTAATTTTTACGCTAAGGCTGGTTACTTTTAACCAGCCGTTTTTTTGTGTATTAGGCTGATGCATATCTTTATTCGGAATCACAAAAGTTAGCAAGTACCCCCTTAGTTAAGGGGGACTTACTACCAACAAATTATAATCCCATGAACATAATCAAATTTCAATCAGATTTTGAAAACCAGGGTTAAAAACAGCCCGTCCCGGCAGAGACCGCCGGGACGACTGGCTATTAACAAATTATAATCCCATGAACATTTTCAAATCTGTGAGCCAGTCCTTTGACCAGCTTTCTTTCAATCTTCGACTTTTCAATCTTCCACTTTTTTTCGCTCGCCGTCTTGTTATTCACTAATCACGATACAAAAGTGCAACAAGATATCCCTTGGCGCAAGGACAAAATATGGTCATTGTGAAAAAATATTTTAAGAATATTTATTTGACTTAATTGTTTCAAATAGTTGAAAATCAGATTTTTAGACAAAAAATGAGAGTTTAATTATTTAGAATTTGTGAATTTTTTCTTTTTGTAAAATCGTTTTTGTGAACTTTTTTTTGAATCTTTTTTCTGAAAACACTTGACAAAAAAATGAGAAAGTGGAAAAAGAGTGCACAAAGTCCGTGGATTTAACTTCGGAATCACTTCGTTCTCTCCCGCAAATGTTGAAAACAAAAAAGCCCGCCGACCTGACAAGGTCGAGCGGGCTTTCCATTTATACTATTTCAGTTGAAGGTGATTAGGCCCTCAACAACATTTCGTCAACGTGGCGGTAACGCTTTTTGATTTCCGCCTTCAGCTCACGGCGGGCGAAGAAGATGCGACTTTTAACCGTTCCGAGCGGCAATTCGAAGCGATCTGCAATTTCCTGGTATTTATATCCCTGGTAATGCATCAGAAATGGGACCTTAATACTATCGTCCAACTTTTCAATCAATTCTTTCAATTCCTTGACCAGCATGTTCGCATCACCACGATTATCGATGGAGTCGCTGCCTGAGTTCAGGTAATACAGATTGTCTGTAGAATCCATGATGGTATTGGCTTTTACCTTTTTCCGGTAGTTGTTGATAAAGATATTTTTCATGATGGTAAAAAGCCAGGCTTTGAAGTTCGTGTCGGGAAGGAACTTGTCCCGGTTCGCCATTGCTCTGAATGCAGTCTCCTGATAGAGATCCTTTGCGTCCTCCATATTTTGAGTGAGGTTGTAGGCAAATGCATTCAGTACGGGAGTTAACTCGTAAAAGCGGTTGTTGAAATCATAGGTTGACATGGCTTATATTTTTTTATCTGGTGAAGATTAAATTATCAATTGTGGAACAAAGCTAAGTATTTTGTTTAACAATAACAAAACAAAAAGCTCTACAAAAGCGATTATTCAACCATGACTGATTGGGAAAAATTTGTATTATGTTTATAAATTACTGAAAATCAATAAAATACGGCGACATTAGAAAGTCGTTAGAATTATTTAAGTTTCAAAAATTATTGAAACTTGTTGAACTTGCTTTCAATTTTTATTGAAAATAACATGCGAAACAGGCATGAAATGGCAGGGGCCTGCCTGGTAAACAGACGGGAAGCTTGTGAATTGTTAAACAAAAAAGACGGGAGAGAATCTACTACCAGGTTCTGTTCAGTGGATGAGCTTCTGTGTTGAACACGGTGTTTTTAAAATCCCATGGATTTGCAGTGAAGAGTAGCCAGGCATACTTTAGCGTTTCGGCTAAAAAGAAACTTTCCATATCGTCGGCCTGCTCCATGGTCGTCACGTCACGGATGGCGGCAAAGCCAGCGTAGGTCTTGCAGTTTTTGACGATGCTGTCGAACATCGTTTTGCCCATTTCGAGGTAGCGCTCATCTTTCGTGAATTGGTAGAGGTAAAATGCTGACTCGATATTCTCCGGGCGGAGGGCATAGGTTGGGTCAACGATTTTCATGGTGCTGTAGTCCAGCATTTCCGGTTCGATGCCGGCGAGGTTCCACATTTTAAAACAGCTTTCCTGCAAAGCCTTTGCCCGGTCGAGATCGCCGCCGAGTGCCAGCAGGGCCGGCATGAACGCATCCAAAGCGCCGAAGTAGGTGCCGGTTTTTTCACCGGTGTTCATGTCCACGTGAGCGTACCAGAAGCCGGTAGCCGTCGAATCGGCCAGGTAAGTGTTCAGCGCAGCGATCGAGGTGTCCCACATTTTTTTGAAATCCTCATCGCCAAACAAGATCCAAGCCTTCAGCATGTACTCGTAGTAAGAATCGATGCGGCCGGAGATGTGGCTTTCTGTGTCCACCCATTCACCCGTTTCGGCATTGATGACAGTGCCGGGCAGACCGATTTCGGAATGACGCTCGTAAACTGCCATCATCGCTTTTTTCGCTTTTTCATAATAAATCGGGCTGCCGGTGAGCTTGCTGATGGCGCCAAATTCAAGCATCAGCGTTCCTACCTCGGCGGGGTTGTTGAGCGAGTCCCGCTTCTCGCCCGTTTGCAGGTGAACGTAGCGGTAAGGAATACCGGTAGGAGTGTCGAAGGCAGGCAACAGGCGATTGGCAAGGTCGGTCGCACGATAGAGAAACTGTTCATCGCCGTCCATTTGGTAGGCTGCCAGCAGACCACCCATCAGCCGGATGGTGACTTCGAAAACCTGCACGGAAATATCTTTATCGAAACTTAGTTTTTGAAAAATCAATTGCTTGGCCTCCTTGGCTTCTTCCTCCATGCCCAGCATTTTCATCGTGTCAAAAGCGTCCACCGGGGTCATGAGCAGCGACTCGGCGTACCAGTTCCGGTAGTTGCGACTCAAAGGGGTGAGGGCGTCGTGGCCCCAGGCGTATTGTTTGTAGCCGCTCCAGGCTTGTTGAAATGCTATTTTTACGCTGTCGGCCATAGCGGCTTTGTCAACGGAGGAGGTTGATTTTTTGTCAGTATCGCTTTGGCAGGAAATGAAAAATACGAGGAAGAGAAAGGGTAGCAGGTTTTTCATTTTGAAAAAATTTAAAAAATCAGTTAATCGAACGCAGGGCCGTATAACGCAGCAACAACTCCAACACCAGCAACCCCACCGCCAGCCAAACGAACCGGTAAAATTCCTCGCTGTATCGCTTCACGCTCGTGACCTCGATCTCCGTTTTTTCCAGCCGGTCAATTTCATTGTAAATCTCCTCCAGGCTGCGGGCGCTCGTGGCCCGGAAGTACCGCCCGCCCGTGAGGCTGGCAATTTGGCGAAGCAAATCTTCATCGATCTCCACCCGTGCAAGTCCGAAAACATAACGCCCGTCGCTGCGGCGGCTGATCGGCGTGAGTGCCTCGCCTTCCCGGCCTACACCTATAGTATATACTTTTACCCCGAATTCCTTCGCAATTTCGGCGGCAGTGAGCGGTTTCACATACCCGGCATTGTTCACGCCGTCGGTGAGCAGGATGATAACTTTACTTTTTGATTCGCTGTCCTTGATGCGATTGACGGCAGTGGCGAGACCCATGCCGATGGCAGTTCCATCTTCTAAAATACCGCAGCGCAAACCATCGATGAAATCGTTGAGCACCCGGTGGTCGGTCGTCAGCGGACACTGTGTGAATGCCTCTCCGCTGAAAACGGCCAGCCCGATCCGGTCGAATTGCCGTTTGTTGACAAATTCGGTTGCTACCCGTTTGCTCACTTCCAGCCGGTCGGGTTTAAAATCCTGCGCCAGCATGCTGCTGGAAAGATCAATTACCAGGAAAATGTCGATGCCTTCTGCTTTGATTACCTCCTCCGTCAGCGTCCGTTGTGGCCGGGCGAGGGCAAAGACCAGGGCAATAAATGCCAGCGCCCGGAGTACGGGCAGCCATTTTTGAAGTTCACCTTTCCAGGATTTCAGTCCACGGGTGGCTTCCAGTGTCGGCATTTTCAGCGAGGTATGGTGTTGACGGCGGCTGGAAAACCGATGCCATGCAAGTACCGGCAGTAGCAGCAACAGCAGGAAAAACCAGGGATGCAGGAAGGTGATATTAGTGAACATCTTTCGTTTCAGTTTCTTCCGCCGGCGTGGCGACCGGCTTGGTTTCAAGGATAAATTCTTCAACGTAGGCCATCGCCTGATCGTGAAAATCGGCAGGTGGCAGCGCCTTGGCAAACTTCACTAAATCTGCGGTCTGCAGAAGGTTTGTTAATTTTTCAGAAAGCGCCCGGTCGAAGTCTGACTTCCGGAGTTGCTCCAGAATTTCGTCGGTCGTTTGTTCCAGTGCAAGAATGCCAAAACGATTTTCAAGGTACTCCCGCACAATGTACGTCAGCTCGCTGTGGTATTCTTTTACCTGCCCCTGCTGCCAGAGCTTTTGCCTTTTCAACTCCTCCAGTTTTTGCAATGCAATTTCGTGAGGCGGCAGGATGATGGGCGGCAGAGGCGGCAGGTTTTTCCGGACCTTCCGTTTGCGAAGCACCAAAACAAGAACAATGGCCAGTAGCAAAACCCCGATGCCAATGATGTACCACAGGTAGTCCTGCCAGTTCGCTGGTTCCTCGATGATGGGTTTGATGTCTGCCAGGGTTGTGTCGGCTGTCGGCATTTTTACTTCGATGGGGATGTCATTGGTGAAAAATGTATCCTGCCGGCCGTTTTGCAGGTAAACGACCGGGATCGGTGGCACCCGCAGGTAGCCGGAATCCCAGACCATGAAAATAAAATCTTTCCGCAGTCGAAGCGTGCCTCCGGTTTGTAAAGTATCCCACCGGCTTTGCGCCAGGAACTCAATCGTCGAATCCTTCGGTACGGACGGGTTGATGGGCAGCAGTTGAACACCTTGTTCCTGGCTCACGTCAAGGTGCAGCCTCATCTGGTCGCCGAGCAGCATGTTGGTGCTGTCCAAGGTTGCTTTGGCGCTTACCTGTGCAGCAGCGATTTTTACCAACAATAAAAATGTGAACAAGCTGAAAAAATAGCGCATCGGACTTGATCTTTCCGAAAAGCTGGCAACTTTCCCTAAGTTGGCCCCGGTTTTCGGCTTTTTTTGAAAAGAGCCAAAATTACACACTCACGGCAAACCCGGAAAATTTCGATGACTTCACTTTGGCAAACCCGCAACTTTCGTGAAAATGCACTCGTGCTGGCGCTATTTTTCGCCATCGTTCACCTTTTTTATGGTAAAACCATGCAGGCGGGCTTCGTCACCGACTTCACCGGCCTGCTTCAGCGACTCGATGGGTCGCCGTTCCGGGATTTTCTCACCTGCTTCGGCTTCCCGGCCATGCACCAGGTGACGAATTTTTTCCTGTATTTTTTTGTGAAATTATTCGGCACGAATGGCCTGCCGTGGTATCTCATTTTCACGACGCTGCACGTGGCCAACGGCTTCCTCGGGTTTCATTTGATCAAAAAAATCTTCGCAAAATGCGGCCTCGAATCCTCTACCCTTCCGTCGCTGGCGGCTGCGCTCCTGTTCCTGCTCTCGCCCTACCAGGCCGACGCCGTCGTGTGGAAAGTCTGTTTCAATTTTTTGTTCTGCTCGCTGCTCATGCTCAGCTCGCTGTTGTTTTTGGTGAAATATTTTGAAACAAACCGGCAGCCGCACCTGCTCTGGTCACATGGACTTTTTGCACTGGCTTTGTTCACGTTCGAGCTGGCGGTGGCGCTGCCGTTGATGGTGGTGGTGCTGCCGCCCCGGGGCCGGGGTGTGCTCCTCCCTCAAATTTTACTCTTGGCCCTCTATTTTTTATCAAACAAACTCCTCCTCGGCGGCTGGGTCGGGCACTACGGCGAAGGGGTTCACCTCAATTTCAACTTGCAAACCATCGCCGCCAACCTGTTGAAATATTTTTCGAAATATCTGCTCTTCTGGCGGGAAATGCCGCACGGCTACCGGGAATCACTGCTCACTTTTTTTGAAAAACCGGTGGTGGCCTGGGCCGGCCTGGCGCTCGGACTGCTGCTGCTGGGCCTTGGGATTTATTTTTTCAAGAAAATTTCACCCAAACTGCGGGCGGCGGGACTGGGTTGGCTGCTGTTTTTCCTGGCGCTGGCGCCGGTGAGCAACCTGCACGTGGCCTGGGTGCTACAGGGGGAAAACGACCGCTACGGCTACCTCGCTTCACTGTTTTTTTTCGCCGGGGCGGTGGCGTTGCTGCAATTTTTTCACCGGTACATCCGCTTCGGGCTGCTGGCGGTGTGGCTGTTGATTTCGGTTTTTTATTTAAACAAAATCACTACCGGCTGGCAGCACAGCGCCCGTATCGTCCACGGACTGCTCGATGATTTTCGCTGGACGGATGCGCCGGAGGTGTACGTGCTGGCCTTCCCCGAAAACTACGACGGCCTGCCCATGTTCAAGGATTTTTCAAAGCAAGACTTGGCACTGAAAGATGCGCTGAAATACCTCGCCGGAAAGGAAACGTCCGGGAAATTTTACCAGATCGCCCAGTTCAACATGACCAGCCCGGCGGACGGCACGAGCTTGGAGGTGGATTCGGCGGGCGTTTTTCACGTAAAATTTAACCAATGGGGCAACTGGTGGTGGCGCAACGGCGTGGGTACGCTGGACTACGAAACGGAGCGTTACCGCTTCAACGTGGAAGGCAACGGCAGCCGGGTGGAATTGAAACAGGCGCCTGCGGCTGGGGCTGTTTTCATATATTCAACAGGTGAAAAATGGATGGCTGTCGATCGTTAGGAAAATAAGTAACCTTCACTTTGACCGCTGGCAGCAAACGGCCAACAGCTAACAGCCCAAAGCCAACAGCCTCAATTTTTCCAATCCTTCAGTTCCTGCTCCGTATGTTTCAGCTCGATGTTCACGCCATATTTTTCACGGATGTGCTTCGCCAACTGGTCGGCGGCGTACACCGAACGGTGCTGGCCGCCCGTGCAGCCGAAGTTGATGGTGAGGCTGGTGAAACTGCGCTCGATGTAGTTCTCGATGGCGGGATCGGTGATGAGGTAAACCTGGTTTAAAAATTCCTCCATCTCCGAGTGGTGTTGCAGGAAATTGATGACGGCCTCGTCACGGCCCGTCAGTTTTTTGTAGGGTTCGTAGCGGCCGGGGTTGTGGATGAAACGGCAGTCGAACACGAAGCCGCCGCCGTTGCCGGAGGGGTCGGACGGGATGCCCCGCTTATAGGAAAAACTCTGGATCGTCACCGTCAGCAAGCTCGACGAGGCTTTGATTTTGTCGAACGGCTCGAATTTTTTGGACTCGACAATGCCGTGGAGCGCCCGTGTCAGTTCGGGCAGTTCGACGGGAAAGCTGGCATTTTCCAAAATCCATTTTACGTTGCGGATGGCGAAGGGAATGCTTTTGATGAAATACTCCTTCCGCTCGAACAGCCCCCGGAAGCCGTAAGTCCCGAAGGTTTGGATGCTGCGGATGAGCACGTAGCCGTAGAAGTGTTCGATGAATTTTTCCCGGTCCACGGAGATGAGTTTTTCGAGGGCGTCGAGGTAGTGGTTGAGGAGGTCCCGGCGGATGTCGTCGGGGATGTTGGCCTTGGCCTGGTAGAGCAGCGAGGCCAGGTCGTATTGCAGGGCGCCCCGCCTTCCGCCCTGATAATCAATGAAATACGGCTCGCCGCTGCGGATCATGATGTTGCGGGTCTGGAAGTCCCGGAACATGAAATGGCTGCAATCAGTGGTGAGCAGGTATTCGGCGAAGCGGTCGATGTCGTCTTCGAGCAGTTGCTCGTCGAAGGGGATGCGGGCCAGTTTCAGAAAATAATATTTGAACGTGTTGAAATCCCAGAGCATGCTCTGCTTGTCGAACGCTGCACGGGGGTAGCACACGCTGAAGTCGAGACCCTGGCCGCCCTGCACTTGCAGCAGGGCCAGTTTTTCCACTACTTTTTTATAAATCTGGACGAGGTAATCGGGGAAGTAGTCGCCCGTTTGCAGCAGGTAGCTGTACAGCGTGGTAGCGCCGAGGTCTTCCTGGAGGTACACATTTTGGTCGAGGTTTTCGGCGTAGATGGTGGGCACGGGCAGGCCTTTTTCTTTGAAATGTTTGGAAAAAGTGAGGAAGGCCTGGTTCTCCTTGCGGTCGAGGTTGTGAGCGCCGACAGCCACTTTGTCCTTGCTGCTCAAGCGATAGTACACCCGGTGCGAGCCGCTCGGCGCCAGCGGCAGAACGAGAGTGGGGCGCTCGCCGGCCCATTGTTCGAAGAGGTTGGAGAGGGAGGATTCGATGTGGTTGGTGGACATGTTGATTTAATTTTTTTGACAATGTTTGGTGCTGAAATTGGCCTATCCTTTTTTAGTCAGAAATCAGACGCTTTTTAAATCCTAATGACGGGGAGCTTTCTTTTTGACAGGCAAAAATCTACTTTTAGGACAGATTCCTGATTTGTTGATCTCATAACCTCTAAAATATTTCAAAAAATGAAAAACCTCTGCTTAACATGCCTATTGGTTATTTCGACCTTTACCAATACTCTCCTATTTTCTCAGCCAGCTAATGCTGAAATAGCTGAAGAATTAATTTACGACTACACAGATGAGGGGGGTGCTTACTACATCAGGACGATCATCCACTTCAGTAACCTGGGTACTAATCCAAACGATGATGCACTTTATGCAAGAGCGAAAAACATCATGGACTACATCAACAGTGTTTACAACCCGTATGGCATTTATTTCGTTGCCGTCAGCAGTTGCAACGGTAATCCGGTATCTTATGATTGTCCTCTTCCCCTAGTCGTGCCTTATGTTTTAGAAAATTTCACATCATTCGAACCTCCGTCCACATCAAGATGCGCTAGTGCCATAGACATTTTCGATGTAGGCGATGGTGGGGCTTTTTTGGGTGATGCGTTTAGCGAACCCAATACTTACCTTCGCTCCGGGGGCAGCTTCAATAACATCCCAGCTACGCTTTCCCCAAATTTAATCCACGAAATCGGGCATTGTCTTGGTTTACTTCACACTTACGTAGGTTTTTATGACAATATCAATGGTACACCGGATGCTTGCGAAGAAGACCCGTCAACTTGTTGGAACTCTAGCTACCCGAACATTGATCCTTGCATTTGCTGCGAAGACAATGTCTGCGATACAAAGCTTACGCCTAACGAATTGGTGATCAATAGTAGTTGCCAGTTGGTATCACATCAAAACTGGACTCCCCCGTTAACGGATAAAGAGTACCGGAACTACATGTCCGGTGCCACATCTGATGTCAATCTCACCAGCCAGACTCAGCTTTGTTTCAACCGCTTTACGTCCGGACAAGTAGCCCGGATGCGGGCTTACCTGCGTTCCTCCACTACCCTGAACCCCGTCCAGCTAAAAACCACGGCCTATTCCGGTACCCTTCCAGGCGGCGTTTATGGCAACATTGTGGTAAAATCCGGTCAGACTTTGGAAATCACTTCTCCGGTTGAAATGTTGCCGGGAGCAAGCATCCGGGTAGAAAAAGGCGCCTTGCTGGAAGTCAAATCCACTGTCACAGTATTTGGATGCGATGGTCTGTGGAGAGGGATTATCGTGGATGGCGAGGTAGGGTTGTCCCAAACAACTCAAAACCAGGGGAAAGTCAAAGTAAACTATCCGGACAGGATAGAACATGCCAGGATAGGTATTGATGTTCAAAGTATAGATAGTAATGACGAACCGATTGATGGCACTGGCGGCGGTATCATCACCGTCTTGTCCGGCAAGTTTTTCAACTGTATCACCGGGATTCGTTATGGTGAATACAAAGCAATAGGAGCTGCCAATATCAGCTACCTGATTGGAGCAGAATTTACCGTCAACGATGACTATCGCAGCGAGGAGCGGCCCACTTTGCTTGACCTGACAGCCATTACCATGTTAAATATTGCAACCTGTAAATTGCAGGATTTGCGTAATAATTGCGGAGGTCCCCTCAGCCGGGCCGTAGGGATTGATTCAAAAAACGCTTCTTTCCGGGTTTCTTATAATTCCAGTTTCAGAAACCTCCGGTTCGGGATCAGGGCCGATAAACTTGCTGCTTTGAGCGGGTCGTACTCAGTCTCTTCAAGTAGTTTTACGGGCTGTTACCGGGGTATTTCCTCCAATAACTTTAGTTCTTTTCGCATAATTGGGAACGACTTTGAAGTAAGGATGCCCGATGGTTGTCAGGCTGGCGGCCCTGAACAAAAGGAGGTGAAAGGGGTAGAGTTGATGGGCAACGCTGCCGGGTTCGGCTTTTACCGGAACTCCTTTTTCTATAACGGAACGGCACTGCCGGATGAAACGCTCATCGGTACGGATGTGATCGATTTAGAGGAAGGGATGAATAACGTGATTCGAGAGAATGATTATTCTAATTTGCATGTCGGGAACAGGGCAATGGGGTATAATGGATATGCTCCACCTGGTGATGGATTGGTCTATCTGTGCAATACAATCAATGACTATAGCTTTTCCCCTGCTGGTGATGCAGAGGAACGAAGTAATTATTTGATAGCGGTTGGGAGTACTATAAGAAAAACACAGGGTATTACAATTGATGCAAACAACGCTATTCCAACTGGTAACAAATTTTCAGAAGATGCTTATAGCTTTCAAAATTTAAACTTGTCAGATACGATCGACTATTATTATTACGAGAATGATCAAGATCAAGATCCTACATCAACTGGGATTGGATATACTGGAGTAACCTTAAAAAACGTAAACTTTCCAAATTCAGAATGTCCACTTCCTCCTATTCCACCTTGTGATCCCTGTACTACTTTGACAGAACTGAATTTGTTGAAAAATCACTTTTACCAGGTAAAACAACAATGGCTGGATAGAAAGGCAGAATTGCCCAATATCACTGATACCACTGAATTGAAAGCTAAAATAGACACACTTTCAAGTTTAAGGCTCGAAATGAACAAGGGGGCAAGCAGGGTTTTGCGTCACTATGAACAGGATACCGTTTTCATTGAGGTGGATACGATCCTGGCTTGGTTAGAACGATCAGAAACTTATCCCGCCGACTTGCACTTGACAAGTCACTACTTTTTTACCAAGGATTTTGATGCGTTTGATACGTTATGGAGCCAAATTCCAGCAAGATATGGTCTTCAAGATGCCAGACTTGCCTCTTTCAATGAGCTTGGCCTGGTGTATGCAACTGTGCGGCAACATCTGGAAGCCGGAGGAGCTTTAAACAAATTGCCCAATACCGTTGTCGATTCACTGCTTTTTTGGGCCGATTGGTGTTCCCAACCTGGTTTTCTTGCTCAAATCTTACTTTGGCGGAATGGGATAGAAACGGAACCTGACTGTACTGGTGAAGGGCTGGGCGACCGGTCTAGTTTGGAGGTGGAAAATATAAGGAATCGAGTAAATCCCCCTTACCGGATTTATCCTAATCCAGCCAATTATTCTGTCACCGTTGAAGTTCAGGAAGAATTAGGTAACGGGAAAATAAGCCTTTACAATCTTCAAGGTAATCTTCTATCTGTTGTTTTATTCCAATCTTCAAGCGACAGAATTGAACTGCCAACTTCACAATTTAATCCAGGGATCTATTTTCTGGAAATCCGTGCATCTGCCGGTGCTATCTACAGATCTAAAATCATAATCAGCCACTAAGATTTACTAGCAGTCCGGTTGGGGTAAAACCCAACCGGACTGCCAGTATTGTTATCATGAGAAAGATGAAGTCTTATCTTACCATAATTTATTCAGTTTTATTTCATGTTGTTACTGCCCAGCCTGGCTTCAATATCGTATTAGAAACAACACATCCTCAAAGTCACTTTCTGGATATGATCGTGGATAATGATACGATTGTTGGCTATGGAATTGCTTTTAGCGATACGGTTGAATGGAAACAAGGACTATTGCTTGCCAAATTGGATTCCTCCGGGGCTTTGGTAAAAACCAATTTTGTCCTCGATTCGTTGGGGGATGTGTTAACATTAGATAAATTCTATGGAAAAATAATAGCGACTGCCGACGGCGGCTATGCCATGACTGCCGCTGCATACTTCAGAAATAGCGCCTTTTTGATAAAAGTTAACCGTGATCTGGAAGTAGAGTTCATCAAAGAATACCCAGACACCGTCAACTTGAGCAATTATGTTTACCGACTGGTCGAAATAGAAGGAGGCTTTTTATTGTACGGATCTATACAGCGTCCTAATTTTTTAGATCAGGGTTTCATTCGACGGGTCGATCAGTATGGCAATACAGTTTGGTTCGGGTATTATGGGAATCCTAATACTCCAAATAGCATTATGGACATTAAGGTAATGAATGATTCTACAATTATAGCTGGTAGCGTTGAAAATACAACTTCCAGTGTATTCAGTAGTTCCCGAACCATATTTCGCATCCTGAATATGCAAGGCAACGAACTTCAATATTGGGCTTCAAACCCCGATCCTGACATTGGATATATTAGAAAAGTGTTTCCATTGGCCGACGGTGGGTTCCTTACCTATGGAGTGTATGTGGTAGAATATTTAAGCCCTACCTACAAAGTCGTACAATCTACTATTGCGAGGCTTGATGATGATTTCCAGATAATAAAAGTCCTTCACTTTGGATGGAAAGGCAGCTTAAGTATAAACATTAGATTATGGGATATCGAAACTATACTTGATGGTAACTTCATTGGTGCTGGTCAAAGCGGCATTAAAACTCCAGGGGAGCCTAGTTTAGGTTCTGGTTGGCTGATGAAGTTCTCCCCAAACGGCGACAGCATTTGGTCCCGCTACGACTTGGCACCTTTTCCTCCTCATTACACCAACGATCATTTTTTTGGAGGGGTAGGAGTACTTTCTAGCGGTAACATCGTGGCTGCGGGGGCTGCGAGCGAGGGAAACAAATACCACATCTGGCTCGTCAAAGTCACTCCCGACGGCTGCCTGGATACGCTGTTTTGCGGGCTGGTGGATATAAAAAATGTGCCACTGCCACCGGCGGATGTGCGGGTGTACCCGAACCCCGCTGCTGAAGTCCTCACCCTTGAACTCCCGGCTGCCCTCCCTACTGAAAGCGAATGGTCACTTTATGAAGCTACCGGGCAGCAGGTCAGGCAAGTTGTGTTAACGAAAGGACTGATGAATCAAGCTATCTTCTTGGAGGGTCTGCCTTCGGGTTTGTACTTTTGGAAATTCACTGCTCAAGGGAGGAGCATAGGGCAAGGCAAGGTAATAGTGGTAGCAAGATGACAAAATGGATCGGGAAAGTGGAAAAATGCGTCAACTTACCCGCTCCAGCACCCGAAACGTAAAATCAAACTCATTTTTTTCATCCGCCCCGTGCGCTTCCCGAAACACCTCCCGCCACTCGTTTTCATCGATTTCAGGAAAAAAAACATCTCCATCCACTTCGGCGGCCACTTCGGTCAGGTAAATTTTATCAAGCAGGGGCATGGCCTGCCGGTAGATTTCGCCGCCACCGATGACGAAGGCTTCCGTTTCACCATTTTGCTTCGCAATGCCGAGCGCTTCGGCCAGCGAATGCACGACGACGCAACCAGTGGCCACGTAAAACGGGTCACGGGTGATGATGACATTCGTGCGCTTGGGCAGCGGCTTGCCAATGGATTCGAAAGACTTGCGGCCCATGATGACATGGTGGCCGAGGGTGGTTTTTTTGAAATATTTCAGGTCGGCGGACAGGTACCAGGGGATTTGGTTATCCCGCCCGATGACGTTGTTGCGGGCTGCGGCGACGATGGCTGAGACGGTCAAGAGTGCGAAATTTTGAAATTTTGAAATTGGGAAATTAGAAATTTCGAGCCTTTCCGGAATTTCATGTAAACGTGGTTTAACTGATTGAAAATCAATTTTCACAAACACGCAAATCCACAAACACTCGAAGTTTACTGATTGATGGTTCCTTCTTCCGGGTCTTCCACGGGCGTGTTGTCCGCAGCAGCAGCCGGGTTGGTGGCAAAAATCCGCTTCGGCCTGGGGTCGAGGAGGTTCGCTTCTTTGATCTGCTGCTCCTTCCACTTGCGGGGTTCGCTGATCTCGCCCCGGATGTATTTTTCCATGATCAAACTGGCGATGGGGGCTGCATACTTGCTGCCGCCGCCGGAGTTTTCGACGTACACGGCAATGGCAATTTTTGGCTTGTCCACCGGAGCAAAACCAATGAAGGTGGAGTGATCCTCTCCGTGCGGATTTTGCACTGTACCGGTTTTCCCGGCCATCGGGATGTCGTAAACATTGGCGGAACTGGCGGTGCCTGCCTCTACAACCCGCCGCAATCCATCTTTAACGGAAAGGAAGTAAAACGGGGTAATTCCGGTATTGATTCGCTTGCGAAATTTTTCAGGGGCGGGAAGTTTCTCGCCGTTTTTGATAAATCCTTTGGCAAAATGGGGGATAAAATAGTGACCCTCGTTGGCAATGGTAGCTGCCACGTTTGCCATTTGGAGCGTTGTGAGCAGCATTTCACCCTGACCGATGCCGAGGGAAATGATGGTGGGAGAGCGCCAGCCGCCTCTTTCTTTCGGGTACATTTTATTGTAATAGGCGGGGGTCGGCACGTTGCCGGTTTTTTCACCCGGAAAGTCAACACCCATTTTCCGGCCCAATCCGAATGCTGACAAGTGTTTTACGAAGGTATCCAGCCCCTGCTCTGATTTGTAAAAGCCGTACTTGTCCACGATTTCACGGAAAGTTCTGAAGAAGTAGGAGTTGCACGACCACTGCAGGGCAATGGCAACGTTGGACGGGTGCGAATGGCCCCTGCATTTTCGTACGTCACTGCCTCCAACAACGTAGTAACCGGGGCAGGGAAAACCGGTTTCCGGGCTGATGACTTTTTCCTGCATCCCGATCAGGCCGACGAGGCTCTTGAAAGTGGAGCCCGGCGGGTACTCCGCCATGATGGCCCGGTTGAAAAGGGGCTTGAGTGTGTCGTTCTGCAATTTCATGTAGGCCTGTCCCCGGTTTTGGTCGATGACCATGAGGTTTGGGTCGTAGGTAGGTGAGCTTGCGAAAGCGAGGATTTCTCCGGTTTCTGGCTCGATGGCTACGACGGCGCCGACTTTATTTTGCATCAACTCCTCCACGTAAGCCTGCAGGTCGATGTCGATGCTCGAAATGAGATCCATTCCGGATTGCGGGATCGTATCCCGCTTGCCATTTTGAAAACTGCCTACATCACGGCCAAGGTTATCTTTCAAAACATAGCGGCAGCCTTTCACGCCCCGGAGTTCATTTTCGTAAGAAAGCTCCAGTCCGCTGGCGCCGATGTAATCTCCCATCACGTAGGCGCCGCCAGATTTTTTAATGTCGTTTTCCGTCACTTCCGTGATGTAGCCGAGGAGGTGGGCGGCGTGCTTAACCGGGTAGCTTCGAACGTTCCTGACCAGCACGAAAAAACCCGGGAATTGGTACAGACTCTCCTGCAGGCGGGCGTACATCTCCGGGGTGATTTTATTCATGAAAACGAAGGGCTTGTGCTTTGCAAACCTTACGTCACGTTTGAAATCTTTATCGAGGCGTTCCTTGAAAGAAGCTTTGTCGATGCCAAGTAAGGCGCAAAACTTGGCTGTATCCATGTCCGGTTTGATCTGGTTGTAAGTCACCAACAGGTCGTACACGGGGGCATTGTTGATGAGGAGTTCGCCGTTGCGGTCAAAAATTAACCCTCTCGCCGGGTAGACGGTCACCTTGCTCATGGCTACGGCATCGGCTTTGATTTTGAAATCATTATCCAAAATCTGCAGGTGGAACGCCCGTGCCACCAGAATTAATGCTGCGATGCCAATCACCAACAGGATCGTGTATTGCCGGTCTTTAAATTGCTCGCCCAAAGCGAAGGGTTGTAGGATTGAAGGATGAAGGATTGAAGGAGGGTGTCGTTCAGCCCTTTAAACTTTCAGTCCCGGGTTAATCAAGCGGATTAAACAAAAGCTGATAAATAATGATGAAAATCATTGAAACAACAAAGCTGACGATGGTTTTCAACAAAATATCAACGATATAAACGAAAGTAAACGCTTCCACAGAAAAATAAAAAAACAAATGCAGGAAAAGCATGATGGATGCATAACGCAGGAACCATCCCAACCCCATCCGTGCAGCTGTGGGGCTATAGTTTACGTTGTAGCCGCCCCGGGGCTCCATTATTCTTAAAAGGAACGGCCGGAGGAAGGCTGTAAACACCGCAGCACTTGCATGTACACCAAGGGAATTGTAGAAAAAATCGACGGTGATGCCAATGGCAAACCCCAGCAAAATGATCAAAGCCCTGGGCGTCCGCAATGGCAGCAGTATGATGAAAATGGGAAAAACAATGATATGGAGGTAAGGGAACTCTTCCCAGCCGACACCAATATTTTTGAACACCAACCCCTGGATGATGACCAGCCCTAAAAAGCGCAACACGTTTCCGGCAATTATACTATTCATCCTCTTTTTGTACGGCTTGTTCGAGTTGTTCTTGTTCGGATCGCAGGAGGTTTCGCACGATATAAACGTGTTGAATGGTGCTCATGTCGAGGCTCGACCTCACTTCGATGTTGAAGAAGTTGCTTCCCGGGTCCAATGATAATTTTTCTATCGTGCCCAGCATGATCCCTTCCGGGAAAATGGTGGAGTATCCGCTCGTTTCGATGGTGTCTCCTTTTATCACGGGTGCATGCTTGGGGATGTCTTCGAGGTTAAAAAGGCGGGTGTCTGTTCCTTTCCATTGCAATGGGCCGAAAAAAACTTTGCCTCTGATGCGGGCATTAATCCTCGTCTGCCGGTGCAGAATGGACATGGCAACTGCAAAGTTGTCGGATACTTTGCGCACAATGCCAACGACTCCCCGCTCGGTTACCACGCCGCTGTGCTCGGTGATACCGTCTTTTTTTCCTTTGTTGAGAACGAGGTAGTTGTGGTTCTGATTCACGGAATTTTTGATCACTTTCGCCTCGATGAAGGTGTATTGAGCCTCAAGGCTGTCGGTGTAAGCGGTGTCCGTCTCGCTTTGAACGTTGATGCCGGCATTGGCCAGCCGCTCGAGCAGTTGTGAGTTTTCTCTGGCCAGCCGGATGTTTTCATCATAAAGCTGGAAGTACTGGTAGGTAGCTGCTGATTTTTCCTGGACAACTCCCGTGAAGTGGTTCACGGTGTTCACATAGACATCGCTTTGCTGCTGATTGTATTTCACAATCAACGAAAAGCATATAATCTCCAGCACGATGAAGACGAAAAAGCTGCTTAATTTTAATAAAAGCTGGAGAAGGTTAAACATGATCGAATGGTTGGTGCGGTTAAATGGCTGAATGGTTGAATGAACAAGCAAAAATAAAAACCATCCAGCCATTTAGCCATCGAACCATCAAACACTTTTCCGGTTGATGAGGAATGAAAAGCGATCGGTGTTTTTCAGCGCAATGCCGGTGCCCCGAACGACAGCCCGAAGCGGATCTTCAGCGATGTGTACAGGCAGTTTTGTTTTTTGGCTCAAACGTTTGTCCAAACCACGAAGCAGTGCACCACCTCCGGTGAGGTACAGGCCTGTTTTGTAAATATCGGCGGCCAATTCAGGTGGGGTGGATTCCAGCGCTTTCATCACCGCTTCCTCTACCTTTCCGATAGATTTGTCAATTGCCTGGGCAACTTCGTGGTAGGAGATGGTGATTTGCTTCGGTATTCCTGTCATCAGGTCACGGCCGTTCACCGGGTAGTCTGATGGAGGATTTTCCAGCTCATGCAACGCCGAACCGACGTGAATTTTGATCTGTTCTGCCGTACGCTCGCCAATGAGAATATTGTGCGCCCGTTTCATGTAGTCCATGATGTCGGCAGTAAATTCATCACCAGCCGTGCGGATGGATTGGTCGCAAACAATCCCGGAAAGTGCGATGACGGCGATTTCCGTAGTTCCTCCTCCGATGTCGATGATCACGTTGCCGATGGGTTCTTCCACCTCCAGTCCGATACCAAGTGCAGCGGCCATTGGTTCGTGGATCAGGTAAGTTTCTTTAGAATCTACGTGGTCGGCAGAGTCAAAGACTGCTCTTTTTTCTACCTCCGTGATGCCGGAAGGGATGCAAATCACCATTTTCAGGTGTGAGAAAAAGCGACGGCGGTTGCCAATCATATTGATCAGTCCTTCGATCATATTTTCTGCTGCCTGAAAATCAGCGATCACACCATCTCTGAGCGGGCGGACCGTTTTTATATTTTCGTGGGTTTTTTCATGCATCTGCATGGCTTTGTTGCCCACGGCTATTGTTTCTCCTGTACGGCGGTCAATGGCTACGATAGAGGGTTCGTCCACCACCACCTTGCCATCGCTCATGATGAGCGTGTTGGCGGTCCCCAGATCAATGGCTAATTCCTGTGTGAAAAAACTGAAAAGTTTCATTAAGTCCTTTTACCTCGATTAATAATTTGAAAAACGCCTTGCTTACGAGCGGTGAACAGGGTTTTTATCTATTCTAAGTTGCTGTCCGAGTACTGTTCAGCTAACCTTTTTTGAATCAAAACCTTATGAAAAACCTGCACTTCCGGAAAGGCGACACAAAAGAAAAGAAAATCCAATAATTATAGAAGAAATTCATAAAATCTGTGGCGATTGTTGGCCGGTTTGGCTGTTTCTGGGCCCGATTGCTGTTTTTGGGACTGTCAAGCCTTATTTTTACACCACCACTTCCCACATTTCTTCTTTTTTAAAATACTTCCTTGCCAGGTTGCGAAGCTCTTCCGGAGTGATGTTTTTGATGGCATTCGCTAATTCCTCAAATGCGCTCAATGCTACCCCTTCGCTGATAAACGTTTTTACTACTTCTGCTATGTTGAAAGGGCCGTCAAGGTTCGTTAACAAGGTGCCTAAAAGATAATTTTTTACCATTATTAACTCTTCTTCATCTACCAGGTCGGTCTGAAGCACTTCCATTTCATGGTAAATCTCACGGATGGTAGGTTCTACAAACTCGTTCCCCACCTCGGTGCCCACATAAAAATAGCCTCCGTAAAGCATCGCTTCGTGGCTGCTATATATATTATAGGTGTAACCTTTGTCTTCCCGGATGTTGGCCATCAGCCTCGATCCAAAATATCCGCCGAGAATCGTATTGAGGACATACATGCCATTGTAGTCTTCGTGGTGCCGGTTGAAGAGGTTCCTGCCGATGCGAATGGCAGTTTGCACCGTGTCGGGGTGTGCAATTTTAATTTTTTCAGGCTGGTCGTTTACTGCCGGAATATTGGCCGGTCGCTTTTCACCTGGCAGAATGGTGTGGCCGAGTTGTTCGTCGAGCATTTTTCGAATGGAGGCATCGGTTTTTCCACTCAAAAAAATCATGCAGTTGCCAGTCGTGTAATTTTCCTGAAAATGGGTGACGAGGTCTTCCCGGGTCAGTTGGGCGTAAGTTTCCGGATAGCTGTTGTAGCCGTAGGGGTGATCTTTGGTGAAAAGCAACTCCGTGAACTGCCGGTATGCAACCACATCGTTTTTTGAAAGGTCAATTCGTAGCCGGCGTTTGTTTCGTTCGATGAATGAGTCGAGTTCTTCCTGCGGGAAAGTCGGGCCAGACAGCATATCCGCTACGATCGGCAGTAGCTTTTCGAAATGTTTTTTCAGGGAATACAGCAAGACATTAGAAGTGTCGAGGCTGATGGGGGTGGCCAGCGAGCCGCCGTAGTAGTCGAGCGTCTCGGCAATGTCTGCTGAAGAATACCGGGAAGAGCCTTCCCGCATGAGAGCAGCGGTGCTTCTGGACGCCAGTTTTTTTCGTTCAAACGGGCGCCCGGCAAGAAACACCAGCTCCATTTTGATGATTTCCTGTGTGCCAAGGCTGGTTTCGTAAACGGGTACACCGTTCGAGAGATACCACAGGTCGGGCGGAGGTACTACCAGATTTTTCACCTCCTGAATATCAGGCATTATTGCTCTGTTCAGCATTTCAATTTTTTAAAATCAACTCAAATATTCCCCCAGCCAGGCGATTTTGCCAGCCAGCGGCCGAAGTTCCTCGTCACTTTCCATTACTTCTTTTGCGTAGCGATGCAAGTCTTCCAACGGGTTACCGGATGCGAGGATTTTTTTAATTCGCTCATCCGTTTCCTTCAGCGCCAGCACTTCCTCTTTGCCGGGAACTTCATATAACCCGGCAAGCTGACCAAGGTTGTTTCCGGTGAAAATTTTGCTCAGCTTGATGCTGTCCGGCAGTTGGTCGAAGCCGATACACATCGTTTCGACGGATTGGACGATGGTGTGGATAGCCGCACCACTTGCCCTTACGTAATACGAACGCCCCAGGCGGCCAACCAGGTCGAGCTTGTCAGGTATGATGCGGCCTCGCTCGTCAAGTACATCCTCCAGGATGTGCATCCTAAGCACTTCGCAGATGACCAGATGACCGGCGCCGCCCTGATCGCCCAGTGTGATGATGTCAGTTACTTTGCACTCAAAATTGATGGGTGATTCTTTTACCCGGAAGGGTTTCACCAGATCGGATGGGATGGGGGTGAGGCCGCTCTTTTCAAATTCATTAACCTCCTTCGGAAATTGGGCGCTCGCCACGGCCATCTGCCGCACGATGTCGTAGTTGACGACATTGATGACGACTTCCCGGGTCTCATACACATTCGCCAAGGTGTCCTTCGTTGTGTTGTTGGACACCCGCCGGTTCGAGGAAAAGACGAAAATGGGCGGGTTGGAACTGAAAGCGTTGAAAAAGCTGTAGGGCGCAAGGTTTTGGTTGCCGTCTTTGTCCACGGTGCTCACGAAAGCGATCGGTCTTGGCGCAATTGCTCCGACGATAAATTGATGGAAATCATGGCGTGGGACGGAATTCGGCTCAATTATTCGGTACTTTCTCTCACTCATTTTTTTTTGGTTGAAATCACTCGTTCTCAAAATTCAGGTCAAAACGTTTTCTGATTTCTGCGACCAGTGGGTTGGCAGCTACCATGGCCCAGTATTTTTCAGTTTCAGTCAATCTTTTTGGCTTGGCGGGTGCTGCATTCGGTCGGGTGGGGTCTAATTTTAAATTCAGGGAGAGCAGCGGTACGTGCAGTTTATTTCTTAAAAACTCCATGAGCCCGGTCTCCTGCCGAATGATGCTTTCCGCAAGTGCGGAGCCAACGACTGCATTGACCTGCGTTCCCTCCATGCTGATGGTTGCTCCTTTCAAAATAGTTTTTACAGAATCCTTGTCAATGGATTCGATGTAGTTGGTCCAGGCGTCTTCGAGGTCTTCCTGCGATAGTTTTGCTGTTTTTTGCGGCCCTCTGTTGGATTCGGCCTCTTCAATTTCGGCATGCAGAGAATCCAGAGACTGAAGGGTTGGCAGGCTTCCATTTTTTGGTTTTCTCAGCGTTGAGGTTTGTGGGGATTCTGCCAGGGGTGGCTCGATGTCTGAAAGGTCTGGCTCCTCTAATATTTCAGGTTCCTCAAACTGGTCCTCAGGCTCGCTATCCATTTCATATTCGGAAAAATCTTCGTCGGGCGTGACTTCAAAATCTTCCTCCGGCTCTTCCGCTTGAACTATCGGCGAAGGGGAGACGAGCGGTGGGGCAGGAGTATCCTGTGTTGGAGCTTCGGTTTTTTCCGGTGCCGTTTTTTGTGCTGAAACGGGCGAGGTGCTTACGTCAGGAGTTTTTTTTTCCTGTGCAGTGGGTTGTACCTGTTGCCTGGCTGTCGTTTGACCATTGTTCACTGGCAGCTGCAGTGCCTGGCCGATGAAACACATTTTGATCAAAGCCATCTCCACATGAAGGCGCTTGCTGCGGGCCATTTTGTAATTCACATCGCACTCATTACAGAGGTTGAGGGCGGTGAGTACGAATGAGGCCGGAGCCAGAGCGGCCTGTTGCCGGTAGCGATCTTTGAGGGAGTCGCTGACTTCGAGCAGGCGCAGTGTTTCCTGGTCTTTGCAGACAAGCAGGTTGCGGAGGTGTTCAGCGAGGCCATTGATGAAAAGTTCGCCTTCGAAACCATTGCGGAGCACCTCGTCAAAAATCAGCATGACCTGTTGCAGGTCTTCTGTGAGCAGGGCGTCCGTGAAGCGGAAGAAGTAATCGTAATCGAGGACGTTGAGGTTGGTGATAACGTCTTCGTAGGTAATTTTTTTACCGGCAAAACTGGTGATACGGTCGAAGATCGAAAGTGCATCCCGGAGTGCTCCATCTGCTTTTTGGCCGATGATGTGCAGGGCGTCCTTGTCAGCCTCGATGCCTTCCTGTTCGCAGATTTTTTGCAGGTGGTCAACCACATCTTTGACCTGAATTCTTTTAAAATCAAAAATCTGGCAGCGGGAAAGGATTGTCGGAATGATTTTATGCTTCTCCGTCGTCGCCAGAATGAAGATGGCGTAAGGTGGCGGCTCTTCGAGTGTTTTCAAAAAAGCATTAAACGCAGCCTGCGACAGCATGTGTACCTCATCGATGATGAACACTTTGTACTTGCCCTGCTGTGGCTGAAAGCGGACCTGCTCCACCAGGGTACGAATGTGCTCGACGCTGTTGTTGGAGGCGGCGTCGAGTTCCATGATGTTGAAGGAAGCGTTTTCCTTGAAAGCTTTGCAGCTGTCGCAAACGCCGCAGGGTTCGAAATCTTTTGTGGTATTCTGGCAGTTGAGCACTTTGGCCAGAATTCTTGCGCAGGTGGTTTTACCAACTCCACGGGGGCCGCAAAAAAGAAAGGCATGCGCTACGTGGTCGGTTTGCAGTGCTTTTTTAAGTGTTTGCGACACATGCTCCTGGCCGACGACTTCGTCGAAGCGGGCAGGGCGGTATTTTCTTGCTGATACTACGAATGCCATGATTGAGTGGAAGTCTTAGGGTCGGTGGCTGGCAGCTTAAAAATTTACCTACCACCTCGGCTGACTTGCCAGGCAAAGGTATGAAAATTACGACGGCCGCCGGAAGGCATTTAGCGGGGTCTTTAGGATTCTTTTTCCACAAAAAGTTTGAACACAAAACTTATCAAACTGTTAAGATGGCTTTTTTGAAATAATGTAATGACATGGAAAGCGGTATCTTCGTGTCCTGCTTAAAATCCTGTTGACTTTTGGCTTTTACAGCTCGTGGCTGTTGCTTTTTTTAAAACAATCACTTGCTAAAGGGCCAAATGTCCTTGTTCTTCAACCTAATTTTCAAACTAAAGTCTTAAATGATGAAAAAAGTATTATTGACACTCGCTGCCGTTGCTATCGTTGGTTTTTTCAGCGTAGCAACTGCCCAGATTAAAACTCCGGCGCCCAGCCCGGCAAGCAAATTGATGCAAACAGCCGGACTCACGGAAATCACCGTTGAGTACAGCCGCCCAAGTGTGAAAGGCCGTACAATTTTCGGAGGACTTGTGCCTTATGGCGAAATGTGGCGCACCGGCGCAAACAAAAACACCATCGTTACTTTTAGCGACAAAGTGAAAATCGCTGGCAAGGAAGTGAAGGCTGGCTCCTACGCATTGTTCACAGTGCCTGGCCAGAATGAGTGGGACATTATTTTCTACACTGATACCGAAAACTGGGGTACACCCGAAAATTACGATGCTGCCAAAGAAGCTGCCCGTTTCAAAGTTAAATCTCAAACGCTGCCTTATACCATCGAGTCTTTCACTGTTGGGATCGACGATCTGCAAAACGACAAGTGTACGATGGGTCTTGGTTGGGAAAAAACCTGGGTTTCTTTTGACATTGAACTGACTACTGACGAAGCAGTGTCCAAGGCGATTTCCAAAGTGATGAGCGGCCCTGACGCCAACGATTACTACGCTGCCGGCCGTTACTACTTCGAAGCTGGTAAAGACTTGAAGCAGGCCTACGAGTGGCTGCATAAGTCCAACGAAATGGATGCAAAATTCTGGAAGCTCCGCCAGGAAGCACTGGTGCTGGCTGCCATGAATAAATATCCTGAAGCTATCGCAGTTGCTGAGCGTTCAAAGGCGATGGCCATTGAAGCTAAAAACAAAGACTACGAGCGCATGAATACCGAGTCCATCAACGAATGGAAAATGAAAGCAGGTAAGAAATAATCAGGCAAAATGTAGAGACGGCTGTGTCAATTGTTCAGTGTGAACTTTTGGTGCAGCCGTTTATGCTTTGAACTTCTCTTCTAATTCTTCCAGGTCAAAAGTCAGGAAACAATTGCGCCCGCCCGGGCTCTTGAAAGGCATTGCACATGCAAACAGCTGATCGATCAATTCCTGCATTTCACGGGTGGTAAGGCTCAAGCCCCGTTTTATAGCCGCACTGCGAGCCATGGACCGGGCAAGGTTTTCTCGGGCATCAAGTGTCAGATCGAGGTTTCTTTTATATTGATCAAGTAGTGTTTCAATGATTTTCACCTCATTTTGACTGCCGCCAATGTCAGCCGGAACGCCATGAATGACGAAAGCATCTTTCCCAAAAACCTGGATGTCAAATCCGAGCAGGTTGATGTTGGGTAAAATTTCTTCCAGCAATGCCGCATCAGCCGGCGACAGGTTGATCGTTTTCGGGAAAAGTTCTTTCTGGGTGAAAGACTGCTTTTTTTCCAAGGCGTCGAGGTAGCGCTCAAACAGAATTCGTTCGTGAGCCGCCTGCTGGTCAATTAAAATATATCCCGACTTTATGTGACTGACGATGTAAGAGGAGTGGATTTGATAGGGCTCTTTCTGGTTTTTCGAAAATGATCCGCTCGAGTCATCCATTTCGCTGTTAGATGACCATTCGCTCTCAATTGTTATGGAGCCGCTTCCGTCCTGGGTTTCAGCCGGTCCCGGTAGTTCCTCCTCCAATTCTTCAATATCTTCAAAAAGTTTTTGCCAGTTGTTTTGGTTCGAGTGCTCCCGTTCGGTGAGGTTGCGGCTAAATTTTTCGCCGGCCCCATTTCCTTTTTTATCGGAGGGCGACATTTCTTTTTCGTAATCCTCCTGCGTTCCAACATTGAGGGACATGCCAAAATTTTGAACCTGCGAAAAGCTCGTTTCCTGCTCAAAATCCAGTGTAGGCGTGATATTGTACTGCCCCAGCGAATGCCGAACGGTTACTCGCATGTAGTTGTACACCAATCGCTCATCGTCAAATTTGATTTCCTGCTTCGTCGGGTGCACGTTGATATCGATTCTCGAAGGATCCATTTCAATAAAAAGCACGTAGAACGGGTATGTATCTTTCGGCAGTAAATCTTCGTAGGCGGTCATTATTGCATGGTGCAGATATCCGCTTTTGATGAAACGCTGGTTCACGAAAAACATCTGCTCACCCCTGGTTTTTCTGGCAAACTCTGGCTTGCCGATGAAGCCACTGATGCTCATGGCATCCGTTTCTTCTTTCACAGGCACCAGCTTTGGGTTGAAATTATTACCAAAAATGCCGACGATCCGTTGCCGTAAATTCGAAGCAGGCAAGTGGAAAATCTCGTTTCCGTTGTGGTGCAATGAGAAGAAGACATCCACATTCGCCAGGGCAATCCGCTGAAACTCATCGAGGATGTGCCGCATTTCTATTGCGTTGGATTTGAGAAAGTTGCGCCGGGCCGGCACATTGAAAAACAAATTTTTAACGGAAATATTTGAGCCTGCGGTACACTGGCAAGGCTCCTGAGTGATAAGTTTTGAGCCTTCAATCACCATGCGGGTGCCCAGTTCATTTTTATGAAGGCGGGTGCGCATTTCCACCTGGGCGACGGCGGCAATGGAGGCCATTGCTTCGCCCCGGAAGCCCATCGTGCGGATGGAAAATAAATCTTTAGCTTCCCGGATTTTAGAGGTTGCGTGGCGCTCGAAGCACATGCGGGCGTCCGTTTCCGACATGCCGCAGCCATTATCGATCACCTGAATGACGGCCTTGCCGGCGTCTTTCAGTATCAGTTTAATACTTGTTGCTCCGGCATCTATCGAATTTTCCATCAACTCCTTCACAACGGAGGCTGGCCGCTGCACGACTTCTCCTGCAGCGATCTGGTTAGCGATGGATTCTGGTAGCAGCTGAATAATGTCAGCCATTCTATGGGTTATCTTTTATTCGAATAAATGAACAATCCGGGGCAAATATATTTCAATTGCCACGAATGTGAGGACTATCAAAACAGCAATTATGGCCAACAACAAAAGGTTTGACTTCAACATTTGCTTCTGACGGTACTGCCGGTCGGCAAGGTAGCCACTTTTTCTTTGCAGGCTTCTGCGAATGCGGCCCTTCAAAGCCTCGGGGTCGTCACCCGCCAATTCTGCAGCTTTTTTCAGGCGTTCTTTGAACTCCTCTTTTTTTTCATCGTAAAATCTGGGCCTGTAATCAAAACCCACAGGCTTCGGCGGTTTTAAAGAACTGAAAAGTCCCATATTGTTGAATAATAAATGGTGAAGGACAAATGTTCGAAGAGGAAACATCCGGCCTGCATCAAAAGTTATGAGAATGCGGCAAGTTGCAAATTTTCATAAACAACGTCCGCTGCTTTTTGCCAGTTGAAAATTTTGCGTTGCAGCCTGCCTTTAACAATTATTTCATTACGAAGATGTTCATTTTGCCAAATCTGTTGCATGGCTTCTGCAATTTCAGCTTCCGATTCAGGGTTGACCAGCAATCCGGCATCCCCCGCTACTTCGGGCATAGATGAAACGTTGGATGTGATGACCGGCACATCACAGTACATTGCTTCCAAAACCGGCACCCCAAATCCTTCGAACAGCGAAACATAAATACAGGCATAAGCGGAAGCCATCAGTTTTGCCAGCATCTCATCATCCACAAAGCCAAGAAAATCAATGTCTTGCCGATGCGGGGCAGCTTGCAAGGCATCCTGAACTGCTCCGGCTTTCCAGGCAAAACGGCCGGCGATCAGCAATTTTGTTTTTGCTCCGGTCGCATTTTTAAACTGGTCAAACGCAGCAATGAGGCGGTGCACGTTTTTTCGGGGGTGAACGGCGCCAACATAAAAAAAATAAGGGTTGCCTCCGGCGTATTTTTCCAGTATCGCTTTTTTCTCTTCAGCATTAAGGGGATGAAAAATATCCCGGCATCCGTTGCAGGCTACCGCTATTTTCTCCGGTGAAATTTGATACTGTTTGATGATGTCCTGCCGTGTGAATTCACTTACAGCGACGATCCTGTCTGCCCACTCGTTGAATTTTTTAGTGAAAAATTGGTAGTACTTCCTTTGAAAAAACGGAAGCTGTTCGGGGAAATGAACGTGAGCGAGATCGTGCGTTACCAGTACTGTTTTTACATTTGTTTGCAGGGAGAGAAAGTTGTCAGGAGATAAAAACACGTCCGGTTTTATCTTTTTCAACGCTCTGGCTACCGACCATTCAAACCACCAGACGAAGAGGAACGGATGTCTTGCCGGCGGAAAAAGTACGACGGGAGTCACATTTTTATCATAAATAAACGATGGGTCTACCGGCCGGTCGAAGAAAAAAATGAACTCATCTTCAGGGTGCTGACGGGTCAGCCGTCGTAGCACTTCGTGGGTGAAAAGCCCGAGGCCTTCCATTTTATTTTTAAGTAAAAGTCTTGTGTTTACAGCAATTCTCATTCAACTCCTACCTGCTTTTTTTTGAAATAACACCACCCTGGAAAACAGAATTTTAAGTTAGGTGGAGGGGCAATCCGGCAGGTTTTTCGATAATGACGACCTCGTAAATCCATCATGCCACGGTGAAAGTTTGAAGGTGGTTTGAAAATTTTGCTAAAACTAAGGAATATCTTGCGCTTTTTTGCAGGCATGAATTTTTGACAATGGACATTATTACCAAATATTTCCCTCAGCTGGATGATTTGCAAATTCAGCGTTTTCAAGCACTTGAGCCGGTTTACCGTGATTGGAACGCAAAAGTAAATCTCATTTCCCGCAAGGATATCGAAAATCTCTATGAGCGGCATGTGCTGCATTCACTGGCAATAGCCAGGGTGCTGAAGTTTAATGAGGGTGCCGAAATACTTGATATCGGTACGGGCGGGGGCTTTCCCGGCATTCCGCTTGCGATTCTGATGCCGGAGGTGCGCTTTCATTTGATCGACGGTACGCTGAAAAAAATCAAAGTAGTGCAGGATGTGATCGAAACGCTGGAACTGAAAAATGCCAGCGCCCAACAGGTGAGGGCGGAGGAGTTGAAAAATATGCGCTACGATTTTGTGGTAACGAGGGCGGTTGCGGAGTTAGCCCAACTCAGAATCTGGAGCCAGCGGCTTTATAAAACCAAGCATACGCACGCCATGCCAAACGGACTGGTGGCGCTAAAAGGAGGCAATATTCGTCAGGAAATCAAGGCGCTTCCGAAGGGTGAATACGTTGAGACGTACCCTGTTTCAGATTTTTTTGAGGAGGAATACTTCAAGGAAAAATATGTGGTTTACCTACAGGGCTAAATAAAAAAGGCCGGGCATTTTGCATGGCCCGGCCAGTTTTTCCTGAAGGACCAAATGATTAATCTTCCTCGTAAGCCTCTTCCACTTCGTTCTCGTCAGCAGTCGCTTTCACTTTGGAGATTACGAGTTTCGCTTTTATTTTCTGTTCGATTTCGGCAGCAACTTCCGGGTTATCCATTAGGAATTGCTTTGCTGCGTCTCGACCTTGAGCAATTTTTGCGTCGTCATAGCTGTACCATGAGCCGCTCTTTCCGATAATGTCGTAATCAACGCCCATGTCTACAATTTCCCCGGCTTTTGAAATGCCTTCGCCGTACATGATGTCGAACTCTGCTACCCGGAAGGGTGGGGCGACTTTATTTTTCACCACTTTTACTTTTACGTGGTTACCTACGACATTGCCTTCCTTGTCTTTGATAGCCTGCCCGTTACGACGGATGTCAAGGCGGATGGAAGCATAAAATTTCAAAGCATTACCACCGGTAGTTGTTTCAGGATTGCCGAACATGACGCCGATCTTTTCCCTCAGCTGGTTGATAAAAATACAGGTGCAGCCTGTGCGGCCAATGGCGGCGGTGAGCTTCCGCATGGCCTGTGACATGAGGCGTGCCTGAAGACCCATTTTGGAGTCGCCCATTTCACCTTCAATTTCGCTGCGGGGTACCAATGCAGCCACTGAGTCGATAACGATAATGTCAATGGCTCCGGAACGGATCAGGTTTTCTGTAATTTCAAGAGCCTGCTCTCCATTGTCTGGCTGAGAAATCAAAAGGTTTTCCGTTTCGACTCCGAGGGCTTCGGCGTAGGTACGGTCAAAAGCATGTTCTGCATCGATAAATGCTGCAATGCCACCACTCCGCTGACATTCTGCGATGGCATGGATGGCCAGTGTGGTTTTACCGGAAGATTCCGGGCCATAGATTTCGATGACACGGCCGCGGGGGAATCCACCCACTCCAAGCGCAAGATCCAATCCCAGGGAGCCGGTGGAAATAGATTCCACATCGAGTACCTGTTTATCTCCGAGCCGCATGACGGTGCCTTTGCCGAAAGTTTTGTCAATCCGATCGATGGCCAGGCCAAGGGCTTTTAGTTTCGATTCTCTATCCTGAAACATATATTCTGGTTGAGTTGATAAATAAATGTTTTAAAAACAATGCAAAAATAAATATTTTGTTTTAAAAAACAATTTTTCTAAAAAAATAAATTGAAAATTCTGAAAGAAAGAAGCGGATCGATACTGGTGAGATACGTGAAAGTACCTAACTGCCAGATAGTTAGCTTGAATGTTGCTGGAAAGGTAGTGCTTTAAAGAAAAATTACCAAACACAAAGTTTTCTCAAAAAAGGGTGGGATTCAAATAGAAAAACCCCTCAGGATGAAACATCCGTGAAGGGCTTTCTTTCATTTTCGCCACAGTTGATTAGTGCATCGGTTTAAGTGCAGTTTGCTCGCTGTAGCTCAGTATGTTTTGGAGGGCTGACGGCCTTGGGTTGAACTTTGCTTTCGGTAATTGAAGGTATCCGCTGTAAATTTCTTCGTATTCCTCCATTAACAGCGGGTCTTCGTTGAGCGCCTCAGCAATTGCAATTGTTTCTGCAGCCGAAGTCTCACGGTAGATGAAGCGGATCAAATCAAGTTGTGTATAGTATTGTTTCATGTAAAAGATTATGATTGGTTAAAGTGTCGAAATCAAGAACAACTATTAAACTTTCCCCCAAGTCTGAATATTGTTTTTTTGTAAAAAATTTGGAAAAATTTCACCAAGTAGTGCGCTTTTGCCGGAAATCAAAATTTCATTTTCGGAATTTGTTAAATGTTTTTCGTTTAAATATTTGCGAATCAGTGAATTAACAAATGTGGATAACTTTTGTGGAGATTATGTTGATAAAATACAGTGCGCGCTACTTGACTATAATAGCCAACGAAATTACTTTTGTTACATCTTTTTACAACAATAAATGTGTTAAAATACTGAAAAGTCAGTATTAATGATTGCATTTTTAAAAAATACTTTCATTTAATTATTTCTAAAAATCTGCTTGTTGTCTCTTGTGCAGCATATAATTCGAGAGAGTTATTATCTGCTTTGAAAGCGGTGACAGCGTGATTTTTGAAATCAGAAAATGTAGTAAGGCGATCTTGTTAGAATGGGTTCTCATCGATAAAAATATTTGTTGGTGAAATTCAGAAAAAGGTGAAATCAGAAAATGCGTAGTTTGAATTAATCAAACCTGCAGGCTCAAAAAAGAAATGATGCCGCAAGGCAACGTTGCACCGGTTGACGTCCCGAAAGGGTGCACCCGGCGAAACAATATTTCCGGGTCAGCAGCACGCTCGAAAGATGAACCTTGTTCTTGTGCCCTTACATCGAACTTGGATTGCCTGCCAAAAGGAAATTTGCCGTAAATAATTGCAGGCTCCCGGAGCCTTGTGATTAAGGTGAAATTCCTGACGGCGCCAGTCTTTTTCAGGTTGTTTGAAATCAGTTGGGTTGTACGTGAATGTTCATGCATTCCTTCGCTGGTTGGGCAAATGTTGCACCCGCACAGTCCGGGTAAATGATGAAAACGTTTTAATAATCAGATTTTCACTCCTTCGGGAATAGGTTTCGCTTCTCATTGCCGCAAGGTGAAAAAGGGCGAGCCGGAAAATCAGGTGTTGAAAAAAAATACATCAGCAAGCATGGCTAACTGACGAAAGTACAGGCCACAGGTAATTTCTGATCGCTCCGTTGATGCGGGGTGACCAGGATGAAACCATGTTGCCGTGGCGTACCGGCCCAGAGGATGCAAAGCTTTGCCTTGGCAAAGCGTGGCCATTCCGACGAGGAGGCCTGAAGGATTGATTTTTAGCTAAATTGCTGCTCTGCTGCTTGATGGCTAAAAGTAAATCTGCTTTCAGTGCCAACAGCGTTTGCAAAGCACTTGTTCCGATGAGTGTTAGCGTCGGTAACAGTTGCCTTACTTGGCAGCCAGGTTACTTCTGATGGAAAACAATTTGAGAAAAGGCTAAACTGGCTTTCAATGGTTTTTAGCCAGTATTTGACCTTCGTGCGGAGGTTGAAGGCGATGAGCCACCAAAAGTCAGTGGTTTTGACAAATAGGAAGCGAGAAGATCACATTGATTCGAAGCTCTTGCGCATCGCAACGCGGGCGCATGCAAAAAGTGGAAACGCTGATTGTTTGAGTGGACAGTTGTGTTCAAATTGCTTTTTCAAAAGTCAAAACCTAAAGTCCTTGCGGGAGGCAATTCTCTTCGCTTCGGCGGGAGAAAAGCCCCCTGTCCAAGGCAAATGCTGAATTCTTACGGGCAATTTAGGTTGGCCAATGAATTCACAGGAAAAAGGGATTACGGGTTTCGGCTCGCAATCCCTTTTCTTGTTTTCAGAGCTCCCCCTCTCCACTCATAATTCTAACTCCTGATGGTAATCCTGTAAAACGGGAATGATAAACTCGATGAGCTCCCGCAGTTCCCAGCCTAGCAATTCAGCGCCTTTTTGTACTTCGTCCCGATCGACGGAGGCAGCGAATGTCTTGGTTTTCAGTTTTTTAAGTACAGATCTGGCATCCATTCCTTCCAGCCGGGTAGGACGGATGAGCGCAGCGGCGATGATGAATCCGGTCAACTCGTCAGCTGCAACGATGCACTTGTCGAGCATGGAATTTCTGGGCACATTCCATTTTGTGTAGTGCCCGGCAATGGCATGAGCGATGGCGTCTTCGCCCATTTCCCGGAGCCGCTGAACGATGACGCCGGGGTGTTGCTCAGGATGTTTTTCATAATCGGCGTCGTGGAGTAGTCCGGTGACGGCGAATTGTTCAACATCCTCACCGAAGTGCTTGGCCATGGCTTCCATGACGAGTTCCACGCTGCGGGCATGGCGGCGGAGGGAGTCTGTTTTGGTGAGTTCGAATAGAATTTCCCGGGCTTGTGTTCGAGTCATTTTTACAGTAATTGAATTTTAAAAAGGAAAAATTAGGAAAAAGAAGCGGCAAGCTACCCACGTGCCGGGTTCAAATTTCAACTAAAAAATATTCTCATTGTATTTTAACTGACACAGCTGGATAGAAGGGTGTTTCTTTTGAAAAAAGTATGCGTTAAGAAAACCAGCACCGTTTGACCGGTTAAATTATTCTATCGCTTGAACCACTACACCTGGACATACGCCGCCGGTGGTGGCAGAAATTACAATGTCGGCTTGTTTCATGGAAGCAAGACCGGGCACTTGCTTATTTACGTGGGTTCCAAAATCGTTACGATCGACTTCGGGGTGCTGGATTCGAAAGAATACACCGTTTTTATTGAAGACGAGCTTTGCCACATCAAACTGGAGCGCCGGGGAGACGAGATGTATTATTTTTTTGAAATTGATAAAAAGGCAGATACGCCGAGAAACCGGGCCAGGAATGCGATGGAACGAAAGTTTGCGAAGCAACTTTTTATTGCATTTGGATTTTTTGTGGCAATTATCACTGTGTTCGTGATCTGGAACCCGTTTGACAGAGGCACTTCGCCAACCAAAGCCGAGCAGCTGCTGCTGAAGCAAGGCCGGGAAACAGTTGGAAAAGTGTTCATCAAAACCGGGGCCGAACAATCTGAAATCTCTTACCAGTTCGTCGCCAATAACCAGGGATACTCGGCGCCTTCCGACCTTCCGGTAAAAGCTTCGATTTTGTTAAAAAACGGCATGCCACTCGAATCGGGCGATGAATTCGTTGTTCGCTACGTATCGTCTAAACCGGAAATCAGCAGGATTATGTTCAGCCGCCCGACGGAGCAGCAGGTCGAAGTTTACCTGCAACGGGCTGTTGAAAAACATCTTCAACTCCATCCTGACGAGATACCCTCCATCGTAAAATGCATGGTGAAAGTAGCTTACCAGTTGAACGGCGTTGAAGGGGTCGCTGATTTTTACTTTCAGGATAAATCTCCAGAGGTTAATCCTGATCACAATGAAATCACCTTTCTTCGGCTGACCCGTGACTTGCCATTTCAAAAAAAAGTGGAGAAGGACTGCTGGGGTAAGCAGTGATTTGAAATTGCTACTTTTGCCAAACGATTCACTCATTCTCACATTCACTCATTCGCTCATTGTATTTTGGAAAAACTTGCGCAACATATCGAAGGGCTGATTTTTGCAACGGATTCGCCCATTTCACCCGAAGAAATCAGGGAGTGCCTTACGGAAACTTTTGAAACGGAGTTTTCAGAAGCGGACATTGCCTCTTCCATCGAGCAGATAAAAGCCCGCTTCAGTGCGGATGATTTCGCCATTGAACTGGTGGAAATTGCTGGTGGTTTGCAGTTTATGACAAAGGGCGCCTACCATGCTGTAATCGGCACCTGGTTGAAACAGACGACTAAAAAACGGCTTTCGCAGGCAGCCATCGAAACGCTTTCGATCATCGCCTACAAGCAGCCGGTGACAAAAACAGACCTCGAAGCCATCCGGGGTGTCAGCTGTGATTACTCTTTGCAGAAACTTCTGGAGAAGGAACTTGTTTCCATTGTCGGGCGCAGCGATGGGCCGGGCCGGCCGCTGCTCTACGGCACGAGTATCAAGTTCATGGATTACTTCGGACTGAAGAGTATGAACGACCTGCCCAAGCCGAAAGATTTCAAAGAACCGGACAGCGAAATCGGCGAGCGGGCGCCCATCGAGGAAGACGTGGAAACGGCGGATGGAGGAAATTGAAATTTAAAACTTGATTGAAATTCAGTAAATTATGCAAAATGTTGAGCAACCATTGGTGAACCGTGTAGCTGCCAGCGGACTCGTTACGCTGAAGCTGGAAGAATATTTCCCGAAGGAAGAGTTGGCACTCTTCGACCTGAAAAGCTTCCTGTTCATGGAGCTTATTTTAAAAGAAAAAGACTTTCGGGAAGCCCTGAAAGAACACGACTGGACGCAGTACGAAGGTAAAAACCTGGCTGTTTTCTGCTCGACGGATGCCATCATTCCCGTTTGGGCCTACATGCTGGTGACGGTGTACGCAACACCTCACGCCAAAGAAATTTTCCAGGGTACGGCAGATGAATTCTACAAGCATATTTTTCAAAAAGCACTGGACCGGGTGGATCCATCCCAATACGAAGGCCAGCGAATCGTCATCAAAGGTTGCAGCGATAAACCTGTGCCGCCATCGGCTTACGTGGAATTGACACGAAAATTGCAGCCATATGCCTTAAGCATTATGTATGGTGAGCCTTGCTCAACCGTACCTATTTTTAAACGACCGAAGTAGCCCGGCTAACCTTTGTCCAGTTGAAAAAAATAACTACACAATGGCCAGTTTCCTGAAATTTTACCTCGCCGCCATCGCCGCCTTCGTAACGGTTGCGATTTTTACAGCCTCAAAAGAAACGCCGCCAACGATCGGCAACGACCTTTTTTTTAATGTACCCCATGTCGATGCGGACGGTGATTACTGGTTTGCAGGGGAGCGGGTACCCGTAGAAAATTTCGATGTGCGGGAACGGCTGGAGCGGGAGCTGATTCTCAACGCTTACCGGCATTCTTCCACGATTTTGAATCTGAAAAACAGCGCCCGCTTTTTTCCGGTGATTGAAAAAATACTAAAGGAAAACGGCATCCCCGACGATTTCAAATACGTCGCCGTGGCGGAAAGTGATTTTCGCAATGCGACCTCTCCGGCAGGCGCCAAGGGGATTTGGCAATTTATGGAAGGTACTGCCGAAGACTATGGATTGGAGGTTAGTGGCGATGTGGATGAGCGGATGCACCTTGAAAAGGCCACCCGTGCAGCCTGCCAGTATCTGAAAAAGTACAAGGAGCGTTTCGGGAGCTGGACACTCACCGCTGCGGCCTACAACATGGGTGCAAGAGGGTTGAGCAATGAAATGAGCAACCAAAAGTTCGACAATTTCTACGATCTCAACCTCAACGACGAGACCAATCGTTACATCTTCCGCATCGTTGCCATCAAGGAAATTCTGGAACATCCCGAAAAGTATGGCTTCGACCTCCGCAAAGAACAACTCTACCCGCCGCTCGACAATTTCGCACTCGTCACCGTCGATACGAGCATTGCCAACCTCGGCGATTTTGCCAAACAATTCGGCATCAGTTACCGCATGCTGAAATTGTACAATCCCTGGCTGCGTGACTGGAAGTTAATGAATCCGAAGGGCAAGGTTTACGATATTAAAATTCCGAAGTAGGGTTTGCTTGTGGTTTTGTCAAATTTTAGAAATTTGGCAAAACTTCTCACATGAAAACATTCCATCACAAAGTTGCCGTCATCACCGGCTCCGCCTCCGGCATCGGGCGTGAATTAGGCATCCAACTTGCTGCTGCCGGCGCCGCTGTCGCTCTGGCCGATGTCCACGAAGAACGCTTGCTTGAAACGGCCGGCATCATTAGCCAAGCCGGCGGTCTGGCTTCCACCCACCTCGTGGATGTTTCAAATAAAGAACAGGTTGAAACGCTGGCAGACGACGTGCTGCGGCAGCACGGACAGTTGGACATCGTCGTCAACAATGCCGGGGTGGCGCTCGGCCTGATCTCCATCGAGGATTTGACTTACGATGAAATGGAGTGGCTGCTCGGCATCAACCTGTGGGGAGTGATTTATGGAACGAAAACTTTTTTACCGCACTTGAAAAAACGGCCGGAAGCGGCGCTGGTCAATGTTTCCAGCGTCTTCGGTTTTTCGGGCATTCCCCTGCAAGGGGCTTACGTCGTTTCAAAATTCGGCGTCCGGGGCTTCACTGAAACGCTGCGGGGCGAGCTTTTGGATCAAAAAAATCTGCAAGTGATGGTGGTGCATCCCGGCGGCATCAAAACAAACATCGCCCGTGATGCCCGCCATCGAGACCTGGACGAGAACGGAATCAAACATTTCAATTCCCGTTTCGATAAAAACGCCCGCACCACGGCGGAAGAGGCTGCCCGGCAGATCATCGAAGGCATCCGCCGCCGGAAGCCGAGGGTGCTCATCGGCAGCGATGCCCGGTGGATGGACCGGCTGTCGAGGTTGTTTCCTTCGAAAGCTGTGGAGACATTTGCAAAAATGACGAAGCGATTTGACCAGGGCGGCGACTTTTTCTAATCCACCGTCAGCAATGCTGCCCCGAAAACGCCGGCGCTGTCGCCGAGTTTTGGTTTTAAAAAAAGCGTCTCCACGCGGTGGTTATTGAAAATGTATTTTTTTACCTCCTCAGCGCCTTTCGAGTACAACAAATCGATATTGCCAACTCCGCCACCAATTACGATCACGGCCGGGTCGATGATGTTGATGACGTTGGCGACAGCCTTTCCGAAAAAATGTATGAGCCTCTCCATCGTGGCTTTGGCCGCATCGTCGTTGCCTGCATGGTATCGCTCGACGATGGCGGGAAGCTTTAATTTTTGGCCGGATGTTTTAAAATAAAAATTCTCCAGGGCCGGCCCGGCAATGACTTTTTCCACGCAGCCGGATTTTCCGCAGTAGCACGGGCCGCCGCTCTCGTCGAGGAAATTGTGTCCCCATTCGCCGCCAATTCCGTGTTTGCCGGTCAGTACTTTTCCGTTGACGACAATGCCGCTGCCGGTTCCCGTACCCATGATGATGCCCCAGACGACTTCTGCGTTGGGCATGACCTCATGAGCTGCGCCCAATTTGGCTTCAGCCAGGGCAAAACAGTTGGCGTCGTTGGCCATTTCGAGCGGAATGCCCAGCAGGTTTTCCAGGTCTCTTTTGAAAGGCATGCCGTTCAGGCAAACGGTGTTGGAGTTTTTCAAAGTCTGGGTTTTCGGGTCCAGCGTACCCGGTGTGCCGATGCCGATTTTTTTGGGCTTGACGCCCACTTCGGCGATCATCGTTTCCACTAATTTGTTGATTTGGAGAAGGATGTGCCGGTAGCCTTTTTCCTGCTCGGTGGGCAGGCGCATGCGTTTGAGTACACTCAGGCTTTTAAAGTCTTCGAGAACGACAGCTTCGATTTTGGTGCCGCCAAGGTCAATTCCCCAGATGGGTCCCATGTTGAACGATTATTTTTTGGTGAGTGTTGAATAGTTGTTTTTCGGAGGGAGGGAAAGGTAAAAAAATCATGGAATGGGCAAAAGAAGTATTTTTGGAAAAATGTGGTAGCTATGTTTGGAAAATGAAAAGCTCCGGCGAATCTCAAAATGCCGGGGCTTTTCATTTTAGATATTTTGGTCGAATTTTGCTTGCTAAAATTTATTTACATGGAAACGAGTATAACTGTTAATGACCAATTGCTTAAAACTGCTTTACAACTGAGCGGTAAAAAAACAAAGAAAGAAGTGGTTGAGGAAGCTTTGAAACTGCTCATACAAATGATGAATCAGGAAACACTTCGAAGTTTGAGAGGGAAACTGAAGTGGGAAGGAGACCTTGACCAAATGAGGCTTGACGCATGAAACTGGTTGATTCTTCCGTTTGGATTGACTATTTCAATGGCGTTGTTTCAAGGGAAACAAACCTGCTCCATCAACTGTTGGCAAGCGAACCGGTTGTTGTAGGAGACATTATTTTATCAGAAGTTTTGAGAGGTTTCAATTTGGACGCTGATTTCAATAAAGCAAAGTCTGCTTTGTTAGCGCTGCCTGTCCTTGAACTTTGTGGTAAGGATATAGCAGTAAAAAGTGCAGAAAATTACCGGCTGTTAAGAACAAAGGGGGTAACCATTCGAAAAACTGTTGATATGATAATCGGTACGTTTTGTATTGAAAACGGTCTGCCACTGCTTCATTGCGACAAGGATTTTGAACCAATGGAAAAACACCTCGGTTTAAAGGTTTTATAAAAGTTTGAAATAACATACCTTCGCCTCACAAAGAAAAAACATGTTACCATCTTCCATCTTCATCAGCATTATTATTCGCTCGTTGCCCCGCAACTTGTAAGGTGCTGATGTTTTGAAGGAACGAAAAGCCCCGGCAGGTTGCGACTTGCCGGGGCTTTTTGTTTTTCTATTTTTGCAAACTTTTTAAAAAGGATAAACAATTCCACCATGTATCGTGAATTTAAAAACCTGAACCTCCCCGAAATCGACCGGGAACTCCTCGCCTTCTGGGAGCGGGAAAAAATCTTCGAAAAAAGCGTCGAACAACGCCCGAAAGACAACCGCTACGTCTTCTACGAAGGCCCGCCAAGCGCCAACGGAAAGCCCGGTATCCACCACGTGATGGCCCGCACCATCAAGGATTTGTTCTGCCGCTACCAGACGCTGAAAGGCAAACGGGTGGAGCGCAAAGGCGGTTGGGACACTCACGGCTTGCCCATCGAACTCAGCGTGGAAAATGAACTCGGTATCACCAAGGAAGACATCGGCACCAAAATCTCGGTGGACGACTACAACCGTAAGTGCCGGGAAACGGTCATGCAGTACAAAGATTTGTGGGACGATATCACCCGTAAAATGGGCTACTGGGTGGACCTCGACAACCCCTACATCACCTACGAAAACGAGTACATCGAAAGCGTGTGGTGGCTGCTGAAACAGCTGTACAGCAAGGACTTGCTCTACAAGGGCTACACCATTCAACCCTACTCGCCTGGGGCGGGCACCGGACTCAGTTCGCACGAGTTGAACCTGCCCGGCTGCTACAAGGAAGTGACGGATACGACCGCAGTGGCGCTTTTCAAAGTGGTGAAAAACGAGAAGTCGCAGTTCCTTTTTGAAAACGAAACGGAAGACGTCCGCATCGCCGCCTGGACGACTACGCCCTGGACGCTGCCTTCGAACACCGCCCTCACCGTCGGCCCGAAAATCGAGTACGTGAAGGTGAAAACCGTCAACCCGTACACCGACCAGCCCGTGAGCGTGGTCATGGCGGCGGAATTAGTGAAAAACTGGTTCGGCGCAAAGAACCAACCCGAAGTTTTGGAACAAAAAAATGGCATCACCGCAGCCCAACTCGAAGGCGTCCGCTACGAGCCGCTGCTCGATTTCGGCAACCCTATCGAGCCATTGCTGGGTTTTGACAGTGAAATGCACACCGATGCCTACCGGGTGCTCGTGGAGGATTTTGTGACCACCGAAGACGGTACCGGCGTGGTACACACGGCCCCTAGCTTCGGTGCCGACGACATGAAGGCCGGTAAAAATAACGGCATCGGCGCCCTCACATTGGTGGACAAACAAGGGAAATTCAAGGATACGGTCGGCGAGTTTTCCGGTCGGTATGTGAAAAATTACCTTGACGACCCCAACTGGGTCAATGTGGACATCGACATCGCCGTGAAACTCAAGCACGAGGGCAAGGCGCTCAATGTCGCAAAATACCCGCACAACTACCCGCACTGCTGGCGCACCGACAAGCCCGTACTTTACTACCCGCTCGACAGTTGGTTCGTCCGGGCGAGCGCCTGCAAGGAGCGCATGTTTGAACTCAATAAAACCATCAACTGGAAGCCTGCCAGCACCGGTGAAGGCCGCTTCGGCAAGTGGCTCGAAAACCTCCAGGACTGGAACCTCAGCCGCAGCCGCTACTGGGGCATCCCGCTCCCGATCTGGCGCACAGCGGATGGCAAACAGGAAAAATGCATCGGCTCGGTGGAGGAGTTGAGGGCTGAAATTGCGAAAGCGAACGAAAAACTCGGCTTCAGCCAGCAGGCGCCCGCCGACCTGCACCGGCCCTATATCGACGACGTGGTGCTGGTGGCTGAAAACGGAGAAGAAATGCGCCGTGAACTTGACCTCATCGACGTGTGGTTCGACAGCGGCTCCATGCCCTATGCTCAGTGGCACTACCCAATGGAGAACCAGGAGGTGTTTAAAAATAACTTCCCCGCCGACTTCATCGCCGAAGGCGTGGACCAGACCCGTGGCTGGTTTTACACCCTGCACGCCATCGCTACGATGGTGTTCGACAGTGTGGCTTTTAAAAATGTCGTTTCCAACGGACTCGTGCTCGACAAGGATGGCAACAAAATGTCCAAGCGCCTCGGCAACGCCGTCGATCCGTTCGAGACGCTCGAAAAATATGGCACCGACGCCACTCGCTGGTACATGATCTCCAACGCTTCGCCGTGGGACAACCTGAAATTTGACCTGAAAGGCATCGAGGAAGTGCAGCGCAAGTTTTTCGGCACGCTTTACAACACGTACAGTTTCTTCGCCCTCTACGCCAACATCGACAACTGGACGATGGACGAAATGAACGTGATGCCCTACGACAAGCGCACCGAACTCGACCGCTGGATTATTTCAAAACTCTACAGCCTCGTCGCCCTCTACAACGAAGCTATGGACGACTACGAGCCGACGAAAGCCGCCCGTGCCATCGAGAACTTTGTGGATGAGCACCTGTCAAACTGGTACGTACGCCTCAGCCGCCGCAGATTCTGGAAGGGTGAAATGAACGACGACAAGCAGGCAGCTTACCAGACGCTGTTCGAGTGCCTGATGGTGGTGGGTCAGCTCAGCGCCAGCCTTGCACCATTTTTCGCTGACTGGCTGTACCGCAATTTGACCTCACCCATCCGGGAAAAAGCGAAGGCGAACAACACGCCGCTGCGCCACGAGTCCGTCCACCTGAGCGACCTGACGAAGCCGGAGCCGGACAAAGTGGACAAGGAACTGGAACAGCGCATGGACTACGCCCAGCGCATTTCATCCCTCATTTTGTCGCTTCGCAAACGGGAAAATCTGCGGGTGCGCCAGCCGCTGCAAAAAGTGATGCTCCCGATCCTCGACGAGCGTTTCATCAAACAGGTGGAAGGCGTGAAAAACCTCATCCTGGCCGAGACGAACATCAAGGAAATCGAGTACGTGACTGACACGGCGGGCGTTATTTCGAAGAAAATCAAACCCAATTTCAAAACCCTCGGCAAGCGCCTCGGCAAGCACATGAAAGCTGCCTCCGCCGCCATCGGCGCTATGAGCCAGGACGATATTTCCGCCATTGAAAAATCCGGCGCTTACCTGCTGGAAGTCGATGGCGAAAAATACGACCTGACGCTGGAGGACTTTGAAATCACTGCCGAAGACGTGCCAGGCTGGCTGGTCGCCACCGATGGCCCGCTCACCGTCGCCCTCGACGTGACGCTGACGGACGAACTGCTCGCCGAAGGCACTGCCCGTGAGTTGGTGAATCGCATCCAGAACATCCGCAAGAGCAGCGATTTCAATGTGACGGATAAAATCCGGGTGCGCATCGAGAGCCACCCGAAACTGACGGAAGCGGTCGAGAAATTTGGCGACTACATCAGAGGTGAAGTGCTGGCGACTTCGCTGGCCCTGGCCGAAGGTGTCGATGGAGAAAAAGTCGAGCTATTCGAAGACCTGACGGTTGGGATCGAGGTGAGTTTGAACTGAAAAAGCCATGATTGTAACAAAAAAAGTCGCCGCACAGAAAATATTCTCCTACCTCAACCACAAGGTTTCGCTTGACGAATTAGTGAATTGGGCAGAGACTGCGATCATGGAAGGAAACCTTGCTGAAAAGGACATGGAGGTGCTGATGTCAGTGCTGGGCCAATTAGGGCTTGCAGATGTCCGCTCCTTTGGACTTACCTGGGAGGATTGTCAGTCATTGATGAAAAAACTCGGATATTCGTTGCAGGTGGAGATGGAGGAAGCGGCATAAATCGATTTGACTTCGAAGTGAATTTGAACGATTTCACCGGAAAAAATGACAATACGCCATGAACGCCGGCAACAAATCGATTGTTGCCGGCCGTTTCATGGACGCTCAAGTCAGATAGTTGAGCTTTTAAATCGAGAGGGAATTTACTGTTGGATCGATTTCAGGTAAGCGACAATGTGGTCAATTTTTTCCTCAAGCACTTTGTCATCTGTAATGTTTTCCGACTTTTTGAAAGTTTCCCACCAGGCAGGCATTTCACCGGTTTCGTTGTGGCCGGGCACATTTTCAACACCCGCAATAATTTTAGCGATTTCTTCGTCCGGGAAAACTCCGTTCCGGCGCTGAGCGATGGTTCTCAGGTCGGATGGCGGCGCCTGAAGTTTGTCTGCCATATTTCCCTGCCCACTGCCATCTTCGCCGTGGCACATGACGCAGTAGGATTTATACCATTCTTCGCCTTCGGCAACGGGCGACTTGGCTTTGTCTTTTGAAATGTCGTTGCAGCTGAAGGCAAAAACGACGAGCCCAATCACGGAAATCAGCAGCCAGAAACTGCTGGATGTGGCTTTCCGTATTTGATTAACTTTTTTCATTTCACTGATAGTTTAAATTTCGGAGGAGACTTTTTTCAAACATTCGTTACACAAGTCTAACTGCTAATCGGAGGAAACCGGGTGATTTTCGTCAATGCCCTCATTGTCATTTGTCAGTCATATTTTACCTGTTTCGCCCTTTGCCAATCCCGGTAATTTAACCAAACGCTCATGACCACACTGACGATAAAAACGGCCAGTGTGCCGTAGTTAACCAGGTCGTGCGGCAGATCGGCCCCTGTGATTTCAAGAATCAGAAAATGGATGTAAGAGTTACTGGTGTCGTGGTAGCCGAGTTGCCGCCGTACATCCCAGTGCCAGTCGGTGCAGAGGCAGTAGCCCCAGCCGTACCAGATACCCAGCCCGAACCACGACAGCGTCGTAAGCAGCAGCGTGGCCAAGTTCCATTTTCTCAGCTTCGCAAACATCCACCCGAACGTGTTGAAAAGCGTCCAGGAGGTGTGAAAAACGAAGAAGAAATAGTCGAGGAAGTGAAGCATTTGACAGCAAATTTTAATGGTGAAACGGGTTTCTGAAAAGACAGTCTGCCCCGGAATATGAACAAAATCCAGCCTTTGGCGGTCGTAATTTTTTTTAATCGGATTTCGCTCTGCCCTTGCATCCCAAAAATTAATCGCCTAAGTTTGTCGCACAATCAGTCAATCATGAACCTGTTTTCGAACACATATTTTAGCTTTTACTTTTACGGTACTCCGTAAGGGACGGCTGAGTTTTGTTGTTCAACAGGTTTGAAAATAAAATTTAAAAGTCCCGCTTGACGGGGCTTTTTTTTTGCCTTAAACGCAAGTAACCATGTTCCCTAACCACGCAAACTATTTCTTTTTTGGTTTTTATTTTTTCTATGGTTCGCCATGAGGGACTTTGGTTTTGTGTTTTTCAAAAAATGAAAAATCGAAAAAAGTCCCGCACCGCCGGGACTTTTTTGTTTTAAAAAACTTCGAAATGAACGTAACGACAACGATAACCGAAAATTCAGAAGCGCCCGCCAGTATCGAGCCTGCCAGGCTTCGGGTCGCCATCCAGGGCGTGGCAGGCGCATTTCACGACATTGCCGCCCGGCAGTTTTTCGGCCACGACCGGGTGGAGATCATTCCTGCTCACACCTTCGAAGAGCTGGTGTTTTTGGTTGAAAATAATGGCGCCGACACCGGCCTCATGGCTATCGAAAATACGCTCGCCGGCAGCATCATGAACAACTACCGGCTACTCTACCACGCCGGTTTGCAGGCCACCGGCGAGGTTTACCTCCGCATCCACCAAAATCTGATGGCCCTCCCCGGCCAGTCCGTCGAAGACTTGACCGAAGTTTACTCCCACCCGATGGCAATTGCCCAGTGCGAAGTCTGGTTCAGGCAGTATCCGCACATCCGCCTCATAGAAGCGGAGGACACGGCCCTGAGTGCCCGCATGATCCGGGAAGGTCAGCTTTCCCACGCAGGTGCCATTGCCAGCGACCTTGCTGCCAGCATGTACGGCCTCGAAATCCTGGCTGGCAGTATTGAAACCAACAAAAAAAATTACACCCGCTTCCTGGTTTTAGAGCGTCAGCAGGAAGCTGCCGCCCGCACCGGTACCAACAAAGTTTCGATTTGTTTCGCCGTTTCCCACGAGGTCGGTAGCCTGCACCGGGTGCTGAGCGTGATGGCCGCCTACGAGCTGAATTTGACCAAAATCCAGTCCACGCCCATCATGGGAAAGCCGTGGGAATATTTCTTTTTCGTCGATTTCGTGTGCGCTGGGCAGATGGACTGGAAGCAAGCCGTTGAGGCCATCCGTCCGCTGACGGCCGATTTGAAAGTGCTGGGAGCTTACCCCCAGGGAAACCGCCAATTCAGAGATTGAGAAATTGAGAAATTTGAAATTTTGAGACGCTGAAAATCAATTGGTTAGTAATTTCTCAATTTCGAATTTCTCAATTTCAAATGAATTTTAAAATGAGTGACCAACCGATCATACAACCCGCCAAGCGGCTCGGCAACGTGCAGGAGTACTATTTTTCAAAAAAACTCCGTGAAATCGCTGACATGCGTAGCCGTGGCATCGATGTGCTGAACCTTGGCATCGGCAGTCCGGACCTGCCGCCTTCGCCGGAGGTGACGGCCCTGCTCGGAGAGCAGAGTTGCCTGCACGACGTCCACGCTTACCAGCCCTACCTCGGCGTACCCGAATTGCGGCAGGGCTTCGCTGCGTGGTACCGCCGTTTTTTCAATGTGGAACTGAATCCCGGCACTGAAATTCTGCCGCTCATCGGCTCGAAGGAGGGCATCGTTCACATCGCCATGACCTTCCTCGAAGCAGGCGATCAGGCCCTCGTGCCCAACCCCGGCTACCCGTCGTACCGGGCTGCCTCCGAACTGGCGGGCGCTGAAGTTGTGGAGTACAAATTGCAGGAGGAAAATGGCTGGCAACCCGACTTGGCGGCACTCGAAAAACTGGATTTGACCCAAGTCAAGATCATGTGGGTCAACTACCCGAATATGCCCACCGGTGCCCGTGCTACCCGGCAGTTTTTTGAAAATTTGATCGCCTTCGGCAAGCGCCATAAAATCCTGATCGTCAACGACAACCCCTACAGTTTCATCCTCAATGACCGGCACCTGAGCCTGCTCTCCGTATCCGGGGCGAAAGAGGTGGCGCTTGAGTTGAACTCCCTCAGCAAGTCGCACAACATGGCCGGCTGGCGGGTGGGCATGTTGGCGGGCCGGGCGGACTACCTCTCGCATGTCATCCGTTTCAAAAGCAACATGGATTCCGGCATGTTCAAGCCCGTGCAACTGGCTGCGGCGCTGGCCCTGCAGGCCGACGAGAATTGGTACGAAAACCTGAACGCCATTTACCGCAAACGCCGGGAGCGGGTGCATGAGCTACTCGGCCTGCTCGGTTGCACGTGGGAATCGGATTCGATGGGCATGTTCGTTTGGGCAAAAATCCCGGCAGGGTGGAGCAACGGCATCGCCCTGACGGATGCGATCCTCGAAAAAGCACATGTTTTCATCACCCCCGGCGGCATCTTCGGCTCGCAGGGAGATGGCTACATCCGGGTATCATTGTGCAGTCGGGAGGAAGTGTTCGAAGAGGCCATTTCAAGGATAAAAATGCACAGCGATTTGAACAGGGAACCCCATTCCTCAAAACCATCAAACCATCACGCCATCAAACCATCCACCGTATGATTATCACCATCACCGGCATCGGACACATCGGCGGCAGCATGGCCATTACGCTGAAGGAGAACGGCTTTGCCGGGCACATTATCGGCGTGGATGCCAACACGGAGAGCCTCGACAAAGCGCTGCGCCGCCGCATCATCGACGAGGCGTGCAGCCTGGAGGAGGGCGTTGAAAAAGCAGACCTCGTCATCCTCGCCACCCCGGTGGATGCGATGCTGGAACTGCTGCCACGGATTTTGACTTTGGTAAAAAAACAGGTCGTGATCGACGTCGGCTCGACGAAAGAATTGCTGTTGGAAAAAGTAAAAAACCACCCCAACCGGAAGCATTACGTGGCGACCCATCCGATGGCGGGAACCGAACATTCCGGCATCGAAGCGGCCATCCCAAAGCTGTTCGAAGGCAAGTACACCGTGCTCTGCGACGTGATCGACAGCGCTCCCGAAGCAGTGGCACGGGTGGAAAGCCTGTACCGCTCGATGAACATGAAAATCGCTTACCTGAACGGCAAGGAGCACGACGTTCACACAGCCTACGTGTCGCACATTTCACACATCAGCTCCTTCGCCCTGGCGCTGACGGTGCTGGAAAAAGAGCGGGACGAGCAGCAGATTTTCGAGCTGGCAAGCAGCGGTTTCGCCTCCACGGTGCGCCTGGCGAAAAGCTCGCCCGGTATGTGGACGCCCATTTTCCGGCAAAACCGGGACAACGTACTCGACGTGCTTGACGAGCACATCAGTGTGCTCTCCAAGTTCAGGAGCCTTTTGATTAAAAAAGATTTCGACCGCTTCCACCAACTGATGGAGGAGGCGAATGCAATAAGAAAAATTTTACCGTAAACCTTTGAAAATCTGGAAGTTCGGCCGCTTTCATTTTTTCAAAAAAAATCGAACAGTCATGAAATTTCAACCCGTTTTTGAAAAAACGACCCGCCCCGTGCTCATCGCCGGGCCGTGCAGCGCAGAAACCGAAGAGCAGGTACTCCAAACCGCCCGTGAGTTGGCGGCGCAGAACATCGACCTCTTCAGGGCAGGCATTTGGAAACCCCGCACCCGGCCGGGCGCTTTTGAAGGCGTCGGGACGGAAGGCTTGCGGTGGCTGCGCCGGGTGAAACAGGAAACCGGCCTGAAAACCACCACCGAAGTCGCCAACACGCAGCATGTGTTCGAGGCCCTGAAATACGGCATCGACGTGCTCTGGATCGGCGCCCGCACGACGGTGAACCCGTTCTCGGTGCAGGAAATTGCCGATGCACTCAGCGGCGTGGACATTCCGGTTTTAATCAAAAATCCTGTGAACGCCGACCTGAAACTTTGGATGGGCGCCATTGAGCGCATTCACAAAGTTGGTATCCAGCGCATCGCCGTCGTGCATCGTGGATTCAGCCAGCACGGTGATTCGAGGTTTCGTAATGCGCCGCTCTGGCAGTTACCGATCGAATTGAAACGCCGCTACCCGGATCTGCAAATTATCTGCGACCACAGCCACATCTGCGGCCGGCGGGATATTCTCGGCACTATCGCTCAGCGATCGCTCGACCTGAACTACGACGGGCTGATGACTGAGGTGCATCCCCGCCCCGACGAGGCATGGAGTGATGCCGAACAGCAGGTGACGCCGTTCCAGTACCAGGAAATGGTATCGCACCTCACTGCACGCCTTTCCACGACGGACGATGTAGAATTCCTGCATTCGCTGGATACTTTGCGCCATCAAATCGATGACGTGGATGAGCAATTGCTGCAATTATTGGGCTCCCGGATGAAACTGGCGGAGCAGATTGGTGAGTATAAAAAACGGAACAACATTTCCATTTTCCAGCCAAGTCGCTGGAATGAAATTCTGGAACATTCCGTCGAAAAAGGAAAGAAACTTGGGCTGAGCGAATCGTTGGTGGCTGTTGTGCTGCGGGCGATTCACCAGGAATCCATCGTGCATCAGGAGCGAATCATGAATGAAAACCGGCCTGATTTGGTGAAAGATGAGCAGGAAGGGGATGAATTGGCGGCGGTGGTTCGATAGGTTCAAAGTTTAAAAATTCAAGGGTTCAAGCGGCCGCTATTGTGCCAGTTTGAACCCTTGAACAATTTTGAACCTTGAACTAAAAATCAAGCTTCGACCAGGTCTTCGACTTCTTCCTCTACTTTTTCCTCTTCCTTCGCCTGGTCAAGTTCCACCCGCAGGTTTTCGATGATAAACTCCTGCCGGTCTGGAGTATTCTTGCCCATGTAGTAGCTGAGAACCTGCTCAAGGTCGGTGTTGTCTTGAAGTACGACCGGCTCAAGGCGGATATTTTCGTTGATGAAATCTTTGAATTCGCCGGGCGATATTTCACCCAAGCCCTTGAATCGGGTAATCTCTGCTTTACCCCGCAGTTTACGGACGGCCTCCTGTTTTTCGGTCTCGTTGTAGCAGTAGTGGGTTACTTTTTTATCCCGCACCCGAAAGAGCGGTGTTTGCAAAATGTAGAGGTGACCATTGCGCACCAGGTCAGGGAAAAACTGAAGGAAAAACGTGAGCAACAGCAGCCGGATGTGCATACCGTCCACATCGGCATCGGTGGCGATCACGACCCGGTTGTAGCGCAGGTCTTCGAGATCGTTTTCGATGTTGAGGGCATGCTGGAGGAGGTTTAGTTCCTCGTTTTGGTACACTATTTTTTTAGTCATCCCAAAACAGTTCAGCGGTTTACCCCGCAAACTGAACACTGCCTGCAACTCCACGTCACGTGATTTGGTGATGCTTCCGCTGGCTGAATCACCTTCGGTGATAAAAATGGTGGTAGCGTTGCGTTTGTCTTCGTCCGTTTTGCGCACGGGGTCATTGTAGTGAACCCGGCAGTCCCGGAGTTTTTTGTTGTGGAGGTTGGCTTTTTTAGCCCGTTCGTTGGCCAGTTTTTTGATGCCGGCGATCTCCTTGCGCTCCCGCTCCGACTGCTGGATGCGGCGCTGAAGTTCCTTGGCGACCTCCTCGTTTTTATGAAGAAAATTATCGAGTTCTTTTTCTAAAAAATCGTTGACAAACTTCCGTACCGATGGTCCATCCGGACCTATATCCAGCGAGCCGAGTTTGGTTTTGGTTTGCGATTCAAACACCGGCTCCTCTACCCGAACGCTGACTGCGGCAACGATGGACGAGCGGATGTCCTTCGCATCGTAGTTTTTATTGTAAAACTTCCGCACCACGTTGACGATCGATTCCTTGAACGCATTCAGATGCGTGCCGCCTTGAGTTGTGTTCTGCCCGTTGACGAAGGAGTAGTACTGCTCGCCGTAGTGGTTGCCATGCGACATGGCGATCTCGATGTCCTCGCCCATCAGGTGGATGATCGGGTATCGCAGCGTTTCCGCCTGCGTTTTGTTGGTGAGCATATCGAGCAGACCCCGCTTAGACTGATAGGTTTTGCCGTTGAAGTTGATCTTCAGCCCTGCATTTAGGTAGGCGTAGTTCCAAAGCTGTGTTTCGAGGTACTCGGTACGGAAGCTGTATTTTTTAAAAATCGTACCGTCAGGCCTGAAGGTCACGAGGGTGCCGTTGTCTTCGCTGATATTTTGTAGCTTGTGGTCCTTCGTAATTTCACCCTGGTGAAATTCGGCGATTTTCGCCTTGCCTTCCCGTACGGATTGCACTTTGAAATAATCGGACAGGGCATTCACGGCCTTGGTACCCACACCGTTGAGGCCGACGGATTTTTTGAAAGCCTTGCTGTCGTACTTTCCGCCCGTGTTGATTTGTGAAACACATTCGACGACCTTGCCGAGCGGAATGCCCCGACCGTAGTCCCGTACTTCGACCACGCCGTCTTTTACACTGATGTCGATTTGTTTGCCGTGGCCCATGACATACTCGTCGATGCAGTTGTCGATAACCTCCTTGAGCAGCACGTAAATACCGTCGTCTGCCGAGGAGCCGTCGCCGAGTTTGCCGATGTACATGCCGGGGCGCATGCGGATGTGCTCCCGCCAGTCAAGATGGCGAATATTGTCTTCTGTATAACTAATTGCTTGATTGGACATATTTTTTTGAGCTTTTTTATAATCCAAATCCGGTCTTTGCTGTTTAGGCTATTCCAAGTAATATTCCTCGCAAAGCTAAGCTTTTTTCGATGTTAAAAACAACAAATTGTTTTGAAAATTAAAACAAAACCATATAACCACCTTTGAATTTTAACGAAACATACCACCTACATCCTGCCATGCGGTTGTTGCGCAAAGCCATCCAGCAGGAGCAACAGGCCAAAATGACCGTTTCTTTTCTTTTTATTGCTGGGGGAGGCGCATTCGGGTATCTGTTTTTTGAACAAAAGAATATCCTGGCCACGTTCGGTTTGGCTAGTATACTGTTTGGATTGTATCTTCTTTGGGAAGTGATGCGCCGACCGAAACCCGAAGATGAGCTCCTCTGGAAACTGCTCATCAAACGCTCCCGCAAGATTGTCTGGGTTTTTCACGTTAACACACAGACTGTGCCGTTCGGCCTCTATCTTTGGGAGGAGGGCATGATGTATTTCAAATTGGCTGATGGAAGCGAAACCTCTATTGCGCTGCCCTCGAAAAAGTTGAGAATGGTATCGAAATTTTTAAACCGGTTGCTCCCGCATGCAGCGTTCGGATTCTCCTACGAGCGTCAGCGGCAGTTTGAGATAAATCCTGCCAATCTGTTGCGAATTAAAAAAGGCAAAAATTAGTTTTCTTTGGGCTTCCATAATTTACCAGTCCCAAATGAATTTTCTTTTCAAACCGGTTGATATTGCCTCCCTCGTTTTTTTTCGTGTCGTTTTTGGCATTCTCGGCTTTGCTGATGTAACGGGCGTTTGGACGTATTATCACCTTTACAGAGGCTACTTCAATCCGGAAAAATTTCAGTTCAATTACATCGGTTTCGAGTGGGTGCAGCCATTTCCGGAACCTCTGATGTCTTTGTTTTTCATCGTCCTGATGATAGCGGCAGCCTTTATTGTTTTGGGTAAATGGTACCGGGTGAGTGCGATGGTTTTCGCAGCGGGTTTTACCTATACTTTTTTACTGGAAAAAGCAATTTACCTCAATCATGGCTATCTATTTTGCTGGCTTTCATGGATCATGATTTTCCTGCCGGCCAACCGTCAGTGGTCGTGGGATGTACTGAAAAACCCTGGCATTCAAAGTGATCGGATTGAGCGCTGGAGTCTTTGGATACTGCCATTTTTGATGGGCTTGGTTTATTTTTATGGTGGCATCGCCAAGCTAAACGCAGACTGGCTGGACGGAAATCCACTCAAAATCTGGTTGAAAGCCTCCGGTGATATGCCGCTCATCGGCTGGATTTGGGAGCAGGAGGCAACGGCCTACTTCATGGCATGGGGCGGTGTTTTGCTTGACCTGAGCGTGGCCTTTTTATTGATTTTTCGAAAAACAAGGACCTGGGCTCTTGGCTTCGTGCTGTTTTTTCACCTGACGAATACGCTGATTTTTCAAATCGGAATTTTTCCCTGGTTATCCATCTGCCTCAGTTTGCTGTTTTACCCCCCGGATTTTCCGAGGCGTGTTTTTAGTTTTTTGAAACAAAAAATAAAACGGCTGGAGCGGGTCGAGAGTTGGTGGGATCATAGAATTGGTAGTGAGAGTTCAGGTCGTGAAGGTGATTTGCCTCCGGCATATCCTCGCCCGTTAGTGTTGGGGCTGTTGAGCGTGCTTGTGGCTTTTCACCTGCTCCTGCCGTTGAGGCATTGGTATTTCAAGGGTGATGTGGCATGGACGGAGGAGGGACACCGCTACTCCTGGCGTATGATGCTTCGCACCAAGCGTGGTTACGGTTATTTTGAAATAAAAAACCCAAAAACGGGTGAAGTCACGAAAATCAATCCGGACGAATATCTCACCGACCGCCAGGTAGATAAACTTTTCACCCACCCCGACATGATCCTGCAATTCGCTCATTACCTCCACGACTTGTGGGGCCGCCGTGGTGTACCCAACGCCGAAGTGTATGCCACAATCCGTGTGAGCCTGAATGGACGCAGAACGCAGCCCTTCGTCGATCCTGAGGTTGATCTGGCAAAGCAGAATTGGTCTTTTTTCAAAGAATCCTCCTGGGTAATGCATGCTGAAGCTGAGACGAAGGATTGATCACCGTTTTACCTCGAATTTAAAAATATCAGGCCGTTGATAATGTCCGGACACATCCAATGTAAGGCGCTCACGAACCGGGTGTTGAAGGTCTGTTATGTCATGAAAAATAATTCCCTCTTTATCGAACTGGGGCTGAAGGTCATAAAAACCATCCGGAGCAACGACGCACGAACCGCCATTGAGTAGCCATTCATCCGGCTCATTGGCCAGTGAGTCGGGTATGTCGAGCTCCGGGGGGATATCCCTCACCCGCATGAGTTGGCCTACAGCAACGACGAAGCAACGACCTTCGAAGGCATACTGGCGGCTGGCTACCTGATGCATTTCATGTACGGTTGGCCAGAGTGCAAGGTGAATGAATTCACCATGATTGTGAAGTGCCTGACGAGAAAGTGGCATAAAATGTTCCCAGCAAATAAGGCCACCGATCCTGCCAATGGAGGTTTTGGCAGATTTCAAGCCTCTCGCATCGCCAAGGGCGTAGAGCATTTTTTCGGTAAATGTGGGCATTAACTTACGATGATGGGTAACGAGTTTTCCGTCGGAATCGAACAGAAGGAAGGCGTTAAAAATGGAGCCATTGCCGGGGCCTCTCTCGACGACTTCATTGAGGCCGATACCAATGATGACGCCGAGCGATTTGGCGAGTTCGCCAAGCTGCCGGGTGGCAGGACCAGGTACGACAACGCCGTTTTGGTGCATTCGTGCGAAAACTTCTTTGGTTGGTTCATGCCCCCAAAGTGCGATATCCGGGCAGTAGTCGAGCCAGGCAGGGTAGCCGCAAAGCCATGTTTCACCAAAAACAATCAGTTGAGCCCCTCCGGCAGCTGCTTCTTTGATGAGGATTTCCAGTTTTTGCAGACTGAGGGGCAGGTTGAGATAGACAGGTCCCTCCTGTACAATAGCTATTCTAATGTTTGTTTTCATTGAGGTATTTCAGTTTGCTCATAGATTTGGTTTCAAGGTCGGGTAGTTCGATGATTTTTGCAAGAAATATGCGATATGATAAAAACAGGAAGGGCCATAACTTTCGTTACAGCCCTTCATTTATGATGTTGACTAGATGTTACCCAGCCTTCATTAGTGCAGCCGCTTGTTCTGCCCAACCGGATGGATCACGGAAACGGCTCATTTTATTGGCTTCCAATATTTCATTAAAACGCTCAACACTTGTTGCAGCGACATCAGCATAGGATTTTATACCGTTTTTATTGAGTACTTCTATAACCTTGTCGCCGATACCTTTGATTTTTGAAAGGTCGTCATTAGCGCCTGAAGATTTTTTTGAAACAGGAGCCGGCATTTGCTTGACCTTCGGTGTTGCTACCAGGTCATTGGCCGCTACTTTTTTTTTTACTTCCGGCCCCGAAGAAGTGGCTGCCGCCTTTTTCGGTTGTTCTACGGATGCTTCGTCGAGAGTAGCTGCCTGCGCTGCCCATGTAGACGGGTTGCGGAACTTGCTCATGCCGTTAGCTTTGAGCAGTTCTTTGTAGCGTTCGAAGCTGGTGGCCGCCATATCGGCATAAGTAGTGATACCGTTAGCCTTGAGCATATCAGCGACTATATCGCCCACGCCTTTAACTTTAGTGAGGTCATCGCCGCCTTTTACAGCTTTTGTTTTACCTTTTTTTGCTGGCTTTGGTTTAGCCGGAGCTTTAGCCGCCTTAGATGCTGCCTTTTTCGGTTGCTCGACGGGTGCTTCGGCGAGAGTAGCTGCCTGCGCTGCCCAGGTAGACGGGTTCCGGAATTTGCTCATACCGTTTGCTTTGAGCAGTTCTTTATAGCGCTCAAAGCTGGTAGAGGCCATATCGGCATAGGTTGTGATACCGTTTGCCTTAAGCATATCAGCGACTATATCGCCCACGCCTTTAACCATAGTGAGGTCATCGCCACCTTTTACAGCTTTTGTTTTACCTTTTTTTGCTGGCTTTGGTTTAGCCGGAGCTTTAGCCGCCTTAGGTGCTGCCTTTTTTGGTTGCTCGACGGGTGCTTCGGCGAGGGTAGCTGCCTGCGCTGCCCAGGTAGATGGGTTTCGGAACTTGCTCATGCCGTTAGCTTTGAGCAGTTCTTTGTAGCGTTCGAAGCTGGTTGCCGCCATATCAGCATAGGTGGTGATACCGTTAGCTTTGAGCATATCAGCGACAATATCACCCACGCCTTTAACTTTAGTGAGGTCATCGCCACCTTTTACAGTTTTGGGCTTGCTTTTTTTCTTTGGAGTCGCAGCAGTTTTAGTAGCCTTCTTTTGTTCTTTTTTCTGTTTTGGCTTATTGCTTTCCTTGTTTTCTTCCTTACCTATAATTGCTGATGAAGAAGTCAACTCTTCGTTGACAAGCTCTTCAATCATTGAAATTTCCTGCTCAAAATTATCCAGCCCTTTTTGCAAAGCTTTGTATGCCTTTTTTGCATCCTTCTCTGCTGCAACGGCATGCTTATACATCTGCTTGAAGGACTTGAGGTGAGCTTTAAGGGCTTTTACTTCGGCCTCATATGCTGCTTTGGCATGTTTCCTTACTTTCTTTGCGCTCTCGTAGACCTGTTTCCGTTGTTCAAGTTCTATTTGAGAATTTGATAGTGAGTCTTTCATTGTAATTTTTTTTTGAAGATAAGGCTGGAAAGTCTGGGCTTATAGTTTATCAGCCTGATCTCCTGCTGATTTTGAAATTATGGATTGATGCTTTTATACTTAAAATAGGTTATTTTGCAAGTGGTCGGGAGTCAAACAGATTGATTTTCAGGTAATTAAGGCTTGGCATCTTCGCAAATCACTTTTCTCTGGATATACACTGTTTTACTGTTCCTTTGTGTTATACTGTTACTTTTTTTGAAGCCAAAAGACTATATTACAACAAGTATTCAAGGCCAGGTATTTATGTAAAAAAACGCTTGATTGAGTATAAGAAAAGAGATATAGCCTTATTAAAGTTTAATAATAGCCATTAAATAGCCTGCTCTTTTATTCCTGAAAGAAAGTAACTTTATAGTAAAGTCCGGTTTAATGGACTGAAATACAGATTTTTAGCCCGGTGCTGGCATCTCAGGTTAGAGGGCCTTAAACTGTTCAGTATGACGCTATTTATTACTACACTTTAAACCTGAAAAGCCTTTAAAGTTGAATAAATATAACAAACATCAGTAGTTGCCGCCCAAATCTGGGGTTTCTCGTTTAGAGGTGAGCGATGGTTTCAACGGGTGGTACAGAGAGGGGTTGTTTCTTATGACTTGATTTTTAGGTTATTGGGTCAAATATAGTCTCTTTTCAGAAATAATGTATATTGCTGTAAAAAAAATATACCAGGTCGTTCTGGGAGGTAAATAACTGACAATGAATTTTTTATCTATTTTGAAAAAAGCATGGCTTTTTATGCTCATAGTGAGTGCGACACAGGTTTCTGCACAGGAGATAAGCTATGACAAAATTGTTTTCCAGGACAATCCGGAATGGAGCAAGGTGTTAAGGCAGGCCGGTAACTCAGGGAAGATTATTTTTTTGGATGGCTATACCAGTTGGTGTGCTCCATGTAAAAGAATGGAAAAGGAGGTGTTCACAAGGCCAACTGTTGCCAATTATTTCAACCAAAAGTTTATCAATGTTAAGTATGACATGGAGGATAAGGAAGGCTCCAGCCTCAAGCGGTTATTCGATGTCAAAGTTTTTCCCACCTATCTTTTCATAAACCCAAAAGGGGAAGTGGTGCATAAAATTGTCGGGGCATATACGGAAAAGGACGATTTTCTCGAGTACGCCAGGTTAGCGGTGACGCCGGGTGAAAGTTATGCTGAGTTGCAGCAACGTTACCAACGTGGAGAACGAAATTCAATGTTGATGTTCAGTTACTTGAGGGCGTTGAAGCTGGCGGGTGAGCAAGACAAAGAGGGCGATATTGCCAGTAGTTATCTGGCTCTGATGAACAAGGATCACTTTATGGATCAGGCATATTGGGAAATTATAAAGCACTTTCTGAATGATCCGCTATCGAAGCCTTTCAGAGTATTGCTTGAAAACAGGGCAGAAATAGCAGCCGTTAACGGTGATGAGGAGGTAAATAGCCTGATCTATAAAATTTTGAATAACCAGATCAAGCTGAATTCGGCAGGGTATACCAAAGATGGTATCAATTTCGACCGGCAGGCGGAGAACGAGTTTATTGAACTACTAAGGCAATATGATTTTCCTCGTCAGCGTGAATTGCTTGCGAGATCAATGGCCACGCAATATCACAGGAAAGGAGATTGGCCCGGGTTTGTATTTCTGATGGATGCCATTCTGGACTTTAACCTGCTGGAAGAACACGAGACTCCGCTCAGGGAGATCGACCATTTCACTAATATCTTTGTGAATGTTATTTTGGATAGGGCGCTGTTGGAGCGGGCCTTGCGCTGGTCGGAGTATACCTGCCGCCATGAAAATAGTACATCGGAGAAGGCGAGATACCTGAAAACGAAAGGCGCTATTCTGGAAAAGCTGGGTCGAAAAAATGAGGCGGAAGAGGCCAGAGCTGAAGCTGCCAGGCTGCGATAGCCTCTTCCGCTAATAGCGATGTTATTTCAACTCCCGGATCTTGATGTTCCGGTACCATACTTTATCCCCATGATCCTGCAAGGCGATTTTCCCACTCTTCGTTTTGCCGAAGGCAGGCATATCCTTGAATTTGCTACCTGCGATCAACTGCTTCCACTCGTCGCTGTTCATATCCACTTCCACCACTTTTCGACCGTTGAGCCAATGTTCCACTTTGCCGTTGCGATTGATGAGGCGGATTTTGTTCCACTGCCCTGCCGGTTTTACCGTTTCATATTTGCATGAAATGAGGTCGTACAAGTCGCCCGCCCGGTGCTTTTCAATCATGGCGTCGGGGTGGCAAGTGTTGTCAAGGACCTGCATTTCGGGGCCGGTGTGCCAGACATATTCGTATTTCGACGGGTCCTCAACGATGTTGTAAATGATGCCGCTGTTGCCGCAGGGGGCGATTTTCCATTCGAGGCGTAGTTCGTAGTTGGCGAATTCATCCGCCGTGACGATATCGCCGCCATCGGCAGCCTGCCAGCCCGCCTTGTTGCGGGCTTCGGCGTTGAGGTAGATGGCGCCGTCCTGCACGAGCCAGTCTTTGCCGGCGGCTGTTTTGCCGTAGCTGTGCCAGCCGTTCATGGTTTTACCATCAAAAAGCAATTTCCAGCCGGCCGCTTTTTCAGCTTCCGTCAACGTGTTGTCGGAGAGCTGGGGTGCCGTGCGTTTTTCACCCAAATTATCCTGCGGAATGTTGTTCATCGTGTACCAGCCTTCAGTTGACCAAAGTTCGTTGCCGTTGGCGCTGATCCATGCGTTGGGCAGGTGGACGTAAATGACGTGGTCAGGCTTCATGCCTGCCAGCTCGAGGAACACTTTTTTGCGGTCTTCGCTGACGCTGGCGGAGAGGACATTCAGTTTTCCCAAACCCAATTTCGGGCCGCCGTACTCGGCAGTCGGTTTGTAGTACCACTGCTGAATATCGTATTCGGCGGGATTCCAGCCGATGCCCTCTTCCAGCGGTTCAGTAAATTCGACCTCCACACCGTTCGTTTTCGCACGGATGGCCAGCATTTCGAAGGTGGGTTTTTCATTAAACTTCAACCGCTGCAAGCCATACCAGTCCTTGCCGCTGCCGTGCTGCCAGTTGCCGGGGTTGCCGACACCGCCGACGTAGAGCGCCCCGTCAGGTCCCCAGACCATGCGGTTGATGCCCGCCTCCAGTCCCTGGATGAAACGGAAGACTGCGCCCTGGTACTCGCCATCAATTTTTTCAACAAAAACCCGCTTAACACCGCCGTGGGTCACTTCGCAATGGATCATCTGCCCTTTGTAAGGCCCGTCGTTGAGGGCGAGTGGGGTGGAAGGCGAGTTGCCGATTTCATCTTGCGGCAGCCAGACAACAGGTTTTTTTTCGGTCAAATTGGCGGTTCCCTCGAAGTCCACGGCCCGGCTGCCATAAAAAGCACCCTGCTTGATGTGAACGATTTTGCTGCTGGGCAGCCAGTCGCCCTGGTTGTCGGCATTGAAAATTTCACCGTCCACACCGATACCGATGCCGTTGGGCGTCCGCAGGCCGGAAGTGATGAATTCAATATTGCCGTCCGCTTTTGAAATTTTGAAGGTACGGCCCCGGTCTTTCGGCTGCGTTGGAGCGCCTGCACCGCCGGGAAGAATGTCTGTGGCGAGACTGCCATAAAAATGCCCGTCTTTGAAAACCAGACCGAAGGCAAACTCATGGAAGTTGGAACTAACGCCCCAGCTGTTGCAAAGTGCGTAGTATTCGTCGATGACTTCGTCGCCATCGAGGTCGATCAGCTTGGTGAGTTCCTGTTTTTGTAAAACATAAATTTCACCGTCCACCACTTTCAGGCCGAGTGGCTCGGCGAGGCCGGAGGCAATTTTTTTGGCCTTCATTTTCGATGGGTCGCCGCTCGTAGCATTGTCGATGATGTAAACGCCGCCCTCGGCATCCCAAAGACTAATGACCAGACGCCCATCGGAAAGAAAATCCATGCCGCCGACTTTCGGGAAAAAATCATCCGGGCGGGCCTGTGCCAGATCGTAGCTCGGATGCACACCTGCGACGGGGAATTTGTCGCCCGGCACGGAGGCTTGTTTGCCAAAAGATGCCCCGGCAGCAGCGGCAGGGGTTTCATTTTTATCATGTGCCAACAATGCCGCAGGTACAATCTCAAACTGGCCGCCGCCATCGTCGAAGGATTTCCACTGGAGTGAAATCATATTTCCGCCGCCGCCTTCGAAGTACTCCATTTTAAAAGGATGCAAACCTGCCTTGAGGGCCACCTCACCGTCCTTCGCCTCGTCGCCGTGCAGGCCGTCATGGTCGATGACGAGTTTATCGTCGATGTGCAGGCGGCTACCATCGTCGCTGATGAGGCGGAAAACGTAGTTGTTGTCCTTCGGAATATTGAGGTAGCCTTCGGCAACGAGCCCGAAGTTGTCGGTCAGCTCGCCGAAATCCTGCGCCGTAGCGTGGAGCATGGGTACGATGCCTTCGAAAACCGGTGCCGGGTAAGGCTGCATGTCAGCCAGTTTCGTCAGGTTTTTATTGTACTGATAAACTTTCACCACTGCGCCGGGGAAGATATCGCCTTCAGAAATATCCGCAGTTGCATCCTGCATAGGCAGGTTTTTCTCGGCTTCAGGAATGCTGGAGAGCTTGGCTTCTTCCACGCTGTCGAGGCTCATGATGTAACTCACCATGATGTTCAGGTCGTTGTCTGGCAGGTCGGCGTGGGGTGTCATGGCTGCCTGCCCCCAGACGCCGGAGCCGCCGTTTCTCACCTTAGCGACGAGCATGGCGATGTTGTCGGGGGTGTTTCGGTATTTTTTTGCCACATCCACGTAAGATGGGCCAACGGTAGCAACGTAAGTGTTGTGGCAGGTCTTGCAATCGTTCCGGGCGATGACCCGCAGGCCGAGCGGAATGTTTTCACCATCTTCGGCGCCTGCGATTTTATTGGAGTTTTCGATCAGTGGTTTTTTAGTAAAATAGGCCGCAAAGCGGGTCGTACCGTTGGACTTCAGACCGAGGCGGCCGTCCAGGTCGATGCCTTTCAGGTTTTTGAAATCCCGGTCTGCTTTGTTTTCCACCTTCCAGTCGCCGTCCGTTTCGATGGCATTTTCAAAAGAAACGGAGGAAACATTGGTTTGTAAAACAACCTGCGCTCCATCGGGTACGCCCTCGGTTTTGAAGGTGCGTTCGAAGCCGGTCTGACCGCCGGAGTTGGTGACATATTCTGGTCGTTCAGACACTTTGATGAGGCTGCCGTTGTCGAGTTTCAGTTCGTAATTGAACCAGACCTGACCTTTTTCAAAACGATGACCACGGTATTGAAATTCGGGCGTCGTCTCCTGCCCGTTTTTTACGATGCGCCAGGGTTTTTCAAATTTGTTGACCATCCAACTGTTGCCCAGCGAGGAAGGCTGTGGCCCGTGCGCCGTCGTGTACACGGCTCCGTCGAAATTGACGCCACCTTTCCAGGCTTTGTACAGTGCGCCGGTTTGGGTTTGGTAGGCAACGAACAGGTCATCGTTCAGGGCGACTGTTGCGATGCGGGGCATGGAGTCGAGCACCGACCGGAAAACCCAGGGATCATGTGGCCGCTGGATATTGGCAGTTTTGTCTTTTTGGCAGGATGCGAATAGCAGGAGCGAAGCCCCGAAAAGGAAGAGGCGAAAATTAAGTTTCATACACAAAGTGAGTTTTTGATCAAAATTAGGTGGGTTAAAGGTAATAAAACACTTTTGACAGGATGGTCACACTGATTTTTTATGATCTTTTATGATTTGGGGTTAGATAGATAGGTTTTGTTTGTAATTGTTGGTCAACACTCTCCGTTTGTGTTGTGGTTTTTCTCCAAAATTAAGCAAGAGGCCAACCTCAATTGGTGTTGCTTTCAGGTAGTTGACGAGCTGCGCCTCGTGTTCAGTAATCAGGGCCTCCATGGCTTTTAGTTCAATGATGATTTTTTCTTCGACCACCAGGTCCGCAAAATAGTTGCCGACTTTCTCACCGTCATAAAACACATCAATCTTGACTTGATGTAATACGCCCAAGCCCATTTTCTTAAGTTCAATAGCCATTGAATTCTCATAAACTTTTTCGAGGAAACCATGTCCGAGCGTATTGTAAACCTTGTAAAATGCTTTGATAATCAAGCTGGTAAGTTCCGAATGTAGATAGTTTGCACTCATGATAATTGAAAATTTAAAAATCATAATAAATCATAACGATCATAAAAAATCAGTGTGACCATCCTGTCATACCCGTGCGCAAATCCAGCACAAACGCCCCCTCCTCATTCACATCAAAATAATCCACCCCCAGTTGCTCGCATACGGTTTTCCATTTTTCGAGCTGCCATTTTTTATTCGAGGCATCGAAAATGATAGTTTTGAAATCGAAAACTTCCAGCAGATCCTCCATCGTCACTTTCGGAGTACCACGGACGAGCAGGTAGTCCACTTTGATTTTTTCATCCGTGGGAAATGCAGCCGGCTTGGTCACAATAAAAAGCCGTGTATCGTAAAACTGGACGAAGCCATTTTGATAAAACCACCGGTCAAACACATGCGCCGAGGTATCTTCCAACTGAAAAGTTTTTACCTCCCCGATACCGTTGACATTCCTGAAGCCTTCCGTTGTAAACCCCAGCGATTTTTGATTAACCTCTTGATTAACAATCGAGTACGCTGTTCTTTCATCCAGAAAATCAATCGCCGTATGTTTGTAAATATGATAGATTGCAAGCTTTTGGGTTTGGTGGTTCTCCAGTGCTGTGAATGCATAATTTAAACTTACAAGCAGCAGCAGCGATGCTGATGTCAGCACCCAGCTGAACTTTTTTGAGCTGACGGCAGCCATGATGCCTGAAAGTGCCAGGTAAAGAATCAGCGTAATATTCATACTGATCCAGATTCCTTCCATCACTGCGCCGGGCATTTTCTGAATGAAAATAACGCTCTGATTGCCGAGCCAAAGTAACCCCCAAAGCAACTTGCCAACCCAGATAGCGCCAACCTGCCAGGTAGCTTCCGTCAACAACAGCAAGAGCCCAAGCCCAAGTTCTATTCCTGCAAGTGGTACCAGCAGCAGGCTCGACAGCCAGAAATAGGTCGGAAACTGATTAAAATAATACAGCGTGAGGGGCAGCGTCATCAGTTGCGCAGCAAGCGAAACGCAGATGAGCTGCCAGCAGTAGTCCAGCCATTTATTTTCGAGAATCAACAGCCGGCTGAATTTTGACTGAAAATAAACAATGCCAAAAACGGCCAGATACGACAGTTGAAAACTTACGCTCGCCAGCCAGTACGGATTGTAAACCAGCAGGCAAAATGCGCTGGCTGCCAGTGTGTTGTAAAAATTTTTATTGCGGTACATCGCTTCCCCAATCGTCACGAAACTGAACATCACCGTAGCCCGGATGACCGATGGCGAAGCGCCCGTAACCAGCGCAAACGACCAGATGGCCAGCAGGATGAGCAGTGCTTTGGAGTAGCGCCAGGCCGGGGTTTGCCATCTGACCCGTTTCAGGAAAAAATTCAAAATGAGAAAAACAATGCCGACGTGCAGCCCCGAAACTGCCAGCACATGCATGGCGCCGGTTTGCGAGTAGGCCGTCAAAATTTCTTCCGGCACTTCGTCCCGATAACCCAGAATGAGAGCGGCTCCCACTGAAAATTCGTTGGGAGTAGAGAGGTGTTTTCGCAAGGTTTGACTGAAATAATTCTGTAACGAAATAGCCTTGCCAAACAGGGAAAATCCTTCTTGCTTTTTGGCAAGCGCCCAATTTTCGTGTTTCACAAAAGCCTGATAATGAATATTTTGAAAATGAAGATAGCGCTGGTAGTCGAAAGCGTTCGGATTTTTCGGTGGCTCCACCAGTGTTACTTTTCCGGTGAAAACGAGTTGGTCGCCGTAGCGCAATTTTTCTGAGGAGCTGTCTCTGGCAAGGTAGAGCAACAGATTGCCGGTGCAGGGATCAATTTTGTCAGATCCTGTTCCTGTTGCGTAGGTTTTAAGCTCAATTTTTATCCATTCTTCCTTTTTTACGGGGGCGTCGTTCACCGTCCCGACGATGACTCTTTCGTGAACAACAGGATGGATTTTGCTGAAATGTGAGTCGTGGTTCAACTCCTGGTGATGCATGGTTAACCAGTACCCAAATATCAGAAAAGTCAGACTTAGTAAAACTCCGTATAACCACCTGTGACGGTACAGTCCTCTGACTTTTGAGTGAAGCAGGGTGGTGAGGGCCAATCCGCCCAAGATTAGCGGGGCGCCGGGGAGTTTTACGTTAAAAAATATGGCCAAAAGTATACCTGGGACGAAGGGCAGGAGTAAGCGCACGAAGGGGAGTTCTCGCCAGTTGAGCATTTCTCAAGGTATGTTTTCGTTAAAGTTTTGGGTACGACGAGCCGAACTTAGAACATTCTTTTTTTTCAGTAAAATATTTCTTCTTGATATAAATGCGGCGAGCAGATGAGTGGGCGGGAGCGGGTTTTCTTAATTTCAAAAAAAAAGGATGGCCGCTTTGACCATCCCGTTTTTTTTTTAGCTCAACAGTCTCCGTACGACCTGCGAGATGAGTTTTCCGTCGGCCTTTCCGGCCAATTCTTTCGTTGCGGCACCCATCACTTTGCCCATATCTTTCATGCCTTCGGCGCCTGTGTCTGCGATGATTTTTTTCAAAACCACTTCCAGTTCTGCCTCATCGAGCTGCTTGGGCAGGTATTTTTCGATGACGTCGATTTCCTCCCGCTCAACGACGGCGAGGTCTTCACGGCCTTGTTTTTCGTAAATTTCGAGGCTGTCTCTGCGCTGTTTGACCAGTTTCTGGAGGATTTTGATTTCCTTTTCGTCGTTAATCTCCTCGCCGCTGCCGTCTGTTTTCGCCAGCAGGATGGCAGCTTTGATGGCACGGATGCCCCGCTTAGAGGCTTCGTCTTTGTTTTTCATGGCTTCTTTGAGGTCGTTCATGATGCGTTCTTCCAGCGTCATAATTTGAAATGTTTTTGGTGAAAGTAATCGTTGGGAGTAAAAGTGGAAGGAGTTTACAGGTTTAAAAATTAAACTCGTTCGCTGAAATCCACTCCTGCAACTAATTTTGCTCTCCTAACGCCGTAAAATTATTGAAAGTTCTGCGTTCGAACGAACAACGAACAATGAACAATCCCGAAATGAATTCGGGACAAGCTAAACAACGAATGAAATTTCTGCAACCCATCCCCGTCAAAGAAATCGCCCGCAAGATCGGGGCAACGCTCATCGGCGACGACACGCTGCTCGCCTCCGGCATCAACGAAATTCACAAGGTCGAGCCCGGCGACATCATGTTCGTGGACAACCAGAAATATTTCAAAAAAGCGCTCGACTCGGCGGCCACCATTATTATTTTAAATGAAAAAACAGACTGCCCACCCGGCAAGGCGCTGCTCGTCTGCGAAAATCCGTTCGAGGCTTACGACGGCCTCGTCCGGGAGTTCCGCCCGTTCCGGCCGCTGAGTGAAACGATCAGCGAGAGTGCATTCATCCATCCCTCAGCGGTCATCGAACCGGGCGTCATCATCGGGCAGCAGGTGGTCATCGGACGCAATTGCTACCTCCAGGCGAACGCTTACATCGGCGATTTTACCCACATCGGCAGCCACGTGACCATTCAGGCTGGGGCCATCATCGGCACCGACGCATTTTATTTTCAAAAAAATCCGGACGGTTTTAAAAAATGGCGCTCTGGCGGCCGGGTCGTCATTGAAGATCATGTGGACATTGGTGCTGGGTGTACCATCAACCGGGGCGTTTCCGGCGACACGGTCATTGGCGAAGGCACTAAAATCGACTGCCAGGTACACATCGGCCATGGCGCCGTCATTGGTAAAAATTGCCTGATCGCCGGTCAGGTCGGCATCGGCGGCAAGGCGGTACTCGAAGACAATGTGGTGCTCTACGGCCAGGTCGGCGTGGCGGCACGGGTACGCATCGGCAAGGGCGCTGTGGTAAGTGCCAAGTCGGGCGTTTCAAAAAATCTGGAGGGTGGGAAAGCCTACTTCGGTATTCCAGCTGAGGAGATTCGCCTGCGGCAACGCCAGTTGGCGGCACTGCGGCAGTTGCCTGATTTTTTAAAAAGTTACACTGAGGACGAGTGACTGGAGGGTGAAATTATGAAATTGGAAATTGCTGGGAGAGTGGCAATTTCCAATTTCATAATTTCCAATTTCAAACCTTCACCCCAGCCCCTTCCCTGACGGCATCGAGGTACTCCCGTACCCCGGTGAACGACACCACCTTTCCTTCGAAATGCTGCATCACTTTTTCCGACTCCTGCTCATTGGCGCCGAGGTGATTGAGGATGTTCGCAAGGTGCATTTTCATGTGCCCCTGCTGAATGCCCGTGGTGACGAGTGAACGCACGGCGGCGAAGTTTTGCGCCAGCCCAACACAGGCGATGATTTCCATCAATTCTTCGGCGGAAGGATGGCCGAGCAACTCCAGCGAATGCTTGGCGATGGGGTGGAGTTTGGTTAAACCGCCCACCGTGCCGAGCGCCAGCGGAATATCAAGCCAGAAGCGGAAAATGCCGTTTTCCACGGTGCACTGGCTGAGGCTTCGGTACTGCCCGTCACGGGCGGCGTAGGTGTGGGCACAGGCTTCGATGGCCCGGAAGTCGTTGGCGGTGGCGAGTACCACGGCGTCGATGCCGTTGAAAATTCCTTTGTTGTGGGTAGTGGCCCGGTGGGGGTCGAGGCGGGCGATGCGGACGGCTTTGGCAAATTTTTCTGCCAGGCTTTGCGCTGTGTACCCACCTGAAAATGTGCCCAAATCGGCAACCGGGCACTCTACCCAGGCCCGCACGAGACACTCCGGCGTGTAGTTCGAGAGGATGGACATGATGATGTTCACGTCCCGCTCTTCGTTTTCATCGAAAATGGGGTGGAAGGAGATGAACCGGTCGAGCGTTTTGGCAAATTCTTCGAGCACGGAGTTGATGAAATTCGCTCCCATGCTGTCACGGGTGTCGAAGGAGACTTTGAGTTGGTAGAGGTTCGGTTCGAGGTGGGTGAGGTTGACGAGTTCGATGTCGAGCACGCCGCCGCCCCGTTTTTCCATGTTGGCGGTGATGGGTGCTGCGTCCTTGCGAAGTTCTTCTTTCAATTCATCGAAAACGCTTTCCAGCTTTTCTGCTTTTCCCCGCCAGGAAAAATGCACCTGACCTAACTTTTTCATTCCCAGTACTTTGGCGTGAAAGCCGCCACGATCGAGCCAGTATTTCGCAGCGCTGGAAGCCGCTGCCACCACCGAGCTTTCCTCGATAACCATCGGCACGGCGTAGGTCTTGCCATTGATCAAAAAATTGGGCGCAATGCCGAAAGGCATGGGGAAATTGCTGATCGTGTTTTCACTGAAACCATCGAGCAGGCGCTGCTGCTCCTTGTCGTGATGCCACCAGCTTTTCAGCTCGTGCATGACGTGTTCCGGGTCTTTGAAAAAATTCTCGACCACCCATTTGATCTTGCCGGTCTTCGAGAGTTTGGAGAAGCCGGAAATTGTTTTGTTGCTGCTCATTTTTCCTTGCTGACGTTATTTCACTTTTAAAAATGCGTTCGCTAATTCCAGCCCCTGCACCTGCGACTCCACGTAGGCATGGAGCTCCTCGTAGCTGCCTCGTGCATGTTTCAAAAAACCGGATGCCTGGCCGTACACGCTGTTCAGTTTCAGTTTGTTGATGAGGTAAAATCCATCCAGAAAATTGCGTACCCCGCCGGAGATGATGACCTGGCGGCACAACATTTTTTCACCCAACTCCTCCATGATTTTATTGGTGAAACCCACCATTTCCTCCGCCGTGTGGCCCACGTGGGCAAGCTGGCGGTAGATTTCCTGTTTCACCGGTTCGCTGCGCAACAATTCGAGTTTGGCGAAGTTAGTGCCGCCGCTGGCGGCAAAATCGACGGCTTGCAGGGGCAGTTGGAAGAGCGCTTTCAGGCTCTCGTACCCCATGCCCTGCCCGACTTCCTTCACGATGACGGGCACGTCCATTTTTTCCAAAAAAGTGGAAATCGTTTCGAGGGGCGGTTTTTTGAAACGGTCGCCTTCGGGTTGCAGCCACTCCTGTAGCGGGTTCACGTGGATGATGAGGCCGTCGGCCTGCAACTTTCCGAGCAGGTCGCTCACCCGCCAAAGTTCCTGGTTTTCAATGAGTTGTTCGAGCTGCGCAATGCCGAGGTTAGCGTAGAGCGGAAGGTCGTCGCCGATGAGGTGGCGGACGTCGAAGTCGGGCAATGTTTCATCACTGAATAACAGCGACCGGCATGAGCCGAGACCCATGCCCATGCCGAAGTCCCGGCAGGCCCGTGCGAGGTTGTGGTTGATGGTGTTAGCCCATTCGGTGCCGCCGGTCATGCTCGATACCCAAACAGGTACCCACAAAGTTTTGCCCAGAAAAGGAAAGGGGTTGAGGCTGCCTTCTTCCGGGTGAGCGGCGAGCAGCGGTTCGTAGTAAAACCGGTTGTCCATTTCACCCTGCTCCACCTGCGAGCGGAAGGCGAGTTCGATGTGATCACGTTTGCGGGACGCCGCAGTCGGGTCTTCATCCTGCCACACGGTCGTTTTTTCTTCGAGTTTATCCATTGTTGCTTGCATCGGCAATGATTTTCAAAGGTACGTTAAATCATTGAGAGCCAAACAATGGATACCTCCTTTGGTTCATGCTGTGCTGCATGGCCAATTTGAAAAAGCTGCGATTTTAAATGGCTGAAATTATTGCCCAATCGACTGTCAGTGGGAAGAGTGAATTTTCTCTTTGATGGATTGGACGAGGGAAGGCGAGACTTTCTTTCGGTGGATGCGACTGCGAATAAATTCCCGGAATGATTGCTCCCGGCTTAACATTTCACGATACGAGGGGTTGGTTTTTATTTCTTCGAGCATTTCTCTTTCCATGTCGGGGGTCAGTTGATTGTCAAGCAAAAGATTCATTCGTGTGACAAAATCCTGGCTGTTTTGAATGTTTTTCATCGCTCATCGCATTTGTAAACCCTCCACCGGACACCGGAAACCAATCACTCCAACAACGGGTTACGATGCCGCCGCCTCCTACCTCCGGTGAGCCAACCGGACAGGGCACTGCGACGAAAATCGTGTTGAAAGGTGAATAAATCATGGTTGATTATCAGTGATTTAAGCCGTTGGGCAGGTTTGGTTCAGAAATAGAATTTTAAGTAAAAAAAACCAAATGGCTGGACGGCACGGTGGCCATCCAACCATTCTTCGTTATCCTCTTTTGTCCTCGTATCCGAGGTTTTCAGCGTATTCTTTCAGTTTCGTCTTCAACATATTCCGGGCACGGTGCAGCCTGGAGCGCACGGTACCGATTGGGATGTCGAGGATCTTTGCAATTTCTTCGTAGGTGAAATCTTCCACATCGGACAGCAAAATCACGGTGCGGAAGTCCACTGCCAATTGGTTAATGGCCATGGTGACCTCGTCGCCCATCAGGAACTGAAACATCTCCTGGCGCATGTCGAGGCTGCCGGTCAGCGGCGTATCTTCCTTGTCCTGGTGGGTGATGTAATCCTGCAACTCCACCCGGTTCGGCGTTCTGACCCGCTTGCGGTACTCGTTGATGAAGGCATTTTTGGCAATGGTGAAAAGCCAGGCCTTGGCATTGGTACCTTCTTCGTACCGGGCGATGAAGCGCCACGCCTTGAGCAGTGCCTCCTGGAAGAGGTCATTGGCATCTTCTTCGTTACCGGTCAGGTGGTACGAGAAGTTGTAAAGCGCATCGGCATGAGGCATGAATTCCTCATCGAAGATTCGCTCGAAATGCGTGGTTTCGTTGGTCATTAGTAACATAAATCGCTCGTTTTCAGTTGATAAAATGCCGTCTTCCGCTTTCCAATGCGCTGCAGGTGGGGAAACAGCACTTTTCGCTGATTAAGTTCCGGGCGATTGATTTTTTTTCACCAAAGTCGAAAAAAAGTTTTTAAAAAACAAAAGGGCCACCCATTGGGCAGCCCTTTTGTTTTTCAAAATATTGAAAGATGGATCAGAAAAATCTTGACCGGTTGTCTTCGATTTCTGCATTTCCACGAAGCGCTTGCATGATCCTGGACCTGGCCATCGTGCGCACGCTTTGCTGGCTCGACTGACGTACCTGTGCGATGTTGCCTGCGGGAGCCGGAGCCGGTTTGTTCGTTGGTTTTACAACGTAGACACCACTACCGCCAACGATCGGTTCTGAAATTTGATTCAAATCAATTTTGAAGGCAGTTGCCACGACTTTAGGTTCGGAAGCTCCGGCTTTCTGGATGAAAGCAGATGCAAAACTTACGTTGCTTGCCGTATCAACTTGAACGGAAAAGGTACCTGCAATAGCGCCCAAGTCATTTTTACCTGCAATGCGTTGCTTGATTACTTCGCCTTTTTTGCGATTGATGACTTGCGGCTCGATTTCATCTTTTACATCCTCCCAGGAAGGAATACCTGCTGGCCGAATGCTTTTCAAACCGGCAACTACGTATTTGCTAACGTAGAACTCTCCCTGATTTTGAAAGCTGTAAACCTGAGGTGAGATGTTGCCAATTTCTGCAGGCTCAGAATTGATGTCTGAACCGAATGCCCAGCGGATCATCTCTCTAGAGCCTTGTCCGACTCCCAGGCTGCCGACAGCGTAGTCGTTTGCTTTGAGGGCAGGGGACGTTTCAACCTGAAATCCTTTTTCTGCAGCTAACTTCCGAAGGTCTTCAAGTGATTTACTTTCTTCCTCAAGTTGAAGCGCCTGCTCCCGAACCATGTCTTGTGTTTCCTGGCTCGGAATAATATCCTGAGAAATATAGGCAACCTGAACAGATGGTTCGCTGTCGCCAAATTTACGGTCAGTAACCTGGATCAGGTGAACACCGAATTGTGTGGTTACAGAATAAACTTTACCGGGTTCTGCTTTAAAAAAGCATACGTCGTTGAATTCCTTTACCATCGTGCCCTGGCTGAAGAACCCGAGGTCGCCGCCCTGGCTGGCGTTGGATGGGTCTTCACTAAAGTTGGCAGCGAGTGAGTCGAAAGATGCCGCTCCGGTCTCGATCAGATTTTTCAGGCTGTCGATGGTGTTGACGGCGGCCAGGTAAGAAACATTATCAGTCGCACGGCGAAGGATGTGCCTTGCTTTCACAGAATCCGGAACCACTTTCTTACCCAGCAGTTTAACTGCCTTGTAGCTGTTAAGGTCAAGGTAAGGACCATAGACAGAGCCGACGGGCATTTGGAAAATTGTGTCAGCAATTGCCGGGCTGAGTGCATCCTTTTTGAAATATGCCTCGTCGATCGTGCCGTAGTTATTTTCAACAAATAGCGAATCGTCTTCAGCTGCTGCAAAGTTTTCTACAAGATCGGCAATATTTTTACGAATAGTAGCGGAGTCTTTTGCCGTAGGCACGACGTTGAAAGCTACATACTCCAGTTTGCGGGTCTCTTCGTCTTGCTTGAACTGGGTCTTATTTTCTTCGAAATAAGCTTTGTAATCTTCATCAGAAAGCGATAATTCCGAGTTCTGGATTTCATCAAAAGGCACCTGGACGTAGAGAAAATCTACAAGTTGATTTTGCTCGTTAGCAATGGCCTCGGCCATCCAGGTAGGTGTGTACATGCCTTTTTCAACCATTCTGGAAATCTTGGTTTGAAGGCGGTCCTTGATGATTTCTCTTTCCTGGTGTGCCCAGCGGTATTTGAAATCCGGCACCAGTTGCCCTTCCTGAATCATCTGATCAACCTTGCTGGTCGTGATGATGTCTTTGAGTTGGTTCAACTGCTCACGATCAACCTGACGGGTGTTCGGATTTTGATAGCGGCTGGTAATGATTGGGCTGAGCTTCGAATTGTCTTCACTGAACTGCAACTCCAATAATTCAGACTTACTTACGCCCAGACCGATTGCATCGGCTTCTTTCTGAACGATGGCCTGGTCAACAAAGAAATTCCACAGGAATGTACGGTCGCTGAATCCGTCGCTGCTGGCATTGCGATACAGCATGTCGTGAACCCGGCTGAATTCCTGGTATTCAATTTTTTGTCCTTCGATTTCGCCGAGCTCAGTGCGGCTGCCACCGAATAAACTTTGATTAGGATTGTCAAACATCAACATTGCGATGAACAAAATCAATGCTCCAGCCAGCGTACCGACCAGTAACCACTTCTGTTTTCTAATTTTTCCAATCAGAGCCATGTGCTTTACACTTTTATTTTTTGCCTTAAAATACGAAAAGAATGCTTCGACACCTTTTACGGAGCATTCTTACAAGTGTTTATCAAAAGGTAAAAAAAATGATTTTTAAAAAGCTGATTTAAAAAGATTTATCCCGGAGAGAATTACTCAGCTTAATGAGAAAATTGTGCTTCCGGAAAAATCCAGGCAAAGGTAATGTCTTTGGGCAGGAAATCAAAATTTTACAGAAGGAGAGGAAGTAAGATATCAGGAAAATGAGAAATTGAGAAATTGATTTAAATTTTCAATTTCCCAATTTCTCTTGCCAGGACTTATGCCGGGACTGCTGCTTTTTGATCAGCAACGAATTGTTTTACCCAATCCAGATTGACTGACTTGGGCCGTTCGAGCGGGAGTCCGAGTGCCCTTGACCAGCATTGAGCGGCCAGTACACCCATGGCACGTGATACGCCAAAAAGTACGGTATAAAAACTGAATTGATCCAGACCGTAGTGTACCAGCATAGCGCCGGAGTGGGCATCTACGTTAGGCCAGGGGTTTTTTACTTTCCCTAAACCCTGGAGGATGCCGGGCACGACCTCAAATATTTTCCAGACTACATTGACGATTTCGTCGTCTGAGATGTATTTTTTAGCAAATTCCATTTGTGCAATGAAACGAGGGTCCGGTTTTCTCAACACCGCATGGCCGTAGCCGGGAATTACTTTTCCGGAGGAAATCGTTTCGTGAACATAGTTGGAGATTTGTTCAACGCTAGGTTCCCGGGTGCCGATCTTGTTCACCATTTCAAATATCCACTTGATGACTTCCTGGTTTGCCAGACCGTGCAGTGGACCGGCGAGTGAATTCATTGCACCAGCGAAAGAAATGTAAGGATCAGCCAAAGTTGACCCGATGAGGTGCATCGTGTGAGCAGAAGCATTTCCACCTTCATGGTCAGCATGGATTGTCATGTAAAGGCGCATCAGGTCCTTAAAATCATCACTCTTTGATACGCCTAACATGTGGGCGAAATTGGCTGCCCAGTCAAGTGAATGATTAGGCTGAATGTGGTTGCTCCCATGGAAACTTCTGCGGTAGATGTAAGCTGCTACCCTTGGAAGTTTGGCGATGAGGTTCATGGCGTCCTCGTAAGCTGCGTCCCAATATTCAGTTTTGCCCATGCCCTCGTCGTAACGGCGGGCAAAACAGGATTCGGTTTGCATAGAGGTGATGGCCAGTGAAAACTGAGTCATCGGGTGAGCACTCAGCGGGAGCTGATCGAGGAGGCGGAAGGTGTGCTCTGGCACATTGCTTCGCTTCGCCCATTCCTTGCTTAGCCAGGCAACTTCTTCCTCTGTTGGAATTTCATCCGTCATCATCAGCCAGAAGAGGCCTTCGGGAAGGGGTTCTCTACCTTCACCTTTTGGGAGTTTCTCCTGGAGTTCAGGGATGGAGTAACCTCTGAAGCGAATACCTTCATTAGCGTCGAGCAGCGAAGGCTCCCACAGCATCATGATGATGCCACGAGCGCCACCGAAAACCTGGCTCAGATTCACTTCGGCTACTTTCAAATTTTTGTTTTCTGCGAGGAGTTCTTTTGCCTCTTGCTTTACCTGGAAAGACTTTTGGAAAAATTTCTTTTTAAGCGGGTCCATTTATTTTGTGATGATTTTATCAGGTTAGAAGTTTACTGTTTTAAACTTAACGCCGGCGTTACAATATGGTTTGGCGGTTAAAGTCGTAAAAGTAGAAATTTTACTGCCTTTTGTGGGTAGGGGTTATTGAAAAAGCGGTGCGGAATGACCACACCGCTTTTTTCAACTGGTTAAATCGATAGCGTTCACTGCAACGACTCGAGATCAATCTCCAGCATTTTGCTGTTAATTTCTTCCTGCGAGGCGCCTGAAGCTTTCAATTCTTTGTTTGCCAATGCCTTTTGCTCCCTCAGTGTCTTTTGCTGCTGGCGAAGAAGGGGGATTTGCGATTTTGTCAAAATTCTTTCAAGTGATTTATCATTGGCAAATTGTAATGCTCTGACTTTTTGGGCATAGAGCTCCTGGTCAGAGGCTTTCAATGGTTCGATTTCGGCCAGATTTCGATACTTGCGCTCCTGGGTTTTCAGCACTTCAGCTTGTTGGTCTGAGGTGAGGTTGTATAACTGAACGAGCTTTTCGGTTGTTTTTTGGGCTGGGGTTTCTCCGGCCTTGGCCTGAGCAGCCAATCCTCCGGCAAAAAACAGGAAAGCGAGGCTAAGAATCACATTTTTCATAATTGTCTGTGTTTGATGAAATACTTTTGCCGCTAAATTACAACTTGTAAAATAACACTACGTCAGGCTGCTTGATTTTATCTGATAAAAAGTAAAGCGTTTGGCAAAAACAGTTAAGATTTGGTCATTGTCCAGGAAATTTTAATTAGTGAGGATGTTTTGAAAGAGCATTTTCGCTGCAACCTTGATGCCTGTAAAGGCGCATGCTGCTGGGAAGGTGACTTCGGCGCTCCGCTGGAGCCGGCTGAAATGGAAACGCTCGAAAAAATCTACCCTGACATCAAACCTTTTCTTCGCCCGGAGGGTATTCGGGTGCTTGAAGAGCAAGGGCTGTTTGTTTATTTCAAAGGCTTGAAGGACTTTGGAACGCCCTTGCTGGATGACGGTGCATGTGCATTCCTGACGTTTGAAAAAAACGGTGTTGCAAAGTGTGGTATTGAAAAAGCTTTCGAAGAGGGTGCTACGGACTTCAGGAAACCCATCTCCTGCCATCTTTACCCCATCCGTGTTTCAAAAAATGAAAAGGCAGGTTTTGAGGCCTTGAATTACGACCGCTGGGATATTTGCTCCGCTGCTTGTACGGCTGGAAAAAAAGAGCAGATCCCTGTTTTTCGCTTTGCGAAAGCTGCCCTGATACGCAAGTATGGTGAGGAATTTTACGAAGAGTTGGAAGCGGTGGCCAACTATCTGGAAGCAGAAAAATCCTGAACAGCCAGGGCCATTCAGGATTTTTCTGCTTAGAAAATATTGTCTTTGTTAAAAAACGTAGGCCAACGATGCGCCGATGAAAAGGTACCAGTCGTTTTTATCAGGGTTTCCATTTTTTTTCACCCCGTCAATGTAGTCGTTGAAGGTAGCACGCCAGCCCCACTCGAAGCCAAGAGATACTGCTTCGTAAGCATCGAGGCGGATACCAACCAGGAAAGGGACGGCAAGAGAGGTGGATTTCGCACCTGCTTCTGGAAATTTATTCGCATCAGCGGGATCAGTCACCGATACTTCTGAATCAACTTTCACGAACCCTATCCCTGTAGCAACGTAAGGCGATACGCTTGCTTTGAAGACGCCGCCATAAGCATAGCGGTCTCTTCCGAGCGGGTGAAATTCTCCCATGGCGCTGACTTCTAAAAGATTAGAATTGAAGCTCCATCCGCGGTCTTTACGCATGCCGGTTGAGTTGGCATCGCTTCCCGATACCAAGCCATAGTAGGCGCTTCCTTTTACTTTAAACCTGGCTGATACATGATATCTGGCAAAAGCTCCGAACGAAAGGCTTGTTTCCCCGATTTCTACGGGATCTTCCGCCAGGTCGCCCTGATAGTTAGCGAAACCTGTAAATAATCCAACTTCCAGGTTTTGAGCATCCACGAGAGCAGCGTACGCAATAAATGCAAATACCAATAATTTTTTCATGTCAATTTTTTGTTTTGTTGTTCTCCTACTCATGAGAACCCTGAGTACGAAAGCGAAACAGGAGCTGTAGATGATCCATTTTATTTAATGGGGAGGTGACAAGAGATGGGCAAATATTCGGAGGGGCGAAGCTATCGAAAATTACCCATCTCAAAGATTAATTTTTACACGTTAACAGCCAGTGCTTTTGTATGAATCATTTCGAGCACTTTCTTCGCTGCCTGCAAATTACCCACTCTCTCCTTCACCATAATCAGGCTACGGGGTGATTTTTTCAAACTCAGGCCATATTGTAACCCTTTCGAACCGATGAACTGAAATACTCCCTGGAACACCGGACTGTCGTAATACGGCGATTGTGGGTTTTCCACAAAATAACAACGTAATTTGTTGTTTTTCAAAATGATGCGCTCGAACCCCAGCTCTCGTGCAGCCCACCTCAGCCGCAACCCGTCGAACAACTCCAGAACCGGCTCGGGCACCCGTCCGAAACGATCCCGCAACTGTGCTTCGAACTGCTCCAATTCTGTCTCAGTTTCCAATTGGTCGAGTGCCGTGTAGAGGCTAAGTCGCTCTGAGATACTACTTACGTAATCGTCAGGAATATGCATTTCGACGTCCGTGTCGATGTTTACGTCACGGACGTAGTACCTTTTCTTATCAAGCTCTTCTTTGAAAACGTCCTTGAAATCCGTCTCCTTCAGCTCCTGCACTGCCTCTTCCAGGATGCGCTGGAACGTCTCGTAACCAATGTCAGCAATGAAGCCGCTCTGCTCGGCGCCAAGTAAATTTCCTGCTCCCCGGATGTCGAGATCCCGCATTGCAATTTCAAAACCACTCCCGAGATCGCTGTGCTCTTCGATCGTTTTAAGCCGTTTGCGGGCATCGTGTGTAAGCACCGATATCGGCGGAGTAAAAAGGTAGCAATACGCTTTTTTGTTCGATCGTCCGATGCGGCCCCGCAACTGATGCAGGTCGCTGAGGCCGAATTGATGGGCGTCATTGATGATCATCGTGTTGGCGTTCGGAATGTCGAGGCCGGTCTCGATGATGTTGGTGCAAACGAGCACGTCAAACTTTTTATCGATGAAATCCACCAACGTACTTTCCAGCTTGTCCGAATCCATTTGCCCATGTGCCACGGCTACGTCCACGTCCGGGCAAAGACGTTTGATCAGGGCAGCCACATCGGCCAGTGTTTTCACCCGGTTGTGTACAAAAAATACCTGCCCTCCCCGATATACTTCCTTGTAAATGGCATCTTTGATAATCTCCTCACTCATCACCCGAATTTCGGTGTGAATGGGTTGCCGGTTGGGCGGCGGCGTACGGATGATGGAGAGGTCACGAGCGGCCATCAACGAAAATTGCAGGGTCCGGGGAATTGGTGTCGCCGTGAGCGTGAGCGTATCTACGTTGACTTTGAAGTTGCGCAACTTTTCTTTGGCGGAAACGCCGAATTTTTGCTCCTCGTCAATGACGAGCAGGCCCAAATCCTTGAATTTCAAGTCTTTACTCAACAGTGCATGTGTGCCGATGAGGATGTCCACTTTCCCCTCTTTCGTATTTTGAAAAATTTCCCGCTTTTGGGCTGCCGTTTTAAAACGGTTGACATACTCGATGTTTAAGTCAAAATCAGCCAGTCGCTCGCTGAACGTTTTGTAATGTTGCAAAGCCAGGATCGTCGTGGGTACGAGGATGGCCACCTGCTTGCCGTCTGTCACTGCTTTGAAGGTCCCCCGAATGGCAACTTCCGTTTTACCAAAGCCTACATCACCGCAAATGAGCCGGTCCATCGGGTAGGGTTTCATCATGTCCTCCTTCACGGCAATGGTCGCTTTTTCCTGGTCGGGCGTGTCTTCGTAGATGAACGAAGATTCCAGCTCTGCCTGGAGGTAGTTGTCGGGCGGGAAGGCATGGCCGGGCGCAGCTTTCCGCAGGGCGTAAAGTTTGATCAGTTCCTTTGCAATGTCCTTGACCTTCTTTTTCGTGCGGTTTTTCAGCGTTTGCCAGGCGTCGGAGCCGAGCTTGCTGAGGGCGGGCGGGGTGCCGTCCTTGCCGGTGTATTTTGAAATTTTGTGCAGCGAGTTGATGCTCACGTAGAGCACGTCGTTGTTTTTGTAAAAAATGCGCACCGACTCCTGCGTATGGTCATTGACCGTGATTTTTTCCAGTCCGGAATATTTCCCCACCCCGTGGTCGATGTGTACCACGAAGTCGCCCGGCTGTAATTCCCGCAACAGCTTGAGGTTCAGTGCCTTGTCGGCCGTGAAGCCCTGCCGCAGCCGGTAGTGGTGATGCCGCTGGAAAATCTGGTGGTCGGTGTAGCAGGCAATTTTCAGATCCATATCCACGAATCCCTCGTGAATGGCTTTCATCGCCGGCTCGAATTTCACATGCGCCTCCAGGTCTTCGAAAATGGCGTAAAACCGCTCGATCTGCTTGGGGTTGTCCGTGAAAATAAAATTCTCGATGCCCTCCGCCGTGTTAGCGTTCAGGTTTTCGATGAGCAGGGAGAAGTTTTTATTGAAACTGGGTTGAGATTTTCCATTGAAAAGGATTGGGGGGTTGGGGGATTGAAGGATTGAAGTGCCGCCAAGGTCAATGATGGAAAACTTCAGCACATCCTCCGCGACTTCGTGCGGGCGGATGAAGGCCCGGTCCCGGAAGATTTCGCCCAACTCGCTCTCGTCCATCAGCGGCAGGCTTTTGGCGAACTCTTCGGCTTTTTCGAAGCAGTTTTGCAACTTTTCCGTGAGCATTTGCATGTCTTTCAACCAGACCACCGTTTCCGGTCGCAATACGCCCAGCAGCGAGACCTTCTGTTCCCGTTTGAATTTGGTATTGATATTTGGCACGATGGACACCTTGCCAATATTCTGCACCGACAGCTGCGTCAGCGGATCGAATGTGCGGATACTTTCCACGTCCTCATCGAAGAGTTCGATACGGTAGGGGTAGTCGTTTCCGTAGGAAAAAATATCAACGATACCACCCCGGATGCTGAACTGCCCCGGCTCGTACACAAAATCTTCCCGCCGAAAGCCGTATTCGACGAGCATTTCGATGATAAAATCGATGTTCAGCGTTGACCCGACCTTGATTTCGATACGCGTTTCTTCCAGCACCGACGGTGCCACCACTTTTTCAAACAGCGCCTCAGGGTACGTCACGATGATTTCCGGTGAGCCGCCGGGCGAGGTAATTTTATTAATGGTTTCCGTCCGTTCCAGCACGTTTGTGCTGTTAAGTTCTTCGAAATACATCGGTCGTTTGAACGAATCGGGGAAGAATCGGACGGGCTTGTTTTCAAGGATATTGGCAAGATTGTTTTGCAGGTAGGCGGCCTCTTCCTTGTCATTGGCGATCCAAAGATTTGGTCGTGGATCGGCGAGGTAGGCTCCCGCCAGGACAAAGGCTTCCTGCGCACCAGCCGTTCCATTGATCTGTACAACGGTGGGCGATGTTGGCGTTCGGAGCGCCTCGACAAGTTTTTGCGTCCGGCGGTCGTCACGGTAGAGGGCGAGGATACGGTCGATATTTTTCACGGGTGGCAAAGGTATTAAAAAATGGGCCTCAAAAATCCGGCTCCGGGGTACTAACACGCTGCTTTCGATTTGGTTATTTTAACTGCAAATTTTCTCCACCGCCCCATTCACCACCCCGCAAGCCTGCCTGATCTCCTCCTCCGAAATCGTCAGCGGCGGCGCAATGCGCAGGCTTCGGTCGTTGAACAAAAACCAGTCGGTCACCACGCCGCTTTCCAGGCATTCGAGGATCACTTTTCGTAAAATTTCAAACTCGCCAACCTCCACCGCCATCAGCAGCCCGGCACTGCGAACTTCCCGAATGGCCGGGTGATTGAGTAGCTGCCGGAAGAGCGCTTCTTTTTCCTTCACCTTTTTTATCAAATCACTTTCAGTTAAAAATTTCAGCGTAGCAAGCGCTGCAGCACAGCAAACCGGGTGCCCGCCGAACGTGGTGATGTGCCCCAGCGGCGGGTTCACGCTCAGTGAATCCATCACTTCCTTCGAAGCAACGAATGCACCGATGGGCATGCCGCCGCCCATTCCTTTCGCCAGCAGTAAAATATCAGGTACGATGCCGTACTGCTCGAAAGCCCAAAGCGAACCAGTGCGGCCGTAGCCCGCCTGAATTTCATCCAATACCAGCAGGGCACCCACGTCCGTGCAGCGCTGGCGCAGTTTTTTTAAAAAATCATGTTGGGGCAAACGGACACCTGCTTCGGCCTGCACCGTTTCGAGGATGACGCAGGCGGTGTGGCAGGTGATTTTTTCAAGATCATTTTCACTATTAAAATCGATGTGCCGGATGCCGGGCAGCAGTGGGTGGAATGCCTGGGTGAAAAATTTCGGGGACATGAGGCTGGCGGCGCCCTGCGTGCTGCCGTGGTAAGCCTCCCGGCAGGCGATGATTTCCGCCCGGCCGGTGAAGCGCTTGGCCAGTTTCATCGCCCCTTCGGTGGCCTCGCTGCCGGAGTTGACGAAATAAACGCTGTCGAGCGGGGCGGGCAGGTGGCGGGCCAGCAGTTCAGCCAGTTGTACCTGCGGCGAGAGAACGTACTCGCCGTACACGAGCGTGTGGAGGTAGTGGTCGGCCTGTGTTTTCACAGCCTCCACCACGGCCGGATGCCGGTGGCCGAGCACGCTGACGCTGATGCCGGCGATGAGGTCGAGGTATTTTTTACCGGAGCGGTCGAAGAGAAAAGAACCTTCTGCCCGTTCGATTTCGAGCATCATGGGGATGTCGCTGGTTTGGGCGATGTGTTGGAGGAAGCGTTGGCGTAAGGTGGACATTTTTATCTTTTTTGAGGGGCAAAATTGCAGGTAATTATTGTCATTGAAAATTATTGGGGAAGGACTTAAATTTCATCGAAAAAATACCAAAGCAGAAAATTAGCCATCAGGAGCCGGGACCTGTTAAAGAAAAATTGACACCCAATGAAAAAACCGCCCTGTATTTGTGCGCTGCTGCTTTGCGCCCTTCCATTTGCCGGACTTTTTAGTCAATCCAATCAATTTGACATTCGTCAACTGAGGAATTCGTATGACCTGAACGAAAATCTTTTCATCCTGCCCGTCAATGAGGATACGCTGGAACTGGCTGAGCTGCAAGCCCCGGAGTGGGACAGCCGCTTCGGTCCCTTCAACGTGTTTCTAGCTGAAAATTATCCCGGAGCAAAACACCCCGTCTGGCTCAATGCAGAAAAAACGTACTGGTGCCGGGTTGTTTTAAACAATCACCTTACGGAAAATACACCCCTGAAAGATTGGATTTTATTTACCGGCAAAAGCAATGTCACGGAGGTCTGGATGATCCACCCAAATGGTATGGTTGAAGGCCCCAAACAAACGGGGCTGATGGTACCTGCAAACCGCAAAGGTTTCACTTTTGGAAATCAGGAACAGGAGCGGGTGCGGTTGAGTTTGCCGGCAGCAGCTTCCGTGACACTATTTATAAAGGTGAAAACTCCGAACCTTCGAAGACCGTGGATCGATGTGCGTCTGACGGCGGAAGATTATTTCCACAACTGGGATTTTGTTATCAAGACGAGAAAGAACTGGTTGTTCATCGGGTTTCTTCTGACCTTCAGCCTGATCAATCTGATCCTGTTTTTGGGTACGCAGGACCGGGCGTTTCTCTACCACTTCCTGTTTCAGGTGGGTATTTTCATTTACCTGCTGGAGTTTTTTTACATGCTGTACGACATCGTCTGGCTGAGAGACCATCCAATCTTCGTACAAACGGTCATCTACCTTTCGCTCTGCGGGATGGATATGGCTTACCTTCAGTTCATCCGCACGTACATGAACCTGCGTAAGTATTTTCCAAAGTGGGATGCAGTTTTTAAAACACTTTTGGCCACGAGGTTTTTGCTCACGGCTGGCGTCGTAGTACTGTTTTACACGACGAACAACATGCCGCTTTCGGATAACATTACGGCGATTTACATGATTGCACAATACGCCGGTGCCGGGATTTTGCTGCTGATATTCAGCCGGAGGGATTTCAAAAGCCTGTTCCTCATTGCCGGCACGTTCATGTTCATTTTAGGGGTAGTGCTGAACGCCTTTTCGGTTATCATTGGAACAGGGGTAAGGTTTGCCTATACGCAAGTGGGGGTGATCGGAGAGGTGTTGCTGTTTACGCTGGGACTTGGCTATCGCATGAAAGTTTTAATAAAAGAACAACGGGACACCCAGCGGCTGAGAGATCTGGACGATTTTAAAACTAAATTTTACACGAACATCACCCATGAGTTCAGGACGCCGCTGACCGTCATCCAGGGCATGACGGCACAGTTGCGAAGCGAACTCAATCTGCCTGCACTACAGGCAAAACTGGACCTCCTGTCTTCCAACGGAGACTACCTGCTACGGCTCGTTAACCGAATGCTCGCTTTGGCAAAACTGCAATCTGGCAAAACCGAACTGAATCTTCGCCGGGGCGACGTCATTGAGTTTTTACGGTATCTCACTTTTTCTTTCCAGGCATTTGCCCTGGGGAAAGACATCCACATCCGTTTTTTGACCGAAATGGAAAAATTCGATATGGATTTCGACGCCGGAAAGTTGCAGGACGTGATGACTAACCTGGTCTCGAACGCCATAAAGTTTACCCAACGGGGCGGGAAGGTCACCGTTTTGGTAAAACAGGAGCAGCAAAGCAACAGTGGCGAGCAACTCAAAATCGAGGTGAAGGACACCGGCGTTGGGATGAGCCAGGATGAAATGACACATATTTTCGAACGTTTCTACCGGGGTAGCGCTGCCAGGAAAACGGGCCAGGGGACAGGCCTTGGCCTTGCGATTACCCGGGAGTTGGTTAAGTTGATGCAGGGAAAGATAGAAGTGGAAAGTAAAGATGGTGCCGGTTCATCTTTCTCTGTTTTGCTGCCGGTGACCCGCCGGGCCGCAGTGGCTGAGTTTGAAACGCTACCTCTGACTTCCTCCATAGATAAGCAGGGCGTGCCTGAAGGGCTGCTGGAAGATGCTGTGAACTTTAACGATGAGAAACCACTCGCTCTGGTTGTGGAAGACAACTACGACGTCATGCAGTTTGAGAAACATCTGCTCGAAAAAGACTACTACGTGGCTTCGGCAAGCAACGGAGACGAGGGGATTAAAAAAGCTGTTGAACTCGTTCCGGATGTTGTCATCAGCGACGTTGTCATGCCCGTGAAAGACGGTCTGGAGCTTTGCCGCACCCTGAAATCTGATGAAAGGACAAGCCATATTCCCATTATTTTACTGACGGCCAAAGCCAGTACGGAAGACCGTCTCGCAGGCTTGGAGTGCGGCGCCGACGCTTACCTCGTGAAGCCTTTCAATCGGGAAGAGTTGTTTTTGTATCTGCGTAATTTTTTAAACATGCGCCAACAGCTGCGGGAGCGTTTCAAAAAAATGAACGATGAAAAAAATGAATCGGTCGCTGGCTTTCCGGCAGAGCATGCGTTCATTTCAAAAGTGCGGGGAATTATCGAAGAAAATATTGAAGACGAAGACTTTGGTGTTCTGCAACTCTGCCACAAGCTTGGCATGAGCCGCTCTCAATTGCATCGTAAAATCACGGCTTTGACCGGTGATTCCACCTCGCGCCTGATCAATGATTTCCGACTCTCTTTGGCAAAAAAACTACTCACTACAACTGAACTCAATGTCTCCGAAGTTGCTTACCGTACCGGCGTTGAGCCTAACTACTTTTCCAGAATATTCAAGGAGTATACCGGCCTTACGCCCACGGAATTCCGGGAGCAGGTATGAATATTGTAAAATTCCTATCTTTTTGAAAATCAATGACTTGAGTCATTTTTTAATGTATTGTGCAACATGAATGCTGTGATGAAAACTACGGCTGCCATATGCGTGCTATGATTTGGAACAAGAGTATAGTGTACGCGCCTTCCACTGACCTTATCTTTGGTAAACAGCCCTGAAGTAACCACAAGAACCCAAAATCCTGAAAACAATTCCCCAATAACCGGCTCCTAAAAAACCAGTCCTCCTGCCGGGGTTGTCAAAAAATTCCGGCAGGTATTTCAGAACCGGAAAAACTCAGATCATGAAACTGGAAGGCAAAGTTGCAATCATCACCGGATCGTCGAGAGGGATTGGTAAAACTATTGCCTGGCGACTGGGTAAGGAAGGCGCTAAAGTGGTCGTCAATGGCCGAAAAGAGTCCCGGCTTTCAAACACACTGGCATTTCTGAAAAACGAAGGTATCGAAGCCGCCGCCTGTGCGGCAGACGTTTCGATCCCCGAAGATTGCCGGAAACTGGTGGAATATGCCGTCAATGAATTCGGAAGTGTGGATATCCTCGTCAACAATGCGGGCGTGGGATCGAGAGGGTATTTTGAAAATACAAATCCGGACGTTTTTCGCCAGCTGGTGAATATCAACATTTTAGGCTCCGTTTACCCGACGCTCGAAGCGATACCGGATTTAAAGAAAAATAAAGGCAGCGTCATCTTCATCTCATCGCTGGCCGGCTTCCGGGGTATGCCCGACAAAGCTCCCTACTGTATGACCAAAATGGCGCAAACCTCGCTGGCCGAGTCGCTTCACAATGAATTGATGCAAGCGGGCGTCCACGTTGGCATCGTTTACGTGAATGCTACGGTGAATGATCCTGAAAAACGGGTGCTGAATGCGGACGGTTCCTGGAAACCCCTGCTGCAAAGAAACAGCATCTGGCTGGATACCCAGGAAGACGTGGCACGTGTGGTTTTGAATATGATTAAAAAACGACAGTTCAAGTCCATCGTCGGGCTGAAGGGTAAGTTCTACTACCTGCTGCAAAAGCTGGTGCCCTGGTTCGTCGATTTCACCTTCCGGCACAACCTGGAAGTGATCGAAGAACTGGACGAGTGAGCCTGCAACCCATTTTTTCATCAAAAAAATAAGCCATGTTCTGGATCACATTTTTTGAAATATTGATGCTCGGGCTGCTTGCAGCGCCAAATGACGAGGTGATTTTGTTCGACGTCATTTTGCGGGACAAGGTGGTCGGTGAACTAAGGGCGGTGAAAACCACAACGGCCACCCAAACCACTTACCATAGTTTTACGAACATCCGTACCAGTTTCATCACAAAACTGGAGGTGGATTACACGACCCGGGTGGTTTACCGGGAGGGTACCCTGGCAGATGCAAAGGTGGACATATCAGTCAATGGCAGAACCTTCACAGATACGCACACGAAACTGGTGAACGGCCAATACCAGTTTTTCAAAAGCGGCAAACTGGAAAAGACACTGGATTTGCCCATCCGGTACTCTTCCATTCAGCTCATTTTCGAGGAACCGTCTCTGATTGCCAGGGCCTACTCGGAGGAGAGCGGCGGATTTTTCACCATCGAAAAAACAGAGCGAAATATCTACGAGAAAGTCAATTCAAGAGGTAAAAAGAGCATTTATGAATACCAAAACCGGGCTTTGAAAAGCATCGACCTGGATGCAGGGCTGATCAGTTTTGAAATGGTGCTCAAGGACTGAAGCCTGCCTGACCGGTAGTTTTCAAAACCGGTTTTCAAAAAATATTAAATCATGACAACCCTGATAACCGGCGCCAATGGCTATATCGGTAGCCATCTGGTCGATCAACTATTGCAAAACGGGTACGGCGTCAATACCCTGATTCTTGAAGGTACCGATGCATCGATACTTGAGAACAAACCCGTCAAAATTTTTTTCGGTGATGTCCTAAGTCCCGAAAGCGTGGAACAGGCTGTAGAGGGCTGCGAAACGGTATTTCACCTGGCCTCCCTCGTCGGAATTTGGAATAAAAATTCCGGGTTGTTTCACAAAATTAATGTTGAAGGCACGGAAAATCTGCTGCGAGCCTGCTGGCGACAGGGTGTTCGGCGGGTGTTGATTTGTTCTTCGTGCGGGATTTTCGGACCCTCGAAAAATGGGGAGTCTGTGAATGAAAAACGCTTGGGCAGCATCCGGCTCTCCGATCCTTACGAAGTTTCAAAATACCGTCAGGTAGAGTTAGGTAAACGCTACATCGGGAAGGGACTTGAGGTGGTTTTTGTTTATCCCACCCGCGTGTTTGGGGCTGGCATCCGTAGCGATGGGAATTCGCTCACCTCCATACTCGAAGGTGTGGCCAACGGTACCTGGCGCATCATCCTGGGCAGCGGAAAAAACGTGGCGAATTACATTTTTGTAAATGACGTAGTGCAAGGCATGCTGCTGGCGATGGAAAAAGGGACGAATGGCGAAGGCTATATTCTTGGGGGCTCAAATGTGACGTACAACCAACTGTTTAGGTTGTTGCAGCGCATTACCGGTAAGCAGATCAGACTGTTGAAGGTACCATACTCTGTGCTTCGGGCAGTTGCTTTTTTTGAAGAAATCCGGGCAAAAATTACCTGCAAAAAACCATTTATCACCGCCCATGCTGCCAGGAAATATACCTCTGACTGGCCTGTTTCCACTCAGAAAATACAGCAACTCGGCTTCCTGCCGACGCCGCTGGAGGAGGCTCTGCGCCTTACCATCCTGCCGGACAAACCTTCCATTTCCGGAAGCCTTGCCGGCGCAGAGCCTTTGCTGCAAAGGGCTGTTTAATCCTCTGATAATTTTTATTTCAGTGAAAAAGTGAATAGGCAGAGGCCGGCTTTTTGTATTTACCGGATGTTAAGCTTCGTTTAAAATTTATGAAATGGCCACGTTGCATTTCCTCTTACATCCGCTTGCCCGCCGTCGAAACATTGGGTAGTTTACTCCAAAATCAGGCAGGGTTGTTAAAAGTTAGATAGTTTTGCACTGATTTTAAAGCAAGGGCAACTTTTTAGGTACTGACAAGTTTTTGTTTAGCAAAAAGCCTTTAAAATATTTTCGATAGCCTACTTAACTACCAACTTAAGATTATTGGCCCCGCAAATTACTCCTGCCTGGAGGGCAACTAAAAATCCGGCAGAAAGCCCTCCGAAAACACCAATACCAAAATGAAGAAATAGGATTTATGGACTTTGTGAAAATCAAAAATCAACTGTTTTTAGGCCTGTTTTTGTGTTTGTTTGCGAGCGCAGGTTTTTCTCAAAAAATGACAACGGTGAAAGGGCTGGTCGTTGATGCCGACACCAAAGAGCCGCTGCCGTTTGTCAATATTGCCTTCCTGGGTACTACCATTGGTACCACAACGGAAATGGATGGTACCTACCTTATCGAGTCGAAGTGGGCGACTGATTCTATTCAGGTTTCTTACGTGGGCTACGAAATGCAGACGGTCGGTATTCAGCTTGGAGCGAAGCAGGAGGTGAATGTGGCGCTGGTGCCGGTTTCTATTAAAATTTCAACCGTTGAGGTGAAAGCTAAGCGGGGCGGTTACAAGCGCCGGGGAAATCCAGCGGTGGAGTTGATGAAAAATGTTATCGACCACAAGAGTGACAATCGCATGGAAGCGCTGGATTATTATGCTTACGATAAGTACGAGAAGGTTCAGTTTGACATCAATAACTTTGACCCCGACAAGCTGAAGAAAAAGCGGGCGTTCAAGAATTTTCAGTTTCTATTCGATTACGTGGATACCTCCGAGTTTAACGGGAAACCCTTCCTGCCTTTTTTTATTCAGGAAACGTCTGCTAAAGTTTATTACCGAAAAAGCCCGGAGAGCAAGAAAGAATTCAGGGAAGGTGTGAAAGTAACAGGTCTGCAGGATTACATAGACCTGGAGGATATGACGACGATGTTGGATGTGCTTTATCAGAAAGTAAACATCTACGACGACAACGTTCGAATTCTTGACTTGCCGTTCATGAGCCCGCTCAGCCCGCTGGCGAATACCTACTACCGTTTTTACATCACTGACACGGCTGCCGTAGTGAATAATTATCCCTGCACGAAGATATCGTTCATGCCGGTTAACAATCAGAATATTGCCTTCAAAGGCGATCTGTACATTCTTCGGGATTCGAGTTATGCTGTGGTGAAAGCAGATTTTGGTATCACCCGGCAAATTAACCTCAATTTCATCCAGGATTTAAAACTCGTGCAGGAGTTCGAAAAAATGGACGGTGTCTGGGCGATCAGTGATGACAGGTTGTTCATCGATTTTGCCCCCTTCAAAAAAGGAACCGGAATCTACGGAACCAGGGTAGTGTCTTACCAGGATTTTATCCTCAATGAAAAAGCGGATGATAAGTTTTACGGTGGAACTGACAACGTCATCGAAGCCGATAGTGCCTACAAACGGGACGCCGAGTTCTGGAGCGAGGCCCGGCATGATACGCTTTCAGCCAAGGAAGAAGGCATTTATGAAATGATCGACACCTTGAAAAGAGTGCCGACTTTTAAAACTGTGCTGAATGTGCTGACCCTGCTTGGTACTGGCTACAAAGCATTCGGACCGGTTGATGTGGGGCCCATCGCCGCTTTTTACAGTTTTAACCCGGTTGAAGGCTTGCGTCTGAAAGTTGGTGGTGAAACCAACCTGAAGATGCACCCCAAAATGATGTTTGCAGGCTACGCAGCTTATGGCTTTAAAGATGAGGAGTGGAAATACGGAGGGGCTTTCACCTACTCTTTCAGGGAGAATTTTAAACAAAACCCGAGACATTATTTCCGGCTGGCCTATCAGCGGGATGTTAATCTCGTGGGCCAGATTCTTGAGTTTTCAAGGGCGGACAACTTCTTTTTGTCTTTTCAGCGGGGCAGCATCGACCGGATGTTGTTCATCGATAAATATTCGGCGGAATATTTTCTTGAGTTGGACAACAATCTTTCCTGGCAACTCAACTACACCAACATGAACCAGGAAGCGATCGGCTCGCTTCAACTCAACCGGTACAACCCAATTACCAATGAGCTGGAATCACTGCCTGAAATTCGTACCAGTGAGCTGAGTTTTCAGATGCGTTTTGCTCCCAATGAGCAATACGTACAGGGCCGCTCATACCGAATGCCGTTTTTCAATAAATATCCTGTCTTCACCTTCCGGTTTACGGCAGGCATGAAGGACTGGCTGGGTGGACAATACGAATACCAGGGCGCTTCGCTCAATATTTTCAAACGATTCTACATGTCGCTGTTGGGTTCGATGCGGATAGATGCTGAAATTGGAAAATTTTGGGGTGAGGGTATTCCCTATTTTATGTTGCATTTGCCGAAGGCAAACCAAAGTTACGCCTACCGTACGACCTCTTTCAACATGATGAATTACCAGGAGTTTGTGAGTGACGAATACGCCTGGCTGATGGTCGAGCATAATTTTAACGGGTTTATTTTTAATAAAATCCCATTGCTACGCAAAGCAAAGCTGCGTGAAGTAATCACGTTCAAAGCAATTTATGGCAACCTGACTGACGACAATAATCCAAATACCAATCCTGAATTTATTCAATTTGTAAAAACCGACGACGGAAGGCCGGTCTCCTACAACCTGCAGGAGAAACCCTACATGGAGGCCAGTGTCGGGGTAGGCAACATCGTTAAATTCCTTCGGATTGATGTACTGCGCAGGCTCACTTACCTTGACAATCCTGAAGTTCCTACCATGTTTGGTGTGAAAGGACTTGGGCTGAGGGCAAGAGTAAAATTCGAATTCTAAGCCGGAAACTCCCGGTTTGCTTAAACACGATTTTCTGAATGGTTGCGAGAATTAGTCACTACTTTTGCCACATTTCGCAAACTCATCCCACCTTACTATGAGTGAGAACCTGCTAAAAAAATATGGACAGCCCCTGGTTTACAGGGTCATCAATCCTTTGATTGATTTGCTGGTAAAATGGAAGGTGCAACCTAACACCATTACTACTACCGGTTTGATTATTAACACCCTGGCAACTATCATTTTTATTTATGGTGGTGAAACAGGGGAGCGAAACGATCACTCCTACATAGGTTGGGCCGGCGGAGTCATCCTTTTTGCCGGTTTGTTTGACATGATTGACGGGAGGTTGGCCAGGGTAGGAAAAATGGCATCAAAATTCGGGGCATTGTATGACTCGGTGCTGGACCGGTACAGCGAAATGATCATGTTTCTTGGCATTTGCTGGTATCTGGTAGCACAAAGCTACTTTCTGAGTTCTTTGTTTGCTTTCATTGCAATGATTGGCTCAGTTATGGTGAGTTATGTAAGAGCCAGGGCGGAAGGCCTTGGAGCGCACGCTGATGTTGGCATTATGCAGCGGCCCGAACGGGTGATCATCATCGGGGTTTCAGCCATTGCCTGCGGTGTTTTTTCTTCAATCGGGGGCTCCGAAGTGAAAATAACGGTGGACTGGCTGCCGATTCCGCTGTTCGAAACCATCACTATCTTCACCTTTCCGCTGGTTGTGATGGCTGTATTGACCAACGTTACGGCTATCAACCGGCTGATGTACAGCAAAAAAGAACTGGAAAACAACGAAAAATTTTAGCACAACTTTGGCAAGCGTCAATTGAAATTTTTGATTGCTTAAATTCATCAACTTATCATGAACCGGTTTATCATCGTTTTTCTGTTTTCAGGAATTTTCTCTTTCGGTGCCATGGCCCAAAGCAAGGCCAGCGCACCTGTTGAAGAAGTGCTGCCTAGATCAAGGCCCAAAGATTTTCCCGTTCCTCCCAAAAAGGACAATTCGCTTTTTTACATTCAGCGAAACAAGAATACAAATACCATCGTCTACGACGCCAACCTGCTCAGCGACGGCTCGTACGATCCCTCAAAACCCATCGACGTTTACTGGTTGCGTTATGGCAGCACAGGCGACAGAGCCGAGCTCAGCTGGCTGCAACGCACTTTTGCCTATGGATATAAGGCAAAAGAAGATCGCAATGTCAAGGATAGCTACTGGGCGACCCTCACTGCCTACGACGGTCGTAAAATTCACCTCGAAAAAAAGGATGGAAAACCGGTTGCAACCATGACCATCAAAGGAAAATACTGCCGGTTAACACACATCTGGGTGTATGCTGAAGAAACCGGCGCCTGGCCCAACGTTTTACACGTCGATATTCACGGAGTGGACATGATTACCGGGAAACCTTACATGGAGCGAATCAATAACAAATAAGCCATCAGACACTGATGGAAAAGGTGCCGCCGGGATCCCGGCGGCACCTTTTTTTATCGCTGAAGCAACACTTTTTTTATTATCGCCTTCCCGTCGTTCATTTTTATTTCAATGAAATAAAAACCCTGTGGTAAGTGACCGGTATGCAGTGATGCATTGTTTTGACCCAAATTTTTCTCTTCAAAAATCACCGTTCCGACAGCGTTGTGCAAGCGAATTGTAGATGCTGTTGACGGCGCCTGCCATTCAGTTTTTAAAATTTCACCAAAAGGGTTAGGGTAAATTTTTACCCCAAACGCCTCACTTTCAACATCGTCGGCGGACAGGGGGTATAGGTTTTCTGCTCCCGGGGTGGCTTCCACCAACTGGAATGGCCCCGTCCCGTTCGGGAGTCTGCCGTAGGCTTTGTCGGATTCCTGAAGCGGGAAGTCAATCCCGTCGATCAGGGCAAAATTGTTGGCTGCGTCCGCAAAAATTCCCGCAAACTCGCCGCCTGCGCTCAGCTTGAAATTGGTGTGAAAAAGACCCTGGTCTTCGTCGTTGTCTGCCCAGAAAACGAGGTGCTCGCCCGGCTGAATCCAGAGGTCAGGCATCTGCCATTTGTCGGGTGTGCCCTGGTCATCGGAGAGGTAGTAGTTGCCGAGGTAGATGGGCACGTCGCTCAGGCTGAAAATTTCCAGCCAGTCGTCAAATTCACCGGCCTCATCGGCGAAGGTCGTGTTGTTGCTGGCCATGATTTCATTCACCACCAGCGGCACGGCCGTGTTGCCGATGTAAATATTTTCAAAACCGCAAACCGGTTGGCGGCTCTGCTTGCCGGTGTTGTCCGAAGCCTGTACGAAGTATTCCAGCAGTGCCGTTTCGTTCAATGGTGGAATGAGGGCACCGAACAACTTGTCGCCGGCACTGCCGTCGGCGTGTTGGCCGTCGTCGTACATGGGTACGCAGGTCAGGTTCTGGCCGTTGAGTTGGTAGCAAACCTCCATGCTGGCAATGCTGCCGTCGTCTTCGCCTTTGGCCGTGATGGAAATGTCCTGCAGGGAATTGGGAAAATTGTTGGATACGCCTGTCACGATTGGGGCAATGTTGTTCAGCTGCAATTGCGACAGCGCCGAGGCTTTCCGCTCGTTGACAAACTCTTTCAAGCCAACCGGGGTATGAAAAAACGGCAGCCCCGTTTCAAAAGAACTTTGAAACTGCGCAAATGTGAATCCATAGTCCAGCGGCCGGTAAGGGTCGGCCTGTGCTGAAGGCGAAATCATGGTTCTGAGATCGTCGAGGTAAGTGAAAAATGTGCTGTTGAATATTTCACCGATAAATTTATTCAGGTAGAAGGAGAACCGGTCCCGGTATTCCGGCACCATCAGCAGGCGCTTGTAAATCGGGCGGGGCTCGCCGGAGGCCCAGTTGTAAATATCCCGGGATGCCCAGTCGATGTTGAACCAGTCGATGCCGAAGGTATTGTCGAGGTCGTAGGGGATGTATTCGAATTTTCCATTAGCCTCGTTGTGGTAGAGGTAAAAATTATTTTTGTTAAAAATCGGTCCGTCCCAATTGCCGGAAAGGATATCGAAAGCCGCCGCCCGCAGGAAGCCGTCCACGTTGAACACCTGCTCCAGTTCGCAAGGCAATTCTGCCAGCGGCGTGTTGTTCAGAATATCGATAAAATTGGCAAGGTCCGAATAGTCGTCTTCGTCTTCGTTGATGGTAAGTTCGTAGGCCCGGCGGCCGCCAAATTCCTCTTTGTAGAGGTCGGGGTTGGAGCCTTTGTACACCAGGTCGGCGGGCCAGAGGCATTTAAAAAGGTTGCCGTCGTTGTTGCCGAAACGCAGTTGCACGAACTCCTCGTCGATGTGCTCCACATTGATGTACAATCCGAAAAAGTTGCCGTTGACATAAAATTCCACATGATTGGCCCTCGGCGCAGGCACTTCCATCCGGCGCAGCAGGTCCCAGCAGATTTTTGAGCGGGCCACAGCGGGGTCGTTGTGTTCGCCGTTGAGGTTGAGTTTTTCAAGACCTGCCCACTTGCGGCCCGGCTCGTAAGTGTTGAAGGAAACTTTGAAAGATTTTTTTTCAGCTTGCCGGGAGGTGTTGCCCCGCAAGCGAAACCCGACATTCTCCACGGTGTCCTTCATTTCACCATTATCAAAAATAAATGTGGCGTGCCAGTGGTAGTTGCTTTCCTCGTTGCCCGGAGCCAGCAGGATGTTCAGCGAATCCGGAGGCAGGAGGATGTCCACCCGGGGAATTACGTCGTCTTTGAAAACGGGCGGAAGGGCGGGGAAGGGGGTTTGCGCCAGCAAAAAATACGGCAGCAGAATGGCCAGCGTCAGCCAGGTGTGTCGGAGTGCTTTCATTTTTCTTTTTTTGATGAACTTTAAAATTAGGAAGGTCAGGCTTGTTCCGTTAACTCCCCGTACAGTTTTTTCATGTTCGAAATTGTGTCCCGTATATTGAAATTCGTGATGATTTGCTCCCTGGCCTGGCGGCCAAACTCCTGGCAAAGCGCCCGGTCGTGGTACAATTTCAAAATCGCTTCCGCAATCGCCTTCGGGGCTTTCGGCGGTACGACGAGACCGCATTTTTCTTCAATCACCAGCCCCCGGTTGCCGGGAATGTCCGTGATGACGGGCGCCACGCCCAATGACATAGCTTCGATCACCGCCTTGGTCGTTGCCTCCCCGAAGAGCGAAGTGAGCAAAAAAACATCACTCGCTGCTACGATATTCAGTACGTCGGTACGGTAGCCGGGCAGGTGAATTTTATTTCGGTTTGGGCTTTGTTCAATCAGCTTACGGTTCCCGCCGGCATCCATGTTTTTACCCACCAGCAAAAAATGAATGGGCAATTCCGGCGGTAACAGGTACGTCGATTGGAGCAGGTAGGGGATGCCTTTCATCCGGCGGTTGTTCGCAACGCAGGTCACCCAAAACGCATCCGCCGGAATGCCTTCCATTCGGTTGCGGTCGATGGGGCTGATGTCAGCGTACCAATCCGGCGAGTGCCCTTTATGAATGGTGACAGCCTTGCTTTTTTTGAAAAAAAGCTGGCGATGGAGCAACTCCTCGATGGCACTGGCGATGCAGGTAATTTTATCGACCCGGGGGTGCAGGTATTTGAGGTAGGCGGTTGGATCGTACCAGTGGATGTTTCCGGTGAAGCCCCGGTAAAGCACCACTTTTACGGACAGACCCTTCGCCGCCTGGATACCGTTGAGGATGGCTTTCCCGTTGAAAAGATGGAGTATGTCGTGTTTTCCGGCTGTCAGCTCACTTCTGATTCGCTGAATTTCGGCTCTGTCCAGCTTTTTTTCAGGGTGAAAATCGATGACCCGGATGCCCGCCTCCCGGAATTTTTTCACGTAGGCAGCGTCCCCGTAAGTCATAATTTCCACTTCAACTCCCGCCTTTTTCAGTCCGATGAAAAGTTCCGCCTCCGGGCGTACGGAGTTCGTTTCACGATAATTGCTGATAACGAGGACTTTTATTTTCATAAAATTCAGGTTGAAATACGGTTGGGGCAAAGGTAGTCATCCCTGCTGGCAGGAGTTGTCACGCCAACTTTTATCTTTGCCCAACTTCGCTAATCGTTAAATCGTAAATCGTTCATGAAAATATTACTCCTCGGCAGCGGCGGCAGGGAGCATGCCTTCGCCTGGAAGCTCAGCCAAAGCCCGCTTTGCAAGAAATTATACATCGCCCCCGGTAACGCCGGGACTGCAACCTGTGGTGAAAACGTTGATCTCGACAACGAGGACAACGCCGCCATCCATGATTTTGTAGTCAACAACGCCATCGACATAGTCGTCGTCGGACCGGAAGCGCCGCTCGTCAACGGCGTCTGGAATTACCTCCGCAAAATGCGCAGTAGTTCCCACATCCCTGTCATCGGGCCGTCGTTGCAGGGTGCCAAGCTGGAAGGCAGCAAGAGTTACGCTAAAAAATTCATGCAGGAATTCGGCATTCCGACGGCGGGCTACCGGGAATATTTTGCGACGAAAACTATCGCTGCCGTCAATTTTTTAAAGAAAAAAGCCACCGTGCCCATCGTGCTGAAAGCTGACGGACTGGCTGCCGGCAAAGGCGTCGTCATCTGCCAGAGCCGTGAAGAAGCGGTCGCTGAAATGCAGGAAATGCTCAGCGGAAAGTTTGGCGAAGCCAGCCGCAAGGTCGTGATCGAGGAATTCCTGAGCGGCATTGAGTTCAGCGTGTTTGTGCTGACGGATGGCGATTCTTATAAAATTTTGCCAGTCGCCAAGGACTACAAACGTATCGGAGAAGGCGACACCGGGCCGAACACCGGTGGCATGGGGGCCGTTTCCCCGCCGCCGTTCGTGGATGAAGTTTTGATGAAAAAAGTCGAGGATCGCATCATCAAACCCACGATCGCCGGTTTGAAAAAAAGACAAATCGAGTACCAGGGCTTCATTTTTCTCGGCCTCATCAAAGTGGGCGACGACCCGTTCGTCATCGAATACAACTGCCGCATGGGCGACCCGGAGACGGAAGTCGTGCTGCCCCGCCTGAAAAATGACCTCGTCGAACTGCTGCTCGCCGTGAGGGACCGCCGCCTCGACCGGGTCAACATCGAAGAGGACGAACGTGCCGCCACGACGATCATCCTTGCCAGCGGCGGCTATCCTGGCAGCTACGCCAAAGGCAAAGCCATCACCGGGCTGGATAAAGTGGAAGGCAGCATCGTTTTTCACGCAGGCACGAAAGCCGCCAACGGCCAGGTCGTTACTAACGGCGGGCGGGTGCTGGCGGTTACTTCCTTCGGCGAGACTTTCCGGGATGCGCTGGCGGTTTCGAATAAAAATGCGGAGGTGATCAAGTTCGACGGGAAATATTTCAGGAAGGATATCGGGTTTGATTTGTGAGTGAAAAAGTTGGCGGCAACACTTTCCCTGTTTTACCGGAAAGCTAAAATTCCATTACAATTGATGGTTCTCCCCCTACGTATTGGCTCCCTAAAAACCGACATGGTCGGTTGTTAAATTTATTGGCACTTCTTGGCGGAATAAAAGATAATGTTTTTCTTTGGCGAAATAATTCACCATTAAACTATATAGTATCATGCGTTCTCCAAAATTATTTCTCGCCTTTGTAGTTTTTGCTGCTATTTTCGTTTTTTCCTGTAAGAAAGATGCCGACAGCCTTTTGAACAGTACACAGTCTTCTGTTACTTCACCCAATCCAAGTGGGGGGGGGTAGAAATTAGAAGTACCGATTCGGAATATCAAATGATGGTTCTTGGCCAAAAACGCAACAATCCTTACTCGGTTGCTGTCATGACACAGGCTTGGAACAATCTTTACGATCCTGATGTGACCGCACTGCCTGCTACCGATCTTTACGTTCGTTTCCTTCCCGCTGATCTTCAGGAATACAAAGAACTTCTCGAACTGGAAGAAACCCGTGACCTTGACTTCGACGACTATCCCCTTGATTATGAGATTATTGAGGAAGGTGGGTGGTATCACGATCCATCCATTCCGGATGACCGGCCGACCTGGCAATACACGGTGGTCCCGCCCAATTTTGAGTTTCCCAACATTCATTATGAAATACTGGAGGAGTTGGTACTGGCTCCCTATTATTCCTACCTCACAGCAGAGGCATACAGAATTACGGGCAATGACTATGAATCGGAGGGCAATCCGGAAATTCCCTGCGATCCACAGTATTGCGGCTCTTGGCCATGTTGTCTTTTGGTGGCTATGCCATGCAATGAACCTTGCGGAAACGATCCGGCCTGTGTGCCCGGCGCTCCCGATTGGCCGAAATGCCTTGAGATTATCATCGGCGGTGGCGGTGGTGGTGGCCAGAGTACGAACGATTGTGATTGCCCCATACCCTCCAACACCAGATTCCCAGCCGGTTGTATCCAGGTAGAGGATACCCAATTGGGTAATGAAGGTGTGCGACACTTGAAAGTAGTGGTCAAAGACGGGTTATTCCAACGGGTAAGGACGGAAACCGACGACAATGGCTGTTTCTTAGTAGAGAAACAGCATAGCAAGAAGGTGAAGATTAAGATCAAGTTTCAGAATGAGAAGGCCAGGTTTAGAGCGATACGGGAACTTGAAATCGATAATATTTTAGAGTATGCTCAGGTTATGAAGCATCGGATAATTTTGAATAATCCGCCATACAATAATGTGCATGTTCTGTACAATCAAAACAACAATCTTTCATCGCACGAAAGAGCCAGATGGTATGCTTCAACGGGCAATAATGCTTTGCACGAATACTATGAGTTTGCTGGTCAGGACGGGATAACACTGCCACCACAAACACTAGATGTACTTATTACGCCAAGTGTAGAAGGCGAAGCGGCACCCATGTTCGACGAAATGAGCGTGAACCCTCTAACATTGATTAATGGAACTGCACAGTTATACTATTTTATGAACTGGGAGCAGGCATGGCCACCGTTTACACCTGGTCTTGGAGCATTCACCACGTTACTCACAGCGTATCTAGCTTTTTGGGCACCTGATATCGTCTATAATCACGGGGGCGAGAATGAACCATCTGATCAAATAAAGGATACCTACTACCATGAATTCGCTCATGCATCTCATTACAATGCATTGAACAGCAATCAGTATTGGATGAATAACATTCTTTACGTTTGGGACCAGGGAGGCTATGGAAATGGAACACAACCCGGAGCTGGAAGGTGTGCTGTAATCGAAATGTGGGGATTTCACATGGGGCCAACTTATGCTGATAGGCAATATGAGCTTGATCATAGCTTTGAACTACCGTCGGCCCCTTTGCTCGACAGACAACAAAACAGGCATGTCAATCGGCTTGAAAGAAGAGGAGACTACCGAATTATTGCGGGATTCATACCTGGAGGGCTTTGTCACGATCTTATTGACGACAATTTTAATCCTTTACCAGGGGCCTCTGAAAACGTCAATATTACGAACGACGACGTAACTGGTTATCAAAATGCCAGTATTTTTACAAAAATGACGTCAAATATTTCCTCGCCGTCGAATTTGAGAGATCAATTGAAGACTGTCTTGCCAACTGGTATAACAGGAGTTGATATTGACGACTTATTTAGCGACTATGGTTGGTGATACATATCAGCCCGATCAGTAACAAACTTTACCGGATTTATAGAAGGATATGGATAGGTTGTACAAAGCCAGAGCCATGTACATTTATATACTTCTCAGTCTCAGTTGATGGAATGTACAAAACCTGATTCGTTGAAGTATAAATACTGATCGGGCTGATATTATCTAAGAGCTTTCTTTATGCTTATCCAAAATATAAAAACATGAAACTGAATAAAGCCTTTTCTCTTTTATTTCTAACTGGTTTTTTTTATTGCTCTACTTGTGAAACTGATAATAAAAGTTGTAGAGTAGATTACAAGTTTGAATTTCCTGTCGTAATATCACCGGTTTTGGATACTTTTCAAGATAACGACACGATTTGGATAGAAATAAAATTTCCATCTAAAGTTATGGATATGAATAGTCAGAATCAAATAGGAGTTGATAGCTTTGATTTCCTATTCACCGTAGGAATTACCAAGTTCACCCCTGCAACCATTGATTTTTATGGAATTGATCACTTTAACGTAGTTGAAAATATCGGGGAATTGACTAGAAAGGATTTATCAGGTGTTAGTGTTTACGATCTCAAGTCAGAGTATGAAAACGAAACCCATCAGATTAGTTTTGGACTCATTCCTATTAGTTCTGGCAACTTTTTGATTAGTTTTAACTCAGTAATAAATAAAGCAGATATTGTCACTTTTATTAAACCTGATTGTGAGGAACGCATTGAAATATTATTCAAAACCAATGAGGGCACTAATAATAATTTTGAGCTTTACAAAAATAACAGTCCAGATAAAGATGTAGCCCTTGATGGGTTTAACTACCGCGGTAGTTACGCCTTTGTCGTCAACTAATAAAGTCCATGCTATTTTACCCCGCTATTGTGCTGGGCATCATGTGAGGAAACTTCCCAACCACCCAGTCTCAAATCTGTTATATTTGTTGAAAATTGAAGCCAATGGGAAAAGAAATTTTAAAGCGGATCACCATCGACCCGGAATTTTGCCACGGAAAGCCAACTGTCCGGGGTTCCCGCCTGATGGTTACTACCGTTCTCGAATTGCTTGCGAGCGATATGACAATAGAGGAAATCCTGGCCGACTATCCTTCCCTTGAACGGGAAGACATACAAGCTTGTCTTCAATATGCCGCTTTGCTGGCTAAATTTCAAAGCATACCCCTTGCTGCATGAAATTTTTAGTGGACGAACAATTATCCGGCAATATCTCCAATAGCGATTTGCTTGCCCTTTTTCAATCCAACCTCCATCAAATTTTGCAGTTGTTTCATAATGCTGATGTGGTGGAAATGAACCGTCAAAACCTGCTGATCAGACTTTGAAGCAAGCTAAAAAATCTTTTCACGCCCACGGCAAACTCCTCCTCACCGCCGAGTATTTCGTGCTCGACGGGGCGCTGGCGCTGGCGCTGCCGGCGAAGCTGGGGCAGTCGTTGGAATTAGAAATTGGAAATTGGAAATTGGAAATTCCGGCACTACACTGGCGGAGTTTTGATGAAAAAAAGCAGTGCTGGTTCGAGGCGAAGTTTGAATTGGAAAATTTCGAAATCCTGAAAAATAGCGACCCTGCTGTTGCTGCCCGCCTGCAAAAAATCCTCCGGGAAGCCCGAAACCTGAACCCGGATTTTTTGCCTTCGGCCAAGAGCCAAGAGCTAACAGCCAAAAGCCAATTAGATTTCCCCCGTCTCTGGGGCCTCGGCACCAGTTCCACGCTCATTCACCTCGTTGCGCAGTGGGCGGAAGTGGATGCTTTCGAGCTGCAATTCCGCACCTTCGGCGGGTCGGGTTACGACATTGCCTGCGCCGGGGCAGCGGGGCCTATTTTGTATTTTTTAAAAAATGGAAAACCGCACGCCGAGCCTTGCGATTTTTACCCGCCATTTGCTAACCAGTTGTATTTCATTTATTTAGGTCAAAAACAGGACAGTCGGGAAGGCATCGCCAGGTACCGGTCGGCGGTGGATGGCCGGCAGTTGGCGGTGGACAGTATTTCAGCGTTGACGAGGGAATTTTTGACGGTGGCGACACTGGCGGATTTTGAAAAACTGATCGTGGAACACGAAAACCTCGTTTCAAAAACCATCGGGCTGCCGAGGGCGAAGGAGCTGTATTTCAGCGATTTTTGGGGTGAAATAAAATCCCTTGGCGCCTGGGGCGGCGACTTCGTGATGGCCACGAGCGACCGAACAACCGAAGAAACCCGCCAATATTTCAACGAAAAAGGCTACGAGGTGTTCTTGCCGTATGAAACCTTGATTTTGTGAAAAAGGAAAAATTTTATGGCAACAACCTGGTACGATAGTAAAGTAATCCGAATCGAAGACGAGTCGCCGACGACGAAGCGGTTTTGGCTGCAAGTCGAAGGCGTGGATTCGTTCGATTTCAAAGCCGGGCAGTTCGTGACGATGGACCTGCCCATCGGCGAACGGCGGCGGCAGCGTTGGCGCAGCTACTCCATCGCCAATGCGCCCGACGGCTCGAACGTGCTCGAATTTTGTATCGTTCATCTCGACGGGGGCGTGGCTTCCGGTTATTTTTTCAACGAAGTGAAAATTGGAACAGAGATCAAATTCAAAGGTCCGGACGGTAATTTCGTTTTACCTGAAAATATTGAGAAAGACCTCGTTTTTGTTTGCACGGGTACGGGTGTTGCGCCTTTCCGCAGCATGATCTGGGATTTGAAAAAACAGGGAAAGCCGCACAAAAATATTCATCTGATTTTCGGCACCCGTTACAGCGATGGCATTTTATACCAAAAAGAATTTGAGCAACTGGCCAGGGAAATGCCTGGTTTTCGCTACTCCGTGACGCTGTCGAGAGAGGAGGAACTTCACCTGAACGGGCAGCCGTTTGACCTGAAAAAAGGATATGTTCACCAGATTTACCTGGAAGACTACCCGCCGAAAAGCCCCGGCGTCGATTTCTATCTCTGCGGTTGGACGCAGATGGTAGACGAAGCAGTCGCAAATTTAATCGTGAAAATGGGCTGCGATCGTACGCAGGTGAAATACGAATTGTATGGTTGATAAAACTTGAAAAGCATTTTTCTGTTACTTTTGTGGACAAAATCTAAATAAGAAGTTTAAAAGTTGAATGGTTTAAAAGTTTATGAGTGCGAACCTTGGCTTCATCAATTTTTAAACCCTTAAACCAACCAAAAGAATATGAATACCGCCACTTCATCTCCCGTCATGCTCTACACCGAGCAGACGCCCAACCCTGAATCACTGAAATTCGTGACTAATCGCATGCTCTACCGTGGTACGGCTGATTTCAAAGAGGAGTCATTTGCCCGTGAATGGTCGGCGCTGGCTTCCGGATTGTTCGATCACCCTTTTGTAAAAGGCGTTTACATCACGAATAACTTCGTTACGGTGACGAAAGAATTCAACTACGAATGGGCTGATATTATGCTCAAGTTGAAGGATTTCATCAAAAAACACGTCGAAGAAGGCAATGAGATCATCAAGGACGGTTTTGCGGAAGCAATGGAAAAACTGGATGCTGAGCGTGCAGCCGAACAGTTTACCGGTGAAGATGGCGAGCTTGCCCGCCGTATCAAGGAATTGATCGATACATACGTGAAACCTGCCGTCGAAATGGATGGCGGTAATATCGAATTCAAAGCCTACGACAAGGGTGTCGTGCACGTTACGATGCAAGGTTCTTGCAGTGGCTGTCCGTCCTCAACGGTTACGCTTAAGGCCGGCATCGAAGGCATGCTGAAGCGCATGGTGCCGGAAGTGACGGAAGTCGTGCAGGAAATGGGCTAATTTTTTAGCGGTTTCAAAAGGTGTTCAAAGTCCGGGTGAAGGCGGTTTTTAATGAAACTTGCTGCCGGACTTTGAACATCTTTTTTATTTGAGGCCGTTTGGAAAGCCTTCTTTTTTTGCAGTTAGTGTTTTTTCAGCCAGTGCATTTTCTGTCTCTTCCCATAGGTAAAGTTTCTTCTGTTTGTAATTGATGGCCATTTTTCCCTGCATTAAAAATGGCGTGCCGAGCATACCGTCAAGGCGGCTGTCAAGTTCGTTGTTCAGAAGGCTGAGGTCTGCGATAGCAACTTTTGCAGGTTCCATTTTCCAGTTTCCAATCGTCAGCCCGGCCAAACTTCCCTGTTCGCAGGTTTTACTTCCTTTTTTCATTCCTTTTAAAACGAGTGGGCGGCTCGACTGGATAGTCAGCTTTTTTTTGTCAACGATTCGCTTGTTCAGTACGTTGATTTCGGCGCCGGAGTCAAGTCCAAGCCGTAGTTTTTGATCATCGACCTGAGCGATGATGCAGGGGAAATGTCCGCTCATTTTCATTTCAAAGGAATCGACCAGGGTGTATTCCAGCGTAGCACAGGTTCTGTGGCCCTTTCGGGTCAGCGGGAACAGTAACAAGTGCTTTTTATCAAAATCGATTAAAATCTCCAAATCCTTGAAGGCCGGATAGCCCATGATCCCAGCGATTGAAATGCCTTTGCTTTCTTCAAGGCCTCTCAAATCCGTCACGAGGCCATAGCCCCGGGGCAGCGGGTAGCCCGACAGGGTCATTTTTTTTATGGCATAATGTGAGACTCTGGAGGTTTCTCCATTGATGTCGATGACTGCGTCGCCCTGCCAGGGGATTTCCCTTCCTTTAAAGTAGGCACTGTTGAGAAATGTTTCCGGAGCGCCGGTATCAAGAATGAAGTTGCCTGGCTTCCCATCGATCACAATTTCAATAAAAATCGTGTTGCCGATGAGCGTGAATGGAGCAATCACAGGCTGCGACTGTGATTGACAGTAGGTATTTGTGGTCGTGGCGGACAGTAGTAAAAATAGAATGCACTTCATAGTTCGGGATTTGAAGCATGAAAAAATGAGAATTCGTTGCAGCTTTTTCGATACTAATTTTGGAAAAAGGGATCCTGGGAAAGACCGTTTCGTTATGGCTTTTTTCTGTTGGGGCGTAGCGATTTTTCGTTGGCGATTACAAGTTTGGAATAGTGCTCGTCAGAGAGTAGTAGTTCAGTGATAGGATAGACGCAAAAAGACAGGCTTTCTAAATAAATGTTGCCCACCTGGGAGGTTTTACAGATAAAAGTGCTGTATTTTAATGTTATTGCAAAATATTTGCCAAATTAAATTGCTTTGGTAATTTCTTTTATCCTGACTAATTTCACCCGAACCAAATTTTGTCGAATGGATTGGATTTCACCTCTCACGGCGGCTGGCCTTGTTTACTTTGTTATTTGTGTGATATTTTATTTTACGCAAGACTTTTATTTTTTCCGGCCGGAGATATTGCCAAGCTCATTTCAGTACCGGTACCCATTCCCGTTTGAGGAGGTACATTTTGAAATGGAAGACGGCGGCTACATCAACGGGCTTCACTTCAAGGTGCCCAATGCCCGTGGCGTTGTTTACTACCTCAAGGGCAATTCAAAAAGCGTGAAAGGGTGGGGGAAGTTTGCCAAGGACTTTGTTAGCAAGGGCTATGATTTTTTCATGGTCGATTACCGGGGCATGGGCAAGAGCAGCGGCCGGCGCACGGAGTCAACTCTTTACAACGATGCTCAACACATCTACCGGTGGCTGGAGGAAAAATACGGCGAAGAGCGAATCGTGCTCTACGGCCGCTCGATGGGTAGCGGTGTTGCTGCCCGCATTGCATCCTGGAATCAGCCCAAAATGCTTATCCTGGATTCGCCTTACCTGAGTTTTTTGTACCAGGTCCGGCGGTACGGATTCTGGTTGCCGCTTCGCTGGCTGTTGAAATATAAAATCCGAACGGATCATTTTATCCGAAAAATAACCTGCCCGGTTTTTATTCTTCATGGTAAAAAAGACAGGCTCATTCCCTTTTCCCAAAGCGAAGCACTGAAAGAGGAAGCCCCCGGCGTAGTAAACCTTTTGCCCATCGATGAAGCAGGGCACAACGACCTGCCAACCTTCGCCGAGTACCACGAGCTGCTGTACGACATTTTGAATGACGAAGAGGTTATTTTGAATTGGGAGGGAGGGATGAAAGCTGTGGCGTGAGTATTTTTTAAAAACTTCAAACCTGCCAGTCCGGCAATAAATCCGAGTACGAAACTTCCACCAGGTCGCCGGCTTTTACGCTGAACAGTTGCTGGTAAAACCGGCATTGTTCCTCCAGCTTTGCGAGGCCGATAGAGCCATCAAGGTCAATGGCTTCGATTTCGATGAAACTGCCAAGGCCTGCTACTTCGTCGATGTGAAACTTGACATTTTCAATGAAAAAAATACTGCGTTTTTTATCCACGACCGTCAAAACTCCGAGGGCGGCGGTGAGGGCCGTTTTCAGGCTGGAGTTGGGTTGACTCTGGTAGAGCGTGACGGTGGATTGCTTTGGGCCTGCCTGGTTATTGCGATGGTAGTGGATCAGGTTGTTTTCAATATTGCCTTCCCGGAGTTTCAGTCTGCCGTTGGGTACTTTGAAGTAGGTGTCGACCTGATGATCGAGGCCGACGAACCGGGCGTTCCTGCTTTCCAGCAGTTGCCGGATTTTTTCAGGCTGGCTGCAGCGAGCCTTGATTTCTACGTTGAGGTGAGGCATCAGTCAGTGTGTTCTGAAAGTTCCTTGATACGTAGCAGGTAGTTGAACATGGGCGTTTCTTCGTGAAGTTCTCTGAAAAGGGCCAGTGCTTTTTTTCTGTATTCTTCGTTACCATTGATTTGGCCTAATTCATAGCATAGCGCTGCCTGCTCCTGCTTGCCTACTGCATCATTGAGTAGCGCTTCAAAAAGGTTGATCGCTTGTTTAACGTTGCCTTTTTGGGCAGCGATTTTCCCGGCCATGAGTTTTGTTTCAAAAAGCAGATCCGGATGGTTAAGTTCCCCGGCCAGTTTAGTCGCCTGTTGGAGGTGCACTTCTGCTTCGTCGATTCGCCGGATGGCGAGCAGGACATTTGCCTTTTCGACGAGGCTGAAGCCAAGCACCAGTTTGTTGCCGATGCTTTTCGTGACTTCGATGGAGCGGTCGTAGTATTCCAGCGAGGATTGGAATTCGTTTTTATAAAAATAAATGTCGCCCAGCGTGTTGAGGGCTTTGGCCACTCCTTTTTTGTAGCCGAGTTCTTCGCCGAGTTTCAGATTGCGCTGGAGGTATTCGATGGCATGTTCGAAATTTCCCATTACGCTGAACAAATCGCCCATCAACCCAAGCGCAATGGAGATGCCCTGTTTGTCGCCCAGTTCTTCGGTCAGCGCCAGATCTCGTTCGAAGTGTTGCATGGCGATGTCGAACCGTCCTTTCTGCTGCCAAACGCTTCCGATACAACCAATGGCGATGGAGGTGAGTTGTTTATTGCCGAGTTCTTCACTCAGGGCGAGCCCTTTTTCGTAGCATCCGAGCGCTGCATCGTAGTCGCCTTTTTCAAAATAAACGATACCCATGTTGGTGTAGAGGGTGGCCATTCCCTGGCGGTCGTTCACTCGTTTGCAGATGTCGAGCTGACTTTGTTGCCAGCGGATGCCGTCGTCGTATTTGCCCAGGTTCATGTAGGTCAAACCCAGGGTGGCGACGATTTGTGCGTTGCTGGGGGTATGCTTGTAGAGCTGCGCAAGCTGAATACTACGGATGAAATAGAGTTTAGCGTCCTCGTATTTTCCCTGCCGGAAGTAAAGCGTTCCGAGGTTGCCGTAGACCTTTGAAGTGCCCCGGTTATCATGGATGGAGCCAAAAAACGCAGCGGCTGTTTCCAGAAATTCATCAGCCTCTTCGTATTTTCCTTTGAGCATGAGGAGGTAGCCCAGGCTGTTGTTGGCATGTCCGAGCAGTTTGCTGTCGTTGGTTTGGCGGGCGATTTCGAGCGCCTTGCGGTTGATTTTCTCGCATTCGTCCCAGCGGCCGATGAGTTCGAGAATGCTGGCTTTTCTGAGGAGTGTACGAGCCTGGCCGGGGGTGTCGCCTTTTTTTTCAAGTATGGCGAGCAGCTTGTTGTAAAAATGGATCGCCTGCTGGTTTTGGTAGTAGGCCTTGGCGTGGTCGGCTGCTTTTTTCAGGTATTCCTGCAATTTTGGTTCAACGTCAGCCTGTTCGTAGTGAAAAACCAGATCGACGTAGCGTTCTTCCAGGTTGTTCTCGTATAATTTTTCGATTGCTTCCGCAATGAGTCGATGGAGCTCCCGGAGCCGGGTATTGAGTTGCATGTCGTATACAGCTTCCCGCAGCAGCGAGTGCCGGAAGATGTAGCGAAGCTCGTTCATAGCTTGCCAGATCTGCGCCCGCTCGGCTGTTTTAACCTGCTCCTTCAGCACGGCCTGGGTATTGCCGTTGAGCAGAGACAACTCTTCGTTTTTCTTCATAATTTCCGAAAGTACGGGTAGCTCGAACTCTCGCCCGATGACGGCGGCGGCTTTGATGGTTTCTTTGACGAGGGTGGAGAGCCGGTCAATTCTTGCTGTAAGCACCGCCTGGATACTGTTGCTGATGCGAACGTTTTTATCCTTCACCGACCAGCCGTTTTTCCCTTTTTTCAGCAGGTTGCTTTCGTTAAAATACTCCAGCATCTGCTCGGCGTAAAATGGATTGCCGTTGGTTGTTCGCATGAGCAGTTCCAGCAGGTCGGGATGGATTTCCCCTTTCAGATGCTGGTGGGCGAATTCATGGATCGCCTCGTTGTCCAGAATGTTGAGGTCAACCTCTGTTTGCCGGAGGTCATTTTTTATCAAAACATTTTCATCACAAATCCTGGGTTTATTCCCCTCATCGTCGTAGCGGGAGGTGACGAGGAGGAAAACCGGGTAATTTTTGATACGCCCGGCGAATTCGTTCAGGAATTCAACGGAACTGGCGTCGTACCAATGTCCGTCTTCCAGTTCGATCACCACCGGGCAAAGCAGGGCTTCGGCCTGAAAAATATTGGCCAGCGCTGAAAGTGTATTCAGGTAACGGCCCTTGGCGTCCAGGTTTTCCCAGAGGGAGTTGGAAGTTTTGAGCCCGGTAAGCGCAGCGAGTACGGGCTTGGTTCGAATGACCTCCCGCTTGATGGTCTCCGATTCGGGCAGGTTGACGTCGATGATGTCGTTGATCAGGTCGGCAAAAATGCGTTCAAAGTTTTTAAGGTTCTTTTTCGGCGTATTGTCCGGTGATTGCTCGAAGTAGTTTCGAAGGAATAAAATGAACGGGTTGAAGGGTTTTCTCAGAATTTGGTCGCTCTGGCAAGTCAGCCAGCTCAGTTTCCGCTTTCGCCGCAGGCGTTGACGAAGCTCGAATGCAAGCCGTGTTTTGCCGATGCCGGCTTCTCCGTATACGTAGGCTATGCCGGCGGTTGATTTTTCGAAAACCTGCAGGGCAAAGTTTTCCAGCCGTGTTATTTCTCTTTCCCGCCCGACCATCGCACCTTCAAAAACCTGCCGCTGTTCCTGGTTTCTACCGGTGAGCCGGTAGGTAGGGATGGGGGCATTCAAGCCTTTGTAGGTGATGTCGCCGGTATGCTGGAAGCGGAAGTGGCGATTTTTTTGAACGGATTCATCCACCAACACTTCACTCCAATCGGCATGCATCATCAGCCTGGCGGCAATGTTGACCCGGTTGCCGACGGCTGCGTACTGGGCCCGCTCCTTTCCGCCCACGATGCCTGTGTAGGCGATGCCTTCGGCAATGCCTGCCTTGAACCGAAGGTCGGTTGCCTGTTGCATCGGCACGAGGTCGTCCTGAAGTGTGCTGACGAATTCGAGTGCCCGCTCGATGTTGTTTTCAAAAGAAACCGGCGCTCCAAAAATCGCTACGAGTACGCCGCCCTTGTCGCCAAAATCGATTTCCTTGAAATAGCCTGAAAAGTTATAAATGTGATCGAGTACGATGGTTGAGAATTGGTTTAACGATTCGAAATCGTTCAATCCTTCAAATGAAATGAATACAGAAACCACCGTCCTGAACTCTCCCCGCTGGTTGAATTCAATGACTGATTTGGGTAAAAACTGGGAAACTATTTCCGGCAAAAGCTCCGGCAATTCTGGGGGTGTATTTTTTGACAGTGGTTTGACATGGGCTGCTTCTTTCAGGCTGGCGAAGCCATTCAGGGTGCATGGTTCGAGTTTAACAGAGGCAGGCAGCCGTCTTGCAAAGGCTTCGTCGATGATGATCTGGCGCTGCCCAGCCTGCGACTGAGCATTGGCGCAGCCTTCGATAGCGGCGCCCCGGAAGAAAAATGATTTGCATTTGTCGCCGACAATGCCCCATTCCACCATGCCGAATGACAATCCGGTTTTGATGCCGATTTGAAATTCCTCAAACTGCGATGAGGCTTCGTCGAGCAACTCGAAAAGCCGCTGGGCATGGTTGAGTACTTCGGGCGCATGGCATTCGCAAATTTCTACCGGAAAAATTCCAATGAACGCATCCCCGGCAAAGTAGGGGATGAACCCGCCGTGCTCATACACGAGGCTGACCATCGGTTCAAAAATGGCATTCAGGATATCGGAAAGCCTTTCGGCTCCAACGGTGCCTTCTTTCAGGAGCGTCTCTGTCAGGCGGGTGAAACCGGACATATCCACGAACATGCCATAGGCTTCAAAGCTGCCATTTCTGACGCCTGCCAGTTGCTGTTCCTGTATGAAATGTGGAAGTAAATTTTTCACCTGATGGGCTGTAATTGTTCATTTGGTTAATGCGGGCACTGCAAATTAACGGGTAAATTACGAATTGTGGATTTAAGAAAAGACATTTTAAGTAAGCCTGAGTGGCGAATTTGGGATTATTTTTTTGAAAAAAATGACTGATTCTCCTTTGCACCTCCGGTGATTCAAAGTTGCCAGGGTGCGAATTGCAAAGCCAAAACTACAACCAGCATGATAAAATGTACGGACTCTGCCCATTGGGTTTTCATACTGGAAAATGTGAACGAAAGGAGTATGCCCAGCGCCGGGGCCAGCATGAGAAAATGCTCAAAGGTGATGTTGTTTTGAAATGGAACGGCAATGCCTGCAACGATCAGAATCCAGTATAAAATATTGATTTTCTTTTGAACCTGAATGTTTTTCTTGATCAGGTAGCTCCCGCTGTTGATCAGAACGAGCAGGGTTAAAAGTGCAAATATTGAAATTTTGATATAAGTGTCCCAGTCGTCCGCTCTATTCCCAAAATCTAAAAATCCGAGGTTCCTTTCCAGCTGCATCTCCCAGAAAAAGTCGAGCCGATCGAACCAGAAGAAATAAACTCCGATCAGGAAATAAGGCAGCAGCATGCCCATCAGGATCATCAGTACTTCCTGAAGGTTGAATGCCCTTAAAATGCTGAGGGCGGCCAGCATAACGAGAATAAAAAAAGCAAAAGGAAAATAGAACAAGCTCGCCACGCCCGTCCACAACCCGGCATTGAAAATACGGTCGGCGCAAGCGGGGTTTTTGTAGGTGTCAAACATTTCGTTTAGTGCAATGAGGAAAAAAGTATTGCCCATCAGCACCGGGGAGAGGTACAGAAAGTCAGGAAGCATGCAACAGATCAGCACGTAAAAAAGACCCGGGAAAAGATTTATATCATTGGCCAGACGATGATTGATGGAAATTGTGTTGACCAGAAACCCCTGCACCAACAACAGCACTATCGCAATGGCATGGGAAAGGAATTGCTGCGATCCAACCCAACTGTAAACCAGCTCACTGAAAATGCCGTGGCCGGATGGCGTCCATCTAAACACATCTTGGGCCAGGAATACGGAAAACCTAAGCAAGACAATGTAAAAAATGAGGAGTACACTGTAAAAAACCTGGTTGGTTCGGAAAATTGTCAGCACTTACGAGAGGTAGGTTTATGAATGGTTGCTTATTTTTTTTTATCGGACGAAAGCACTTTCCATCCGGCGTCAAAAGTAGTAAAAAACTAAGCGCACGGAAAAATTATGATGCCTGCCTCTGCGAAAGCAGGAAGAATTATTTTCAAAAAAAAATGAAATGACTTATGGAAATGTCTGAAAGCGGGCGTCTTACCTGTGTTTTTATTCAATCTGGCTTATTTAGCCCCTGGCAGTTTGAAATTCAGGTGTTTGAATATACTAACGCTCTGAAAGAAAACCCCCCCAAATGCCAGCCCCAATCAACCATGTTTTTATCTCCCGTTTTTTACTTCGTACATCACATCCAGCAATCCTCCTTCCGGTAAATCTTCAGCCAATTGCCAAAACATGATGCCTCCCAGTTTTTTATCCAGGGCGTACTGTGTTTTTAGTCGTACCGACGCTGTGTCATCAAACGTTGCAAACAGTTTTTCCTGAAAATGATAGCGGTAGGGTGCCTGTGCGATTGAATCCCAGAAGTTTGTAAAGTCCTGACTTTCGGAGATTTCGCTTTTAAATTTTTTGAAAGGAACTCCTTTCTTAAACTTTCCGGGCCGGTGCAGGCCATTGTTCAGGCTGTCAACTCCTTCCCAGATTCGGGCATACATCGCAGCACCAATGATGATTTTACTGGCCGGAACGCCGATGGAATCCAGAAAACGAACAGCCCGGTCAGTTGATTCCAGCTGCTCAGGGGTGGAGTAGAGTGGCGTATGGTGGCCTGTTACCGGGCTGTATCCGCTCGTCAGGTCGTAGCTCATAACGTTGACCAGGTCGAGATCAAGCATTACTTTTTCCCACTCGATGGATTCTTCCAGGAATTTTGTGAAACCACCGCCGGCAAAGGAGAGCACGAATTTTTTCCCCATCACCTGGCGGATTTCTTTGACCAGCACAGTAAAATTTTCTTTGTCCTGCGGTAAAAACTGGTGACCCGGGTAGCCCTCGATGGCCGGGTACTCCCAGTCGAGATCGAGGCCGTCGGTTTGGTAAGTTGCGGTCAAATCCCTGACTGATTGTGCAAATTCTTTTCTCCCGTCTGGTGTGTTGAAAACCTCTGAGCAGGTTTTGCAGCCGCCCCAGCCACCGAGCGAGAGCATGACCTTCAGTTGAGGATTTCTGCCTTTAAGTGAAACGAGTTTGCGGATGGTCAGGCTGTCGTCCGCATTGTCAACTGCGAGGCGATTACCCATCAAATGACAAAAACTGTAGATGATGTGAGTCAGCTTTTCAACGGGGTAAGCGTCAATATTTTCCGCATTCCCGGCGTAGTAGCCAATGATGAAAAACTCGTTCTGTGGAGTGGTGTTTTCGGCCGGCGAGCAACCCGATAAAAAAGCAGAAGCCAGTAAAATGGAATATACTTTGAAAAAGGCCACGTGGTTTTTCATTTTAAAATAACCTGTATTGAAAGGATTCAGGCGAGCCTTGCCCTTGGTTTTTGATTTAATTTTTGCCATGCACAAAGTTCAATTTTCGAAACCTAACTTTGACACATTTTTTAAATAATCTCAAGCGAAAGACTTTATGAAAAAGTATTCATTTCAAAAACGGAGCCTGACGCTCGCCACTTTGTTTTTTTCTTTCGCAAGCCTTTTTTCACAACCCTTTCAGATAGGCCACTCCTCCCTCACCTTCACCGACCCGGCCCGCAGCAACCGAAGTATTCCCTGTGAAATTTACTACCCGGCAGATGCGGCTGGCGACAATGTACCGCTGGCAGTTTCCGCCGGTGAAAAATTCCCGGTACTTAGCTTCGGGCACGGCTTCGTTATGACCTGGGACGCCTACCAAAATATTTGGAACGCCGTCGTGCCGGAGGGTTTCATCATCGTTTTTCCAAAAACGGAAGGGAGCTTTTCGCCTTCGCATGTTGAACTGGCCAGAGACCTGGCGTTCGTCATCTGGCAAATGCAGACGCTCGGACAGGATGGGAATTCCATTTTTTTCAACCGGGTGGATTCGATGAACTGTGTGATGGGGCACAGCATGGGCGGCGGGGCGGCATTCCTGACCGCTTCGCTCGATGCGAACATAAAAACGCTGGCAACGCTGGCGCCTGCCGAGACTTCCACTTCTGCCGTGCAGGCAGCGGGCGGGCTGCAAATTCCGGCGCTCGTTTTTGCCGGTGCCAACGATTGCGTGACGCCGCCTTCCATTCACCAGTTGCCGATGTTCAACGCCCTGGCAAGCGAGTGTAAAACTTATGTGAGCATCACCGGTGGCAGTCATTGTCAAATGGCCAACAGCAATTTTTTCTGCAACATCGGTGAAGCGACCTGCACGCCAGCACCGGCGATTACCCGTGCTGAACAGCATGAAATCATCAACCGCTATTTGCTGCCGTGGCTGAAGTTTCAGCTAAAAAACGATTGTGCGGCAGGCGCTGCGCTCGACTCGCTCATCGGAGTGGATGCGGCGATTACTTTTGAAAAAACCTGTGTGCTGTGCAATATCAATGATGTGGAAGAAAGTAAACGAGGTGTGGAGGTTTCCGTGTTTCCAAATCCGTTCAGCGAAGTTTTACAAGCGAAGTTGGCAGGCGGTCATTTGGCTGAAATTTTCCTCTACGACATGGACAGCCGGATGGTGCTGCAACGCAGCTTTCAGGATTCCGTTTCCATCGATACCCGTCCGCTGGCGGCAGGGGTTTATTTTTATGAAATAAAAAATAAATTTGAAACACTGGCCACCGGAAAGTTGCTAAAACATTGAATAAATAGCATTTTGCGCTATTCGTAAGCGAATGAACCTGAATCAAAATTTCTTATCATGCCCAGAAAAATAAAATCCGGCCTCATCCAGATGTCCCTCCCCATGACGGAGGGCGAAGGCAGCATCGAAGAAATCAAAGAGGCGATGCTACAAAAGCACATCCCCTTCATCGAAGACGCCGGCAGGCAGGGCGTGCAAATCCTTTGCCTGCAGGAGATTTTCAACACGCCCTACTTCTGCCCGGGGCAGGATGCCAAGTGGTACAACTCCGCCGAACCCATCCCCGGCCCCACCGTAGAGCGCATGGCGGAGTTTGCGAAGAAGTACCAGATGGTGATGATTGTGCCCATTTTTGAAAAAGAGCAGGCGGGCGTGCTGTACAACACCGCCGCCGTCATCGATGCCGACGGCACTTACCTCGGCAAATACCGCAAGAATCACATCCCGCATACGTCAGGTTTTTGGGAAAAATTTTTCTTCAAACCCGGCAACCTTGGCTATCCTGTTTTTGAAACCCGCTACGCCAAAATCGGCGTGTACATCTGCTACGACCGCCACTTTCCTGACGGAGCAAGGATTCTCGGACTGAACGGCGCCGAGATTGTGTACAACCCTTCCGCCACCGTCGCAGGCCTGTCGCAATACCTCTGGAAACTGGAGCAACCCGCCCACGCCGCTGCCAATGGTTACTTCATGGGCTGCATCAACCGGGTCGGCACGGAGAAGCCCTGGAACATCGGCAAGTTTTACGGTTCATCCTATTTCGTGGACCCTCGTGGGCAGATTTTTGCGCAAGCCTCGGAGGACAAGGACGAACTGCTCGTCGCTGAGTTCGACCTGGATATGATTGAGCAGGTGCGCTCGACCTGGCAGTTTTTCCGGGACAGACGGCCGGAGACGTATGGGAAGATTGTGGAACTTTAACCGCTCCTTTCGACCGCCCCTGACCCCCTAAAGGGGGACCATACCTGCTACTTCCCGAATTCTTTTCGCAGAAGAGGCTTTGGTTCCCCTTTAGGGGTCAGGGGCAGTTAGGGGTCAAACAGCCAACATGCCCGAATTCAAACAACCCACCACCGAACAAGACCTCGAACTCGCCTTCGAACAGCTCAAACCCTACATGAACCCCACGATGGCGTACTACGAAAGTTCGAGGTGCCTTTTCTGCTACGACGCCCCCTGCGTGACGGCCTGCCCGACGGGTATCGACATCCCGCTGTTCATCCGGCAAATCAACACCGGAAATGTGGACGGGGCGGCGAAGACCATCTACGATTCCAACTATTTCGGCAACATCTGCGGGAAAGTCTGTCCGACGGAGGTACTCTGCGAAGGCGCCTGCGTCTATAACCATCAGGACGTGAAGCCCATCGAAATCGGGCGCTTGCAGAGCTACGCCACTTCGCAAGTGATTGAAAAGGAAAAACGACTCTACCATCCCGCCCCGCCGAATGGCAAAAAAGTCGCCGTCATCGGCGCAGGTCCGGCGGGCATTTCCTGTGCATGCGAGCTGCGGTTGATGGGTTATGAGGTGACCATTTTCGAAGCAAAAAAACATCCGTCCGGGCTGGCGATTTATGGTTGTGCGCCCTACAAGGTGACCAACGAGGACGTGCTGGATGAAATCGTCTGGCTGCAGGAGCAGTTCGGTTTTGAAATTTTATACAACCACCCCATCCACTCGGCGGAGCAAATCAAAAGCCTGGAGGCATACTTCGACGCCATTTTCCTCGGCATAGGTCTGGGAGCTACCCGCCCGATGAGCATCCCCGGCGAAAATCTGGAAAATTGCTACGGCGCCACTGAATACATCGAGCAGGTGAAAATCAGCCCGCTGAAAGTGCGGGTAGGCAAAAAAGTCGTCGTCATCGGAGGAGGAAATACGGCGATGGATGCCGCTTCCGAATCCGCCCGGCTGGGAGCGGAGGAGGTGACGCTGGCATACCGGCGCTCGAAGGAAGAAATGGGCGCTTACGAGTTCGAATATGAACTGGCGAAAGGCGTCGGGGTGAAAGGCATTTTCAACGCTGTGCCCACCGCCATCCTCGGCAACGGGCAGGTGGAAGGGGTGCGTTTTATCAAAACTAACTCTGAAAACGGGCGGGTGATTACAGTGCCCGGCAGTGAGTTTGAGCTACCCTGCGACGCAGTGATTCTGGCGACCGGGCAGGAAAAAAAGACCGGTTTCCTCTCGCTCATCGAAGGGCTGGAATGGAACAAGGACGGCAGCATCAAAGTAAATGTGGAGACTTTTCAAACGACAAACCCGAAGTACTTTGCTGGCGGCGATGCGGTGAACGGCGGGGCGGAGGTGGTAAATGCGGCGGCGGAGGGGAAGATGGCGGCGAGGGGTATAAATTCCATTATGGCTTAGATTTGATTGACGATTGCAGATTACATGATTGCAGATTTTTGATGTTTTTAAACGACGGTAACTATGAGCAAAACTGCCAAAAAGAAAATGACGCCGCAGGAAATCGAGCAGCGTCTGATAGACTTTGCTTCCCGAATTCTTGATCTTGTAGAGGCACTGCCTAAAAAGGCGACAGCAAAACACATTGGTGGACAGCTGATGCGGTCAGGCACTTCGCCCGCTCTCAACTACGGGGAAGCCCAAGCGGCAGAATCAAGGAGTGATTTTGTCCATAAAATGAAAGTGTGCCTGAAAGAGCTACGTGAAACGCACGTTTGTTTGAGAATAATTGAGAAACGAAACTGGTTTCAACCAGCAAGATTAACTCCCTTGTTGGTTGAAAATAATGAACTGATTTCCATGTTTGTTGCCAGTTTGAAAACTGCCACCGGGAATAATGATGGAAAGCCCTCTTCTTAATCAAAACGATAAACAAAAAATCGAGCCCACTTCAAAACATCAAAAATCTGCAATCATGTAATCTGCAATCGTCAATCAAAAAACATCTCCAATAAAAAAATCAACCATGCCAAACATCAGCTCCAACCTCGCAGGAATCCGCTCCCCCAACCCCTTCTGGCTTGCCTCTGCACCGCCAACCAACTCCGGCTACCAGGTCATGAAAGCCTTCGACGCCGGGTGGGGAGGCGCCGTTTGGAAAACCCTCGGCGTGCCCATCATCAACACGTCGAGCCGGTACGGGGCGATTAACTACCGTAGCAGCCGGATGGTGGGTTTCAACAACATCGAACTCATCACCGACCGGACGCTGGCGGACAACCTGCGTGAAATCGAAGAGGTGAAAAAATACTTTCCTGAACATGCGGTCATTGCCTCGCTGATGGTCGAATCGAGGGCGGAGTGGCACCAGATTGTGAAGGACGTGGAAAACGCCGGCGCCGACGGGGTGGAACTGAACTTCGGCTGCCCGCATGGTATGTGCGAACGGGGCATGGGGTCGGCAGTCGGGCAGGAGCCGTCCGTGCTGGAGACCATCACCCGCTGGGTGAAGGAGGTCGCCAAAGTGCCGGTCATCGTGAAACTCACACCCAATATCACCGACATCACCGAACCGGCGGCAGCAGCTGCCCGTGGTGGGGCGGACGCCATTTCCCTCATCAACACCATCCAGAGCCTGATGGGTGTTGACCTCGATACTTTTGTGCCTACGCCCATGGTGGACGGCAAGAGCACCAACGGCGGCTACTGCGGTCCTGCCGTGAAGCCCATCGCTTTGAACATGGTGAAAAACTGCGCCCAGGACCCGGACGTGCGCATCCCCATTTCCGGCATCGGCGGTATCGAAAATTGGCGGGACGCCGTGGAGCACATGCTGCTCGGTGCCAGCAATGTGCAGGTCTGCACGGCGGTGATGCACTACGGCTTCGGCATCATCCGGGAGATGATTCCGGGGCTGGAAAATTTTATGCGGGAAAAGGGTTTTGAAAAACTGGACGATTTCATCGGAAAAGCCCTGCCCAACGTGAAGACCTGGGAAAATCTGAACCTGAAATACAAAGTCATCGCTGACATCAGTGCCGAAAAATGCATCGGCTGTCAGCTCTGTTACACCGCCTGTGAGGATGGGGCGCATCAGGCGATTGCTTTGCCAAAAAACGGAAATCGTGTCCCTGAAATCATCGAGGGAAACTGCGTCGGCTGCAACCTCTGCTCGCTCGTTTGCCCGGTGGAGGAGTGCATCACAATGGTGCGCAAGGACGACGGTAAAAAGCACGAATCCTGGAAAGATTACATGGCGGCGGACAAAGCGCCAACTACTTTTAACGATGACCGGGCAGGCGGAAAGGGGCATTGGGTGCCTGAGCCGGCGGCGGCGTTGAAGAGATGAAATTAGAAATTGGAAATTGGGAAATTTTGGCCGAGCTGACGGTCAATTTTCAGTTTCCAATTTCAATTCAGGCAGCGTCTTTCCCACTTCGGCAATCTTCTTACCTTTAAGCTGCTAACTCAACTATTTCACGAAAAATCAACAATCATGAGAACAGAAACAAAATGGGCCGTCATCGCCTCCGTCGCAGTTTTTCTGTGGCTGTGGCTGGAAAAACTGCTGGGCCTGCAAACAGCGGAAAATTTCGAAACCTGGGCACTCGTTGACATCATCGCCAGCATCGTCATTTTCACCGTAGTGTACTACCTTTTTTGCCGTGAAAAACGGGAGCTTGACCTCAACGGCGTTATGTCCTGGAAGGAAGGGTTTTGGTCAGCGGCCATCATGACGCTAATTTTCATCCCGCTCAGCACGTTGCTGATTTACATTTTTGCCACCTGGGTCAACCCCGATTTTGTTCATATCATTGCGGAGCGAAGCAGCGGCGGCAGTATTGCCACGGAAGAGGTCAGCCTGTTTTTGACCCAACACACTGCTTCGGCCATCGTTTTCGGGCTGGTGTTTTCGGCGGTTTTCCCGCTGTTCACCCGCAGAAGTCCGAGGTGATTTGAACCTTAATTTTTGAAAAAACTGAAATGCATTTTTTTAAAAAACTATTCATCGTGAGTTCGACCGGCATTTTACTGGCGCTGGCAGGTTGCAAAAGTGACAGCTCCACTTCTTCCACCACCCAGATTTCGGAGGAAGATTTGCAGCCGGTGGCTGTCCCCAAATTCGAGCGGGATTCTGCTTTTGTTTTTGTTGAAAAACAGGTGGCATTCGGTCCCCGTGTGCCCAACACCGAGGCCCACAAGCAGTGTAAAAACTGGCTGGTTGAAAAATTCAAGTCCTACGGCCTGAAGGTGACGGAGCAGCCTTTCCAGGCCAAAGCCTACACCGGCAAAACGCTCAACGGCGTCAACATCATCGCCCAATACAAACCCGAAGCAGCGAAGCGTATCCTGCTCGCAGCCCACTGGGACAGCCGCCACATCGCCGACTCGCCGCTCAACGTCGATCGCAGCAACGAACCCATCCTTGGCGCTGACGACGGTGGCAGCGGGGTGGGGGTTTTACTTGAAATAGCCCGCCAGTTGCAGGCCACCCCTGCCGATGTGGGCGTGGATTTCGTCCTCTTCGACGCCGAAGACCACGGCAACGACAGCGACGTGAACCCTGACCCCGAAAGCTGGTGCCTCGGCTCGCAGCACTGGGCCAGGAACCTTGTGCCTGCCGGCTACCGGCCCAAGTACGGCATCCTGCTCGACATGGTCGGGGCGAAGGGCGCCCGTTTTCCGAAGGAAGAAGTCTCCATGACTTTTGCGCCGCAGGTGATGAACAAAGTCTGGAAACTGGGACAGAGCCTCGGCTACACGAATTATTTTGTAAATGAAACGGCCGGCCCCGTCACTGACGACCACTACTTCGTGAACGTCATCGCCAAGATCCCCATGATCGACATCATCGGCAAACCTGCCAACACGCAGACCGGCTTCGGCGCTCATTGGCACACCCACAACGACAACATGGACGTGATCGACGTGCGCACGCTGCGGGCGGTGGGGCAGACGATGCTGGAGGTGATTTACAGGGAGGCGGCGGGGAGGTTTTAGAATTGTTTGATTTGTTTGAGGGGTTTGAATTGTTTGAGTTGCCTCGGTTTTCACCTCAAACCCCTCAAACAATTCAAACTCCTCAAACGAAAAAAATGCAAATCCAAAATTACATCAACGGCCAACTCCACCCCGCCCAATCCGGCGGCTGGCTCGACAATTTCAACCCCTCCAACGGGCAGGTTTATTCCCAAATCCCCGACTCCGACGCCGCCGATGTGCAGGCCGCCGTCGAAGCAGCGGAGGCAGCGTTTCCGGCCTGGTCCACCTGCGGCGTGAACGAGCGCTACCGCATCCTCCACCGCATCGCTGACCTCATCCGGGAGCGGCTGGAAGAATTGGCGCAAGCCGAAAGCAAAGACTCCGGCAAGGCCATCACCACTTCCCGCACGGTGGACATCCCGCGGGCGGAGGCGAACATCCGGTTTTTTGCGACAGCGATCCTGCACTTTGGCTCGGAGTCGCACCAGATGGAGGGCATGGCTGTGAACTACACCCTGCGCCAACCCATCGGCGTGGTTGGCTGCATCTCACCGTGGAATTTGCCGCTCTACCTGTTCACCTGGAAAATCGCACCGGCGCTGGCGGCGGGTAATTGCGTGGTTGCCAAGCCATCAGAACTCACGCCCATGACGGGGTTTTTATTGTCAAAAATCTGCATCGAAGCGGGGCTGCCTGCGGGCGTGCTGAACATCGTCCACGGCCTCGGCCCGAAGGCCGGACAGGCCATCGTCGAGCATCCTAAAATCAAGGCCGTCAGTTTCACCGGTGGCACTTCCACGGGCCGCATCCTCGCCCGCACGGCTGCGCCGATGTTTAAAAAACTGTCGCTGGAGTTGGGTGGTAAAAACCCGAACGTCATTTTCGCCGACTGCAATTTCGAGGAGGCAGTGAGTACGACCGTGCGTTCCTCGTTTGCCAACAATGGTCAGATATGTCTCTGTGGATCAAGGGTTTACATCGAAAGGCCGATCTATGAAAAATTCCGGGACGAACTCGTCCGCCGGGCAAAAAACCTGAAAGTCGGCGATCCGTTCGATGCCGGTACCGACCTCGGTTCACTCGTTTCAAAACAACACCGGGAAAAAGTGCAGGGCTACCTCGCCCTCGCCAGGGAAGAGGGCGGGACGGTACTCTGCGGCGGCGAACCCGTCGAACTGCCGGGCGAATTGTCGGGCGGTTACTACCTTAGCCCTGCCGTCGTCGAGGGCCTGCCGAACGCCTGCCGCACAAACCAGGAGGAAATTTTCGGCCCAGTCGTCACGCTCCAGCCTTTCGATACGGAGGAGGAAGCCCTCGCCCTGGCCAACGGCGTTGAGTACGGTCTCGCTTCCACGATCTGGACGAGCGACATCAGCCGGGCGGCACGGGTGGCCGAGCGCATTCAGGCGGGCATCGTCTGGATCAATTGCTGGATGGTGCGGGACTTGCGGACGCCGTTCGGCGGGGTGAAAAACTCCGGCGTGGGGCGGGAAGGCGGCACGGAGGCGTTGCGGTTTTTTACCGAGGCGAAAAATGTTTGTATAAAATATTGAGAATCAAGGGTGCATTTAAGTCAGACAACTGAATGCCTTGTAAATTAAAAGCCGAACATTCAGGTAAAAGGTTGTTCGGCTTTTCATAAAAACAGGATAGAAACGACCGGAAAAGCCTTACAGAATGAAACCTGTCTGACTACTTTTTTTAGGAAATCCCTTACTTTCGGCGCTCAACCATTTTCAAAAATAAACGCCGGACAAATATGAGACTCATTTTCACCCTTGCCTGCCTGCTCAGCCTAACCGTTGCTTTCGCCCAAAGCCCGGCGAAAAAGCAACTCGAAATCGAAGACCTCGTCGCCTGGAAGCAAATCAAAAGCCCGCAAATCTCGAACGACGGAAACTGGGCCGCCTACTCCCTGAAAGCGGAAGAAGGCGACGCCGTGTTAAAGGTCTGGGATGCCCGCTCGGGCAAAACCTTTAGCTTCGACCGGGGCGAAGACCCCGCCTTCAGCGCTGATAATCAGTATCTTATTTTTAAAATAACGCCCTTCGAAGACACGCTGAAAGCGCAGCGCCGCCGCAAGGTGAAGAAGGACGACCTGCCCAAGGATACCCTCGGGATCCTGCAACTGAGTAACCAGAGTTTGGTGAAAATCGCCAACGTAAAATCCTTCTCCGTCCCCGAAAAATGGGCCGGTTGGGTGGCCGTTCACAAGGAAATCGAGAAGCCTGCCGAGGAGAAAAAGCCGGAAGCTGACAGCACCGCCGTTGCACCGCCCGACACAACTGCCGTTGCCGAAGCCCCCGCTGAAAAACCGGAAGCTGACAAAAAAAAGAAGCCGAAAAAAGAAAGTAAAGACAACGGCACCAAACTCGTCATTCGTGAGCTGGCCACCGGCAGCGAGGAGGTGATAGGCTTCGTCAAAGATTACCGGCTGGCGAAGGAAGGGCCTCGCATCCTGCTCACGAGCACCGGCGATCCTGACAATGAGGCGAATCCGCTGCTCGAAGGCGTTTACCTATTCGACTGCACCGCCCGCTCGCTCAAGCCCATGTGGCGGCAGAAGGGCGAGTACAAGCAGTTGAGTTTCAATGAAAAAGGAACGCAGGTCGCATTCTTCGCCAATCTGGACACGACGAAGGCGCAGATACCGCCATTCGGATTGTGCTACTGGACCGACGGGCTGGATTCGGCGCAGATCATTGCCGACACGGCTGCCGGTTTTTTACCTGAAAAATGGCTGGTGAGCGAAAATGCCCGCCCCACGTTCAGCAAGGACGGCTCGAAACTTTTCTTCGGAATGGCGCCGCCGCCCATCCTCCAGGATACGAATTTGCTGGACGACGAGATCGTGAACGTGGAAGTCTGGAACTACACCGACGACCGCCTGCACACCAACCAGAAAACGCTGGTCGATCAGGAGAAAAAGCGCAGCTACGACGTGGTGTGGCATGTTTCACAAAAAAAATTCGTACCGCTCGCTTCTGAAGACATGCCCGACATGACCTTCGAAAGCGACCGCAACGCTGACGTAGCGCTTGGCTACACCGAAGAAGGCTACCTGCAACTGCTGTCGTGGGAAGGCGCTTCCCGCCGTGATCTCTGGCTGGTGGATTTGAACACGGGCAGCCGCAAGGAAATCGTGAAAGGCCTGCGGGGCTACCCCCGCCTGTCGCCGGGCGGCGAATTTGCCTACTGGTACAGCGAGCCGGACAGCGCCTGGTATACTTACAACATCAAAACCGGGGTCAGAGCGCAGGTCACGACCAACGACAAGCACCCATTCTACGATGAGTTGAACGACGTGCCCGACTACCCCAACCCTTACGGCATTGCCGCCTGGACGAAGGACGACCGCCATGTGCTCATCTACGACCGCTACGACATCTGGCAGGTAGACCCGACGAGCGCCACGCCGCCTGTCAACCTGACGAACGGCCGGGCCAATCGTACGGTTTACCGTTACATCCAACTCGACCCGGAGGAGCGGTTCGTGACGCCGGGGCAGCGGCTGATGCTGCATATTTTCGATGAAAAAACCAAGGCCAGCGGGTACGGATTCCTGCACCTCGGAGCTGGGCAGCCGATCCAGTTGGTGAAGGAAAATTTTGCCTACACCCGCCGCCCGCAAAAGGCGAGAGACGCCGAGCGGCTGCTTTTCACCAAAGAAAATTTCCAGACCTTCCCCGACTTGCAGTACTCGGATTTCACTTTTCAAAAACCAAGAAAAGTTAGCACGGCCAACCCGCAGCAAAGCCAGTACCGTTGGGGTACGGTTGAACTCTACGAATGGACTTCGCTCGACGGTCAACCCTTGCAGGGGCTTTTGGTGAAACCGGAGGGTTTTGACCCAAAGAAAAAGTACCCCATGATGGTCAATTTCTACGAGCGCAGCAGCGACGACCTGCACGACTACCGCACGCCGCTGCCGGGCCGCTCGAGCATCAACTACTCGCACTACGTGAGCCGGGGCTACGTGATTTTCAGCCCGGACATCCCTTACCGGGACGGCTATCCCGGTGAAAGTTGCTACAACTCCGTCGTGGCCGGCGTTGCATCGCTCATCGACAAGGGCTTCGTGGACCGGGACCGCATCGGCGTACAAGGGCACAGCTGGGGCGGCTACCAGGTGGCTTATCTACTCACGAAGACGAATATTTTCAAATGCGCCGAAAGCGGTGCGCCGGTGGTGAATATGTTCTCGGCTTACGGCGGCATCCGCTGGCAGACGGGCCTCAGCCGCATGTTTCAATACGAACACACGCAGAGTCGCATCGGCGGCACGATCTGGGAGTACCCGCTACGCTACATAGAAAATTCGCCGCTGTTCGAACTGGACAAGGTGAACACGCCCGTACTCATCATGCACAACGACAGCGACGGGCACGTGCCGTGGTACCAGGGCATTGAATACTTCGTAGCCATGCGCCGCCTCGGCAAACCTTCTTGGATGCTGAACTACAACGACGAGCCGCACTGGCCGCTGAAACTGCAAAACCGCAAGGATTTCCAACTGCGCATGAGCCAGTTTTTCGATTACTACCTGCTCGGGGCGCCTAAGCCTAAGTGGATGGAGCGGGGCGTGCCGGCGATCGAAAAGGGAATTTTGCAGGGGCTGGAGGCGGTGGAAAGCGACAACGACTGATTTTTTTCACTGAAGCTCCGGGCAATGTCAAACAATCGCCGGCGTTAGTGGTGTTGTTGAGGCAAAAATAGCCAGCGGATACCCGTTTCGAGGGTATCCGCTAACTTTGCCCTTAAATTTTTTTAATGAAAAAACATTCGTTCCTATTCCTCCTGACCGTTGCTGTTTTTGTTTTTGAAACACAAGCCCAGACTATCAACGGCGTTCCTTTCCAATCCATCGAGCAGCGGCTGCTGGCGGACACTTCCATTTACACGGGTATTGCAAAACGTTTTCAGCAGGGTGACACATTGCTGACTGCCGATGAAATGACGCTGCTTTATTACGGCAGTGTTCTCCGTAATCAATTCAACCCATACCAGGAAAACCGGGTGATCCAGGCAGGCAATTCACTTTCCCGCAGGGGCAAACACGAAGATGCACTGCGGCTGTTCGACAACCTCCTTTCCAGGCAGCCGGCGAGCCTTTCAGGCTGGTTGGAAAAATCGTTTGCACTTTGGGAAGCCGGACAACAGGAGGCTTCGGATAGCACCTACAGTCAGTTTCTGCGGCTATTGAAAGTGCCGATGAGCAGCGGAAGCGGGGAGTCGTTTGAGTCGGCCATCGTGGTGAGGATGATTGAAGATGAGGAGTTGATTTTGATCGAAAAAGGCTACGTAGCTACCGAACCGAAGCTCATTACCCGGCAGGGACAACGCTACCACATGGTGCCTTGCCTGAAAAAAGACGATGCCAACGTGCAGAAGAACTTTTATTTCAATGTGCATTTGCCATTTGAACACGGGGTACAGCAGTCGTTGAAGAGGAATCGGGGGAATTAACGGCGGAGACCGAAGATTCAGTTAATTAGACTTCGTCGCTGTGCACCTTGTTGGCTATCTTTGCCCGGCTACAGCTGTAATTACAAATTTCACTAATCTACCAATTCACCAGAGATGCACTCCATCGACATCGAAGCACTTAACCAGCAGATTTACCACGACAGTGCTTTTGTAGAACAACTGAATGCCGAAACCGGCAAAGTCATCGTCGGTCAGCGGCTCATGATTGAGCGGCTGATGATCGGGCTTTTGACCAAAGGCCACATCCTGCTCGAAGGCTTGCCAGGCCTGGCTAAAACACTGGCGATCAAAACGCTGTCGAATACCGTTCACGCCAAATTCCATAGGATTCAGTTCACACCCGATTTGCTGCCCGCCGACATCATCGGCACGATGGTGTACAACCCGGCGACGACCAAATTTGCCGTGCACAAAGGCCCGATCTTCGCCAATTTCATTCTGGCGGACGAGATCAACCGGGCGCCGGCAAAGGTGCAGTCGGCCCTGCTGGAAGCCATGCAGGAGCGGCAGGTGACCATCGGTGGTGAAACATTTCATCTGGAGGAGCCTTTCCTCGTGCTGGCAACGCAAAACCCTATCGAGCAGGAGGGAACTTACCCCCTGCCGGAAGCGCAGACGGACCGTTTCATGCTGAAAGTGAAAGTCGGCTATCCTACGAAAGAAGACGAGCGTGAAATCATGCGCCGCAACCTGGGCGACGACAGCTTCGGAGAGGTGAAACCGATCGTTCAACCAGCAGACATTTTGCGGGCGAGAAAATCAGTGCGCAAAATTTACATGGATGAAAAAATCGAGCGCTACATCCTCGACATCGTGTTTGCGACCCGCAACCCGAAGGAATTCGGTTTGGGCAACCTCGAACCACTCATCAACTACGGCGGCTCGCCCCGTGCAAGTATCAACCTTGCACTGGCAGCTAAGGCATTGGCTTTCCTTAAACGTAGAGGATATGTCATTCCCGAGGACGTCCGGAATATTTGCCACGACGTCATGCGCCACCGGATAGGCCTGACCTACGAAGCTGAGGCTGAAAATATCACCCAGGAGGATATCATCAACAGGGTATTGAACAAAGTGGAGGTGCCTTAGTAGAAGCAGGCGAGTAGGCGAAAAAACTTCCTTTCGGGGAGGCTGTTTTTTTATGAAAATGAAAGGTTTCAGGTAAGCTCAAACTACCTTAGACACTTTGCCCCTTTTTACAAACTCGCCGTATCCCTTCTCAATCAGCACCTTACCGCCGTCTATAGCCACCTTACCACGCAGCAGCACCTTGTCGCATTTGCCGGTCAATTCCCAGCCTTCGTAGCTGGAATAGTCCACGTTCATGTGGTGGGTTTTGGCGGAAAGGGTGTGCTTCACGTTCGGGTCGAAGATGACGAGGTCGGCATCGGAACCGGGAGCGAGACTGCCTTTTTTCGGGTACATGCCGAAGATTTTTGCCGGGTTGGTCGAGGTCACTTCCACGTATTTATTCGGGCTGATGCGGCCCTTCGCTACGCCTTCTGACCAGAGCAGTTCCATGCGGTTTTCGATGGCGGGGTGGCCGTTCGGGATTTTTGAAAAATCGTCCTTGCCCATCATTTTTTGCTCCCAGCGAAAGGGGCAGTGGTCGGTGGCGACGATTTGCACCAGGCCCTGGTTGATGCCCGCCCACAGCGTTTCCTGGTCTTTTTGCTTGCGCAATGGCGGACTCATCACCCACTTATGCCCGTCTTCCCGCTCGTAGAGCGAGGCGTCGAGCAGCAGGTACTGGATGCAGGTTTCAACAAAAATCTTCTGGTTACGGCGGGTGGCGTTGCGTACGGCGTTGAGCGCCCCTTCGCAGGTCAGGTGAACGATGTAGGCAGGCACGTCCGTGTAGTCCGCCATGTCGGAGAAGCGGCCGGACGCTTCAGCCTCAGTGACTTCGGGTTGGGAAAGCCAGTGGTAGAGCGGCGAGAGCTTGCCCTCGCTTTTGTGCTTCGCAATGAGTTTGTCAATCATGTCGCCGTTCGTGGCATGGACGGTGACCATGCCGCCCTGTTTTTTCACCTCGAACATCAGCTCCACCATTTGCCCGTCGTCAATCATCAGGGCGCCTTTGTACGCCATGAAAGTTTTGAAGGAGGTGATGCCGGTTTCCACCATTTCCCGGATTTCCTTTTTGGTGTTTTCGTTGAAATCCGTCACCGCCATATGGAAGGAATAATCGCCGTAACAATTCCCGTCGGAACGTCCCTGCCATGCTTCAAGGGCATGGCGGAGCGACTTGCCCTGCGTTTGCAAAATAAAATCAATCACCATCGTAGTGCCGCCGTGCAGGGCAGCGAGCGTACCGGTTTCGTAGCTGTCGCTCGACCAGGTGCCCATGAACGGCATTTGCAGGTGCACGTGCGGGTCGATGCCGCCGGGGAAGACTACCTTGCCGGTGGCGTCGATGGTTTGGTCGGCTTTGACGTCGAGTTCAGCGCCGACGCTGTGAATGGTTTCACCTTCGATGAAAATATCGCCGTGGAAGTCACTGTCGGCGGTGATGATTCTGGCATTTTTGATGAGGAGGGACATGGCTGGATTTATTTTAAAAACGTGAAATAGCCGGTTAATTTGGGTAAAATTTTCTTCGAAAACAAATTTCCTGCGGCTGCTTTGCCAGCTTTATTTTTTCATTTTCATCAAAACCCAATACACGCCAAACGCCAGCAGAAACGTCACGAACCACGCATACGAATACAAGTCCATCCAGAAAGCCGCCACGTTTTCTACCACTTTTACCGTTCCTAAGAATCCCGGTAAAACAGGCAGAATGCTCAGTGTGAAAGCAATCCATGCGGGGCCGTTCCAGCCTTTGTAGATGCCGTTTTCCTTAAAAAGCTGCGCCAGGTCGAGTTCTGTTTTGCGGATGATGTAGTAGTCGCAAATCATCACTCCTGCGAGGGCGCCGAGCAGGGCGGAGTAGGCGATGAGCCAGACGAAGATGTAGCCGTGCGGGTCAGCGAGCAGCTTCCAGGGGAAGATGAGAATGCCGATGATGCCGGTGATGTAGCCACCGAGGCGAAAGCTGATTTTACTGGGAGCAATGTTGGCGATACTGTTCGCCGGGGCGACGACGTTGGCTGCGATGTTGGTCGAGAGTGTAGCAATAGTCAGCCCCAACATGGAGATGACAACCACAAGCGGGTTGTCGAACTTGCCGAGCAGTACCACCGGGTCCCAGATAGCCTCGCCGAAGATGAGCACCGTGGCGCTTGTCACAGCGATACCGATGAAAGAGTAGAGCACCATCGTTCCCGGCAAGCCGATGATTTGCCCGGCAATTTGGTCGTTCTGCGTTTTGGCGTAGCGGGTGAAGTCGGGGATGTTGAGCGAGAGCGTCGCCCAGAAGCCGACCATCGCCGTGAGGCTGGGCCAGAATATTTTCCAGAAATCCACGTCGGGAGCGGCGGCAAGCTGGTAGGAAGCATCCAGCATTTTACCCATCGAACCTACCTCCATCCACGCCCAGCCGAGCATGAACAAGCCGATGATGAGCAAAAACGGCGCTGCCCAGGTTTCCAGTTTTTTGATGGAATCAATCCCCCGGTGAACGATGTAAATGTTGATGAACCAGAACAGCATGAAGCAGCCGAACTGCGCCAGGTTCAGCCCGATAAAATCGCCGAGCCAGAGGCTATCCGCCAGCCCTGGCACCATGACGAGCAACAACTGATAAATCGCCGCCCCGCCTATCCAGGTCTGTATGCCGAACCAGCCGCAGGCGACAAGCCCTCGCAGCAGTGCTGCAAGGATAGCGCCATCCACACCGAAATTTAACCGTAAAAAAACCGGCAGCGGAATGCCGTATTTCGTTCCCACATGTGCATTCAGAATCATGGGAATCAGCACGATGACGTTACCGAGCAGAATGGTGAGCAGCGCCTGCCACCAGTTCATACCCTGACCGATGAGGCTGCTGGCGAGCATGTAGGTCGGAATGCAGACGGCCATGCCAATCCAGATGGAGGCGATATGCCACTTGTTCCAGGTCCGCCCGGCGGCGGGTACGGGTGCGAAGTCTTCGCTGTAGAGCGGGGAGGTGGAGACGTCCTCGCGGAGTTCGATGATGTCGGATTTCATTGGTTGGCGATTCGTTTTTCTTTATGAACGCAGAGGCGCTTAGACGCAGAGTTTTTGAAAATAAGATCTCTGCGTCTCAGCGCCTCTGCGTTTATTTTAATACTAAATCTTCACTTTCTGAAACGCCTTATCCAGCAAATCCAACGCTACCACCACATCCTCCTCTGTCGCCGTCATGGGCGGGGTGATGCGGATGACGTTGCCGTTCAGGCCGCCCTTGCCGATGAGCAGCCCCAGTTCACGGGTCGCTTCGAAAAGCTGGGCGGTGGCTTGCGGCGAAGGCTCCTTGCTCGTGCGGTCTTTCACCAATTCCAGTCCCTGCATCAGGCCCATGCCACGCACCTCGCCGATGACGAGGTATTTTTCCTGCAATTTCTCCAGACCGCTGCGCAGCAGCTTGCCCACTTTGGCGACGTGCTGCGGGTCTGCTTCTTCTTCCAGAACAGAAATGGTAGCGAGCGAAGCAGCGCATGCGACCGGGTTGCCGCCGAACGTGCTGATGGTTAAACCGGCGCCACGGGTGCTTTCGGCGACCTCCGGGGTGGCGATGCAGTTGCCGAGCGGGAAGCCGTTGGCGATGCTTTTTGCCATTGTCATAATGTCGGGTTCCACACCCCAGTGTTCGATGCCGAACCACTTGTCGCCGGTGCGCCCGAAGCCCGTCTGCACCTCGTCAGCGATGAACAGGCCGCCGTAGTGTTTGATGATTTCACTCACGATTTTGAAATACTCCGGTGGCGGGGTGATGAAACCGCCCACACCCTGAATCGGCTCCGCAATGAAGGCGGCGATTTTGCCGGAGGTGGTGGTTTTGATGGTGTCTTCGATGTCCTGCGCACAAGCGACGCCGCAGCTTGGGTAGGTCATCTTTAGCGGGCAGCGGAAGCAGTAGGGGTTCAGCGCATGTTTTATGCCAGCGATGTGCGTACCGCCAATGCGCCAGGTATGCTGCCCGGTGAGGCTCATGCCGATGGCGGAACGCCCGCTGTAGCCGTGCCGCAGGGCGATGATTTCCTGCCTGCCGGTGTGCAATTGCGCCAGGAAAACGGCGGTCTCGTCCGCATCGGTGCCGGAGGGCGTGAAGTAGGACATCTGGAGTTTACCGGGCGCCAGCGCTGCTATTTTTTCAGCCAAATCCACGTGCGCCTCGTTGGGGTACAGCGTGGAGGAGTGGATGAGTTTTTCGGTTTGCTCCTGCACGGCCTGGTTCACCTCCGGGCGGTTGTGGCCGACGCTGGTAGTGAGAATGCCACCGAAGAAATCGAGGTATTTTTTGCCTTCCACGTCCCAGACGTACATGCCGTCGCCCCGCTCCAGCGGTAGCGGCTCGGTGTAGTACAGCAGGTGGTTGGGCATCAGGTACTTCTGCTGTTTGTCGAGGATTTCGGTGGTTTTGGATTGTGTGGTGGATTCGGTATGCATGATATTTCGTTTGATGCGCCAGCCTACCGGCAGGCAAGGTTTGAATAGTTAGGGATTGTTGAGGTTGCCGGGCTTAAAATTATTTCATATTTGAATATGATTAGAAAAAAATATTCAGGCATTATGAGTGGCAAAAATTTCAGTCAGCGCTTTTTATCAGCTTTGCGTAGTATTTCCCACCCCCTTCACTGGTAACGAGTACAATGTACAAACCATCCGGCCATCCCTCCGTTGAAATTTCCAAACTGTGTTTTCCGGCTGCAAACATTTCATCATCAGCCACCGAGGCATGAAGGCGTCCAACCGCATCGGATATTTTAATATTTAACCGGGTGGATTGGAGAAGGTTGAAATCGATGAAAAACTCCCCGCCCGTTGGGTTGGGAAATACATTCAACCCAATCACCCCAGTCTGTTTTTCTGTTGCACTTGACACTATATAATAATCCCAACACACTACATTGACGCACCCAAACGCAGTCGTATCATACGTGCAAAATGAAGTATCCGAATAAAGTGCATAGCCATTAACCATGTACCCATAAGGAAACAGCCCCCAGCCAGTCAAATAATATTGTTCGTGGACTGTTATGGTAGCGTTGACCACACTGTCGCAGCCGTACTGGTTTTGAAAAATAACCTGCTCGGTGAAGGTACCTTCGTCGTTGTACACCGTGCCTGTGAGGGGGCTGGGTTCGCCTTCGCACAGCGAGATTTCCACACTATCCGATGAAACAGGCAACACGGAAACGTGAAAAATCAAAACGCTGTCGCCCATCAGGGCTGCAAGCGTATCAGTCAAGGTCGTATCTACAAAAACCTGTTGGCCGACAATCGCATCACCTGCGCAGATTGCTGTGTCTATTTCGTTGAAAACCAACGAGTTGAAAGTATTATGGAATACCGTATTGGTCAAAATCGCCTCGTTGAAATCGAAATAAATGCCAGCTGAATTTTCGATGAGGGAATAGTTCGGGATGCCATACCGTGGCTTAATTTCAAACTGGACAAATCCATGCGAAGCCGCTTCGTTCACGTTGCTGTCGGGCAGCATGATGTCGTCGAAAATGAATTTCAGGACGCCACCGTTCAGGATTTCCCAAGTGTAAGGATGGCTTGCCGGGCCGGGCTGCACCGTTGCCAGGTCGAGGAAGGCGGAGATGGTGTCCCGGATGACCACCCGGAAGGCGGTGTCAGTACCCGTATTTTGAAAATCAACGAGATAGGCAATGGTCGAATCTGCTGGCAACCAATGGTTTGTACCTTCGCCGGGCGGGAAGGCGGACTTTTGGTTCGGGTCAAACGAATTGGTGGCAATCCGGCATATTTCGGTGAAAAATGGAGAGCCCGTGACGGCTGCGGAGCAGATGGTATCGGGAAGTGCATGTGCCTGCATGCACACCTCGTCCCCAATTTCCACGTCGCATCCTACATCGAAGTAAACAAAAAACTGGACAGTCTCGCCCGCTCCCAAATCGCCAATTTCAAAAACCAGCTCATTACCCGATTGACTGACAATGGGTGCAGTGGCTGATACAAATTCCAAATCGCCCGGAAAGGTCAGCCGCAAGGAGGCATTGGCGGCGGTGGCTGTGCCAAAATTGCCGCAACTGACCGTACAGGTAGTCGCTATGCAGGGTCTGACCCTTTGCAGCGTGAGTTGGGGCTTCATCAAAGGGCACTCGTGCAGTACCTGCACAGGGACCAACACCGTATCTGCCACCAAGGTGTCAGTCAACGTGAGGGGGAAGGTGTCTTGGCAAAGCTGCACGTAGGGGTTGGCTGGCGAGAAAACGAGACTGGCGTTGCCACCCACAACTGGGATGGTGAAATACCCCGCACTGCCCGGCTGCCCATATTGAATCCCAAGGTCGTTGACGACGGTGTAGGAAGCCAGCGGCGCAGTTTGTTCGGCAGTGTCGAACTGGCAATTCATGTTTTCATCAACAAAAACCTGCCCGTAGGCCGTGCCGAAAAAAAGGCATCCAATGGAATCGGTCGCCAGCAGGAACACCTTATTCTGCGGGGTTTTCCCGGTCATCACAAACTGTCCCTGTGAATTTTGGAGGCCGTCCTGAACGGTCAACTGGCCAGGGAAAGATTTTTCCCAGACCAAATCGCCATTGTTGTCAATCATCCTCAACTCAATCCGGCTCTGCGGCAACAGAAAATGGTAAAACTGTCTGACAAGGAGGATTTGGTCGTCCTGGGTCGGTATCTGAATCTGTGGCGGGAATGCAATCGGGGACTGCGGTACGCCAGCGCTTCCGGCGTAGGTATCGAAAACTACCGAACCATCCGCATTTCTTTTCTGCAATTCGAAGTCGGTAGAGGAAGTGGAAATGTAAGTGTGTCTGTTCAAAAAACTGACACTGCCATTCGGGGCAATGCGGATGTCAAAAAGGGTTTCACCACTTTGGGTGCTGCCGGAGCCAAAGCCCTCCTGCCAGACCTTGTTGCCATCGCTGTCCAGTTTTAACAAGCCACATAGGTTATGATTAGAGGTGAATACTTGCGGGTGTCTGAAATATACGAGCGGCGTTCCGTCAGGATAGAAAAATACCTCGTTGATGGAGAGGTGGTAGCTGGCATTTTGCAGGTGCTAATTGAAGGAAATCAAATTGCCCAAAGCATCGGTTTTCAGGGCGTAAAGGTAGTACGACGAGTTGATGCCTGCCGCAAAAAAGGTGTGGAGGCCAATGGCCATCAGTTCCCCATTGGGCAGTTCCAATACCGTATGGGGCGGCCCTTGGGGTTTCAGTCTGGGATAAATCATCGCCCAAACCGTGTCCCCATCCGGTGTTTTTTTGACGAGCGTGACATCGCTTTCAAAATCAGGGGCGGGGTTTTGCGTCGTTCCGCCGGCCAGGTAATTTCCATCGGACAATTGCAAACCGGGCATGGCAGGTGGCTGAACCGGATTGGCCTGGACGAAATCACCGTCCTGGTCAACCAACATTTCGTTCTGTCCAGCGATGCGGTAGCCGCCGGGGATTTCTTCCACCTTGCCGTTGTTCCCTCCGGGGAAATCATACACCTTTAGCCAACCTTGTGCATGGCCGGAATAGGCCGCAATGGCAATCAGCAGGATGAGTATCGGGCGAAAAACTTGTTGGTCCATACCGTCAGTGTTTGATTATTTTTTTTGAAAACGAGTGGCCTTCTGTTTGGAAATGTGAAGATAAATGCCTGGCGGTCAACCTCTTTCCTCCACTTTTATTTGCTGTTTCCCTTTTTGAAAAAACTCATTTTTCGAAACAACGGCCACCTGCCTGCCGAGTAAGTCCACCACCTCGATGCTCAACTCGCCCAATCCTTCCACGCCTTCGGGTCCCACTTCGTCGTCCGTTTTTTTAGCTTGGTCCAGAAGGCGATGGAGCTTTTACCGGTGATGTCGCCCACGCCGAAGCGGCTCTCATTCCAGCCGCCAAAGCTGAACGGTTCACGGGGCACCGGCACGCCGATGTTCACGCCGACCATGCCTGCGCTCACCCGCTCCATCACGTAGTTGGCCATGCCGCCGCTTTCGGTGAAAACGGAGGAGGCGTTACCGTAATTCGAGCTGTTTTCGATGCGGATGGCCTCGTCCACGTCGTTCGTGCGCATGATGGCGAGCACGGGGCCGAAGACTTCCTCTTTGGCGATGGCCATGTCCGGCGTCACGTTGTCGATGACGGTGGGGCCGACATAAAAGCCGCCTTCCTTGCCGGGTACGGAGGCGTTCCTGCCGTCCACCAGCACACGGGCACCAGCGGCTTCGGCTTCGGCGATGTAGCGTTCGATGCGCTCTTTTGCTTCTTTTGAAATGACCGAACCGAGGTTTTTCCCTGGTACTATTTTTTTCGATTCTTCGCAAATCTGCTGCACGATGTGGTCAATTTTACCCACCCCGACCATGGCGGAAGCGGCCATGCAACGCTGCCCGGCGCAGCCCGACATGGAGGCGGCGATGTTGGCGGCAGAGATTTCCGGGTTGGCATCTTCCAGCACGATGAGGTGGTTCTTGGCGCCGCCGAGGGCGAGGCAGCGTTTGAGGTTAGCGGTGGCCCGTTGGTAAACAATCTTCGCCACTTTGGTGGAACCGACGAACGACACCGCCTCGATATCCGGGTGGTCGCAGATGGCCTCCACGATTTCCCGGTCGCCGTTGACGATGTTGAAAACGCCGTCGGGCAGGCCGGCTTCTTTCAGTAGCTCCGCAATGCGCTGCGAACTGAGCGGCACCAGTTCGGATGGTTTTAAAATCATGCAGTTGCCAAGAGCGAGGGCGTTGGGAATCGTCCACAATGGCACCATGAATGGGAAGTTGAACGGGGCAATGCTCGCTACCACGCCCAGCGGCATGTGCGAGGTGCGGCACTCCACGCCTTTGCTTACTTCCTGGATTTCATCGTTGACCAACGTGGGCAGCGAGCAGGCAAACTCAGAGAGTTCCATGCCTTTAAGCACCTCGGCCTGTGCCTCGCCGAAGGTCTTGCCGTTTTCATGAGAAACGAGTGCGGAAAGTTCCTGCATGTTCGATTCGAGCAGATTTCGGAATTTATAAAAAACCTGCGTGCGCTCTTTCAGTGTCAGGGCTGACCAGGCGGGGAAGGCGGCCTGGGCAGCTTTGACAGCTTCGTCGAGATCACTTTTTGATGAAAGCGGAACGGAAGAAATTACTGTGCCGTCCAAGGGGCTGATGACGTCCATCGTGCGGCCATTGGCTTCCTGAAAATTTCCCTTGATATAGTTTTTAACTGGTGGATAGGTTTCGAGTATTGCTTGCATGAGGCTGGAATATTAGCTCATCCAAGAGTTCGGGCCAATGCTGCGAATCCCTGGATGTTCGGTTTTGAAATTATGAAATTGATCGGGCGATCAATTTTACGACAAATAATGATAAATGTAAAGGGAAGAGAAGAATTGAAAACGCCGGTGTAAAATGACCCGGGAGGGGATTTAAGCGTCGAGTGTCAAATCGGGATGCGCTGAATCAGCTGAGCTATGCGCCAATAAAAAAAGCCTCCATGGAATGTCCATGAAGGCTAATTTTTGTGGGCGCAGAAGGATTCGAACCTCCGACCCTCTGCTTGTAAGGCAGATGCTCTGAACCAACTGAGCTATGCGCCCTTTCGAATTTGTTTTTGATGCGCCTTTCTTCAAAAGCGGGTGCAAATATAGACGCATCTTTGATTTGACACAATACCTTTGAAAAAAAAATGAAAAAATATTTTGGGGCTGTCGTCGAACACTCGGTCTTACTCTTTGCTTTATCTTTACTTGGCATTGCCAAAAACACACTCGAACAAAAGATTTTAGAAAATGAAGAAAGGTCTCAAAAGAATATTGATCAGCCTGCTGGTACTGGTGCTCACGCTTGTTTTGTCGGCTGTAGTAATAGCGGGTTTCTTTCAGGAAGCTGTCGGTAGAAAGTTGATCAGGGAAATCAACAAGCAACTGAAAACGGAACTTATCGTCAATGATTTTGATCTCTCGCTGCTCAAAAATTTTCCGGATGCAACCGCCAGTCTCAGGGGTGTCGTGGTAATGGGTGTCGATAACGAACGTCTGCTCGAAGCTAACGACGTTGCTTTTAATTTCCGTCTGCTGAGCCTTTTTGGGTCAAATGTAAAAGTGCATTCCGTCACCATTCGGGATGGTGCGCTCAATATTCATATCAACAAAAGTGGGAAGGCCAACTACGATATTTTCAAGGAAACAACTGACGAAACAGAAAGCGACTTCAACATTTCACTGGAAAAAGCCCGACTGGAAAGCATTGAATTGGCCTACCGGGACGATAAACTCAAGCAGGAAGTGTTGACCCAGGTGAGTAAGGCTGACTTTTCCGGCGAATTTTCCAACAAGCAGTTTGATCTGAAAAGCAAGGCTGAGTTTGTATCAAACTTCATGGACTTTGATGGCATCCGCTATTTTGCCGGAAAAAAATGGGGCTACGATGCTGTTATTTCCGTTGATTTGGAAATTGGTAAATATGATTTTAAGCAAGCCCGGATCACGGTGATGGACAATACTTACAACGTGCAGGGCTATGTGCAATCCTATAAAAATTTCTCTGATTTCGACCTGACGGCCATGGCCGAAGATGCCAATCTGGAGTCTGTCATTGCACTGCTCCCCGAACAATATCTGAGCACACTGGGCGATTTTTCCAGTACTGGCAAGTTCCAGTTCGATGCCATCGTTAAAGGAAAATTGAGCGCTGCCGAACGACCTTCTATTAATTTTGAGTTCGGTCTTGATGACGGCAAACTTACCAGCCCTCGCCTGCGAGAGCCATTCAAGGATGTGTCGTTTCAGGCTAATTTCACCAACGGGGAAGGCCGTAGCAATCAAAATTCCATTTTTGAAATAAAAAATTTCAAGGGATACCTCAACCGGGAGCTTATCACGCTGGATTTGACCATCAAAAACCTCGACAACCCCATGGTCGATTTAAAAGCTGACGGGGCTCTGCCGATCAGGGATATTTACGGGTTGTTCAACAACCCCGCCATCGTGGATGGCAGTGGTGAAATTGAGATCAGGAACCTGAAAGTCAACGGGCTTTACAAGGACATGATCAACACCAACAATATTTTTTCAGTGGCAATGAGTGGAGATATCAATTTTGATGATGCTACGCTTAAGATCAACGAAGAAAAAATGGTCATCGACCGGGGGCTCTTGCATTTTCAGGATAACCTGATGACGCTGGAAGGCCTTAAAATTGAAGGTGCAGGAAGTGAAATCATCCTGAAAGGTTTTGCTAAAAATCTGCTGCCTGTATTACTGGCCGACTCACTCAACTCAAAAAACGCCGTGCTCGAATTTCAGGCAGAGCTTGAATCGCCGGTTATGGATATTGCCCGGCTGATCAAACTGACGGATGTGCCGGTGAAGGAGGGAGAAGTGCAGCAGGAAGTTTTTGACTCACTCACGGTCAAGAAAAATGAAAAACGTGAACGTGTCACCGATTTTCTCAAAGGCACTTTCAACGCCCGGGTCGGAGATTTTACCTACAATAAAATAGAAGGGAAGGATTTTTCCGGAAAACTGACGATCGAAAACTCCCAAATGCGCATCGAGGGAAACGCAAAAGGTATGGACGGCACTTTCGCACTTGACGGAACGCTATTTTTCGAAAAAGAGCCCCGCCTGGAAGCCAAACTTGACTGTGACCGCATCAACGTCAAAAAGTTTTTTCAGCAAACCAACAATGCCGGACAGGATGTCCTCAAAGCAGAAAATATCAACGGCTCCATGAACGCCAAGATGCTCATCCATACGTTCTGGGATTCAACCGGGAATTTTCTGATGGATAAAATGCACGTTTGGGCTGGCGTCGGCATCAAGAACGGCGAGTTGAAAAACTTTAAAATACTGGAAGAATTCTCTGACTACGCCCGCATCAGCGATCTGCGAAACGTTATGCTCGAAGACATGCAGAACTGGCTGGAGATAAAAAACAGCACATTTTACCTGCCCGCCATGTTCATTCAGAACAACGCCATGAACATGACCGTCTCCGGAGAACAGACGTTTGATGATAAAATTGACTACAACATCAAGGTGAATGCCGGGCAGGTGCTGGCCAATAAGTTTAAGAAGCAAAATAACAAGCTGGAGCCAATACCGGCCAAGGAAAACGGCTTTTTCAATATGTATTTTAACGTATCGGGTACGCTCGATAAGTTCAGTTACGAGTCCAACAAACGGAAGGTGAAAGATAATTTTGAAAAAAGTGAGAGCCAGAAACGCCGCATCCGGGCAGAGCTGATCAAGGCATTCGGAGCGCCGCTCAATATGTTGAGAGAGCCAAAAGGCTGGGAGGATGAAGGCGAAGTGGTACCTGTGGTCGAAGATGATGTTGAGTACATTCCGGGGTTTTGAGAAGTTCGGCGGAGGATGCAACGGTCGATGGAGCCTGGCTAAATCCCTGCAAAGGTTGAATCTCCCGAACTTCAAACCTCCACTTCAAAATGCTCGATGACTTTATCGCAAGCTTCGTCCAGCATTTGAAATACCTGCTCGAAGCCGTTGTCGTCCCAGTAAGGGTCGGGCACGTTCTGGTTTCGGCCGGGATTGACAAAGTTCATGATGAGGTGAACCTTCTGTTTTTGATCTTCTGAAATTGCGTATCGCAGGATGTTCTGGTAGTTAGAACTATCCATTGCGAGGATCAGGTCGAAGCGATCGAGGTCGTGCGGCTTCAACTGGCGGGCACGCTGCCCGGTGATATCAATACTATACTTTCGGGCGGTCGCAATCGAGCGCCGGTCGGGGAGTTCTCCGACATGCCAGGCTCCTGTGCCGGCAGAATCTATCTGCCAGTTCAGGTTAAGTTGTTTTACTTTGTGCGTCATTATGCCTTCGGCAAGCGGGGAACGGCAAATATTGCCAAGGCAAACCATCAGAATTTTCATAGTTCCAGACTTTCATTTTTTAAAAAAGCTGAAAATTAGCCAATTAAACATTTTCAACTTTTTAACACTTAAACAATGCAATCCTCATACCACGATGAGGTTAGAACAAAACGAAAATAACCATCGTCACTGGCGTTTCATCGTCAACCCCGCTGCAGGAAGCGGGCGGGCACTCAAAAAATGGCCTGCATTGGAAGACTCGCTCAAAAAAGCAGGGATCTGCTATGACGTTGTTTTTACCGAAAAGAAACTTCATGCTGCCGAACTGGCAGGCAGAGCCATTGCCGAAGGCATTCGCCACCTTGTGGCTGTGGGAGGCGATGGTACGGCACACGAAGTTGTCAACGGAATTTTTCAACAAACCACCTGCCCTGCGGAGGAAGTTACGTTTACTCTCCTGCCCATTGGCACGGGTAATGACTGGATAAAAACGCACCGGATTCCAAAAAATTCCGGGCAGTGGCTCCAGTTTTTTCAACAAGGGAGAACGTCATTTCAGGATATTGGTTGGATGGTATTCCAAAAAAACGGTGAAGAACACAAAAGATATTTCCTCAACGTCGCCGGATTGTCCTACGATGGGTACGTGGCAAATAAGGCGGACGAGTACAAATCACGGGTATCCAACACGCTGCTTTACCTTTTCCTCGTTTTTCGGTGTCTTTTTCAGTTTAAAATTCCTCATTCAAGCATTTTGTTCGATGGCCGGGAGGTCGATAACAAATTTTACACGATCAATATCGGTGTCTGCCGCTACTCCGGCGGTGGCCTGCAGCTTGTGCCGCATGCCGAGCCCAACGACGGCAAACTGGCACTGACGCTGGTCAAGCGGGTGAGTAAGCTGGAAGTTCTGCTTATCACCCCACTTTTTTACCTGGGTAAAATCGGTTGGCACCCGGCGGTTTCTCTGCATCAGGCGGAGGAAATTTTGGTGAAATCACTCGACGGTCAGCCGGTTTTGGCAGAGGCAGACGGAGAGTTTTTGGGGGAAACGCCCGTGAAGATGGGCATTTTAAAAAACAGCCTGAAGATCATGATTCCCTGAAAATCTTCAATGTTAAAACCTGCACTTGTCATTCAACAACGTGGACCTGATGGGCTTGCAACACATCTTTATTTGCACCTGACAGGCTTACGAATGCTACGATTTCGCAGTTTTCCTCTTTCCACGTGTCGGGCAGGGTGAAGTTGAAAGTCTTGGTAATTTCGGCGCCTTCGACCAGCGATTCCGTTAGTTTCAGGCCGTCAAAATTGGTCACCATGTCTCTCAGCACATGTTTGTGGATGTAATCAGCCTTGGGCTCGGAGCTGGATGGCGTTAGCTGCAAATCCACGATATTATTTTCAGTAATCATCACGCTAAGGCGCACATCGGGCTCAGTGATGGTTTCGTCCACCAGCAAAGTCACTTTGATTTCGAGGTTGCGATTGGCTCCGTTGAAGTCCGGCTCGATGCCGATGCGGACTTTTGGCGGTATCGCTTTTTCTTCGGCGATATAGCCGGCCCATTCGCTTTTCCCCAACTGGAGGTCAAATTGCCCGTCAAACAACCGGCGGTTTACAACGGCCGTCGGGTATCCGAACGGTTCGCCGAGGTAGCTCAGAATGCCGTTGCCTTCCGGAGTTCTGAAGTCGTATTTGCTGGCCTGGTAAGGCGGTGCAAAATCGCCGGCGTGTATGGAAACAGCGATGAGTTGCGACTGATGTATGCTCAGGAGCACATCAATTTCCTGGCTGCCTGCCGGGCAGTTCACACATTTTACGCCCGTAAATTCTTCGATTAAAACCTGGCGCTTCTGGTTGCCGAGGTCGGGTCCGGGGTCTGTCGGCCCCATGGATCCGGTGACAATCGGAGAAACTTCATCGCAGGCAGCGAAAAGAAAAACAGCAGCTACAAAAAAGATAATACGAGATATCATGATTGGCGATTTTTTCGATTTTAAAATGTTGAGTTCACCGTCATTTTCACCCCGCTGAAGGCCGGCTCAAGCCGGCAGATACCACCGGAGCAGACGATACCTTCCACTTGTTTTACATAACTCAGTGAAAAACGGTTGGCCTTGTTGGTATAAAAAACGTCGAAACGGGGGTAATGAATTTTCTTTTCCTCGCCGGTTTGTCCGTCAACTGGCGAAATCTTTCCGGGAGCGATGTTAAACATGTCGGACACCGTAAATGACCAATGTGGTGCAAGACTGAATTCAACGAGTCCAAACACCCAGCTGCCGTAATCCTCCCGAACTGATTCCGTGGGTGAAACTTCAGTTTTAGCCACATGCATGTATTGCGCTTCGAAACGGATGGAGGTCTTGCGGTCAAATTTGTAAAGAAAGTCAGCGTATGGCGTCACCGATTTGATAGGTTTAGCCTTAGGTTTTCCGAAGTAAATCTCCTGGTTGTAGTCCTGAAACTGCACGCCGGCAGTCAGCGTCCATTTGCGTTTGTATTTATAATAAAATTCCGTAAAAATTTCCCGGTAGAGCTGCTCGTCTTTCAGGTTGGTGATGTTGGAAAAATTGACCAGCAGGCTCAGGCTTTTATTCACCCGGTAGCGCACATCGGCCTGAACGGCCATTTCACCAACAAACTGCGTGGCCGCTGCGTAGCGGGCTGGCAGGCGGTAAGTGTTCACCCTTGCCATCGGCGGAATGTAGTGCAGGAGCCCTCGCACGCCTTCCTCCTGTGGGCGGGTACGAAAATCAAAATTTTCGGTTCGCTTGCCTTCCACGGTTATGCCAAGTCCTTTGTTGGCATAGCTGAGGCTGGTGTAAATGACGCTACCTGCCTTGTTGATGTACCTTCCCAGGATGGTGTCTCCTGTCACGGCGACTCGTTCTTCGAAGGGGTCGACGATGACATCCTTCGTTTTATAGGCTCCTTCGAGATACCAGGCGAAAGGCCCGGCCGTGAGCGTATTGTAAAATGAAACAGCGTAAGTATTGTAATTCGGGCCGGCGTTTCCGCCGGGGAGGGTGTCCGGGAACATTTCAACAATATCTTCCTTCCGGTAAGTGTTGAGCGTTGCTACCAGGTTATTCATCGAGCCATCATCGATGGTACGGCTAACAACACCAAAGCCTGGCGCCAGGGTCACGCCAGATGAATCGAGACTGATGAACCCGTCAAGATTCAAACCCCTAAGCACACTTTTGTAAGTGTCGAATTGCTGTTTTTGGCGACCCGTGAAGGCTTTGATTTTCCAGTCGGGCAGGATGTCATAAGTCAGGCGGACACCATACAGTGCCTGGTCGATAGCCAGCGGCCGCTCCTCGTAGGCCCGGAAGATGATACCGCTGCCGATAATGTCATAAATATACCCGCCGGTGATGCCGAGTTTGTGGATTTTTTTACTCACATACCACTGCCCGATGCCGGCGCCATTGAATGATCCGATCGGATTGAGCAGGTTTGAATTGTTGAACATATCGAAACGCAGGCCGATGTCGAAGCCCCAGTTTTGATAATTCAGATTGAGCCAGGAGTCAGCGCCGAAGAGTTGCCGGTCGTATTGTGGAGTGTTGGAAGCTCCGATGACTGTATCTCTCATGAAAAAATTACCGTTGAGAGAAAGGTTGCCGCTGAGGCGTCCTCCATCATTATTTGCATTTTCATTCTGCGCCGTGACCATTTGCAGCATGCACGTCAAAAACACGAATGAAAGCCAAAGTCTTGTGCCCATGTTGGAATAATTTCGTTTTATTTTATCTGAAAAGTCGTTAATGGCAGGTTAATTTTGCTGCCTGAAATAGATTAGAATGGAATTCGGGATAGTTTTGCGCTCTTACTTAGAGGGGCTCAAAGTTAGCCAATCAACTTTCGCAATTAAGTTTTTCACCAAATAAAAAAAAGGAAATATGAAGCAAGCGACATTTTCTCTTCTGTTTTTCATCTGTCTCGTATTCAGTGTACAGGCTCAGAAAACAATCCCGAATGTAAACGTTAAAACCCTCGACGGCCAAACCGTCAACCTCCAGGAATACGCCAAAAAAAGCGGCAAAGTCATTATCATCGACTTCTGGGCTACCTGGTGTTCGCCCTGCAAAAAAGAACTGGACACGGTGGCTGAATACTACGAAGAGTGGCAGGAAAAATACAATGTCGAATTGCTTGCCATTACCATCGACAATCAGCGGGCGCTGCCGAAAGTACCCGGCATCGTAGAGTCGAAAGGCTGGGAGTACACTATTTTTGCCGGTAATGAAGAAGCCATGCGCACTGCTTTTAATTTCCAAACCATCCCCCAAACTTTGGTCGCCGATAAAAAAGGAAATATCATCTACGAACACAATGGCTACGTGCCCGGTGACGAGGAAGAATTGGAGAAGGCTGTCGCTAAGGCTGCCGGGAAGTAACTTCAGTGTAAAATTGAATAGTTTAAGGGTTTAAAAGATTGCTGTTTAAACCCTTAAACTCTACCCTTTTAAACCTGTCCCTCAGGCTTCTTCCCTGCAAATTGCTGCAGGATAAAACTCACACCAATCACCACCGCACACCCGATCGGGTTCAGCCACAGAAATCCGATATCCTCCACTCCGTCAGCACGGTCCCAGAAATACACGGCTATCACCGCTGCTTCAGCAACGAGGCCACCGATAAAAACGGGCGTGGCCGAAATTCTTTTAAAGAAAAATGCCACCAGGAAAATCCCCAGGATTGTGCCGTAGAGCAACGACCCGACGATGTTCACCGCCTGGATCAGGTTCTCGAAAAGCGAAGCGATGGCCGCAAACATGATCGCCACCACGCCCCACCCGAACGTAAATCCTTTCGATACTTTCAGGTAATGCTCGTCTGTTTCGTCGGGCCGGAACGAACGGCGGTAGAGATCCACCACACTCGTTGTGGACAAGGCCGTCAACTCCGAAGCCGTGGAGGACATGGCCGCACAAAAGATCACGGCAAACAACAGCCCCACCACGCCCCTCGGCAGGTAGTTGATGACGTAGGTAATGAAAACATAGTCCCGGTCATTGGTCTCGATGGGCGTGCCTTTTTCGTTTGCAATTTCCGTCAGGAGGTTATCCACTTCCGCCCTCACCTGGCGGTCCTGCTGCTCCATCGACATCACGTTGGCCCTCGCTTTTTCGATAGCCGAAGGATCGTCCTGGCGAAGCGCCCCGACGAGATCGAACACCGCTGCCTGCTTTTTTTCAAAAACATCATCGTGTTGTTGCTTCAGGCTTTCGTACTGTGGCTGGTAGTTGGTCGCAGCTTCGAGTTTTGTCAGGTTGGCCTGGTTGAAATGAATTGGCGGTTTTACAAACTGAAAAAAGATAAAAACCATCACGCCTGTAAACAGCACCAGGTACTGCATCGGAATTTTGATGAAACCGTTCATCAGCAGCCCCACCCGGCTCTGCCGCAGCGAGCGCCCCGTCAGGTAGCGCTGCACCTGCGACTGGTCGGTGCCGAAATACGACAGGAAAAGGAACAGCGCAGCGATCATCCCCGACCAGATATTGTAGCGATTCGACAGGTCGAACTCCACGTCGAGGGCTTCCATTTTACCCATCTCACGGGCCACGCCGACTGCTTCCCCAAACGACAGGTCTTTCGGCAGGTTGAAAACGATGAGGATCGCCGCCAGTATCAGCCCGCCGAGCATCACCGTCATCTGTTGCTTTTGGGTGAAACTCACCGCTTTCGTGCCGCCCATCACCGTGTAAAAGGTGACGGCCAGACCAATCAGCACAATGGTCGTGTGCAGGTTCCAGCCCATGATGTTGTTCAGAATGATCGATGGAGCGGAGATGGTGAAACCCGCCGCCATACCCCTCGAAAACAGGAACAGCACCGCCGCCAGCGTCCGGGTTTTTTGATCAAAACGATTCTCCAAGTACTCGTAAGCCGTGTAAACATTGAGCCGGTAGTAGATCGGCAGGATGAAAATGCAGATCAGGATCATGGCCAGCGGCATGCCGTAGTAAAACTGCACGAAGCGCATACCGTCGTCGTAACCCTGGCCCGGCGTACTGAGGAAAGTGATCGCACTGGCCTGCGTGGCCATCACGCTCAGGCCGATCGTCCACCAGCTTAGTTCCCGGTCGCCTTTGAGGTAACTCTGTGCAGTTCGAACGCTGCGGGTTTTCCAAATGCCGTAAGCGATGATGCCGGCCAGAACGGCAAGCATGACAGTCCAGTCGATCCAATGCATGTCAGTGGGTAGTTTTAGTGTGCAGCTTGCAGTCAGGCAGGGGTTGTTTATGGTCAGGGTTGATCTGCAAACTACGGTTTCGTTTACCTGCAAAACAAAGGCGTTTTTTCGGAAGGCAGGAAATATTAAGCTTTTTTTAAAAAGAAAACCGGCGCCCAACCCTGCCAGAACGGTTTTTTTACAACAAAACACACCTCGCAGCCTGCCTTTGCACCTTACCTTCGCCCCATGAAAATCCTCCTCCTCGAACCATTTTTCACCGGCAGCCACCGCCAATGGGCCGAAGGCTATCAACGCCATAGCCGCCATGAGGTGGAAATCCTCTCGCTGCCGGGCCGCCACTGGAAGTGGCGCATGTTCGGCGGGGCCGTCACACTGGCGGAGCAGTTTTTACAACTAAAATACCGTCCTGACCTCCTCCTCGCCACCGACCTGCTCGACCTGACGGCCTTCCTCGCCCTCACCCGCTCGAAAAGTTCAGGCATCCCGGCGGCCATTTATTTTCATGAAAACCAGATCACCTACCCCTGGTCGCCCACCGACGAGGACGTAAAACTCGACCGCAACAACCAGTACGGCTTCATCAATTACACCGGCGCCCTGGCGGCTGACCGGGTGTTTTTCAACTCCGGTTTTCATCGAAATGCCTTCCTCGGTGCGCTGCCCGGTTTTTTGAAACAATTCCCCGACCACCAGGGGTTGGAAAACGTGGAGCGGATCGCCCGCAAAAGTGAAACCCTGCACCTGGGCATGGACCTTCAGCGGTTTCTTCCTTTTTTTGAAAAACGGCAGGACGGCCCGCCCGTCGTCCTCTGGAACCATCGCTGGGAGTACGATAAAAATCCGCAGGCGTTTTTCGAGGCGCTGCTGCGGCTGAAGGCGGAGGGCTGCGACTTCCGACTGGTGGTTTTGGGTGAAAAATTTCAGAAAAGCCCGCCCGTTTTCACCCAAATAAAAAATGAACTGGCCGGGAACATCCTGCATTTCGGCTACGCCAAAGATTTTGAAACCTACGCCCGCTGGATCTGGCAGGCCGACATACTGCCCGTCACCAGCCGCCAGGATTTTTTCGGCGGCAGTGTGGTGGAGGCGATTTTTTGTGATACTTACCCCATCCTTCCCCGGCGGCTGGCCTATCCTGAACACCTGCCGGCTGGCCTGCACGAGCAGCATTTTTATGAAAATGAGGCGGAGTTTTACCCCATGCTCAAACGGGCCGTTCTGGAATATGACCGAGCCCGCCCCTTCGCCGGCCGGGCGCTGATGGAGCGCTATGACTGGACTTCTTTAGCTGAAACGTACGATCTCCGCCTCGCCTTTTAATATTTCTCCCTCAATTTTTGATGTAAAAAACCGCAAACGGATACTTGAGAGGTCCAAACGAGTACCTTACAGGTCCATACCTGCACTTAAAAGGTCCAAACGAGTACCTTACAGGTCCATACTCGCACCTAAAAGGTCCAAACGAGCACCTTACAGGTCCATACCCGCACCTAAAAGGTCCAAACGAGTACTTTAAAAGTACTTTACTCAAGCTTTAAAGTATATTACCCGACTTCAAAGGTCCAAACGAGTACTTTACAGGTCCATACTCGCACCTAAAAGGTCCAAACGAGTACCTTATAGGTCCATACTCGTAGTAAAAAGGTCGAAACGAGTAGCTAAAGAGTACGGTAAAAAGTACTTTAAAGAGTCACTTCATTAAACGGTGTCAAGAAAATTTTTTATCATTCCGCATAAACTTGACACATGAAAGAGGAATTTGATTTTAAAAAATTTGAAGAAGAAGCGATTGAGCGATTAAAGCAAGGCGAAGCGCTCTTAGGAAAAGAGGGGATCATGACGCCTATCCTCAAGCGCTTTTTGGAAAAAGCCCTGGAAGGGGAAATGGCCCACCACCTTAGTGACGCTGAGCGTCAAAAAGGCAACCGCAAGAACGGTAAGCGCAGCAAACAGGTCAGGACCAGTAGTGGCCAGTTTGAACTGGACACGCCCCGTGACCGGGAGGGGAGTTTTGAACCGGAGATTGTCCCTAAAAGAGCGATATTTTTAGGAGATGATTTAGAGCATAAAATCATTCGTTTATATGCCCGTGGCATGTCGTACGAAGATGTAAAAGCCCATTTGTCAGAGATTTACGATCTGGACATTTCACATGGTAAAATCAGTCAGATTACGGACAAGGTGCTTCCAGAGATGACAGCATGGCGCAACCGCCCGCTGGATGCAGTCTATCCTATTTTATATTTAGATGCGATCCATTTTAAGGTCCGGGAAGATGGCCGGGTAAAAACGAAGGCGTTGTACAATATCATTGGGATAAAAACGGACGGGAAGAAAGAATTGCTGGGCTTGTATATTGGAGAAAATGAGAGTTCGAAATTTTGGTTGAGCGTACTGAGCGACCTGCAAAGCCGGGGTCTGGAGGACGTTTTGATAGCCTGTACGGATAACTTGACGGGTTTTACCGAGGCCATTGAAAGTCTGTTTCCCAAAGCCCGTGTGCAGTTGTGCATCGTCCATCAAATCCGAAATTCCCTGTGCTACGTGACCCATGAAGATAAGCGCAAAGTCCTGGAGGATTTAAAAGCTGTTTATCAGGCTACGAGCCTGGACCGGGCTGAAAACAGCTTAAAGGAATTGGAGATAAAATGGAAAAAGAAATACCCGGTGGTAGTGCGTTCATGGAAAAATAACTGGGTCAATCTGAGTACTTATTTTGATTTTCCACTGGCGATTCGTAAAGCTATTTATACCAATAATGCAATTGAAAGTTACCATCGGCAGATACGCCGGCACACTAAAAACAAAGGCGTATTTCCTTCCGATACTGCTGTTCTGAAACTGGTTTATCTGCTGTCCATGGACATCACCCAAAAATGGACAAAGCAGGCTGTCAACGGTTGGCCTTTGGTCATACAGCAGCTGTCCATTATCTTTGAAGAAAGGCTGACGAAGTATTTGAAAATATAAAACCCCTGGCGGGGACATCAACTTGGGTCATCCAATCATAGCCCCTCCCTTTCCCGCCAGGCCTTCCCTTCGAGGGGTGAGATGAGTTGAATGACCCAAGTTGATGGTTGGATAATGTTCCGACCATGTTTAAAATTAAATTAGTAAATTTTATATAGCACCGTTTAGTGTAGTCTTCCACTTTAAAAGCACTTTTTAAAACGTAAGTTCCTGATAATCAATTTTTAATAAAAAAAACCTGCCTTGGGTGCCAAGGCAGGTTTTTTCAAGAGACCGGTCAGGTTGGCAATTCCTAAAAATGCTTCCACCCCTGCGCCGTCAGGTCGTGGCGTTTGCCGCCGCTGGTGTGCAGTTTCAGCCCCTCGCTCGCCTCGGTGATTTCACCCATGATGTAGATGTCGGGCAGCACCCGGAGTTTATCCAAATCCTTCGGGTCGATGGTGAAAAGCAACTCGTAGTCCTCGCCGCCGTTCAGGGCGCAGGTGACGGGGTTGAGTTGAAATTTCAGGGCCAGCATTTTCGTGTCGTTGTGGATGGGGATGCCCGTCTCCTCGATGATGGCGCCCACGCCGGATTGCTTGCAAATGTGCATCAGGTCGGAGGAAATGCCGTCGGACACGTCGATCATGGCCGTGGGTACGAGGTTGGCTTTTTCAAAAATTTCGACCATGTCCTTGCGGGCCTCCGGCTTCAGGAAACGGCCGATGATGTACTGCTGGTCCTCCAGTTCGGGTTGGATGCCGGGGTTTTCGAGGTAGAGTTTTTTCTCCCGTTCCAGGATTTGCAGGCCGAGGTAGGAGGCGCCGAGGTCGCCCGTCACGCAGAGCAGATCGCCGGGTTTGGTGCCGTTGCGGTAGGTGAGTTTATCCTTTTCGCCCTGCCCGATGGCGGTGACGCTGATGATGAGGCCTTTGAGCGAGGAGGTCGTGTCGCCGCCCACGAGGTCCACGCCGTAGTGTTCGCAGGCGAGGCGCATGCCTTCGTAAATTTCATCCAACGCCTCCACGCTGAAGCGGTTGGAAATGGCGATGCTGACGGTCACCTGCTTCGGCTGGGCGTTCATGGCGTAAATGTCGGAGAGGTTGACGACGATGGATTTGTAGCCGAGGTGCTTCAGCGGGAAATACATCAGGTCGAAGTGAATGCCCTCCACGAGCAGGTCGGTGGAGACGACCGTGAGGTGGCTGCCGTTGTCGATCACGGCGGCGTCGTCGCCCACGCCTTTGAGGGAGGAGGGGTTTTGAATTTTAAAATGTTGGGTCAAATGGTCGATGAGGCCGAACTCGCCGAGTTCGTTGATTTCTGTGCGCTTTTTTTCTTCTGCCATTGGATGAGTTTAAAATTTTGACCTGCAAAGGTAGGGAGATGATGGTTGGATTGTTGGATTGTTGAATTGTTATTTTGCCAATTGTTCATACGGGAACCGTTGCTAAACCTTCTCCTGGTGCAGGTGTTTCCAAAAACAACAATCTAACAATCGAACAATTCAACCATCCATTTTATGTCCATCCAGATCATTCCGAAAGAAAGACAAGCCCGTGGCGCCTTCAATGGCGGCGAAATCGTTGAAAACAAACCCATCGGCTTCCCACGGGAGGGCGGTATCATCCGGCCTTACTCCAACCTGTTTTACTGGGCTTACGCCGAGGCAAACACCGACAGTACCATCGGTCTGCACCCGCACGAGGGTTTTGAAATCATGTCCTTCGTTCTCAAAGGCAATATCCGCCATTACGACACCGGCCTGCGTGAATGGCGTCCATTGACCACCGGCGACGTTCAGATCATCCGGGCCGGCAACGGCATCAGCCACGCCGAACACCTGGAAAACGGAGGCGCTATTTTTCAAATCTGGTTCGACCCGAACTTGTCCAAAACCATGAATCAGCCTGCCTCCTACGACGACTACAAGGCTGAGAGCCTGCCCGTAACGAAAGACGGCGACGTATCCGTGCAAACCTACATCGGCGACGGTGCGCCTATTACGCTCGATACGCCGGGACTGGAAATTCTTCGTTTCCGTTTTGAAAATGCAGATTACAGACGGCCTGTTTCAAAAGAGAAAGTCCACTCGCTGTACGTGATCAGCGGCAGTTTCAAAATCAACGGCGAAGCGGTCAAGGCGGACGATTTTGTTATCGTGAAAGAGACTGACGAACTGCATGTCGAAAGCAGCGAAGCAGGCGATATTTTCATGGTTTCCTCACCGGCCAGCCTGGATTATAAAACTTATGCGGAGATCATGCAGGAGCGGATGCGGGTGTGAAGTGGTCACAACATTCCGAAATCTTCGAGATTTCGGAATGTTGTCTTGGGTAATGCAGGTAGTTTTTCTTTTTGAAAAAAATTATCTTGCGAAAAATTCTCCATTATGTCAGTGACAGCAGCAGCAAAACCACTGGGAAACGAAAAGCGGGATAGGTTGTACACCATCGAGGAGTACCTCCAAATGGAAGAATTGTCCATGGTAAACCACGAATACTATAAAGGAAAACTTATCCCTATGGCAGGCGGAACCGCATCTCACAGCAAAATCAAAGGACTCGTAATTACAGAGCTCAATATTACCCTTGAACAAGCGGGAAAAGATTGGGACGTTTACAACAGCGACATCCGCATTTACCTACCCGAATTCGACAGGGCTGTGATGCCTGATGGGGCCGTCGTTGCCGGGAAGCCTGAATTCAGAACTGACCGGGTGGGCATGTTACTAAACCCTACGCTGGTAGTCGAGGTAATTTCACCCGATTCCGAAGCTTACGACCGGGGCGATAAATTCCGGCGTTACCGCACCCTGCCCAGCTTGCAGGAATACGTACTCGTCACGCAGTCCAAACCATTAGTGGAGACTTTTATCAAAAAAGATGGCAAATGGCTCATCGGTGAAATTGCAGAGGGGCTGGAAGATTCCATCGAATTAACAAGTCTTGGCATCAGTCTTTCTTTGTCCCGCATTTACAGGGGTGTTGTTTTTGAAGAAACTACTCCATCTGCACCTGCTGCCAAAAAATCCAAACGATAGCGTAATTCACTTCCTCACAAACACCGGCGCCTGTTCATACGTCGGATCATTCGTCAGACGCACCTTGCCAGTTCCATCTTTTTTCATCAGATAGACATCGTAGTTGTCCTTCTCGTTTTTCATTTCCACGGCAATCCAGTTGCCGCCGGGCGACCAGGCGTGCCAGCCTTCGCTCATGGTTTCACCGGGGAATTTGGGTTCCACCTTGCCGCCCGGCGTTACGGTGAAAATGTTGTACTTGCCTTTTTGTTTTGAAATGTAAGAGATGAAATTGCCGTTCGGCTCCCAAAAGGGTGGCCCGGCGTGGTAGTTGTGCCATTGGGCAGTCGTGTCGGTGGCTGGGTAGGTGGTCAATTGACGCAGGTTTGTGCCATCGGCATTGATGATAAAAAGCTCATCGAGGTGGGTTCTTTCTTTGGTAAATTTCGAGTGAGAACCCCGGAAAACGATTTGCTTCCCGTCCGGTGAAAAGATCGGGTCGGTCTGGTATGGCAGGCCGGGATTGACCGTCGAGACCAGCTTCCCCGTTTGAATATTGATGATGTAAAAAACGCTGTCGAGCTTGCTCCATGGCTTGATAATCAGTTCTTTGCCGTTGAAGCGGCTGCCCATCCAGCTATCGGCGAGGCGGTAGTCCGTCACCTTTCGGATGTTCTCGCCTTCGGCATTTGTTTCATACAAAAAATAGCAACGGTGGCAGGTGTCCCGGTCGGAGATGAAATAAATTTTGTCCTTCCAGGCGTAATAAACCCAGTCCACGCCGGGCGAGTTGGAGATGTTCTTTTTGCCGGTGCCGTCGGGATTCATGGTGAAGACTTCGTAGTCGTCTTTTTCTTCATCGTGAAAAACGTTGTAGGCGATCTTGTAATCGTTCAGGCTTTCCGATGCGGCGTTTTTCGGGGCTTTGGTGAAACAGGAGGTAAGGGCAATACCGGCCGCTGCTGCCCAGCATAGTTTGTTGAAAATCATAACGTTGTTTGCTTTTTTGATAAAAAGAGAAAGCAAAGTTGGCAAAAACAAGCCGGAGAGTATTGTAAAAAATTGACCTCAAACAGGGAGGTAGTTGATGCTTTCACCCCTGACGTCAAAATAACTGGTGGGGTTGATGCCCGAAAATTGCTGAAATTCTTTGATGAAATGCGCCTGATCAAAATAGCCGCAGTCGTAGGCGAGGTCGGTCCATTTGACGGTCTGGCGTTGTTCGAGCAGGTGGATGGCTTTCTGGAACTTGAGGATGCGGGCCAGCATTTTTGGCTTCACGCCAATGCATTTGTCGAATGTGCGAATGAGGTGCTTGTGGCTGATGCCGGTTTTTTGCGTGAGCCATTTTATCGAAAAATCCTCGCCGGGATGTTGCAGTGCCTGCACGGCGAAGTCGATGTAGGGATTGGCGTCGAGCTGCCCGTTTGCCCAGTCGAGCAGGAAGTTTTCAAGCAGGTGAAACTTCAATGCCGGAGAACTTGCTGCCACCAGTTTTTCCTGTAAAAAATGCGCTTCCCGGCCCCAGATGAGGTCGAGTTCCACCACGCCGTTCTGTATTTCCGACATGGGAAAAGGGAAAAACGGCCAGCCCCCACCCGGCTTGAAACGGATGCCCATCATCGACGACTCACCCGCCACGTCGATAACGATATAGCCCTCCTGCTGTCCCGAAATCCAGCTTCGTTTAAACTCGGTTGCCTTGCCCTGGTCGTGATTATCGAAGAGCAGTTTTGGCTCTTCCCGCAGGTTGATGAGCAATTCGACGGCGCCATCGGGCAGGCGCTTCTCCTTTGTGTGAGGCGGCGCAAAGCCCTCGTAAAAAAAGAACCACTCGACGAAGTGGGAGAGGGGCGGAAGTGGGATGTGAGTCAGGTATAGCATTTCCGGTTTGAAAAGACTGAAGTGTTATTTGAATCACCCCGGCGGATGTACCCCAAAGGGAATAACAGCTTCCCGGTAGGCAATCAATTTAGAGCGATTGAGTTGCAGCACATCGACCATTACCCTACCGACAGCACTCAAGCCAATAATTTTAGTCAGATCTTCACTCCATGCAAAATGCTCGTTCCAATCCTGTATTCTTGGGTTAAAAAGGTTTGTCCAGTTATTGGAGACGGCATCCAGAATGTTTGATTTATCGGATTTCAACCTGTTGCAAAGGAAGCAGGCATAAGCAAGGTTGTCAAAAGCATCCGTTCCTCCCTGCGATTCGGGCGTGATGTGGTCAATGGTAAAATCGGTAGGTGAAAATTTATCCATGCTCTTGCAGTACTCGCAGCAATGCATGGCTCTTTCGGCAACCTGTAGCTTTGTCTCAGGGAGGCTGGAAAACTTAGGCATTGGAGGCAGGACTGTTGAGATTGAATTGCGCAGCAAGTTCTTCGATACCGACCTGACGAATGTTTGCCAATGCAGCGAGCGCTTTTACACGTTCCACATAATAGTCCTCATACTCCGAAGCCAGGGCGAGGGATTCCGTTTCCTCTTCGCTGGTCAACTGGCCATTTTCCATCTTCCAATCCAGAAATTGCAAGCGTTCCCATTTGTCTTCAGGAAACTTGAGGTTAATTTTCTCAATCAGGCTTGCTTCTTTGGCCGGAAGTATTTTTTGCCCCTTACGCTTCGCCCGCAAAAGGGAAAGTTCCTGGTACAATTTCTCGAAAGCACCCAGGTCCAGTTTAGCTGCATTGGCCACAAAATCTGAAATTGTCATTGTTTTATATTTTGCTGCATTGTCTGCCATAGCTTACAAATATGGGTATTATTTGGCACTTTAAATGGTACAAAGTTGCGTTTTTTAAAAAGCCTTAAAATGAATACCGCTGAAAAGCAAGTGGCAACCATGAAAACATTTCAAGGTCATAAAGTACCGTAATTTGCGTTAGTAACCCAAACCCGACTGACGGCGAATGAGCAAAAACTTTTACATTTTAATTTTGGCCCTGTTGCCCGTTTTTGCTGCTGCGCAAATTTCGAACCTGCGCAGCAAAACCTTGCCCGTGCTCGCCACCCCACAATTGCTCGACACCCTCACCGTTGTCCCCAACTCCATCGAGGTCAGGGATGCCGGCACCGGTGAGCGCATTTCACCCCAATATTTTACCCTCGAAAACAACCGCATCCGGCTTGACACATTCATCATTCATCATTCATCATTCATCATTGTAAAATACCGAGTCCTCCCCTTCAACCTCTCCGCCCCCCTCGCCCGCATCGACACGAACACGCTGAAAAGGGACGCCGGCGACCGCCTCATCGGCGTGCCCTACGACCCCTACGGCGAACAGGACCGCCCGCTTTTGCCCCAAAAAGGCCTCGACTACAACGGGAATTACACCCGTGGTATCTCCTTCGGCAACAACCAGAACCTGGTACTCAACAGCCAGTTCAACCTGCAAATGGCCGGCAACCTCGGCGACCTCGAAGTGCTCGCCGCCATCACCGACAACAACATTCCGCTCCAGCCCGAGGGCAACACGCAGCAGTTGCGGGAGTTCGACCGGATTTTCATCCAGGTATCGAAAGACCAAAGCAAACTCATCGCCGGCGACTACGAACTGGCCCGCCCGGACGGTTATTTCATGAATTATTTTAAAAAACTGCAAGGCGCTACGTTCAGCCGGCAGTGGGAAGTGGGTGGTGGGCGGAAGACGGCGGACGGTGGACGGCCCTCACCTCTCACGTCTCAGCCCTCACTTCTGACAAAGGGCAGCGTTGCAATTGCCCGTGGCAAATTCGCCCGCAATACCATTCCTGCACAGGAGGGTAACCAGGGACCCTACCGGCTGGAAGGCGCTGAGGGCGAACGTTTCATCATCGTGCTGGCAGGTACGGAGAAGGTTTTCGTGGACGGCCAGCTGATGCAGCGGGGCCTCGATGCCGACTACGTGATCGACTACAACGCCGGGCACCTGACTTTCACCAACCGGCGGCTGATCACGAAAGACCGGCGCATCGTCGTGGAGTTCGACTACAACGTGCAGAATTTCACCCGCTCGCTCTACGCTTTCAACACCGAATTTCAACATAAAAAATACCGCCTCTACCTCAACACCTACTCCGAGCAGGACGGCAGGCAGCCCATCGACGACGACTTTTCCGAGTTTGAAATCGAGGCGCTGCGCAATGCGGGAGACAGCTCGTTCAACGCCGTCGTCAGCGCCATCGACACGGTGGAGGAATTCAGCGCTTTCAGAGTGTTGTACGAGTTGCGGGACACCATGGTGGACGGCATTTTATATCCTAACATATTGGTTTTCAGCACAAACCAGGATTTGGCAAAATACTCTGCTGGCTTCTCGCTCGTCGGGCCCGGTAATGGAAATTACATCCTCGATACGGAGACGCCTGCCAATGGCCGGGTCTATCGCTGGCTCGCCCCCGATCCGCTGACGGGGCAGCCGCAGGGACAGTACGAGCCGGTGCGCAGGCTGGTTGCTCCAAATCAGCAGCAACTCTACACGGCGGGCGGAGAGTATAATTTTTCAAAAAACACCAGCGTGCGGGCCGAGGTGGGCCTGAGCAATTTTGACCAAAACCGCCTCTCACCCATCGACGACGGCGACAACCTGGGGCTGGCAGCGACGGCGGGGGTGCGGCATGTGTTTGAGTTTGGAGCGTCCCCGCCCCGGCCCCTGACCCCTGAAGGGGAACCAATCGGGGAAATGCACCGGGACTCTTCCCGAAGTGGTCCCCCTTTAGGGGTCAGGGGCAGGGTCAGGGGCGGCGTTTGGAGATTGGAAACCGACGCCAACTACGAATTCACCCAGCAAAAATTCAAGGAACTGAACCCCTACCGCCCCGCTGAATTCACCCGTGACTGGAACGTGGCCCGCGGGCAAAACGACGTGGGCATCGTACGGCGGCAGACGGACGAGCATTTGATCAATTCCGGTTTCACGCTGCGTTCGCCGAAGGTGGGGAGTTTGCAGTACCGTTTCGGCGGTTTTTTCCGGGATACGCTGTACACGGGGGTGAAAAATTTTGCAAAATATTCTTTTCAAAAAAACGGCTACGATGTGTGGGTGCAGGGCGATTTTTTGAACACAAAAAGCACGGGGGAAGAGAGCCGCTTCGTGCGGCCGAAGGCTAATTTTTCAGTTCCAATTTTCAGGGACAGCACGGGCACGAAGTTCTGGCGGGCGGGCGTGTACGGCGAGCGGGAGAAGAACAGCCGTTTCACCAAAAGCGCCCAGAACGGCGATCCGGACACGCTGAACACGGCCAGCTTTTTTTATGATCTGGTGAAATTATACCTTGAAAGCCCTGAAAATCAGAAAATTAGTTTCAATGCCAACTACCTCCGCCGCTTCGACTATGCCCCGGACGGCGTGGATTTCTCCGCCTCCACCATCGCCGACGAACTGAACCTCAACGGCAATTGGCAGCAGAGCCGAAACTCCCGCCTCGGCTGGAATTTCACCTGGCGCCAGCTCGCCATCCAGGACACGACACTGACGAACCTCGACCCTTCCGACACCTACCTCGGCCGCCTCGACTACTCGCTGAACTTGCTGCGGGGCGTCGCCCAGAGCGCCACGAGTTACGAGATCGGCAGCGGGCAGGAGCGCAAGGTGGAATTTACCTACCTGCAAGTCGCTCCCGGCGAAGGCACGCACCAGTGGACCGACCGTAACGGCGACGGCAAAGTGCAATTTGACGAGGTGGAAATTGCACCGTTCCAGGACGTGGCGAATGCGGTGCGGGTGACGGTTTTTACTGACGATTTTATCCGCACGAACAACCTGACGTTTAACCAAAGTCTGCGGCTGGAGCCGAAGGCCGTGTGGTTCAATACGACGGGGGCGAAGAAGTTTTTGAGCAAATTTTCCACCCAAAGCAGCCTGCAAATCACCCGAAAAGTCCGGCAACTGGACGGCGTCAGCGCCTGGAATCCCTTCCAGCTCGACATCGTGGACACAGCGCTCGTGGCAACCCGGTCGGGGGTGTACAACACGCTGTTTTTCAACCGCTCCGATCCGAAATACGACCTGCAACTCGGCATGTCGGAAAACCAGAACAAACTGGTGCAAACGAACGGCTTCGAGAGCCGCAGCCAGCAGGAGCAGTTTTTTAAAATCCGCTGGAACGTGACCCGCTCGCTGAGTTTCCAGTCGGCCATCACGCTCGGCACGGACGAGCAGGATTCGGAGCAGTTCGAGAACCGCCGCTACCGCATCCGCTCGGTGGAGACGAAGCCGCAGTTGACTTTTCAGCCGTCGAACAATTTTCGCACGGGTGTCACCTGGCGCTACGAGCGTTCCGAAAATCAACTTGGCAACAACGAAAACGCCCGCACGAACGACCTGAAATGGGAAATGACTTTTAACCAGAGCGCCACGACGAGCATCCGGTCGGAATTCTCCTACGTCAATATTCAGTTTGAAGGGCAGGCCAATTCGCCGGTCGGGTTCGCTTTTTTGCAGGGCCTTCAAAACGGTAAAAACTACATCTGGAACGTCACGCTCGACCGGCAGGTGGCGAAAAACATCCGGGTGGGCATCAGCTACGAGGGGCGGAAGACGGGCTTGGCGAACATGGTACACGTGGGACGGGCGCAGGTGGGGGCGGTGTTTTGAGGGAAGGTTCCTGTTCTGACGGGGTTGGTACTTGAAGAAACCTGGCTGAAGTTGAAAGCCGGGTAGTTTAATTTTTGAAATCCTGCATCAAATTGTTCGCCTTGATCCTGCCTTCAATAGCCCGGATACGCCATTGGGTGAATTTTTGATTGGACTCGAAACCATGCCCGTAAATAATCTCGTCGGGCCGGCGGATGACGACGAATTTTTTGGTGTGTACCCTGTCGGTTTCTTCCTCCCAAATCAGCTCTTCTGATTCCAGACGCTCGCCTTGTTCACTGATCCACACGACGCTGTCCTGAATGATGAATTTGTTTTCGTTTTCGTAGCGCTCGGCGTAGTTGGCGGTCAGTCGACTCGTTACGGTTTTCCCATCCTCGCTGAAAAACTCGACCTGCAAACCCTCCGGGAATTCCTGATAGGCCTCCCGCTGGTCGAGGTGCCTGACCAACTTGGGCGCCACGATGCGGAGTTTCAAAATAGCGGAGTCGCTGTACAGCATTTCCACGCCGATGGCTGTTTCCACCTGCGTTTCCTCTTTTGAAAAAAGTCGGTTGACTTCGCTCATGTCGTTTTCACAAGCAGACAAAAGGGCGAGCCCGAGAAGGATGTAAAAAATGTTTCTCATAAAAATCATGCGTCCCGTTTCTTGTTTTCATCAAACCAAACCGGCGTTTTTACGTCTGGTTCGCCGTTGTAATTCACGGTGATTTCCTCGCCAGGTTCAATGTTTTCGATACAGTAAAAATCAATGGTATCGTGCTCGTAATCAAGTAAATAGCGAGCATTCGGTTCGTAAGAGTGATTGTAGAGTGAACCGTTGCCCAGAGCGATGGCGCACTGTTTTTGATCGTCGCCCCAAAGAAAATAATAATCGTGCAGCCTCGTGCCATGAATCACCGGCAAATCTTCCTCCGGCAGCACGATGACCGGGCAAATTTCAATCAAACTTCCTGCCTCCAGTGCCTCGCCGGTAAAAACGCCCCGGCCGCCAAGCGGGCTCTCGGTAATGAAAAGGGAAGGAACTCGTTGGGACATTATCAATGAGAGAATGAGAAAATGAGAGAATGAGAGAATGAATGATGGAATAAGAGGTAAAACGCAGTGCCCGCCTATTCTCTCATTCCATCATTCCATCATTCTCTCATTATTTTGACCTTAGCCTGATCACCGGGCAAATCATCTCTTCGAGGGAAATACCGCCGTGCTGGAAGGTGTTTTTGTAGTAATTGTTATAATAATTGTAATTATTCGGATACAGGAAAAAGATGTCATCCTTCGCAAAAATAAAAGTCGAACTGACGTTCGGGCGAGGCAGTCCTGCATTTTTTGGATCCCGGAAATCAAGTACATCCTTGCGTTCGTATTGAAGGTTTCGGCCCACCTTGTAGCGAAGATTGGTCGTCGTGTCCCGGTCGCCGACGACCCTGGATGGTGTGTTTACCCGAATAGTTCCATGATCAGTAGTTACGATGAGTTGAACGTCACGTTCAGCGATGCGTTGGAGGGCAGTCCAAAGCGGGGAATTGATGAACCAGGAACGGGTGAGCGAACGGTAGGCCTTCTCGTCGCCGGCCAGTTCTTTCAACACTTCCATCTCCGTGCGGGCGTGGGAGAGCATATCGATGAAATTATACACGATCACCGTCAGGTCGTTGTTCAGGTAGTTTAAAATATTGTCATTCAACTCCTTAGCGTTGGCGACCGTGGTGATTTTTGTGTAGTCTGACTTGATGGGTTTGCGGATTGTTTTGGTAATCTGGGCTTTCAGAAACTCATCTTCGTGCAGGTTTTTACCGCCCTCGTCCGTGTCGTTTTTCCACAAAGCCGGAAACATCCGTTCGATATCGACCGGCATCATACCGGCAAAAATGGCATTGCGGCTGTACTGCGTCGCCGTTGGCAGTATGCTGAAAAAATAATCCTCGTCTTCCACCCGGAAAAGTTCGGAAATGATCGGCTCAATAACCCGCCACTGATCGTAGCGGAGGTTGTCGAGCAGCAGCATGACGGTCGGTACTTCTTCGCTCAACTGCGGGAAAACCTTGCGACGCATAAGGTTATGGGACATTACCGGTGCTTCGGCTTTATCATTCACCCAGTTTTCATAATTTTTGACCACGTAGCGGCTGAACTCCGAGTTCGCCTCGCTTTTTTGGGTGGATAAAATATCGCCCATTGCAGTGGATTCGGAATGGTCGATTTTGATTTCCCAGTTGATGAGTTTGCGGTAAATCTCCACCCATTCTTCGTAGCGTGGTCCGCTGTTGATCTGCATGGACAACATGCGAAACTCCTGCTGGTAGTCGGAAGTGGTTTTTTCCCGAACGAGGCGTTTATTGTCGATGATTTTTTTCAACGTCAGCAGGATCTGGTTGGGATTCACCGGTTTGATGAGGTAGTCGGAGATCTGGGAGCCGATCGCTTCCTCCATGATGTCTTCCGCCTCGTTTTTTGTGATCATCACGACGGGCAGGAGCGGATTGTTCTCTTTGATTTTTGCGAGGGTCTCCAATCCGGTGAGGCCGGGCATACTTTCATCGAGGAAAACGACGTCGAAATCTTTTGCCGTATCGCATTCTTCCAGCGCATCGTGGCCGTTGGTGACGGTGACGACGTCGTAGCCTTTTTTCTCCAAAAACATGAGTTGGGGTTTAAGTAAGTCAATTTCGTCGTCTGCCCAGAGGATTTTTATTTTATCCATAATAATGAGTGGTTTACGATTGGTTTATAAAAAAATATGTAAATGTATTGTTACTTTTCTTGAAATACTGGTCTTAACGTTAACCTGTATGATTCATCAAAAACACCATTTCGAAACTCCCCTTGAAGCATCAATTAGATTCCCATGCTTTATGAGCCAAGCCTCAAAACATCAGATGCGATTTTCTGCTAAGTTAAACCTTTGAAAGCAAAAGCCCGGCGACTGTTTGCCGGGCTTTATCTTTTTCTGAACGACCGCCCTTCCGCCTTTATTTTAACATTTTCCAAATCAAATCGATCGACCGTCCAAATCTCATTGGTCGCAAAAAACAAAGGTTTTGTAAAAATTCCGGTAACACTTCCGGAAAGATTCTGTTTTTTCGGACAAAACTTTCATTTCGAAAACAAAATTATTTCAAACATGAAAAAACTCTCCGGAATCCTCACCCTCGTGGCTTTTCTGTGTGCAGCCACCCTTACGCAAGCTCAAAGCGTGGATGAAATTTTGAAAAACTATTTCGAAGTCGTCGGCAGTCCTGACATCTGGAAAGCTAAAAAAACCATGAAAATCACCGGTTCTTCCGAAAACATGGGCATGACCTTTCCCGTCACTGTTTCTTCCATGCGGCCCAACCTGCAAAAAGTTGAAGTCAGCATCCAGGGCCAGCAATACGTCGAGGCTTTCGACGGCGAAACAGCCTGGACCATCAACCCGTTCATGGGCAGCACCGAGCCTTCCAAAAAGACCGATGATGAGACGAAAGAAGCCGCCAAGCAAATGTTCGAAGACGAACTCATCGACTGGAAAGCCAAAGGCCACACCCTGACCGTGGAAGGCAAAGAAGAAATCGACGGCGCCGAAACCATCAAACTCAAAATGGTCAAAAAATCGGGCGACGAGGTCATCTACTTCTTCGATGCCGAAAACTACGTGCCCATCATGATGCGCAGCTACGTGAATTTTGGCCCGATGAAAGGCAAGGCCGTGGATGTTTACGTCAGCGATTACCAGGAAGTCGGTGACGTGATGATGCCCCTTTCCATGGAGCAAAAAGTGGATGGCCAGACTTTTATGAAAATGAAAATGGAAAAAGTGGAATTCAACGTGCCGATGGAGAAGGATTCATTCGTGATGCCGAAGAAAGACTAACTCCCCCCGAAAAAAACGATCCGTCAATTAACTCTGGCGGGTCGTTTTCTTTTTTGGAACAACGTCAACTAACAAAAAACAAGCACATGAAAAACATACCTACCCTTGTCTTTTTACTTTGCTTCGCAACCTTCATTTCAGCTCAAAATCAACCCCTGCAAATCTCCTTCGGCAACCTCCACGCCCGCAGCATCGGCCCGGCCGTGATGAGCGGGCGCATCACCACGCTCGACGGCGTGCATAAAAATCCGCAGGTGATCTACATCGGGGCGGCCAGCGGCGGCATCTGGAAAAGCACCAGCGGCGGCGCCTCGTTTTCGCCCGTTTTTGACGAACACACCCAGTCCATCGGCGACATCTGCATCGATCAAAACCACCCCGACACCGTGTGGGTGGGCACCGGCGAGCCGTGGGTGCGCAACAGTGTGTCCGTCGGCACCGGCATTTACGTGACCACCAACGGTGGCAGAAGCTGGGAATTCAAAGGACTCGGCGACTCCGAGCGCATCAGCCAGGTCATCGTCGATCCCAACAATTCCGGCACGATCTACGTCGCAGCGCAGGGCCACCTCTGGGGGCCGAACGAGGAGCGGGGCGTTTATAAAACCACCGACTTCGGCGCCACCTGGCAGCGGATTTTATACGTCGATGAAAACACCGGCGCTGCCGACCTGAGCATGGACCCCACGAATCCAAACGTACTCTACGCCGCCATGTGGGAGCATCGACGCTCGCCCGATTTTTTCAACTCCGGCGGCAAGGGGAGCGGTCTTTTTAAAACAACCGACGGCGGCAAATCCTGGCAAAAAATCACGACTGAAAACGGTTTGCCCACCGGCATCCTCGGAAGGATGGCCGTTGCCGTTGCTCCTTCGAACCCCAACGTTGTTTACCTCACCGTCGAAGCGGAAAAGCAGGCAGATAAGGGCCTCTACAAGTCCACCGATGCCGGGAAGACTTTTAAAAAAATCAACGGCGATTTCAACATGACGGTGCGTCCGTTCTATTTCTCCCGCCTCGACGTGGATCCCACCGACGAAAAAAAGGTGTTCAAATGCGGCCTCTATCTATCTATCAGCGAGGATGGCGGTGAATCCTTCCGAGCTGTGGGCAGCGGCGTGCATTCCGACATTCATGCCGTTTGGGTCAACCCCTCTAACCCGAAACAGATCATCATCGGCACCGACGGCGGCGGCTACCGCTCGCTCGACGGGGGGTATCTTTTTGAAATGTTTATGGACCTGCCGCTCTCGCAGTTTTACCACGTGAGCGTGGACGACGAGGAACCGTACAACGTGTACGGCGGCCTCCAGGACAACGGCACCTGGTACGGCCCAAGCAGCAGCGCCGGCGGCATTCAGAATAAAAACTGGGAACTGAGCTATTACGGCGACGGCTTCTTTTCCTTCCGGCACCCCACCGACCCGGACGTCGTTTACTCAGAATCGCAGGGCGGTTACCTCGTCCGCTACAACAAATCCGATGGGCAGGCAAAGGACATCCGCCCGCTGCCTGCAGAGGGCGAACCGGAGTACCGTTTCAATTGGAATTCGCCCATCCACCTCAGTCCTAACAACCCGGAGCGGATGTACTTCGGCGCCCAGTTTTTGTTCATGACCGAAGACCGGGGCAACAGTTGGAAAAAAATCTCGCCCGACCTCACCACCAACGATCCACAACGCCAGCGCCAGAAAAAATCCGGCGGCCTCTCCATCGATAACTCCGGCGCTGAAAACAATACCACGATCTACGCCATCGCCGAGTCGCCCGTGGATGAAAAAATTATCTGGGTAGGCACCGACGACGGCAACGTACAGGTGACCTCCGACGCCGGAAAAACCTGGGCGAACACCGCTGCCAGCATGCCCGGCTTGCCCGCCGGACTTTGGGTGACGCAGGTCGAGCCGAGCCGTTTCAACAAAAATACCTGCTACGTGACGGTGGACGGCCACCGCTCCGGCGACAAAAAACCTTACGTTTTTAAAACCAACGATTTGGGTAAAACCTGGACCTCGCTCGTCACGCCCGACGTGGAAGGATACGCCCACGTCATCCGGGAGGATCTGGAAAATCCGAATTTATTGTTCCTCGGCACCGAGTTCGGACTTTACCTTTCCGTGGATGGCGGCCAGTCGTGGAAGCGTTTCACCGATGTACCGAAAGTCGGCGTGTACGCCCTGGCCATTCAGCCCCGTGAGGCGGCGCTGGTGATCGGTACGCACGGCCGGGGCATTTACATCCTCGACGACCTGACGCCGCTGCGCCAGATCACGCCGGAGGTTGCGGAGCAAACGCTGCATTTTTTCAAAACAAAACCCGCCTACATTCGCCTGCCGAGAAGCGGCGAGCCGTTCGGCGGGGCCGGGAATTTTGTGGGTGAAAACCCGAAGGACGTGGCCTACATCACGTATTTTATGAAAAAACGCCACGTCTTCGGCAGCATGACGATGGAGGTGTACGGTCCCGACGGCCGCCTCGTCAAGGAACTGACACCCGGCAAGAGCGGCGGCATCAACATCGTTGAATTGCCGACCCGCCTGCCGATGCCGAAGGCGGCTCCCACGAAAAACATGCAGGCGCTTGGCGGTTCACTCTATCCACCTACTTTGCCGGAGGGGCAGTACACGGTAAAAATCCTGAAAGGCAAGGAGGAATTCACCACCACCGTCGATCTGCAATTCGACCCGAAAGCCGGCCAGCGCTACCCCGCCGCCGACCGGAAGTTGTCCCTCGAAACGCAGATGCGCCTCTACGACATGACCGAGCAACTGGCCTACATCTACGCCGCCATGGAAGACATGCACACGCAGGCGGCTGACCGCTCCGGCAAGGCCGGTAAAAAACTGGCGGCTTCCCTCACCGTTTTTTCAAAAGACGTGGAAAAAACCAAAAACGGCCTCGTCGCCCTCGAAGGCGACGGCTATGTGGACGAAGGTTCCAACCTCCGGGAAGACATTTCGACGCTGGCCATGCGGGTGAGCAACTACCCTGGCAAACCCTCCGAAGCGCAACTCCGCCAGACGAACCTGCTGGAAAAGCGCATGGCCGAAGTGCAGACGAAGTTTGAAAATTTTAAAATGCAGATGAACAAGCTGAACGGGCAGTTGGAGAAGGAAGGAGGGGAGGTTTTGAAGATTAAGACTTGGGGGGAGTTTAAGGCGGGGTAAACCCTAAGGCTGAAATGTATTGAAATTGAGATATTGAAAATCGCAGACTCACATAAGTAAATTGGCGGAGTGTGTTGGTTTTAATATCTCAATTTCAACGATTGGACGGCGTCAAGCTATAGCTACAAGAGTCGGTAAGGAATTGTTTTCTCAGCCTGAACTATTTTTTCATCAGTTTGTGGCTGTAACGTTATTCAACAGAAACGATAAAATTGACCGTATCCAGACGAATTACATTTCTTGCTGTGTCTTTCAGTTCTGATATTACCCTCATGGGATATGCTCCCTTTGTTTCAAAATAATGTCTGAATAAGGGCATTTTGTCATTAACGAGATATGTTGTCCCAAGAACAAAATCGGGGGTGTTTTCTTTAGAGAATGTGCGTATAGTCATTTCCGAATTTGGTGGTTTGACAGATACGACTGTGAAATCAAGGTAATTGCCTGAGTTAATTGTGAGCCCATTTTCATAAATTATTCCAATCGGCATACCTTTTTCCTCGATCAACTCCCCTTTTTGACTAAATCTTTGCGCAAACATTGCTGAGCCATCTCCAACTGAGTTATAGAAGTAATAGGATTCGATACTTCCATTTGGATAATAGTAACAAGTTGAACCAACTTGTTTTCCGTTACTGAAATGAGCCTTTACCTTTAAATTTCCATTCTCATAAAACCAAAGCCCCAAGCTGTCTTCCTTCAAATCATCGTTATACCAAACCCTTGATTTTAATTTTCCATTATCAAAAAAGTCATCATGAAAATATTGGCGTTCTACAGAATGCTCAGCATTGTTGTCAAATTGGCAGCCAATCGTAAATAAAACGACTATGAGATAAGCATAATTAGCAGCCATTTTCAGCGATTGTTGTTTGGAAGAAACTGTTTTTTCAGATGTCAGTACCCTGTTGTTGCAAGTATACCCCTCCCCCTTCGTTCCTGCAAGTGTTCAGCGCTGCGGCACTTGCGGCCTGCACACTTCCTGGTACCAGATCCCTTCCGTTTAGTATGTCAATTTTTAGACCTCCCAGGATTTCCAGGAGGGCGAGAACCTTTTTCCTTTTCATACTCGTCAATGTAAGAGTCTTCCAATTCTCTTGCTTTGGCCCTGCCGGGAATACCTGTCGCAAGGATTTTGGCAAAAAAACAAGCCCAATGCATGGCCCGGTTCAGGAAACTTACTTGTTCGTTTGCTCTCGGGGAGCTGCCATCCTTGTTGAGTGGCTTGCCGCAAATGCCGTACTTGTGAACATCATTGACCCGGCGGTCACGGATTTCGTAGAGGTGATGTTCGGCATCGTTCTCGTTTGCGTTGCCGTGTTTAGCCATGTTGCCCTTTGATGCGGTCTTTCAATGGCATTTCACCTGGCCATCCATCCGGATTGCTGAAGGTTTCATACCAATATTCGGTGTATTGAAAATAATCTTCCTGCCCGGTTTTGAGCTTCCATGCCTCATTCGGCAGGTACAACAAGGCTTCAAAGTCATAGCCTTTTGGCATCATGGAAGGGTCGTTCAGTACCTGTTCGTAAAAAGTCTTTCCGTTGGCTACGACCAGGCAGCGGGCATATAGAAAAACATCGACGGAAAAATGTTCCGGCCAGGCGTCTTCCGGGGCAAGTTCTTTGGCGAAGCGCTCCCCGTCAAGGTCGTACAGCTTGCGGGCAAGGATTTCGCTGAATTGCCGGATGTCACGTTCGGAACACTGAGCCAACCGTTCGACTGCCGGCGCAAGAATGTCTTCGTCCGGCTCCCTGCTCCAATCCAGGAGTTCGATTATTTCCCAAAAGCGGTCTTCATTCATTTCAGGAACTTCGCCGGGCTGGTCTTGCACAACAATGTGCATTTCTGCATCCGGGTACTTTTGTTGCAAATCCTTCATTCTGGCAGGATCGGCGGCTTTCAGTGGAAGTTTGAGTGCAGTGGTCATGCCGTGATTTTTTTAGTTTTAAAGCTTTTTCAACGACTACAAACTTAACGCTTTTTTAAAAACAGCGCCGCCCGAAATTTGGGTGCATACAAAAGCAAATTGCGCCTGCACAACCCAAAGTCGAACAGGCGCAATCGTCATTCAGCGCATTACCGGAATTTACTTTGCTTCCTTCAAATACCCATCCACCTCCCTCGCCGCATCTCTCCCTTCCTGGATCGCCCAGACGACGAGCGACTGCCCCTTGCGCATGTCCCCGGCGGCGAAAATTTTATCCACGGAAGTACGGTAATTTTCATCCTTCACCGTGTTGCGGGGGGTGAGTTCCACGCCCAGTTGTTCCAGCATGCCTTCCAGTTGCGGATGCACGAAACCTGCGGCGATCAGCGCCAGGTCGCAGGGGATTTCACGCTCCGTGCCGGGAATTTCCTCGAAACCTTTATCACCCCATTTGATCGAAACAAGGCGCATGGCTTTTACCCGCCCGTTTTCATCGCCAATAAATGCTTTGGTCAAAATGGCCCATTCCCGTTCGCAGCCTTCCTCGTGCGAGGACGAAGTGCGCAGTTGCATCGGCCAGAGCGGCCAGGGCGTGCTCTCGGCCCGTTCGAGCGGCGGCTTGGCCAGCAGTTCGATCTGGGTGACGGAAGCGGCGCCGTGACGGTTGGACGTGCCCACGCAGTCGGCGCCCGTGTCGCCGCCGCCGATCACGACGACGTGTTTGCCTTCGGCTGAAATTCGCTCTTCCGCCAGTTGCTTGTCACCCGCCACGAGGCGGTTGTTTTTTTCCAAAAACTCCATGGCGAAGTGGATGCCCTGCAAATCACGGCCCGGCAGCGGCAGGTCACGGGGAATCGTGGAGCCGCCGCAAAGTACTACGGCGTCGTGTTCACTGGCCAGTTGGCGAGCGTCCACGTTCACGCCCACGTTGGCGTTGGTGACGAAGCGGATGCCCTCGGCCTTCATGAGTTCGAGGCGGCGGTCGATCACCCATTTTTCCAGTTTGAAATCGGGGATGCCGTAGCGCAGCAGCCCGCCGATACGGTCGTTGCGCTCGAAGACGGTGACCGAGTGGCCGAGTTTGTTCAACTCTGCCGCCGCTGCCAGTCCCGCAGGGCCGGAGCCGACGACGGCTACTTTTTTACCTGAACGCTGCGCAGGCGGGTTGGGGCGGATGAAGCCGCTGGCCCAGGCCACCTCGGCGATGTTTTTTTCGATGTGTTCGATGGTCACCGGCGGCTGGTTGATGCCGAGTACGCAGGCCGCCTCGCACGGGGCTGGACAGATGCGCCCGGTGAACTCCGGGAAGTGGTTGGTACTCAGCAGGATGCCGGTGGCTTCCTCCCACTCCTCCCGGTAAACGGCGTCGTTGAATTCGGGAATAACGTTGCCCAGCGGGCATCCGCTGTGGCAGAACGGTACGCCGCAGTCCATGCAGCGGGCAGCCTGCGCCGTCGTTTTTTCGAGGGGGAAATCCTCGTAGATTTCCTTGTAATCCTGCACCCGCTCCTCGACGGGACGGGAGGTTGGGAGTTCACGATTGTATTTTAAAAAACCTTTTGGGTCGCCCATTTTTGAATACTTAATGATGAATGAGTAATGATGAATGAGGTGAAATCAGGCCGCAGCTAACGTTGGCACTGTCGCCGCTTCAGCCGCTGCTACACGCTCTTCCAGCACCCGTTTGAAATCCTTCGGCATTACTTTCACGAAGTAATTTTTTTGCACTTTCCAGTTTTGTAAAATGCTGAGTGCCTGACGGCTGCCGGAGTAGCGGAAATGATCCCGCACCATGCGCCGAACGGTTTCAAAATCTTCTTCGGAGAGCGGATCGAGGTCCACCATTTCCAGGTTGCAATTCCGCACGAACGACAGGTCGTGGTTGTAGATGAACGCCATGCCGCCGCTCATGCCTGCGGCAAAATTTTTCCCGGTTGAGCCAAGTACCACCACCGTGCCACCGGTCATGTACTCGCAGCCGTGGTCGCCAATGCCCTCCACGACGGCCTGCACCCCGGAGTTACGAACGGCAAAACGCTCGCCCGCCCGGCCACGGATGTACACCTCGCCGGAGGTAGCGCCGTACAGCGCCACGTTGCCGATGATGATGTTTTCCGAAGGCTCGAACTTCGCCTCCCGGTCGGGTGTGACGATGAGGCGGCCGCCGGAGAGACCTTTGCCGAAGTAATCGTTGGCCTCGCCTTCCAGCACGAAGTGGATCCCCCGCACGGCGAATGCGCCAAAGCTCTGCCCCGCCGATCCCCGGAAACGGTAGTCGATCGAGCCGGCCGGTAGCCCTTCCGATTTGTAAATTTTCGTGATCTCGTTGGACAACAGCGTACCGGTGGCCCGGTCCACATTTTTTATTTCAAAAATGGACTCCACCCGGCTGCCGTATTCGATGGCGTTTTTGGCCATCTGGAGCAGGCGCCAGTCGAGTACGCTGTCTATGCCGTGATCCTGATCGATGGCTTTGAACTGGCCGATTTTTTCGCTGTCCGGCTGTTTGAAAAGCAGCGGCGACAGGTCGAGATTGCGGTGCTTCGGGTGCATGGTCAGCGGCTTGGTTTCAAGCAGATCGACTTTCCCGATCATCTCGTTGACGGTGCGGAAGCCCAACTGGGCCATGATTTCACGAAGATCCTGCGCCAGGAAAGTGAAAAAATTGACGATGTACTGCGGGTCAGCATTGAAGCGCTTGCGCAGCTCAGGGTCTTGCGTAGCCACGCCCACCGGGCAGGTGTTCAGGTGGCATTTCCGCATCATGATGCAGCCTTCGACGACGAGTGCAGCCGTGGCAACGCCCCACTCCTCGGCGCCGAGCATGGCCGCCACGGCGAGGTCTTTGCCGGTGCGGATCTGGCCGTCGGCTTGCAGCGTCACCCGGTCACGGAGTTTATTTTTTACCAAAGTTTGGTGTGCCTCCGCAATGCCCAGTTCCCACGGCAGCCCGGCGTGGCGGATGGACGTGAGCGGCGAAGCGCCCGTGCCACCGTCGTGGCCGGAGATCAGGATCACATCGGCGTGCGCCTTGGCAACGCCGGAAGCGATCACGCCGACGCCTGCTTTCGACACCAGTTTCACGTTGATGCGGGCGGCACGGTTGGCGTTTTTCAAATCAAAAATCAACTGCGCCAGGTCCTCGATGGAATAAATATCGTGGTGCGGTGGTGGTGAAATGAGTCCCACGCCCGGCGTCGAGTGGCGCACCCGTGCGATCCAGTTGTCCACCTTGTGGCCGGGGAGTTGGCCGCCTTCGCCGGGTTTTGCGCCCTGCGCCATTTTGATCTGCAATTCGTCGGCGTTGCTGAGGTAGTAGCTCGTGACGCCGAAGCGGCCCGACGCCACCTGCTTGATGGCGGAGCGTTCCCAGTCGCCGTTGGGCTTTTTTTCAAAACGGATGGGGTCTTCACCGCCCTCGCCGCTGTTGCTTTTCGCCCCGATGCGGTTCATGGCGATGGCCAGCGTCGAGTGTGCCTCATGCGAAATGGAGCCGAAGGACATGGCGCCCGTTGCGAAGCGTTTCAAAATAGACTCCACCGGCTCCACCTCTTCGATGGGCACCGGGTTGCCCTTGCGGAATTTCAACAGGCCCCGCAGCGTGCAGGCCAGCTCGTTCTCCCGGTTGATGAGGGCAGCGTATTTTTTGTAGGCTGTGTAGTCGTTTTTCCGGGTGGAAAATTGCAGCAGGTGAATGGACTGCGGGTTGAAAAGGTGAAACTCGCCGTCCCGCTTCCACTGGAAAACGCCGCCAGGGGGAAGCATTTCGGATTTGGGATTTCGGATTTCGGAAGCGGCAGACCGGGCGTGGCGTTCCAAGACTTCGTTTGCGATTTCGTCGTAACCCATGCCCTCGATGCGGGAAATGGCGCCGGTAAAACAGCGGTCCACCACCTCGGAGGTGAGTCCCAGAATCTCGAAAATCTGCGCCCCGTGGTAAGATTGCAGCGCCGAAACGCCGTTTTTCGACATTATTTTCAACAGGCCTTTGTTGATGCCCTTGATGTATTTTTTGATGAAATAACCGGCATCGTGCCCGTTGCCATTCAGGTTTTTTCCTTTTGAAACCATGCCTTCGTGAAGCCCGACGATCGACGAAAATGCCAGGTACGGATGCACTGCATTTGCGCCGAAGCCGATGAGCGTGGCGTAGTGGTGCGTTTCAAGGGCGTCGCCAGCCTCCACGACGAGCGAAGTGCGGCCCCGCAGCCCCATCCGAATGAGGTGGTGGTGGATGTAACCCGTTGCCAGCAGCGAGGGGATCGGGGCCAGCGTTTCATCCACCTGCCGGTCGGAGAGGATGAGGATGTTGGCGCCATCTTTTACGAGGCCCTCAGCCTGTTGGCCGAGTTTGTCGAGCGCATGGCGCAGGCGGCCCGGCTTGCCGTCGGCTTTGAAACGGATGTCGAGCACGGCGGCCCGGTAGTGCGGGTGCCAGATATTTTTGATTTTCGAAAACTCTTCATGGCTCAGTACCGGTTGCTCCAGACGGATGAAGCGGGCGTGTTCCAGCGTCATGGCGAGAAAGTTACCGCCGCCGCCGAGGCGCATGGCCAGCGACATCACCGAGCGTTCCCGGATCGGGTCGATCGGCGGATTGGTCACCTGTGCGAAGAGTTGTTTGAAATAATTGGCCAGATGCTGCGGCTTGTCGGATAGCACAGCCAGCGGTGTGTCAGTTCCCATCGAGCCGAGGGGTTCGTCTCCGCTTTTCATCATCGGCTCGAGGATGATTTTCAGGTCTTCCCGGGTATAACCGGCAAGGCGCTGGCGTTGCAGCAGTTCCTCCTGAGGCAATTCGACGGGTAGCGTCTCGCCTACAGTCAGGTCATGCAGGCGGAGGCGGTAGCGTTCGAGCCAATCCCGGTAGGGAAGTTTTTTGCAAATGATTTTTTTGACTTCGTCGTCGGCGATGATGCGTTTTTCATCGAGGTCGGCGACGAGCATCCGGCCCGGCTGCAGGCGGCCTTTGACGACGACTTTCGACTGATCGACTGGCAGTGCTCCGGCTTCGGAGGCCAGGATCAGTACGTCATCCTCCGTCACGCAGTAGCGGGAGGGGCGAAGGCCGTTGCGGTCGAGCGTGGCTCCCACGAGGACGCCGTTGGTGAAACAAATCGAGGCGGGGCCGTCCCAGGGCTCCATCAGGTTCTCGTGGTACTCGTAGAAATACTGCTTGTATTCCTCCATTTGCTCGTCGTTCTCCCAAGCTTCGGGGATCATCATCATCATAGAGTGGGGGAGCGAGCGGCCGCCCATTACCATCATTTCCAGCACGTTATCGAAATAGCCACTGTCGGACTGGCCTTTCGGGCAAACGGGCTTGAGCATGCCCAGTTCCTCAGGGGTATAGTGCTCCGATTGGAGGTTGTTTTCCCTGGATTTCCACCAGTTCAAGTTGCCGGCAACGGTGTTGATTTCCCCGTTGTGAGCGATGTAGCGGAAGGGCTGGGCCAGTTTCCACTTCGGAACGGTGTTCGTGGAGAACCGGGAGTGTACGAGTGCAATGGCCGACTCCAGTCTTTCATCCTGTAAATCAAGGAAATACGCCTGTAGCTGCCAGGTGGTAAGCTGGCCTTTGTACACAACTGTTTTATAGGAAAACGAGGCGAAATAGAAAAAATCCTGCTCCTCGGGCGTCAGTTTCCGGTGGACTTCCCGGGTGGCGTAATTGCGCAGCAGAAAAAGTTTACGCTCAAGGTCAAGTTTTGTAAGCCCGTCCACGTGACGCACGAACACCTGCACCATGTCCGGCTCAGAGGCAAGTGCCGATTCGCCGAGACCAGCGTTGTTAACGGGCACCGGACGATAGCCGATCAATCGAAAGTTAGTCCAGCTAAGACAATCCCGAAAAGCGGAGAGGCAGCGCTCTTTGAGTTCTTCGTCTTTTGGTAAAAAAAGCATACCCACGCCGTAGCTGCCGAATTCGGGCAGCAGGAAACCGTGTTTTTTTGCTTCTTCTTCAAATAAACTATGCGGTGTTTGGACGAGTATGCCGGCGCCGTCGCCGGTGTTGGGTTCGCAGCCGCATGCGCCCCGGTGTTCCATATTGCGCAGCATGGCGAGGGCGTCTTCGACGAGGCCATGCGTTTTTGTTCCGTTGAGATTGGCGAGCAGTCCTGTTCCGCAGCTGTCACTTTCCATCTGAGGGACGTAGAGCCCCTTCCCCTGTCGGGCGTCATTTTGCTTCATGTGCATTTTGTTAAAATTACCGGTAATAAACCCAGGTGGTTAGGATGACTGGCAAAGGCGTAGTTTCAGATTTGGTTAGGAATGGCATACATTATTAAAAGAAACTACGCCAATGATTACAAAAAAAGTAATAAAATAGTTCAAATACAATGAAAATTGCAAAATGAGCAGTAATCTGTTTTTATTTCAAAAACGAATGGAAAGGCTCGTTAAAAAATTTCTATTAATGCTGCTTGTGAAATGTCCTGCGCTATAAAATCGAGGCCATGGAAGGCGTCTTCCTCCAAAATCATATTTGGTTTTTAGCGGAGAAGCGATTTTTTGGGTGTCGTAATTCGCAGGAAAAAAATTTGGAACCTACCTTCATTCCGTCAATTTTTGCAGCTTTCATGTTCCATCCGGTTTTTTGGAAAAAAACAAAACTTCAATCATGATAAACACACGTTTCATTTTATTCACACTCCAGTTTTTACTGATTTCACAATTCATTTTTGCTCAAAAAAGCCTCCTCCAATCCGGCCCCATGCTGGGCTATACGGACATGTTTGAGACGATGCTTTGGGTGCAAACCAGGAGCGAAGCGCAGGTACAGGTCGCCTACTGGCTAAAAGACAACCCGGCGCAAAAATTTTTAACCGAACCCAAAATGACGGAAAAAAAGGACGGGTTCACTGCTCACCTCATTGCCGACGAAGTACAGCCCGGCAATGTGTACGAGTATGCTTTAAGCATCAATGGGCAGCCGGTAAAACTTGATTACCCAACCACTTTTCAAACGCAAACCCTCTGGCAATGGCGCACCGATCCGCCGCCTTTCAAAGTAGCCGTGGGCAGTTGCAGCTACGTCAATGAGCCGGAATTCGACCGGCCCGGCACACCCTACGGAGCTGATTATCAAATTTTTACCTCCATTCATCAAAAGCGGCCCGACGTCATGCTCTGGCTGGGCGACAATACCTACCTGCGGGAAGTGGACTGGTTCACCCGCACCGGTTTTTTGCATCGCCACACGCATACCCGCTCGCTGCCGGAGTTGCAGCCGTTGCTCGCTTCCACTCATCACTATGCTATCTGGGACGACCACGACTATGGGCCAAATGACAGCGACGGCAGCTTCGTGCACAAGGACATGGCGACAGAGATTTTTAAACTTTTTTGGGCAAACCCCAGCTACGGCTTGCCAGGTCAGGGTGGCATCACCGGCTATTTTCAATGGGCTGACGTTGATTTTTTTCTGCTCGACGACCGCTACTTCCGCACACCGAACAAACGAAAAACCGGCGACCGGGTGCTGCTTGGAAACATGCAGATGGAATGGCTGATCGACGCCCTTGCCGCCAGCAATGCGCCTTTCAAAATGGTCGCAATCGGGGGGCAAGTGCTCACGACCCATGCCGGGCATGAAACCTACGTTAACATCTGCCCGGAGGAACGCACCTACCTGCTTCGCAGGATTGATGAGGAAGGAATCAAAAACGTAGTATTCCTCACCGGTGACCGACACCACACAGAGTTTAGCAAGCTGGTGACAAAGAACGGTATCACCATTTACGACTGGACCGTTTCGCCGCTTACTTCGGGCGTTCATCAAACGGATGAAAAAAACTTACTAAGGGAGGAGGGTTCGCTTTTCATGCAGCGAAATTTTGGCCTTCTGGAATTCTCCGGTCTCCGAACGCAGCGCAGCCTAACTATGCGTGTTTTCGATGTCAGTGGGAAAGAACTTTGGACGAAGACAATCCAATCGGAGAAGTGATAAACGAGGGGCGAGGGCAGCTCTCGCCCCTCGCTTCAAAAAAGAACTCCCGAGTCTTTACGAGTCGGGAGCATATATCAAAAACAGCAGGATATGTCCATGCGAGGTGCATGGAGCAGAGAAAATGAGCTAAGATCTTAATGGATCGTTTGAAACAAAATCATTCAATGATTGGAAGAGTGGGTCTTAAAAATCCGTGATCTTCCGGACAACCCGGTAGAGCCGGGTATGAATGTTCACCTCTTCCACGAACGGGTCGTGTTCCAGGTGGTTGGCGGAGATCAGTTTCAGGTGCGTGACACGGCCTCCATGATAGATACGCTGTACATGCTTGACCCATAGCGATCCGTTATTTTTGACGGCGTAAATTTCATTGTCCTTAATTTGATCCATTCGTTCCACTTCCCGGCATACGACGATGTCTCCGTCCATGATGACCGGTTCCATCGAGTTACCGTTGATCTGGAAGGCCACCAACCCGCCGCCTTGCAGGCCGGGTAAAGTAAACCAGGAACTATCTTCGGTTGCGAAACTGCTCGTGTCTACAGAGCTGCCGGCAAAGGCTTCCACCGTAGTAAAAAGGATGTTTCCTTTTGAAAACTTGCCGACGGTGTCGGTGCTGCGTTTGGGCAGGTCGAAGCCGAAGGGCGTGCCGGTGCCATCGAGCAGGAAGTCTTCGTTGATGCCGTATTCCCGGCAAAATTTGCGGGCCTGCGAGTAGCTGACGACCCGTTTGTCGTCGGGGTTGAGGAAGGCACGGATGATGTGGCCGTAGCCTTTATTGCCGAGGATTTTTTCAGCAACGTCACCGATACCACGGCCATTGCGGTCATTTTTTATAATTGCCCCCTTGTCTTCCAGTAGCTGGAAAACTTTGATAAAGCGATCATTTAATTCGAGGCGGTCTTCTCCGATCATGTTGTTTAATTTTAGTTTTTTGAAACAAGAATCAACAAATCGGTGGTAAAGTTAAAACAAATAATTTTATCCGCAAATTTTTGTTCAAATTTTTTGATTAAAATATCCAGGCATATTCTCCTCGCTCCCAGTCATTTTTGAGCAAGGCGAATAATTCTACATCAAAATATTTTCCATACATTAACAGCGACTGACGAAGGATGCCTTCACTGCTGAAGCCTAGCCGAAGTGGTACATTCCGGCTTTTCTGGTTGCCGCCAGCAACCAATATTTCAATTCGGTTGAGATCTTTTGTTTTAAAAAGATGGTGAATGAAGGAGGCGCAGATCTTCGTCATGATACCCCGGCCCTGAATATCTTCCCGCAGCCAGTAGCCGATCTCACACTTTTTATGGTCTTTGACGAAATGTACAACCCCGATGGAGCCGGCAATTTTTCCTCCCAGCATAATAAAAGTGGTAAGCCGCGTGCCAGCCGTATTGTGTTGCATGCTTTCCCGGATGTAAGTTTTGGTATCCTCCACAGAAGTGGTGCTGTCCACCCAGGGCAACCATTGGCGGAGGTAGGTGCGGTGAGTATCTACCGTGTTGAAAACCGGCTCAGCCAGTTCGGGGCGGGCGAGGTGCAGGCTGAGCTCGTCGTCAATTTTTATAAAAGGCCTTAAATTCATGTCTTTCCGGTCGTTTTATCGTGGTAAAAATGGCATAAACAGGGAAAAAACTGCTTTTTACAATCAAAAAATTCGAATCCCGTTTAAACCCGGGGGCATATTTTTAGTCTATCCAACAAATTTCGCAATCATTTGAAGACGCCACACAGTGACATAGCGGACGAGCGAATTCTGGCATTGATGCAAACGGGCGGCAATGCCGAACGGGGTTTCAGGCTGCTCGTGGAAAAGTACCAGGAGCGCCTTTACTGGCAAATCCGCCGGCTGGTGTACGATCACGAGGACGCCAACGACGTGCTGCAGAATTGTTTCATCAAAATCTTCCGCAGCCTGCATGGTTTCGAGGGAAAGTCCAAGCTCTACACCTGGCTGTACCGGATTGCAACGAACGAGGCGATTACGTTTTTGAACAAAAAGAAACTCAAATACGCCGCCTCGCTTGATAGTGAAGACTCGGGCTTGTCGAATCAGTTGCGGGCCGATCAGTATTTCGACGGCGATGAGGCGCAGCGGCGGTTGCAGGAGGCTATCGTAAGGTTGCCGGAAAAACAGCGGATCGTTTTTAACCTGCGCTATTTCGATGAAATGAGCTACGCCGATATGTCGGAAGTGCTGGAAACTTCGGAAGGGGCGCTGAAGGCGTCGTTTCACCACGCAGTGAAAAAAATCGAGAGCTACGTGAGCGGGGTGGAGATGTTTTAAAATGAAAATTCATGGGTCATGAAAAATAGTGATGAACTGAGAGAGGAACTGGAGGAATTTTCCCCCTTTCTCCAAAAAATGAAGGAGCGGGACGAGGGCTTCAAAGTGCCGAAGGACTACTTTAAGTCCCTGCCGGACGAGGTGTTGGGTAAAATACAGCCCGAACTGCCGGCGCAGCACTCCTGGCTGGACGATCTGACGGCTTTTGTGCAGCGGCTCTGGCAACCGAGGTATGCTTTGGCGCTGGCAACGGTTGCGGTATTGGTGGTGGCTGCAGTCTGGATTTTTGATCAAAATAAACATACAGGAATGCAACAGCCCGTGGCTGACGCCATGCTGGAGTCTATTTCCGACGAGGCGCTTCAAAATTATGTTTCTGAAAACATCGGTGAGTTTGACCGGGAGTTGATCCTGGAAATGCAATATGCCGGCAAGGATGCTAAATCGATGCCGGAACTTGCCCCACAAGCGGGCACCGACGAACTGGAACAGTACCTGGACGACATCATCGATGAAATTGACCTTGAAGACCTCGAAGACCTGCTTTGAAACGAACTACTTAGAACCTAAAATTTTGATACAATGAAAAATCTATTGCTTGGAATGATATTGCTGCTCACCGCCGTGGCGCTAAATGCCCAACCGGAGCACATGCAGGGACGGATGCAGGAAAGAATCGAGGCTTATAAAATCGCTTTTTTCACCGAAAAACTCCAACTGACGCCTGAGGAGTCGAAAAACTTCTGGCCAGTGTACAACCAGTTCGAAAACGAGCGGGAGGCGCTCAAAAACCGTTATAACCTTGAAGGCCGCCGCATCGAGCTTATGTCAGATAGAGAGGTGGAGGATTTTGTGATGAAACATATCGAAATGGAAGAACAGATGGTGAAACTTCGCCGTGACTACATCCAGCGCTTCAAAGAAGTTCTGCCCATTCGTAAGGTGGCCATGTTGCAGCGAATCGATAATGAATTCAAACGTGCCCTGCTCGAAGAAATCAGGCAACGCCGGGAGAACCGGCAGGGCGGCGGGCAGCGAAGGCCGGGAGGGAATTGATTTTAAATTGTTAGCGCACAATGGTTAGCGGTTAATGATCCACTGAAATTAACCGCTAACCATTGTGCATTAAGCATTAACTCACTGCGCCATTTCCTTGGCATACATCTGCTGAACTACCGGCCTCAAAATTTTCACCCACCTTTCATACCCTTGGCTGTTCATGTGTAATTTATCCTCAACAAAAAGGGCGGGATTGGGCTGTCCGTCCGAACCCATCAGCGAGCCTGTGATATCCACATAGCGGAGGCTGGGCCGGTTTTCGGCGAATTTTTCCACCATCGAATTGAACTGCTGCATTTCCCGCCAGAGGTTCCAGCGTGATTGTGAGGGTTTGGCAGAAATAAAAACGATCTGTGTGTTGGGCAGGTTCTTCTCCGTTTCACCGATGAATTTTTTGAAATTCTGGAACACGACCGGCGGGGCGTTATTCTCGGCAATATCATTTTCTCCGCAGTAAAAAACGATGATGCCTGGCTCGTATTTGTGAACGATGCGCCTGGCGTAGTACATTACCTCGGGAATCGTGGAGCCGCCGAAGCCCCGGTTAATGACGGGCATCGGGACAAAATCTTTTTCCAGCGTTGACCATAGCCGGATACTTGAGCTTCCAATGAAAAGCACAGCGCCCTTGGGTGGCATGGCGGTTTTGTCCGCCGCTTCAAATTTTTGGATTTCCTGCTCGAAACGATCCAGGTGTTGCGGCTGGCCACGTGAAAGCAGGCCGGCCTGGGTGTTTTTATGGTCGCTTTTGCAAGCCGAAAACAAAACCAGCACGAGGGCAATCGAAAAAATAATATCGGAGTTTTTCATGGCAATGATTTTTTAACAAATGCCAAATTAGTGATTTTTCAAGGCATTTACTCCATTCTCAAACATCTCCAGCAGCGTATCGATCTCCCGTAAATGCGTCCGAAAACTCAGCACCGCCAGTCGTATCCAAATCTGCCCGTCGATGGTGGTGGATGAAACGAAAATCCGCCCGTCCCGCTGAATGTGCTCCACGAGGCGGCGATTGAACTCGTTCGCATCGCCGTTTTCAGGAACGAAACGGTAGGTGCAAACCGACAGATCCGGGTAAGGACCCACCTCGAAACCGAGTTTTTGAATTTCTTCGTAAAAGTAACGGCAGAGCCAGATTTTTTCCTCCAAAGCTGCTTTAAACGGCTGAATGCCATACAGTTGCAGCGGTAGCCACATACGCAAGCCCCGCCAGTGTTTGGTCAGTTCGGGCGAAAGATCGGCGGGGCTCAGTTCTTCGGTAGCGCCGACGGTGTCTTGCATGTAGTTCGCCCGGTAGTAATGGCTTTCCATCTGGGCTTTTACATTTTTGATTAAAACAGCGCCCAGGCCGTAAGCCAGGAACATCCCCTTGTGCGGGTCGATTGCCACCGAGTCCGATTTTTCGATGCCCCGGAAAGTTTCCTTGATCGTCGTACCGTCCGGATTTTCCACATCAGCGAGGATGAAAAATCCGCCGTAAGCAGCATCCACGTGAAACCAGAGATCATGCTGCTGGCAAACGCCGGCGATTTTATCCAGCGGGTCCATCGCCCCGGTATCAGTTGTGCCGGCGGAGCCGACGACGAGGAAGGGGTTCAGCCCGGCGGCGACGTCGGCGGCGACCATTTCCGCCAGTTTTTCAGCGTCCATTCGGTAGTGGCCGTCCATCGGCACGTTGCGAACGATGGCCTCCGCCATGCCGCCGATGCGGATGGCTTTGTGGACGCAGTGGTGCACCTGCTCCGTCAGGTAAATCACTGATTTTCTGACTTTTTCGGAAGTAATTTTTTTGAAATCCCGTGCCGTCACGAAAGCGATCAGGTTGGCGATGGAGCCGCCGCTGGCCAGGTTGCCGAGCGCCGTTTCGGGGTAGCCCACCAGTCCGCACATCCAGCGGATGAGCATGTTCTCGATGCGCACCGCCCCGGGACCGCCAAAGAAAATCCCGGCGTACTCGTTGGTCACCGCCGCCAGGTAGTCGCCCAAAGCACCAGGATAAATGCCGCCGCCGGGGATGTAGCCCAGGTGACCGCCCGAAGCGGGGTTGATGCCGGCGTTGGGCAGGTTGTTTTTTAAAACATCCAGGATTTGCTCCATCGGCTTCGGTTCGCCGAAAGGGAAGTCGAGGATGCCCGCCGCCGGGTTTTCCGGCATGTGGAAGGCTTTTCCCGTTGGTAAACTGTCGATGTAACTGTGGGCGTAGCCTCGCACGGCATCGTCCCAACTGTTGCGCTGGGCAGGAGCGGGTTCGAGTTGGCGGGAGGCTTGGGCGAGTCGTTCTATTTTTTCACGCATGGATTCGGTTTGTTTTTTCAAAAAAGCAAGGTTGCAAAGAGAAGAAATTGATGCGAGAAATGAAAAACTGCCGGGGCGCTCCTGCCTGTTTCATGAAAAATTACGATTTGATGATTTTTAGCACCCAACGTTCGCCATTGCGCCGGATTTCAAGAAAATAAATCCCCGGAGGGAAATTTCCATCCTACAGTTTATGAAGTGCCGGATTTGAGAAAAAAAATTTACGTTTGCAAACAACCCGGACGTCTCCGTTCGGGCAAATTTTTCATCATCGCCCGGATTAGGAAATCCAGGCTACAAATCACTCACTTTATGGCAATCAGAAGAAATGCAACCTCCGTTTGGGAAGGCTCCGGCAAGGAAGGCACAGGGCACCTCACCACCAAAAGCACAGCGCTGAACAACATCCAGTACTCCTACAAATCCCGCTTCGAAGAAGGTGTGGGCACCAATCCGGAAGAATTGATCGCAGCGGCCCATTCCGGCTGTTTCAACATGAAACTGTCGTTCGTGCTCGGAGAAGCCGGTTTTACACCCACCAAACTGGAAACGAAATGTACCATCTCGCTCGATAGCGGCACTGTCACTGAATCACACCTGGACCTGACGGCAACCGTGCCCGGTGGCATCACCCAGGAAAAATTCGACGAGTGCGTCGCCAATGCGAAGCAAAACTGCCCGATCTCCAAGCTGCTGAATTGCGAGATCAAGGTGGATGCAAAGCTGGCGTAACGATTTAGGTAAAATAAGGAAGTAAAATCCGGTCAGGGGCAACGTATAAAAAGGTGAAACTGCCTATATTTACACTTGCACCTGCCGCATCAGAAAATACCTGTTTTTGATCGAAAACCCTGCACGAGAATTGAGCGCAACGCTGCGCTGCAAAAACGAAATGGACGGATTTACTTTCCTTATTTTATAACCTGACCGGAGGTTTTCCTTCGGTAAAATCTTCTACCAATGAAAAATACAATTGAAATCGCCAATCGCCTGGTCGAACTCGCCCGGCAGGGTAAATTCGAAACCGCACAACGAGAACTCTACGCCAAAGACGCCGTCAGCATTGAACCGGAAAATTCCCCCGGACTCAAAACCGTGAAGGGTCTGGACAAGATCATCAAGAAAGGTGACGAGTGGCAAAAAATGGTCGAAGAGGTTCATGGCAGCAGCGTCAGCGAGCCTGTTGGCGCCGGCGATCAGTTCGCCGTTGCCATGAGCATGGACGTGACGATGAAAGGCCAGGGCAGAACCACAATGAACGAAGTAGCCGTTTACCAGGTGAAAGAAGGCAAGATCGTTTCCGAACAGTTTATCTACTGACAATTAAAGACTTAGCAGCGGACGGCCTGTCCGCTGCATTTTTTACAACATAAATTTTTTGAAATGAAAATCGCAATCATCGGCACCGGCAACGTCGGTGGCGCCCTGGCGGAGTCGTGGGCGAAAGCAGGCCACCGCATTCACCTTGGCGTGCGGGACGCCAACAATTTCAAAGGCTCCCATCTGCTGGCTCACGAAAACATCACGGCTCATTCCATCCCTGAAGCAGTAGCAGCATCGGAAGTCGTGCTCATTGCGGCAGTACCTCAATTCACCCAAAGCATCGTGGAATCGATGGGCAACCTGAATGGCAAAATCATCATCGACGCCATGAACTCGCTGCGCAGCCGCCCGGAAGGCTACGCCAATTCCTTCGAGGTACTCAGAGCACTGGCTCCCGGCGCAGAGGTCGTGAAATGTTTCAACACCACCGGTTTTGAAAATATGAAAAATCCGGTGTACGGCAGCGAGGGTGTGGACATGTTCGTGGCGGGCGATTCGAAGCGGGGCAAGGCAGTCGCTACGCAACTGGCGAAAGATTGCGGCTTCGGCGAGTGCTGGGATTTTGGCGGCGACGACAAAGCCGGGCTGCTGGAGCAACTGGCGTTTTGCTGGATCAACCTGGCGATCATGCAGGGGCATGGGAGGGGGATGGCTTTTAAAATTGTGAAACGATGATTCTTACGCCACTTTAAAGGCGAAACGTTAAGAAACCCTAAAAAAACGATCTTCGAAATCCGATGCCGGGGCGCCACCCGTAAGTGAAAGTGTTTTTAACCAAGAAATTTTTCTAACCATTAAAAATGTACTTTCATGAATCGAGTATTCAAAATCTCAGCCCTGGCGTTTGCCGCTCTCTTTATTTCTTTCTCCACTTTCGCCCAGACGTCCGTGAAGGACAACACCGTGATGGTGGGCGGTGAGGCGATGTTCCCGAAAAAAACGATCGTGGACAATGCCGTGAATTCCAAGGCGCACACCACGCTGGTCGCAGCCGTGAAAGCTGCCGGCCTCGTCGAGACGCTCCAAGGCCCCGGACCGTTTACCGTTTTTGCCCCCGTGAATGACGCCTTCGAAAACCTGCCCGCCGGTACCGTTGAAACATTGCTGAAGCCTGAAAACAAGAAGACGCTGACGACCGTGCTGACTTACCACGTGGTAAGCGGGAAGTACGACTTCAAAGCCATTTCCGAAGCGATTAAAAAAGGAAAAGGCAAGGCTGTCCTGAAAACTGTTAGCGGCGGCACTCTGACGGCCATGATGAACGGCGACCGCAACATCGTGGTGAAAGATGAAAACGGCAACGTTGCCAACATCAGCACTTACGACGTATTCCAGTCGAACGGCGTGATCCACTCCATCGACGCTGTGCTGCTGCCGAAGAGCTAATCCATGAATTTCTGAACGTATCCGAAAACGGAGGGGGCTGTATGGCCCCCTCTTTTTTTTGTCAAAAATCAAAGTTTTCGATGATTGTCAGTCAGTGCGAAGGTGCCGCCGGAGATGAGTTCCCGCACGCCATCGGAAGCCAAAAAGTCGTGAGGGAAACCCAGGTCGATGGCGCTTGCCTGATCCAGATGCTGCATGAGTTCCGCTGGAATGGTGAAATTCACGGCGCCGAGACTTTCCTCCATTTGATGAAGTTTCGTCGCCCCGATGAGAGGAATCACGATCTGGTTGCGCTGCATCGTCCAGCGGATGGCGAGTTGGCTGGGCGTGACTCCCAAAGCTTTTGCGCCTTCCACTACTACCTTCGAAATAGCCAGGTTAGTTTCGGAGAGGCGGCTTTCATTGCCTTTCAGGCGGCCCTCCGCTTGCTGGTCGAGGTACTTCCCGGTGAGTACGCCGCCGCCCAAAGTGGCCCACGGCGTCACGGCGAGGTCGAAGGCTTTGGCCATGGGTAGCAGGTCCCGTTCGGCCGTTCGCTGGATGAGGCTGTACTGAACTTGAAGTCCCACGAAAGCCGTCCAGCCCCTCAGCGTTGCCAGGGTATTGGCTTGTGAAACGATCCAGGCCGGGCTGTCGGAGATACCGACGTACAGCACTTTGCCCTGCCGCACGAGGTCGTCCAGCCCCCGCATCACTTCTTCCACCGGGGTGGTAAAATCCCAGGCGTGTACCCAAAGCAGGTCAATGAAACCCGTGTTCAGCCGTTGCAGGCTGGCCTCCACGGAGCGCATCATGTTTTTGCGGTGGTTGCCGGAAAAGTTCGGGTCGCCCATGCGGTCGAAGAGGGTGTATTTGGTAGCTACCACGAAATGGTCCCGGTCGGCAGCGATGAATTCGCCGATGTATTTTTCGGCAGTGCCTTCCGTGTAGCGGTTGGCGGCGTCGATGAAATTGCCGCCCGCATTGGCGTAAGCCTCGAAAATATTTTTACTGGTGTTAAAGTCAGCGCCCCAGCCCCATTCGGTGCCGAAGGTCATGGTGCCGAGGGCAAGTTCGGAGACCCGCAGGCCGGATTTGCCGAAAAGTTTGTAACGCATTTTTTTGGATAAATTTTAGTTGAAAAATTCTCTCACGCTTAATTCAAGATGGAACAAGCTTTTGCTATTTGTTTCGGCTCAGGGGAGGGGCCGGGTAGATAACCCGGCCCCTCTGAGAGTCGAAAGCAATTTGCGTCAGTCAATTTCATTTTTAGAATGGATGAGTGTTTTCCTCACCAGCAATCGCAGGGCGACCACGGCTACCAGTAGCACCACCAGCGGAATGTACTCGTACTCCGTCAGCGCCCGTTTCACGTAGCTTCGGATGAAAATGAACCAAATCCAGTAGCCACCTGCCGTGTGCAGGATTTTCCATTGTTTCCGGGTTAAATATTTTGAAAAAAACTCGAACGACGTGAGCAGCATCAGCACGACGAAGACGTAAGCCAGCCCGCCGCCGAGCAGCGAAATGGTTTTGGCCATGTTGAAAACGGGGTGGAAATTTTGCTGCAACACCAGCAGAAATCCTAGGTGGATCAGGTGCAGGATGGCAAACGAAATCCCGAAATATTTCCGGTTCATCAGCAGCCAGAACGAGAAGCCGTTTTTCACCAAACGATGAAAGGCGGAAGCCCCGAACGCCACGCAAAATAGCACCACCGCAACCCTTGCCGACATGCGGATGGCCTGCCGGGTAGTTGTTTCATCAAAACCACCGAAGTAGTAAAGCAAGGCAAAGTACAGGAGCGAAAGCCCCACCGTCAATTTGACAACGTCCCAGTGCCAGAGCCCCCGGCTTTGTGGTTGGGCGGTGTTTTCCATGGCGATAGCGATTTGGCGAGGTGTATTCCCAAAGAACGCAATCTTTTTTAAAAAATCCGGCAGGCGGGCCGCTGCCTGCTATAATTTTCTGAAATTAGCCGTTCAAAAAATTTTAAACATGAAACTGACAAACACCAGCTTGGCCGCAGTTTTTTTTCTGGCGGCCCTTTCTTTTGCTCATTTTTCCTGCACGAGCAAGCAGCCCATTCCGGCTGATCTTTCAAAAGTAAATTTCATCCCGAAACCCGTCTCGGTGACGGCAACAGGCAGCTCCTTCGAATTGACTGCCCAGACCGGCATTTACGTTCAGGGTGAAACGGAGGAGGTGAAAAAAGTCGGTCAGTATCTGGCCGAAAAACTCAAACCCGCCATTGGCGCAGCCCCCGAAGTGAAAACGGCAGCCGAAGCGCCCAAGTCCGGCATCTACCTGACGCTTGCCGCCAACGACCCGGAACTCGGCGACGAGGGCTACAACCTAACCGTCACCGAAGATCTCGTGACCCTCGCCGCCAACCAGCCTGCCGGGCTGTTCCGTGGCGTGCAGACGATCCGGCAGATGTTGCCTGCTGAACTCGAATCGGGTGAAAAACTGGACAGCGCCTGGATTCTGGCTTCGGGAACGATCCGTGATTTTCCAAGTTACGGCTTCCGTGGCTCGATGCTCGACGTATCACGCCATTTTTTCAGTGTGGAAGACGTGAAACGCTACATCGACCTGCTGGCCAGCTACAAACTGAACGTCCTGCACCTGCACCTCTCCGACGATCAGGGCTGGCGCATCGAGATCAAATCGTGGCCGGAGCTGACCAAAATCGGCGGCAGTACGGAAGTTGGCGGTGGCGAGGGTGGTTTTTACACCCAGGAACAGTACGCTGACATTGTAAAATATGCCCAGGATCGTTTCATCACCATCATCCCCGAAATTGACATGCCGGGCCACACCAACGCCGCCCTGGCCTCCTACGCCGAACTGAACTGCGACGGCAAAGCCCGTGAATTGTACACTGGTACGGAGGTAGGTTTCAGCACGCTTTGCACGGACAAGGAAATCACCTACAAATTCATTGACGATGTGGTGAAAGAACTGGCCGCTCTGACGCCCGGCCCGTACATCCACGTTGGCGGCGACGAGTCGCATGCCACCAAAAAAGACGATTATATTTTCTTTATCAACAAAGTACAGGACATCGTGCGCTCGCACGGCAAAACCATGCTCGGTTGGGATGAAACAGCCCAGGCCAACCTCGACGCCAACTCCGTCGTGCAGCTCTGGGCCAGCCCCGACTTTGCCAGAATGGCGGTGTCGAAAGGCGCTAAAATCGTCATGTCGCCGGCCACGAAGGTTTACCTTGACATGCAGTATGACTCCACCACGAGGCTTGGCCTTCACTGGGCTGCCTACATCGAAGTGGACAGCGGCTACATCTGGGACCCTGCCACCCTGATCCCCGGTATTTCAAAAGAAAATATCCTTGGTATCGAAGCGCCGCTCTGGTCGGAAACCATCACCAACATGGACGACATCGAGTACATGGTTTTCCCCCGCCTGCCGGGTATTGCAGAGATCGCCTGGTCGCCGAAGGATGGCCGGAACTGGGAGGAGTACAAAGTACGCCTCGGTAAACACGGCCAGCGAATGGACAAAATGGAAATCGGGTACTACCGGTCGCCATTGGTGCCGTGGGGCGAGGAATTGCGTTAAACTGATTTGTTACTTTTCTGAAAAATGCCGCCTTGCCGGCAAGGTGAAAAACCTGCCTTCCTGACTGAAGGCAGGTTTTTTTTTGGACTTTATGTAAAAAGTTGATTATCATACACTTAGGGTGTTTAGTGTATCTTTTATGTACTCGCTTGGTGTTATTTACTATCATGTTGTACTTTTTATGTACTCGCTTGGTGTTATTTACTATCGTGTTGTACTTTTTATCTATCCTGATGTATCATTTACGTCGAGTAATGTATTTTTTATGTATCCGTTTGTATTCTATTACTGCGAGTATCTACCATTTTAGTATGGTGATATACTTTATTAGTACTCTGGTGTACTTATAAACTACGGGCTCGTACTTTTTAAATAAATGCTTCGTGTCAGCAAGTGGGTTTTTTCAAAAGAATCTGGAAGAAGAAGGGCTGGCTGGAATTTTGCATAGCAAAAAAAATAAAGTGTTTTATGCCCGGGGCCGAACTTCAAAAAAGGAAGTGGTTTGATCGAATAAATCGCCCCAGCCTTGGCACCCAGAAATTATTTCGATAATATTTGCGCAAAACGACTGAAATGATAGAAAAACTGAATACTACTGTTCAATTTACGATGAACCTCTTCACGACCGGCGCTTTCAAAGAGACGAGCCGGAAAGTTGAAATAGAAATTTGCTCCAGGTTGCCCGGAGAAGAGGGACAGGTTATTGTGGAGTACGGTCTCGGTCACGGCAATATTACCCGGGAGATACTGAGCAGAATTGCTCCAAGCTCCCGGTTGTATGCTTTTGAAGTGAATGAAGAGTTTTGCGAGCATGTGGCTAACGACATCAACGATGACCGTTTGATCATCATCAATGACAGTGCAGAGAATTTATTCCGCCACATCGATGCATCGGTCAACGGGTTCGTGTCGTCGATTCCGCTTACTTTTTTCTCGAAAGAGCTGCGTGAGAGGATATTGAAAAACTCTTACCAGTCACTGAAGCCTGAGGGTTACTTCAGCCAGGTGCTTTACTCCCGGGTACATCAGAAAATGCTGAAAGAAACTTTTGACCGGTGTTCGGTCAAAAAGAATTACAATCTGCCAATGGAGTATGTTTTCCATTGTCAGAAGGTGTCTGCCAGTTGAGTGAAGGGGGTGTCAGCCCACCACATATTCCACCCCCATCCCATCCAGTTCCTGCACAAAATCATTGTCCACATTCACTTTTTTGCTGGCTGAAATGAACGGCAGGCTATGCTTGTTCGTGTAGTCGATCAGCGTGATGCGGAGCTGGTGCTGGCCTTTGTGTTGTTTGCAAAGGGTCTCGAGGCGGTCGAGCATCTCACCGGTAATTTTATCGATTGGAAGTCTGAGTGTGATGTTACTGGCGAGGTTTTTACCCACGTTTTCCAGCAAAGTCACCTCCTTGATGCGCAGTTGGAATTCGTCCTCCTTGCCCCAGCGAGATTCGTAGTTGCCGGTGATGAACACGCAGTTGCCCTGCTCGAAGAAGCCCTTGAATTTCATGTAATCGTCGCTGAACAGCGGGAACTCGATTGAGGAATTGAAATCCTGTATGGTGAAAAGCCCCCAGCCGGTGCCCTTTTTGCTGATGCGATGCGAAGCCTTGCTCACGATGCCGGCAATTTTCACGGGCTGGCCTTTTTTCTGGTCCAGATCTTCGAGGGAGCAGGTGGTGAAATTTTCAACCTCCAGCCGGTAGTCGTCGAGCGGGTGGCCGGAGATGTAAATTCCGGTGACTTCTTTCTCCCGTTCCAGTTTTTCGATGAGGCTCCAGGGCTGGCACTTTGGCGGTGTGGGGTCTTCAATATTAAAGGCGCTGATGTCACCGAAGAGCGACATGGCGGCGCTGGCCTCCCGCTGCTGGTAGTCGGCGCCGAAGCGGATCAGGTGTTCGATGAAACTGTCGAACTTTTCACTTGGGGCGAAATACTGCGCCCGGTCGATTTCTTCGAAGCAATCCATGCCGCCGCCGAGCACGAGGCTTTCGAGTACTTTTTTATTGGCGGCTTTGGTGTTGAGCCGTTTCACAAAATCAAATACGGTGGCGTATGACCCGTTCTTGTCCCGCTCGGCGAGAATGTCTTCTACCGGGCCTTCGCCTACGCCTTTGAGCGCTGACATGCCGAAGCGGATCTGCCCCTGCTTGTTCACCGTAAAATCGGAGACCGATTCGTTGATGTCCGGCCCAAGTACAGTTACACCCATCCGCTTGCATTCCCGCAGGAATTTCGTCAAATCGGTGATGTTGTCTTTGTTGTTCGAAAGCACGGCAGCCATGAACTCAGCCGGGTAGTTAGCCTTGAGGTAGGCCGTCTGGAAGGCGACGTAGGCGTAGCAGGTGGAGTGCGATTTGTTGAAAGCGTAGCTGGCGAAGGCTTCCCAGTCTTTCCAGACTTTTTCGCAAATTTCCTTGGCGTGGCCGTTTTTCTCACAGCCCTCCATGAATTTCGGGAACATCTTGTCGAGGACGGCCTTCTGTTTTTTACCCATTGCCTTCCGCAATACGTCTGCTTCGCCTTTGGTGAAGTTGGCCAGTTTTTGCGACAGCAACATCACCTGCTCCTGGTATACCGTGATCCCGTAGGTTTCTTTCAAATACTCCTCCATCGCCGGGAGGTCGTAGGTAATTTCCTGCCGGCCGTGTTTTCTGGCGATAAAATCCGGGATGTAAGCCAGCGGCCCCGGGCGGTAGAGGGCGTTCATGGCGATGAGGTCCTCGAACGTGGTCGGCTTGAGGTCCTTCATGTGCTTCTGCATTCCCTCACTTTCGTATTGGAAAATGGCGACCGTTTCACCTCGCTGGAACAACTCGTAAGTCGCCGGATCATCGAGCGGAATTTCGTCCGGGTCGATCTCTACGCCCTTCACTTCCTTGATGATGCGAACGGCGTCTTTGATGATGGTCAGGGTTTTTAACCCCAAAAAATCCATCTTCAAAAGCCCCGCCGCCTCGGCCACACTGTTGTCGAACTGACTGACTAGCAGGCCGTTGTCTTTCGCCACCGTCACCGGCACGTACTTCGTGATGTCATCCGGCGTGATGACGACCCCGCAGGCGTGAATGCCCGTGTTGCGGATGGAGCCTTCCAGTTTGCGGGCGGTTTGGATCATCTTCGCAATGTCGTCGTCGCCGGCGGCCAGTGCCCGGAAATTCGAGGCTCGCTCTACGTCCTCGTTGTTGAGTTTTTCTTTGAGTTTGGGTGTGATATCTGGCTCGGCCAGCACGTCGGCAAGCGTGGCGCCAAGTTGGAGGGGGAAGGTTTTTGCCACCCGGTCCACCTCCGGCAGCGGCACGTTCATCACCCGCCCGACGTCCCGCAGTGAAGATTTGGCGGCCATGGTGCCGTAGGTCACGATCTGTGCGACCTGCATTTTGCCGTATTTATCCAACACATAATTAATCACCTGGTCACGCCCCCGGTCGTCGAAGTCGATATCGATATCGGGCATGCTCACCCGTTCGGGGTTGAGGAAACGCTCGAACAGCAGGTCGTACTTGATCGGGTCCACGTTAGTGATGCCGATGCAGTAAGCCACCGCCGAACCCGCCGCCGAGCCTCTGCCCGGACCGACCGACACGCCCATCTGCCGTGCCGTCGTGGTGAAATCCTGCACGATGAGGAAATACCCGGGATAGCCCGAATTTTTGATAACGTTCAGCTCGAAATTGAGCCGCTCCTCGATCTCCGGCGTGATGTGCCCGTAGCGCCGTTTCGCTCCCTGGAAGGTCAGGTGGCGGAGGTAGTCGTCCTGCGTGGCGAAGCCCTGTGGCAGCGGGAAGGCTGGCAGTAGTACGTCGTGTGCGAGGTTCAGCGGCTCGATTTTATCCAGAATCTCCTGCGTGTAGTCCACCGCCTGCGGCACGTCGCCGAAGAGGCGGTTCATTTCGTCCTGTGTTTTAAAATAAAAATCGCTGGAAGGGAATTTGAAACGGCTGGTGTCTTCGAGCAGGCTGTTCGTATTTACGCAGAGCAGGATGTCGTGCGGCATGTAGTCCTCCTCCTCCACGTAGTGGCTGTCGTTGGTGCAGATGACCTTGACGTTGTATTTTTTGGCGAAGCCGAGCAACACCTGGTTCACGTCCTCCTGGCTCATGCCGGTGTCGTCGATTTTTTCGAGGCCCCGGTGGCGCTGGAGTTCGATGTAGTAATCCTCGCCGAAGATGTTAAGCCACCACTTCAGGTGTTCTTCCGCTTTTTCGAGGTTTCCGGTTAAAATGGTCTGCGGAATTTCCGCACCGATGCAGCAACTCGTAGCGATGAGGCCCTCGTGGTATTTTTCAATCAATTCCTTGTCGATGCGGGGGTACTTTCCGTACTGACCTTCGATAAAACCGAGCGAACAGAGCTTCGAGAGGTTTTCGTAACCCTTGCGGTTTTTAGCCAGCATGAGTTGATGGTAGCGGTTGTCACTTTCGTTATTGGAGCGAAGGAATTGCTTTTTGTGCCGGTCTTCCACCAGGTAAAACTCGCACCCGACGATGGGTTTGATGCCCCGTTTGTTCGCCTCGTTGACGAAGTGGAAAGCGCCGAACATATTCCCGTGGTCGGTCAGGGCGACGCCTTTCTGGCCGTCATTGGCGGCTTTGTCCATCATTTTACGGATGTCGGCAGCGCCGTCGAGCAGGGAGTATTGTGTATGGCAGTGGAGGTGGCAAAAGCTGGGCATGGTAGCAATGAGTGAATGAATGAATGTTGGAATGAGTGAATTGGCGTGAACATTCTCTCATTCACTCCTACTTTCATTCACTCATTGTTTGGCGAAGTTAAAACAATTTGTGGGGCCGGGGAGGTTGAGTACGGAAAGAAGTTTTCCACAAGTTTTTCAACCTCATTTTTATAGCTCCCGCAATGTCCATACCTTGTCAGAGTAAAATCGACTTGACATGCCATCACTCAAAACCCACGACGCCCTCGCCCTCGCCGCTCTCGTCAAAAAAGGCGAAGTCACCCCGCTCGAACTGACCGACGCCGCCATCCGCCGCATCGAAAAACTCAACCCGCAACTCAATGCCGTCATCCATCCGATGTTCGAAGAAGGCCGCAGAGTGGCGCAAAGTGACCTGCCCGACGGCCCTTTCCGGGGCGTGCCGTTTTTACTAAAAGATCTGATCACCACCTACGCCGGAGCGCCCTGCTCGAAAGGTTGCAAAGCACTCAAAAACAACATCGCCACCACCGAAAACGAACTCATGCGCCGCTTCCGGGCCACCGGTGTGGTGACGCTCGGCAGAACCAACACGCCCGAATTCGGCCTGGCCGGAACGACGGAACCGGAAGCCTTCGGCCCCAGTCGCAACCCCTGGAACCCGGCGCATACGCCCGGCGGTTCGAGCGGCGGATCGGCAGTGGCTATTGCCTCCGGCATGGTGCCTTTCGCCTCCGGCGGCGATGGCGGCGGCTCCATCCGGGTACCGTCCTCGTGCTGTGGGTTGTTTGGGTTAAAACCTTCCCGTGGCCGGGTACCGACAGCGCCGCTCGGTGAATTATGGCAGGGTGCCGTCGTGGAGCATGTGCTCACCCGCTCGGTGCGGGACAGCGCCGCCATGCTCGATGCTATTCACGGCTGCACACCGGGAGCGCCGTATTTCGCAAAACCGCCGGTGCGGCCTTACCTCGAAGAGGTCAAAACTGACCCCGGCAAACTGAAAATTGCCTTTACCACCCAGTCACCGATCGGGTCAGCCGTGCATCCTGAGTGTGTTGCAGCCGTTGAAAAAACAGTGAAAATACTGGAAGACCTCGGCCACCACGTCGAGGAAGCCCAGCCCGGCTACGATGGCCACGAAATGGCCAAAGCTTTCGTCGTGATGTACCTCACCGAAGCCGCCAACGAGGTGGACGATTTGAAAAATTTGCTGGGCCGCAAAGCCACCCGTGCCGACGTGGAACCGCTGACTTGGACGAGCCATCTCCTCGGACGTGCCCACAGCACCGTCGAACTCCACCATGCCTTGCAGGTTTGGAACAAAATTTCCCGGATCATGGGCAATTTTCACGAACACTACGACTTGTTTTTGACGCCAACCCTGGCCGGGCCACCCATGAAGCTCGGCGAGTTGAAACTTTCCACAAGCGAAAGTATTTTGATGAGCATCGTCAATACGTTCGGCCTTGGCAGGCTGCTGAAAATTTCCGGCATTGTCGAGCAACTGGCAGACAAAAACATGGCGCCCGTGCCGTTCACGCAGTTGGCCAATCTGACCGGCCAGCCCGCCATGTCCGTGCCAATGCACTGGACGGCGGACGGGTTGCCCTGCGGCGTTCAGTTTGCTACTGCCATCGGGGAGGAGGGATTACTTTTCCGGGTGGCAGGCCAACTGGAGCAGGCGGCGGCGTGGTTTGACAAACTGTCACCTATTTTTGCGGATTGATTTTTTGACAGCCGGAATTCCTTCCTTCCAACAGGGTACGAATTTAATTCGTACCCTGTTGGAAGGAAGGAATCGGTAAACCCGAAATATTCCAATAAATAAAATTTCCCACTCATGCGATTCCTCACCCTCGCCCTGGCCTTTTTCTTTTTCTCCTGCAATGGCAATTTGCGTTTCCTCACTTACAACATCCGCCTCGATACCCCCGCCGACGGTGTGAATCAGTGGCCGAACCGCAAGGAAAAAGTCGCTGCCTTGCTCCAAAAACACGATCCGGATGTTTTCGGCGTGCAGGAAGCCAGACACAACCAGATGACCGATCTTGAAACGTTGCTGCCCGCTTACGCCTGGCTCGGCGTGGGGCGGGACGATGGTAAAACCGCCGGGGAATACTCCGCCATTTTTTATAAAAAAGAAAAATTCGACCTGCTGCAAAGCGGCACCTTCTGGCTCTCCGAAACGCCCGAAGTGCCCGCCAGCAAAAGCTGGGATGCCGCCATCACCCGCGTCTGTTCGTGGGGGGAGTTTCAAGATAAAAAAAGTGGCAAAAAGTTCTTCGTTTTCAATACCCACTTCGACCACATTGGTGAAACGGCCCGGCTGGAAAGCATGAAACTCATCGCTGAAAGAATCCGGGAGATGGCGGGAGCGTCGCCGTTTGTCCTCATGGGCGATTTCAATTTTAACCCCGAAGCCGCACCCTACCAGGTTGTAAACGATGCCACTCGCTGGAAAATCAAAGACAGCTACCTCGCCGCCGAAAAAAACGACGCAAAAAATGCCTGCACCTGGACGGGCTTTCAGGTCGAAGGCGCCGAGTGCAATCGCATCGACTACATTTTTACAAGTGAAAAAATGGTGGTGAAATATTTCAACATTATCGATGAAAACGACGGTACGTACTTTCCGAGTGACCATCTGCCGGTGCTGGCAGTGGTGAAATTCTAGTAGGCAAGTAGGCGAGTAGGCCGGTAGGCAAGTAAAATACCGTTTTTCAATCGGTTAGAATTAGGCATTGAAAAACAGTATTTTACTCGCCTACTCGCCTACTCGCCTACTCTCAATGACCCTTCTGACCTTGTACGGCCGCTTGTCCTGTGACTCGAAGTAAGTCCGCATTTGTATTTCCACGACGATGCCGACGGTGATCAACTGAATGCCGCCAAGCACCAGCATCAGCCCGAGAATAAGCAGCGGCTTGCCCCAGATGTCGTGCCCCAGGATTTTTAAAATACCGAGGTAAATATTGATGGCTGCGCCAATGAGGAACATGACCACGCCCGCGTTGCCGAACAGGTGCATCGGGTTTTGCAGGTAACGTTTGAAAAAAAGCATGAGGAGCAGGTCGCTGACGACTTTGACCGTGCGGCCCAGCCCGTATTTCGATTTGCCGAACCGCCGGGCGTGGTGCCGCACATCCACCTGCGTGATTTTTGCGCCTTCGAGGTGGGCCAGCACGGGGATGAACCGGTGCAGTTCGCCGTACAGTCCCAGGTCTTTGGCGATCTCGCCCCGGAATACTTTCAGGGCACAGCCGTAGTCTTTCATTCTGACGTTGGTGGTGGTACGGATGATCCAATTGGCGATGAGGCTGGGGATTTTGCGAAGCAAAAAACCGTCCTGACGGTTGGCCCGCAGACCGGCGACGAGGTCCCAGTCTCCCTCTTCAGCAAGTTGGAGCATGGCAGGAATGTCGGCGGGGTCGTTTTGCAGGTCGCCGTCCATCGTGGCGATGAACTCGCCCCGGGCGTGGTCGATACCGGCCATGAGGGCGAGGCTTTGGCCATAATTTTTGCGAAGCTCGACAGTTCGCAGGCGGTCGTGCCGGATTTTTTTGAGTTCTGCCAGGGTGCCATCGGTGGAGCCATCGTCCACGTACACGATTTCGTAGTCGATGCCGTCGAGCGCAGCGGTGAGCTGTTCGACCAGCGGCCGGACGTTTTCTTCTTCGTTGAAAACACTGATGACGACGGATAATTTCATGAACGGATGTTTGGGTGGTTATGTATTTGTGTGTTTGCGAGGGGCTAATCTTTGAGTTTTGCGATTTGCAATTCGCTGCATTTCCAGTGAATGGTGACGTTGGTAATGACGTCGAATTTTTCGGGGCCGTAGTTTGGTGCGTTGACGAGGTAGAGAGCATTTTTATCAAAATGCTCATGCCGTATCTGCAAAATCCGGCCGGTTTCCCGGGTGAAATAATAGCCGGTCACGGGTTGCAGTCCAAGGCTGTGTTTGTAGATGTGGAGCGGCTTTCCCTCCAGTTTTTTCACGGCTTCGAGGGTGGTCCGGCGCACCTCCGTGCTGCACTCCACATCGAGTCGGGTGGGGAGGATGAACCAGTTGAATCCGATCCTCGCCGTCAGTAATACCAATACAAAAATCAACATTCGCTGTGTCTGCCAACGCCGGTAGAGCCAGCTCAAGACTGTCAGCAGGCCAGCTACCACACCAGTTTTCAGGTGCAAATATGGCACTTCGCTCACGGCATCCCAAAACGGCGGCAGAAAACTCGCCGCCAATGCAGCCAGGCAACCGGCGAAAAACAGGTTTTCCACCCATTTTACCAGCGGGGCGTTCTCTTTTTTGTTTTCAAAATGGAGGTAAAAAACGGCGGTAAAAAACAGCGGTACGTGCATGAAAAGATAGCGTGGGTACACTTCCACGGACGACCAGTAAGGCAAAATCGTGGTCAGAAAAACGAGCAGGTTCCAGCTGATGAATTTGTTTTGGCGAATGAGCCGGAAAGCGTTTTTTCGAAAAAAATAAACCGCCAGGAGCGTCCACGGCAGGAAGTGGTACAAAAACTCGAAGGGGAAAGTGAACAGGTGCAGCACCGTGTCGCCAAGGCCATACTCTACGAAAGTTCGCTTGGCCGACTCGTCGAACAGGGTCCTGAAAACTTCTTCCAGTCCGTTGTGCCGGGCGTAGAGTGCGTAGTAGCCGCCAACGATGAGGGTGAAAATGGTCATTCCGGCAACGTGCGCCCAAGAGATGAGTTTACGCCATTTTTTCTGCCAGATAAAATAGGTGAGCAGTGCAATGCCAAGGAAAACGATGGACGGCAGGCCTTTCAGTAAAAAGCCGATGGCGCCAAGCAGGTAGGCCAGGGCGAACAGTTGCCCGTAGCGCTGTTTTTCACCCTTCTGAAAAATGACCATGAACAGCCCGTACATCACGCCTGAGAAAAAAGTATCGATCAGCGCCAGCATGGAATCCCAGAAAAGCATGCGGCCGCAGGTGATGAAGGCCAGGGCAGGGATTAGAGATGAGGGGTGAGGGATGAGGGTGCGCAGGTTTTTTTTTACAAAAAAATAAATTGTACCGGCGAAGGCCAGCAGGAAAATGACTGTCGGCAGGCGTGCGATGAACTCGTCGGAGCGGCCTGTCAATTTGAAGACGCCAAGCAAAATCCAGTTGTAGAGCGGGGGTTTGTTGTAGTAAAATTCTCCAAAAAGGGTGGGGGTGAGCCAGTTGCTGGAGATGCCCATTTCGAGGGCGACGAGGGTTCTGATGCCTTCGTCGCCGTAAAGCGCAATGAGGCCGAGGTGGATCAGCAGGGCAGGTAACAGCAGTGCCGCTGCTCCGGCGAGCAGGAGTTTTTCTTTTGAGAAACCTGTGTTTTTTTCAAATTGTACCCTCATCGAACATTTTGAGCAGGCAAAGGTATTTAGAGTTGGCAGTTGGATGCGGGGTGAGGAGAGTTTTTTCGGACAGGCTTTTCGATTTGAAGTTTTTTTAAATCCGAAAGCGCTATTTTCCGGCCCCGACTGAATGGCGATTTCATACTTTTGCCAACATTGCCTCCAATTTATCAGTTTGGCTAAACGTTTAACCAGCCCACTAAAACAGGCTGTTACCTTGAAGATGAAATTTTTTAAAAACAATCTTGAAAAAATTAACTGGCAGAGCCGCTGGCAGGCACTCAAAGCCTGGCTTTATCCTTACCTCAAACCTGCCATAGTTCGTTATCGGGCAATTGAAGCCAAAAATCCAAGATTAGCAAAATGGCTGCTGTTTGCAGGATTGCCTGCAGCTGCCGGTTCGTTGTTTTTGCTGTTTTTTATTTTGCTCATTTATGTTGGCGCCTTCGGCAAAATACCCAACGAAACGGACCTGAAAAACATTAACAACAACATTGCCTCCGAGGTCTATTCTGCCGACAGTGTGCTGCTGGGCAAGTATTTCATTGAAAACCGTCTGCCATCCGATCTGGCTGACATCTCTCCTTTTATCACCGATGCCCTTGTTTGCACGGAAGATGCCCGGTTCTTTGAGCATGGCGGCATCGACGTGAGGGCCTGGGGAAGGGTGCTCCTCCGTTCGGTTTTGATGCAGGACGAGTCCGGCGGTGGTGGCAGTACGCTGAGTCAGCAGCTGGCGAAAAACCTTTATCCACGGCGGAGCTTCGGTCCATTGAGCATACCGGTGAACAAGATCAAGGAAATGTTCGTAGCGCTGCGACTCGAAGATATTTACAACAAAGATCAATTGCTGGCGCTCTACCTGAATACGGTATCCTTCAGTGACAATGTGTACGGAATCCGGGTGGCGACTGATCGTTTTTTCAGTAAAACGCCTGACTCTGTCAAAGTGGAAGAAGCTGCTGTTTTGATCGGCATGTTGAAGGCTACGAGCTTCTACAATCCCGTCCGCCATCCTGAACGGGCAAAGGAACGTCGCAACACCGTGATGAATCAGATGGTGAAATACGGTAAGCTGGATTCGGTGGTTTTTGACTCGCTAAAGCAGCAACCGATTGAACTGAAATACAACACGGAAAGCCACGCCGAGGGTGTGGGGACCTACTTCCGTGAACACCTCCGGCTGGAATTGGAGGCGAAACTGAAAGAATTTACGAAGCCGGATGGCCGACCCTACAATATCTACACCGACGGACTGAAAATCTACACCACCATCAACTCGAAAATGCAGCAGTATGCCGAGGAAGCGGTGAACGAGCACATGAAGGACCTGCAAAAGATTTTTGTGGATCATTTCAAGGGTTACAAAGACGTAATTCCATGGGGTAGCGAGGAACTTCTGCAGCAAACCAAAAGAAATTCCCAGCGGTATAAACTACTGAGGGAGAGAGGCGTATCAGAGGCGGAAATTGATTCCAGCTTCGCAAAGCCGGTGAACATGACCATCTTCACTTGGGACACCACCAGCTTCGAAAAGGATACCCTGATGGCACCCATCGACTCCATCAAGTACTACCTGATGCTGTTGAAAACCGGCTTCCTTACGGCCGAGCCGCAGACCGGAAAAGTGCGGGCCTGGGTGGGTGGTATCAACTTTAAATTTTTCAAGTACGACCACGTCAAGTCCATGCGGCAGGTGGGGTCCACTTTCAAGCCTTTCGTGTATGCGAAAGCCATTCAAAGCGGCGTTTCACCCTGCGAACGTATTCAGAATGAGCAGGTTGCATTCGAAGATGGCTATAATCCCCGTAACGCTGACGGAAGCTACGGAGGCAGTTACTCCATGCAGGGTGGCATGCGCAATTCGGTAAACATGGTGGCGATCAACCTCATCAAAAGAGTTGGTATTGATTCAGTCAGAGCGCTTGCGAAGCAGATGGGTATCGTTTCGGAAATACCCAATGAGCCCGGTATTGCGCTTGGCGGCGTGGACGCAACGGTCTGGGAAATGGTGGGTGCTTTCGCAACGTTTGCCAACCGGGGACTTTCACCCGAGTTGTACTATCTCGTACGGGTCGAAACGGCTGACGGCCAAGTACTCATTGAAAATCCTGAGCCTGACCCTGCGTCTTTCCCTCGTGTTTTGCAACAGCATCACGCAGATATGATGATCCGGCTGATGCAGTCCGTCGTCGATGGCGGAACCGGCGGTCGCCTGCGTTGGGTAAATGGTTTCATCTATCCCGCTGCCGGTAAAACGGGCACCTCGAACAACAACGTGGACGGCTGGTTTATCGGCTTCACGCCCAATCTCGTCTCCGGCGCCTGGGTGGGAGCGGAGCAGCCCGCCGTGCGTTTCCGGGCAACAAGGCTCGGCCAGGGTGGTGCTTCAGCCCTGCCCATCGTGGGTAAGTTTTGGAAAAAAGTGTACGACGACCCGGCATTCAGCGAATTCAAAAAGGGTCGCTTTCCTTACCTCGACAGCCTGTCAGCGGCTGAGTTCGACTGCCCGGATTTCATCCCAGGCAACGAATCTTTGCTCGATTCGCTTCGTTTTTATCTTGATATGTCGCCTGATTCGATTTCCGACGAGGAGCGGTTTGCCAAAGTTGAAAAGTTCATGAAGTTCCTGAAAATAAACGGCTACGAAGATTTCGAAAACCTGGATAGTGGGAGCGACGATGAAGACGGCGCCGAAGATGAGGACGACGGAGAGACGGATCGCGTAAGAGCTGCTTTACCCGAAGACCTGCGAAGAGAGGCTGAACGGGTGCGCAGACAAAACGAAAAGCTCGAACGAAAACGGGAACGGCAGAAGAAGCGAAAGGAAATTTTGGATAAAATTTTTGGAGAAGGAGGTTAAACCTCCTTCCTCAATACTTCCAGCGGCGGCTTCCGCACAATCTCCCGGCTGTTCAGCAATCCGATCAACATTGTCAAACCCGTGATGCTCACGAACACGATCAGCGCCGGCCAGAGGTTCGGCTCGTAAGGAATTTCCAGCGACCACTTTGCAAGGGCAAAACTTCCCACCACTGACAGCCCAATGCCCGTTAGCGTCGCCAGCGACCCGAGCAGGAAATATTCCAGCGCATTGATCCGGATGATCTGGCGCCGGTGAGCGCCCAGCGTGCGCAACAGCACACTCTCCTGGATACGCTGAAATTTGCTCAAAACCACAGAACTGATCAGCACCACCAGCCCCGTCAAAATGCTGAACAGCGCCATGAAACGAATGACAAACGAGACCTTGTCGAGCACCGTTTTTACCGATTTTAAAATTTGGGTCAAATCCACCACCGAGACGTTCGGGAAGTTTTTTACCAAAGCCTGCTGGAATTTGGCGGACTGCTCCTCCGAGTCCACCCTCGATACCACGACGTAAAACTGCGGCGCTTCCTCCAGAACACCCTTCGGAAACACCACAAAAAAGTTCGTCTGTACCCGCCGGAAATCCACCTTGCGGATGCTGCCGACGACTGTTTCGACGAGGGCGCCCTGCACGTTGAAGGTAATTTTGGAACCGACTTTTGCCTTCATGCCCCTGGCCACGTTTTCAGCGACGGAGACGTAGATGATTCCATCCTCGCCGACGGTGCCGTGCCACTCGCCCTCCACGATTTCCTCCGTTTCGATCAGCGAATCCCGGTAGGTTACCCGGTACTCCCGCTCGTACACCCAATCCCGGCGGCGGGTGCTTTCGCTGTCGGGCGGACCGTCGTCGTCATCCCTGCCCCGGCGGCGGCGTTCGCCACTGGCTTCGGCAGCGGCTCGGGCGGCCTGGCCGGTAGTGTCCCGGTCATTCATTTCTTTGGTCACGCCGTCGATGCTTTCGAGGCGCATGGTGACGATGGGGACGAGTTGTTTGACCGGCAGGTTATTTTCTTTTGTCAGCTTCGCAACCGCTTCTTTCTGAGGAGGTTGGATGTCAAAAATGATCATGTTCGGCACATCGCCGCTGCCGGTGTACTCGACTTGTTTTAACAAAAGATCCTGCACCAGGAACAGCGTGGAAATGAGCGCCGTGCCCAGTCCGATGGTCACCACGAGGATGAGCGTCTGGTTGTTCGGACGGTAAAGGTTGGCGATGCTCTGCCGCCAGATGTAGCTCCACTGCGAGGGAAAATATTTCCGCACAGCCCAGGTAAGGGCTTTCGCTACGCCGGCCAGCACGAGGAACGCCGCCACAATGCCGAGGGGGAAGGCGATGGATTCGATTTCGCCCGTTTGTGCCAGCGTAAAGCCGCAAATGAACAGGAAAATCAGGCCGTAAACCACCCAGCGCAACGGGTCACGCCCAGTCGTGTCTTCCTCATAGGAAGCCCGCAGCGTGCGCAGCGGTGAAACTTTCCGGATGGACAGCAGTGGCAACAGGGCAAACAAAATCGTGATGCCCAAACCGGTGAGTACACCCATGCCCATGGCCCGCCAGGAAACGTCAGTACTCACGTTTTCCAGCGGGAGAAAATCGCCAAGAATGACCGGGAGGGCTACTTGCAGCAGGCTGCCAAAAAGTGCCCCCAGCAACCCGCCCGCCAGGCCGAGGATGATCACCTGCAATAGAAAAATTTGAAATGCCTGCCAGCCCTTCACCCCCAAGCAGCGCAGCACGGCGATGCTGTTCATTTTATCTTTGATATAAATATGCACCGAACTCGCCACACCGATACAGCCCAGCAGCAGGGCGATGAAGCCGACGAGATTGAGGAAGGTCCGCATGTTGCCGAAAGCTTCTCCGAGGTCTTCACGGCGTTCGGCGACGGTTTCGGTTTCGAGGGTTGTGTTTTCGACGGCAGGTTCCACCATCGTTGTCACGAGGTCGGCGACGTTGGTTGTTTCAGCAAACTGGAAAAAATACTGGTACCAGATCAAACTTCCCCGCTGCACGAGGCCGGTCTGTTCCAGAAATTGCTTGGGAATGTAGACCACCGGCGCAATGGAACCGGCGATGCCTGCCCGGCCCGGCGCTGCGTTGAGCTGCCCGGCGATGACGAACGGCACCACACCCACCCGAACCGTGTCGCCCACTTCCAGGCCGAATTGCAGCATCAAAGTTTTTTCAACCAAAGCCAACTGTGATTCGGACGCCGGAGCGCCGGGAGCGGTGGCTTTTTTAAAAACTTCAGCCGCAATGGCCGGTTCGGTCGAAAGCTTTCCAAAAAAAGGAAAACCACCTTCCTGCGCCCGCACCTGCGAGAGCCGGGTGCCGCCGTTTTTCGGGAAATAAACCATCGACACCAGGCTCCACGTCTCGGCCCGCTGTTCAGCGCTCAGCAGGTCGAACATTTGAAGAACGGAATCACCGGCAGGCTGTCCGCCCTGTACGACCAGGTCGGCGCCGAGCAGGCTCTTCGCCTCGTTGTTGATGTCAGTCTGGAGGTTTTCACTGAAAGAATTGATAGCCACCAGCGCAGCGATACCGATAACGATCGATGAAATGAAGAGCAACAGGCGGCCCCGGTTGCGGCGGCTGTCCCGCCAGGCCATTTTCAGAAGCCAGGATGTGGAAGTGTTGGACAAAGCTGGTCAATTTTATAAAGTAAGCCGGTAGGCAAGTAGGCGGGCAGGCCAGTAGGCTTAGCGGCTGTTTCTTTTATTTTTGATCAAAAATGCAAATCAACTAAACGGCGCAGCAAATGTAAAGTTTGATGCAAGGGGAATTTGATAAAGCGTTTCAAAAAACAGACGCTTGTAAGATTTACAGGATGAAAAGCGGCCGTATTTCAAAGTCAACGTAATTGCTTTTGGTTTCAAGCTGACCTGGCATGTGTCAAAAACAAAAGGGAAAACGCCCCCACGAGCGCCTTCCCTTTCATTTTTGTAAAAACCTGGACAAATCGGAGAAGCTTACTTGCCTACCGCCTACTCGCCTACAGACTTACTTTTTCTACCCGTGTTTCACGGCGAAATCCTGCATCACGTCCACGAGCAACTGCACACTGTCCTGTGGCATGGCATTGTAGATGGAGGCCCGGAAGCCGCCAACAGAGCGGTGACCTTTGACGCCGCTGATCTCTGCTTTTTTGCAGGCATCGAGGAACAATGCCTCGTGATCGGGGTTCACCGGCAGGAAGCAGACGTTCATCAGCGAGCGGTCTTCCTTCGCAACGGTTCCTTTGAACAAGGGGTTCGAGTCGATTTCGTCGTACAGAATTTTAGCCTTCGCCTGGTTGTGTTTTTCGATGGCGGTGAGGCCGCCGAGGTTTTTCAACCAGCGCAGCGTCAGCATCAGCACGTAAATCGGGAACACAGGCGGTGTGTTGTACATCGAGCCGCCGTCCACATGGGTGCGGTAGTCGAGCATCGAAGGTAACTTGCGGCCGGTGCGGCCGAGCCAGTCTTTTTTCACAATGACCAGCGTGACGCCGGCCGGGCCGAGGTTTTTCTGCGCACCTGCGTAAATCAGGCCAAATTTATTGGCATCGAACGGGCGGCTGAACATGTCGGAGGACATATCGGCAATGATGGGCACTTTCGTTTCGGGGAATTCGTGATACTGGGTGCCGAAGATCGTGTTGTTGCTGGTCAAATGCAGGTACACGGCATCGTCCGGCACCTGGAATTTTTTCGGAATGTGGGTGTAATTGTCGGCTTTGGAAGAGGCGATGACGTCCACGTTGCCGTAAAGTTTAGCTTCCTTGATGGCTTTGGAAGACCAGGAGCCGGTGTCGAGGTAAGCCGCTTTTTCATTTTCACCGAGCAGGTTCATCGGCGCCATGAAAAACTGCGAACTGGCGCCGCCGCTGAGGAAGAGCACGGCGTAGCTGTCGTCAAAACCGCCGATTTTCCGGACGAGGGCTTCGGCTTCGATGGCGACCGCATCGAAATTTTTGCTGCGGTGCGATATTTCGAGGATGGAGAGTCCGCTACCGTTAAAATCGAGCACGGCCTGGGCTGCCTCTTCGAAAACGGATTGGGGCAGAATGGCAGGGCCGGCGCTGAAATTGTGTTTTTTAATTGTCGTTTCGACCATGGTCGGATATTTTTAAAAAAGGTGAAATTTTGAAGGCGCAAAGATAAAGGGAGTTCAGTAAAGCCGCTTGGGAGAATTATCACGGTTTTATAAAAATTACGATTTCAAAATCTTCAGCACGCCACAACTTTTGCCCCGGATTTTAATTTTGTAAAATGCCGGAACTGTTATCACCTGTTAACAGCAGTTTAGGGGAGAATTGAAAAATCTTAAAAATTTTTTAAAATCTTGGCCCCGGAATAGGGGGAAGTAAGGGTCTCCTCCATCAACAAATCAGTAAAGGTCAATTCATGTGAACAACATCGAAAAATATTCAGAACTGATAGCGAAATATCTCGCCGGAGAAATCACCCCCGGCGAAGAACAGGAGTTGTTTGCCTGGACGGAAGCCGATGCGGCCAACCAAAAGTTCTTTGATGAGACGGTAGAAATCTGGAGCCTGGCGGAAGGTGCTGCCGACACGCCTTTCGAAGCGGACCTGACGAAGGCTTGGGCCAACATTGAGACTGGCATTGGAACGAGCGCCACCTCAAACACCCAAACATCCGCCAAAATCATCCCTCTGTCTAAAATCGTTTGGCGTTGGAGCGCTGCTGCCGCAATTTTGCTGCTTGCAGCCGCCGGACTTTGGTGGATGAACCGGGGAGTGGAAGCGCCGCAGCTCGTTGAGATTCAAACATTTGACAAAGAAAAAAAGGAAATCGTGCTGCCCGACAGCAGCCACATCTGGCTCAACGAGAACTCGAAACTGGTTTATGATCAAAAATTTGAAAAACGCCGGGTCACTTTGGAAGGCGAGGCATTTTTCGAAGTCGAGCGACTGGTCGAGCGGCCATTTGAAATATTGAGCGGAGACGCAACTACCACGGTGCTCGGTACCTCCTTCAACGTGAGGGCATACCCGACCGAAGACAAAATCGAGGTGACCGTAAAAACCGGAAAAGTGGCGCTTGCTGTAACCAAACAGGTAGAAAAATCCGTCACTTTGGATGCAGGTGAGTCCGGCGTTTTTGACAAAAAAGAAGATAAGGTGAAGGTGGCTGAAACGGTCATTTCCAACGCCGATGCCTGGAAAACGGCCCGACTCGACTTTGACGAAGCGCTGGTGAGAGACATCATTCTGGCGCTGGAGCGTTATTTCGATGTTCAAATCGAGGTGTCGAATCCGATGATTCTCGACTGCCACTACAGCGCCAACTTCAGCCAACCGGCACTGCCGGCCGCCCTCGAAAACCTGGCATTTGGCCTGGGGCTTGAACTGGAAAAAACGGACGGCGGCTATCTGCTTTCCGGAAAAGGTTGCCTGCCGGATCAATGAGATAAAGTTGTAAATTGCTGATTGTGAATTGTTTTACGATAAAAATCAAACAGTCAACAATTGACAATTAACAATCAGTCTGTGAAACCTTTTATAACAATCTACATAACTTTTCTTCTTGCGGGCAGCGCTTTTGCACAGGCGGGTTTGTTGTCGAAACGGGTGACCGTGAACTTTGACAAAGTCCGCCTCAGCGAAGCGCTTGCCAGCATAACTCAGCAGTACCAGGTCAATTTTTCCTACAGCAGCGACTACGTCAACGTACGTCAGCGGGTGAGCGCCCGTGCGCAAAATGTAGCGCTTTCCGCTGCGCTGGATCTTCTTTTTGAAAGTACCCGGATCGTTTACGCTGAAATCGGCGGGCACATCGTTTTGCGCAGCGACCCGAATAAACCACTGTCCAACTCCGGAAAACAGGAAGAACGAAAAAAAAAGCGGCCACCGGAACCGGTAGAGGAGGCTCCGGTTATTTTGACAAAAAATGAAGAACCGCCGGAGGAAGAGCCGGTTGCCGGCGCTGATTCGGTCATCTCGATTAGCATGCCCGATGTGCAACCGGTACGAAGTGACGGTAAGTTACATCCGTTCGACGAGACGTTGCTGAACTTTGAAAAATGGCGCTACAAAGCCGAATGGACCACCCAAAACGGCAACGAGAAACGCATTGCCCAGGTCTCCGTGCTGCCACTCATCGGGACGAATTTCCGTAATGATGACATCACGAACAACATTTCGATGAACGTGCTCTGGGGAAACAACGGCGGCGTGGACGGGCTGGAAGTCGGCGGTGGTATCAACATGGTGCAGCGGGATGTAAAGGGTTTCCAGGCTGCCGGCCTCGGCAACAAAGTAGGCCGGAACGTAACCGGAACACAGGTTGGCGGGCTTTTCAATTACACCGGCGGGACAACGAGGGGCCTTCAGGCAGCTGGTATTGTCAACTTCGCTCATAAAGCCGAAGCGGCGCAGGCTGCCGGTTTGATGAATATCGTTGAGAATGACGTGACCGGTATGCAAGCATCCGGCTTGTTCAATAAAGTGGGCGGCCATGCCAACGCATTGCAGGCAGCGAGCCTTTTCAATGCGAGCGGCGGCAACTCAAAAGTGCAGGCTGCCGGTGCGTTCAACATCAGCGGCGGGGTGGCGAAGATCCAGTTCGGCGGGGTGTTCAACATGGCGAAGGATGTGGAGATTGCCCAGGTAGGTGGTGTTTTCAACGTAGCCAGGGGTGAAATGCGGGGCTTGCAGATCGGGCTGATTAATATTTCCGACACGGTGAGCGGCGTGCCCATTGGTTTGATAAACATTGTAAAACGAGGCTACAATAAATTTGAAATTTACGGAAGTGAAAGTTTGCATGGAAATTTACAACTCAAACTAGGGGCAAAAGCTTTTTACAACATCTTTCATGTAGGAGCACGTGTTCCGCCGGGCGATGGAACCTACGCCTGGGGCCTCGGCTACGGCATCGGAACGGTAACGACCGTTTCGGAAAAAACAACGCTGAACTGGGAGTTGATGGCCATTCACGTCAGTGAAAACGAAGCCTGGACGAACACGCTGAACAGCATCGGTCAGTTCCGTTTTCTCTGGCACTATCAACTCGGGCGAAGCATCGGATTTTTCATCGGTCCCACGGCCAACGTGATGATCTCTCAACTGCGGAACCCCGAAACCGGAAAAATCCACTCCCCCGTAGTGCCTTACACCCTGATCGACGAGGATTTGAATCAAAATACAAATCTGAAAGCCTGGGTGGGAGTCAATGCGGGGTTTAGGTTTTGAAATTTCATGATTGTTTGATTGTTGAATTGCTGGATGGTTTGATTGCTATTCAGGTCACTTAACAATCAAACAATCCAGCCATCTAACAATCAAACAACCGAAATCACCTGACTAAATTTTTTAAAATGAAAAACACAATTGTCATCTGCTTTTTACTGGCTTCGGCCACGCTCTTCGCTCAAAAAGACGAAACTATTTTCAGTGATGTGAATCGCATCGGCGCATGGGGAGCGCCCATTTTTGAGTACACTAACCTCGATACCGACGTGGAAACCACCGGCGGTGGCGGTGGCGCTCTCGTGCTGAATGACTTTTACCTCGGTGGTTACGGTATGGGGAAAACCGAGTTTTCTAAAACTTTCAGTGCCGACAACAAAAAAGACAACGTCAATTTCAAGCACGGCGGCTTCTGGATCGGTTACACGCCGCTGCAAAGCAAGGTCGTCCACCCGTACGCATCCGTACGCCTGGGCTGGGGCAAGGCCCGCTTCAACTCCACCGACCTGACGACGAACGAAAGGTTGGCTGAGCTGAAGGACAACATCTTTGTCACCACGCCGGAAGTAGGCATCGAGCTGAATGTTTTCTCGTTCTTCCGGATCGCCGCTACTGCCTCCTATCGCTGGGTAAACGGCATCGACGATCTGCCTACGTACACCGACGACGATCTGTCGAGTTTCGGCGGCACCCTGACCCTGCGCTTCGGCGGCTTCGGCAACGATGACTGGGACTAAACACCACAAATACTACTCACACAAATTTTTGATCAAAAAAGCCCTGTTTTCGCTCGTTTTTTGAAATAAAAACAAGAACCGCAGGCAGTGCTCCGGCTAAGCCCGGGGGTGGCTGTTCTTTGCCTGAGATTTAAAGAAAGTAAACGTAAAATATTGAGAACCTTAATTTTATAAAAAATGAAAAAGACAATCTGCATTGCACTGTTCACTTTATCCGCTGTGCTAACATTCGCCCAACGCTACGGCGACAACCGGGACGAAACCCTGTTCAATCGCAGCCACCGGGGCGGCTTCTTCGTAGCGCCCATCGTCGAGTACAGCGATTTCGATGAGGATTTAACCACCGGCGTAGGCGGCGGACTCGCCTTTGTGGCCGGCGACCTGTTTTTCGGAGCTTACGGCCTCGGTATTGCCGATTACGACCGCATCATCAGCGAAGATTTCAACCGGATGGAGATGGGCCATGGCGGCTTCTGGCTTGGCTACGTGGTGCCGCAGCACCGGGCCGTCCACTTGTTCACCAGCGTGAAAGCCGGGTGGGGCGCCGTCAACATTGAGTTTGACGGTAAACCGGATTACGAGGATGCTTTTTTTGCCGTGACGCCTGAGGCTGGCCTCGAAGTCAATGTGTTCAGCTGGCTGCGCCTGGCCGGCACGGTGGGCTACCGCTTCATGAACGGCCTCGACGAGTCGCCGAATTTCGACAAGGACGATCTGCAAACCATGACCGGCGCCCTGACGATCCGCATCGGCGGCTTCGGCAGACGGCACCACCGCTGGAATGACTAATCTTGAGTAGGCAAGTAGGCAAGTAGGCGAGTAGGGAAACGCATTTACTTCCCTGCAAGGCTACTTGCCTACCGGCCTAATTTAAAATTCCCGACTTTTTTATGAAAACGATCATTGAAATCCTGCTGCTGCTGGGATTCCTCCTGGCAGGGCTATGCCTTAGGGCACAGGAAATTACGCAAACTATACGGGGCACCGTGTTGGATAAAGAGTCCAAGGCCCCGCTTACCGGCGCTGAAGTCGCTGTACTCTCAACCGATCCGGTTTCGGGAGACATCAGCGATGTGGACGGTCATTTTAAAATTGAAAAAATTCCCGTCGGAAGGCACACGCTTCAGGTGACCTACCTCGGGTACGAACTTTTAACCATCCCAAACCTGCTCGTTACCTCCGGCAAGGAGGTCGTGCTCAACCTCGAACTCGTGGAGAGTGCAGTACAGCTGGAAGTGGCAACCGTTGTTGCGAAGCACGACAAAGCTGAAGCGCTGAATGAAATGGCTACCGTGAGCGCCCGTTCGTTTTCGGTGGAAGAGACGAGCCGCTATGCCGGCAGTTTTTACGATCCTGCACGTATGGCTACGAACTATGCCGGGGTGGCCGTCGGTTCGTCCGACGACCTGAGCAACGAAATCGTGGTGCGGGGCAATTCGCCTGCTGGTGTGCAATGGCGGCTGGAGGGCATTGAAATTCCGAACCCCAACCACTTCGGTTCGATGGGTAACTCCGGCGGTGGCATCAGCATGCTGAGCAGTAGCACTTTGTCGAATTCCGATTTTTACACGGGGGCTTTCCCGGCGGAGTTTGGTAATGCACTTTCCAGTGTTTTTGATCTGAATATGCGCAACGGCAACAATGAGAAGCGGGAGTATGCGCTCATGTTCGGGGCGCTTGGGTTGGAGGGCGCTGCCGAAGGACCATTTCGCCAGGGCGGCAAAGGCTCGTACCTGGTGAACTTTCGCTACGCAACACTGGCATTGCTGGATGCAGCCGGCATCAGTATAGCTGGCGACGTAGCGCCGAAGTACTCGGATGTCTCCTTCAAGTTCAACCTGCCAACGCAGAAGGCCGGCACGTTTGCGCTGTTTGGTTTGGCGGGGCAGAACAGCGCCCAGTTTTACCCAAAAAAAGACAGCACAACGTGGGAAGGCGAGTTCGGCGAGTGGGGTTTCAAGGAAACGGCTACCACTGCCACGGTTGGACTTTCTCACCGGATTTTGTTGTCAAACGACAGTTACCTGCGAACCGTCGCCGTGGCATCGAGAGAGACGGACGAAGGGCAGGAATACTGGCTCGACCCGGAGAGTACTTACGCCCGTCAAAATGACGCACGGTACGATATTTCGAACTACACCTACCGCATTAGCTCGACCTACAACCGCAAGTTTAACGCCCGGAACACGCTGCGGGCCGGGGCAATTTTTAGTTACTCGGCCTTTGATTTCACCTACGACGACGACGATAATTTTAACGACCCGAAAGGTGAAAACATCATCCGGCTCTTCGACAACCACGGCGAGGGGAGTTTTTTGCAGGCCTTCGGCCAATGGAAACACCGCTTCAACGACCGCTGGACGCTGAACACGGGCCTTCACTACTCGCTGTTTTTGTTGAATCAAAAAATGGCCATCGAGCCACGGGCTGCGCTGGAGTGGAAATTGGACAACCGCAGTTCGCTGAGCGCTGCCGTAGGTCTGCACAGCAAGCGGGAGCATTTGGCAGCTTACGTTTTTGAAGGCACCCTGATCGACGGCGCTGAAAGGACGGCCAACGAAAACCTGGGGCTGACGAAATCAATGCATGCCGTGCTTGGCTACGACCGGCGGCTGGGTGAAAATCTTCGTTTGAAAATGGAAGTTTACTACCAGTACCTGTTCGATATTCCGGTTGAAACGCTGCCCGGCAGCACGAGGTCCATCCTGAACGGGACGGATATCTGGGACATTATTTTCATTGAAAAATCCGGTAATGAGGGCACCGGCCGCAACTACGGCCTCGACCTGACGCTGGAGAAGTTTTTCACCAACAACTACTACTTCCTGGTAACTGGCTCGGTCTATCGCTCGCTGTACACGCCTTTTGACGGGCAAGAATATTCAACCCGTTACGATGGGAGGTATAACATGAATGCTCTGGCGGGTAAAGAATTCAAAGTGGGCCGGAGCAAGAAAAATATTTTTGGCCTGAACGGTAAGGCGATTCTGGCCGGCGGCAACCGTTTTACTCCCATAGATCTGGAAGCTTCCATCGAAAAAGGCGAGCAGGTGCTGAAGGAAGACCAGCCCTTCTCCGTCAAAGCGGGCGACTACTGGCGCTTGGATGTGGGTTTGAGTTACAAGATCAACAAACAGCGTATGACGCACACCATTTTGCTTGACATTCAGAATGTTACGGGGCGCCTGAACGTGTTTTTACAGTACTACGACAACAAAACAAAACAGATCGAAACTTACACGCAAACAGGTTTTTTCCCGGTATTCAACTACCGGGTGGAGTTTTGAAAATTGTCATCAGGTCATTGAGTCATTTGTCATTGAAAGCCGGGCTTGCAGTTGTTAGCTTTTAGCTGTTTTCCCGGCGAATGACGCAATGGCTGTTTCACCAAAAACAATCTACGCCATGAAAAATTATCTGATTTTATTCATCCTGCTGTTTTCTGTTTTTACCATGCCATCGTGCGATTTTGACGACGACGGGCCGTTCTGGGATTGCGAAAGAGGCAGTGGTCCGGAAGTGGAAAAAGTGCTCGACATGCCTGAATTTAAAGGTGTTAAGCTGAACTGTAACACCAAAGTTTTCATCAAGCAGGACAACTTCTTCGAAGTGGTGGCAAGAGGCGAGGAAAACATCATTGACCTGCTCGAACTGGACGTGCAGAACGACACCTGGGACATTGAGTTTGACCGATGCGTGAAAGACTACGACCTTGAAATTTTCATCACCATGCCGGATATCCGTTACCTGGCCGTCAATGGTTCTGGTGAAATCCGGGGCGATAACTTTTTTGAAGTGGAGGATATCGTACTGCGGATTTCGGGTTCGGGAGAGCTCTGCCTGGGTCTACTGGCCGAGGAAATCGACGGTAAAATCAGTGGTTCGGGCGAGATAGAACTCGAAGGAGAGGCTGAGTTTCTTGACTTCGGGATCAGCGGCTCCGGCGACCTGAAGGCTTTCAACCTGGTGACCGAAAAAGCTGATATCAATATTTCCGGCTCCGGCGATGCTTCCGTGCATGTGCTGGAAGTGCTGGATGTCCGCATCAGTGGTAGTGGAAATGTTTATTACAAGGGAAATCCGGTACTGAACATCAATATTTCCGGCTCTGGAGATGTGATTGATGCTAATTGAGCGGATTTGTAAAAAGATTGCCTTCCCTTCAAAAGCGAGGTCAGGGCATCGTGAAAACCCAGGCTGACGGACTAAAAAGGCTGTTGTGGCGTGAATTCCACAGCAGCCTTTTTTTTATATTTAATCGTTAGTAGTATGTTGGGTTGAACAAATTTGAGTAATTTTGAGACCACTTGAAAAACCTATGCTCACCCATCGTCATTGACCCACCTCTGCAAGAAATACAGGGTTTCCGTTTATCGGGTAAAAATTTTAGAAGATTTGATGCTTGTTTTTACTGCTGTCTTTGAAGTTCTGGCAATTGAAAGGAAAATTCATTGTAACCAAAAGCCTAACTTTGGCGTACAAAAAGACTTATCCAGTAAATTAAGTACTAATATATAATTCACAGAAAATTAAAGATTAATCACACTTATGGCTAACGTACTGATTGTTGATGATGAAACACCGATCCGCAGGACGCTGAAAGAAATTCTTGAGTTCGAAAAATTCAAGGTAGACGAAGCCTCTGACGGGCTGGAATGCCTGGTGCAACTAAAAAAAGCGCAATACGACGTAATCCTCATGGACATAAAAATGCCCAAAATGGATGGGATGGAAGCGCTCGAACGAATTCAGGCCCTTGCACCTGATACGCCTGTGATTATGATTTCCGGTCACGCCAATATTGATACTGCCGTGGAGGCAGTAAAAAAAGGCGCTTTTGATTTCATCTCCAAGCCGCCGGATTTGAACCGTTTGCTCATTACTGTACGTAACGCCCTCGACAAGTCCAGTCTAATTACAGAGACCAAAGTGCTCAAGCAAAAAGTTTCCAACTACAAAACCCAGGAAATGATCGGCGACTCTGAGCCGATGGAGCGCATTAAAGAAACCATCGATAAAATTGCTCCGACGGAGGCACGGGTGCTAATTACCGGCCAGAATGGAACCGGGAAGGAGCTGGTTGCTCGCTGGATACATGAAAAAAGTAACCGTTCAAAAGGTCCGATCATTGAAGTAAACTGCGCTGCTATTCCGTCCGAATTGATTGAAAGTGAGCTTTTTGGTCATGAAAAAGGCTCATTTACCTCAGCCCATAAACAACGGATCGGAAAATTTGAACAGGCTAACGGAGGCACTATTTTTCTGGATGAAATCGGTGATATGAGCCTCGACGCTCAGGCAAAAGTGCTCCGGGCTTTGCAAGAGAGTAAAATTACGAGAGTGGGTGGCGATAAGGAAATCAAAGTGGATGTGAGGGTACTGGCAGCCACGAATAAAAACCTTAAAACCGAGATCGAGGCAAAACGCTTCCGGGAGGATTTATACCATCGTCTTGCAGTCATTATCATAGAAGTGCCACCGCTCAACGACCGGCGGGAAGACATACCGCAGCTGGTCGAGCATTTTATCAATTTAATCTGTACGGAATACGGCATCGCTCCTAAAAAAGTGACAAAAGAAGCACTGGTGGCTTTGCAAAATGTGAACTGGACGGGCAATATCCGAGAGCTTCGCAACGTTGTTGAACGTCTCATCATTTTAAGTGGAAACGAAATAACAGCAGAAGACGTGCTTCACTACGTTGGGCCGTTCCAGCGTCCGTCAAATGGTTCGCAGAAGTAGGAAGCTATTCCTGTAAAAAGTTTGATTTGCCGGGTGAAAGCCCTTTTTTAGCCACTTTAATAGTGAGAAGCCTGCCGGGAAGTAATTCCGGCAGGCTTTTTTCAGCTGATATATTTATCATCAGAAAGACCTCTGCTGAATGGACAATCGGGGCCGCAGTTTTTTGTAGCCTGTTTTATTTTTACAACATCTAAAACAACAATGAATTATGGCAGAAAATACCAATGGAATTCCGGTGAGTAAACATGAAATGAAAAAGTGGGTACAACTTAAAGGTGAGAATTCATGGACTATGTTCAAGGTTATTTCCGAGTTTGTTGATGGCTTCGAACGCCTGAACAAAATTGGCCCATGCGTATCAATCTTTGGCTCTGCACGCACAAAGTCCGACAATCCATACTATAAAACAGCGGTTGATATTGCTCGTCAGGTGACGGAAGAAGGCTGGGGGGTTATCACGGGTGGTGGCCCTGGCATCATGGAAGCGGGTAACAAGGGGGCTTCTCTGCAGGGAGGCATATCCGTCGGGCTGAACATCAATTTGCCATTTGAGCAAAGCCACAATGAGTTCATTGACAGCGATAAAAACATGGAGTATCGCTACTTTTTCGTGAGGAAAGTAATGTTTGTGAAATATGCACAGGCATTTGTGGTGTTGCCTGGCGGGTTCGGCACGCTGGATGAACTTTTTGAGGTGCTGACACTGATTCAAACACAGCGGATTGATCAGGTGCCGATCATTCTGGTAGGTAAAAGCTTTTGGGCCGGGCTGATTGACTGGATTAAAAGCGAAATGCTCGAGCGGGAACATAATATCAACCCGAACGACCTCAACCTGTTTTGGTTGGTGGATGAGCCCGGCGAAGTGGTGAAAATTATTCGGGAATATTACACAGACAGCAGTAATCTTCGCCCAAATTACGAGCTGGAATAATCTTTTTTGCCAGCGTAATTTATTTTTTACGGCTGTTTTTAAACAATAAAGCAACCAGTTGCGTATTAAACAAGACTTGCCAAATTTGATTTGGCAAATTTTACTTTTTAAAAAAGTCCGTTACTTACTTTTTCTTTTTAATGCAAGTTTTTTTACCAGAATTTTATTAAAATCTTTTGAAGGGAAGTTTTTTTTTAGAACTTTGTATTTCGTGAACTTTTGAAAAAGTAACATTTCTGTTACCTGTTTCAGGTAAATTCAGCAAGTATACATTTGAACATATTTTTTTGAGAAGACGGCGTGTGGTACTGATACTAACTAAATGGAGCACTACCAGGCTCAACTGGGCCATGATTTGTAGTGCCAAAAAATACAAAAGTCTATGAGTCCCAATTCCAATCTATTTGAGAGGCTACACACGAGTCGAAACACAAAATTTGTAACAACAGCAAAACAGCAGCGAAATGAGCACCACGTTCAAAACTATCCTCTCAGGCTGCCTCGAATTTGGCAGCCAAAGAAGCTATGAGCAAGTGTTGAAATTGTATCAGCACCGAGTGGAAAACTATTACCGTAATGATATCCTTCTCAATGCGGAGGAAGTTTTCCAGGAAGAATCCTTCATCCTTACCGTCCCCCGTTTCATCAAAGAATGTCCCGAAAGAAGTTGGAAAAACACACTCAATTTACTGGAGTATGTGGCAGAGTACGCCATTGCCGGTGATTTGAGAGCGTGGGTTATCCAGGAAGGCAAGCTGGTTGAGCAGCGTGTCATCGAGCCATCCGGCGACAAATCGGCTACGCAGGCTTTCCTTCAGGGCCGTGAAATGGTCAAGGAAAAAGGAATGGAAGAAGAAGCCATGGAATCCCTCAACCGTGCCATCGATAAATTCGAAAGGCATGCATTGGCCTATGAGCGTCGGGGGTACATCAATTTCAGGCTTCGTAACTTTGATGACGCTCTTTACGACTTCACCAAAAGCATCGACATTAACTCCAATATACCCGAACCTTTCTGGGGACGGGCCAATACAAAAATCAAAAAGCAGGATTTCAAAGGCGCTATTACCGATCTGGAACAGGCAATCTCCAAATCCATTCCGCACCAGGAAATTTACTGGAGTGCAAGACGGTTGAAAGGAGAATTGCACCTTCAGCTTGGAGAGTTTCAGAAAGCCATCTTTGAGTTGAAAATGGTCACCAAGCGTGCTTTCAGGGAAGACGATCCAAACTTCAAGTGGCAGAAAAATGCCATGTACAACTACGGAAGAGCACTTTTTGAAATAGGTCAGTATGCTGAAGCCGTACAGGCGTTCAATCAAATGATGAACTTTGAAGCGCACCGTGCCGAAGCTCCTTCAAAGGCTGACCAATTCCTCAACAGAGGACTTGCCCGCCAAAAGGCAGGCGAAAGCGGCTTCGTCAGTGACCTGAAGGAAGCAGCAGGGCTTGGCTCCAAGCAGGCTGCCGAATTACTGGATACGATCGCCTGATCTTTTCAACAAAGATATTCTGTCAAAAATGGCCATTGGATAATACCCGGTGGCCATTTTTTGTTAAATATCCGGCAATCTCGTAGCTTTTCCTCCGTTTTGTAACATGGATTTAACTGATGTCAGCCACGCTGTATGTTCCATAGACGTTTATCTGAAATTTCCATTTTCTAATTTCAAATAACATTGATGTAAGCGGTCATCACTTTTGATACAAACAAATTCCCGATGCGTAAATTTTTTCTCCTGTTCCTTCTTCTTCCATTGCTTCAAAACTGCTTTGCCCAAAAAAAATACACGACGGCCCGAACAGCAAAGGGTAAACTGCAAACCACTTTTGAACGGGGAATCCGCATGACGTTTAACGGGCAGCTGGACGCAGCTATCAATGATTTTGAGAAAGCACTGCAAATGGACCCAACGTTCATTGATGCACAGATTGAATGGGCTAATGTCAAAAACCAGCAGGGAAAATTTGCAGAGGCCGAGTTGGGCTATGAAAAAGCAATCGCCATCGACCCGAATTACGAAGTGAACGTTTTTTACAGCCTGGCCATCGTGGAGTTTGACCAAAAAAAATATGACCAGGCTGCCGTGCACTTCGAACAGTTTCTGAATGCGCCGGGCAAAATCAGTGAAAAAAGAAAAGCAACCGCTGAGAAATACCTGAAAAATGTAAGATTCGCAGCCCGGGCCGTCAAAAACCCGGTGCCCTACGAACCTAAAAACCTCGGCCCGAACATCAATACCTCCAACGCCGAGTACCTTCCGACGATCAGTGCCGATGGCGAAACCCTGATTTATACTGCCGTTCGGGGCGGGCAGGAAGATTTTTACATCAGCCGGAAAGTGAACGGGGAATGGCAGCGGGGCGAACCGATCGAAGCCGTGAACACTTCCAACAACGAAGGTGCCCAAAGCCTCAGCGCCGACGGGAAGTTCCTGGTGTTCACGGCCTGCCACCGGCGGGATGGGATGGGGGGCTGTGATCTGTATTATTCCGAACTGAAAAACGGAGAGTGGACAACGGTGAAAAACATGGGCGCCCCAATTAACTCTTCAGGCTGGGAGTCGCAGCCCAGTGTTTCTGCCGACGGGAAAACCCTCTACTTCGTCAGTGAACGGAGGGGCGGACAAAGTGGAAAGGACATCTGGGTCAGCTACCGGCAGCCCAATGGCCGCTGGAGCGAGCCCGAAAACCTCGGCAAGCCCGTCAATACACCGGAAGACGATCAGTCGCCCTTCATTCATGCCGACGGGCAAACGCTGTATTTTATGTCAAATGGTCATCCAGGCATGGGCGGTTTTGACCTTTACCTCTCCCGGCGGCAGCCTGACGGCAAGTGGGGCGAGCCGGAAAACCTCGGCTACCCCATCAACTCGGAAGGAAATGAAGGGGCTCTCTCCGTCAGCCTTGATGGAAAAACCGCCTACTTCGCTACCGACATTCTCAATGTGCAAGACGGCGTTTCGGCTTTCGATAATCCGCAGGGCAGAGGAACGACCGATATTTACAGTTTTGAGCTGCCGGCAGCAGCCCGGCCTCAGTCCGTGACTTACGTAAAAGCGACCGTTTTCAATATAGAAGCCCGCAAGCCGCTTTCAGCAAAAGTTGAATTCATTGACTTGGCCACCGGACAAATCTTCGCCTCCGCCGTCACGGAAATGGATGGCGTTTTTCTCGTGACACTGCCGGCTGGAAGGGATTATGCCCTCAATGTTTCAAAAGAAAAATTCCTGTTTTATTCTGAAAACTTTGCACTCACGAATGCCGGAACATTGGACGAGCCGTTTTTGCTGGAAATCCCGTTGACGCCGATCCCGGAAGGCTTGGCCGGAACGGGCGACCTGCCAAAATCGAAGCCTATCGTACTCAAAAATGTATTTTTTGAAACAGGATCGGCCGCGCTGAAAAAGGAAAGTCTGACCGAGTTGAACCGCCTGAAAAAACTGTTGACTGACAACCCGGCCCTCAAAATTCAAATCAACGGCCACACCGACGACATAGGCTCGGAGGCTGACAACCTGAAACTCTCCGAAGACCGTGCAAAGGCGGTTTACCAGTTTTTAGTTGAAAACGGAATTGATCCGAAGCGCTTGAAATTCAAGGGTTTTGGTGAAAGTGTGCCCGTCGCTTCGAATGATACCGACGCTGGCCGTCAGCAAAACCGGCGCACGGAATTCGTGATCATCGAATAAATTTTTTAAAATGAAAAACCAGCTTCAACTCCCGCTCGAACTCGAACCCTGGCGCAAAAAATTCGAGGCTACGGTTCGCTCGTTCATTAAAATCTTGCCGGGGCAGGCAGGCGAAACCTCTTGGTGGCAAAGCAAAATCGGTGGTTTACCCTATCTGCCGAAAGGCATGGATTTCCCGACAACGCTGGAAGGGAAGGAGTTGTTTTTTCTGGCACAAATCAACCTCGCAGAGTTGCCACGGCAGGAGATTTTTCCCTCGAAGGGCATTCTTCAGTTCTACATCAATGACGATGAGTGGTTTGGGGCCGATCCGCTGCATCCCTCGTCGGGCTACAATTTCCGGGTGCTCTTTTTCGAAAATGTCATGGAGCAGCAGCAGTTGCTGGAGCAGGATTTCAACTGGCTACGGGACTATGACGACCTGCCGGTCGGGCCGGGCGATTCTTATCCGCTGAAGTTTGAGCTGGGCAGCGAGGCTGTGCCGTTGACGGATTACCGGTTTGTAAAATTGCTCGGTGAGGATTTCTTCGTGCCCTTCGGTGAGCGGCAGTGGGACATCATGGACGACTACTCCAAAATGAACAACGCCGGCGGCCATAAGCTTGGCGGCTACGCTTTTTTCACCCAGCAGGACCCCCGCTATCGCTTTGCCGATACCATGGGTGCTGACTGGGAGTTACTTTTTCAGCTTGACTCCGATCCTAAAATCCGCTGCATGTGGGGCGACATGGGAGTGGGTAATTTTTTCATCAAAAATGAAGACCTGACGAAACGGGATTTTTCAAAAGTGATGTACCACTGGGATTGCTACTGATGTCCGGCAAGCAGACAGTTTTGCGAGTATGCCGCCAGGCGTAAAAACTGTTTTTCAGTTATGTCGAAGCCGAGCCTATCTGTCAGCCCCTCGCTCATCGGAAAGCATAACCTGTCGGCCCTCCTCCCATTTTTCAGTACAAAAATCAAATTTGCGAGATAAGCAAAACTGATTCTGCCTATCTTGCAATAAGGCAACCTTATAAGCATGAATATCCAGCAACTTGAATACATCCTGGCCGTGGAAGAACACGGTAGTTTCAGCAAAGCCGCCGAATCGAGGTTCATCTCACAGCCGGCCCTCAGTATGATGGTGCAAAAACTGGAAGACGAACTCGATATCAAAATCTTCGACCGCAGCAAGCAGCCCATCATCCCGACGGACGCCGGGGAGCCTGTTTTGGAGCAGGCAAGGGTGGTTCTGCGGGAGATTTCCAGGCTCTATGAAATCACCCGGCAGCAGCGGGAGATGATCAGCGGGGAGTTGAGCATTGGCATAATTCCAACGTTGGCGCCGTACCTGCTGCCGCTGTTTTTGAAATCTTTTTTGGAAAAATACCCGCCTGTTCACCTCAAAATCTACGAACACACGACGGAGACGATCGTCGAGAAACTCAAAAAAGGACAGCTCGACGCCGGGCTGCTCGTCACGCCGTTGCCGCAGGCTTTTTTGAATGAAACGCCGCTGTTTTACGAAAGCTTCTACGTGTACGCCCATGACGAATTCGCCAAAAACTACCTGCTGCCCGAAGACATCAATCCCGACGAACTCTGGCTGCTGGAGGAGGGCCACTGCCTGCGCTCCCAAATCCTTAACCTCTGCGAACTGCGCAAAAAATCGAACGCCCAACTGGAATTCGAGGCTGGCAGCATCGACACCCTCATTAAAATGGTGGACCACCAGAGCGGCGTCACCATCGTGCCCGAACTGGCAACGCTCACCCTCTCGAAGGAACAGCGCAAACGGCTGAGGCCCTTCGCTCCGCCCGTGCCCGTGCGGGAAGTGAGCCTGGTGACGCACCGGGATTTTGTGAAAAAAAGCCTGATCGAAGCCTTGCGGCAGGAGGTGCTGGCGAGCCTGCCGAAACTGGCGGTGAAAGCAGGGGAGGGAGAAAGGGTGGAGATCGGGAAGGGGTGAAAGCGGTTGATCGAGGCCTCGTTTTGTTTAAAATACTTACCGGTACGGAGGTTGCGCATCCATAAACCCCCGGAACGTTTATGGAAGATGATTTTACGTTTATGGAAGCGTAAATAACGTTTCGCTAAACGTAATTCACGCTTATCGAGACGTAACTTTCGTATATGGAAGCCTGATTTTCGGATCATTATACGTGACGAACGTATCGATAAACGTAACTTACGTTTACGGAGACGTGCGTTACGGATATTTAAACCTGGCTTACGTCTCCATATACGTAACGGGAGTATATGGAGTTAGAAGAGATGGGAAGAGAAGGCAGACTTCTACATTTTACATTATTCCAAATAAAGCCATCAAGCCAGGGATCACCACTTATTCAATCCTAACAACTTCTCTCCCAATTCAGACAACACCGCCGTCCCATACTTCGTCTGTTCCCAATTCCGGGGATCGCCGGGGAAGGCATAACCTTCCGGGGCAATACGGTTCTTCCAGGAATTGATGCGCCATTGCCGGAGCGGTTCATTTTCTTCCTGTGCGGGCATCATGGAAATGTACTGTGCGATACGCACTTTGTTGGAATGGTTAGGACGGATGCCATGCGGTTGGGCGCTGTTGAAGATCAGCAGGTCGCCGGCTTCCATGGGCACTTTCACGAGTTGGTCTTCCAGGCCGGTGATGTCCGGTTGAAAACGGTTACGGTCTTCGGGCTGGGTCAGTTTCCAGGTGTCGTAATTTCTGAACAACCACGGGATGCATTGAAAACCGCCCATGTCAGGGTCCGTCTGATCGGCCAGCGCCAACACGCCCTGCACATTCTGCGGTTTCGTCTCCGGGTCATAATCCCAATGGATAAAACCCTTGTATTCATGGCCGGGCCGCATGGGGAAATTCAGGTTCGCCCTGTCGATGGTGACCCAGAGTTTTTCGGTGCCCCAGATGTCCACGAAGGCATCGTACACCCGCTGCATCTGACGGTTGTTCCAGAGTTGCTGGTGGTTGTAAACCTCCACCATGCCGGTGCCGGCCAGTTCTTTCATTTGAATCTCGGCACGGGGAGCAGTGTACCAGGTGGACGGGTCGTCCGGGTCTTTTTCCTCAAACTCCCAGAGGAAGGCCGCCGTTTGCTGCACCTGTTCGGGCGGCACGGCATTTTTGATGACGATGTAACCGTTGTGCCGCCAGAAATCCCATTGTTCTTTGGTTAAAACACGGAGGGAGTCAGCAGTGGCTTCCTGCCTGAGTTTGACAGTGCTGCTTTTGGCGGTGGAGGGATTGCCCGGAATGTCTTTATGCTGGTTGTCAGGCGCCATTGTGGGGGCCATGGTTTTGTTTTTATCGTCCATTGTTTTTCATTTTTAATGAAACAATGATACGAAATCGGGCCGTGAACCGGGATGAAATTTTGTGAAACTTTACCGTCCGGCTAAATCAGCCATTTTCCCTGGATGCATCCAGTTGTTCCAGCTGTTCTTTCACTTTGGAGTAGTTGTCTTGCTTTTGCGTCAGATCACTGTTGGCAGCTTTGGTAGCCGCTTCATTTTCGGCTATTTTTTTGGACAACTCCTCGTTTCGTTTGGTCAGCTTTTCGATTTCCGAGCGGTTTTTCTCCATTTCGTCCTGCATGTCTTTTTTGTTGTCTTTCAAATTATCGATGGAGGATTTCACTTCGGAAATTCCTTCATTGTAATAGTCCGGGAGAAAAGAGCCCAGGAATTCATGGGTAATCATTTTCAGCGTATTCCAGGCTTCCGGGTACTGCGACGGGTTGAGGTAAATGTCGTAGCCGAAGGAGGCAAACACATTCATCCGGGTAGCGCCGTCTTTTTCCACGACCCTGGTGTAGAAGTTCATCTTTTTGTCGGACAAGGCTTCAAAGGTCACTTCTTCAGCGGTCATCAGGTCTTTGTTGGCTAAAAAGCCGATGCCTTTCAGCTTCACGTCGTAGCGGTCTTTGATGAAATCATGCCAGGCGTTTTTCACTTTGTCAGTGCCGGGTTCCAGGCGGATTTCGAGGCTGGGCCGCATGGCATCTTCATGATCTATCTGATTCATCTGGATGGACAACTGGGCTGTCAGCATGAACGGGAACAATAGGAATAAAGCCCATAAGGTGGGTAATATCGATTTCTTAAGCATGATTTATTGGATTTGGATTGGTTTAAAAATTGGCAGCTTTGGATAAAACTGGTAGCGTTTGGTACGCTTTAGCTGTTAAAAGTGGAACATGGCTGACTGTGCTATGTTCAAAAAAGCAGGACATGGCAGTGGCGGCGGATGGTTGTTTATTTCACACAGACAACACTGCAAACGGCGGGAGAGTACTTTAAAAACCCACTCACTTTTGTCTTTCGAAAAACTTATTTTTGTAAAAAATAGCAAGCCATGTCAACAGCAGCCTTACAAGAAAACCCCGCAAAACGTACTGCCAAAGCCGCCGGCAAGGAGAAGCGTATTCCCTGGGAAAAATTCCAGGAAGAATACCTCACTCGTGAAGACGAATACAAGTACGAGTGGCTGGACGGTGTTGTTGAGAAAACAAAACGAAATATGGACTACTCACAATTAAGCATTCTGGGAAATTTACTGGACTTTTTCTTCAGATTAAAAAGTGAGGGAAAAGTCGATGGCCAACTCATCGCAGAAGGCGACATGTTTTTTCTTAAAAGGCATCGCCGGCCGGATATTTCTTACCTGACTCAAGCCCAGATGGAGGAAACCAAAGCGGGAGGCCAGCCCATGCCCGAATTCGTTATTGAAGTCATTTCCAATAATGATATGATCAAAAAAGTCCATGAAAAAATGGAAGACTACCGCAATGCCGGCGTTCCCGTCGTCTGGCATATTTTCCCTGATTTGAAGGAAGTCCACATTTACCACGGCAAGGAAATGAAGATTTATAAAGGGAAGGAAGTTTGCTCGGCTGCGCCGGTAATGCCGGATTTTGAGATGGAGGTGGGGGAGGTTTTTAAGTGAGTATTTTGGTGTGATTCCGCACAATTCAAAAAGAAAGTGATTTGACCAGATTTACTTAAATTTGTCAAAATCAAAGTCAGTATGTTAAACAAACAAGGTATGCCTAAAGTAATGACGGTCAACGTGGATGACATGGATGCCGGCTTCGTAGAAGCGCTCAAGCGTGAATATGCCCATGCCGATCTTGAAATCAGAGTGCAGGATTTGCCAGGCAGCGCTTCGTCTTTTACGGAGGATGATTTCTGGAATGCCATCGCACTACTCGATTGGTCGCAGGAAGGTGATGACGGCAAGGTCGTTGAACCTTTGTTTAATTATTTAGTCGTACAGCCCATTTCACACATCTACCGCTTTTCAGATATGCTGGCTGAAAAACTTTGGCAGTTGGATACCCGCCATCATGCACAGGTATTTCTGGATGACCCCGAATCAGACGGTTATCTTTCAGTTGATGACTTTCTGTACGCCCGTTGTGCCGTCGTCGCCAACGGGAAGGATTTTTATGAAAAAACATTGCACAATCCCGCCCAAATGCCCATTGACCTGACGTTCGAGCCATTGCTTTACGTCGCCCCGTCAGCCTATCTGCGCCAAACGGGTAACCCCTTTCTTACTCCCGGCGCTTTCAGTTACGAAACGTACAGCAACAAAGAAGACTGGGCAAAATAACCTCCCCAGATGGCAGAACACGGCAACTCCAACAAAAACGATAAGCCACACCACCTCTACGAAATCAGGGATTCGGTGGACGATGATATTGTCAAATATGGCATCAGTTATGAATCCATCGGCGAGGATGGTTACTCCAAGCGCATGCGGCTTCAGGTAGATTTTCTCAGCCTTGGCGTCAAATGGCTCCGCTTCTTTGCCCGAATTCTCCTGCTCGATATACCGGGACGCAAGGAGGCAAAACGTATTGAACGGCAATTTATCCGGAAGTATCGGGAAACCCACGGGCGAAATCCTCGTGGGAATAAAGATGGTTGACTTAAATGCGGCGTAAAAACAGGTTAATAGAGTTTTTAAAAAATTAGTACCGTCTAAAAACACACCTAAAATTACCCGGCGTTCTGCTGCCATGTTTGAAGGTGTCGTCAATACGGCGACCCCGTATTTTGTAGAGGTGGCGTTCAGCATCGTTTTCTTGGGAGTTACCAAGTTTAGCTATGTGTTCAGAGTCTGTCTTTTAGCGGAGTGATGCCAGGCCAGCCTTCCGGGACAACATCAGTTACAAGATGCATTTCCGTATCCCCCGGGTACTTCTCCTGCAAATCCCGTACAATGGCAGGGCTGAGTGAGCGCAACGGCATTTTTGATGGCTGTGGGCATGATGATGTTTTTTACAAAGATACGATTTTGTATGGTGGTGAAAATGGTCAATCAGGCTGGCTTTTTTGAAAGAATTTAAGCGAAATTTTGATAAATGTATTTCCGTTTAACCTGTGACCAACAAACCCATAAACTCATCTTTTCCAATCACTTTTATTTTTGGGAATGGAATTTCTTTCAAAACCTTAAAGTCTTTGTCGTCTGTAACTAAAAAGTCTGCGTTAGCAGCGACGTAACAGTCCACAAACTTATTGTCATCGGGGTCTTTATCGAGCAATTGCCAGAAGTAGTATTTGTTGATTCGTTCAAGATTAGGAAGGCTTTCGATAATTTCCATTGCCTGTTCTGCTGAAGTAAAGCCCATTTGTTCTTCAATTATTTCAGCATATTCATCCAGTATGTCTGTGGTAACACAAAGTGAATAAGCACCCTGAAGTAAGGCAAGAAAGATAGGGTGCCAAGGCGAACGGTGGGAAATGCTAACCAATATCACGTTGGTGTCAATGACTACCTTCATTGGCTATTTTTGAAAGGTATTCCTGTTGTGATTTGTATGGCTTACGAAACTTGGTTTCTCCCCATTTTTCAAAAGTCATCTCCGTCCAGCCTTTTTCATCTGCCACTTTGTCTAGTGTCTTTTGAAGGCGGCGGTACCGGAATTCAAGCAGCCATTTGCGCAACTCCTCTAATTCCTCGCTGGAGAGTTTCTCCGAGAAGAGCGCCAGGATTTGCAACTGTGCGTCAGTTAGTGGTTGCCGGAGCTTAGTCATGATTGATTTTTTTCCAAAAATAGGGGATTTGCCTAACTTTCCCGCCTCAAATATAAAATCACTCGACATGGCCGAAGACAAACGCTTATTCCTTCTCGACGGGCACGCCCTCGTTTACCGGGCGCACTACGCATTCATCGCCCGCCCCCTCATCAACTCCAAAGGCTGGAACACCAGCGCCATCACGGGTTTCGTGCGCACGATCGTGGATTTGATCAAAAATCAAAACCCCACGCACCTCGCTGTCTCCTTCGACCTGCCCGGCGGCACGTTCCGGGACGACTGGTACCCGGAGTACAAAGCCAACCGGGATGCCCAGCCGGAAGACATTTCCTTCGCCCTGCCCTGGATTCAAAAAATTCTCAAAGCCTGGAAAATCCCCATCCTCACGCTGGAGCGCTACGAGGCCGACGACGTGATCGGCACCATCGCCAAAAAGGCGGAACAGGAGGGCTACAAGGTTTACATGGTCACGCCCGACAAGGACTACGGCCAGCTCGTCAGCCCGAATATTTTTATGTATAAACCCGGCCGCCAGGGCAATGAAGTGGAAATTTGGGGTGAAAAGGAAGTCTGCGAAAACTGGGGCATCCAACGGGTGGAACAGGTCATCGACATGCTCGGCCTGCAAGGCGATTCGGTTGACAACATCCCCGGAGTGCCCGGCATCGGGCCGAAGACGGCGGCTAAATTGCTGGAAGAATTCGGCAGCATCGAAAACCTGCTCGAAAACGTGGACAAGGTGAAGGGCAAAAACCAGGAGCGTCTGAAGGAATTTTCAGAGCAGGCATTGCTATCCAAACGCCTTGCTACGATCGACATCAATGCGCCGGTCAATTTCGAAGAACACAATTTTGACCTCGAACCCTTCGATAAAGAGGAGTTGGCGGAGCTTTTTAAAGAGTTGGAATTCAGGACCTTAGGCGCCCAGATTCTCGGCATGAACGATGAACCTTCGGAATCGAAGCCAAAAAATGGCGGCGCCGGTTCGCAAGGAAATCTTTTTGGCGAAGCCGAGCCTGCGCCTGTAAGACGTGCTGCACCGCCGCTGCCAGCACATGCAGTGGCTGAAAATACCATCGAAAATATTGAGCATGAGTACCACCTGGCTGACACGCCGGAAAAACGGGCAAAGCTCATCGACCTGCTTGCGAAGCAAACCAGCATTTGTTTTGATACGGAAACCACCAACATCGACGCCAACCTGGCCGAGATGGTCGGCATGTCCTTCGCCGTGAAGCCGCACGAGGCCTGGTACGTTCCCGTGCCTGCCGATCAGGACGAGGCGAAGAAGGTCGTCCACGAATTCAAGGCGGTTTTTGAAAATGAAAAAATCGAGAAGATCGGCCAGAACATCAAGTACGACGCCACCGTGCTCAAGTGGTACGACGTCGAGCTGAAAGGCCTGTGGTTCGACACCATGGTGGTCCACTACCTCATCGAGCCGGAACTTCGCCACGGCATGGATTACCTGGCGGAAACTTACCTGAAATACAAACCCGTTTCCATCGAAACCCTCATCGGCAAAGGCTCCAAGCAACTGAGCATGCGGGACGTGCGGGTGGAGCGGGTCGCCGAGTATGCCGCCGAAGACGCCGACGTGACGCTGCAACTCTACCGCTTTTTTGCCCCGAAACTCCGGGAAGAGGGTCTGCAGGAATTGTACGATACGTTGGAAGCGCCGCTCATCCGGGTGCTGGTGGACATGGAGTACGAGGGCATCAACCTGGACAGTGATTTTTTGAACCAATACTCCGTCGAACTGGAAAAGGAAATCGCCGCCGTCGAGCAGAAAATTTATGAGGAGGCCGGGGTGCAGTTCAACATCGGGTCGCCGAAGCAGATCGGTGAGGTGCTTTTCGATAAAATGAAAATCCCGTACACCGGTCGCAAAACCAAGACGGGCCAGTACTCCACCGACGAAGCTAAACTGACTGAACTGGCTGCCGATTACCCATTTGTCGATCAGATATTAAAATACCGGGGATTAACGAAGTTAAAATCCACCTACGTTGATGCGCTGCCCACCCAGGTCAATCCGAAAACGGGGCGGGTGCACACCTCCTTCAACCAGGCGCTGGCCGCCACTGGCCGCCTCAGTTCCAACAACCCCAACCTGCAAAACATCCCGATCAAAACGCCGCAGGGCGCCAAAGTGCGGGAGGCTTTCATCCCCCGTGACGAAAACCACGTGCTGCTCAGCGCCGACTACTCGCAGATCGAATTGCGCCTCATCGCCGAGATCAGCGGCGACGAAGCCATGGTCGAAGCTTTCCAGAAAGGCCAGGACATCCACCGGGCCACGGCTGCACGGGTATACGGCGTGCCTTATGAGGAAGTGACGAGCGAACACCGCCGCAATGCCAAGACGGTCAACTTTTCCATTATTTATGGTGCTGGCGCAACGAACGTTTCGCAGCAGCTCGGCATCAAACGCTCCGAAGCGAAGGACCTGATCGATACCTACTTCCAGCAATACCAGGGCCTGAAAGGCTACATGGAAAAAACGGTGGAATTTGCCCGTGAGCATGGTTTTGTAAAAACCCTCCTGGGCCGCCGCCGCTACCTGCGTGACATCGACAGCCGCAACTCGCTCGCCCGCAGCAATGCTGAACGGGTAGCCATCAATACGCCCATCCAGGGCACAGCAGCAGATTTGATCAAGGTGGCGATGATCAACATTCACAAGGCCTTGAAAGAAAAGAATTTAGGAACAAAAATGATCCTGCAGGTGCATGACGAACTTGTGTTCGACGTGCCAAAAAACGAGGTTGAAACCGTGAAACCGATCATCGAGGATTTGATGAAAAATGCCATCCCGAACCTGAAGGTGCCGATTTTGGTGGAGATGGGGACGGGGGGGGATTGGCTGGAGGCGCATTGATAAATGCGCTAAATTGTTTGATGGTTAGATTGCTGGATTGTTTTTTCAGCAATCTAACCATCCAACCATTTAGCCATCCAATCATCAATTTTTCCACTCAAACGTCTCTAGCATTTTCCCCACATCTTCCAGCATAAAATCATACACCGGCGCCAGGCTGTCCGGCCGTGCCTGCGTGTGGAAGTAGAGCGCCCCCCGGAAAAAATGTTTCTGTTCCAGCGTATCCGTCATAAAAAACTGGTATTTCGACGCCACCGGCCCGTCCACTTCGAACAGCATTCCCTTCACATTATTCGCCCGGTTGATGAAGGGCTTCTCCCCGATGTAAGTCGCCTTTTTGTTGTGCCAGTCGGTCATTTTGAAAGCATCCGTTTTCAGCTTGTCCGCCGGATTTTCTTTTGTGATGGGTGCGTAACTGCAATAAATCTGGCAATCGAACGCCGGCACGACAATGTTGAACCAGCACGGGTGCGCCGGTTTTTCATCAAAAAAAGTCGTGTCCTGCTGGATCTCAGCGTACTTCGGAAATTCAAAGGTGAAGTCGCAGTAATTTTCCGTGAACGGCTGGTAAGCTTTTTCAGGGTAGATGACTCTAGGATAGCCTCTTGGTTTTGGTGTGAATAACGGCTCTTCGCAAGCGGTGAAAAACAGAGTGAAAGCAAGCAGAAAAAACAGATTCTTCATTATCAGCAACTTAAATAAACAGGAACGAGCCGTTTTTAGATTAAAAAACGGCTCGTTCGAAAAGTTTGGTATTTTAAATTTCACGAAAAATCAGAACGGCAGATCGTCGGCAGGGGCGTCGCCTGCGTCTTCCATGACCGGAGCCGGCTGGTCGTTGCGGGCTGATGTTACATTAGATGGTTCATCAGAAGCGCCGGGGAAATAACCGCTGCCTCCTCCGCTATTCCGGCTTTCGAGCATTTTGAAAGTGTTGGCCACCACTTCCGTGAAATATTTTTTCTGGTTGTCTTTGTCGGTGTATTCTCTGGTGGTGAGTTTACCCTCAACATAGATAAGCATACCTTTTTTAAGGTACTTTTCCGCAATTTCAGCTTGAGAGCGCCAAACGACAATATTGTGCCACTCTGTCTGTTCGACTTTGTTTCCATCTTTGTCTTTGTAGCTTTCGTCAGTAGCTATCGAAAACTTGGCGACGGCAGCGCCGCTTTCCAAACGTCTTACTTCGGGGTCCTTCCCGAGGCGACCAATGAGCATGACTCGGTTTAACATAGAATTGTAATTTATGAATTAAAGAGTGGTTTTCCCATACGCTCAAGTAACCGTGAGCTGTATGTTTAAAAGAGTTCTAAAGGTAAAAACTTTTGTTTGAAATACAAATCCACTACTTTGGGAAATGCAAAATTTTTCAGATTCCTTCGCTCCGTTTTTAACCAGGATGTTTCATCCGGCTGAAAAGCCCCATCTACTTCGATTTCCCAGAACCGGGCGATGATCTGCTGGTGCGTCAATTCCTGTTTGAACGGCGCCGAAACCCGCAACAGCCGGTACTCCGTTTTTTCCAGCCAAAGCTTCCAAATTTTATTTTTTAAAACAAAATTCCGCTCTTCCGGCAAAGACTCGGTTTCAATCAGCGGGAAGTCGTAGAGGTTTCGCCAGATGTCCTTCTCCGTGCGTTTTTTAATAAAAACACTTTCCTGTTGGTTGAAAATCAGGTAGTTGAAAAATCGTTGCCGCCGTTCCAGCTTTTTCGACTTCACCGGAAGTTGGGCAATTTTATTTTGTTTGAATGCTTCGCAATGCGGCTGCATTGGGCAGTCCGGGCAACTCGGCGACGCCGGTGTGCAGTGCCCCGCACCAAAATCCATGATCGCCTGGTTGTACTTTCCGGGTTGTGTTTCATCCAGAAGCTCCTGCGCCAATTTGGCAAATAGTTTTTTCCCCGCCGTCGTATCCACCGGTTCTTCGATGCCGAAGTAGCGGCTCAGCACCCGGTACACATTCCCGTCCACTACGGCGTGGGGCAGGTCAAAAGCGAAGGAGGCGATGGCTGCCGCTGTGTAGTCGCCCACGCCTTTCAAGGCCCGGATGTCTTCGTATTTGTTTGGAAAAATGCCGCCCAGTTCGTTGGCTATAAATTTTGCGGCAGCATGCAAATTTCTCGCACGAGAGTAGTAGCCGAGGCCCTCCCACATTTTCATCACCTCGTCCTCCGGCGCACGGGCGAGGTCGTGGACGGCGGGGTATTTTTCTTTGAATTTTTCGAAATAGGGGAGGCCCTGCTCCACCCTCGTTTGCTGCAAAATGATCTCGGATAGCCAGACGAGGTAGGGATTTTTTTCGCCCTTCCAGGGCAGGGGGCGGTGGTGGCTGGCATGCCAGCGGAGGAGGTTTTGGGTGAAAAAATGGTTTTTATCTTTATCAAAATGAAATGTCATGCAGCAACAGGCATTCGCATGGAAGGGATCGCATTGGGTACCAAAGTTTGTAATTGGTTCTCGCGCAAGGTAAGTACACAGACTGTATTGCCGAGCACGTCGGTTACTTCCGCTACATACCCTTCCCGGTGAAGTTCGTTGGCAGGCAAGTGTTCGACGATGGTAACCAAATCGCCTTTTTTCAATTTTTTCTCTGGCAGGTCTTCTGCAAGGGCAGCACTGGAATATAATTCGAATTTCATCATCTTAAATTTTAATCAGCGGGGACGAGCGTTACAAACCGTGGTAATTCCGTCCCTTTTTCCCAAATCCACACTGTTTTTACTCGCAAATTACGCAAATTTCCAGTGATGGAATACAGTGTTCCAAATTCGGTTACTTCTTCTTCAAATGCCTCATTTTTTAGAAGTGAACGAATATCCTCCTCCAAAGTTTTCCAATTTTCAAGCGTGTATCCTCCCATGCTCAGAAATTTCGATTTATCTGCTCTCGCACGAGGCAGCAAAAGGTATTTCGTGAGCTTGTCTTCTGCGATCTGGCTTTGGTGAGGAAGTTTCATGGATGTCAATTTTCTTTTTATCCCTTCGCCAGCGTCTCCGAAATATCCGTCCGCCTCGCCTGCAAAGCCGGGATCAGCGCTGCCAGGATGCCGACAGCGATAGCCCCGATCAACAGCCCCGCTTCCGCCGGTAAAAATGTCCACCCGGAAAACGAGTAGCGAAAAGCGCTTTTCATGAAACCCGCCAGAAACGTCAAACCCACGTGGCTCATCACAATGCCAATCACATAGCCCAGCACTGCCAGCAGCAACCCTTCCAGCAGGATCAGGTTGAACAGCGTGCCCGGCGAACCGCCCATCACCCGCATGAGTGCCAGTTCGTATTTGCGGTCTTTCAGCGATGAAAAAAGTGAGATAAAAATACTCAATCCCGACACCACGACGATTACCCAGGCCAGCACTTTCAGCGCATCGGTGCCGATGCCGAGGTTGGTCTGCAGGCGGGCGATTTCGTTGGGTGGACTGGCAGCCATCAGGTCCGTGTTTTCGTTGATGCTACGGCCCATGTTCAGCGCCTGGATGTTGGTGCGGGAACGGAAGCGGATCAAAATGGAAGTGATGTCCTTGTCCGTCTGCTCCATCAGGTGCAGGCGGTCCTCTTCGGCTAATTTCCTCAATGTCAGCGAGTCGTAGTCGGCCGGTGGCTCCGTCCGGTGAACGTGGCCTTCATGGTCGTGATCATGCTCCGCCCCTGACTCCTGAAGAGGAACCGTTTCGGACGAATCCTGCGGACTGTCCGCTGAGGCCTGATGTTCGTGCGATTCCCAGATACTTTCCGTTGGCGTCAAAATCAGTTGGTCGATGACTGACCCGTTGGGCTTTAAAATGCCCACCACTTTGAAATCGTGCTCGTGCTCTTCGATGCCTTCGACAAGGCCGTGAGAGCTGCGGAACGTGTCGCCAATGTGCAGGTGCAGGTTATCCGCCACGGCGGCGCCTACGGTCACCTCCATCGTTTGCGCCCAGAGTTTTCCTTCGTCCAGTTCGGCTTTGTAGAGTTCCAGAATGTCGTAGGTCGTACCGGCGATGCGGTAGCCCCGGTAGCTGTCGCCGAGTGAGAGCGGCACGGCGAGGCTGATGAGCGGGTGTTTCGGATTTAAAAACGCCCGTGATTTTTCCAGTGGAATATTGCCCGTCGGGTTGTCCACGTGGTACATGTTGCAGAGGATCATTTGCAGCGGACTACCCTTCGCCCCGATGACGAGATCCACACCAGCCAGGTTTTTATTGAAATTCTCCTCGATCTGGTGGTTCAGGTTCAGCAGCAGGGAAATGAGGCCGACGCCCAGGGCAAAGAGTATGAGGCTCAGCGCCATGTTGAGCGGCTTGTTGATAAGGTTTTTCCAGCTTAATTGCAGCAAATTCATCTGTGGGTGATTGTTTGATTGTCCGATTGTTTGATTGTTGTTTGCCACTCAACCATCAAACAATCAAACCATTCAACCATTCAAATTTATTTGTTTTGAAAATTTTTCTTTCAAACGCCCGTCGTGCGTCACCACCAGCAGCGTGGCGTTCACTTCGCTGGCCGTTTCTTCCAGCAGGCGGATCACTTCCTCTGTGTTCACGTCGTCGAGGGCCGAGGTCGGCTCGTCGGCGAGGATGACCTCGGGCTTGTTCACGAGCGCCCTTGCGATGGCGGCTCGTTGGCGCTCGCCCTGGCTGAGGTCACTCGTCTTTGCATTGATTTTGTGGCCGATAGCCAGACGGTCGAGCAGGTGGACGATGCGGTTTTTATCGGCGGGCACCCCGGCAAGTTGTTGCGCCAGCGCCAGGTTTTCACCTACCGTCAAAGAGCGAACGAAATGCGGGTTTTGAAAAATGATCCCGATATTTTTACCCCGGAATTTATCCAACTGACTGGAAGACAAGGCGTTGAGCGTTGTTTGACCTAAAATAACCTTGCCCTGCCGGGGCGTCAGCAGCCCGCCGAGCAGGTGCAGCAGCGTCGTTTTACCGCAACCCGACTGGCCGAGCAGTAGCCAATGTTCGCCCGTTTCACAATGAATATCGGGGAAGCGCAGCGCCGGGCCGCTGTTGTAGGAATATTGAAGATTTTCTGTTTTGAGCATGGTTGAAATTTGGGGTTGAGAAGGGTTGAGAAGAGTTGATGCAGGTTGATTTTCTCAACCATCTCAACTCTTCTCAACTCTTCTCAACCATTTCAAATCACTTTTCCGCCATCACCACCCACTGATAATCCAGCGAGCAATCATCCGATTCGAAATTGGAAAAACCGGCTTCTTCCAGTTCGTTTTCCACTTCGTAAAGTTCCAGCCGGACGTTTACGGGCGGATAGTTAATCGGCATGCGTTTTTTCTTGAAATCCACGATGATGATCTTGCCGCCTTCCGGTAAAACATTCAGCAGGTGTTTCAGGTAAGCGATGCGATCCTGGATGTAGATGTAGGTGTTGACGATCAGCACGATGTCGGCTTCGCCGGGCTTGAGTTTAGAATCGGTCGGAGTGGCCAGGCGGGTTTCGAATCGGCTTTGGTATTCCGGTTTCAACTCCACCAGCTTGATGCTGTCCATGAAATGGATGAAGCGCTCGTCGAGCTCGACGGCGATGACTTTTTTGGCTTGCTGCGCAAGTCGGCGGGAAAAAAAGCCGGAGCCTGCGCCAATGTCTGCTACCACTTTTTTATCCAGTTCGCCCATCATGCCGATGACGACTTCCGGTTTTTGCCAAACTACACGGCCGGGCGGGTCGTATTGTTTCAGCAGGTTTTGGATGCTGGCGGTGTCTTCCTCGTCAGCGGAAAGCCCGCCGTTGGTTGTGTCGGCAGTGGTTGAATCATGTTCGGGTTCCATGGGGGCGTCGTTCTTGCAGGTGGTGAACAGCAAAGCAAGTGAGACGGAAAAAACTGCCAGATAGATTTTTTTCATTTTGAAAATTCGTAACAGTGAGCACCGGCGAGGGCAATTTCACAGCTCGCCACCGGTGATTTTGCAAAAATAAGCCAGCCGGGCTACAGTGGCGGCAGTACTTTTCCTGCTGCCTCGCCGAAACCGATGCGCACCCCATTTTTTTCGCCCCAACCCCGCAGAATGACCGTGTCGCCGTCGTTGATGAACTTGCGCTCCGTACCGTCGGGCATTTTGACCGGCTTGGTGCCCCGCCAGGTAATTTCCAGCATAGAGCCATAGCTGCCGGGTTCCGGGCCGCTGATGGTGCCGCTGGCGCACATGTCGCCGGGGTTCACGTTGCAGCCGCCAACCGTGTGGTGGGCCAGTTGCTGGCACATGTTCCAGTACATGTGTTTGAAATTCGAGCGGCAAACAGTGGCTTCCGCTCCGGCTTCGGTGCGGATGGCAACTTCCAGACTTATGTCGTAGGTTTTTTTACCGTCAAATTTCAGGTAGTCGAGCGGCTCGGGGTCCTGCTTCGGGTTGTCGGTGCGGAAAGGATCGATCGCATCCAGCGTAATGATCCAGGGTGAAATGGTGGATGCGAAATTTTTAGCGAGGAACGGCCCCAGCGGCACGTATTCCCACTTTTGAATATCTCTCGCTGACCAGTCGTTGAACAGCACGACGCCAAAAATGTAATCCTCTGCCTCTGCCGTGGTGATCCGCTGCCCCATTTTTGTGGGTTGGCCGATGACGAAACCCATTTCCAGCTCAAAGTCCAGCAACCGGGATGGGCCGAACACAGGACGCTCTGCTCCGTCGGGCATGGTCTGTCCCATCGGGCGGTGAATCGGTGTGCCGGAGACGACGATGCTCGACGCCCGCCCGTGATAGCCAACGGGGATGTGCTTCCAGTTGGGCAGCAGCGGGTTGTCGGGCCGGAACATGGAACCGACGTTGGTGGCGTGGTCAAGGCTGGAATAAAAATCGGTGTAGTCACCAACCTGCACGGGCATCAGCATTTCCACTTTGTCCATCGGGTGCAGGAAATGCCAGGCGAGGTCCTTTGCCTCGTCGTTGCGCTCGTCGAGGAGGTCGGCGATGCGGTCACGCAGGGCACGGGTTTTCGTTTTACCTAAAGCCATCAACTGGTTGAGGTATGGGTTATTAAAAACTTCGTTATCGATTTCGAGTTCCTCGAACAAATCCAGGTAGTTCATCACTGCAAGATCCACCACGTTGTCGCCGATGGCAGTACAAACCCGAGGCGACGGGTTGCTCGCTGTTCTGAATACTCCGAAGGGTAAATTCTGAATCGGGAAATCGCTGTCTTTTGCTACTTCCACCCAGGATTTGCGGGTAGGGTCGTTGGCTTTCATTTTGTTTGATTTGATGGTTTTGGGGTTTTGGGGTTTTGAAGTTTCAGGAGGGAGTATCGCCCACTACCTGAAACCTCAAAACCATAAAACCTCAGAACCATTTTCACTTTTCTAAAATAATTTTCTCCGTCAAAACAGCCTTGGCGGCTTTAAGTTTTACCCAGTAAACTCCGGCGGGATATTCGGAAAGATCGAATGTAGCCGAAGTGCTGCCCTGGGCAATCCGCTGATTCTGCAGGCGGATTCCGTTGGCGGCGAAGATAATGACTTCCATCGCTTCGGGCGAAGGAGCGGAAAACTTTAAGAAAACCAGGCCGCTCGTCGGGTTTGGTTGAAGGCTCACCGTCAGGCCCTGCATTTCAAAAACAGCCACTTCGGTTTCAGTGGTAAAACTGAAGGCTGCCGGTGTCGTACCACCGCAGTTGTTGAAGGCCGTTACCCGCCAGTAGTAGGTCGTCAGGCCAGCCAGCTGGATGGGCAGATTGTACGTCGTTTGCGTAAGCGAAATATCATGGATAATGTTGGTGAAATTGTCATCCGTAGCCAGTTCGAACTTGTAATTGCTGGCGCCTGAAACAGTTTGCCACTCAAAAACGGTATTTTGAAACGCCACCCCGGCAGCGCTGTTGGCCGGTTGGGTCAGCGTGGGAGCGTTAGGCGGGCCCTGTACCTGAACGGTAATCGTTTCCGAGACAGAATTGACGCCGTCCGTGCCGTTGATCTCGATTGGGTAGTTGCCGGGAGCAATGTTGCCAACGGCGACTTCAACCACTACCTCGCTACCCGGCGCTGTGGGATTGACCGGGAAGTTGAACGTAAAACCGCCGGCTGGGGAAGTTCCTGTCAGCGTGACGCCGGTTGTTTCAAAACAATCACCCAGCGAAAGCGTGGTCGATGTCATGCTGGAAACGCAGGTGGTTACCGTCGCAGGGCTGGCATCGAATGCAAGGTCAAGGATCGTCGTGAAAGTGAAAACTTCGGATGGACCAGAGTCGCCGCAGTCGGTGGTGGCGGTCACCGTCCAGAAATATTCCGTGCAGTAGTCAAGTCCGGTCACGTTCAGTGACGAATTGGTGGTGACGCCTGAGAAAATCACATCGTTCATGCCTGCGTCGGTGGCAATTTCCAGCAGGTAGGTCGATCCCACAATGTTTGACCAACTGAAAACTTTGTTCAGGGTCACGTCTGTGGCGTTTTGTGCGGGTGAAACAGGCGTGGGGGCATTCGGCGGGCCGATGACCGTCCAGTCAATTTGGGTGCTGCCGGTGTTGGTTCCGTCGTTACCGACGATGTCGAAGATGAAATTGCCGGACTCCGTGGCACCGGTTACGGTCACGGAGACTTCGGTTCCCGGCGCTGCCGGATTGGGTTCAAAGGTGGCAGTGGCTCCGGCGGGCAGGTTTTCTGCTGTTAGCGTTACGCCGGTGGTGTCGTTGTAGGCGGTGCCGAGTAGTACGGTGAAATTGATTTCATCTTCGAGGCAACTTTCAAAAATGTTTGCCGAAGGCGAAACAGAAAAATCGTTGGGGATAATGGTGCAAACTTCCAGTCCCCAGGCTGTGAGGGTGCCGCCATCTTCGTTGGCATCGTCGTAAACGGTCAGCGTCCAGGTGCCGGCTGCCGGTTCGCCGTCGAAAGCGGAGAGCGCTTCGAGCGGTTGAAAACTGCCGGAAACTGCGAGTGGCCCCGGGTTGCACATGCCATCCAGCATGAGGTAGTCGTTGGTGGATTCGTCGTCAAAAAATACCTGGATGTTGTCGTTGGAGCATTCTCCGTTGCCGGGGTTGGCCATCAATGTGACCATCGTTCCGGAAGGTGAAGTCAGGTCAATCCGGAGGTCGCCTACCCAGGTGTGGTTAATGCTCAGGTTGGTGACGTTGATGTCGTCAAGGATCCCTGGACTGTTGACCTGAAGGGTGGAAGTGACAGTTGGCGTGCCGCTTGCGCTGATGGGCTTAGGAATGTCGGTGGACACTCTCGGAGCGCAAAAAACTGCACCGGTTGTAAAACTGTAGGCTTCCGACCAGTCCCCTGTGCCGCAGATGTTTTTGGCTTTCACACGCCAGAAATAGGTGGTTAAAACCTGAAGTGGAGCGCCGAGTTGATAGCTGCCACTGGTCAGGTTGGCAGCCGATTCGATTACGATGGAGAAACTTTCATCTTCCGCCACTTCGATAGTGTAAGTAGTGGCGGGGTTGGTTGTCCAGCTGAACAGGGTAGTAAGGTTGACACCGAAGGCGCCGTTTGCTGGTTCGTTAAGCAGCACACTGTCGGGCGCCTGCACCGTGATGAGGAGAGAGAGATCCGAGGAGCTTGTTTCGATGCTGTCCGTTCCTTCGATTTGAAAAACGTAATTGCCAGCCGTCAGGGCGCCCGTGTTGCTGATGGTGAGCGTGGTGTTGCCACCCGGAGGTACGGGGTTGGTTCCCCAAACTGCCGTCAGGCTGTCGGGCAGGCCGGTAAGGCTGAGGCTGACGCTGTCAGTAAAACTTTCGCTGACGCTGATGGTGAAAACCGCAGTGTCCGGCGCACAAAGTGAAATATTGGCAGGGGTTCCCTCCACAAAAAAACTGCATTGCAGCTGCGAGCGGCCATCCAAAACGATGATGCCCGTGTTGTCGGGGTCAAGCCAGTCACGCAGGCGGGTACTGGGAGTGCCACCTCCCTCCCAGGAGGAATAAAGCCAGCCGTAGGAGTCGTAAGAATTGTTGCCGCAGGAGGCAAGCCCTCCATGCAGTTGGCCGACTACCCTTTTTTGTTGGTTAAAAAGCGGCGAACCGGAAGATCCGCCCTCCGTTGTACCCAAGTCCCAATCAGGAACGATGATGTGGTTACCGTTAGGTGCAGGTGCGCTGCCGCTGCCCCAGGCGCCGAGGTAGGTTGAGTCAAATTCAAAGCTGATGCGTTTCTCATCAGTGCTTGGATGATGGACGCAAATGACAGTATCCTTGGGCGCAAAATCCTCCACGCTCCAGCCTGCGAGAAAGGCATTAGCAGTTTCGGAAATCGGGTCGTCGAGTTCTACGAGGGTGAAATCGGAAGGCTGCCAGCCTGACCGGAAAATGGAGCCGGTGTTGAAGTCGTTGAGTTGGCCGTTACCGTTGCCGCCGCTGGCCGGCGAGCCCGGCTGGCGGCAGGTGCTGTTTTGAAAATTCCAGTAAGCTACCAGCGAGGGTGCATTCCCGGCATTGATGCCGCAGTGGAAAGCAGTCATGAAAAACGGTGTGCAGTCCTGTCTGGCATTGTTGATCAGAAAACCGGTGCAGAAAGTACCGCCGCCGGTGCCAATCACCGCTACCGACTGGATGATGTCACGGTAAGCGTCCACGATGGCCCAGCCGTCGGCTGCGCCGCAAACGACATCGAGGTTGCAGGAGCCCGACAACATCTCGGAGAAGCCGAGAAAATCATGGTTGACGTATTTCAACTCCAACTGAAGCTGCTGCCGGTAACGTTTCGGAATCTGAACTTCAACGACCAGTTCATCGCCGGGTAACACGGGCGTCCAGAGCTGTTCGTGTTCCTCATTGTCGGCAGGGGTGAAGGGGCCCATGACGTGTTGATAATCAGGTGAGTATAAAATCAGTGTGCCACCGGCGGGCATTAAATACCGGGTAAAACCAAGGTTGATCGATTTGGCTCCTTCGGAGAGGATGCGGAGACGCCAGACAGCGTTGCCGTTGGAGAGGTAGTCCCAGTGGCCGTGGGTGGCGGGTGAAATATTTACCTCGATATTTTCGGCGAATCTTGGGGCGGTGCCGGGGCCACGCCGCTCCATTTCGGCGGCGAGCAGCGTTTCATTGTTGAGGTGAGGCATGATGACTTGTTCTACTTGGGAGAGCGGTGTTTTTGTGCGGGCAATGCGACTGTCAATTTGCGAAAAAAGGAAGGAGCCACTGAAAAACAGCAGCAGAAAGGGTAGTATTTTTTTCATGTCAGGAAGGATTTTTAGCGAAACATGGATTTTGGCAAATGTAAAATTTTGACCGGTAACGATGCTGTCGAACTGCTGTTTGGACGGCAGTTTAACAAAGATCAGTAAAGTTTGAGCTCCACTGTGATGCCCTGTTTTTTCAACCATAAAAAAGCATCCGTATTCACCTCAACGCTCATGGCGGTGGCCCATGCGTCGGCTTCCATGCAGGTAGGGGCAACGACGATGACGAGCTGGCGGGTGGTGACACCCAGGCCTGTTCGGGGATCAAGAATGTGGGAATAGACTTTGCCGCCGTGCTCCAGAAACTTGTAGGTGGCTCCGGAGGTGGCAATGGCCGCATTTTTTATAGGCGTTTTTACGTTGGTTAACCCATCTTTTCCAAGTGTTGGTTTTTCAATGAGCCAACCCATGGCCCCAGGCGGTGCATCGCCGGCGAGGATGTCGCCTCCACCATCAACCAGCGCTATGGTGATGCCGTGCGACCGTATGACTGCCATGGCTTCGTCAACGGCGTAGCCTTTAGCCAGTCCGCCGAGGTCGAGTTGCATGCCTGCTTTTTTGAGCTTAACAGTCTGTTTTTTGCTGAGTTCCAAATCTTTAAAACCCACTGTTTTTCTGGCAGCGTCCAGGTCTTCCGTAGCGGGAAATTCTTTTTGCCTGATGGCCCTGCGCCATAGTTTTGTCAATGCACCGGCAGTCACATCGAAAGCCCCTTCTGTGCGTTTGGCTACGTCCTGAGCGTAAGTCAGCACTTTCCAGAGGTCATCGCTGATGGGAGTGGGGGCTTTTGTTTCGCCAGCTTTTTGAGCCAGGCTGTTCACCTCGCTGTCTTCCTGGTAGTCACTCATTATTTTTTCGAGGGAGGCGATTTTGTCAAATGCCTGCCGGGATGCGATTCTGGCTTTCGCACTGTCGGCAGCATAGAAAAGAATGCGGAATTCGGTGCCCATGTGAGGTTCGGAATATTCAAACCTGCTGAGGGTGCTTTGATCCTGTGCAAAAAGATGTTGACAAAAGGACAGGAGGAGTATTTGGCAGTAAAAATATTTCATGGCCGGACACAAGCGTAGAATGCGGCAGGTAAATCCTTTCCGCATTCTACATTGGTTACACAGTATTTTCTTTGAATAAAAACTTTACAAAACAGTCGTCTTCCCCGGTATGGCACAAGGGTACATGCCATCCTCGCCGGGAAGTACGGGTGGTGTTGCATCCCAGTCGAAGCGTTGAGGCATAAGGCTTAGGTTGGAGTTGATAGCCTCACTCCATTCGATCGTCTTGCCGGAGTAGGTTGCCATGCGTCCGAGGATGGAGGTCATGGTGGCCTTGGCTCCGTTTTCGGCATCGGCGTAGCGGTATTCCCCTTTGGCCACTGCGCTGAAAAGTTCGTCGTGTTCAACCTGGTAAGGATTTGGGTCGTTGCGGTCATCGTGTTTGATCAACTCAAACCCCCTGCGGGTAAGGAGTACGCCCGGCCGGGGTGCTGATCCGTTGGTTCCCTGAAAAACTTCGGTCACCCGGCTCATCGTGCCCGGCTGATGACGACATTGACTGAACATTCGGCTACCGTCGTCGTATTCGAACTCAACGAAGTGGTGGTCAAAAATCTCACCGAAATCTGGCCCGACTCTCACCTGGCGGCCACCCATGCCCTGTGCTCGTACAGGGTAGGCATTTTTCACCCAGTTGCCTACGTCGAGGTTGTGGATGTGCTGTTCGCAAATGTGATCGCCGCAGAGCCAGTTGAAGTAGTACCAGTTGCGCATTTGGTACTCCATTTCGGTGAGCGGCCGGCCAGCTTTTTGGGCCAGGTCTTCACGTTTGTTTACCCAGACGCCGTCGTTGTTCCAGTAAACATGCGACGTGATGATGTCGCCTATTGCGCCGGCTTGTAGCATTTCCACCCATCTGCGGTACACCGTCTGGTAGTGGCGTTGTAAACCGACAATGACGTTAAGTTTTTTCTTTTTTGCTTCCTCCGCAGCAGCTAAAACCCGGCGAACACCCGGCGCATCGGTTGCCACGGGTTTTTCCATGAAAATGTGTTTACCCTGTTTGACGGCCTCCTCGAAGTGGATGGGCCGGAAACCGGGCGGTGTGGTGAGGATGACTACATCGGCCAATGATATGGCTTTTTTGTAACCGTCAAATCCGGTGAATTTGTGCTCTTCAGGTACCTGCACCCGGTCTTTGATGTTTCCTTCGGCGCCTGACCAGTCTGAAATATCGTCGGAAGTCAGCGTAGCATAGGCGCTGTCGATCCGGTCCCGGAAAGCATCGGCCATAGCGACTAGTTTTACGTTTTCTTTCGTCAGGAGCGCTTGCATGGCAGCGCCGGTGCCTCGTCCTCCGCAGCCAACCAGTGCTACTTTGATGGAATCATCGCCGTCGATGTGTGCTTTGGCAGAGAGCATGGAGGGCATCAGGATTATACCGCCTGCTGCCAATGCTGAAGTTTTGACGAAGTCCCGACGGCCGGTGTTGCTTTTTTTTGAGTGTGATGTTTTACGCATGTTGAAATATTTTTAACGGGAAGGATTTTTTAAGAAACCAATGTTCGTGATTCCTGTCAGCAAATCCAAGACCGGAAAGAGGAAAGTGTAAAATTTTGAATGGCAATTCCAGGCAGGAGTATAATTTTATAGGTGGTTCAGGCTTGTTGGATATGTTTCGTTCTGAGGAGGTGAAGGGGTAACCCATTCGTTTTCAGCGTGCTGCGTCAGCGGGTGAAAGTGTTTTTGAGAAAAAAATAAGGGGCGGCCGCATCGTAGCGGCCGCCCCTTATTTTTTTCAATACAATTTCCTGAAACCCTGATTATCTGGTTTTGATGACCAGTTTTGTTCCCGGAGCAGGCACGCTGTTTTTGGTGAAACCGTTCCATTCCATCAGATCCTTCAGCGTTACACCTTTGAATTTTTGAGCAACGTCAATCAGGTTTTCATTTTGCTGCAGTTGGTAAAATTGAAAACCGGGACTTGCTTTTTCTTCCATAATGAAACCCGGGATGGCAGAAGCCTGCTGGCTGACGGGCACTACTTCCGTTTTCAAAACCGGTATTTTCCTGGGAGGTGCCAGTTTCTTCATTGGCTGGATGGGTGTGGACCTTTCAGCTGCCGGGTCGATCTCAATCTTTTCCGGCTGTTGCAGGAAATGATGTAACTCATTGGGAAACCAAACGGCTAACTCTTGGCCCTTTGTGAGGCGAAGGGAGGTCAGCTTGTTCCAGAATTTCAGATTGTAGACCGAGCAATTGAAAATTGTGGCGAGTTCCTCGATGTTGTCTCCTTCCGCAACGGTGTACAGTGAGCGGAAATAATAAGTTTCCGGAAAATATTCGCTGGAGTCCGGCATGGCTGGCAGTTCCGGTATTTCCATCGGTTCGCCATTGTCGGGGCGCAGCAGGCTGAGATACTCTTTCAGGCCAGCGGCTACCCGCTTGGGCAGCACAACATGATAGCCCTGCGTGTTTTCAGGAATGTAGCCCTTTTTGAAAGCCTGGTTTAACTCCGTAACAACCTCGACAGGGAGGCCGGAAACAGCGGCAATGGTTTCAAAATCAATTTGGTCGTAAACCGTAATACCCTCGGTCAACTGCATGTCGAGGTTTGGGATGTTGGGTTCGATATCGTGGAGGTGGAAATAGTTGGCGATGTAGGCAGCACCGATAAAAGCCGGTACAAAGTTTCTCGTTTCTCTGGGCAGGTATTGCGAAAGCTTCCAATAATCATCTGTTCTGGCACGTTTGATGGCCCGGTTGATGTTACCAGCCCCGCAGTTGTATGCGGCGAGTGCAAGCTCCCAGCTGCCGTAGCGTTCGAACTGCCGTTCCAGGTATTTCATGGCAGCCTGGGTGGAGCTGTGAGCGCAGGAGCGTTCGTCTACCTCACGGTTGATAGTAAGTCCGTAGCCCCGGCCTGTTTCGGCCATAAATTGCCAGAGGCCGCCGGCGCCAACAGGTGAAACAGCCTTGGGAACCAACGCTGACTCGACGATGGCCAGGTACTTGAGGTCCTGAGGCATCTTGTGTTCTTTGAGATATTTGTCAAAAATCGGGAAGTAAACAGCCGACCGTCCCATGACACGCTTGGTAAGGCCTCCGTCGTAAGCGAGGTACTTTTTGATGTATCCTTCGACGGCAGTTGTGTAATGAGGATGGACGATGAGATCCATCGTTTCTACCCGTTTCCGGATTTCTTCGCTGTTAAAATTTGGGTTATTGGCTTTCGTTTGGGTGAAAAGAAAAAGGCATAACAGGGTTGCGAATAGGCTACGCACCGATGATGGTTCCATGTTGTGTTTTTGTCGTTAGTAATTATCAGATCGCGGCGGCAGGGTATAAAAAGCGTTACATTTTCAGTGAAAACCTGAAGCCGGATCTAACCTTAATAGTTGAGTTTTCTCAATGATATTTTGATTATGGCATGGGTAAGCCTCACTAATCAATTCGGCATGGAGGGCAAAAATAGCAATTAATTTCAAGGCGGCAAGCTCTGTGGTTGCAAGAACCGTTCCACCGCAGGGCGGCTATTCAGGGCGTTTAGTCAGGCTTTTGGTAAATGCAAGTAACTTTCCCTCCTCGTGTTTATCAGCCATGAATTGTACTCCTAACGGCAAACCGCTCAAATGGTTACCTATCGGGAATGCAATCGCCGGAACACCTGCCATATTACTTTGGACGGTAAAAATGTCCGCAAGGTACATCGCTACCGGATCGTCGGCCATTTCACCGATATTCCAGGCAGGGGTCGGAGAGGCAGGCATGAGGATGAAATCGTAGTCTTTCAGAATCTCTCTCGTACGGTCGTGAATCAGCCTGCGTACCTGTTGAGCTTTGGCGTAGTAAGCATCGTAGTATCCGGCGCTGAGTACAAAAGTGCCGAGCATGATGCGGCGTTTCACTTCTGTCCCGAAGCCTTCCGTACGTGATTTTTTATAAACTTCGTGAATGTCCTTCGCTCCTTCTGTCCGATGTCCGAAGCGAATGCCGTCGTAGCGGCTGAGGTTGGAAGAGGCTTCCGCCGTCGTCAGCACGTAGTAGGCGGGGATGATGAAATCGAGGTATTCGAATTTGACGGGTTCTACGGTGTGGCCTTCGGACTTCAGTTTTTCAATAAAATCGAGGGTTTTATTTTTCACATCCTTGTCCATGCCGGGATGATGGATGGCGGTGTCGAAGTAGGCGATTTTTGCCGAACCGGCATTTTCAAGATCCAAATTCTTGAGTGGTTCCTGGCTGCAGGTTGCGTCAAAATCATCCGGCCCGGCCACCACTTCCAGTACCGCCGCCACGTCTTCCACGCTGTTGGCCAGGATGCCGATTTGATCAAAACTGGAAGCATACGCCAGCAGCCCGTGCCGGGAAATACGGCCGTAAGTTGGTTTGAAACCTACTACGCCGCAAAATGCTGCCGGCTGTCGCACCGAGCCACCCGTGTCGCTACCCAGCGAGATCAGGCAGGTGTCCGCCTGCACTGCCACCGCCGAACCTCCGCTGGAGCCGCCGGGCACTTTCGTGGAATCGGCCGCATTGCGGGTGGGGCCGTAAGTGGAAGTTTCGTTGGTGCTGCCCATCGCAAACTCGTCGCAGTTCACCCGGCCGATGATGATGGCGTCTTCCGCCAGCAAGCGTTCGACGGCTGTGGCGGAGAACAGCGATTTGAATCCTTTTAAAATTTTGGAACCCGCCGTCACTTCGTGCCCGGCGTAGCAGATTACGTCTTTGATGGAAATAACAGCGCCAAACAGTTTTCCCACCGAGGCGGGGTTTTCTTGAAATTTTTCATCCAAATCACTGGCTCGCTGCCGGGCTTCTTCGGTGAAAACTTCGACGTAGGCGTTGAGGTGCCGGGTCGCTTCAATTTGCCGGAGGTAGTATTCGACCAATTCTTTGCAGGTCGTTTCACCTGAGTGGATGGATTTTTTAACCTGGGAGAGGGAAGTGAATTTGGGCATTTTATCTGAATGGGATGGGATGAACGCTGAGGCGCAGAGACGCTGAGTTTTAAAAAATCAAACTTCGTTAAAACTCTGCGTCCCTGCGTCTCAGCGTTCATCATAAATCAAATCACAGCGCTGAACTGCTTCAAAAACCGCACGTCGTTTTCAAAAAACAATCTGATATCGTGGATGTCGTAAAGCCGCATCGCCTGCCGCTCGATCCCCATACCGAAGGCGAAGCCGGAATATTTTTCCGGATCAATGCCGCAATTTTCAAGCACTTTCGGATCCACCATGCCGCAGCCGAGGATCTCCAGCCAGCCGGTGCCTTTCGACAGGCGGTAATTTTTTTCATTGTCCATACCGATCCACACGTCCATCTCGGCGCTCGGCTCCGTGAACGGGAAGTAGCTCGGCCGCAGCCGGATTTTCGGGGTGCCGAACATCTCCTGGGCGAAGTACATCAGCGTCTGCTTCATGTCGGCAAAGCTCACGCCCTCGTCTACGTACAGCCCCTCCACCTGGTGAAACTGCGCATGTGAACGGGCGCTGATCGTCTCGTTGCGATAGACCCGGCCCGGTGCGATGATGCGGATGGGCGGTTGCTGCGAAGTCATCACCCGTGCCTGCACGGGCGAGGTATGCGTACGCAGCAGCATTTCCGTGCTGTTTTGCAGGTAAAATGTGTCCTGCATGTCCCGTGCGGGGTGGTCTTCCGGCGTGTTCATGGCCGTGAAGTTGTGCCAGTCGTCCTCGATGTCCGGGCCTTCTGCGACGGTGAACCCCATGCGTTGGAAGATGCTCACGATGCGGTTAAGCGTGGTGGCGATGGGGTGACGGCTGCCAAGTTCGAGCGGCTCGCCGGGGCGGGTGAGGTCGAGCAGGTCGGCATCGGCGTCGCCGGCGGCAGCTTCGAGGGCTTCCTGCAATTCTGCGAACTTGCGCTCGGCGGTTTCTTTGGCCTGATTGACAAACTGGCCGTATTCTTTTTTCTGTTCGTTCGGAACGTTTTTAATTTCGCCGAACAATGGCTTGATCACGTTCTTCGAGCCAAGGTATTGAATGCGGAACTGTTCGAGTTCGTCTTTCGTCTTCGGACTGGCCGCTTCGATTTCTTCGATGAGCTGTTTTACTTTTGCGAACATTGAAAAAGGATTGAGGGAGAGAAGGATTGAAGGATTGAAGGACGGTAATTGTTAAATGCCGCCTTTCAAGGCTTGAATCTTTCTCAAAACAAGTCGCAAAAGTAAGGATTGGTTCCTAAAAACTTCCAATCTTCCCAGTTCTTCAATCCTTCAGTCCCTCAATCCATCAATCCTTTTTATGCAAACCCTGCTACAATCATACAAGGCGCAAAGCATCATTTTTCTTTTCATCTGGCTGGTAAGCATGGTGCTGTCAGCGGAATTCGTGCTGTCGGTTTCGATGATTGCGCTGGTGCTGCTGGCTGTTTTTCAATTAAAAATCGACGGCCCGAAAGTCAGTCTTACCCTGCGGGATGCATTGCGTGAAAACTTCAAAAAATACTGGAAATACAAGGCCTGGCTGGCGGTGTCTGTGCCGTTTCTCATCGTACTGGTGTCCTGGCTTTGGGCCGGTGACCTGACCTACACGCTGGAGCGTTTGCGGATCAAGCTGCCTTTCCTGGTGCTTCCGTTCGCCTTTGCCAGCATGCCGGCATTGCGCAAGCGGGAAATTTTCACCGTTCTCTATTTTTTATTGGTGATGATGTCGGTCATCAGCGTGTACGTGCTCATCAATTTTGCGGTGAATTTTGACGCTGTCATGGCCGATCTGGGCCGGGGCGGCCACCTGCCAACGCCCTCCAACCACATCCGTTTCAGCCTGACGCTGGCGTTGACGATCATCGGCGGCATGGCGCTTTGGGTGGAAAAATTTCATTTTAAAAATCCATCGGAACGTTGGTTCATCGGCGGACTGACGCTGTTTTTGTTCATTTTTATTCACGTACTGTCCGTGCGGAGTGGGGTCATTTCGCTGTACCTGGCGCTGTTCGTGCTGGGTGTTTTTTATGTTTTTATAAAAAAGAAGTACCTACCTGGGCTGGGCGGCATCGTGGCTGTTTTAGTGCTGCCGGTGGTCGCCTACCTTGCCGTGCCGAGTTTTAAAATAAAAGTGGACTACGCCCGCTGGGACTACCTTCAATTCGTACAGGGCATTGGCGAAAACTACCCCGACTCGGAGCGTTTTACCTCCATGCAGGTTGGGTTAGAAATTGCAAAATCAAACCCGCTGCTTGGCGTCGGAGCCGGTGACTTGCGGCAGGAAGTCAGGCGGAAATACGAGATGGACTACGCCGGAAAATACAATTTTAAAATGCCACACAACCAGCTCATTTCCGTTCTTGCCGGCACGGGACTGATTGGGCTGGCGCTGTTTCTCACCGGATTTTTCTTTCCGCTTTTTTATCGAAAAAACTTCCGTAACCCATTGTTCCTGGCGTTGCACGCCGTGGTGTTCATGTCTTTTTTTGTAGAAAATACGATTGAAAATAACTTCGGGGTGTCGCTTTTCCTGTTTTTCCTGCTGATCGGGCTGAATTACCTGTCGAATAATGCAGCGGCGAACGGGCTGGAAGATGAAGCGGTTGAGGTGCCGTTTTTGAAACCAAAAAAAATCGGGTAGCGGGGCGACCCTTGCGTCCGCCAATTCTCACCTGATCCTCAGGTATTCAGCCAGTAAGTCAGTTTTGCAACGATCGCCCTGTTTTTCACTTTAAAATCGTTGGGTAAATAGTTGTCGGTGTACACCAGGAAGAAATCCGACACCGGCTTGAATCGCCACTGGAAGCGGGCGTTCACGTTCAGGTTGTCGATCTGGTTATTGTACTGGATGAAGGTCGTCAGGAACAGCGTTTTGGTAAACGTCAGGTCGATCCTCGGCCCGACCAGGTGCAGATTGACCGGATCGAAAGGGTCGGCCAGGGCGATACGGTTGAAGTTATAATCCAGCGTGACAGTGCCGAACGGCTGGAAGCGATAGGTGACTGAGCTGCGAAGCCCTACCCGGTTGCCATTGAAAAACTGTCCGATCCTGGGCTCCACCCGGAACGACAGCGGTTTACTGTTGTCGGAATTGTATTCCAGGTTGACGCTGGAGTAAGAGTAACCGGTTTCGCCCGGAAGAAAATAGACATTCTGCCGGCTCGGGTCAAAAGCTTCGAAAAGGTAGGTGTATTCGTTCCTTGCTTCGAGTTCCAGACGTGAGTTGTCCCGGAAGCTGAATTCCCAGCGGAGCCGGAATTCGTGGTCGGAGCGGCCATGGTCTGGTGTGTAGAGAATCTGGGATTGCAGGATGGGACCGTGCTGCACGATCTTGCCCCGTTTTGGGTAAAAGAACAGCTGGAACCTCGGCTGAATTTGAAAAAAATCTTTCCGGGGCACGAATCCTGTCTCGGCGTTGTAGCCTTCCCCTACCCACTGGTGTTCCCAGCGTGCTGCGAAGCTTCGTTCCCGGTAACTCAGCGTCAGGCCGTGAGCGAAATTTTGACTGAGTGTGTCGGCTGCCTCCGGCGTGAAGGAGCGGTGGTAAAAAGTTTTACCCGCCCAGGCGTTGTCGGCCGTGGCGAGATTGTAATCTACGCCCATCACCCGGTTGAAGGCGTTGTAGGTTTGGCTTTCGTTGTCGCCGAAGGCCTGCTTGTTTACGAAGATAAAACCCACGTTGGAGCGGGAAAAAACCTTGCGCTGCACGGCGGCGACGGTGTAGTTAAAGCTGGGTAGGTCGTTTTTGTCATCTCCGGCGGATTGCATGTTGAGAAAGCCGGCACGCCAGTCTTCGTTCAATTTTCCGCTGAGGCGGGCACCGTAGTAGATGGGATTTTGAATGGTCAGACCCTGGGCGGTATCGGTCGCCACGCCGATGCGGCGGGAGAAGAACGGGTTGATGCGGTTGTCGCCGAAGGTACCGAAGAGGTCGGCATTTTCGAGGAAAAACTGCCTCCGTTCAGGAAAAAACACTTCGAAACGTTGGAGATTGGTCACCTGCTGGTCCACTTCTACCTGCGAAAAATCGGGGTTGACGGTGAGGTCGAGGTTCATGCCGGGGGTGACAGCGATTTTGCCATCGCCGCCGATGCTGCGGTTGAAGTTGAATTGATCATCTGCTGCCTCGAAGTCCCAGCCTGCATCTGCTGAAACGAAAGGAATGAGCGAAATGCTCGTGCCGGTTTTTTTCAGCGGCTCGTCCCAGGACAGGTCGCCCATAAAGGCCAGATCGGTGATGAACTGGTTGCGGGGGATTTGGAACCAGGTCGAGCGTTCGTTTTTTTGCGTTTCGAAGCGGTAGCAGTTGAAACGCCACTTGGTGCTACCCTCCTGATAGCGGATGGTTTTGAAAGGGATGGCCAGTTCTGCCGACCAGTAGCCATCGTGTTTTTTTACTTCCCCATGCCACTTGTTGTCCCAGGATTCCGAAAAATCTTCCCTGCCAGAGCCGCCGTTGGCAATCAGGCCCTCCCGCAGTACACCCTCCGGATTGGTGCCAAAAAAGAAAGCGTTAGTCTTGTCGTTGAACGTATCAAAAACGAAGGTCAGATTATCGCTGCCGCCTGCCCGGAAGTCCCGGCGCAGGGAGGGCACCACGTATTTATCGCTGAGGGAGTAGCATTTGGCGGCTACGTACAAATTTTCATCGTCGTAGGTGAAATAAATCTCCGTCTGCAATTCCGCCAGCATGCTGTCGGTAGGAAACCATTGCCAGAAATTACCGGCGGGGACACCATTGAACCAGTCGGGTTCTTCAATATTGCCATCAATGGTGATGGCGCCGACGGCCCGTGTGATTGTGGCAAACGGGATTTTCCCCTTGCCCGGATTTGCTGCCGGCATTGCCATTTGGGCCATGAAATGCGACGGAGCGAATACAAAACCGGCAAATATTATAAGTGGTAAAAATTTCATGCGGCAAAATTAACGAACCATTCACTTTGGCAAGGAGAACGCAAAACTCAATAAATTGTTAAAGTTCGGCAGTTTGAGACTTCCAGCGCCTGCGCCAGTGCAGGTATCCGAAGATGCTGATTACGGTGTAGACTGCCATCACGAACGCAACCAGCACAGCATCCCGGGCAGCGAACAAAAACACGGCAAGGGCATCCATCACGATCCAGTAGAGCCAGTTCTCCAGGATTTTGCGTACCGTGAGCACGGTTGCCACGATGGAAAATGCCGTGATAAATGAATCCGGGTAGGGTAGTGCAGTGGGGGTGAATTTTTCAAAAATATACCCTAAAACCAGCGTTAACACACTTCCTGCGACAAAAATGAGCAGGTGGTATTTTAAGGGTAAGGTACTGATTGTCAGTGTATTTTGCTCTGAAATGGCTGACTCGTTGTTAGTGTGTTTATTTGCCTTTCTCCCGCCGCCGAGTGTCCACGAGTAAATACCCCAGGCACTCATTACCACATAAAAAAGCTGAAGAATGCCATCCGCCCAGAGGTTGTAGCGGGCAAAATCGGCGTAGGCCCAAAGTGAGCAACTAACCATGCCCCACACCCAGCACCAGACGTTTTCCCGGGCGGCGAGGTACACATAAATCAATGCAGTGACCGTGATGGACCAGTCCAGTATTGTCTGGGCTTCGAGTTGCGTGATCAACTGTGAAAGGATTTCCTGAAATTCCAAAACCTTCAAATTTTAAAAATTTATAAAAACAGAAGCACCGCTTTTTTGGGAAGGCGAAATTCTCAATTCCTCGTTAATTTTCACTTCTCCGGCCTTTTTCCGGTGTTTTTGTGAAACACTTTCCCTTTACACTCAATTTTGGCGTGCATCCTGTGAAACAAAATCCTCCCGATCGGGTATAGGTCTAATATTTGTACAGATAAAAGGAAATAATTATTTCTAACATCCTGAAAACAAGACACCATGAGGCATTCCATACTCATTCTTACACTCATCGCAGGCTTTTCGAAAATGGTGTTCGCACAATGCGGCGACCTCTCATCACTCCAGGTAATCAACATGGGGAATCAAGTGCTTTTCGCTGATACGGAATGCACGGACAACGATGGCTGGACGCATTACTACAACAGTGCGAACAACCGGATTTTACTTTCCATCAAAAAAAATGGGCAGGATATCGGCTCCATCGACGCTGGTATGTCCGTTCAGGCGGGTACCCTGACGGGTTATTCGACGGGGGCATTTAACCTCTCCGACGCCGACTACATCAATGACGATCTTTGGGTTGTTGCCAATCGCTTCTGGAAAGTTACCGGCGCTAATACCATCAGTCAGCCGGTCAGCGTACGGTTTTATTTCACCAGTACCGATGTATTTGATATTGCGGGCACCGTGGATGATTTCGGATTTTTTGTGGACGAGCCGGACGACCTGCTGATGTTTACCCTTGGAAATGCCAATAGCCTTGATCCGCTGGCAACAGTTACACAGCCGTTCAACGCCGTTTTTACCCTCTACGACATGGTGCCCGGCCCGGCGCCGGACTGGACCAGCGGAGAGTTCAACGGTTTTCCGTACGGTGAGTTTGAAGTTTCGACTCTCGACATCGGAGGCGGTGCCGGTTTTCTCATTTTTCAGACGGGCGATTTGCTGGCGATTTCAGGAAATATTAAAAAAACTACGGGCCCACCGGTCGAAGATGTGACAGTCGTTGCAGCTTCAATATCCTCTGATATTTCAGATGCCGATGGCGATTACACCTGTTCGGGCCTCATCTCCGGAGCTAACTATGAAGTGGTTCCAACAAAGGATATCAATCACTCGGAGTACATCTCGGTAGCGGATTTGGTTGCTATCACCCGGCATTTGATCGGGGTGGAACTGCTCAGTTCTCCCTACCAGATCATCGCCGCTGATGCGAATGATGACCAGATTCTTTCCTTCATCGACGTTGCTCAGATCCGGGCCGTGCTCCTGGGTGATGCTCCGGACTTTCCCAACAACACTTCCTGGCGATTTGTACCTGAAAGTCATGTCTTCCCGAACCCGGCGGATCCGTTCACAGGCGGTTTTCCTGAAAGCATCACAGTCAATAATTTGCAGGACTCACTTTTCGATCAAAATTTTATCGGAATCAAAATTGGCGACGTCGTGGATGACGGGACAGCTACACCGCCGGCATTGAATACCACTTTTTCCCTCCCTGATCTCAGCACCTGCAACCCCGGGGATACGGTGTCATTTCCGTTGCAAGTAACTGATTTTCAGAATATCCGGGCATTCCAGTTTTCGATGGAGTGGGATGAGAACGTTATGGAGTTTCTGGCTGTAAAAAATTTTGGCCTTGCGAATTTTACTGCTGCCAGCGTGGGCACATCCGGAGCAGCTGATGGCAGGCTAAGTTTTGCCTGGATCGGTCTAACACCCAATGGAAGCATCCTGCCTGACGGGACGACCATTTGCCAGGTGCAATTTGTGGTGAACGGCGATATCGGCGATGCAACATCCCTCGGTTTTACAGATGCTCCTACTGACATGATCTTGATTCACCAGAATTTCAGCCAGGTGTTGCCGGGTACAAATTCCGGTGGTCTGACGGTGGACAATTCCTCCGGAATTTCGGCAAATGCCAGTCTGACCCTGCCCGGCTGCGAAGGAGAACCCATCGGAGGCATCAATCTGACGGTTACGGCAGGAGTGGCGCCTTTCACCTATCTCTGGAGCAATGGCGCAACTACTCAGGATCTCTCCGGTATCGCAGGAGGAAATTACGCCGTGACGGTAACGGATGCCTCCGGCGGATGTCCAATGGTTTTCTTTTTTGAGTTGCCCCTCACTTCAGCCTTCGAACTGGACGGCGTTTCGTTCGACATGACCTGCCCTTACCAGATTGATGGTGAAATTGATCTCTCCGTAGACGGCGGGGTGCCGCCTTACACCTACCTCTGGAGCAACGGGAGCACCAAGCAGGACCCGAGGAATCTTTTTGAAGGTACCTACACCGTAACGGTGACCGATGCCGCCGGGTGTACCGGTACGACGAGTTTCACCATCGGCAATCCTAACAAAATATCGCCGGTGATAATGGTGAAAAACGCCTCCAACGGCACAACTTCGAATGGCGCAGTAAACATCCTGCAAATCAACGGCGGGGTGCCACCGTTTCAGTTTTTGTGGAGTACCGGCGCTACGACACAATCGCTCCAAAATGTGCCGGCCGGCGATTATTTCGTGACGATCACGGACGGGCTGGGATGCAATCACGTTTTCGGGTATGAAGTTTTTGGTCTTTTCACATCGGCTTTCGAAGCGGATGGGGCGCTGGCCGCTGCCACGCTTTACCCGAACCCGGTACAGGCAGGGCAAATGTTAAGTCTGTCGCTGGAAATGCTGACGGCGGGAGAGGTCACCGTCATTATTTTTTCACCTGAAGGAAAAATCGTTGGCCGGGAAGTGTTTCAAATTTCACAGGGTCAACATTTGAGGGAACTCAAAGCACCTGACGTGAGCGGTTTTTATTTTTTACAAATTCAAATGGATGGCGAGTTGGCGGGCTGGCTAAAGCTGGTCGTGCGATAGGTTTTTCAGAAAAAAGAAAAAATGGAGGATTGCGTTCGGCGGCAATCCTCCATTTTTTTTGGTGAAAACTTCTCTTCCCTGTGGCCACACATTTGTTTTAATTTCGCCGCATGATCCATCTTTACGGCATTCGTCACCACGGCCCCGGCTCCGCTCGGGCCGTCCTCTCAGCACTCGAAGCCAATCCGCCCGACTGCCTGCTTGTCGAAATTCCCGCCGATGCGGAGGATTTGATAAAATTGATGACCGGAAGTGCGGCGGAAGCAATCGTGGGCGAGGCTCCAATCATCCCTCATCCCTCATTCCTCATCCCTCCCGTCGCCATGCTCATCTATGATCCGAAAGACCTGAGCCGGGCCAGCTACCTGCCCTTCGCCAGCTTTTCACCTGAATGGGTCGCTATCAATTTTGCACTCGAACACAACATCCCCGTGCGGTTCATGGACCTCCCGATGGAGCTGAATTTTGCGTTGGATGAAATGGAGAAACAAAATGTCCAGCTCACGTTCAATTTGCCGGCAGGCGATGAAAATTCACCCCCGCCAGGCGAGGATTGGGCGGAAGTACGCCGTGACCCAATGGCTTTTTTTGCCAACCTCGCAGGCTACGCCGACAGCGAGCGCTGGTGGGAGGTTACCTTCGAAAGCCCTGACAATGATACCGATGTTTTCACCGCCATTCTCGACATGATGACGGCACTGCGGGAAGGCTCCGAAGAGTCGGACCGAACGCTTCAGCGGGAGGCCCACATGCGTCAGACCATTCGCCGGGCGGTGAAGGATAGTTTTGAAAATATCGCCGTCGTTTGCGGAGCATGGCATGTGCCGGCGCTGGATGGTTTTGAAAAAATAAAAGTCAGCCACGACTCGGCCTTGCTGAAGGGCATCAAAAAAGTGAAAACCGCTGCGACCTGGATTCCCTGGAGCTACGACCGGCTCACTTTCCGGAGCGGCTACCGTTCGGGTGTGATTTCCCCGGCCTGGTACGAGTTGCTTTTTCATCAAAAAAAAGAAGCTGCCACCCGCTGGATGGTCAACGTGGCGAGGCTCTTCCGGGAGCAGGATTTGGACGCCTCTTCAGCCCACGTCATCGAGGCTATCAGGCTGGCGGAGACGCTGGCAACGATGCGGCGGCTGGCTGTGCCAGGCATCGAAGAATTGAAAGAGGCGGCCGTCACCACCATCTGCGAGGGTGATGCGGAGAAGCTGGAACTCATTGAAAGTAAGTTGGTTACAGGCCGTAAAGTCGGCAGCGTGCCCGATAAAATCCCCACCGTACCCCTCCAGAAAGACATCGAACAATGTGTAAAATCCGCACGCCTGTCGAAATATTGGGAAAATACGGACGAGGAGTGGCTCGGCGCCACCGCTGCCAATCCGCAGGGCGGCATCGACCTGCGGGAAGATTCCGGCAGGCTGAAAAGCTACCTGCTGCACAGGCTCAACCTGCTCGACATTCCCTGGGGGAAGCTCATGGAACTCAGCCGGCATCAGTCGGCGGGCGGTTTTAAAGAGTTTTGGAAGCTGAAATGGACGCCCGAATTTGCCATTCGCATCATCGAAATGGGCGCCTGGGGCAACACGGTGGAGGAGGCTTGCGTGAATTTTTTAAGAAAAAAAACGGAGGAAACTACGGCCCTGCCTGCCCTCACCGGATTGGTGCAGCAAACTTTGAACGCTGATCTTCCGGGCGCTTTTGGTCTTTTGCTTCGCAAACTGGAAAACCTCGCCGCCCTCGCCACCGACGTTTACCACCTGATGGATGCGCTGCCCCCGCTGGTGCAGGTCGTGCGTTACGGCAACACCCGTGGCACCGACGTGGGCGCTGTGGAGCAAGTGGTGCAACACCTCGTGCCGAGGATTTGCATCGGCCTGCCAGCCGCTGTCGCCAACCTCGACGAGGATGCTTCGAAGGAGGCTTTTGAAAAATTGCTCAGCGTGAATCGTGCATTGGGCATGCTCAACGATCCCGGGTTTCACGAGCCTTGGTTCGGCACCGTGCAAAACATTGCCGGAAGCGGGCAGGTGAACGGCGTCCTCACCGGCGCCTGTACGAGGATTTTGTTTGATAAAAAAATATACAGCGAAACGGAAGTAGCTACCCGGATGCGCTATGCCCTCTCCCGTGCCACACCGCCGCTGGCTGCTGCGCAATGGCTGGAGGGTTTTCTGCAAGGCAGCGGCCTGTTGCTGCTGCACAATCACTCGCTCTGGAATTTGCTCGACGAATGGGTGGATGAATTGGGTGAAGATAATTTCAGCGACGTGCTCCCGCTGCTGCGTCGTACGTTTTCCCGCTTTCCGCAACCGGAGCGGGAGCGGATGCTCAATCTTGCGAAGCAGGGGCAAGTGGAGGTAAAAATTGTGGAACCCGCTGATTTTGAGGAAGAAAGAGCAGCGGCGGTGGCGCCAGTGGTGCGGCTGTTGCTGGGAATTGAGAATTGAAATTGGGAAATTGCCGGGGCACCCCCAATTTCCCAATTTCTTAATTTCCCAATTTCACAAAAACCGCAACGCCAGGTACCTCGTATCCAGTGCCTCGTTAGCTGGATCGTCGAAGAGGTAAAAAATGAAGGCGGTGCCCTGTCCTTCCTTGCACAACGCAACCATCCGGCAACTTGGTTTATCTGAAAAGCCGGGTTTGGGTTGAAAAAAATAGATCATGCCCCAATCGGCGTTGAAATCTTTCAGCAGGGTTTCTTTCGTGGGTTGGATAGCTGAAATGACGGCCTCGTCCTCGTTGATGGCGATGCTGGTAATGGCCCGGAAGGTGACCAGGTGTGGGTTGGTGGTAGTGGGGTCGTCGTCGTTCCAGGGGAGGATGAAGTAGCGGATTTGCAGCCCTTCCTTACGGGAGCGGATGGCAAACTGGCAATGCTGAAAATCGTTTTTGAGAGGTTCAATGTCCCGGTAACCTGCTTCGAGCGGTTCAAAAAATTCAAGGCCGGCCTGCGTGAGCAGTTGCTGAAACTGCGACGGGTAGCTGATTTTCTGGGCGCCGAGGTCTGACGGCCAAAAAGAAAAGGCGAGGGCAATAAATGCGACCAGATGTGGCGTTTTCATGCTTGTAAAATTTGAAACTAAATTACTTCACTCTGTTCAAAAGGCCAAACTCCCAACTTCCTTTCTTACTTTTGCTGCCCATTGGTTTTTAACATTTTATCAAACGGGCAACTGCTGACAGCTAAGGCCAGGAGCCATTTTAACTTACTCAAAAAGCGATGTCCTACAAGTCCCCGCAACAACTTCGAGAGCAAAGGATGCCGGCTTACCGGAACATCATACGCTGGATGTGGCGTTTGTTGATTATTGGCATCGTGGGGGCATTCCTCACGTTTTTTCTGCTAACCTTCTCTGATCTTCCCGATACCGCCGAACTGGAAAACCCAAAAAGTGAACTGGCCTCTGAGGTACTCTTTGCCGACGGTACGGTGATGGGCCGTTTTTTTATTGAAAACCGGGTGCCGGTGGACTTCGACGAGTTGTCGCCGTATGTGGAGCAGGCGCTGGTGGCTACGGAGGATGAGCGCTACTACGAGCACAGCGGCATTGACTTTCAGGCATTGGGCAGGGTGTTTTTTAAAACAATCCTGCTGGCAGACAAAAGCTCTGGCGGGGCGAGTACGATCACACAACAGCTGGCAAAGCTGTTGTTTACAGGCAGGCCGGGCTCTGGTCTGGAGCGGGTTATTCAAAAGTTGAAAGAATGGATCATCGCCCTTGAACTTGAGCAGAAGTATACCAAGGAGGAGATCATGACGATGTACCTCAACAAGTTCGACTTCCTCTACGACAGTCACGGCATCAAGGCGGCCTCAGAAACTTATTTCGGCAAAACCCAAGATTCCCTGAAAATTGAGGAAGCCGCCATGCTGGTAGGGATGTTGAAAAATCCGTCGCTTTTTAACCCGAAAAGAAAAATGAAAGTGGCTGAGCAGCGCCGCATGGTTGTGCTCAAGCAGATGGAAAAAAACGGCATCCTTACACGTGAAGAATACGATTCGCTGAAAGTGTTGCCGGTTGATATCTCAAAATTTACCCGAAAGACTCACACGCAGGGGTTGGCGACGTACTTCCGCACGGAGCTGGTGAAAGAGCTGGTGTATAAAATTCTGCCCGGCGACGAGGCCCGGAAAAAGCAGGATGGTACCAACTACAACCCCTACAAGGATGGCCTGAGAATTTACACGACCATTGATCCGGCCATTCAGAAACATGCGGAGGAAGCGATGGTAATGCACATGACCAATGTGCAAAAGCGCTTCTGGAACCTCTGGAACCGGCGCATGAAAATGTCACCCTGGGATTATAAAAACAAGGACACATCGGAGGGTGAACTTCGCTACCGCAAGCGCAAACTCTCGCAGATGGTGCGAACTTCCGATCGCTACAACCTGATGCGGGACGATTTTATCGGAACGCTGGAAGCCGACCTTGAAAAAGAGGTGGATGACCTCACATTGAACGACGCCGTCATCGAAAAAATGATCAGCGGGAAAGACCTGAAGGGACCGGAAAGAAAAGCCATGCAAAATGAAAAATGGAATGAGCTGAAAAAACAATGGCTGGCTTTTCAGAAGGAAGTGGAGCGGGTTTTCAACCAAAAAACAAAAATGAAGGTGTTCGACTGGAACGACCAGTTTGAAAAGGACACCCTGATGACGCCGCTTGATTCCCTGAAGTATCATCACATGTTCATGCAGATTGGTTCGCTGGCCATTGATCCGAAAAACGGTCATGTGAAAGCCTGGGTCGGCGGTATCAACTCCAAATATTTTGCCTTCGATCACACGAGGGCCAACCGGCAGGTGGGTTCTACTTTCAAACCTTTCATTTACGCAACGGCTATTGCGCAGCAAGGCATTTCACCCTGCACGGAAGTGACGGATATGCCCAGGACAATTTTCGCCGGAGAAGGAAATTTCAACCTGCTCAAAGACTGGACGCCCCGAAACTCGACTGATAAATACACTTTCCAGTCGATGCGCCTGCGCACGGCTTTGAAAAAATCGGTGAATACCGTTTCCGTTTTTCTGATGCAGCAGTTGGGGAGTGTGCAGCCCGTTATCGAATTGCTCGACAACATGGGAGTGGATACTAAAAAAATCCCGGCTCAGCCCTCCATTTGCCTTGGCGCTGCTGACATGACTGTGATGGACATGACGGGAGCTTACACCACTTTTGCGAACAATGGCTACTACAGCAAGCCGGTTTACATTACCCGGATCGAAGACAAAAACGGCCGCACCATCTACTCGCAGGAGGAGCAGGAGCGGCAGGCTCTGCAGGAGGAGCCGAACTACGTCATGGTCGAAATGCTGAAATACGCCTCCGGCGGCATGGGGCTGAAAAGTGAAATCGGGGGCAAAACCGGAACCACAAACGACTACGTGGATGGCTGGTTTATGGGTATTACACCCGATCTCGTCGTGGGCACCTGGGTGGGCGGTGAAGACCGCTGGATTCGCTTCCTTTCTCTGGACGAGGGGCAAGGCAGCCGGATGGCAAAGCCGTTTTGTCAGGACTTTCTTAAGCGCCTTGAGTCGGATGAAACTGCTGACTACAGCTGGAAGACACGATTTATCAGGCCTAAGGGAGACCTCAGCATTGGCCTTGACTGCAACGACTTCAGCACCCGTGGCGATGATGATGAAGCCTCCGGCATCGAGGACAGCGGAGGTGATGATGAAAGCATTTTCGAAGACCCCTTCGGCTCGGGCGGCAGGGTGAAAAAAGATACCACAAACAAGAAAAAAGTTATTCGTGGCGACGAGGATTTTGGAGGGTAGGGCTTTGGAGAATTTCTCTTGCCGTGGCCTCTCTGCGTTTTAATCCTTTTTAAAATTAGTCGTCCAAATAGATTTTTCAGGCCAACAATCGAGGATTACATGAGCAAACTTCTATTTCCGTTTTTTATACTTGCTACCTTCATCTTTACCCAATGCGTGCCGCCGTCGGATGAAATAATGACGGATGTGCATGTTGATTTTACGAATCCTTTCCTTCAAAACCTGTACACGCTTCAGGACAAGGGATTGAGCGACAGTCTCTATCGCTACTTCCGCCATGAGGACCCGACTTTTCGGTACCAGTCCGTTCTGGCATTTGCGTCTCTGAAAGATTCGGCGGCCGTCGACAGCATTGTGAAAGTACTGCAGGATCCGGTGGATGAAGTGCGTGTTGCAGCGGCTTATGCTTTGGGGCAAATTGGCAGTGCAAGAGCGGAACAACCACTCATCGATGCCTTCGACCGTTACGATACTTCCGGTGTTTCCCGGTATTTTAATGCGGCTATTCTTGAAGCCATCGGAAAGTGCGGCACACAGACCATGCTGGAAAATCTTGCTTCCATCTCCACCTACCGGCCCACGGATACCCTGCTGATGGAAGGGCAGGCCTGGGGCATTTACCGGTTTGCGCTGCGGGATTTGACCTCGCCGGCCGGAACGTCAGTGATGTTGAATTTTGCGACGAGCCTGAAATATCCGGTGAACGTGCGCATGATCGGGGCCAATTACCTTTCCCGTGCTAAAAATATCGACCTGGTGAACGGCGACAGTCTCATTTCGCCGGCATTGGCCAAGGAAGATGACCCCCGGGTCCGGATGGCGCTGGCCATTGCTTTGGGGAAAACAAAATCTGAGCGGGCCGTCAACGTGCTGCTTTACCAATACAACCTTGAGCGGGATTACCGGGTGAAGTGTAATATTTTGCGTGCGCTGACCAACTTTGAATATGAGAAAGTGAAAGCCACTGTTTTTCAGGCCTTGAACGACCCGTACACTGCTGTAGGCATTACCGCTGCGCAGTTTTTTGTGGACAAAGGTGTTGCGGAAGATGCATCTACCTACTGGCAGCTGGCAAAGCAGCCCGGCCGTAAGTGGGAAGTGGCTTTGAAACTGTATGCCGCTGCATCCAGGCACTTGCCTTACAGTTTTGAAGAATCCAGGAAATACCTGAACTGGGAGTTGAAGCGGCGATTCGAAAATGCTCCGAGCGCCTACGAAAAAGCCGAAGCGCTGAAAGCGCTTGCTCAGTATGGCTGGAACTACCGCTACATTCGTGATGCGGCTTACCCGTCTGATTTAATACCGGTGCGTACGGCTGCCGTGGAGGCGCTGGCCAATATTGCCCGAATGCCCAATTTCAACGGTTTTTTTGGCGGGGGAAACCGGGTGCGCCAGGAGTTGAGCGACTGCTTCCGGGATGCGATTGAGAACGGAGATGTCGGCATGATGGCTGTGGCTTCGGAGGCGCTGAGAGATCCGGAGCTGGGTTTCAAAGCTACTTTCGACAGCCTTGTTATTTTGGAAAATGCGTTGAAAAAATTGCGCCTGCCCCAGGAGATTGAAACCTACAACGAAGTCAAAAAAACGCTGGATTATTTTAAAAATATTGAAAACGGCGAGTTGGCGAAGCCAAAATACAGTCATAAAATTGACTGGAAACTCATTACTGATTTTAAGCCTGAGAGCAAGGTCATTTTAAAAACATCGAAGGGCGACATCACGCTGCGGCTGATGCCAAATTATGCTCCGGGCACGGTGGCTAATTTCCTCGAGCTTATCCGGGATAAATTTTACGATGGTAAAAACTTCCACCGGGTCGTCCCCAACTTCGTCATTCAGGGCGGGTGCCCCCGGGGCGATGGCTACGGTAGCCTGGCCTACACCATACGCTCAGAGTTACCCTACCTGCATTACGATCGGGAGGGCTACGTGGGTATGGCCTCTGCAGGGAATCATACCGAGGGCACACAGTTTTTTATTACCCATTCGCCCACGCCGCATCTGGACGGGAACTACACCATCTTCGCCAGGGTGATCGACGGCATGGACACGGTGCACCGAATTGAAATCGGCGACGTCATCCGGGAAGTGGTTATCGAAGTGCCAAAATAATTGTATCAATCGCCATCGGAGCTGCGGGTCAATTGTCAAAAGACAGCCTGCAGCTCTAATGCCCAGCGGCCAATGACCACCACCCACCACATCATCACCGGCGATAGCCGTCAAATGAACCTCCTGCCCGACAGGTCAGTGGATCTCGTAATTACCTCGCCGCCCTACTGGCAACTCAAAGATTACGGCTCCGAATTGCAAACCGGATACCACGACAGCTACGAAGATTACATCAATCACCTCAACCTCGTCTGGAAAGAATGCCACCGGGTGCTGCACCCCGGCTGCAGGCTTTGCGTCAACATCGGCGACCAGTTTGCCCGCTCAGTGTACTACGGCCGATACAAAGTCATTCCCATCCGCACGGAGATTATCAAGTTTTGTGAAACGATCGGCTTCGACTACATGGGCGCCATCATTTGGCAAAAAGTGACCACGACCAACACGACCGGTGGAGCCACGATCATGGGCAGCTTCCCGCACCCCCGCAACGGCATACTGAAAATTGACTACGAATTTATTTTACTTTTTAAAAAACCGGGCAAAGCGCCCAAGCCAACGCCTGAGCAAAAAGCACAATCCGCCATGACGACGGAGGAGTGGAACACCTACTTTTCTGGCCACTGGAATTTTCCCGGCGTGAGGCAGGACGGGCACATCGCCATGTTCCCCGAAGAATTGCCGGCGCGTTTGATCAAAATGTTTTCTTTTCCCGGTGAAACGGTACTCGATCCCTTTCTCGGCAGCGGCACCACTTCGCTGGCCGCCAAAAATCTTGGCCGCAACTCGGTAGGCTACGAGATCAACCCGGAGTTTTTACCCATCATCAAAGAAAAATTGGGAAAAGCTGAGCTTATTTTTTCAAATGACAGCGTGCAGGGAAATTTTGAAGATGAAATAGCCCGGCTACCCTACGTTTTTAAAGACCCGCTCAAGCTGGATAAAAAAATCGACCTCAAAAAACGGCAGTTCGGCTCCAACATCGACGGGAAGCCGGTGGAGCGGGAGGAATATTTTACGGTAAAAGAAATCATCAGCCCCAGTTTGGTGAAATTGACCGACGGGCGGGAAGTGCGGCTTTTGGGCATCAAAGAAAAAAAAGCGGCGAATGGCGAGGCTACCGAATTTTTAACCCAAAAAACAAAAGGCCGCAAAGTTTACCTCCGCTTCGACGAGCAGAAATTGGACGATCAAAAACGTCCGCTTTGTTACCTTTACCTCAAGAACCGGACGTTCCTGAATGCGCATTTGATCAAAAACGGACTGGCGGAAGTGGACACATCAGTGGAGTTCAGGCACAAGGAGAAATTTTTAAAATTGAAACAAAACACTTGAGATGATCTGAAATTAGAAATTAAGAAATTGGAACTTTTGCAAGTGCTGAAAACCAGGCAGGCTGCAGTTTTCTAATTTCAAATTTCGATTAAAGTCTGCTTAACCATACATCACCGAATTTCATGAAAAACACACCGCTAACTGAAAAACATATTGCCCTCGGTGCAAAAATGGCCGAGTTCGCAGGTTACAACATGCCCATTTCCTATTCCGGAATCCGGGAAGAACACGAGACGGTGCGCAAGGCCGTCGGTGTTTTCGACGTGTCGCACATGGGCGAGTTCATCGTTCGGGGCAAGGAGGCCCTGGCATTGATTCAAAAAGTTACCTCCAACGATGCGTCGAAGCTGGAAATCGGCGATGCGCAATACTCCTGCCTGCCCAATCACGAAGGTGGCATCGTGGACGACCTGCTCGTGTACCGGCTGCCGGAGGACATGTGTGCCGAGGGGGAGCAGGCTTTCATGCTCGTCGTCAATGCTTCCAATATTGAAAAAGACTGGGAGTGGATTGCCCGGCACAACGCTTTGGACACGAAAATGATCAATATTTCTGATGAAACCGGCCTGCTGGCTGTGCAGGGCCCGAAGGCTGCCGAAGCACTACAGTCGCTGACGGACATCGATCTGAAAAACATGAAATATTACTCCTTTGCCAAAGGCACTTTTGCAGGAATCGAAAACGTACTGGTGTCGGCAACAGGTTACACCGGTTCGGGTGGCTTCGAGATTTATGCCCGCAATGAGGATATTGAAAAACTGTGGGACGCAGTTTTTGAGGCAGGCAAAGATTTTGGCATCAAGCCCATCGGCCTTGGCGCACGGGATACGCTTCGTCTGGAAATGGGCTTTGCGCTCTACGGCAACGACATCGACGACACAACTTCGCCGCTCGAAGCCGGCCTCGGCTGGATTACCAAGCTGAACAAGGGCGAGTTCAGCTCTTCTGAAATTTTTAAGAAGCAAAAAGCAGAAGGGCTCACCCGCAAACTCGTAGCTTTCGAAGTGCTCGACCGCCGGGTGCCCCGCCACGACTATCCCATCGAAGACATGGCTGGCAACGTCATTGGAAAAGTGACCTCCGGCACGCAGTCTCCTTCGTTGGACAAGCCGATCGGTATGGGCTACGTGACGACGGAATTGGCGAAGGAAGGTGCTGAAATTCAGGTGGTTGCAGGTAGCAAGCGCCTGGCGGCCAAGGTGGTGAAATTGCCGTTTTACAAAGCTTGATTTTTCTCCCGCTGATCCCGCAAATTTCCGCAGATTTCCCCAAAAGTTTATCTGCTAAAATCTGTGGGATCAGCGGGAGAAATAAATCATTTTTTCAAAAACTCCCCCACCAGCCGGTGAAAATGATGGACGCCCTTTTCCATCGAAGGTGAGAACCGGCCCTGCGTGTAAAACCTCGACTGGATGCCCTTCTGCACACTTTCCACGACGGCTTCGTCTTCCATTTCTGTTTTTTCAAGGGTGTTCACCGTGCGGTTGAAAGGCACATTTTTGAAACGGTAGGTCCGGAACCGGACCCTCGTCAGATGGTGGCTGAGCGGTTCAACGACGTTGAGCGACAGGCCCCAGGGGTAAAAGTTTAACATCAAATTCGGGAAGAGCCAGAAGTACCAGGCGTAGATTTTTTTACCAAAATCCCGTTCGCCGGGAGGAATGTCGAAATGAGGCTCACCTTCCCCGGCAATGCCGGTTTGCAGATTGCAATAGGGAAAAAGTTCGTAGTCGTACTGCTGGAAATCCAGCGCCTGATTGAGTGCCGGGTGCACAAACGGAATGTGAAAGCCTTCGAGGTAATTGTCGCAGTAAAGCGCCCAATGTGCTTTCACGATGTAATCTTTGGTTCCTTCTTCATGAAATTCCAGCGTATCGAGTGGGAGGAAGTGGATCCTTTCACGGATGGGCTGTGTAGCTGTTTCAAAATCGAAAGCGGGTGAAATAGAGACGAAAATCATCCCAAGCCACTCACGTACAGGTAGTTGAGTGAGGTTGTCGGCCTCGGTGGGAAAGTTTTCCGTTTCGGTGAATTCGGGCATGCTTTTGAACGAACCGTCGAGGCGAAAACAACGGCCGTGGTAGCTGCAGCTGAGCATGCGTTTGTTGCCGGGTTCTTCCACCACGATTTTTCCACGGTGTGTGCAGACATTGGAGAGGCAATGCAGGTTGCCTTCCAGGTCACGGGTGAGAATGAGCGGCTCGTCGAGAACGCCTTCCAGCAATGTGAAAGGGTACACGCTTCCGGGACTTTTTACCACTTCCGCATCGGCAACGTAGAGCCAGGAGGCGGCGAATATTTTTTCTTTGGCCTCTTCAAAAGTTGATTTTTTACGGTAAAAACTGGCCGGCAGCGTGTGTGCCCTGTGGATATTTTCTTCAATGTGCATAACCGGAAATTTTAAGGTCTGACGCTTTAAACTTCATGTCTCATGCTTCTCAACGCATCCTCTTCTTTTTTTCTCATCTGCCTTATTTCTTTCTCGGTTTTGTCACCATATCCACAGAGGTGCAGTACACCGTGCGCCATTACCCGGTGGAGTTCCTGTTCGAATGAAACCTTAAAAAGCTGGGCATTTTCCCGAATGCGGTCAATGCTGATAAAAATATCTCCTTCGATAAAGGGAGGGTCTGCGTAAGGGAAGGTGATAATGTCAGTAAGCGTATCATGGTCGAGGTACTCGAGGTTGATACGCAGGAGGTAGTCGTCGGAGCAGAAAATAAAATTGAGCAAGCGGAGCGATTTGTCCTCTTGCTCAATTAATTTTTGCAGCCACTGAATGACTTCCTCTTCGTTGTTTAATTCAAAATCGATTTCTTCTGAATTGAAATAGATTCCGGTTTCCTCCATCGGAGGGAAATCAGGCTGAACAATCATTTGAAGTTGGTAAGTCGAATTATTTCAATAGAAAATTAAATTTTAAAACGCATTTCCACGGTGCTGCCGTTGTTATAAAATCTGAGATTGTCAGATAGCTGGCGCATCAGGAAAACGCCACGGCCGCCGCATTTGCATAAATTTTCTGGTGTAGTAGGATCGGGGAGGCTGTTAAAGTCAAACCCGCTTCCTTCATCGGTTACCCGAACGGCGATGCAATCCCGGTCTTTTCTTGACCTTACCTGAACGGTTTTTTCCTCTGCTTTACAGTTGCCATGTACGATTGCGTTTGTAACGGCTTCTGTCAGGCTGATCAGGATGTTGCATTGTTTGTCTGGGCTTAGATTGTAGCGTGACACCAGTTTTTCAACAAATGGCTCTACTTTAGAGACATTTCCAGGCTTAGATGTAAGTTTTAACATGCTTTTATCCTCTGTTTAAGAATAGAAAGAGTTCCCTCATGTATGTTGCGAAAACTTCAAAGGTTTAAATCGGCTCGTTTTGGATTGTCCGCGGGATGGATAGTTTTTAATGCAGGTAAGGTCAGTTGGGGGGGTAATTTTCTCTTGATGGGACGTTGTGTGCGCAAACGACCACAAAAATAAGGGTAAAAGGGACGCTTGTCAATAGGTGACCCCAAGAATCTTAAATAAAAGTTAACCTATTTAATTTTTGTTAAAATGAAAATTCCCGCTTTTACCAACGCTTGTCAATCTGCGAATTCTTGATCCACTGGCTCCATTTTTCATTGTAGGTATGCAGTGTTTTCGTGGGTTTTCCGGTTTTGTTTTCAAGTGGAAAACCTCTGTTTGCCCATTCGAAAATGCTGCCGTAGAGATTGTAAACTTGTGTGAAGCCCATCTTTTGTAATTTGTTTCCGGTTTTTTCGCTTCGGTACCCTACGGAGCAGTAGAGCAGAATAGGCGTATCTTTGGGAAGGTCGGAAAGCAGGTCAGCGTTAAAGTCATTGTAACCCAGGTTTTTGGCTCCGGGGATATGGCTGACATCAAACTCAACAGGTTCACGGGTGTCGAATATGGCGTATTTTTCCTTGTTTTTCAGCAACTCTTCTGCGCTGATTACCGGAATTGAAAACTTCAACAGCCGGGCCAGTTCCTGGTCGAACTCCGGATTGTCAGTGCGGGGAACGCCTGCCGGCAACTGCGCCTTGCAGCCTGCAAGTGTTGTGAATAAAACAAACATGGAGAAAATTATTTTTTTCAAAAAGTGCATTTCATTCTGGGTTGACGTGCGAATAACCTTTTTTATGCCGGTCTGGTTGAGTGCGGGAGGCTCAACTGAATAAATCTTTTCCTTCCAGCCATTTCCCCTTTCGGTAAGAAATCAGGAATTCAATGAGCAGTAAAACGAGTCCTGCTCCCAGAAAATATTGAAAGTAGCTCTCAAACGAGGTGAAAGACCTGACTTCAAACTCCCGTTTTTCCATTTGATTGATGCGGTTTTCCAATGCTGTCGCAACTTCGTCGCCCCGGCTGATCGGAAAGTAAGTGCCGCCGCCGGTGCTGGCCAGCTCTTTGAGCATTTCTTCATTCAGCCGGGAACGGACCGGCTGGCCGGATTGGTCTCGCTTGTAATCTTCCCTTCCGCCCACATTGATGGGGATGAAACTTCCTTCCTGCGTACCAACGCCGACTGTGAACTGGATAACGTTTTCAGCATGGGCTTGTGATGCGGCAGTTAACGCTTCGCCGTCGTGGTCTTCGCCATCGGTGATGAGGATGAGGGCTTTATGGGCTTTATTTTCTTCCTGAAATGATCGCCGGGCCAGCTCGATAGCCTCTCCGATGGCTGTGCCTTGCGTGCCGGCCAGGTCGGGGCTGGCGCTCCGGATGAATAATTGCGCAGCAGCATAATCAGTTGTGATGGGCATCTGAAGGTAAGCTCCGCCTGCGAAAAGGATGAGGCCGATGCGTTCGCCTTTTAGCTTTTGAACCAGATTTTCAGCGAACTTTTTTGCCCTTTCCAGCCGGCTGGGGGCGATGTCGTCAGCGTACATGCTGGTCGAAATGTCAAGTGCGATGAAAACATCCACACTTTTCCGGTTTACTTTTTCACGTTTGCTACCCCATTGCGGATTGGCCCAGCCAACGATGAGGAGAGCCATGGCGAGCAGCAACAGGCCAAATTTCACCGGATGCTTGTATTTTGAAGTGCCGGGCATGAGCTGTTCCACCAGCGATCGGTCGCCGAAGCGGGTGATGGCATGTTTTCGCCATTGCCAGTAAGCCACGAAGAGTACCACCAACACGGGTAGCAGAATCAAGGCATATAAATAGGTAGGATGCTCGAATCGGAACATGGTATTTTTGCTGTATGCCGCAAAAATAGGTCAAATCTTTCGACGCAATAAATCTTTCAGGGCGGGTATCAACTCAGGGTATTCATATTTGAACCCTGTCTTCTCTATTTTTTCTGATGAAACCCTCGTGCTTTCGAAGACTACGTCAGCCATTTCGCCCATGGCAACCCGAAGCGCAAACTCCGGCGCAGGCACAATGATGGCAGGCTTTCCCAGTGCTTCTTTCACTTTGTAAACAAAATCCTTGTTGCGCACAGGGTTAGGTGAAACGCCATTGTAGAAACCGGACATATTTTTATTTTCAATAGCTTCGATAAAAATGCGGCACAGGTCGTCTATGTGTATCCACGACATCCACTGTTGGCCGTCACCAAAGTAGGCGCCGTTGAAAAATTTAAAGGGAAGCAGGATTTTTTCGAGCGCACCGCCTTGCGTGGATAAAACAATCCCGATTCGAATGGCAGCAAGCCGCACGCCTGCCTCTTCCACTTTTTGAATGGCTTCTTCCCAAATCCGGACAGATTCGGCCAGAAAGCCCTCGCTGCCGGCGGGGTCGTTTTCTGTCAGTAATTGGTCGCCACGACTGCCGTAAAACCCGACAGCGGAGGCTGCGATGTAGGCTTTTAGCGGTGTCTTTTTGCGTTCGATGTAAGTTTTGAGTAGCAGCGTACTATCCACCCTGCTATCGATGATGAGTTTTTTTCGGGCTTTCGTCCAGGGCTTGTCTGCGATTCCGGTGCCGGCCAGATTGATAATGAAATCTGCTTTTTCGATAGCTTCCTGGTCGATGAAGCCCTTTTTGAGATCCCATTGATAGGCCGGGAATTCAGCATTCAGGTTTTTGGTGCGGCTGAGGTGCAGAACCGTATAATTTTTTGCTTTCAATAATTGGCTTAGCCGTTGGCCTACGAGGCCGGTTCCGCCTGCGATGAGTATGGTTGGCATTGTGAAAATGATTGAGAAGGTGAAGCGGTTGAAAGGTTTAAATATACCCGTTTTTTAATATTTTATGATCATCTGATTTAATGCTGTTTAATCATTTCAACCAATTCAAGTACCTTCGGGCTTCAATTCACCGGAACAGGAAAATCAGCTTCCGGTTTAAAAAATATTTCACCATGAATAAAATGCGAGTCAATCTTTCATTGGCCTTATTGGCCGTTGTTCTGCTTTTTTCCTGCAAAACTGACCAAAATGTCACCTGGAAACACAACGATAACACTGTCCGGGTCCGGCTCAGTGCAGGCATTCAGGCGCTGAATCCCTACCTCGCCCGCAGTGCCTGGGTTCGGGTGGTTGCGGATCTCATGTTTCAATACCCGATGGATTTTGATCCTGAAACGTTGGAGATGGCTCCACAACTGGTCAAGGCAGCTCCGGTCGTCAGCGATATTACGGATGGAGAATTTGCCGGCGGGCAGTCATTTGTTTTTGAAATATTGGATGAAGCTGTCTGGGAAGACGGGCAGCCGGTAACCGGTTACGACTACGAGTTTTCGGTGAAAACCCTTTTTAATCCAAAACTGCCGCTACAGGCTTACGCCAATTATTTTGAATTTGTCAAGGATATTCAGGTTGACGAAGCCAATCCGAAGAAATTTACCGTCATCGTCGACCGCAAATACATTTTGAATTATGGAGTGGTCAGTAACGTCACGATGTTGCCGCAGCATATTTACGACCCGGAGGGTTTGATGAAAAATTTCACCTTCCGTGAGCTTTCCGACCCAGCTAAATCAGCCGGTTTTGCTGACGACGAGCGGCTCCAGAAATTCGCAGATGCTTTCCTGTCTCCGAAATATGGCCGGGAGGTTGTCTCGGGTTCCGGGCCCTACAAAATTGTGGACTGGGTGGATGACCAGCGTATCGTTTTAGCCAAAAAAGAAAACTGGTGGGGTAACGGCCTGTCCGGAAAATATACCATGCTTGCAGCCTACCCTGACACGATTATTTTCCTGCCAATTCCTGATCAGACAGCAGCTATGACAGCGCTGAAAAGCGAAGATTATGACGTAGGATTCGAGCTGGAAACTAACCAGTTCATGGAACTGAAGCAGGATTCTTTCCTGCAGGATGTGTATAATTTTTACACGCCGCCCCGCTTTGCTTTTTTCTACACGGCCATGCAAAACCGCAATCCGAAACTGGCTGACAAGCAGGTAAGGCAGGCACTTGCCCGCATCATCGACATGGACGCCATCATCAGGGATTTTTACAATGGCTTGGGAGAGCGGGTTATCGGGCCGTTTTTACCGGATAAAAAATACTACCACAAAGGCTTGAAACCGATCCAGATGAACCTCGACGAAGCCCGCCAGCTTCTCGCTGCCGCCGGCTGGAATGACAGCAACGGCAACGGCATTCTTGACAAAACGATTGACGGCCAGCTTACGGAGTTGAAACTTGAATTTCTTTACACGCCCGGTGTTGTTTATCAGGAAAATTTCACTGAAGTTTTCAAAAACAATGCAAAAAAAGTAGGCATTGAAATCGAGCGGGTGCCGGTAGAGTCCAACGTTATGGGCCAACGCATGCGCAACGGAGAATATGAACTGGCGGGCCGTGGCGCCGGTGCTTACCCGCTTCCCGACGATCCGAAACAGTTTTTTCACACGGACAGCGCCCAGCCTGGCGGCTCCAATTACACCCGTTTCGGAAATGCGGAAACGGATGCGCTGATTGACGAAATCCGACAGACCACGGACGAGGCCAAACGCAACGAACTCTACCTGAAACTTCAGGAAGTCCTCTACGACGAACAACCCATGATTTTTCAGTTTGCTCCGCTCGATCGTATCGTTGTTCACAAACGTTTCGATGCCATCGTGACACGCAAGTCGCCGGGTGTGTCATTGCAGCATTTGAAATTGAAGAATTGATGGTTGAATTGCTGGATTGTTTGATCGTTGGAATGTTGATCAAACAATCCGGCAATCTAACAATCACGAAAACCCATGCTCCGGTATCTCACAAAACGCATCCTGCTTTTTATCCCGACGCTGCTGGCTGTTAGCTTGCTGGCGTTTGGGTTGAGCCGATTGGCGCCGGGCGATATCGTTCTCAATTACCTGATTAACAATCCTTTTGAAACGGCCATCTCCTCGCCGTCCGACCTGTTGAATGCAGAGAGAAACTACCGGCAGGCAGCCAATGTGCTCAACCGGGACAAACCCGCCTTCTACTTTTCCGTTTCGCCGAAAGCCTACCCTGATACGCTTTTTAAAATCGTGATCAAAGACCGCCGGGAAACAATGGAAAAGCTCATCGCCCGGTACGGAAACTGGCCACAGATCGAGTCCTACTACCAACAAGTCCGTGCGCTGGATTTGAAAATTTTGGCGCAGCCCGACAGCCTTTCCAGAATTTTTGTTCCCTTCAAAGTTCCGCTGCGTGAGCTCTACGCAGCCTGGCAGGAGCATGCAATTGACGCCCGTTTGGGTGAAATGGAAACGGCGCTGGCCAACGACTCTCTGCTGATGGCGGCAGTGGGTAACGACTTTTTTATTTTAAAAAACAAATTTCAGACGGTGAAAACGGAGGCCACGCCGGGCCAGTTGAACATCCCGGCCTTTCGATGGCATGGCCTCGACAACCAGTACCATCACTGGATCAGTGGTTTTGTTCGGGGTGATTTTGGGATGTCTGTATTTGACCGCCGGCCTGCAAGCGATAAAATCAAACCTGCGCTATTCTGGACACTGGTGCTTAACCTGGCTGGGATTCTGCTGGCTTTTCTGTTGGCTGTTCCGCTGGGCGTCTGGTCGGCGGTAAAGCGGGGGAAAACTTTTGACAAAATCACCTCGCTCGGCCTGTTCATGCTCTACTCGCTGCCGGCATTCTGGATCGGGACGATGCTGCTCGTTTTTTTTACCACGAGAGAATACGGCATGAATATTTTTCCGGGTCCGGGCCTCGGCAATGTGCCCTCCGATGCGTCGTGGTGGGAGAAAATCCTGCTGGCGGCGCCGCACCTGTTTCTGCCGGTTGTGTGCATTGCCTATCCGGCGCTGGCATTCATTTCCCGGCAGGCGAGGGGCGGCATGGTCGACGTGTTGGGGCAGGATTTTATCAGAACTGCCAGGGCGAAAGGCCTGCCGGAGGGCGCTGTTATTTGGCGGCATGGCTTCCGCAATGCGCTGTTTCCGGTCATCACGCTCATCGCTTCGGTATTTCCGGCAGCGATTGCGGGGTCTGTGACCATCGAATTTATTTTCAACATTCCCGGCATGGGCTGGCTGACTTACAATGCTATTTTGATGAAAGACTGGCCCATCGTATTTGCCATTTTAATGCTTGGGGCTGTGCTGACGATTCTTGGAATGCTCGTGGCGGATGTGCTGTATGCGTTGACGGACCCAAGGGTGAGGTTTAAGGAATGATGGAATGACAGAATTTGTTTAGCTGTGTTTAAAAAAGAAAAACAACACATCGAAAAGGCAGAGAGGGGCAAGCTGGCGCAAACTCCTTTTGCATTACTGCGCCGCCGTTTCGGCCGCAAGCGGCGGGCGGTGTGGTCGCTGCGTGTTTTGTACGTGTTGATTTTCATTGCGGTATTTGCTGACTTCATTGCGAACGAAAAGCCTGTCTATTGTAAAATTGACGGAGAAACTTATTTTCCGGTGCTCCGGCAGTATGCCGTGGACCTGGGGCTGGCGCAATGGGACGCCCGGTTTTTTCAAAAAGAATGGAGTGAGCATGAATATGAAGCGTCAGTTTTTCCCCTCATCCCGTATTCCGCAAAAACGATTGACTCAAAAAATTCCGGCTACAAAAGTCCTTTCGCTTCGCAACGCATCGAATCCAACCGCTACCGCCACTGGCTTGGTACCGACAAAGTCGGACACGACATTGCTGCCGGGATGGTTGCCGGGACGAGGGTGGCGTTACTGGTCGGCGTGATTGCCATGTCGATTGCGACCGTTATCGGCGTACTGCTGGGGGCGCTGGCCGGGTACTTTGGCGACCAGGGCTTTCGAATGACGCACACCCGGCTTTGGGTGAACCTGGCGGCCTTGTTTTTTGCATGGTTTTACGGTTTTCAGGCCAGAGGGCTCGCTTTGCAGGAAGACGGGGGATTGCTGGAAGGGCTTGGGATTGCAATCGGAATTTTACTGCTGGCGAACGGGCTGGTTTTTTTGACCAAAAAAATTCCGGTTAAAATATTTAGAAAAAAAATCACCCTGCCACTCGATTTGCTGGTCATGCGGACGATCGAGGTGTTCAACTCCATTCCCGGGCTGTTGTTGTTGCTGGCTTTTGTGGCTGTACTTCAGAAAAGTTCGGTTTTTTATGTGATGGCCATCATCGGATTTATTCGCTGGACCGGCATCGCCCGTTTTCTGAGGGCAGAGTTACTCAGGGTGCGCAACCTTTCTTACATCGAAGCGGCGAAAGCGATGGGGTTCTCTCACGCCCGGATTTTATTCCGTCATGCCTTGCCGAATGCCATTACGCCGGTGCTCATCACCATTGCATTTGGCATAGCTTCGGCTATTTTGCTGGAGTCGGCGCTCTCATTTTTGGGTTTTGGTATTGCAGCGGAAGGAGTGACCTGGGGCCAATTGCTTTCGGAAGCAAGGCGATACCCGGGCGCCTGGTGGCTGGCAGTTTTTCCCGGAGGGGCAATTTTTGTGACGGTAACGATTTTTAACCTGCTGGGGGAAGGATTGTCGGAAGCGATGACAAGTGAGTGAAAGATAAATTTATTGTCGTCCGCAACCTGGCAGACTCAGCCACGTTATTTGAACTAGTGGCGTTTATTCATGCCTTTTGGGAAAAGTCCTGAACGGGTTTTAGTCTTGGGATATTGACCTTTTTTGTTGGGTTGCACGTGAGCGTTCTCATTCATTGGGCAGCCGGTACCCCGGTTGCAGGAAGTCGTGGAGAGCGAAAAAAATGCGGCGAGCGAGAAAATCAGCAGCAATGCGGGTAATTTTTTCATGATTATTTTGAAAGCTTTTTTTGATAAAAAGTTAAACACAGATACAAAATTGAGCAATATCCTGCCAATTTGGTAGGAGCTCAATGGAAATACCAATAAATTAAGGCATTTTTCTTCCTAAAACGTTTGGAAAACTCAATGCTTGTATAAATTTGCGCCGCTTTATTAAATCCTTAATTTTTTAAAAACTACCAAGAATGAATAAAGGAGATTTGATCAACAAGGTTGCAGAAAGCGCAGGCCTCACCAAGGCACAAGCTTCTGCTGCGGTTAACACCGTTTTCGATTCAATCGGAGAAAGCTTGACAAGTGGTGACAAAGTTACCCTCATCGGCTTCGGTACTTTCTCTGTTTCCAGCAGAGACGCACGTCAGGGTCGTAACCCACAGACTGGCGAAACTATTACCATCCCAGCTAAAAGCTCAGTCAAATTCAAGGCTGGCAAAGAACTGACCGAGTCAGTAAACTAATCAGAAACCTCAAGAATTAGACTTTCTGAAAGGAAAGGGCAATCAGGACATGCGTCCCGGTTGCCCTTTTCCTTTTTTAGCGTATGAGAAAATGAGCATGTGAGAGACTGTCGCTTAGAGATGCGGGAGAATATTTACTTTTGCGCCGCTTTTTGAGAGTAGGTAAGCAGGCGAGCAGGCAGGTAGGCAAGTATTGCCGGTGCTTACTCGCCTGCTTACCTGCTCGCCTACTACTTAAAACATACTTCATGAAATTTGCAACTAAAGCCATACACGCCGGCGTCGAGCCGGATCCATCCACAGGGGCGGTGATGACGCCCATTTATCAAACTTCTACCTACGCCCAGGCATCGCCCGGCGACCACAAAGGCTACGAGTACGCTCGTACCCAGAACCCCACCCGCCACGCACTCGAAGCCAACCTCGCCGCACTTGAAAACGGGGCCGGGGCTATTTGCTTTGGCAGCGGTTTGGCAGCGATGGATGCCGTGCTGAAACTGCTCAACGCCGGCGACGAAGTAGTAGCCACGAACGATCTCTACGGCGGCTCCTACCGCATCATCACGAAAATTTACGAGCGCTTCGGGCTGAAGGGGCATTTCGTGCCGATGTACGATGCCTCCAAGTTTGAACAATATTTGACCCCCAAAACAAAACTCATCTGGATCGAAACGCCGACCAACCCGATGCTCAACATCGTGGACATCGAGGCGATTTGTAAAATAGCCCGTGCGAAGGGCATCCTCACCTGCGTGGACAATACCTTCGCTTCGCCCTACTTGCAAAATCCGTTGGATTTGGGCGCCGACCTCGTTGTTCACTCAGCCACCAAATATCTCGGCGGCCACTCCGATACCGTACTCGGTGCCGTCGTTGCGAAGGAGCAGAGCCTGGCGGACCAACTGCATTTCATCCAAAATGCCAGCGGCGCAGTGCCCGGCCCGATGGACTGCTTCCTCGTGCTGCGGGGCATCAAAACGCTGCACCTGCGGGTGGAGCGTGCCTGTCAGAATGCTGAAAAAATCGCCACCTACCTGCAAGGCCACCCGAAGGCGAACAACGTGTACTACCCGGGTTTCAAAGACCACCCCGGCCATGAAATTGCCAAAAAACAAATGCGCAACTTCGGGGCAATGGTCTCCTTCGACCTGAAACGTGACAAGTTCGAGGATGCGAAAAAAGTGCTCAGCCGCACCGAAGTGTTCACGCTGGCCGAGTCGCTCGGCGGCGTGGAATCGCTCATCGGCCATCCGGCTTCGATGACGCATGCCTCCATTCCTAAGGAAGAACGGGCGAAGGTGGGATTGACGGATTCGCTCATCCGCCTGAGCGTCGGCGTGGAAGATGTGGACGACCTGATCCAGGATTTGGAGCGGGCGTTTACGTTTTTGTAAATTGCAGCCCTCAGTTTTTTTGAAATTGGGAAATTGGAAATTCGTGAAATTTCTCAATTTCCCAATTTCCAATTTCCAATTTCAAACCGCCCTCACGTGGCAACGCACCAAAACATCGAACTCTTCGAGCAGCTCTTCCGGCGCTACCAGCCGGGATTGGTGGCGTTTGCCAACACCTTCACCCGCTCGCCGGAGGATGCACGGGAGGTCGTGCAGGAGGTGTTCATCAGCGTCTGGCAAAACGTGGAAAACCTGCGGGCGGACGACAACCTGAAGTCCTATCTCTTCACCGCTACCCGCAACAAATCCCTTAATTTTTTAGCTAAAAAAAAGCTGCAAACCGTTGATGCAGAGCCGGTTGTCGTCGAACGGCACCACTCTACGCACAATGAAGGCGCTTCGGATGCGGGCGAGTTGGAGTCCATCATTTTCGACGAGGTACAGCGCCTGCCGGAGAAGTGCCGGGAGATTTTCATCCTCAGTCGGCAGGAGGGGTTGTCGTACAAAGAAATTGCGGAGCGCCTCGATGTTTCACCCAAAACCGTGGAAAACCAGATCGGCATCGCCCTCAGCCGCCTGAAAAAAGCGGTGGACGACTACCGCCAGGACCGTGGGAAGTTTTCCGTGCGGCAGATGATGTGGTTGTTAACATTTTTTTAAAAAAGTTTGAAAACGCTTGGGGGTACGCTCCCCCAATCCGGTAATATCAGCAAGTAGCCATTTAAAAAATCTGCGGACAACTGCGATATCTGCGGGAGAATCAAAAAAATGACCGAGCAGGAACTCAACATATTGATCCACAAACAACTCACCGGGCAGGCCAGCCCGGCGGAGAACGAGCAGTTCGAGGCGTGGCTGACCAGCGACGGCGCCAACCCCGGTTATTTTCAAAAAATGGCCGAAATCTGGGCCACCGCCGAAAACCTGGACCTGACCGTGCAGCCGGAAACAGATGCTGAATGGGAAAAACTCCACCAAAAAGTCAGCACCATCCAACCAGCTTCGAAGCCTTCCGCCAAAATTATCCGCATGGGCACAGCCTGGCGTTTGGCTGCCGCTGCCGCCGTTGTGCTGGGCGTGGCGCTTTGGTGGCTGCTCGGCCGTGGCGATGCCGGCCTGATAGAGCCGATGAATTTCGCCGCTGCCTCCGGCAAAATCGAAAACATCACCCTGCCCGACGGCACGCTCGTGGCGCTCAACGCTGGTTCCACCCTCGAAGCGCTGCAAGGCTTCGGCGGAGATGACCGCCGGGTGAAACTAAGCGGCGAGGCCTATTTTCAGGTGAAATCCAATCGCAGCAAGCCGTTCCTCGTGGATGCCAACGGAGCGACGGTGCGGGTCGTCGGCACGGAATTCAACGTGCGGGCCTACCCCGGCAGCCAGTCGGTGACGGCCTCGGTGGCGGAGGGCAAAGTCGAGTTTTTCACCAGCGAACAAAACAAGGTGCAACTCACCCCTGGGATGGAGGGTATTTTTGAAAAAACTTCCGGCAAAATCACCGCCCGGCAGGTGGACGCCAACGCTGTCGCTGCCTGGCGGCAAGGCAAACTCGTGTTCGATAACGTGCCCCTCGTCGAAGCTTTGGATATTCTTGGACGGCACTACGGCATTTCGGTCAAAATTGAGGGAAACATCGCAGGGAAGCAGCTATTTTCGACCTTCGAAAATGAAACCCTTGAGGAAATTTTAAAAACCCTCGAGCTGACCTATGATCTCAATCTTACAGTTAAAAACGACACCCTGCTGGTGCGGAATAAGTGATTTGTTGGCGCCGCCCCGGCCCCAGCCCCTGACCCCTAAAGGGGAACCACTTCGGGAAGCGACTGCGAACTTCCCCGTGTGGTTCCCCTTTAGGGGTCAGGGGCTGGGGCTGGGGCCGCTGTTTCTTTTCCTTTTTTTTTCAAACCTCCTCCTCGCCCAGCAGGAAACCCCGCTCACCCTTCGCTTCGAGAATAACTCCCTGCCCGAAGCATTTCAAAAAATCAGCGCCGCCGCCGGGGTGGAATTTTCCTACGACCCCTCCGTTTTACCGAAGGAAAAAAAAGTCACAGCCACTTTCGAACGGGCGTCGTTGCGGCAAATCCTCGATTTTTTACTCAAAGACACCGGCCTGGGCTACGTGACCCTGGGCAACCGGATCATCGTGAAACCCCGCTCGGAACTGGAGCCGGAACGCCCGGCGCTGTTCACCTTCAGCGGGTTCATCCGGGATTCGCTGAGCGGCGAGGAACTCATCGGCGCCAACGTCTGGGAGACCGGCGAGGGCCGGGGCTGCTCATCGAACGAGTACGGTTTTTACTCGCTGACCTTGCCGCAGGGCGATCATTTTTTGAAAATCAGTTACTTAGGATATCAGGATAAAATTTTTAAAGTCAGCTTCGACCGCAGCCGCCGCTTCGATTTTCACTTGAAACCTGCCTCCGGCGAACTGGCCCTCGTCGTCGTCACCGATTCGCTACAGGCGCAGACGGGGCGCAATCTTGGCGAAGCCAGCATCCCGTTGGCTGCTTCGGGTTTGCTGCCCACGGTGTTGGGCGAGAAGGATATTTTGAAAACCCTGCAACTCATCCCCGGCGTCAGTTCGGGGGCCGACGGGCTGAGCAGCTTCGGCGTACGGGGCGGCTCGCCTGACCAGACATTGGTGCTGCTGGACGAGGCGCCGTTGTACAATCCCACTCACCTGGCCGGATTTTTTTCCGTTTTCAACACGGAAGCGCTCAAGGAAATGCGGTTTTTGAAAGGCGCATTCCCGGCGCAGTACGGCGGGCGGCTGTCCTCCGTGCTGGAAGTTTTTATGAAAGAGGGCAACGCCAACCGCTTCACCACGAGCGGCGGCATCGGCCTGACGTCGAGCCGCCTGCAACTCGAAGCGCCGCTTTTTGATAAAAAAGGTTCGGTCATGGCCGCCGGGCGGCGCACCTACCTCGACTGGTTTTTCAAAGGCAAGGACGGCTTCCATTTCTTCGACGGCAATCTGAAAGGCAACGTGCGGTTGGGTGAAAAAGACCGGCTGTTCGTGGCGGGCTATTTTGGCCGGGACGTGCTGCGGGCGGGCGACGATCTCAGCCTCAACTGGGGCAACGCCACCGGTACCCTGCGCTGGAACCGCCTGCTCGACGAGAAAAGTTTTATGAACACTTCGCTGATTTTCAGCGACTACCGCTTCCGGGTGAAGACTGAGAAGACGAACGGCGGGGAAAACAACTCCGGCATCCTTAACGCTCACCTGAAACAAACTTACCGCCGCTACTTCAACCCTCGAAGTACGTTGACCGTGGGCTGGAGCGCCATCCTGCACCGCTTCAAGCCCGGCGAATACCGCAACAATTTTGATGAACTGCTCCGCATTCCCGACCGCAATGCGCTGGAGGCGGCTGTTTTTGCCTCGCACGAGTGGCAACCTGTGCCGTGGCTGGAAATTCAGACCGGCATTCGCATTTCGAATATGACGCTGCTGGGCACGGGCGAGCCGTTCTTTTTTTACGATGAAACAGGCGCCCAGACCGACTCGGTTTTTTTCAAAAAAGGCGAACGCATTGTGAACTATGAGGGCATGGAGCCGAGGGCGCTGCTGAAATTTCACGCCGGGCGGACGACCGGTTTTCAGCTGGGCTATGGCCGTAGCTACCAGTACGTTCAGTTGGCTGGCAATTCCGTGCTCAACAACCCGATCGACGTCTGGCTGCCTGCCAGCCCGAACATTCGCCCGCAGATCGCTGATCAACTGGACGCCGGGTTTTTTCAGCAATTATTTGAAAACCGGTGGGATCTGTCGGTGGAGGCGTTTTATAAAATTTTACAAAACCAGATCGAGCACCGTTTCCCCGAAGTACTGCTGCCCTCGGTGGACATCGAGTCGAAGCTGGCCTTCGGCACGGGGCGGGGCTACGGCGTGGAGGTGATGCTGCGCAAAAACAAGGGCCGCCTGCAGGGCTGGCTCGGCTACGCCTGGGCGAAGCACCGGCGGCAGTTCGACCAACTAAACGATGGCCGGGAATTTCCCGCCCGCTTCGATTTCACCCACTCGATTTCTGCCGTGGGGGCTTACGAGTTGGGTAAAAAATGGACGTTCGCCGCCGTCTGGACCTATCGAACCGGCAATCCGGTGACGGTGCCGGTTGGGAAATACCAGTTTGACAATCAGGAAGTTGTGCTGTTCGGGCCGATCAACGGTTACCGCTTCCCGGCTTACCACCGGCTGGATTTTTCTTTTACTTCGCAAGTGCAACGGGGCAAGTACTGGGAGTCGAACTGGGTGCTGGGGCTGTACAACGTTTACGCCCGGCGCAACCCGGTTTTTGCGCAAATCGAGCAGGATTTTGACCGCCCGGAGCGGGTGAAGATCAACCTGATTGCGCCGCTGCTGGTCATCCCGGCGATCAGTTGGGAGTTTAAATTTTGATAAAAATGCATTTTAAAAAACTGATATTCAGCGGTTTGGCTGCTTCGCTTTTTTTCGCTGCCTGCAAAAAAATAGCAATCGAAGGCCAGGAACTCGAAGTTTATCCCATCGTCGTCGAGGCGGTAATGGGCAACCTGGCGCCGGTGGAAGTGACGCTCAGCCGGGCCGTGCCGTTCAGCCAGGGAGATTCGATCGCTCCCGTTTTTGAAAATGCAACGGCGGTCGTCGTGGATGGAAATGGAAATTCTGAAGCGCTTTACCAGTGGGAATCGGGCCGTTTTTCCGGTGAAATGACCACCCAACCCGGCCAAACCTACATGCTCCGCATTCAAACGGAGGAAGGCAATTTCGAGGCGATGGCCGCTGCCCCGTCCGGCCTGCTCGCCATCGACACCGTGACGTTCGAACGCCACAACGACACGACGGTGACGTTGCGTTGCCACCTCGTGTTGCCACCCAGCCGCCCGGTGTACGCCCGTGTGAAAGTTTTCATCGATGGCTTCCTTTGGGAGAATTTTTTTATCGAAAAAACGCTGGAGCAGCAGGCCGGTTTTACCCAGGAAATTGAGTTAAACTACATCCTCCCCGGCGCTGAGGCGACCGTGGAGGTGGTCACGATGACGAAGCCCGCCTTCGAATTTTACCGGGCCATCGGGGTGAATACACTGGGCAATAATTTCAATCCTTCCAACGCCAAAAATCCGCCCACCAACCTGAAGGGTGGAGCGATCGGTTTTTTCAGTGCATCGCTGGCGGATACTACTTCTTTGATTATCTGGTAGTTATCCATTTTTTGGATTTTATTTCAAAAAAAAATCTCACCGCTTTGGGGGTGCCTGCCGCCCTGCCTGTATTACTTACCAAAGACAGGATGCAAGACGCATCGCAATTAAAACGGTAAACCTCTACCCAAACTTCCTGATAATTTTTCATCAACATCTGAGACACAGGACCGGCCCGTGCTGTGACCGGTCCGTGTTTTCATCAAAACAATCTACAGTTATGAAAACTAAAATTTTTTTGATCGCCATCATGCTTGGCAGTATGTTCAGCCATGCCACTGCCCAGGAAAAACACGAACCTTCGCTTGTTTTCAAAGTAAATCCGCTGGTGCTTTTCGGTAAAAAACAATTTTATGTCGAAATGCCGGTGAACCGCTACAGTTCGGTTGAATTGAGCGTCGCATCGTTCGGTAGCTGGGCAAGTTTAGACTTGAATTACGACAATGTTTTTTCCGAAGAAAAAGACCTGACGAACTGGCTGTTCATTCCGTCTTACCGGTTTTACATCAATGGGAAAGCGCCCCACGGCGCCTATTTCGGACTGTATGGGCGCACTAAACTCAGCTCCGGCCCGGTCAAAGTTGCAGTTGATAAGCCTGGCTTCGAAGGGGATTACGACCACTACCGCACGGTGGCCGAACTGGGCGGCGGCTTCGTCTTCGGTAAGCAGTGGGTGACCCGTGCAAATGCGGTTTTTGACCTCTTCGTTGGTTCCGGCACCAGCTACCGCTGGGTGGACAACGACTATGACGACCCCACAATGACGGATAAAATTTACGAACAGGACGTACTCGGCGGAAGGGAGAGCCTCGACCGCTGGCTGCACCAGCTTCGGGTCGGGTTCACAGTTGGTTTCCAACTGGGCGGCGACCGCTAAAGCAATTTTCAAACACCTTTTTTCAATAATTTTTAGTGAAAACAATCTGCGTTTGGATGCCCGGGCTGGGAAGTTCAGTCCGGGTCGTCCAGGCACCCAATTTCAAAACGATCATGAAAAATTTAATTCTCTTTACCCTGACCCTCATTTTATCAAATGGCCTCCACGCTCAACAGTACAGCCAGCCAAAACGGATTTTCAAGAAAAACCAAATGGACGTTCAGGCCGGCGTAGGACTGCTACCAATGGCCCGCATCCTAGACGGCGCCACCATGAAAATGTTGCCCGTCAGCATCGAAGTTAACCGGATGCTGGGCGATCGCTTCAGCCTTGGCCTTTCCCACGGGCGGTCCGTCGCCGAGAGCCGCCCCATCATCATTTCCGACGGCGTCAGCCAACGGGTGACCAACCACACCAACCAGACGGCTCTGAAGGCTGCCTTCCATCTTACCCGCCTCGACAATGCGGACTTTTACGGCGGTTTCATGCTGACTGTGAACGACTCGAAATTTTCCGTGGATAAGGGCGACATGGATTTTTTGAAAACGCACCACGGCATCGTTTCACGGAAAACAAAACTGACTTACACGGGCTTCGTCGGCAGCAGGTATGCGATTTCTTCGAAATGGAATTTGTTTGGCGAGCTTGGTTTCGGCGAGTCGGTGCTGACGGTGGGAGTGGGGTACCGGATCAGGTAGATCGTGGCAGCTAAAATCAAAAATCAACAATCATGTAATCTGTAATCTTAAACCGATTTGATTTAAGATTGCAGATTACATGATTGTTGATTGTTGATTTAAAACTTCAGCACTCCCTCGATAGCCGCCTCCACCTTCTCAATCGACGGGATCATCGTCTTCTCAAGCGTCTCGTTCAGCGGAATGGCGGGCATATTTTCCGAGCCGATCGTGCGCACCGGCGCATCGAGCCACTGGAAGCAATTTTCCTGGATGCGGGCGGCGAGGCTCTGGGCGAACGTATTATTTACCGGTTCCTCGGTGACCACGAGGCAGCGGCCGTGGCGTTTCGTCGCTTCGTACATGGCTTCTTCGTCAAGCGGGTAAAGGGTGCGCAGGTCGAGCACTTCCACCCGGCCGTCAAACTTTTTCGCAGCATTCAGCGCCCAGTGGACGCCCATGCCGTAGGTCACGACGACCATCGATTCGCCTTTTTTCACCCGCTCATCATCGGCCTGTACCACTCTGCGGGCAATGCCGAACGGCAGCACGTAATCCTCGGAGGGCATCACGCAGCGAGCCGTTTCCGTGCCCCTGACTTTTGACCAGTACAAACCTTTGTGTTCCAAAATGACAACCGGATTGGGGTCGAGGTAGGCGGCTTTGATCAAACCCTTCAGGTCGGCTCCGTTGCTGGGGTAGGCGATTTTGATGCCCCGGATGTTGGTCAGCACCGACTCAACGCTGCTGGAATGGTAAGGCCCGCCGCTACCGTATGCCCCGATGGGTACCCGCAGGATCATGCTCACGGGCCACTTGCCGTTGGAGAGGTAACAAGAGCGGCTGACTTCTGTGAAAAGCTGGTTCAGGCCCGGCCAGATGTAGTCAGCGAACTGCACCTCGACGATGGGTTTCAGCCCAACGGCGCTCATGCCCACCGTGCTGCCGACGATGAATGCCTCCTGGATGGGCGTGTTGAACACCCGGTCGTCGCCGAATTTTTGCGCCAGCGTGGCTGCTTCCCGGAACACGCCGCCGAGCCGCCCGCCGACATCCTGCCCGTAGAGCAGGCACTCGGGGTGCTTGCGCATCAGTTCCTCGACGGCGAAGAGGGCGCAGTCCACCATCACTTTCACCTCGCCGCCTTTGGGTTCCCGTTCGCCCGATTCTTCGGTGACGGGCGTGGGGGCGAAGTCGTGGGTGAAGAGGTCCTCCGGGCGTGGGTCTTCGGCTTTTTTTGCTTTCGCAAAATCTTCCTCCACCTTCTGGCGGGCTTCTTTTTCTATTTTTTTCAAAACACTTTCCGAAAACCCCTCTTCCAGGAGTTGATTTCTGAAAATGGGATACGGGTCACGGGCAGCATGCTCGTCGAGGTCGTCCCGGTACCACTCCTTCCGCACGCCGGAAGTGTGGTGGTTGAGCAGCGGCACACTCGCATGAACGAGGAACGGCCTGCGCTCCCGGCGGATGTTTTCAAGTACCTCCTGCAAAACGGTGTAGCATTCAAAGAAATCATTCCCCTCGATGCGCCGGACTTCAATGCCGTGAAAGCCCTTGGCGTATTCAGCGGCGTCCTGCGCACGAGTTTCTTCGGCGTTGGCGGAGATGTCCCAGCCGTTGTCCTGCACGAAGTAGAGGATGGGGAACTGCCTGAGCGCCGCCATTTGCAGGGCTTCGGCGACCTCGCCTTCCGTGACAGAGGCGTCGCCGAGGGAGCAGACAACCACAGGCCCACCTGAATTTCCTGATTTTTTAATTTCCAATTTCTCCTGATACTGCACCCCCATCGCCACGCCCGTCGTCGGGATGGCCTGCATGCCGGTGGCCGAGGACTGATGCGGGATTTTCGGCTTGTCCGGGTCGTTGAGGCTGGGGTGGGAGTAGTAGCTGCGGCCTCCGGAGAACGGGTCGTCCCGTTTTGCCATGAGCTGGAGCATCAGGTCGTAAGGTTCCATGCCAATGGCGAGCAGCAGCGAGTCGTCACGGTAGTAAGCCGAGAGCCAATCCTGCGGGGTGAGTTGCAGACCGAGGGCGATCTGCACGGCCTCGTGGCCCCGTGAAGTGGCGTGGACGTACTTGGAGACGAATTTGAAATTTTCCTCGTACACTTCCGTCATGCTCTTGGCGGTGGCCATGAGGCGGAAGGCTTCTTTCAGTATTTTTTTATCGATGGTTGATTTGGTTTCGAACATGGTTTGGTTAGGTTTTGATGTTTCAGTCCTTATTTTTAAACGCCTGAATCGCATTCTTCGTAAAATCAGACAGCACCAGTTGGCCGCTCATGGCCGCCCGCTCGTCGAGCAGCGAGTCCCAGTTTTCGGTGCCCTGCCAGAAAATTTGCTTCAAGTGTCGCATGGCCTGCGGGTTGGATTTCACCAGGATCTGGGTGAAATGCTCGATGTAGGCATCCACCTGCTCCACCGTTTCGAAGACCTCGTTGAACAGGCCTTTCGACTTGGCCCAATCGGCGGTCTGCCATTCGGTGGCGTTGATGGCCATTTGGCTGAAAGCCGAAAGCCCCATCTTCCGCTCACAGGCCGGGCCGACGACGAAGGGGCCGATGCCCACCGCCAGTTCGCTCAGCCGCACAGAGGCCCACTTGCTGGCAATGCAGTAATCTGTGGCTGCCGCCAATCCGACGCCGCCGCCGACTGTTTTGCCCTGCACCCGTCCGATGATGAGTTTTGGGCACTTGCGCATGGCGTTGATCACATTGGCGAAGCCGAGAAAAAACTTTTTACCGGTTTCAAAATCGCTGATTGCGGCCAGTTCGTCGAAGCTGGCCCCGGCGCAGAAAGTACGATCCCCGCCGCTGCGCAGCACGATAACGTGAGCGTCGCCGCTTTCGCCGGCGGTGTGAATGGCATTAGCCAGTTCGGCCAACAGCCTTCCGGGCAAAGAGTTTTGGGCAGGGTGGGAAAATTCGATGGTAGCGACCCCGTTTTTAAAAGAAAGCGAGACGGAGCCAAGTTGTGTTTTATCCATGATGGTTAGGAAAATTTTTTGGACGGCAAAGTTAAGGCAAAGTGGGGGAGAACGGAGGGATTTGGAGAGTCATTCTCCTTGCGTTTCTGGTTTTTTACTTGCTAAAACCTTTGCCAAAAAGCACTGGTCATATGTTGCGAGGCTCTGCAGTTCCCATCTCTCGAAGAGGTATTGGATAATATTTTTATCACAAACCATGATTGTATCGCCAATAGTCACTTGCTTGGGGTTGATGCTGACTTTGATGTCGTAATCGTATTTTCGATTAAAAAGTCCTGCATAGAATAAAGCCTGGCCATCAAATCCCGGATGTACGAGCGTGAACTTTATTACTGGCTCCCTTTGGTTTTTTATTGTACGGAAGAGGTAACCATATTTCAGGTTCGATTGAGTTAGCCGGGGTTCAAAGGTTTTTTCGAGGATTTTAAAATAAGGCTCAAGCACAACAGGCTTAACGAAATATAAAAAGCCAAAGAATATGATGAGCGGCAGATACATTTTTTCACGGGCAAGTGCCCATCCGGATTTTATAACATGATACATGCCGATTCCGGCAAGTAAGGCCATCGGAGGGTAGGCCGTAATGTCGTAGTGTACGGTTTTGGTTTGTGAAAATGCAACGATGAGCAACAGGCTCACTGCGCAGAGGAACATCAACAGGATGATGTCGTGGAATGGCTTGTATTTTTTTACAAAAAGCATAGTCAGCGGAACTGGCAGCATGAAGAGCCAGGGGATGAAGCGGCTTTCCCACATTTTTAAGAAATAGTAATTCCAGGGGGCGTCGTGGTTTTCGATGACGGTGGAGTAGCGGTCAATCATTTCATAAAAAAATGCCCGCTCGATGAAGCCTGGCTGTTGTTGTTCAATGACGGCAAGCCAGCTACCCACGGCCACGACTAAAATCAGTGCAGCGAGCCAGGTTGACCCTCGTTTCAGGATGTTTAAAAACTCCTTTTTGTAAAGCGCATAAATCACAAAGGCCGGCAAAAAAAACAGGCCGAAGACATACTTCGTGAGCGCTGAAGCGATGAAAGTAAGGGTGAGTAATGCCAGCCACCTGTGGCGCTCACGGTTTGTGCGGGCTTCGATGTACTGATAAAAAAGGAATGCACCGGCCAGCATGTAAAATGCCATGGCAGCATCCTGGTCACCGGTTCGGGCGGCATGGGCTTTGACAAAACCGGCGGAAGTGGCCAGTACAAATCCGGCGCAGTAGCCGATTTTGATGTCGCCGAGGTGTGTTTTTGAAAAGTAGAGAAAAAGCAGAATGATGCCCAACACGCAGAGCGCAATGGGCAGGCGCAGACCGAATTCGCTGATGCCAAAAATTTTCATGGAAAGTGCTTGCAGCCAGGTGGTGAAAGGCGGCTTGGTGTTCCGGTGGAGTGGCCCGTTTTCCACCCAGTAGCTGTAATTCGGCAGGTATTTACCCTCCTCGGCCATGTAGCCGGCCCGCATGGCAAAGAGGGATTCATCCCAATTGTGGATGGGTTCCCAATTCAAATGGTGGAAAAGGGGGAAGTAGATTGTGATGGCGAAAAGCGCAAAAATCAGGTATCGTTGCCAGGGTGAATTTTTCATCGGTAAGGTGGCAAAGGTAACTGTTTGAGTGAAAAAAACGGCCCTAATTTGAAGGCTTAGGATTTGACTTGCTGACTTCCGGCAGGGTGGTTACTTCGGTAATACTTTAGCAGAGAAAGTTAACTTTGCAGAAAAACAGAATATATGTCGGACACTTTGCCTAAAGACACCCGAAAGCCGCTTTCCACTGGAAAAAAGATCACTTTTACGCTCATCATCCTGTTGTTTTTTTTGGTCCTCATCGTAGCCGCCGGTGAGGCGATTGTTCGAAGGTGCTGCGCTGAAGATTATAAAAAAGACGTGCCGCTCCCTCCCTACAACACAGCCCAAAAAGACGATCTGTTGGGCTGGAAAATGACGCCCGGCTACACTTACGAAGGTAAAATTTATGATGAGGCCTGGCAGGAATATGAGGTCTCCATTCGCTACGATGAGAATGGATTCAAAGCTTTTGGCAATGTGAATGCCTCGAGGCCGAAAGTATTTTTCATCGGTGATTCCTACACGGCAAGCATCGAAGTTTCCAATGAAAAATCGTTTTTCAATTTGATAGGCGACAGCCTCGACGTGGAGGTATTCGCTTATGGCCATGCCGGGTTCAGCACGTTGCAGGAGTATCTTGTATTTGACGAATGGGTGGATAAAATCCGGCCGGATGTGGTTGTTTGGCAGGTGTGTAGCAATGATTTTATCGATAACTATGCTCCGCTGGAGATTGCCTGCGGCTACAAGGTAGGGGAGAGGCGGCCTTACCTTTCCATGGATGATGAAATTTTTTACCGCAGGCCGGTTTCACTCTGGCAAAATATCCAGGAAAGTCTCATTTTTTTCAAGTGGTTTGAAGAAAGTTGGGGCGGATTAGAGGAAGGCGTGACGCAGGACGTGCAAAAAACAGGAGAGTACTATATTTCCACTGATAAAAGGAAGTATCCGCCTTTTGACAGGTCCATAAAGATTACGGAGAAGATTGTTGCTAAAATCAAGGATCGCCTGCCAGGCGAGACGGAACTAATCGCTTTTTCTGCTGATATTTTCCAGCCGCAAGGAGAGGAGTTTAAGCAGATTTTTGAGGAGAACGGATTCAAGTTTTACAACGAACCTGCCATCAAAGTAGAACAAGCGAAAGTGGAAAAAAAGCAAGTGGTAAAGGCTATTGACGGTTACCATTGGAATGAACAGGGACATGAAATTGTTGCCCGTTCACTGATGCCTGTTTTGAAACCTTTGATTGGTAGATAGTGGCCGGGTTTCGTGACGATTTCAGGTTTGGCCAGTCTAAAGCACGAGGACGGAGAACAAAAATCGTTTAATAAAATTTGAAGTCATGAAAGTAATTTCCCTCTTTTTCAGCCTTTTCCTGTTGCTTGCCAGTCATTCAGTTTTTGGTCAGGAAGTTGAATTGGAAGCGCCCGTTCCTCAGATGAAAAGCCGTGTTATTGAAACATCAGAGTCCATGTCAGAGGGCACCAATACCGCACTCATGGTTATCCTTGAAGTTACGGATGAAAGGCTGGTAGATAAAGTCTGGAAAAATTTCATGAAAGACTACGGAGGAAAAACGAAAAGAGTGCGGGGCAGCAAGGAAAACCTCACCGTCACTGAAATTGTGAGTATCAATGGGGTGACTCCGATTAATATCTACTCTCGCTCAGAAACAGGCATGGACGGCTACATCGAACAGATCGTATGGTTTGATTTAGGAGAGGAGTATCTTTCGTATAACCTTCGTTCGAAATACGAGGAAGCGGAAAAAATGCTGTTGAAGTTTGCCCTTGAATGCAAGGTTGAAAATACCCAGATAGAATTGAAAGAAGCAGAAAAGAAGCTGAAATCACTGGAAGGTGACCTGGACAAGCTGACTCGCCAAAACATGGGGTACCACAAAGACATCGAGGATGCTGAACGGAGGATTGAGGAAGCGAAGTTGAACATTGTCAGAAATGAAGAGCTTCAGGGTGATACAACCCAAAAAATTGAATTACAAAAAGAACTCGTAGAAGAAATCAACCGCAGGCTGAGTGGGCTGAGGGGTAATTAACAATGAACATTTGCTACCTTTGCGCCGCATTCATCCTTTGCTAAGAGGCTATACACTGGACCAAAATTTCAAGTGTTCAAACATTTTTTGCATCAATTCCGCAAGGTTATGATGGATCAATTTACATTTGAACACCTGAACCATAAGCCAAGTTATAGCCCTTTTTCGTTTAAATTGAAACTACTTATCAACTATGGATTTGTTCGAAAAATTTAGAAATCCCGGACCGCTCGGCCGGTTCTCAGAAGTGGCTGACGGGTACTTTATGTTTCCCAAACTCGAAGGAGAACTTGGGAACCGGATGAAATTTCAAGGCAAGGAAGTCATCTGCTGGAGCATCAATAATTATCTCGGACTCGCTAATCACCCTGAAGTACGGGAAGCAGATGCACAAGCTTCCAAAGACTGGGGAATGGCCTACCCGATGGGCGCCCGTATGATGAGCGGAGCCACAAAATATCACGATCAACTGGAGCAGGAACTGGCCAGCTTTGTAAAAAAAGAGTCAGTTTTACTGGTCAACTTCGGTTATCAGGGCGTCCTCTCTGCCATCGATGCGCTGTTGGGTCGCCGTGATGTTGTCGTTTACGACTCCGAGTCTCATGCCTGCATCGTGGACGGTGTTCGCCTTCACCATGGCAAGCGTTTCGCATTTGAACACAATAACATCGAAAGCCTCGACCGCAACCTGGCCCGTGCTACCAAAATCGTAGAGGAAACCGGCGGCGGTATTCTCGTTATTTCCGAAGGTGTATTCGGTATGCGTGGTGACCAGGGTAAGTTGCGTGAAATCGCAGCCCTGAAGGAAAAATACGAATTCCGCCTCATGGTGGACGATGCTCACGGCTTCGGCATGCTCGGCCCAACCGGCGCCGGAGCCTGCGAAGAGCAAGGTATCATGGACGATGTGGATGTGTACTTTTCCACGTTTGCCAAGTCAATGGCCAGTATCGGCGCTTTCTTCGCCGGCGACAAGTACATGATCCAACACTTGCGTTACAATATGCGCTCACAGATTTTTGCTAAATCAGTACCCATGCCGATCGTTATCGGTGCGCTGAAGCGTTTGGAGTTGCTTCGCAACAAACCTGAACTTCGCAAGAAGCTTTGGGATAATGTGGAGGCGCTGCAAGGCGGACTGAAAGAAGCAGGCTTTGATATTGGTGAAACCAACAGCTGCGTTACACCTGTGTACATGCACGGCGAAGTCGGCGAGGCAATGGCCCTGGTGCACGACATGCGTGAAAACTATGGCGTTTTCTGTTCCATCGTGGTTTACCCGGTCATTCCGAAAGGTATGATTATTCTCCGTCTGATTCCGACAGCATCTCACACGAAGCAGGATATCGATGAAACAATTGCTGCATTCAAAGCGGTGAAAGAAAAGCTGCAAGGCGGGCTTTACAAAGAAGCAGCCGAGCGCTACATGGAAGGAGCGCTTTGATGAAATGTGTATAAAAGTTGAAGGGTTTAAAGGTTTAACAGTCAATCCGTTAAACTTTTAAACCCTTTAACTTTTCAACTAAACACTTATTCCTCTTCGTCAGCACCTTCTTCCATCGTCAGGTAGCCACGCTCATTGAGGAAGTGAAACCAGCGAATAATTTTCTTGATGTCGCTGATGTGTACCCGGTCACGATCGTGGTTGGGCAAAACCTTCACAAAATACTCCCGTAATTCGTCTGCTTTTGAATTAGGATCAGCGGGCGGCACCTCGTTGAGTTTGTCCAGCATGGTCTGAAAAACCTGCTTGATCTCAACAGCATCATCGTCATCGGTAAAGATGGAAATGCTTTCGAGGGGAGAAAACTGATGCTTACGGACGGAAGCGAAGCGAACTTTGCCAGAGTCGAGGTCTTCGACCATCATGCCATTATTTCGGTTCGCTGCTATTTTTTGGATGCCGGGCATACCCGATACAACAACTAAATCTTTGATATTCATTTTGATATGGATTGGTAAATTGAAGATCGAAGGAAGAGTTTTCCCTCCGCCCTGTCAATTTTTACTCAAGTGGGCGCAAAGGTAAAAATCAATTTTCACCCGGCGATACTTTCGTTTTTCAATTTGCTTCGTTAAAAGTGCTGCTTCATTTTGTCAAAAAGCTCAAATTTGTCCCCGTGCGTTATGAAATGCGGGTATCCGGGTATGATTTTTTATAGAAAAAACGCAGTTTCGCTGTGCAGACCTTGCATCACCAATTATCAAATTTCACCATGAACAGAATTCTATTCCTTTTACTGCTAGTATTTTTATGCTCGAACAGCTGGGGTCAAAACCAGGATTCCTCCTTCATTATTCGAAAGCCAAGGGTCAATCAATACGTGGATACCTCCCGCCCTGCTGATGAGATTCAGCAAAGCTATCCCTACGATATCGCTATCCGTAATGCTTCGGGTGAAATGCTTAACACTGCTGCTGTTTTTGAAAAAAATGGCAAACCAACAGTGCTGATGTTCTGGCTGACAACCTGCGTGCCCTGCCGCCATGAGCTGGCTGCTGTTTCATCAAAATTTGAAGCCTGGAAACAGGAGGCAGACTTCAATCTTTACGCCGTTTCTATTGACTTTCCACACAACTACGAACAGTTTGTCAACAGGGTAGTGGATAGCAAATGGCCCTTCCCTGCGTACATTGATGTGAACCGGGAGTTTTGGCTCATCATGCCCGGAAGGCTGAACGGCCTGCCGCAAACTTTCATCCTCGACAAAGACGGAAACATCGTTCACCACAAACGCAAATATGCGCCCGGCGATGAAGACGAATTGTTTCGGCTGGTGAAATCATTGCGCTAACTGCATTTCATCCAGTATCCGGATTCTTCGTACTTTGGTGAAAATTTTTCCTTGTTCATGCGAAAACTGGCCAACAGCCTCTTCCGTCGGTATTTACAATTTCGAATGCGCCACATCCGGCGCTACATGGCGCACCCGCACGAAGTGCAGCGGGAGTGGTTTGAAAGGTTGTTGCTGACAGCAAGGGATACAGAGTGGGGGACGAAGTTTGACTTTAAAAGCATCAAATCTCACCGGCAGTTTGCCAAACGAATGCCCGTGCAGGACTACGATTCGCTGAAGCCCTACATTCAGCGCATGATGCATGGGGAAAAGGATGTGCTCTGGAACGGACGCATCCGGTATTTTTCAAAATCTTCCGGCACAACGAGTGATAAAAGCAAGTTCATCCCCGTAAGTAGCCAGAATTTGCGCTACTGCCACAAGGGCGGCTCCTGGGATACTACAGCAATTTTTTATGATCAACTGTCTGATGCTGAGCTTTTTAAGCGCCGGAGCCTGCTGATGGGCGGCAGTCTTACCCGCTTTGAGCCGTTTCCAAAAACGATTGTGGGCGATGTGTCGGCTGTGATGATCAGCCAGATGCCGTTTTTTGTCCGGCCGTTTTTCACCCCTGATTTTGAGACAGCGCTGATGCCTGATTTTGAAACTAAAATTGAGCGGATGGCCCGGATTTGCAGCCAGGAGGATGTGGTGATGCTGGGAGGTGTGCCGACCTGGACGGTGGTGCTTTTTCGCCGTATCCTTGAATTGACTGGAAAGTCGAACATGCTCGAAGTTTGGCCCAACTTGCAAGGCTACATTCACGGAGGCGTCAGCTTTACGCCTTACCGTGAGCAGTTTCAAAAATTTTTACCTTCTGACAGCGTGAGCTATCAGGAAATTTACAACGCAAGCGAAGGCTATTTTGCGATTCAAAATGATTTTTCCTCCAACGATATGCTGTTGTTGCTCGACAATGGCGTGTACTACGAATTTTTACCCATGGAGGAGTGGAGCAAGGAATATCCGAAGGCTGTTCCGCTGGAAGCGGTAGAGGTAGGAAAAAATTACGCCATCGTGATCAGTACCAATGCCGGGTTGTGGAGGTACAAAATCGGGGACACCGTGACATTCACCTCGGTTTCACCCTACAAAATAAAAATTACGGGACGTACCCGTCAGTTCGTCAACGCCTTCGGGGAGGAAGTGATGGTGGAAAATACGGACCAGGCCTTGGCTAAAACCTGCCGGGCAACCGGGGCTGTGGTGTTGGAGTACACCGTCGCACCAGTATATTTTAAAGGCTCCGGCAAGGGTGGGCACGAGTGGCTGGTCGAGTTTGAGCGGGAGCCTGCGGACCTGAAACAGTTCAAACAATTACTGGACAAAAACCTGCAAAGCATCAATTCTGACTACGAGGCAAAGCGCTATCGTGGGTTGGCGTTAGAGCCGCTGCGCCTGCGGATAGTGCCGCCGGGCACATTTCACAAATGGCTGAAAATGAAAGGAAAGTACGGAGGCCAGCACAAAGTGCCAAGGCTCTCGAATGAGCGGAGCTACGTTGAGGAGATCCTGGCATTTCTGGAGGAACGGAAAGTGGGATGATTTGATTTTTGACACATCAATTTTTCATGGATAACACATCAACCGACATCATCGTAAGAGACTTTGAACTTGAAACACAAACAGGCGAGGTTCCTTCTGAGGAAGAGCTTTTTCAGATGCTTTCCGATCGCATTGCCTGGCTCATCGAGCACAACATGGAATACCTGCTCAGTTTGCTTTACCGGAACGACGTAGCGGAGTCGAAAATTTATTATGCTCTTTCGCCCCTCGATAAAGATCCGGCTAACATTGCACTGGCAAAACTTGTACTGGAGCGCCAGAAACAACGCATGGAAACCAAAAAGCAGTATGGAAACCAAGACTCCGAGGAGGTAGATGAGGAGCTTCGGTGGTAAAAAAATCAGGAAATTAAAGCGCTGAAAACCAGCTATTTAATTTCCTGATGATGTCTTATCTTCTATTTTTTTTCGATAAAATTCAAGCGGGCATTTGAGCATGGTAGCCTTCCCGGATGCGGTGCGAATAATTTTCCAACAATTCGAGTACCCGTTCCCGGCTGTCTGCTTTCACGATGAAGCCAATGTGGTGGTCTTTGTTCAGGCGCCAGGCAATTTCAGGATCATTGAAGGAGGAAGTATCCGGATGTTTTTGCCGGGAGAGTGAATTGATGATGCCTGCGTATTGTTTTTTTACAGGCGGCAATTGGTATTCCGCACCCTGAGCGACGGCCGTTTCGAGCCTTGCCCATTCGCCCCAAAGGTTGATGCCGCTTGCAATTTCAACCATTTCCGCCACATGCGCTCCACCTACCCGGGAGGAGGTTTCCAGAAAATAAAATTTGCCGTCTTCGTTCGATTTGATGAACTCTGTGTGGGAAGCACTGTACACCATGCCGAAGGCTTTCATGACTTCAGAATTGAACTTTGTCAGCTCTTTAGTATCTTTTGAACCGTACTCGCAGGTGACTGACCGGAAGATGCCGCCCCCGTGCGCTACATCCCAGGGTGTGCTGAGGTACTGACTGACCTGGGTGAAAACTGCTTTTCCATTTACCGTAAGCGCATCCACGTGGTAGATGTCACCGGGCCGGAACTGCTCGACAAGATAAGTGTGGCGTTTTTCACCCAATTCAAAAATAACTTTCCAGAGTTCGTCAGCGGAGTTGACTTTCTGGATGCCTTTGGCTGCTGCTTCCAACCTGGGTTTAACCATGTACGGCGGCTTGACCCGTTCTGTAAATTCACGGATTTCGTCATCATTAAAAAGTGCGGAAAAACCCGGTACCCGGAGCCCTGCACTTTCTGCTTTGATGCGCATGGCCAGTTTGTCCCTGAAATGGCGGGCGGTAGTTTGCCCCATGCCGGGCAGCCTGAAATGCTCCCGCAGCTCAGCGGCTTCTTCCACGTCAAAATCATCAAGGGCAATGATGCGGTCTATCTTGTTGTTTCGCATCAGATAGGCCATTCCTGCAACGAAATGCTCCATGTTCCACGTACCGTGGACTATTTCATCCATAAAAAATATTTCGTCGATGGAATCCATTGGCCAGGCGGCGCCCTGAAGATCTTTCGCAGTAACAAGTAAAACCTTGTTGCCGGCGGCTTTGCAGTAACGGAGGAAGTCGATGCCTTTATACTCGCAGGAAATACAGAGAAAGGTCAAGGGTTTCATGATGTTGATAGTTGGATAGCCGGCGATTGGTGGTCACTGTTCGAAAAACATTGACAGCCAATCGCCGGCAGATAAAATCAGGCGCCAATCCGGCTGCCGCTCGGAATGACAGCATTTTTCTTCACGACAATGATACCGTCCACGATGCAGTAAGTATCGGTTTCGTGATCCTCAAGTTTGCCCGGGTTACCCCGAATGACGACGTTGTCGCCGATGCGGACGTTTTTATCAATGATGGCGTACTCGATGATGCAATGTTTTCCAATACCCATTGGTATTTCATCATCGTAAACGATTTCTTCCAGTTTTTGGAAGTAATCGTTGCCCATGACGATACAATGTGAAATGACCGAATAGGAGCCGAGGCGAGAGCGAATTCCGATAACGGAGCGCTCGATACGCTCGGCATGGACGATGCAACCTTCGGCTACCACCACATGGCGGAACACCGTTCCGAAGAATTTGCTTGGCGGCAGCATTCTCGCACGTGTGAACACAGGTTTGCGGTTGTCAAAAAGATTGAACTCCGGGATATCGTCCGTCAGGGCAATGTTGGCTTCGAAGAAGGAACCGATATTTCCAATGTCCGTCCAGTAGCCGGTGTACTGGTAGCCTGCCACTTTGAACTGATCGGTAATGGCGGCAGGGATAATTTCCTTGCCAAAATCCATTGCCTCAGGGTGATCTTTGAATAATTTCCGGATAGCTTTTTTCGAGAAAATATAGATACCCATGGAGGCGAGGTAGTGCTTACCTGCATTTTTATTTTCTTCGGAAACCTCTGAAGTCCACTTCGAAAGCTCTTCCATCGGCGGCTTTTCAACAAAAGATTCGATGTAGCCTTTTTCATTTACTTTCATAAGTCCGAAGGCAGTAGCTTCCTTTGCCACGACAGGAATGGTGGCGATGGTTAGGTCTGCGCCTTGCTCGATATGATAGCGGGCCATTTCTTCAAAGTCCATCTGGTAGAGCTGGTCGCCGGATAGAATCAGGATGTAGTCGTAGTCCTGATTGATGAGGTGGCGCATGGACTGGCGCACGGCATCGGCTGTGCCCTGGAACCACTTTTCGCTGCCCCGGCGCTGTTCGGCAGCCAGAATGTCTACGAAACCGACGCTGAAGTGGTCGAAGTGATAAGTGTTTTTGATGTGCTGGTTGAGTGATGCCGAATTGAACTGCGTTAGCACGAACATTCTGCGTACGCCGGAGTTGAGGCAGTTGGAGATCGGAATGTCAATGAGGCGGTATTTTCCTCCGATTGGGACAGCCGGTTTGGAGCGTTGTTCTGTGAGTGGAAAAAGTCTGGTTCCTGCGCCTCCTCCAAGGATGAGGCTGATCATTTTGATTACCATGGGTGGAGATTTTTTTTTGAGTTTCCGGTTCCTTGTATGGTTGCCGGTGGCCTTTCTCATGAAGTTTATGTTTGAAATTTTAACAGGTATTCTGCTTCCCGGGTAAAACCTTCGCTTTACTCATGCTGAAAAACAAAGCTTTTATTACCCAAAAACTCAGGTTGGAAAAATAAAGCAAAAAGTTTAAATACCGCTTAAACCTGATTTTTTTTACAGAAAAACCTCATTTTTTTACCTGTGGCTAACCTTGGCTTCAACTCAGCTCATCATACAGCCGCATGTACTCTCCGGCTGAGCGTTCCCAGGAAAAATCAACATTTGTAATTCGTTCCCGCAGGCTGCTCAGCACGTCTTTATTTGCGTAAACTTTGCTGGCCCGGAAGATGGCCATGGCCGCATCGTCAACGGAAAAGTTGTTGAAACGAATGCCCCGGCCGCCCTGATCACCGATATCAATGATCGTGTCCTTCAGGCCTCCGGTGCTTCTCACGATGGGGATAGCTCCGTAGCGGCAGGCGTACATTTGATTCAATCCGCAGGGCTCAACCCTCGAAGGCATGAACAGAAAATCGGAGCCGGCATAGAGTTGGTGGGCCAAGCCCTCGTTGTATTCCAGTGCAACATCGCAGTAGCCGGAAAGCTGGTTGCGCATGTCCCTGAAGGCGTCCATGATGTCGGGTTCTCCGGTGCCAAGCACGATGAAACCTACCTGCATTCCGCTTCCCACAACTCTTCGGATCGTATCGGGAATGAGGTCCCCGCCTTTTTCCCGAACGAGCCGCCCGATGAAGGTCACGATGGGCAGGTCCGGTTTGATCCGGAAGCGATCGAGCAGTTTTACTTTATTTTTTTCTTTGAAATGATCTACTTCGCCGTTTTCCAGCGGGTATTCCACCAGCGGGTCGGTGGCAGGGTCCCAAAGTTGGGTGTCGATTCCGTTGATGATGCCCCGGGATTTGTGGAACTCGCTGTTGATCAACGGCTCCATGCCATTGGAGTTGTACTTGAGTTCTTCGAGGTAGCCCGGCGAAACGGTAGTGAAACGCCAGCTGCACTTGAGCGCTGCGGCCAGCGGGGAGATTGCATCTCCCCAGTCGAGCATGCCTCTGGCTCTGGCCTCAAACATGGGCAACAGGTGCGCATTCCACCAGCTGAATGAACCGTGATACTCGCCGTTGTGAATGGTGAAAACCGTCGGCATATTGCGAAGCGACTGAAATTCAGGGCAAAACTGAACCATGAACGGAATCAGCCCGGTGTGGTGGTCGTGGCAGTGCAGGATTTCCGGCTTCCAATGCATGGAGACGACCCATTTCAAAACAGCCTGCTGGAAGCAGAGGTATCGCTCCACTTCGTCGCCGTACCATCCGCCACCGGGATCTCCATACACGCCGGGGCGGTCGAATTTGCCGGGGATATTCGCTACGTACAGCGGGAATCCGAGGTTTTCGTTCATCACTTCTTCGATGGCAAACCAAACGTGCTCATGGCCGATTTGGATATGGCCGCTGAAAACCTGACGGTAAGCCTGCTGGTTGAGCCATTTGGTGCCAAACCGTGGCATGATGACGGAGGCTTTGACGCCTGCCTGGTTCAGGTAAATAGGCAGAGCGCCAACGACATCGCCCAGCCCGCCAAACTTGGCGGCCGGGTAGCATTCCATGCTGATGTGGAGGACTTTCATTGGTATATCGTTTTAGAATTGATCTGTTAGAATCTGTTCTTTTGGCTTTGACCGGGGCTGGCTTTGGCGAGTCTGGTTATTTAAAAAAACAACCATTCAACTGCTTTTGGAAACTCTTCACCCCATCTTGCTTCGTTATGCTCTCCGTCGGGATCAATGGCAAGGTTAAACTCGATTTTCGAGCCATCGAGGCCCCGCCGTTGCAGGGCAGCTTTCAGCCGCTGGACGTTGGGAATCATGTTAGCGCCTTCGTTGCCCCCTGCATAAAGGTAAATTTTTGTCTGAAACGGATTGAAAAAATTGATGGCCTGAAAGTAAATCTTTGGCGTCAGCCAGAGCGATGGTGAGAAAATCATCATTTTACCAAAGACCTCCGGGTAAATAAAACCGCTGAAAATACTGATCAGGCCGCCCATGCTACTGCCCCCGATGCCGGTATGGCTGCGCCCCGGCAAGGTACGGAAATGCTGATCGACGTAGGGCTTGAGCACTTCCACCATGTAAGCAGCATACTGCCGGCCAACGCTGACGCCAAATTTGGTGACCTCCGGCGGCGAAAATTCCCGGATACGGTCTTGTTCGGCATGATCGATGGCAATGACGATGACGTCGCCTTTCCCATGCTCTGCCATTTCTGCCAGGCGGTGGTCGACATGCCAGTTACCGAAAGGAGAGCGGTGTTCGAGCAGGTTTTGCCCGTCCTGCAGGTAGATGACGGGATATCGTTTGTCCGTCCGGTCGTAGTCATGTGGCAGGAGAGCAGCGATACGGCGCTTTCGGCCGAGCGGCGGCGCTTTTACTTTGTCGCTGAAGACTTCTATTTTAGGTAAAAACTCGGGTTTCATTGAAAGAGTCAGTAAGTAGTTGAACCTTTGAACAAAGGTTTTTTCAAATCTTGAATCGGCAAAAATAAACGAAAAGATAAAAGAGAAAAGTCGAAATGAGATTAGTCACTCCTGCATTTTTACCTTTACAGCTTTTATAACATCAGCGCTATGCCAAAATTCATTGCGTTAAAAAAAGGCGGGTTGAGCCTGTTACTCTGGTCGGTCATCCCTGCTGCGTTCATCGGGCCGGGCACGGTGACGACCTGCGCCAAGGCCGGCGCCGGGTTTGGCCTGAGTCTGCTTTGGGCGCTGCTTTTCTCAGCTTTTGCCACGCTCATTTTACAGGAGGCGGCAGCGAGGATCACGGTTGCCTCCGGCAAAAACCTGGGTGAAATCATCGCCCTGAAATACAAGGGCCGAAATGCCAGCTGGCTGAAAATGATGCTGTTTGGCGCTGTTGCGTTCGGGTGTGCGGCTTATCAGGCAGGCAATATTCTCGGCGCAGTCTCCGGGTTGATGTTGCTGACCGATGTTCCGCAGGCTGTGTTGGTGCTGGCGCTGGGGTTGGTGGCTACGGCATTGCTTTGGCTGGGCAGCATTCGGATCATTGCCAATGTGCTGGCCGCTGTTGTTTTTTTGATGGGCGTCGCATTTCTGGTAGTCGCATTTCAGTCGAACATTGGTCCGGGAGAAGTGCTGGTGTCGGCCGTTTCACCTTCCATCCCCGAAAACTCAGAACTGTTGCTCATCGGCCTCGTCGGTACGACCGTGGTGCCGTACAACCTTTTTCTGGCCAGCGGCCTGAGCAAAGGCCAAAGCGTCAGCGAAATGCGCTGGGGCATTGGCCTCGCAGTGCTCATTGGCGGCATCATCTCCATGGCCATACTTTTGACAGGGACGCAGGTGCAGGGCGTGTTTTCGTTTCAAAATCTTGCGCAAGCGCTCACCAACGGCCTTGGCCCGTGGGCGGAAGCGCTTTTTGGCATCGGCCTGTTCGCTGCCGGGGCGAGTTCTTCGGTGACGGCGCCGCTGGCTGCGGCCATCACCGGACAGGCGATTTTTGGTGAAAATGATGAAAAATGGTCGGTGCGCTCCAGGCAATTCCGGCTGGTGTGGGGCGTGGTGCTTTTCACGGGGCTGGCGTTTGGCTTGTCAGAGGTGAAACCCATTCCGGCCATTATTGCGGCGCAGGCGATCAATGGAGTACTGCTGCCGGTTGTGGCCATTTTTCTGCTGCTGGCGGTGAATGACCGGCGGCTTTTACCTGAAAAGTTTGTGAACAAAACCGGATGGAATGTGGTGATGGGCGTCGTCGTTTTGGCGGCTGCCGGGCTGGGGCTTTACAATCTGTGGCGGGCGATTTATAATTGAGAATGGAGAGCAGCCGCTGGATGCACCCTCAACTCTCCATTCTCCATTCTCCATTACTTACAGCGTCTCTTCGTAAATATCATTCTTCGGCTGTAGGTCGCCGGTGAAGATGAGGATCAAGTCAATCAGCGTCCAGATTCCGCATGCACCCAGTGTCAGGAGCTGAATGATGCCGATGCCGACGTAACCCAGGTAAAAACGGTGAACGCCGAATACCCCGGCTACGAGTACTAAAATCAGCGCCACCACCTGGCTTTTCCCACCGGCGGCGTTTCCGTTCATCGCCTTTTTGACCTTTTTCTGGGCTTTCTTCAGGACGATGGTTTCTTTCAGGCTGAGCTTTTTGCCGGTTTTTTCCTTGATGGATTTTGGCGTCAGTGCCAGAAATTCATCGACCGTCAGGTTTTCAAATCCGGAAAAATCTATGGTCGCAGGCTTTTCTGTTGGTGGGTCAACTTTGACTGCTGAAGCGCCAAACGTCACGGAGGAAAAAACAAGCAGGCTCAGAGTGAGCGTGAAAAAGTGAATACATCTTTTCATTGATTCGAATTCATGTTGGTAATAGTGCCTACTCTGTGAGCTTTTCGGCGTTCGCTCCCTACTCTTTTGTGGATTTTCGGGGGACTCCGTTTTTTGTCAGGTGCCAACCAGGCTCAGCTGCCGGTGCCTGCTTCGGCCACGGTCTTGTCTTGTTTCTTGGCTTTTAAAATTCCTAAACGGCGGGCCGCATTCATCACCCAAACTACCCAGACGAAAACCAGCGCCGGGAATATTACCACCACGCCATAGTTATAATAAATGGCGTCTTCGATTTCCAGGTGATGCATGTGCATGACGGCACGGGTCATGCCGCAGCCGAAACATTCGATGTTGAAAAAGAGCCGGGACGGGCAGAGTATCACATCGCTGTTGTCAAAAAAATCGGAAGGTAAAATCCACAGGACGATAGGCGTCAGGAGCAACATGATGAGCCAGGTCCATTGAAAATATTTGTTGTTGGTTAGCATTTCAAAATGGTTAAACTTTATTTGATTGGTGGCTGCAAGCGCCGGTATAAAGTCTATTTAAAAAAGGCAGGTTTGTAAAAACCGGAGATGCGACTTCTTCCATCCCTAAAAAAAGAAAACGGTAAGTGGGCCCAGGCAGGTAAAGTTTTTCAACCTTGCCATTGCCACAGTACCACCTACCGTTTGAGTTTTTCAAGTAATGGCGTACTACTAATAGTACTTTTTCATTTTTGTGAGTGCGTGGATCAATCCAGGCAGCCAGCAAAGAATGTACAGAATGAGGTTCACGATCCAGTCGCTTCCTTCCCAATCATCCATGACGCCCATTGCGACCCATGCAAAACCGAGGAAGGCAAGCAATACATAAAGCCCCTTTGAGAACTGCGGGTCTTTATTCATCTGCTTCTTGATCACTTTTTGAGCAGCTTTCAACTCAAGCGTCTTTTTCAGGCCGAGCTTCTCGCCAGTCATTTCTTTGTACTTCTTGGGCGTCAGCGCCAGGAAGTCTTCGAGGCCCATCTGTACCATTTCAGGTGTAAGAGCAGCTTTTACTTCAGGCTGGTTTTTGAAATCGTCAGCCCAGCTTGATTTCACGGCTGCGTTGATGTTCAGGGCGAACAACACGAGCATGAAAAGAGGAAAAAGTTTTTTCATAATTGTAGAAGTTTAAAAAAAAATTTGGTTCCTAAAATTGCCTACTCTGGTAGCTTTTCGGCTTCCGCTCCCTACTCTTTTATGTGGATTTTCAGGTTCCTCCCGTTACTTTTTGTCAATAGCCTGCCCAAATTTAGAAACTAGATGCTAAGCTCAAAACCTTTGATCCCAATTTATTTCCCGCCTGCTATCCGGTTCAGGATTTTCGACGTGATCAGGTAGGTCGGTTTTACGCCTTCTTCGCCCAGGCTGCCGGAGGCCAGTGTGTGCCCGGTCACCAGCGGGTTATCCGAAGCGTAGTAGGCGTAGCGAATGACTACATGCTCATTGATGCTCTTCCGGATCTTGGAGGCCGCTTGTATGGCTTTCTGGTAGTGAGCGCCTTCCATTTCCAGCCCGACGGCTTTCCACGACGAACGCAGGAAGTAGCGCAAAATGTCCTTGTTCTGAAGGCTCGTGCCCAGTACGGTGATCATGGTGCCTTCGCTGACGCTCAGCCCGTGGCCCTCGAAGTCTGCTTTTGAAAAATCATTTTCCACCGGGTAGTTGTCGGCAGTGCCTTCAAAAACGTGAGAGGTCGGCACCATGATGTCGCCCTTGCCGCCCAGCAGGATGCCCGCTTTGCCCATGATGGAAATGGATTCGATGTTGAGTGGTATCCGGTTTTTCTGGCTTTTCATCGGCTGTTTTTCTGCCGGATGGATGGGCTCGACCGGTGGGGGCACAGGCAGTTCGAATGGTTTTAACAATTCATCCATCACCTCGAAAGCCTGCTCGCCGAACGGGTAATCCATCACGATGATGAGCGGTTTTTTCTCCTGGATATATTCCGTATTCCATTGAACATCAGCGGGTAAAAGTTCCGGTTTGATCTGCAGGGTGTCAAAAATCTGCACCGTAATATTTGTGCCGCTGGTATCGTCGAGCTGATGCATCCCGTTCTCACGGGCATAGGCTTCGACGGTCTGGCGGGCCTCCTTTTGTTCGTCGTGGCTCAATTCCCTGGCCAGTTCTTCGAGGCCGTTCACCGGCAAAGTTTCATTCAGCGCTGCGTGAGCGTAAATCGAATTCATCACGCTGTGAGGGTTGGCGCTGATGATGTGAATCGGCCGGTCGAGCCATTTTTTTCTGTATAAAAACTGCTTGATGTTGTTGGCCCAAAGCTCGCCGTAGATGTGGTGCCCGATTTTCTCCCGCAGCGCAGCGGAGAAGCTGATCTCCCGGTCCACCTGGTCGATAGCCTCGTCGATCGAAAGGCGCCCCAGCCAGTAAACGATGTGGAAAAGGCTGTTCACCTTGGCAGTTTCATTAAAACGGCGCACGGCATCCACCGTCTCTTCGAAGGTGCGGCCGAGCAGGTTGCTCAGGTACGTGCAGGCCACTTCTTCGTTAAATTCTTTCCCCTCTTCTTCCGACTGAACGATCTTTTCGAGGTTGTACCAGTCCCGTTTTTTACGCCCCTTCGAGTCCAGCCCGTTGCGGCGTATTTTTTCCGCTTCGATGTACATGAAAGTCAGGTGCGTGAGGATGTCGTAAATGTCGCTGCGGCCGTTGGTCAGTTCGATGAACATTTGCTCGTCGTCGATGCGGTAACAATTGCGGCGGCGCTTGGCCGGCACGATGGGGTTGAACACGGAGTTTTCAAAGCCCTCTCTCGTGATCAGGCGGATGTAGCGGCACTCCTCGATGCCTTGCGGCAGCCGCTGGAAAACGTAATTCAGCCCCTCCAGCTCCACCCGCTCGGGGTCGGAGATGGCGCCGTAAATCTCCGGCTGCAACACCATCATGGCCTCGATCATGGCCTCGCCGCTTACCCCCAGCGGTTTGTAACCACCCCGGATGAAAAGGTGACGCATGGAAATGTATAGTTGTTGGATAGCTGCCCTGGACTCCTGGGCACGGGTACGTTGAAGGATTGGATTCATGTCAATTTGTGATTTTGGCAAAAGTCCGGTTTGAATCCTTGTTTTTGAAATTTTTTCCATCAAATTATCGCCCCGGCATTTCTTTTTCTCCGCCCTTGCCTTTTTCAGGGTGAAATGGGCCCCGCCTTTTCGCTTCGCAGCAGCCTTATGGCGCCGGTTACGTCGTATTTTTTCATAAAATACTGATAGTCTGTACATTGCACCGGTTTAGTGTGCTTTTTATGTACTTTTTATGTATTCGCTTCAACCTTTTTACTACGTTATTATACTTTTTATGTACTCGCTTCAACCTATTTACTACGAGTTTGGACCTTTTAGGTGCGAGTTTGGACCTTTGAAGTCGGGTAATGTACTTTAAAGCTTGAGTAAAGTACTTTTAAAGTACTCGTTTGGACCTTTTAGGTGCGAGTTTGGACCTTTGAAGTACTCATTTGGACCTTTGAAGTCGGGTAATATACTTTAAAGCTTGAGTAAAGTACTTTTAAAGTACTCGTTTGGACCTTTTAGGTGCGAGTTTGGACCTTTGAAGTACTCGTTTAAACCTATGAAGTCGGGTAATGTATTTTTGAAGTACGAGTTTGGACTTTTAAAATACTCATTTGGACCCCTTTAGTCAGGGAACGCACTTCAAACGCAGGACAATTCAGGCGAAAGGCAGCCTGACCGTTTGAAAACAGGAGCGAATCAGGTCAGTCAGCCACGGTCCGTTCATCCGGACGGAGCCCACCGGGCGGGCTGCTTTTTTGAAACCGATTCGTATATTGAGGTCTATTTTGAGCAATACTACATCGTAAAAATCACCATGAATAACATCCCCCTCCTCCTGACGATATGGCTGCTGCTGTTTCATCATGCTGTTTTCACCCAAAACAACACCACGGCAAACGATACCGTACCGGCCTATGAAACCGCCTTTCATTACGGCGTCAACCTCGGCGCTTACTACTTCTGGACGGACGACGAACTGGCCAACATCGCCGCCGGTAACCCCGAACTTGGCATCGAAGGAGCCGGCGTGACGGCCCTGCGGCTCTCCCTTCCCGAAAAATTTCTCGACTACTGGGGCTACGACATCCGCCTCGATGTTTTTCAACACTACCATCAACTCGGCCTGACGGACAACGTCGTCTTCGCCGGCTATCCTGCTCCGCAACACCGTGACTCCACACGCTACTGCCCCGATGGCCCTTCCCAGCTTTTCGCCAACCTCTATACGCCCATCTGGGATCAGGGTGAAAACGGCACGCCGGTCAACGACTCCAATTTTTACGCCCTCTACCTGTATAATATGGTGAGCCTCTACCACCCCTACGTCAGGTTTTGGGAAATCTGGAACGAGCCCGACTTCGACTTCGTCGGCGACTCCTCCCGGCAGCCCGGCGAGCCCGGCAACTGGTGGGAGCACGACCCCGACCCCTGCCATTACGCCATCCATGCCCCCGTGCAACATTACATCCGCATGCTGCGCATCAGCTACGAAGTGATCAAACACATCGCCCCCGACGACTACGTGGCCATCGGCGGCATCGGTTACCCCAGCTTCCTCGATGTGGTGCTCCGCAATACCGACAACCCGGCCGGCGGCGCCGTGGACAGCCTCTACCCGCTCGGCGGCGGCGCTTATTTCGACGTGCTCAGCTACCATTCTTACCCCCACATCGACAACAGCCTGCGGGAGTGGAGCAACGATATTTTTGGTTTTAAATACTTCCGCCATTCCGACCGCTGCGTGGACGGGCTGCTCAGCCGCCAGTCGGCGTTGCGTGCCGTCCTCGAAAAACACGGCTATGACGGTGAAATTTTTCCTGAAAAAAAATGGATCATCACGGAGAGCAACATTCCCCGGCGTCGCTTCGGCGAGTACATCGGCTCGGACGAGGCGCAGCGAAATTATTTGATCAAAGCCGCCGTTGCCTGCCAGATGAACGACATCCTCCAACTGGATGTGTACCAGCTTGGCGACATCGAGCCGCCTGCCACGGCGCACAATGAATTTTTCCTGATGGGGCTTTATCACGAGCTGGACAGCCTGCCGAAATACGAGCAGAAAATCACCGATGCAGGCATTGCCTGGCGCACGGTCTCCACCTTGTTGCGCAGCAAAAAATACAACCCCGGCCGCACGGCCCAGCTCCAACTGCCGCCCGGCGTGCGTGGCGGTGCTTTCAGGGATGAAACGGGCCGGTTCGTTTACGTCCTCTGGGCAGCTACCGGCGAAGATTTGTCGGAGAAAGCTTCGGCCAGCTACCAGTTCCCGGCAGCGCTGGGCCTGCAAACACTGCTTCAGCGAGCCTGGAATTTTTCCTCCGCCCGCATCACGACGACCGTGCCGGCTGACCGGGTGCAGCTGAGCGGCTCGCCCGTATTTCTGACGGACCCCGCCGATGAACCCGACGCCGGCAGCGCCGGTATTTTACTCGAATGCAGCCCGAATCCCTTCCGTGAAAATTTAATCATCCGGCTGGTCTTGCCGGACGTGATGACCGCCACACTCCGGCTGTATGACCTGCGGGGGCGTCTCGTTCATGAATTTTTTTCCGGCCTGCCGCTGGCGGCAGGGCAGCATCAGCTTCCGTTGGATGGTATCTCCATTCCTCCGGGTGTGTACTTTTTGCAATTCACGACGGCCGGCGACCGGCGGGCCATGTGTAAGGTGGTGAAATATTAGGCGTGGAACGGGGCCTGTGAAATTTGGGGAAAACGAAAATTTCTAATTTTACCGCCGACATGCGGCAGGGTTAAAGTCCCGGACAGGCCCCTGCCGTTCTGCCTCACTGCAAATTTCCTTCTGACATGCGACTCGACACCTGGCTGGTTCAGCATAATTTTTTCGATTCCCGCCAACGGGCCCAACTGGCCATCAAGGCGGGCCAGGTGCTGCAAAACGGGCGGCCCGCTGTCAAGCCTTCTCAAATAGTGCAGTCCTCCGACCAGATCGAAGTGGCCGGCGACCCGCTCCCTTACGTCAGCCGGGGCGGGCTGAAACTGGAAAAGGCCATTCGCACTTTTCAACTTGATTTTTCTGAAAAAACTGTCCTCGATGCGGGCGCCTCCACCGGCGGCTTCACCGATTGTGCGCTGCAGCACGGCGCCGCCCGGGTTTATGCCGTGGATGTGGGTTCGGAGCAGTTGGCGCCATCGTTGCGCAGCCATCCGCAGGTGGTTTTTTATGAAAACTTCGACGTGCGGGAGTTGTCGCTGTCGCAATTAGGCGGCCAGCCGGTGGATGCCATCGTCTCCGATCTGTCGTTCATTTCACTCACGCTCATTTTGCCAGCGTTCCCGCCGCTGCTCAGGCCCGGCGGCTTTCTGGTTTTACTCATCAAACCCCAGTTCGAGCTGGAGCAGCGCACGGCGCTGAAGGGCGGCATCGTGAAAGACCCCGCCCTGCGAAAGCGTGCGGTGGATCGTGTGTTGGATGCTGCACGTTCGTTGGGCTTCCAGGTGAAAGGCCTGACGGAGACAGATGTGGAGACCGACCGGAAGAATGTGGAATTTCTGGTCTGGCTGGTGAAATAATACCCGGCCGGGGGGCAGGTCCGTTGAGTTTTTACAGTTTTCTCGCTATCAAAATCCCGTCCCGGATAGGCAGCATGAGCGTTTCCACCCGCTCGTCTTCATGTACTTTCCGGTTGAAATCAATGATGCCGAGGGTGTCCGGGTCAGTAGCTTTTGAGATGACCTTGCCTCCCCAGAGTACATTGTCGGCAAGGATGAGCCCGCCGGGGTTTACTTTGTCAAACACCAGGTCGTAATGATGAGCGTAGTCGAACTTGGCGGCGTCAATAAACACCAGGTCAAATTTTGCGTCAATCTGTGGGATGATCTCTTTGGCATCGCCGGTGTGTTGGCGGATTTTGTGCTCCAGTCCTGTTTTTTTGAAATATTTCCTGCTGATGTGCCCGACCTCCGGGTTGATTTCGATGGTGTGCAGGATGCCGTTCGGGGCCAGGCCTTTAGCCAGGCAAATGGCAGCGTAGCCGGTGAAGGTGCCGATTTCGAGGGCTGCTTCCGGTCGTTTGAGCATTGAAATCATGGATAAAAACTGCCCCTGCAGCTTGCCTGAGAGCATTTGGGGTGAAAGGGTGTGGAGGTAAGTTTCCCGTTCCAGTTCGTCGAGTTCCGGCATGGGCAGGGAAGTGTGATCTTCACAGTAGGCGGATGCTTTTTTCTGGTAATTCATCAGGTGGTTTTTAATCAAAAATTCAGCGGCAAAAATAGGAGGGCGGGCAAAACTTCAGGTCGTCCGGCCCGACGGAAATGTTTTTTACCTCAAAAAAAACAGGCTTTTCACGATTGGAAACCCGGCATGATCCGGGCCTCAACTTGCTTAAATAGCAGCGATTCAGTATCTTGCAATACGTTTTTAACCATGAACCGATACAGTTGACGTCTCGCCTCACACTTTACGAGGGACAAAATTCTACCCTTACGATATCCCCCGGGCACATTGTTCCAGCAATTATAAAATTCTACCACTTCGGTTCTAAAGGCAAACACTTCAGAAACTTTCGTTTTTGTTAACTGAACGTTCAGCTAAACAGTTATTCCCATGAACAAACTTATCTACACCAAAATTTTTATTGCGGACGACCACCCGGTTATTACCCTGGGTATTTCTTCCCTGCTGTCGAAGCAGCCGGAGTTTGAGGTCGTTGGCACGGCTGCCTCCGGCGACGAAATGACCCGGAAACTCAAGAATGCGCTGCCCAACGTCCTGCTGCTGGACCTCAACATGCCGGGTAAGGATTTTTATGAAAACATCGCCTGGGTGAAAAAACACGTTCCCTGGGTGAAAGTGGTGGCTTACTCAGCTTACTACTCTCCGGAGCTTGTCAGGTCGCTCGTTCATGAAGGCGCCTGTGGTTTTATTTCAAAAACAGCTTCACCTGAGGAGTTGGTTGAAGCCATTCACGCCATTCAGCAGGGTGAAATTTATGTGTCGCAGGTAGCCCATGCCCAGTCGGACTGTGCCCCTGATCCCGGCCATCCGGAGTTGCAGGATGAATTTCGCAAACGGCTCGGACTTTCGAGGAGGGAGCAGGAGGTGCTCGTTCTCATTAGCCAGGGCCTGAGCAGTCAACGCATTGGCCAGACGCTTTACATCAGCAAGCATACGGTCGAAACGCACCGCAAAAACATTCTTCGAAAATTGGATTTTAACTCCAGCACCGAACTCGTACGGTTTGCCGTTCAGAACGGGCTGGTGTAAAGGCAAGGATGAACGATGAAGCGCAGGGAAGCGCTTCATCGCTCACTTAGGCTTATCGTTTTAAAACGTAGGCTGCCAACTGCTGGCCTGCCAGTGTTTTTACCAGGGAAAATGCCCGGCTTTTTTCACTGAAAGTTTTTACCCAGACAGCATACAAGCCGTTTCGCTCTTGTTTGACGATGGTGGTTTCGGAATAGCCCAGCCCCGTGAGCAAGGTTGCACGTCGGGTGGCGTAGTCATAATTGGCAAAGGTGCCTGCGATGACGGCGTAGTTTCCTGCGATCGATTTTTCGTTGACTTTGACACCCGGCATAGTTTCCCGCTGACGAATGGGGACGCCAAGTTCCTGTCCGCCTTTACCTTCTGCTGCGCTTCCGCTGTAGGCTTCGTTTTCCGTCAGGTAAAAATCATCGTTGGTCGTATTCTCCATTCCTGCAATAGGCAAAGAACCGGCTAACGGAGTGCCGATTTCAAGAATTTTAATTTCCGTCCGCCGATTGTACTGGTGTTCAGCTTCGGTGCAAGCCACGCCATCCGTGCAGCGGTTGCGGATTTGGCGCTCGCCGTAGCCTCTCGGCTCCAGCCTGTGAGCGGGTACGCCGGCCGAGGTCAGGTAACGGAATACGCTGGCAGAGCGGCGTTCCGACAAGTCGAGATTGTAAGCAGCGGCGCCTCTGGCATCAGTATGCGAGGCCAGTTCCAGTTTCATGCCTGGGTAACTCATGAGCATACCAGCCACCTCGTCGAGGTCACGGTAGGCGTCGGGGCGGAGTGTGGCATCGTCGAAGTTGAAGTAAATACTTGGCAGTTCGATAGTCATGCCGGCGAAAAGAGGAGTGCCGCCGAGGTAGAGAGGCAAGTTGATTTTTTCGCCCTTTGTGCAAGGCATTTTTTTGGTGGAAGCAATGCCGGGAGAAGATGATGCACCATTTTTTACAGCATAAACCGAATAGTTGCGATTGCAAGGCAGGCAATAGTCGTACTGGCCCCGTGCATCGGAGTAAATGATGATGGCCTCCTGGCTTTCCACATCCACAACGTGGACTTCAGCGCCGGAAACCGGTATTCTTCCTCCTTCCATCCAAATTCTTCCGGTGAGCTGAACGCAGTTGGCGGCCCGCCGGAGCTGAATATTCAGGGTGTTGAAATTCGTGGTTGGCGACACAGTGATGTAGGCAGGTTCGTAGCCATCTTTCGTGACTTTCAGGACGTAGTTTCCTTTTTTTATTGAAACGCCGGCCCGGCCGTCAGCGCCTGTGATGGACGACTCGCCCATTCCGCCTGACTTTACGTCAAGGATGAAATTGTCTCTGCCGCCGCTGCCAGGGAGTAACTTTACCAACTGTCCGCCTTCGGCGTAAAGCGAAATTTCATCAAAACTAATGGTGCTGACGCTGGCGTCTCGAAGTGGGTTACCGTTTTCATCTCTGACAGTGAGGCCCTTCACCTGCTGATGGCCCGATGCGATGGTCCTGCTTCCACCATCCATGTAAAAGCTGTAAATGTCGTCACCTCCGTAGCCCCCCATGCGGTTGGAGGAAAAGTAACCGTTTTTATTGTCACGATCCACGATGAAGCCAAAGTCGTCGTCCGGAGAGTTAAACGGATCGCCCAGGTTGACCGGCGCCGACCAGGTTTCGTCCTGCATATTTTGGGTAGTATAAAAAATATCGAGCTTACCGGCGCCGCCATGCCCGTCGGAAGAAAAATAGAGGGTTCCGTCAGCGGCTACGTAAGGGAAGACCTCGTTGCCGGGGGTGTTGACATTTTTACCAAGATTGAAGAGTTGCGACCACTCCCCATTTAATTTATAAACGGCGTACAAATCCATGCCGCCATGTCCGCCCGGAATGTCTGATGCAATAAACATGACATCTTCATCGGCTGAAACGGTCGGGTGGAGGTAGTTATAGTTTGGGTAGTTGAAAGGCAGCTTTTGCACGTTCGTCCAGGCTGAGCCTGATTTTTGAGCCTGATAAATTTGAAGCTTTTTAAGCCCGTCGGGGGCAGCATGCTCCATTTCATTTCGGGTGAAATAAATCGTTTCAGCCGTCCGGTCGAAAGAAACAGGCCCTTCATGAACATGCGTCGTCAGCTCCAGCGCCAGCGGCGCCGGCGGCAGGAGGAAGCCCTCGGCATCCCGTTGGGAGCGGAAAATGGTCATGATGTTGACGCCTTTTGAGTCTTTTTCTTTCAAGTTGGGGTTCAGACCATCCCGGCGGGTGGAAATAAATACGATTCCGTCCTTGTAAAATACGGGGCTGTACTCCAGTTCCGGGGAGTTGACCCGGGTTTCGTTGGTCGTGTACACACCGTTTTGACCGATTGAAATTTGCCCGAAAAGGCTCATGCTAACTGCAAAATAGACCAGTGTTAGAAGTTGTTTTTTCATGGTGAAAATTTTATGGGTGATTGAAAACCTTCCCGAATGGGTGCTTTCAAATTTGCCTGCGTAGCCATTCATTCGCAGGATAGAAATTGTTTCCGGAAAGAATTGCACCGGCCCAGTCCGGATGATCCGGCCGCTTTTGTTTGAGGCACAACTGCCAGTAGGTGAGTGAGGAGGGAATTGGTACGTGAGGTACTGCAATCGATTCCGGGAGATACAGTTATCAATGTTCACAGGATAATGGGTTTGTGAACAGCCAGGACGTAGTGGCTGCTTTCTTTGTTTGTTCATAATATGCCCGGCTTGCGCCGGAGCCTATTTCATCAACTTAGCAAAATTATGGGTTGGAGCAGGGTGAAACATCCCTGTATTTTGGTATTGTTAACTGTTTTGAAATAAAAGTGATGAGAGTAAATTTTCGTCTTAAATATTTGAAAGACAGTATTTTAGATAAATGTATTATTGTGTTTTCTTATTTCAAATGGCAAATATTCCAGCCTGGTGGCGGGGTCGTAATTAACTGTTATTCTTATTGTTTCACCCTGAAATTTGAAGGCGTAAAGAGCTTTTTTACAAATAGCTCTTGCGCCGCAGCCGCAGTAAAACGAACCCCAGAATAAGCAAGCCGGCGATACCTCCCGTTTGCATGAAAAGCGAGCGTTTACCCTGAATACTGCTTTGCAGGTAATATTCATTGGCGGCGCCCGGCGAACCGATGCCAGAGGTGAGTTCCCAGTTTTCAGGGTTGCCGTTGTCGAGCCTTGGGAGGAGCAGGTTGAGGGTAAAAACCGAGTCTTCAGGTTCGAGTTCGTAACCGGTGCTGTCTACTGCCGATGCGTCGGGAGAAAACAGCTGGATGATTTCCCGGCGCTTGTTCAGCCCGAAACTTAACCCGCCAATGACACTCTGCACTTCGGGATGGGTTTTTAAAAAGCCGGCGGAGTCTTCGCACAGTACGACATATCCTTTCGGCGGCAGTGAGTAAGCGGGAAACCGGAAGTCATTTTTCCGGTCGGCGAGTATCCAGTCTTTGAGGTCGATCCGTTCCCGGGAGTTGTTGTAGAGTTCTACCCAGTCGCCGCTTTGTTTGTTGTTGCAGCTGATCTCGTTGATGATGATTTTTCCGGTGAGCGGGTGCTCATATTTTTCAAAAACAGCCCTGATGTGAGAGTCGGGGCGGCTCAATGCCAGGTACAGCTCCGGCGATTCGGACCTGACTTCTTCTCCTTCCCAACGGACAAAGCGATAGCCGAGATCCGGAACAGCTTTCAGACGAACAGGAATTTTTTCAAAATACTGGCCGGTGAAAGTGTCTCTGAACTCGATGTTCCCATTGATTACCACCCGGCCGCCGTGAGCAATGTCGAGGGAGAGGTTTTTCGGATCCCCGGTGTCAAATTTTTTCATTAAAAAACGGCGCAAATAAGCAGGTCTTTCTTTGGCGAAGGTGCGTAAAATTTCCACCTGTTTTTCCCATTCCCTGCGGCTCAATCGCCAGCGATCGAGGTGACGTGGCATTTCGGGAAGCAGCTGGTTGTAAAACTTTTCTATTCTGGCCAGCACCTGACTGGTTGCAAGGTCGTCATTCAGGTAGTCGGAAAAGCGGTTGATGAACTGGTGTTCGAAGTCTTTGTTTTCCAAGAGCTTACGCAAAATGAAAGTGCTCCACGGCGGATTGGGCCAGCGGGGCCCGTCCGGAGCGGTGTGGAAATCGAGACTGTTGTTTTGGTAGGCTTTGGGATCGTTGAGGCCGAAGCCCCAATCGGTGTCGAAAAGGATCCAGCGCCAACGACCGTTAGGTGTTTGGGGTCGCCAGAACTTGATATTTCCACCAGCATCCTGGTTGTCAAAATAAATTTGAGCTATCTGCAAATCCATGAAATTGTTGACCTCCATCTGCGAGATAACGTAGGCGAAATTAGCGGCGTTGGCGAGGCTGTTTTGATCAAGGAAATTCAGCAGATTTCGATAGTGTCGGGTGTTGCCCTGCGTGCAGGTCAGTTTGTGCTCGATGAGATCGATGCTGTCTTTGTCAACTTTGTGATGGCCGGCGAGGTAGTAGCGGTTTATTTTTTCCCGGAGGTTGTAGATTCCCCAATACTTGCCGTTGATATAGACGTGGGCTGGGCGATAGTCCTGCACGTCGAGGTCCCATTTTTTCACTAAATCCGTCATCAGGGCATCCCGGAAGTGTGTTTTTCCGAAATCACTCCCGCTATTTCGGAGTACGAGGTATTTAAATTTTTTTAAACCACTTTTGCCAAAAACACGGTAGTCAATGCGGCTTTTGCCATACCGCTGGCGGGCTACGATGGAGATGGATTTTTGAGGAAAAATGCGGCTCATGCCGCCAAAAAGCCTTAGCCCTACCTGATCATGCCACTCGCATTTTCCGTTTGATTCATAAAACTCAAAATTAGCGGTGACTTCTCTGCGGCTCCAAAAGTTGGCGCCGGGCAGATACCAAAGCGAATCCACTGCGTTCGCTCCCTTCACAAACAGGCCGACCTCCGGATCGAAGAGCATATCCGAAGTGATGGAAATGGATACGACGGGCAGCGTCGTTTCGGGTTCGTTGATGAAATAGGTTTGAGAAAAAACAGTGCTTTTTTCACCGGCCAGCACGGCGAAAGCTCGCACGACGGTAGTTTTTCCGACCCGAAATGGCAAACGATATCTGTGTTCCGGTGTTTCACGAGGCCGGGAGCCGTCCGTGGTAAAATAAATTGCGGCGCCGGGGGAAAGAATCTGAACCGTAACGGAGTCGGTAAAAAAGCCACCTTCCGGAGAGAGTTCAAGTGCCAGCTTTGGAGGTTGGTATATTTCGCTGTTGTTATTTTGGGCGAAAATACCCGGGATGAAAACCCAGCAGAAAATTGACCAAAGCAACAGTTTCCATGTTGGGGAAAGATTCGTCATCGTGGTTTCTTCAATTAGATTGTTTTCGGTAATTCACGTACATGCATGTGTAAATGTAACCTTGATTTTACAAATATTTAAAACAGGGTGCTAAAATTGTATTTTTAGGTTTGCTTAGCCCCTGGACCCTTTTTTTCATGAAACTCAAATTTTATGCTAAGCGCTGTCAGTGCCTTTATTCTCAGGCTTTGGGGTTGGAAAATCAAAGGCCGCTACCCAAACGAGTTACCCAAAGTCATGCTCATCGTGATACCACATACATCGAACTGGGATTTTCCGTTGGGCATTCTCGTTCGCTCCGTCATCCGGGGAGATATCAAATTTGTCGCCAAATCAAGCTTGTTTAAACCTCCATTCGGCTGGTTTTTCAGATGGCTGGGCGGGTATCCGGTGGAGCGGAGCCGAAGCACCAACTTTGTGCAGACGATGGTGGAAATTTACAAAAAGGAGCCCTATTTCCATACAGTCATTGCGCCGGAAGGTACCCGCGGCAAGGTGGATAAGCTGAAGACCGGTTTTTACTACATCGCCAAAGGTGGCGGTGCTGCTATCGTCATGTGTAGGTTCGATTGGGGGAAGCGGGAAATATTATTCAGCGAACCGTTTTATACGACGGATGACATGGAGGAGGATTTTGAAGTGATCCATAACTTTTTCAAAGGGGTCAAAGGCAAACGGCCGGAAATGGGGTATTTGTACGAAGGCTGACGAAATAGGAAAAAATTGAAATTTGGTGCCGTTGCGTTAAATCTATTTTAGTGAAATTGGAGTTTCCATTTTATTCAGGCGGGTCTGTATGCCTGTACTGATATTTTAAAAAATAACTGATTCACTTACATTTAACTATTATCTATGAAGATCAAAAAAGTCTACAAAATTGTCGCTTTATTAGTCCTTTATGTTGTTTTACAAAGCCGTTCGGGTGGCCCTGGCTCTGTCGGAAACCTTCAGGTTACAGGTGCTCCGGGCAGCACAGGCTCTGCGGGTACTTGCGCCAACACAGGTTGCCATTCCGGAGGAAGTTTCAATCCTGCACTCAATATCCAATTGCTCGACGGCGCCGACCCCGTGGTAAAATACGAGCCGGGCAAAACCTACACTCTTCGGGTAGCCACCACAGCAGGTTCGGGAAGTCCGGCACGTTATGGATTTCAGGCAGTTGCGCTCAATGCTGCCAACAATCAGGCTGGCGACTGGGGCTCTCCGGGGGCAGGAAAGCAAGTTACGACGCTCAGCGGCCGGAAATACATTGAGCACAACGCTCCTTCTTCTTCAGGCACTTTTGAAATGCCCTGGATAGCGCCAGCTACAGGCGCTGGGGCTGTCACTTTTTACTCTGCCGGTATTGCTGCCAATAACAACGGAACAACCACTGGCGACTCTGTGGCTAAAAACTCGCTGACTGTCGAGGAGGAGGCCGTTAGCGGTACCGGTAATTTGCAGGAAGAATTTGCCAGCATGGTCGTTGCACCCAACCCGGTCAATGATTTCATCAATCTGCAAATTATCAGCCGTAATGCTGGCGATCACAAGCTTAGGATTTTTGATGTGAACGGAGCCTTGCTAAAGGTCACACCCGTATCTCTCCGGGTCGGTGCCAATCAGGAGAACATTCCTGTGAGCGACCTGAACCCCGGGCTGTACATCATTCAGCTTTGCGGTGAGGGGCACCAGGCTGCTGTTCAGATTCTGAAGAAATAAGCCCCTGTTTTACCAGGTTTTTAAAAATTATTGATCACGCACTACGAAAAAAGTCCTGTCAGCGAATGTTGGCAGGACTTTTTTATGATGAAACTTGAACGTCGCTGTGCTGCGGCACTCGTCAGGCAATCACAACTTTTGCACTAAACTTGCGTTTTTCAAAACGAGTTGACGCATCGAGCGACTTCAAATTTCATCCTGATTTACGAGACTCGGTTTTACCCGAATCAAGTTTCCGGCATCAAGTATCAAACTACCAGACATCATGCGATTTCTTTTTATATGCCTCGCAATACTGTTTTTCCCGCTTTTCTCCAGCGGCCAGGACACGAAACTGGCTCAGCAATATTACCGGGACGGAGAATTCGAAAAGGCGGCAGTTTTATATAAAAAACTTTACGAACAGCAAAACCGCAACGATTACTATTTCGACCGCTACATCGAGTGCCTGCTGGCAGTGGAAATGTACGATGACGTGGAAAGCGCTCTGAAACAAGGCCTCAAGGAAGATCCGGGGAACATCCGCCTCTATGTTGCTTACGGCAATCTGTTTGAGCGGCAGTTCAAAGAAGACAAAGCGGAAGAGCAATACGAAAAAGCCATAAAAAAAATGCCTGCCGACCAGTACCAGATTACCCGGCTTGCTAGCGCATTCAGCAACCTTACCAAGTACGATCTCGCCATAAAAACCTATGAAGTGGGAGGGCAAATGTTGCGGGACAATCAGGTTTTCTCCTTCAATCTGGCAGAACTATATCGCAGAAAAGGCGACGTGAGCAAGATGATTGAAAATTACCTCAACAGCCTTGATGCCTACCCCGAACGCCTGAGCACCATCAAAAGCCAGATGCAGCGATACCTCTACAACAGTGATGACTACTTCGAACTGCAAACCCAGCTTTACGACCGTATCCAGAAAAAGCCGGGTGCATTCCATTACGTGGAGCTGCTTCAGTGGGTTTTTATTCAAAATAAAGATTATAAAAATGCCCTCCGCCAGGCCAAGGCTCTTGACAAAAGACTGGGCGAGAATGGTGCAAGAATCTATCAATTGGCAGTAATTGCCTTCAACGACAAAGACTACGATGCTGCTATCACCGCCTACGATTACCTGGTGGAAGATCAGGGCGTTTCATCTCCGTTTTACCTCGATGCAAAGCAGTCATCCCTCAGGGCCCGCCGCAACAAGTTGGTAGAGGGCTATAGCTACACCGAGCCCGAACTGCGGGAAATCGAGCGTGCCTACGAGAGCTTTCTCAATGAATTTGGCAGCAATAAAACCACTGCCTCCATCATCGCCGAACTGGCTGATCTCGAAGCTTTTTACCTCAATGATCTCGATAAAGCGATTGCTCTGCTGGATGAAATGATCAACTATCCGGCTATCGATATTCGTACCCAGGCAAAAGGTAAACTGAGCCTTGGAGATTTTTACCTGATGAAAGATGAGGTGTGGGAAGCTACACTGCTGTACTCGCAGGTCGATAAAGTTTTTCCGGACGATCAACTGGGCCACGAGGCCCGCTACCGAAATGCCAAGCTTTCCTACTACAATGGTGACTTTCAGTGGGCACAGGCACAGTTTGACGTGCTGAAAGCTTCAACTTCCAAACTCATTGCCAATGATGCGCTCGATCTCTCGGTTTTCATCATGGATAACCTGGGGTTAGACACAACCGATCGGGCACTCCGTCTTTACGCCAGTGCTGACCTTCTGACTTTCCAAAACCGTTTTGATGAGGCTTTCGCCAAACTTGACTCGCTGCTGCTGGCTTTTCCCAAGCATTCACTTGAAGATGACGTGATGTTTGCCAGGGCAAAAGTTTATACCAAACAACGGAAATTTGACAAGGCCGTCGAGCTTTACCAGCAAATCGTGGAGAAGTACCCCGAAGAAATCAGGGCTGACAACTCGCTTTTCGCACTGGCTGAGTTGTACGAGAATCAGCTGAACGACGTGGAGAAGGCCATGAAATATTATGAGCGAATATTCATTGATTACGCTGCGAGTACCTTTTCCGTAGAAGCAAGAAAGCGCTTCAGAAAACTGCGGGGCGATAATATTTGAGCCGGGTGTAGTTTGGTTTTGGGTTCTGAACGGGGCATAAATTCAACGGCTACTGGTTTTAAAAAAAAGCCGGGACAGAATCACTGTCCCGGCTTTTTTTTTTAACCAGTGGGGTAGGAGCGGTTAGTTAATATTTCCGATCCTTTCTCCATCCTTGTATTCTACGATGAAAGCACCTTCAAAGTCTTTCATCCCCTGCACTTTTTTAAGGTCTTCCATTGCTTCTTCGATCGAGTTATAATCAGCCAGCAATACCCGGTAAAGCTGGCGGTCCATGATGAACTCGGTATCCAGTCGCTTGATTTGCTTCACCTGGTTGTAGCGATAGTGATCGAGGCTGGAGTTATTTTTTGAAACAGCAATGATTTGGATTTTGTAGTAAGTACCTGCCTGACGGGGTGCCTCCGTAACAATCCGGTAATTATTATCTTTTGATTTGCTGACGTAAGGCTGGCTGGTCTTCGTCTCGGCTTTTGCAGGTGCCGGTGCTTCTGTAGTTACCGGAGTTCTTACAACCGGTTCTTTCACCACCGGATTGCTCTTGACGGGTACATCTTCTTTTACAGCGACAGGCTCTTCACCGCCAACACCACCGTAAGGCTCGAGGTAAAGCGGTGCTCCGAAGTCAGTGTATTTGTCGAATTCTTTGGTGTCAAATTCATACGAAGAAGGGAAGAAGCCTTCCTTGAGTGCCTCCAGGTAGTACTTCCTCGATGGGTCGAGCGCAAATTCGTAGGAACCATTGGCGGAAACCAGTTTGGTCATGAACCGGCGCTGTCCGGTCTCTGTAACTTCGTAAAGCGACACCTCAACATCGTCAAGTACATCCCGTGATTCTTTGCTGTAAACCTCGCCTTTGGCTACCCATTGAACCACAGGGTTGGTGTATTGAAATTCAAAGATATCTTCGTGGGTAGTCGTTATTTTTTCCATTTCGTAGGTACGGTTCGAAACGATGAACCCGCCTTTTCCGGAAGGAGATTTTACGAAGGAAAAATCGTCAGCAGGGGAGTTGAACGGCAAGCCGACGTTTTCGGCAGTTTGCCACATGGATTTTGCACCCTTTGCTTTAAAAATATCGAAGCCGCCGATAGACACCTGTCCGTTGGATGCAAAGAACATTGCATCTTCAATTTTATCATAAAACGGCGTGATTTCATCGCCCATCGAGTTGATGCGTGAGCCACAGTTGATCGGCAGGGTAAAGTCGTTGGCTGTGCTGCTGATTTCACGGGTCGTGTACCAGATATCCATGCCGCCAATGCCGCCGCTTCGATTAGAGGAGAAATAGAGAATCTCCGTGTTGTCGTTGTGAATCACGTAGGGGTGTGTGGTGGTTACGCCCTGCTCATTGATGTATTCAGGCAGACGTTCCGGAGTCGTCCAGCTTTTACCCACTCTGCGGGTTACGTAAATTTCGCAGTGGGTTGTCAGTCCACCCCATTTTTCAACGGACTTGCAGATGGTGAAATAAAAGCGGGAAGCATCCGGCGTTAGCGTGCCGTTGCAGAAATGGTCATTTTCGATGGCGGGAAAATTCTCGATCGGGGTAGCTTTGCCCCAAATTCCGTTGGACTTGATCGAGCGGTAAATTTCCGCCCTCTTGGCCATGGTGGAAGAGAAGTACAGCGCTTCATCGCTGAATGGGAAAGGCGCAAACTCCGTCTCCGGGGTGTTGATGTTGCTGGACATCAGTTCGATGTAAACGCCTGCATCTTTTCCTTTGACAGCCATCTGGGCCGCCAGCTCACAGCCCCGCAATTCATTTTGCACGATGGTGGAAACCTTGGCTTTGTCAGCCCCCTGGTAGTGTCCCAAAAAGTTCACCAGTTCGCTGCTGGCTGCTTCATATTCGCCGCTTTGCTTGAGGCAGCGGGCGTAACGCAGGCCGATGAGCGGGTAAGTAGCATTATCGTCTTTCACGTTTTTCCATGCATCGGCGGCGTTGCGGTAGTCACGGATGATAGAAAAGCACTCTCCGGCTTTGTAAGCCAGTTCCTTCTTTTTTGTCTTTTGTTTAAAAGCAGCCCGATAGTGTTCACCGGCGTCGGCGTACTGGGCTTTGGCGTAAAGTTCCTCGGCGAGTTTGACGTGTTTGCGCCAGCTCAGCTTGTCCTGTGCCTGTACGGAACAGACGACCAGGAGAATAATCGACAGGGATAATAAAATGGGATTTTTCATAATCGTTGCTTTAAACTGAATTCGTATTAAAATGCCATAATGATTTCATCAGGGCGATTGAAGAAGTTTTTCGATGACTTCCGGAAAATGGCGGTGTTCCAGCTGCTGAACTTTTTTAGCGATCGTCTGCGGCGTGTCTTCCGGCTCCACGTTACATTTTGCCTGAAAAACGACGTCGCCATCGTCGTATTGCTCGTTCACCAGGTGGATGGTAATGCCTGTTTCTTTTTCTCCGGAATCCCGGACGGCTTGGTGTACTTTCATGCCGTACATTCCCTTGCCGCCATACTTGGGTAAAAGTGCCGGATGAATATTGATCATGCGACGCTCAAACGATTTTACCAAATACGCTGGCACCAACCACAAAAAGCCCGCCAACACCACAAAATCAATGAGATATTCATTAAATTTTTTTAAAATACTTGTGGTTTGGTAAAAATATTCACGGTCAATGACCAGGGTCGGAATGCCATTTTCACGAGCGATGTCTAAAACCGGGGCATCCGCTTTGTTCGATACAATCAGGCTTACGGATATATTATTGTGATGTTTAAAATAATCGATAATTTTTTTTGCATTGCTGCCCGTACCCGATGCAAAAATGGCGATGTGTTTTTTCATGAAAATAATTTCGATGGTTGATTTTGGCTACAACTGCCACGCAATTTAAAATACCTGTGTTTTTTTCAGTGCGCTGGAAGCAAGTAACTTTTGTTAAAAAAGATAACGCCAGTGCCGATTAATGGATATGACTTTCGAGACTGCAAATTTTCACAAGCACCGGCGGTAGATTATCTTTGTGGCCATTTCATCTGAAATGGAATAAAATTTTCAAGACCAGATTTTCAGTTGACGACAATCTCATCACATTTTGAAACAAGGCCCGGCTAAAAACGTAATTCATTGATTGAAAAGCTGTTTGGTGAAAGTGAAGAACTGAAACAAAACTAACGGAATCCAACTTCTCGGTGATCAAATCTTTGAAGCATTCGTAGTTTGCCGTTTACACTTCCTCTTCCTCAAACGCCCCAAACTCATCGAAAAGATAAACTTCATGCAATTTACCCTACAGTATCAAGCTCCCGTTTCTGCAGATGCACTTTTGGTGCCCGTTGCTCAACAGCCTGAGATGGATGCAGTATTTTCACAAATCTCTGAAAAAACCGGCATTCCGGCCAGCCTGATCAGCACTGATTTCAAAGCAGAATCGAAAGAGGTGCACACCCTTTATTTTACTGAAAACCAACAAAGCAAACGCATTTTCCTGTTGGGGCTTGGCAAAAAACCTCGTTCCATCGATATCATCAACGCTTTTCGCTCCTTCGTTTTCAAAAGGAAAGCAGGCCTGCCGGCCAATGTCGCTGTCAGCTTTCTGCACAGCAATGCACCTGAAAACCCCGCAGGCTGGGTAGAAGCTGCCGTCAACGGCATGCTGCTGGGGGGCTACGACATCGGCCTCTACAAAACCGAAAAGAAAAACGGCAACCCCACTCCTGATGCCGGCGCAAGGATAGCCATTTTTGTAACAAAGGAACACGAAAGCGCTGTACAGGCAGCCATCGAAAAAGGTAAAGCCACTGCCGGCACCCAGCTCGAAATTTTTACCCTCGTGAATGCTCCTGCCAACAAAAAAACTCCGCAAACGCTGGCTCAGTGGGCGCAGGATTCCGGAAAAAAATACGGCTACCGGGTCCAGGTTTTTGAGAAAAAGGAAATAGAAAAACATGGCTTTCACGCCCTGCTCGCTGTCAACCGCGGTAGCGAAGCTCCTCCCACTTTTATCGTGATGGAGTACATTCCCGAAGGGAAAAAGCCGCTCAAAAAAATCGGCCTGGTCGGCAAAGGTGTCACCTTCGACACCGGCGGGCTTTCGATCAAACCCTCCGCCAACATGCACTACATGAAAACGGACATGGGGGGCGCAGCAGCTGTGCTGGGCACGATGGAACTGGTGGCTAAGCTGCAGCTTCCCTTTCACGTGGTGGGAATCGTACCGGCAACCGAAAATTCTGTGGATGCGAAATCCATCCGCCCCGGCGACGTCATCGGCTCCTACAACGGCAAAACCATCGAAGTCATTGACACCGATGCGGAAGGCCGGCTCATTCTCGCTGATGGCCTGACGTACATCGTCCGCAATTTTAAGCCGGATATTTTGATCAACCTTGCAACTCTCACCGGATCGACAATCCGGGCGCTCGGGAGTTACGCCGGCGGGCTTTTCTCCAACAACGATGAACTGGCGGGCCAGCTTCTCAAGGCCTGCGAAAAAACCGGAGAGCGCCTCTGGCAGTTGCCACTTTGGGATGATTACGCCAAGGAACTCAAATCGGATGTGGCCGATATTAAAAACTTCAGCGGCAACCCCTCTGCCGGAGCGATTACGGCGGCTAAGTTCCTGGAGGCTTTTATTGAAAAACACCCGGCCTGGGCGCACATGGATATTGCCGGTGTTGCTGTAGGTGATTCAGAGTTTTCTTCGCAAAAAAGTGCAACCGGCTTCGGTATCCGCCTGCTGGTTGAATACCTTGAGAGTTTGATACCTTCGAACCCCGCTTGATTTTTTCATTCAAGCTTAACTTGGGCATTCGTCTCAAATGCCTTTTCTTCGTGGGCTAAAGCAATCCGGCCATTTGCTGGCCGTCAATGATTCTTCTATGAAAAAACGCATCACTGCCCACGACCTTACCTTCGAAACCCTCATCGACAGCGGGGAAATTTCCGCCAAAGTGGAGGCCATTGGCCGCCAAATCAGTGAAGATTATCAAGGCGAACGCCCGTTATTTTTGTGTGTGCTGAACGGCTCCTTCATTTTTGCTGCTGATCTCGTCCGAGCCTCGGCCTGCGAATGCGAAGTGGCCTTCATCCGGCTGGCTTCCTACGATGGCACGGAATCCACCGGAAAAGTGAAAACGGTACTTGGACTGGACGTGCCTGTTAAAGGCCGCCATGTCATCGTCGTGGAAGACATCATCGACTCCGGCGAAACGATGCGTCATTTTTTATCGGACCTGAAAAAAATGGAGCCTGCCTCCATCAAGCTTGCCGTGCTGCTGCTCAAGCCCGAAGCGCTCAAATATCCGATGGAGGTGGATTACCTCTGTTTTGAAATTGAGGACAAATTTGTAGTCGGCTACGGGTTGGATTACGACGGGCTCTGCCGCAATCTTCCGGATATTTACCAGTTGGCGGAGTCGTAATTATTTCTTTGAAAATCAAATACTTAGACCTTTTTTCGGTCAAAAAATTTCATAAAATGGATCTATCTGCACTTGAAAAACTTTGCCGTCAAAGCTGTGAAATCGTTGAGGAGGTGGCTAGGTTTATCAGCCACGAGGTAGGAGAAGTCAGCGCAACGGACATTGAAACCAAAAGCCTGAACAGCCTCGTGAGCTACGTGGACAAAACAGCGGAGGAGCAGCTCGTTTCAAAATTGGAAAAACTCCTGCCCGGCTCTACTTTTCTGACGGAAGAGGAAACCGTGGCTGCGGAGGAAGGTGAATTTCAATGGATCATTGACCCGCTGGATGGAACCACGAATTTTCTGCATCAGCTTCCCTGTTTCGCTGTCAGTGTGGCGCTTAGGCAGAATCAGGAAATTATACTGGGTATCGTTTACGAAGTCAACCGGCAGGAGTGTTTCTACGCCTGGCGGGGCGGCGGGGCCTTTCTGAACGGTAAACCCATCCGGGTTTCTGCTAGGGAAACGCTGATGGATTCACTCGTAGCAACCGGGTTTCCATACCGGGATTACGACCGGATGAAATCGTATTTCCTTGCTTTTGAGCATTTTATGAAAAATACCAGAGGGCTTCGGCGGTTTGGAGCCGCAGCGGTTGACCTCGCTTACGTGGCTTGCGGACGGTTTGATATTTTCTTCGAATACGGTCTCAGTTCCTGGGATGTGGCGGCGGGAATTTTGCTGGTGGAGGAGGCTGGCGGGAAGGTCAGCGATTTTGGCGGTGGCAGCAATTTTTTGTTCGGTGGTGAAATGGTGGCAGCCGCTCCGGCTGTTTTCGGCGAAGCCCTGAAAGTGGTTGAAACGGCATTTTCGAAAAAATAAAATTACTGAACTCGCTGAAAATGAGCATGCTGTAACTTGTTTTACCAGCTACTTTTCCGGACATTTGGTTTTCGGGACGATACACATCCTGCTTTTCCTTTTTCCAAAAAAACGTTGAATGCAATGCCAGCAAAAAACGAACAACTATCTGCCGCACAATTGAGCGAGATTTCTACCATCCGGAATATCCTCATGGGGCAACAAATGTCTGAGTACGAAAATAAATTCTCAGAATTTGGCGAAGAGATTTCCGGCGTGAAGGAACATTTCAACCACGAGCTTTCAAGCTTCAATCAAAAATCGGACGAGCGAATCCGGCAGCTGGAGCAGGCGATGAACGAGCGGTTTAACCGTATCGAAAAAATGCTTGACGAACAGATTAGCCGCCTCGATGAAAAATTGCTGACCATCAGCCGGAGCGACAAAAATGACCTGGGCAAACTGCTGTCCGAACTAAGTAAAAAACTGATGGGCGAGTGATTTTCACCAAAGTTGAAATGAGTTGAAAGGGTTTAAAAGTTGACTTCCGGAACGTTTAGACCTTCCTCTTCCGGCTTGCCTGTTACCTGCTTCCTGAAAAACATGGATGAACGATTGCTAATGAACAAATTACGGGAAATCCTGCTGGCAGAAGACCGGGAGGAGCTTCAGCATTTAAAGAAAACGCTGGACGACCCGCAATTGCTCTCGCAAAAAATTTCGCCCATACTGGAAGAGCGCCTGCAATTTTTTAAAGAAAATTTTCCGGTAGAATTCCGCCTTGCTGTAGAGGATATCATTGATAAAAAACTCGAAAGCTCGAGGGAAGAGTTGCTTGAAATCATCTACCCTGCGCTTGGGCAGATGATTAAAAAGTACATTCAGCATCAGTTTCAGCTGCTGAAGGAAAGCATTGAGGAACAGATTAGAAATACTTTTCAGGTTGGCATCATTGGCAGGATTCGATACGCACTTTTCGGCGTCAAGCCTCAAAAAATGGCAGAAGACATCCTGCAAAAACTGGACGGTCCGGTGGTCGAAGAAATTTTTATCATCGAGCATCATTCCGGCATTCTGTTGGGCAGTGCCTCCCGGCAGGAGACGATGGATCTTGATATGGTGGCAGGCATGCTGACGGCGATCAAGGCATTCGTGGAAGATGCATTCAGGCGTGGCAGCGAAAAACTTGAATCCGTACAATACGGAACCTTTAGCATTCATCTTGAAAATTTTTCTTCTTACTACATCGCTGCTGCTATTTCAGGCTCCGTTTCCGCAAAAGAACGGTCGGAGCTTTCGGACAGTCTGGCAAAATTTGCTGAATCGGAGCTAAGGATCAACTTGAAAAAACGGGACGGCTCCTCGCACTACGAAATCAAGCGGCGGCTTGAGAAATATTTTTTTAAAACTTCCACGAGCCTCCCAGCGGGTAAGCTTAAAACCGAGACCTTATGATCAGCAAGAAAATCGTACTCACCGGGTGTTTTGGTGTTGGCAAAACATCCTTGTTCAACCGGTTTCTCTACCAGAAATTCAGTGAAAAATACCTGTCGACTATTGGCGTAAAAGTGGACAAAAAGGTGGTGGAAATTGATGGCCGGAAAATTTCGCTGCTCATCTGGGATGTAGCCGGGGAGGTGGCTCAGGAGAAGGTGCCCCAATCCTACTACCTTGGCGCCAGCGCAGTCATTTATGTTTTCGACCTGACCCGACCGTCCACTTACCTGAACATGCAATCCGATCTCGATTACCTTGGAAAGATGCTGAAAAGCGTGACGCTGAAGGTGGTTGGCAACAAAGTTGACCTCGTGACGGCTGAGCAAATCGGGATGGTAGAAGCCGAGTTGCCTCATCCCGCAGATTGTTTGACCAGCGCCAAAACCGGGGAAAACGTCGAGACACTTTTTCTGTCGATCGGGAAGGAGCTTTTGGGATAAATGACGGGCCTAATTCATTGATGATCAGGTTCAATCAGCTTTCCCGTTCCATTCCACGTATGCGTTCCCGTTTGCCGATCTGCATCAGTTTTTCTTTCAGAAAATTTGCTTCCTGTACCTCCAGGTTGGAGTAGTATTGCAATCCGCAGCCCACCGTCCACAATCCAAAAATCATCAACAGCACGAAAAAGGTGATGAAAGTGATGAGGATGTTTGAAAAAGCCAGTGCATTTGCCTCGGTCAGGAAAAAATTCATGCTGATGATTTCAAGTAAAAACCAAAGTACGCCCGTATCGAGAATGAGGAAGAAAAGGATGCCGCAAAGTAAAAGGGTGAAAAACAAGCCCAGCATTTGGCCAAAAACACCAGCCGAGAGCTGAAAAGCACGCCCAAGCCCCTTGATCAATCCTACGCCTTCCGATAGCATGGTTTGGGACCAAAGATAAATTAACGGGAAAAAGAACCAGATCAGCACCACCGTGTACCAATCCATTTCATACAATAAAAAGCTGAATAAAATGCTGGCTATCAGTGTTTTAAAAAAGCCAACTGCAAGCCGGAGGATGCGGATACTGAAATCGGCAGCTGTGTTGTCAGCGTTGGTTTTTATGAAATCACTTCCCCGCATTGCCACCAAATGCTGGGCAGTGAAAGCTACCGTCGCAATGGTCAGGGTGGTGAGCGGAAACAGCCAGGGGTGGTGCGGGTTGACAAAAAATCCGGGCAATGCCCGCAATGTGCCAAAAATGCCATGGTCGATGGAAAAGAGTTCGCTTGCAGGTACTTCCGCTGCCAGAAAAGCCCCGGCACAATAGAAAATGGCAGCACCTGCCGCAGCCCAGGCGATGGGTTTGAAATGGGTCTTCAGAAAGATAAAGGAATCCGTGAAAAGCACTCCGGTCGTTTTCACAGGAGAAAAATCGATTGTCCGGTCGATATCGGGGGTGAGGTGCAATGCCTCCAGTGATTGTGAAAACCCCTTACTGACTCGCCTCCGTGGGTAGTAAACGAAATAAATAAACACAAAAGCGAAACAGGAAAAAATGTAACCTGCCCGCAGTAAGTCGGGTAATTCCGTGTGGCGGGTGATGTAGCTTTCCGTGAAACCTGCCACGACGAATAACGGAACGACCCCGACCATAATACTCATGCCCCGCCGGGCTGCGAGTTGAAATGATCGCAGTCGGCTCAGCGTTCCCGGAAACGCCAGCCCTCTGCCCATGGTAAGCCCGGCTGCACCGGCAATGACGATAGACGAAATTTCGAAAGCTCCATGCATCCACACAGCCAGAAATGACTCCTGAAACAGCCCTCTTTCAATAAAAAAATACTGAAATGCCCCAAGCATTATGCCGTTGTAAAGCAAGCTGCCAATGGTGCCGATGGCAAAAAAAATCCCCATGATGAAAGTCTGGAAAGCGACTACGAGGTTATGTAGCGTGATACCCAAAAAAATGTTGAACTCACCGCGTTCTTTATAAACCGCCATGGGGTCGCCTGATCGGATATTTTCCTCGGTCATTTCAACGTAAGAGTCCCCAAGGATTACCCTCAGGAAATCAGAATCGGCGGAGCAGGACAGCATGCCGATTGCGACAGCGATGGAGAAAATCAAAAATGAGAGCAGGAGGTCTTTGCGTGCGTTGTACAGTAACTGTGGTAACTCGTCGAGCCAGAATGCGATAAACCTGCTGCGCCTTGATTTTTTATTTTTGTAAATATTGAAAAATATTCGCTGAGCCAGTCCGTTCAGGTAAACCCGCACGGAGCGGTTGGGGTAAAAAGTACGGGCGTAGGAAAGGTCATCCGTTACCTGAACGAAAAGTTCGTTGAGTTTTTCAGGGTCATTGCGGTGTCCTTCCAGGATTTGCTCAAACTCCCGCCACTTTTCCTCATTCTGTTTGATAAAAGCTGTTTCACGCATGGTTTGACGAAATTAGGTCCGAAAGTAAGAAAGGTCAAAAAAATAATTCCGGCAAATAACAAGGCACAGACTGACCGGATCGTATAAAAGGTTTTTTGTCACCGTGAAATTTGTCAAATTTGCATGCTTTTTGGATAGCCAATTTAAAATTATTAAATATGAAACGAATTATTTTTTTTGTTGCCCTCCTTGTTGTTGCTGTATCTTGTCAGGAAAATGAGTCCAATGCCCAATCGCAGGCACAAACAGATGCTCAGCCACAACAAACAGAGGGTTCCGCTTTCAGTTTTCTGACGGAAGGTATGAATGAAGAAGAAAAAATTCAAGCGATCGAAGCCAAGGTAGAGCAGGTTCAAAAAGCAAACCTGAAAAATCCGGTCAAGAAAATTAAGCTTCCCAACAATGCAGGGTCTATTGGTATTTTGGAAAATGAAGGAGCCGCTTTCAGAATCGCTCAGAAGCTCACACCTGAGGAGGAGGAGTGGATGACAATCTATTACCTCGAGGGTAATCACATCATGTTGTACAAACAGCGTGAATGGATCAGGCATACCCAACCTCCCTATGCCAAAGAGGTGACCTACTACCTTGATCAAAATGGCATTTTTAAAGCTGTGGAACGCTACGGAGAACTGGAGCCGGGTCAAAATCCTTCCGGGGTGCTGGGCCTGCCGCCGGTTGATATAAAATTGGACAAAGACTCGCTTTACCAGACAATTCTGGCTTCGTACGAGGATTTGCGGAAAACCATCGCCGGAAACAAGTGAGTATTCCCTGAAAATTATTCGCAATTTGTGTAAGAACTACTACCTTTGCGTTTTCTTGACACTATGGTTCCTGAGTTTCCGGACTTACATTATTGCGCTGTGAATCTCCCGAACCTTTCAATTCGTTCGCTATGCATGACAATAAAAAGCCGAGCCTGGTGCAGGCTTTCAATGAGAAAGGGGAACATATCAGCCCCGTTCTTCCTGAAGATCAAAAGAATTTTCTAATCGATATTGACGGAACCATCTGCGACGATGTGCCGAATGAGGAGCCGGAGAGAATGGCCATTGTGCCCCCTTACCCGGATGCCTTGAAAATTTGTAACAAGTGGTATGAAGAAGGTCATATCATCACTTTCTTCACTTCCCGCACGGAAGAACACCGCCAGGTAACGGAGGAGTGGCTGGATAAGCATGGTTTTAAGTACCACAGCATCCTCTTTGGAAAACCTCGTGGCGGCAATTACCACTGGATTGACAACCACATCGTGAAAGCTACCCGCTTCAAAGGAAAGTTCACGGATCTTATCATCCGGAACCATGAGATCGAGGTGTTTCATCCGTAATACCGAGATTGGTTTTTAATAAAAAAGTGATGTTGCAAGTCTGCAACATCACTTTTTTTATTGCCGTTTTGTGAAGCTTTAAATCTGCGTCACCTCATCGATTGTATCCAGGTCGAGCACAGTCTGAAGGTTTTTTCCGGGGTAATACATTGGTTTGAACTTTACATTCCAAAGCAACTCTTCGTCGCAGTAGGAGCCGCTTGCATGGACCGTTTGGGAGTAAGTTTCATCAAAACCCTCGATCAAAACAATGATCTCCATGTTCATTCTTTCCAGGTCTTTTGCCGTTTTTCCAAAAAGCGGGCTATCTTTATCAATAGGATGAACAATGGTCCAGTTAAGTGGTAACATGACCACTTTCTCAATTTCAAGCGGCAGGCGGGCAAAACGCCGCTGTTTTTTATTAAAGCCATCATCTTCCACCCAAGACATGGAAACTTTAGCTTCAAGGTTGATGACCTGATTGTCCCGCCGGTTAGCAATCCGGAACATAAAACCCGTCAACCCATCCTTGTAAGACGTAATGAGTGCATTTTTGCTGAAAATGATTTGGGATTTAGGCTTTGAAAAACGTGCGAAAAACAAACCGGTCGCCAGGGCAAAAGCCATCAGCCCGGTGAGTGCAATGGCTGAAGCAATGATATCTGAGGAAAGGCAGGCAGGACTAACTGCGCCATATCCCACTGTCGTGAAAGTCTGGACGCTGAAGAAAAAAGTCTGTGAAAACTCACTCCAGAAACTGCCCGTAATCACGCCGTTCAAACAATCCATGCCCGGCAGAAGCAATAGCAAACCAAACAAGGCATTTACGCTGATGAAAAGTGTGACCACCATCAGCATGAATTGGCCCCAAGGCATTTCTACCATGTCCTGGTAAGGAGTCCACGCTTTGTAGCCAATTTTCCGGATGTTGTATTTGCCATTTTTATTGAGTAGGCGGCTGCCTTCACCAGTAATGCGGGTGCCGAAGCCGAGGTCATCGGCCTCTTTCGGCTTGGTGTTTCTAAAAGGAAGATTGAAGTTCATGTTAATTTCCCATGCTTAATTATTCAGCTGAACAGGAAGCAAAGCGGCGAAGACGCGCTCAAAATTTCATTTTGTTTAAATTTTTAACAGGGAAAAGCTAAACAAAACAAAATAGCCTCTGTTTAAACCACCGTTTTTCACCAAAAGGTAAAAAAACTGCTTAAAAGCGAAATTCGCATATTTTTATCGCTCAGTTATTGCGAACTAAAATCAAATATTTTGGCAAAAAAAGTAATCGTCATCGGTTCCGGATTTTCAGGCCTGGCAGCAGCCAGTTGCCTTGCTCAAGATGGTTACGATGTGACCATTCTGGAAAAAAATGATGCTCCCGGTGGCAGGGCACGAAAATTTGAAACACAGGGTTTCACTTTCGATATGGGCCCCAGTTGGTACTGGATGCCGGAAGTCTTTGAAGAATATTTTGCCCGCTTCGGGAAGAAGACATCTGACTATTACAACCTTGTTCGCCTCGACCCCTCTTACCGTATTTTTTTTGGTAAAAACGACACGATGGATGTACCTGCCGGCGTGGAGGAGCTTTGCCAGATGTTTGAGCGTTACGAGCCCGGAAGTAGTGCGAATCTTAAAAAGTTCCTTGCTGAAGCGAAGTACAAGTATGAAGTGGGCATGGGCGAATTCGTCCGAAAACCCAGCCTTTCGTTCTGGGAGTTTGCCGACCTGCGCATTGTCGCCAGCCTTTTCCGGTTGCAAATGTTTCAGTCTGTGTCCTCGCACATACGCAAGCTTTTCAAAAATCAGCAACTCATCGAGCTGCTCGAGTTTCCGGTACTTTTTCTTGGAGCTACTCCTGAAAAAACCCCTGCGCTCTACAGTCTGATGAACTATGCCGACATGGCGCTCGGCACCTGGTATCCGATGGGCGGTATGGCCAAAATTATAGAAGGCATGGTCGCCTTGGCGGAGGAGTTAGGCGTAAAAATCGAGCTGGGGCAGGAGGTAAAGCAAATTTATGTTCCCAACGGGCATGCTACCAAAGTCATCACGTCGAAAGGTGAATTTGCCTGCGATATAGTTGTTGGCGGAGCCGACTATCACCACGTTGAGCAGCATTTGTTGAAAGAAGAAAACCGGCAGTATTCTGAAAAATACTGGGACAAAAGAGTGATGGCGCCGTCGTCGCTGCTTTTCTACCTGGGCATTGACAAAAAGCTGGATAACCTTCAGCATCACAATTTATTTTTTGATAAAAATTTCCGGCAGCACGCCGTTGAAATTTACGAAAAACCAGAGTGGCCGAGTGATCCGCTGTTCTACGTTTGTGCTCCCTCCGTGACTGATGCCAGCGTTGCGCCGGAAGGATGCGAAAATTTGTTCGTCCTCATTCCACTGGCGCCCGACCTTGAAGACACGGAGGAAATGCGTGAAAAGTATTACCACATCGTCATGGAGCGCCTCGAAGATTTGACCGGACAAGACGTTCGCAATCATGTAATTTATAAGCGGGCCTTTGCTCACAACGACTTCAAAGCCGACTACCATGCCTTCAAAGGCAATGCCTACGGTCTGGCCAATACATTGCTCCAAACGGCCTTTTTAAAACCTAAAATTCAAAGCACCAAAGTCAAAAATCTTTATTACACCGGCCAACTCACTGCTCCAGGCCCCGGCGTGCCGCCGTCGCTGATCTCCGGGCAGGTAGTTGCCAGTGAAATCAGCAGGCAAGCAGGCAGGTAGGTCAGTCGGCGGGCAAGCCGGTTGTTGCTGCTCGCCCCCCTGTCCTCTCGCTTATTTGCCTTATCGCCAACTTGAAAAATGCTTGCACTGTACAACCAAACATGCCAGGAATGCAGCCGGCTGATTACCAATCGGTATAGCACTTCTTTCTCTCTCGGAATCAGGGTTTTCGATAAAAAATTCCGCATGCCCATTTATGCCATTTACGGCTATGTGCGGTTTGCGGATGAGATTGTTGATACTTTTCACGGCTTCCCGAAGGCTGAGTTGCTGCAGCGTTTTCGTCAGGATACCTACCAGGCTATCGAGGAGGGGATCAGTCTCAATCCGGTGCTGAATGCCTTTCAGGAAGTGGTGAACCAATACGGAATTGAGCAGGAATTGATCGATGCATTTCTCGACAGCATGGAAATGGATCTGCATCATTCCATTTACGGCGAAGGTTTGTACGAAAAGTACATTTACGGCTCTGCGGAAGTGGTGGGTTTGATGTGCCTGCGGGTATTTTGCGAAGGCGACCGGGAGATGTTTGACAGGCTGAAATCTCCTGCCAGGAGCCTGGGTGCTGCATTTCAAAAAATAAATTTCCTCAGAGACCTTAAGAGCGATTTCGATGACCGGGGCCGGGTGTATTTTCCCGGTGTGGATTTCAATAATTTCACCGGTGAGGACAAGGAGCGAATCGAAGTGGAAATCAAAAAAGATTTTGATGATGCGCTGGTTGGAATTTTGGCTTTGCCGAAAGGCGCCCGCTTCGGGGTGTACCTGGCTTATGTTTATTATTTAAATTTGTTCAAAAAAATCCGCCACACTGCCGCTGCCAAAGTGAAAGAACAGCGTATCCGGGTGAACGACGGAAAGAAAATTTTCCTGCTATTCAGCTCCGCTGTGCGGATGCGGCTGAATCTTTTTTGATGACTCTTTTGTTGGATTGTTCTGAAACAATATCCAACAATCAAGCAATTAAGCAATCCATCAACCATGACCGCCTTAATTTATATTTTAATAACCCTCGCCACTGTTTGCGCCATGGAGTTTGTGGCGTGGTTCACTCACAAATACGTCATGCACGGCATTCTCTGGAGCTGGCATGAAGACCATCACAAGCCTCACTTCAAAGAGGGAAAGTTTTTTGAAAAAAACGATCTCTTTTTCCTCGTTTTCGCAACACCGGGTATCGCCTGCATCCTTACCGGCACGATGACGCCTCATTTTTGGGTTTTCTTCATCGGCCTGGGTATTACCATTTACGGAGCGATTTATTTCCTCATCCACGACGTGTACATCCATCAGCGGTTTGAATGGTTCCGGCAGCTTGACAGCCGTTATTCACGGGCCATTTTACGGGCGCACGGAGCACATCATGCCAAGCAGACAAAAGAAGACGGAGAGTCTTTCGGGCTGCTGATCGTCGCCAGGAAATATTTCAAAAAAAGAAGCGAATGGAGCCGGCAAACTTCCCAATCGAATAGTTGAGGCATCAACGTCTTCCACAAAATAAAAATACCCGCATTCCGGGCCGAAACTTTGGCCAGCCACTAACGTTAAAAGGTATTTTTTAACAAACCCGGCAATTTCATTTTAATTTCGCCGCCAAAAATCGGATTCCATGAAACAGATTATTTTGTTTGCGGTCGCCTTGCTGTTTTTTGCCTGCAACGGCGACAAACCCACCACTCCCGCAGCCGGCAAAAATTCAACGACCGGCACATACCAAACCATTCAGGATTTTAAAGCAAAAGCCGAAACCCCTGACATCACCATCGAGGTGCAAGGGCTTAACTCCGGCTACGCTTATTTGATCGGCGTATTTCAGGAGCAAAATTACAAGGCTGATTCTGCTCAGATCAACTCCTCGGGGGTCGCTAATTTCAAAGCGAATGAACCCTATTTGCCGGGGTTGTTCTACATCACCTTACCCAACGGCTCCAACTTTCAGGTGCTGATCGATGCCGATCAAAAGTTTTCGCTGAAAACCAACGTCAGCAACCTTTACGCCACCATGAAAGTGGAAGGAAGTCTTGACAACGAGCTGCTTTACGAAACGCTCAGGTTTGAGGAAACCCAGCGCCCCATGTTTCAGGTTAATGCCCAGAAAATGCGGTCGGCAGCCCCCGGTACCGATCCCTATTTGCAGGCTAAAGCCGAACAGGACAAACTGCTTGACGAGCGGCAGGCTTACCTGGATAAAATTTTCAGCGAACACCCTAATACGCTTTTCACCAAGTTTAAAAGAGCGGGTCAGAACCCTGACGTCAGGGATGCCTACAAATCAGATGGTACGCCAGACACAGCACGCTTCAGCTACCTGTACCGCACTCGTTTCTGGGAAGGTGTGGATTTCAACGATGAGCGCCTGCTCTACACGCCCGTCATTTCGAACAAGCTCAAGCGTTACGTCAACGAGCTTACCGTGCAGAACCCTGACTCAATTGTCCAGTCTGCATATTTTTTGGTTGATCAGGTGCTGGACAAACCTGAATATTTCAAGTATTTCGCCAACTATGTGGTGCTCAACTACGACCCGAAAACTTCCACATTGATGGACCCGCAGGCCGTTTTTGTAAATATGATTGAGAAATATTTCACCTACGACCGGGCCTTCTGGTCGGATTCTGTCGAGGTGTTCGGCCTCCAGCAGCGGGCCTATGAAATGTCAGCCAGCCTTACCGGTAAAAAAGCGCCGGATGTGACCGCCAACGACCCAAGCGGCAGGGCACGCTCGATTTATGAAATGAAGTCGCCTTACATTATCGTGTACATGTGGAACCCTGAGTGCGAGCATTGCGCCGAGCAAACACCCCAGTTGGTACGCAATTACGCTGCCTGGAAAAATCAGGGTATTGACGTTTACGGCATCGCCGTGAACACCGAGGACGCAGCCTGGAGGGATGCCATTAAGAAATATGGTATGCCCTGGGTGAATGTTTTTGATAAAACGAATAAGTCCATTTACGGAAAATACTACGTGGACAACACGCCGGAGATCTACGTGCTGAACCCTGACCGGACCATCATCGCCAAGAACCTGCAGGTTGATCAGATCATGACAGTGATTGACCGGGACCGGAAGAAGCGGGGATAATCTGACTTTCAGCTAACCCACGGTGCAAAAGCCCGGGCGGACATTAGGATTCCGCCCGGGCTTTTCTATTTTTGACTCAAAACTAACCAACGATGAAATACCTGTCCCTCGCCAGCTTTGCCTTTGTTCTACTGTTTTCTGCCTGCTCCCAAAGCGCTGAGCCGCCCACCGAGCCACTGCCCCGGCCGAATATCCTCTACATCATGACTGATGATCACGCCAATCGGGCCATCAGCGCCTACGGCAGCGACCTCATTCAAACACCGAACATCGACCGCATTGCGAAGGAGGGGATTTTATTTAAAAACAGCTTCGTCACCAACTCGATCTGCGCTCCCAGCCGGGCTGTGATGCTGACCGGAAAATACAGCCACCTCAACGGCGTACTCGACAATGGCCAGGTCTTCGACGGCAGCCAGACGACGCTGCCAAAGTTGCTCCAGGAGGCCGGTTACTTCACTGCGCTCGTCGGTAAGTGGCACCTGAAATCACATCCCACCGGCTTCGACTACTGGAACGTGCTCATCGATCAGGGGCCCTACTACAACCCGGATATGATCGAGAACGGTGACACCCTGAAATACACCGGGTACACCACCGACCTCATCACTGACCTGACCCTGCAGACCCTTGAAAAACGGGATCCGAACAAACCGTTTTGCATGATCTACCAGCACAAAGCGCCTCACCGTAACTGGATGCCCGGTCCGAAATACTTCGACTTCGTTTCAGATAAAAAATACCCCCTGCCGGAAACTTTCTGGGACAATTACGCCACCCGCTCTGCCGCTGCACGGGAACAGGACATGCGCATCGAAGACATGTTCCTCTCCTACGACCTGAAAATGATGCCCGGCGATTTTGAAAAAGATGACAACACCGGCGGGCTGAAAGGCTCAAAACCAGTGCTCTGGTGGGAAAATGACTACAAGCGTTTCACCCCCGAACAAAAAGCCGCCTGGGATGCCGCCTACGAAACCGTCCGTCGTAATTTTCGTGAAAACCCGCCCACCGGCAAGGACCTCACCGAATGGAAATACCAGCGCTACATGCAGGATTACCTCGCCAGCGTGGCTTCCGTGGATGAAAATATCGGGCGGGTGTTGGCTTGGCTTGACTCGACAGGTTTAGCCAAAAACACCATCGTCGTGTACACTTCCGACCAGGGATTTTACCTCGGCGAGCACGGCTGGTACGACAAGCGGTTCATGTACGAGCCTTCCCTGCGCATGCCGCTCGTGGTGCGCTACCCGGCAGCGATCAAACCCGGACAAGTGACCGAGGCGATGGCGCTGAACGTTGATTTTGCGCCTACCTTCCTCGATTTTGCAGGAGTGAAAATACCGGACGACATGCAGGGTCGGTCCCTTCGTCCGATCCTGGAAGACCAAACCCCGGCTGACTGGCGCAAGGCGATGTATTACCAATACTACGAGTACCCAGGGTTTCATGCTGTGAAAAAACACTACGGCGTGAGGACGGAACGCTACAAACTCATCCATTTTTACGATGACATCGACGCCTGGGAATTGTATGACCTTGCGAAAGACCCCAACGAGGTCAACAATCTTTACGAGGATGCTGAATATCAGGGCGTGGTGGCTGATTTAAAAAACCAGCTTGCGGGGTTGCGTCAATCCTTGAAAGTTACCGAAGATTAGTGCCGGGCTGTACGGTAGTTTCAGTCCCGGACCCATGCCGGGGTTGAAATTGCGTCAGCTCGGAAGAATAATTCGTCCTAAAATCAGCTGCTTTCGTCCGCTGAATGGGTTAAATTGCATCCCACCCGGCCATTTTTCCGTCTTTTTCAAAAAAATCTGTCCAGATGAAATGTACAATCTTCCTGACGATTCTTGCCTGGTTGCTGTTTCAGGCGCCCGTTTTTCAGCAAACGACTCCCGTCGTTTCCAGTGAAGCCACTTCAAAAGCGGCCTTTTCTGCTGCTTTCGACATGCTCGAGCAGGATCGGCCGCTGCAGATGACCATGGAGACGGATTTTCGGCATTTAAAATTCAAACGAAAAGTAAAAGATTATCAGCCTGCCAGGTTGAGTTACGTCGATGCGCAGGGCGTCAGGCACGAGCTGGAAGTGGAGGTAACGGCAAGAGGGAAAATGCGGAGAAATACCTGCGAGTTTCCGCCCTTGAAAATCAAATTTTCAAACAAGGACCTTGGGCCCAAAACACTGAAGCTGGTCTCCATCTGCAAAAAATCAGGATCATACGAGCAATTGTTGCTGCGGGAATATGTTGCTTACCGGCTTTACAATTTGCTGACCCATCAGAGCATGAAGGTGCAATTGGTAAAAATGAACTACGTGGACGTCAATGGGAAAGGTGCTCCTGACGCCAGCTTCGCTTTTATCATCGAACATCATGACGAAATGGCCGAGCGGAACCAAGGCAAAATCCTGGAGCAAAATAATATCTCACATCGAATGCTCAACACGGACGAATACGAGCGCATGTGCTTTTTTCAATTCATGATCGGCAACACGGACTGGCTTGTTTACAGTGGTCACAATATCAAGGTTTACGGAATCGAAAATACGACCAATGTGATTTGTGTGCCCTATGATTTTGATTATTCCGGGTTCGTCAATGCCCCCTACGCAGTGCCGGACGAACGCCTCAAGCTTCCTGACGTCACCGACCGATACTACCAGGGCTTCAGCCGGTCTGAAGAAATGACCATGCAAACTGCCCGGCTTTTTTTGGATAAAAAACAGGAAATAATTCAATACTGCGAGGACTTCCCGTACTTCGACAAAAGATCCCGGAAGCATGCCCGGAAATATCTGCATTCATTTTTCGATATCCTCGAAGATGAGAAAAAACTGAAAGGCTGGATTCTGAACCACTGCGACAAATGGCCGAACCCATAGTTTTTTCCCGCCCGAATCAAGTTCAATTCAGGCAGGAATAGAGTAGGGTAGAGGGCTATGCTACTCCGAACACCTCATCCACTGACAACTCTGTCACTTCGCCGATCGAACGCAGGTAACCCATGTCAATGCTCTCCCGGCTGCCCAGCACGAGGAAAGTATAGCTGCGGCCTTTGACGTATTTTTCATGAAATACCAGCAAATCCTCCGGTCCGGCCACTTTCATCTGATCGTAAACATCCCGACGGAGGTCGTGATGGAAACCACGCTTTTGCGTCATCCGGTAGCTCCAGTAGATGTTGTCTTTCACCACCCGGCTCGTCTCGATTTTCTTTTGAATGGCCTGTGTTGCCTGCCCGATTTGATCTTCGGAGACGGGCATATTTTCCACGATTCCCTGCATCGCCTCAATCGCTTCCTGCATTTTATCAGCCTGCGTACCCACATAGGTGCGCAGGTAGTGGGCTTCCTCCGCTTTCGACGGCGAGAGGTAGAGCGCATTCGCCGAGTAAGCCAGTGCCCTCGACTCCCGGATTTCCTGGAAAACGATAGACGATAGCCCTGAGCCGAAGTAGGTGTTGTAAAGCTCCGACATCACGAACTCCTCCAGGTTGAAGCGTTCTGTTCCTTTCGAAACAAGCATGATCTCTGCCTGTACCATCGGGAAATCCACAAAAATTACCTGGTTTCGATCCGTCGGCAGTTCAGTGAATTTTTTTGGTGAAATGAGCGGTTTCAGCTGCCCCGGCGTCTGGTGGTAACGGCCCAGCAGCCCGGCTACTTCGTCCATTTCTTTTGAGCCATAATAAAAAACCCGGTGCTCGAAGCTGCTCAGTCCTTTGATTTTATCCACCAGCAGGTCCGGACGCACGGAGTGCAATTCCTCCTTCGACAGGCGGTTGGTAAATGGCGAATCGGACCCGTAGCGGGCATAGTTGTACATCGCATTGCGAAGGATGGCGTCCTTGTTTTTTTTGTCATTTTCCCGGCGCAGCAGCACGTCGTCCACGAGGTTGGACAGTGCTTTTTCGTCGCCTTTTACGCTGGCGAGGATGTGCTCGAAAAGCTGAATGCCTTCCTCGAGCGACTCTTCAAGGCCAGCCAGAGTGACGTAGGCCCGCTCGTTGTTGGCCGATACGTTAAAATTCAGTCCCAGCCGGAAGAACTCCTGCTTCAGTTGATCGGGCGTGTAGCGGTCCGTGCCGAGATAGGGCAGGTAGCCGATGGCCAGGGCGAGTTCCCTGTCGCTGTTGCGGCCCATTTCCACGATGTAGTCGAGGATGAACGTCGGATTGTTTTTGTTTTTAATAAAATCCAGCTCTACGCCGCCGGTCAATTTTTGCGTCTGAATTTCCTTTTTAAAATCCAGAAAAACCGGCTCCAGCCTCGGCGATTCTTCCTGCAGGAATTTTTTTGTAAAAACAGAAGCCGCATGGCGGTTTACCTGCACGGGCGTGATCGGCGGTTTTTCCACCTTCATCACGTTCGGGTCTTCGCCGTTTCGCTTGTACACGACGACGTAGTTTTCTTTGAAACGCTCGTTTGCAAAGCGAACAATATCCTCCTTGCTGATCGCCTCCAACCGCTCGAAACGGGCGACATAGTCCTCCCATTTTATCCCCAAAATGAAAGCATTGGTCATTTGCGCAGCACGGGACGGGTTGTTTTCATTGGCTCGCAATTCGCTGAGCTTCAGGTCTTTGATGACGGCTTCGAGCAGCCAGTCGGGGAAGTCGCCCCGCTTGATTTTTTCTAACTCCTCCAGCAGCAGGCTTTCTACTTCTTCCAGACTTTGGCCTTCACGGGGCTTGCCGTAAAGCTGAAAAACTGAAAAATCTTCCATCGTCGTGGCATAGGCACGGCCTTCCAGCACCCGTTGTTTTTGCAGCAGGTCGAGGTCGATCAGCCCGGCCCGGCCATTGTACAGCAGGCGGTAAATCAGCGTAAGGTAGTCGGCATCTGCAGAGTTGGCGCCGTCGAAGCGCCAGCCCAACTGAAGATAAGCAGCTTCCTGCCCGTGCACTTCCCGGCGGATGACTTCCGTGATTTCAGGCTGTTTTTCAAAAGAAAAATCAGGGATACTGGCCGGTTGGTAGGTTCCAAAATATTGCTCAGCCAGCCGCACGGCCTCGTCCGGGTCAAAGTCGCCGGCAAGCACGATGGCCATGTTGTTCGGCTGGTAGTAGGTGCGGAAATATTCCTGGATTTTGACGTGGGACGGGTTTTTCAAATGCTCGCCATGCCCCATCGTCGTCCACAGGCCGTAAGGATGAGAGGGGAACAATGCCTTGTTCATTTCCTTGCTGACCTTGCGGAAATCCCGGGCCTGGCTCATGTTGAATTCCTCGTACACCGTCTCCAGTTCGGTGTGGAACAGTCGCAGCACCACCTCCCGGAAGCGCTCGCTTTCCAGCTTCATCCAACGTTCCAGTTCGTTGGAGGGGATGTCGTTGACGTACACCGTCTGCTCGACCCAGGTATAGGCATTCGTGCCCCGGGCGCCGAGCGTGCTCACGAGCTTGTCATACTCGCTGGCTGCAACGAGGGTTGCTGCTTTGTTGGATACGGCATCGATTTGCTGATAAATTTCCCGGCGTTTTCCAGGATCGGTTTCGGAGCGGTGCTGCTCGTAGAGGTCTGAGATTTGTTTCAGCAGTTGCTGCTCCTCGTTCCAGTCCAGCGACCCGATGTGGCGGGTGCCTTTGAACATCATGTGCTCAAGGTAGTGGGCCAGACCGGTTGTTTCGGCGGGGTCATGCTTGGAGCCGGCCCTCACGGGGATGTTGGTGTAAATGCGGGGTTCGGTATCATTGACGCTCAGGTAGAGCTTCATGCCGTTCCGGAGGGTGTACATTTTTGCGCCGAGCGGGTCGCCGGGCACGGTTTCGTAATCGTAAGCAATTTTCTTTGTGGAATTCGATTTTTCGGCGGGTGCGTTGGGATGTTGTAGTTTGGTTTCTTTTTCCGCAATCATAGGTTTTTGTTTAAATATTAGCCGGCTTTTTGAAGTTCTGATGGTTTTAACAACAAAAATAGTAGAAAGGTCAGCCGCCGGTGAAAATTTCATTTCAAAACATTCCCATTCCGCCACATTGGCGACCTTTGCAAAAAAAAACTCCCGTATGTCTGAAATCACCCCCGAACGGTATTTCAAAGAAGAAAAAGCCAACGCCCTCACCCACGCCCTTGGCGTCGTGCTGGCCATCGTCAGTACTCCGATTTTGTTAAATGCGGCGGCTGAAACCGGTGCTTCCCGGCGGGAACTGACCGGGATCGTACTTTTCGGCGTGTCGATGTTCATCCTCTACCTCGCCTCCACGGTTTACCACAGCGTACACAAGCCCGGCCCGAAAAAATTCTGTCGCAAACTCGACCACATTGCCATCTACTTCCTCATTGCCGGCACACATACCCCGTTCATTATCAGGTATCTGGACAACGCCACCGGCTGGATTTACCTCGCCGTGCTCTGGTCGCTGCTGGTACTGGGTACGCTGGGCAAACTTTTTTTACTGGAAAAATGGGAGAAGCTCTCCCTCCTGCTCTACCTCTTCATGGGCTGGATGTTCGTCTTCGTGCTACCGGTTGTCTGGCCGTTGATGAGCCGTGAGGTGCTGACCTGGATCGGTATCGGCGGGCTTTTTTATACGGCTGGCGTGGTGTTTTACACCCGTGAAAAAATGTGGTACAGCCATGCCGTCTGGCACTTGTTCGTGCTGGCAGGCACGGCGGGGCATTACGTGGCGCTGTGGAAAGCTTTTTGAGAGTAGGCCGGTAGGCAAGTAGGCAAGTAAGCCGGTAGGCGAGTAGGGACCGTTTTTCAATGGTTTAGAATTTAGCAATTGAA
>JASBVF010000026.1 GCA_030147525.1 Bacteroidota bacterium
CGACGCCCGGAGCGGCCGGGTTAACTACCGGGCGATGACTCAACGGAAACGCGGGTTATAAAACCCGGCCTCTCCGAAGTGTGAGCAATTTGAATAAGCCCATTTTACCTGATAAGTATGGATGAGCCTTATTTCTGAATTCCCCCTCCTGACAACTCTGAAAAAATGGCTTCAGCCAGGCTGCCGGGAGGTAGTTTTTAGTTTGAAAATTTTGTAAAGTGAATAGATTGAACCGCTAATCTTTTTTTGAAAAACTGCTGTTTGAGCCAAACTTAATTTTGATTTCGCTGCTGCTTTTCTTGCCGCAAATGACGGAGGGAGGAATGAAAAATCGTAAAAAATGCACCTGACAAACACTTGTCATGACGAAAATCACCGAAGGGCAGGAATCGGTGAAAACCCGCATCAGGCTTGGGCTTTGGCCGATGGCCGGGATTTTTTTTCAAAAAAAATGCACTCTACAACTGCCAGATGTACTCGTTGAGGGAGGCGTCTTTGTCCAAATCCATTTTCTTTTTTAAACGGTACTTGCTCTGCTCGACGCCGTTGACGGTGATGTTGAGGATGGAGGCGATTTCGGCATTTGAGAATCCCATGCGGATGAAACAACTCAGCCGGACGTCGTTGGTGGAGATGCCGGAGTGCCGCCGTTGAAGTTCGTGCACGAAGTCCTGGTGCATCTGGTTGAAGGTGAGTTGGAATTGTTCCCAGTAATCTTCCTGGTTGATTTCGCTGTCGATGGCCCGCATGACCCGGCGCAGTTCTCGCTGCGGTACTTCCTTGCCGGGCGATTCCAGTTTCTGGATCTGGTCTTTCAGGTCGGCCAGGAACTTGTTTTTGTGGGCGCTCTGCAACACCGAGGCGCTGAGGCGGGCCTGTTTGGCTTCCACTTCTTTTTCGAGGTTTTCGTTTTGCAGCCGCAGGATTTCCTGCTCGGCCTTGAAAGTTTTTTCCTGAAAAACTGCCTTCTGGTGCTCCAGAAAATACCGGAAAATCAGGTAAGTCACGCCCAAAACCGCCGCCACGCAAAGCAGGTAAAACCACCAGGTTTCCCAAAACGGCGGTGTCACCTCGATTCGCAGTGTGCTCGTTTCACCCCAAACATCGTCGCTGTTGGCGGTTTTCACTTTCAAAAAATAAGTGCCGCCTTTCAGGAAGGAATAAATGGCCCGGTGCTGGCCGGGGCCGGTGTAGTTCCAGTCTTCGTCGAAGCCTTCGAGCTGGTAGGCGAACTTGTTCCGGGCAGGTTTGGTGTAGTCGGTGCCGGTGAATTCGAAGACGATGCCCCGGTCGGCGTAGCTGAGCCGGACGACGGTGCCGGGTTCGTTCAGGTTGCCGTCGAGTACGGTGCGCCCGTTCCAGCGGCCGATGGGGACGGGCTGGCCGGAGAGCCGCAGGTCGGTGAAAATGGTCCTCGGAGCGTGCGGATTCTGGTGGATGCTGCCGGGATTGAGGATGGAAAACCCGTTCGTGCCGCCGAAAACCAGCCTGCCGTTTTTCAGACGCAGCGAGGCACGGGGGTTGTACTGGTTGTTTTTCAGGTTGTCGTCGGTGCCGATGTCGAGGAAGGTGCGGGTGGCGGGGTCGAAACGGACAATGCCCCGCTGCGTGCCTATCCAAAGGTAGCCCTGGTCGTCTTCGGCAATGCTGTTGACCATGTTGGAGGGCAGGCCGTGGCGGGTGTCGAAGTGCAGGATTTCACCGGATTCCGGCTCGATACAGTCCAGCCCTTTGAACTCGGTGCCGATCCAGAGCCGGCCGGTTTTATCCTGAAAAAGGCACTGGAGGTTGTCGCCGCTCAGCCGCTCTTTCGGATTTGAGTTTGTGCTGCTGTACCGCCTGATTTCACCCGTGGGAATGTGCAGCCGGTTCAGCCCTTTGTCTTCGCTGGCCGCCCAGACCCATTCGCCGTTTTTATCAAGTAAAATATCCACGATCTGTACGCTGGACAGGCTTCGGGTATTGCCAAATTCTGGCTGAAAGTTTTTGAAAACCTGCGATCCCGGCGTCAGGTAGTCCAGACCACCGCCGAGGGTGCCGATCCACAGCCCGCCTTGCCGGTCGAGTTCAATGCTCCAGACGTTGTTGTGGGAAAGGGTTGCCGGGTTGCCGGGCTGGTGCCGGTAATTCCGGATAGCGCCGGTGCGGGTGTTGAAATAGCTCAGCCCATCGGCGTAAGTTCCCACCCACAGCCCACCATTTTCAGCTGTTTCGAGGCAGGTGATCACGGGTTTTGGGAACCGGGTTCCTGCTGCGGTGGCGACTTGAAGTTCGATACTCCGGTCTTCCGACGATGTGTAAAACAGGCCGCCGCCGTCCGTTCCGATCCAGATTTTACCGCTATCGTCTTCCTGGAGGGAAAGCACGGATTTGAGGCCTTTCCGGCCGTAGTCGTTCTGGTTTTCGTGGATCAAAAACGGCGGGCTGAACGTCTTGTGGATGTTGACGCCGCCGTTGAAAGTGCCCACCCACAGGTTCCCGATGTTGTCGAACAGCAAGTGGTACAATGCATTGGTATTCAGCGACATCGGGTAGCCAGGCGAGGCGGTGATGTGTTGAAATTGCCTGCTGGCCGGGTCGAAAATGTTCAGCCCGCCGCCGTCGGTGGCAATCCAGAGGCGGTCGAGTGAATCGAGCGCCAGGTCCATGATGATGTTGTGGGAGAGGCCCGGACGGGGATTGTTTTGATCGAAAAAAAAATGCTCGAATTGATGCCTGTTCAGGTCGTACCGGTACAGCCCGCTGCCCGCCGTACCGATCCAGAGGTTACCCTGGCGGTCGAGGCAGAGCGATTTTTCGTAGCTGTTTAAATCCAGCGCATCACCGCTGTGGATGAGGGAGTTGGTTTTCGTGGCAGGGTCGAAAACGCTGAGGCCCTGGCCGTCGGTGGCGATCCAGACCCTGCCGAGGTGGTCTTCCTGGAAATCGAAGACGAAATCGTTGCCAAGCGCCAAGGTTTTGGTGGGGCAAACGAGGCAGAGGTGGGCGATTTTCCGGCGTTTTTCATCAAAAATAAAAGCCCCGCTACCCAGCGTGCCGACCCAAAGCCAGCCCCGGCTGTCTTCGTAAAGGCTGCGAACGGAGATTTTTTTCCAGTCAATTTCGTCGTCCGGTTCCTTCGGGAAGCGTTCGAAGCGGCCCTTCGAGCTGTCCCAGACGCTGATGCCCGCCTCCCGGTGCCCGATCCAGATCTTGCCGGATTTATCTTCCATCAGGGCGAGGACGGTTGGCCCGTTCAGCGAGGTGCTGTCGCCTTCGACGGGCAGGAAAACCTTGCACTCGTAGCCGTCGTAGCGGTTCAGGCCGTAGCGGGTGCCGACCCAGATGAGGCCATGGCGGTCCTGCAAAGTCGAGTAAACAGTGCTGTGGGAGAGGCCGTTTTCGGGGGTGAGGTGGTCGAATGCTACCGGGATATGGAGGGGCTGCCCTTTCCCGGTAAACGGGAACAGCATTATCAGGGCGGGCAGAAAAAACAGATGGCGGATCGAACCGGGCAGCATCGCAGGTTTTGCTTTTAGCGCAAATTAACGCAAGTTCCGGTTTTGCCGACGAAGAATAAATCGACCGAAGTGCCCCAAAAGCCATAATTTTGTGTGTTTTTTAACTTAAAACTGCATGCAATGAAATTTAAAGCTTTAAAAACTATCACACTGTTGCTGTTGGGGATTGCATTGTTTTCACAAAATGCATTTGCGCAGCAGGAGAAAAAGTCAAAAAAGAAAATTGAAGTTGTCACCAAAACTGTCGATGAAAACGGCGAGGAAAAAGTGACCAGAATCATCCGGGAGGGAGAAGAGGTGAATGAGGAGGAAATAGATAAACTGATGAAGGAGCACCTTGGCGAATCAAAAACCATGGATGTTACGGTAGAGATGGACGAGGGTGGTAAAGAAAAAATTATCATCAAGGAAACCGGAAAAGATGGCAAGGTCATCAAGCGCAAGATCGTCACCCAGGGTCAGGATGTGGAAGTTGAAGGTGATGGCAGCGATGAAATGATTTTCATTACAGAAGATGGCGAAGTGACTGAACTTAAAGACAAAGAAGTGAAAATCATTCGTAAAAAGTCAGGCGAAAACATTCAAATTGAAGTCGAGGATCTTGTCGAAGATAAAATGATCTGGACAGAAAAGGATGGCGCTGAAAAAGGCGATGTCATCATTATCGAAGAAGAAATCACCGAAGAGCTGGACAAGGACGGCAAAACCGTCAAAAAAACAGTCAAAAAAAGAAAAACGATCAAAAAAGGGGAGGGGCAATAAGCCCCTTTTCTTTTGGGTGAAATGGCGTTTTGGCTCAGTTCAAATTCAATCCCAGGGTGAGCATGACGCCGGAAGTGGTCCATTCGTAAGTGCGTTCCCTGATCACAGAGCAAGCGCCAGTCGTGTCATCGATGAACCAGATTTCATGCTTCACCTCCGGTAAGCCCGAAGCACAAAGTCCCAGCGTGAAAAGACTACCCAGTTTCCATCCCACCTGTATTTTATAAAACGGATACCAATCGGGAATGTAACGCATGTCGCAGTTGGAGTCGGTGCCCTGCCGATGCCTTAAAATATAGCCGAAATCGAAACTGCCAACGAACCGGGCGGTAGGACGAATCCGGTATTGCAGCGAAAGGCCGGTGAAACTGGATGCAAAATAACCTGCCCCTAACTGTGAAGTCAGGCTGGCTCCGAGCCCCGCCCATTTATTTAGCTGATAGCCTCCACCTGACCAAACGCCTAACACCAAGCCCTCGTCATACGGGCCAATGCCTGCATGGCCGGAGAAATAACCGCCGGGTGTATTCAGATAAGACTGGGCTTCAGTTTTGATGGAAATAGAAAGACAGAATAGGAATAAGATTATTGTTTTCATAATCGTGTTTTTTGTGAGGTCCGGCTAACATAAAAAAATTAGCACGGTGCACAAAATAAAAACTGCCCTGAATGTTGGCTGCAATTCAGGGCAGTTTTTAAGGGCAGAAGTTCATCAAAGGCTTCTTTCTCCACTCACCACCTCCACCCACATCCCCGGCCTCCTGGCCGAGATCGTGTGGTCGTACATCGCTTCGCAACTCACCGTCGGCAGGTAGTAGCGGCCCTGGTAGGCGGCATTCAGGCGCACCCGGTACACCTGCCGCTGGCCCCGCCGGATGTCGAAGTAGGTCAGCACCCGGTCGTCACGGATGTCCTGGTATTCCGGTACGGTGGTGTTCGAAAACTCCTGCATGTTGTGCAAACGGGCGTTGATGATCTCCCAACCGGAAGGGAAAATTTGCGTCAGTGCCATTTCTTCGAAATTCATCGCACGGGTGCCGGGGTGCGTCACGATCACTTCGGCGATGAAATCCGTACCCTGCGGAATGGCGTTCGGGTTCACTTTTTCACCTGTCGGCAGCGAGTAGCTCACGTCTATTTGCAGGTTGTTGGAGGCGGCGGTGGCGTCGCCGATGAGCGGTTTGCCGGTGCTGATGAGGCGGGCGAAGAGAACGCCGGAGCCGGTGTTTTTCACAGTAACTGTCTTCCCGTTGCCGTTCACCGGCACGTCGATTTGCATCACGGGCGTATTGCTGCCTGCATTCACCACCTTGCCGTCGCCGAGGTCGAAGCTGAATTTGAATTCGTCGCTCACCTTCGATTTTCCGGCAAACTTGCCGATGGCGAGCAGTGAGTATGCTGTCGTTTGAGTCGAGTACCAACTTTCCGCACTGAGCTGTTCGGCCACATGGCGCAGGTTGGCGGCAGCGGCGGTCATGTCTTCGAGCAGCACCTGCGTTTCGAGGATCATGGCTTCGTCCCGGAGGCTGCTGCCGTAGGTATTGCCCCACCACTCGTAAGGTTTCACGTTGACGGGCAGGTTCTGGGCGAGTTGCTGGCCGATCTCTTTTTTACCGGCCAGGGCATACGCCGCAGCGAGCCGCCAGCGGGCTTCGGAAGAGAGGTTTTTCATTTCCCGCATGCGGTTCATGGCGCCCATTTCAGCCTTGCGGGCCAGGGCCAAAGTGTAAAGGCGGTAGGCCTGGTCGAGTTCGGTCTGGCTGTACCGGTCGCCACGGGTGTCCGGGTTCCAGCGCTTGGCGGTCGTTTGCTGGAATTTCACAAAACGGTCGATCATCGTCTCTGGCACGGCGTACCCGGCGGCTTTGGCTTCCAGCAGGAAGTGGCCGGCGTAGTTGGTACCCCAGCTGTCGTAGTCGTTGCCGGGCCAGTAGGTGAAACCACCGGCGGGCATCTGGAAATTTTTCAGCTTCGCAATGGCAGCCTCGACGTTGCCTTTCACCTCGGCTTTTTGTTTGTCGTTCAGTTTCATCAGCTTGTCCACGTAGAGTTGTGGGAAAGCCCCGGAAGTGATCTGTTCGATGCAGCCGTGCGGGTACTGGATGAGGTAGCGCAGCCGCTCACCGAGCTTCAGCGGAGGAATACTCGACACTTCGAGTACGGCCGTGTTCGTGCCGGGCGTACCAATGGGTTTTAAAACCTGCGACCAGCTTTCGCCGCCCTGCATCAGCCCGTCGTACACGTTGGTGACGTAGGGATTGGGGTTGCGAACGTCGATCTCGATGTCCTGTTTGGCTTGCTCGCCTGCGCCGCTGGCAGTGATCTTGAACTTGGCGATGCCCGTTTTTTCACCCACTTTTAAATCAAAATAAACCATGTCCTCGCCGGGCTGGGCGAAGCTGAGTTGCTTGGTTGCGCCGCCGCTGATGTTCACCAGGCCGGTGGTTTCGGCGATCTGCACGTCCACGTTCCGCACTTTTTTATCCATGGCAAAAATGCTGACGGGCAGTTTCAGCGATTCGCCGGGGCCAAGCACCCGTGGAAGGGTAGCCAGCGCCATCAGCGGTTTTTTCACCGGAACAATTTTCTCCGCATTGCCGTAGGCGCCGTCGGCATGGGCCGCCACGAGCATCACCCGGACGGAGCCGACGTAATTCGGCATTTTGAAAGTGTGTTTTTTCTTGCCGCCGCTCAGGTAAAACGGTCCGGCATGCAGCACGACCGGCTTGAAGCGGTTGGCGTTCTTGCGTTCGAGCGGGGCCGAGATTTCACCGTCCCCACCGATGCTGAGGATGCGCTCCAACTCGCCGCCGTAAGCGCCGAGCACGTAGTCGTAGAGGTCCCAGGTTTTTACCCCCAAAGCCTCTTTGGCGTAGAGTGCGCCGTGCGGGTCGGGTGTTTTAAAATTGGTCAAACCCAGCAAGCCTTCGTCTACCACCGCCAGGGTGTAGGCCATGTCTTCGTTGTTTTCTTCGCTCACTTCCACGGTGAACTCCTGCTCCGGCTTGAGCTCGTCCGCCATTTTTATCAGAGGTTTCAGAATCGTTTTTGGATCTTCAACTGTGATCGGCATCACGCCATACATTCGAATGGGCAGGTCGTTTTGCGTCTGTCCGTGTGGCTGAATGAGGCTGACGTGAGCGTAAACCGTCGGCGACATTTCGTTGGTAGCTTCAAATTCGAACTTGTTCTCGCCTTTTTTAACCTCCTTCCAGAAAGACTGGATGACCTTCGTGCCGGTTTCCAGGGTGATGAGTACCCGGCCTTTGTCGCCTGCCGGCACAGTAATTTCCACGTCGTCGCCCACGTTGTATTTGTCTTTATCGGAGGTAAAAGTCATCATCGCCGCTTCCTGGCGGGCTGCGATGCCCCCTTCGTCGCCATACCACGGGTACCCGGCATAGAAAAAGTCGCCGGAACAGTGGCCGGTCTCCGTATCGCAGACCCGGACGAGGTAACGGCCCCAGTCGCTGACGTTGACATTCCAGGTAGCGATGCCGTCGTTGCCGGTCATCACCCCGTCGCTGCTGATGGCGTTGAAGTGGTTGCTGGAGTTGAATTGTGAAACGTAGTCGTCGTTGGAATCCCACCACCAGCGCCACTCGACCCGGTAGAGGCCGACGCTTAAGTTTTTGTTTTTCAATAAATTACCCTTGTCGTCCACGGCCACGAACTTGAGTTTCCCATCCTTGCCGATGTCCACCCGCTTCTCGCCGTACTGGTTTTTTGGTATCAAAATACCGGTGTAGGCAGGGTAGGGGCTGTAGCCGATTTTGGTGTTGAAAATACTGGCATCGCCGCCTTTCTCGAAGGCACGTGCCCGCAGGTTGACGCTAAGTTTGCCGGGGGCGGTCTGGTTATCAGCGTAGATGTCGGTGGTGAAACTGGCGTTCCCGTTTTTGTCGGTCATTCCGTCGAAGATCACGACGGGTTCAGAGCCCCAAAGCCGGCGGGCCGGATCGTCAAATTCGTAATCCGGGAACTTGGAAAATTCTGTGTTCACCTGATTGACTTGTGCCTCTACGACTGTTTTCAAATTCTGGCCGGTGGCGCCGTGCAGCCAGTTCACCTTGATTTTTCCTGTTACCGGTTCGTCCCGTGCCGAAAGTTCTTCCTTGCCAAAATCGAGGTCAATTTTCAGGCGATTGGGTTTCACCGTCTCGATTTTCAGGGACTTAGTGAACGTGGCGCCACCTGCTTTCACCGTGGCGATCCAGTTGCCCGTCGGCGCATCGGGGCTGGTGGCGACGGGCAGGGCGTAGAGGTTCTGGACGTTTTTCGTGGTCACGGTTTTGTACTGCATTTGACCACGGGAATCCGTCAGCTCGAAGGCGATCGGGTAGTTGTCGGGCAGCGTGGCATCCTTGTCTTCGAGGATGAAATTCAGGAACAGGCTGTCGCCGGGCCGCCAAACCCCACGGTCGCCGTAGAGGTAGCCCTTCAGGCCTTTTTGTGAAATAGCTCCCGCTACATCGAAACGGCTGAGGCTCAACGAGTTGCCATCGGCAGTTTTTAGGTAGCCTTTCATTTTATCTTTTTTCGCAATGATGAGGAACGGCTTCCGGTCGAGCGGGAGTTGGGCGAGGCCGTCTCCGGTGGTTTTAGCCGTCTGAATCAGTTGCTGCTGGTAGTCGTAAAATTCAAGTTCCACTTCAGCCATCGGTTTGGCGCTACTCAAATCGGCAACGGCCACGAACCAGGTATTGTCAGCGCCGCCTTTTGCTGTGATACCGAGGTCGGTTGCAAGTACATTTGATTCCACAAAATTTTCTGAATTGTAGTAAGCCGGGAAGCAGGGGTTGGTGCGATGCTGCCACCTGAAGCTCTCGTAGTAACCGTTGATACCGTAGTAGTCACCCCACATCGAGCGGATTTCGCCGTTTTCATCGGTGAAATTTTGCTGGCTGGCCAATTTCAGGTTGTCGTTTTTTGTCTGGTTATCACATTGGTAAACTGCATATTCGGGCCGGAAGCCGATGCGTACCTGGTAGATGGCGTTCGGGTCGGCTTTGAAAAGTTTACTGAGGTCGAGGGCGTAGCGAGTCCACGAATTGGGGTTGGCGTTCGGGTTGAGTCCTTTCAGCGGCACCATCTGGCGCCGGATGACCCGGCCTACCCGTGAAAGTTCGTATTCGTTCGTGCCGTTGAGTTCGCTGGTTTGCAGGAACTGGAGGATGTTGTTGTCGTAAATTTTGAAAATCTCCACCTCAATGGCCTGCAGGCTGATGGCCTCGAACGGAAGCACCAGTCCTTGCTCGGAAGTTGGCAAGATCACGCCCCGCCCGACGAGCCGGACTTTCGGTTTCACCTGCTCGAAATTCACCTTCCAGATTGTCGGTTTTTCCATGCGCCGGTCGGCAATATTGCGGATGCCCGGACGCACTTCGACGGTCTGTTCGCCTGCCAAACGGCGGCTGGGGTAAACGAAAACCCGGTTTCCGTCGATGGTGAAATTCAGGCTAATGGGCTGCTGCTCATCGTAGTAGTATTCGTCGTCCTGCGCCGCCTGTCCGCCGCCCCGCAGGCCGATGAGGCCGTTCAAATCCTGCGACGGTTGCAGCGGGTCGGAGAAGTGCAGCACGACGTACTGGTTTTCTTCCGAAACCACCCTCGCCGTCATCACGCTGAAATCGCTGAGCGAGGGAATTTCGATCTTTCGGCTATCCTTCACTTTCACGCCGATGGGTTTGCCGTTCCAACTGACCTCGACGGAGGCCGCTTTTTCACCCCGTGAAATGCCGGTAGCGGTGAAATAGTGGTTCAGACCGCTGGCGTCGTGGTCCCAGGTGATGGGCAGTTCCTTGCCGTTCTGTGTGACGGTGAGCGTTTTTTCCAAATCTTCCGTTTGGGCAGCGTCATTGGTCGTGATGGAGCCTTTGAGTTGTTGCTTCGTCAGGTCGTTCGGATCTTCGGCTTCGATGCCGAAGACTTCAGTGCTCAGGCTTTGTTCCCGCACAAGAAAGTCGAATTCAAAGCTACGGGCTTCCTTGGGCAGGTTGTCGAAAACGTCATCGAGGTCGACCGTAGCAATGTAGGAAGTGCCGGATTCCCAGCCATTTTTTGGTTCAAAACGAACGGTGTGATCGTCTTCCCAAATGGCGGTACCGCTGGCAGAGGGCTTGAAATCAATCACATCCGCTTCCTTGCCGATTTTATCTTCACTCACGGCAGCCCCGGCAAAGCGCACGCGTACGGGGTCGTTTTTTGAAATGACGCCGGTAGTGTAGGCATAGACGTAGCTTTTTACAGCGTCAGGGATTTCTTTCGCCCGTGCGATGTCTTTTTTGCCGCAGGCAGGAATGAAAATAAGGCCCAAAAGGGCGAGGTACATGTAGATTGGAAATTGATTTTTCAATGATTTAAGCATGGTGTTGGTGATTTTTAGATTTGTGGGTTTTCGGAGGTTAGAAAATATCTATGACAACGGGTTAACGACCTTCAATCCTGGTATCCATGTAAAGTCTGCTGTATTTCTGGTAAAAAGTTCCAGGTTGTGTAAAAGAGCAGTTGCAGCGTGAACTGCGTCACCTACCGATAGCTTTTTTTGTTGGCGAAGTTCGATGGCTTTGTCGATGATGGCTTTATCAATGCCGAGTGTTTGCATGGTTGAAAAGATCGTTTCAAGAAATATTTTATCTCCGGGAGTCAAGTTATGATAGCCAAATGCTTCCAGCCGGGTTATTTCTGAGACTACGCTTTCTGAATCGGCTAAGAGTTGGACTAACTTTGGCAGATGCTGCGGCAATGTTGAGTAGATCAAGATGTTGCTATCCAAAAGGCGCATTTATTTTAAATTTTAGGGTTCACGAAAAGGCAAGGGACGATCCTGAGTGCTTTCTTCGAAATCTTTCATGTATTGATCAAAATTTTCTTTTTCAGTTAAATATTTGCCTGCTTCCATTATTATTTTCAGCCTCTCTTCGTAAGTGTGCCCTCTCTCTTTTCCCGGTAACGGCTGTTTTTTAGTTAATAACCCGGAGATTATTTTCTGTAACTCAGGCAACAGGTGTTCCGGCAAGCGTTTGATCTCCCTGGTCACATTGGCCAGCAGTTTTTCATCAGGCAATGTGTAGGTGTTTTCCGCCGGTTCGTTCAAAATATCAGGAGCGGTAGGGGGCCTGCCCTCGCCGGTATCATCCTCATCTTCAGGGAGGAGGATGATAATTTTAACCTGCTCTATGCCGGCGGGCAGTGGTTCATCCGTATGAATCTTGCCCTCATTGTCTATCCAGGCAGTTGTTTCTATGGCCTTCATATTTAAATGTTTGCTTTTTTCATCCTTTTATTGTTAAAATGAAAATCATGAATGGGTAGGCAGTTGTGTGTTATCGATTAGGGTAGAAATTTGCCCGAAATTTAGCAAAGTTCAGGTGGTATTTCAAATGTCATTTTGCCGGTAGCTGTAAGGAGGTAGGTGTTTGTGAAAAATCCATACACAATTGCTGCTTTCGATGTTGAAAGAATTTTCAAATTGCCGCTGCTCGGGTTCATTTTTAAGAACCGGAATGTGCCCGAAACGTTTTAAGGTCGATTCGAACTCCTTATTTTTACAGCAAATACCGAGTTATGCAAACTGTTTTCCTTCCGCTTTTTCCGCTTCGACTGGTCGCCTACCCCGGCGAGGAGTTGAACCTTCACATCTTCGAACCACGCTACAAACAGCTCATCAGCGAGTGTGAGGCGAAAGGAACAACCTTTGGAATTCCCTCCTACATCGACGACAAAGTGCAGACCATAGGTACTGAAATTCAGCTGGTTTCCGTGGACAAGCATTACCCGAAAGGTGAGATGGACATCCGTACCCGGGGTATCGGCCTTTTTAAAATCAATGAATTTTTTGCCCAGGTGGAAAACCGTCTCTACACCGGCGCTGAAGTAGAGCGCATTTCATTCGATACGCAGGGCGATTTCCTCAAGAATGAGAAAATCCTCGAATACCTCGGCGAGCTTTACAACATCCTGCAGATCCGCAAACCGCTGCCTGAAAATACGACCTCGTTCCACACCTACGACATTGCTCATCTCGTGGGTTTCTCCCTCCAGCAAGAGTATGAACTGCTTTGCATCACCAACGAACAAAGCCGCCAGGACTACATGATCCAGCACATGGAAAAATTACTGCCTATGGCCCGTGAAATGGAGGAGCTGCGCAGAAAAGTGCAGATGAACGGCCATTTTAAGAATATACTGCCGCCGGAGGTGTGATCAATGATAGAATGAGAGAAGGATACAATGAGTGAATTTACCGGGGCTCCCTATTCTCTCATTTCATCATTCTATCATTCACTCATTTAAAATACCTCACCTCCACAAAAAACTTGGCGTCTTTGGCATCCAGCAATTTGGCCAGGGAAGGGGAAATCACGACGACGATATCATCGCCATAAGCCCGGTCAGGGATGGGAGCCAACACCTTGGCGTACACCGTTTTCTTTTTCATGGGATTGGTAATTTCCACCACGGAACCCACCGGGGCGAATCGGTGCAGGGCGTAGTAGTCGTTGTTGCCTTTTTTCTCCCGCTGCCAGTAGGCGGCGCCGTTGTGGAACTGTTCTTTTTTGTTGGCTTTGGCGGCATCGTAGCGGAGCTTCAACTCCAGCATTTTAGCGCTCATGGGATTGGCGTTCAGCAGTTGCAGGGAGTCGGGAATGCCGTCAAGACTGAGCCAGCCGACGTGGATTCGCTGGCCGGTGAACAGCACTGTTTTTTCCAGGCGGTTTCGTTTTTTCAGTGTGTCGAGCGGTATTTGAAAATAATTTTTGGCAATGCGGTAAAACGTGTCGCCATGCTTCACCACATAAAAAACGGGGGCAAACTTAGTCCTTGGCCAGGCATCCTGCGGAGATTTTACGATGGCGGAGTCAGGGATGGGGATTTTGATGCGCTGCCCCGGTTCGAAATTTCCGTCTTGTTCCACCTCCGGATTGAAGGCGTAGAGCGCATTCAGCTTCAGACCGTAGAAGCGGGCGAGGGAGTAGAAGGTCTGGCCTTTCTCCATCGTATGTTCAAAAATCTTATTACCAAAGTCGTCCGCCGAGAGGAAAACCGTATCTTTCGGCGTGAGGTAGCTCAGGCTGTCGCCCGTGGCGAAGAGGTGAAGGAAAAGTGGAATGCAGGTAAGGGTTAAAGCAAGCTTTCTCATTATTGTAATTAGGTATTGGGAATTAGGTATTAGTTATGGTTTGCAAAATTCCCGATTACTAATTCCTGATTCCAAAAATTCATGGTCAAAAATACAAATTCACTCGGTATCATACCCGCCCGTTTTGCGTCCACCCGGTTTCCGGGGAAGCCGTTGGTCGAAATTTTGGGTAAAACCATGATCCGGCGGGTGTACGAGCAGGTGTCGAAGTCCGGTTTGAATAATATTGTGGTCGCCACCGACGACGAACGCATTTTCACCCACGTCAAAGATTTTGGTGGAAATGTGGTGATGACTTCGCCGGACCATACCTCCGGAACCGACCGCTGCGCCGAAGTGGCAGCGCTCCCGCAATACGCTGATATTGAAATCATTGTAAATATCCAGGGCGACGAGCCGTTCATTCAACCATCGCAGATCGACCTGGCGGTGGATGTTTTGATCAAAAACAAAAACTACCCCATCGCCACGCTGGCCAAGCAGATTGAACAAACCGAAGCAATTTTTAACCCAAACGTGGTGAAAGTTGTTTTCGGTGAAAACATGCAGGCGCTCTACTTCAGCCGGTCGCCTGTGCCGTACTTGCGGAATGTGCCGCAAGCGGAGTGGCTGGCGCAAGGCCGTTTTTTCAAACACATCGGCCTCTACGCCTTCCGCCGGGAAGCACTGTTGGCTGTGGCGGCCCTGCTTCCCGGCCAGCTCGAGCGGGACGAGTCGCTGGAACAACTGCGCTGGCTGGAAAACGGCTACGCCATCGGCATCGCCCTGACGGAATTTGAAACCATCGGCATTGATGTGCCGGAAGATATCTTGAGAGTAGGCCGGTAAGCAAGTAGGCGAGTAGGCAGTAGGGAGCCGGGTAATTTTGAAATACCCTTCCCGAAGCGCCTACTCGCCTACTGCCTACTTGCCTACCGGCCTACTAAAAAAATGAATTTTTGCTCCAACTGCGGTTCTCCTGATCTTTCTTCGATTGTCCCCACGGGCGACAACCGGCCCCGGCTTGTGTGCGGCCGTTGTGGGACCATTCATTACCATAATCCCAAGATCATCGCCGGGTGCCTGCCGCTTTGGGAAGATAAAGTGTTGCTTTGCCGCCGGGCCATCGAGCCACGGCAGGGGTTCTGGAACATCCCCGCCGGGTTCATGGAGGTCGGTGAAACAGTGGAACAGGGCGCCATCCGGGAAGTGTGGGAAGAAGCTGAGGCGGAGGTGAAACTGTTGGGCGTACACACCATTTTTACCTTCACCAGGTTTCACCATGTTTACATCCAGTTCCTTGGTGAGTTGATCGGCGGCAAATTCGGGGTAGGGGAGGAGAGTCTGGAAACGAAGCTGTTCACCGAAGCGGAAATTCCCTGGGATAAAATTGCTTTCGAGTCGTCCGTTTTCGCCCTCCACCGTTTTTTCGAAGACCGGAAAAATGGCGGGCGGAAGGTGCATGTCGGGTCGGTTTGAAGTAGGCCGGTAGGCCGGTAGGCAAGTAGGCAGTAGGCGAGTAGGCCCCGGCGCAATCACCAATTCACTAATTTACTAATTCACCAATTCACCATGAAAACTCTCCTCCACCGTGGCGGCCACGCCATACCGATCCAGAAAGAAACCGAATTTTTCACCGTCAATGCCCGGTCGCTCAGGGATGTGCAGCGGCTGTCGGAGTGGGGCGTCGTGCAGGAGGTGAGGCAGGTTTTTGGTGATGTTTTTAAAATAAAAACCACCGGCGATGCCCTCGACGACGTGATGAAATCGGCCCGTTTGGAAAACCTCGTGAGCCATCACGCCTATTGCCCGGAGGGCGATCCAAGCACCCGCTACTACCTCACCGACCTGATCGTGGTGACGGTGAAACCCAAAACCCGAACTACCACCATCGAAAATTTGCTGGAAAAACACGGCCTGACTTTCGTCAAAAAATACCCTGGCATGGACGGCGTTTTCCTCGTCCGGGTGACCAAGTCGGCGGAGAAAAACCCTGTTAAAATTGCCAGCGACCTGCTCGACCATCCCTATGTCCTGAGCGCCGAACCCAACCTCATCAACCGCTTCGAACCCGCCTACGAACCCAGGGACAAATACTTCTCCCGCCAGTGGCACCTCCACAGCAAACGGGGCGTGGAACTTGCCGCCGATGCGGGTGTGGAAGCCCCGAAAGCCTGGGACCTGACCCGTGGCAGCCGGGACGTCGTCGTGGCAGTGATCGACGATGGCTTCGACCTCTCGCACCCCGATCTGCGAGGCCCCGGCAAGGTCGTTTTTCCTAAAGACTACGCAGACGGCGATGCCGAACCGTTTCCCGGGAAGGACGATTGTCACGGCACAGCGGTTGCTGGCGTCGCCATCGGCGAGGAAAATGGCGAGGGCATTGTCGGAGTGGCGCCGGGCTGTGCGTTCATGCCCGTCCGGTTTCGGTTAAATGCTGACGACGATACGCTGTGGGAAATTTTTCACTTCACCGGCGCACGGGCGGACGTGATTTGTTGCAGTTGGAACACGGTGCCAGTTTATTCACCGCTGCCTTCGATTTTGGATAAAAAATTTCACCAACTCGCCGCCACCGGCGGCCCTCGTGGCAAGGGCGTGGTGATCTGTTTTGCCTCCGGCAATTTCGATGCACCGGTTTTTCAAACGGGCAACGCTAATTTTCAATGGCTGCACCCGAAGGCGGGCTTGAAAACCACCGCTGGTTCCATCCTCAACGGCTTCGCAGCGCACCCGGACGTGATCGCCGTGTCGGCCTCCACCAGCCAGAACCGCAAGGCGGCCTACTCCAACTGGGGCAAGGAAATTTCGCTCTGCGCCCCAAGCAACAATTTTCACCCGCTCGACCCGCAACTGCGCCTGCCCGGCCGCAGCATCTGGACGACGGATAATCACCACGAAGGCGGCGGCTACTCGGCCGGACGCTACACCGGCGCATTTGGCGGCACGTCGAGCGCAACGCCGCTGGTGGCGGGGATCGCCGCCCTCGTTCGCTCGGCGAACCCGGAACTGACGGCCGTGGAAGTGCGCCAAATTTTACAGGAAACCACCGATAAAATCACGGACGGTAACAACGACGTGATCCTCGGCCACTGCAAGGGAAATTATGATAAAAAAGGCCACTGCGAGTGGTTCGGTTACGGCAAGGTCAACGCCGCCAGGGCCGTGCAGCGGGCGAAGGAGCTGGTGCCGCCGCCCCCGCCGGAGGAGGTGATCTCGGAGGGAATTTTCATCGCTGCGGCCCTGGTTAACCCCGTGGGCAGCGACGTGTGGCGGGAGACGGTGACGCTGTTCAACACGCATTTCGAAGAGGTGAACCTCGACGGCTGGTCGCTGGTGGAAAAACACGGCTGGGTGCAGCCCATCGAAAACCTGAAAATCGGCGCCCGGCAGTTCCTCGCCATCCAGATCAAAAAATTCCTGCTGAGCAACCGGGGCGGTTCGATCACCTTATTTAATGATGTGCAACAGCAGGTGGACAAGGTGACGTACACGCTGGAGCAGGCGGAAAGGGAAGGGGAGACGATTCGGTTTTTGGGAGGGTAAGCGTTTAAAACATGGATTACGCATACCAACTTACCTGAATGAAGATCCCATTGTGGAGTTTGCCACCCTGAGAACCGGGCGGTTTATTGAAGAATATAATACCTGCGTGACGTTGGTCACTGATTCTCCCCTTGTCTTTTCCGCACTTTTGACTATCACTTTTTTTTCGGCATGAGCGCTGCACGCCGGGTTTCATTTTTGATAAAAATCATTCCACGCCAGTGGTGTTCATCATTTTAAAAAATAAAACCAGATGCGAATTTTGTCCACATGCCAAAGACCGTGCTTCGGCAGGTGCCCGTAGTTTGAAGTAGGCCAGTAGGCAGGTAGGCAAGTAGGCCGGCGGGTGATTTTCAATCGGTTGGGTTTACTTGTTTCACAAAACAAATTCCTGCGAGTTTACACCTTTTCACCTTCGAAGAATGTCGCTTGAAACTCATCATTTTTCCTAACTAAATTTTTTGATACATCATGAAAGTTGAACAAATCTATACCGGTTGCCTGGCAGAAGCCGCTTATTACATCGAGAGCAACGGCGAAGCCGTCATCATCGACCCGCTGCGTGACGTGGAACCTTACATCGAGCGGGCCAAAGCCGACAACGCCAAAATCAAATACATTCTTGAAACCCACTTCCACGCCGACTTCGTCTCCGGCCACATCGATCTGGCCAAAAAAACCGGTGCTAAGATAGTTTTTGGCCCTACAGCTCAACCCAACTACGTTGCCCACATCGCCAAGGACGGCGAAATCCTGAAAGTGGGGAATGTCACCATAAAAGTACTTCACACCCCCGGCCACACCATGGAAAGTTCCACCTACCTGCTCAAGGATGAAAACGGGAAGGACTACGCTATTTTCACCGGCGACACCCTCTTCCTCGGCGACGTCGGACGTCCCGACCTGGCCATAAAACAGGGCGAACTGACCCGGGAAGACCTGGCCGGCTACCTCTTCGATTCGCTCCGCAATAAGATTATGCCGCTGGCCGATGAGGTGATCGTTTACCCGGGCCACGGCGCCGGTTCCGCCTGCGGAAAGAAAATGAGCAAAGCCACAGAAGGGTTGCTCGGCGACCAGAAAAAATTCAACTACGCCCTTCGTGCAGATATGACAAAGGCTGAGTTTGTGAAAGAAGTCACCACCGGCCTCGTCGAACCGCCACAGTATTTCCCGAAGAATGCGATGATGAATAAAATGGGGTACTCCAGCATTGAAGACGTGCGCAAGCGGGGACTGAAGGCGCTGAGCGTGCGGGCTTTCAAAGCAGCCTGGGAGGGCGAAGAGGCACTCGTACTCGATACCCGTAACGAAGCCGAGTTCGTGAAAGGATTCATTCCCGGTTCCATTTTTATCGGAGTGGAAGGCGATTTCGCTCCGTGGGTAGGCGCATTAATCCCGGATTTGAAATTGCCGATTCTGTTCGTTTGCGAACCTGGAAAGGAAGAGGAAGTGGTGGACCGCCTCGCCAGAGTCGGCTACGATAACTCCATCGGCTATCTCAACGGAGGTTTCGAAGCCTGGAAAAAAGCCGGTGAAGATATGGACACGCTGCCGGAAGTTAACGCAGAGCAGCTTGCCAGTTTGATGAAAACGGAAAAAATCAACCTGCTTGATGTGCGCAGAGCCAGTGAATACAATACTGAACACGTCGTTGGCGCTCAGAATTTTCCGCTGGATTTCATCAATAAAAACATGGCTCAACTGGATCATCATAAAAAATACTACGTCCACTGCCGCAGTGGCTACCGTTCGGTCATCGCAGCATCTATTCTCAAATCGAGAGGTGTGGACAACCTGGTCAATATTCCCGGCGGCTACGAGGCTATGGGAAAAACTGACCTGAAGCGCACGGATTTCGTCGAGCAAAACACAGAGCTTTAAGAAATTCGATTTAGTGAAAGTGGGTAAGCGCTCTATCTTCATGGTGGGGCGCTCCCTTTCACTTGATGCGATGCAGGAAATATCAGAATGAGTTGTTCGATTTTCAGATGAGGGTTAATTCGATTTCGAATTAGCCCTTTTTCGTTTATGGTAAATTGGTAAATTAGTGAATTGGTAAATTGGGGAGCCACAGTGTCCAGTCCTAATTCACCAATTCACTAATTTACCAATCCACTAATTCCTATTTTACGGCATGAAAATCCTTATCGCTCCCGATTCTTTCAAAGACGCACTCGCCGCACCCGATGTTTGCCGTGCCATCCGGCGGGGCATTCTGAAAGCCCGCCCGGAGGCTGACTGCACCCTGTTCCCGCTGGCTGACGGCGGGGAAGGTACCTCCGAAATCCTTGCCTGGCATTTGAAAGGTGAAATGATCCGGCTCACCGTCACCGGACCGCTGGGGCAGCCCGTCGAAGCGCATTATTTTCTGGCTGAAAACGGCCGGGTGGCTTTTGTTGAAATGGCGCAGGCCAGCGGCCTCCAACTGCTGCGGGCGGAGGAGCGCAACCCGTTGAAAACCAGTACCTACGGCACCGGCGAACTCATTGCGGATGCGATCAAGAAAGGCGCCCGTAAAATTCTGCTTGGCATTGGCGGCAGCGCCACCAACGATGCAGGCATGGGCATGGCGGCGGCGTTGGGTTGGCGGTTTTTATCAAAAAACGGAGAAGCGCTGCGACCGGCAGGGGAGAGTCTGGAGGCGGTGGAGGAAATTGTTGCGCCAGGTGAGGGCCCTGCTGGAACCAACTTGCAGGTTGAAGTCATCTGTGACGTGACCAACCCGCTTTTTGGCCCCGAGGGAGCTGCCCACGTTTACGCCCGGCAAAAGGGTGCTGACGATACCGCCATCGTCCGACTTGACGCCGGACTCCGGCATTTTTCAAAAAAACTGGAAGCGCATTTTGGTAAAAATTTCGCAGAAATACCCGGTGCCGGTGCAGCGGGCGGTTTGGGTGCTGGCGCAATGGCCTTTCTTGGCGCAAAGCTCAGGCCCGGCATCGAAGCGGTGATGGAACTGGCTGGTTTTGAGGAGGTTTTGAAAAATGCAGACCTCGTCATCACCGGCGAAGGCAAGCTGGACGGGCAGACGCTGCATGGCAAGCTGATTCACGGCATTTGTAAAAAAGCGGCGAAGCACGGCGTGCCGGTCATCGCCTTCTGCGGAACTTTGGAAGCTACCCCGGATTCGATCGCTGCGACGGGACTTCGGGCAGCGTTTTCTGTGCTGCGAAGGCCGGCAAATCTCAGCGAATCGATTGCGTCGACGGAGGAGGGGTTGCAATCATTAGCCTATAATGTACTGAAAATCATTGGGTTGAAAATACCCTAAATATTAGTGAATATTTTAACAGACAATTCTCTAAAGCAAAGTAAATTCTCATTACATTAGCGTCCTAACCAAATAACACTACACCAAATTCCGCATGAAAATCTACAGCACCCTACTTGCGTCTTTGATTGCATTCGTGTTTCCCTGCCAATCTGTTGACTTCGCTATTAATAAGGATGGACCTGGCGAGTTTCGTTCACTGGAAAAAATGTATGGAGAGCTTTTGTACGATGTGCAAATGGGGAAGGTATTTCCAGACGGAGAAGCCTTTGTGGACGATGTGCCGAATTTTTCGCCCGGAAAAGATTTCGAAATAGTACATAGCAGGAAAAACAGGGGAGGTTTCTATTTCGTGAAACCTAATTGACGATTATAAAAATGGCAAATCTAACGCCGGTCTATGCCGGTATCTTCTTGAAAACCTTATTTTTTCATTAAATCATTAATTGTTATGCTAAAAGACTACTTAACCAAATTTTTTGCTTTTGCTGTCCTTTTTTTGGCAGCAAACTACATGCAGGCGCAGTTTGCCACTGTGACGGTTACGTCCGGTGCAGCTGCAGGTGACTACTACGGAAAAGTAGCTGCCTTTGGCCCGGACTGGGCTCCAACTTCCGGTACCGTCGTGCTGGTCGATGATGGAACCGGTGCAACTAACGGTTGCAACACTATCGTAAATGATGTTTCCGGTAAAATCGCCTTGATCGACCGGGGAGCATGCGGTTTTGTCAACAAGGTTTACAATGCTGACACTCTTGGCGCAATCGCAGTGATCATTTGCAACAACAACATTGCCTCACCCAATGCAGCTATCGTAATGGGAGGAACCGACCCCGGTATCACCATCCCTTCTCTGATGCTGAGCTACAACGACTGTCAGACGATCCGGGCTGCATTGCCGGATGTAGAGGTTTCCGTTGATTTGGGTGTGCCGGCGGCGCTTCCCGGTGAGCGTTGTGAAAATCCGATCGCTGTAACGCCTGGTACTTATACCATCAGTGAAATCTCAGCAGGTTTGGGAGCTATTTTCGCAGGTGCCGGTAATGCAGTATGGTATGAGTACACACCTGCTGCCACGACCCTTGCTACCGTCAGCTCCTGCGGTGGCGTAGACTCCCGTGTTTTTGTTGGTACAGCTTGTGGCGGTGCAGATTTTGCCGGGGATGATGATTGTGCTGACGCAAACGGAGATATCACTTCTGCGGAAGTTTCATGGTTGGCGGTTGGCGGCACTACTTACTACATTCACTTCGATGACAGATGGACGGATGCCGGGTTTGACTGGACGCTTTCGGAAGGTACGCCTCCTGATGTTTCCGTCACTTTCAACGTGGACATGCAGTTTGAAACGACTGATCCAGCCGGTGTTTTCATCGCAGGTACTTTCAATGGCTGGACACCTGAACCCATGACAGACAATGGCAACGACACCTGGTCTTACACCGCTGATGTTGAAGCTGGCTCAGAGGTACAGTGGAAGTACGTCAATGGCAACACCTTCGAAAACGGTGACCTGTCTGATTGTGGCGTTGACGATGGTTTCGGTGGCTTTAACCGGGCTATTGTTGTAAACACACTGGAACCTGTTATTCTTGACCTTACCTGCTACAACGCTTGTGTAGGTTGTGTGCCAACTGATTGTGATGTGCCTATCGCATTGATCGATGACAACCTGGACAGTTACACCCCCGGCCCAAGTGGAACTCAGGCTCCTCACTGGTCAACCTGGAGTGGCACAGTTGGTGGTGCGGAAGACGGCGTCATCAGCACCGAACAGTTTAATTCAGCACCTAACTCTTTGAAATTGACAGGTGGTGGATCTCAGGATGTTGTTTTGCTTTTAGGTGAAAAAACTTCCGGTCACTACATCCTGAGCTGGAAAATGTTTATCCCTACAGCACGCAGAGCTTATTATAACCTTCAGCACTTTGAAGTATTTGGAACAGGGGGAGAGTGGGCCATCGAAATCGCTTTCGATGCCAATAACCAGGGAGCTATTACGATTGGCGGCGGCACTGTTCCGTTTACCTATCCGAATGGCGAGTGGTTCGACGTGGTACACTACATCGACCTGGATAATGACCAGGCAACTTTGTACCTCAACAACCAGCACCTCTACAGCTGGCCTTTCAGCTGGCAGGGTGGCTCACAGAGCGGAGCACTTTCATTAGGCGCTGCGAACTTCTATCCACGTAACGCTACTGACGTTTACTTCATTGATGATGTTTTCTACGCAGCGATCCCGCCTGCTGCCGATGGCAATTACTGCTACACAGCGATCCCAGTGGCCGAGGGCGTACACACTGCTCCTGACATCTCCTGCTTTGGTGGTCCTGATCAGGAAAATGCACCTAAAGGTCTGTGGTATTCTTATACCGCTGCAGAAGATGGCTTCATCTACGTCGGTAGCTGTGGCGCCGGTGTTGATACCCGTGTATGGATTTTCAGTGGCGACTGCCAGGGCACCCGTTCTACCCTCGGCGTGAACGATGACGAGTGTGAAATGACTCCGGGCGGCGATCTCTACGCTTCCTACCGTGAAGCTGCAGTGACTGCCGGTGAAACTTACTACATCGTTTGGGATAACCGCTGGGATGATGCCGGATTCGACTGGGAGCTTGGATTTTTCCCGGAAGTTTATCCAGGCGACTTCTGCTCTACTGCGGAAGTGGTTGATTTTGGCACGCACACCATTGAATACTTTGGCTGGGCTTCTGTTTCCGGACCTCAGCTTGGAGCTTTCCTTGGCTATACGCCATATACCAACTCCAAATGGTTCTCTTTCACGCCAACTGCAAACACGCAAGTGAGAGCTTACACCTGTGGTTTAACTGGCGAGGATTCAAGGGTTTGGGTTTACACGGGCGATTGCAGCTCTTTTGAAACTTTGAACCTGATAGCATCCAGCGATGACGAATGTGGTCTTCAGACTGACCTTACCTGGGATGTTACTGCCGGAACTACTTACTACATCGAGTGGGATGACAACTCAAATGACTTCGAAGGTCACGACTGGGTATTGGAAGAGATCGTTCCTACCGTTTCTGTTACTTTCCAGGTTGATCTGACGCCTTACCTCGCTGCAGGTAACACCCTCGAAACAGTGAAAATCGCCGGTAACTTCGCTGACAATGGCGCTATCGGTGTGCCTAACTGGGATCCGCCTTCAGCTCCGGCTTTCACCGACCTCGGCAATGATGTATGGAGTACGACCATCGAGTTTCCTGTTACTTCTGCAGGCCAAAACCTCGAGTTCAAATTCTTGAACACTGCCAACTCGTGGGGCGATTGTGGCGTTCAGCAGGAATGTATGGGGCCAGAAGACGCTGATTGTAAGAATCCGTCCAACGACAACCGTCTCCTCGTAATTCCTTCTGCCGACGAAACTCTTTGCTTTACCTGGGAAACTTGCCTCGGTTGCAACGTAACCGGTACGAATGAATTGATCGATATTCCAATGACGGTTGCACCGAATCCATTCAGCAACCGCACCGTGGTTACTTTCAACAAATCTATCGTTGACGGACAGGTTCGCCTGACTTCCCTCACCGGACAGTTGGTCAGAACTTACAGAGTGAACGCTCCGCAGTTGATCATCGAAAAAGATGGTCTGACGCCAGGCATTTACTTCCTCAACGTGGTCACTGAATCAGGTACTTCCGTTGCGCAGAAACTGATCGTCGAATAATCGACAACAGTTATTGAAACGGTAGTTTCATAAAATAAAAAAGCCCGTTCCGGACGTTCCGGGGCGGGCTTTTTTTTGGGTTGAAAAGTTAATTTGGTTGAATGGTTTAAAATGAGCAGTTACTATGGTTGACCCGTTCAATTTTTTAACTCATTCATCCAATTTCCCTCACCCGTTCCCTCACCAGGTCCAGTGCTACTTCGAGCTGCTGCTCGTGATTCAGGAAGGTATTATCGATGATGACGGAGTCTTCTGCTTTCATCAGCGGGCTGTCGGCCCGGCTGGAGTCGATGCGGTCACGTTCTGAGAGATTGGTTTTGATTTCTTCCAACTGAACATCGTGGCCTTTGACGATGAGTTCTTCGTAGCGGCGGCGGGCACGTTCTTCAACATCAGCGGTCAGAAAAATCTTCAGTTCCGCTTCCGGGAAAACGACGGTCCCGATATCCCGGCCATCCATCACGATGCCTTTCTGTTTACCCATTTCCTGCTGCTGGCGTACCATTTCCCGGCGGACTTCCGGAATGGTAGCGACCGGGCTGACGAGGTCAGCCACATGCATTTTCCGGATTTCTTCTGAAACATCCCTGCCGTTCAAGTGAATGCGATTGCCGTTTTCATCCGTTTCGAAATGCAGCCGGATGTGTGTCAGCGCTTCTTTCACCGCTGCGATATTTTTGATATCTACCTGGTTTTCAATAAAATAAAGGGTGACGGCCCGGTACATGTCGCCGGTGCTGATGTAGGTGTAGCCGAGGGCGTTGCCCATGGCTTTGGCCAGGGTACTTTTGCCGCAGGAGGAATGCCCGTCAATGGCGATGATTATTTTTTTCAAGTCGTTTGGTGATTAGTGACTGGTGTTGATTCCGGATCGGCAAAAGTCTGTTTTTTTCATAAAAACAAAAAAGCCCCGGACAATTTTGCCCGGGGCTCTACGCTAAGCTATGTTCTACTTTAATCTTTATCAGAATGGACAGCTCTTGCACTCATCCACCCGAACGTTTTTATTTTCTTTTGAAAGCAGCGTCTTCGACGGATCGATGCAGTTCGTACAGCCGATTACTTTGAATTCGGTACGGCGGTTCATCTGGTGTTCCCGTTCGCTACATGGTACGTTATTCACGCAATCGTTCACGTTCACGGTTTCACCGTATCCTCTGGCTACCAGGCGGCTGCGGCTGATACCTTTGTCGCTCAGCCAGCGTACCACTGATTCGGCACGGCGCTGTGACAGGCGCTGGTTGTAGTGATTCGAACCACGGGCATCTGTGTGAGATCCGATCTCGATGATGTACTGCGTATTTTCTTCCAGCAATTTATGAAGCTTGGTCAACTCGGGAATGGCGTCTTCCCGAATGTAAGCCTGATCAAAATCGTAGTAAATGTGCAGCAGGTACGGGATGGTCGGGTCTTCAGCCGTAGGCTTTTTCGGACTTTCAACGAAGTCGTCGCCGCCGCCTTTCAGCACGCCTTTTTCGTACATTTTGCCATCGGGGTATTTACCGTCGGCAGGCAGGCGGGTATCCTTGTCCATCCATGTATCTGTTGTTGGGTCGTAGTAAGTATAGCTCGTTTCAGGAGCACCTTTGGTTTTCATTTTGTCAATCAACTTACCGGGGTCCTGTCCGGGGATCGCCGTGATGGAAGTTGGTTGCAGGTAAAGGTTCTCTTTCAACGTTTCAGATTCTTCTTTTCCACGAGTACAAACATTTTCAGCAATGCCGGCGAAGTAACCTTCCTGCGTCGCTTTCAGTTTGTAGCAGCAATCTTTATCCAGCTTGAAATAGTAGCGGCCAGTCTGAGAAGTGCGGAAAGACTCGGCCAGCGGTTTGCCGCAATCGTTCTCAAGAGTAACCGTCGCACCTGCCATTGGCAGTCCGGTCAGGTTGTCGAAGACAATACCTTCCACGTCAAATTCGGTGGCACGGCCCAGCGGGATTTTCACCTCCAGTTTGTCCGAGAGTGTCAGATCGTACGTGCATGCTTCTGATTCGCCGGGTCTGTAATCTTTCATGCTGGCGTAAAGGTCACAGCAGGCGTCCAGTTTCATGTCGAAACGGATTTTTCCATCTGCATCTGCTGTCATACTGTCCTTTTTGCAGGCTACATAAACGGTGGCTCCTTCGAGCGGCACCTCAGTTTTTTCATCGTAAACGAGCACTTCAACAGTGATCGCTGTCTTTTTAAAGCTGTAAATGTCGTCACGTCCAACGCCTCCTTGCCGGTCAGAAGCAAAAAATCCACAAGTGCCCTGCTCGTTAAACACAATGCTGAAATCGTCGGCGATGGTGTTGATCGGGTATCCCAGGTTTTCGGGTGTGGCCCAGGTGCGTCCGCCTTTGTCGGAGGTGAAGAAAATATCCAGACCGCCAAGCCCGACGTGCCCGTCAGAAGCGAAGTAGATTTTATTATCAATCGCAGCGTAAGGGAAAATTTCGTGACCTTCCGTATTCACCTCAGGTCCGAGGTTCAGGGGTGGTCCCCAGCGGCCGCTTTCTTTTTCTGAAACATAGAGGTCCATGCCACCGAAGCCGCCGGGCATGTCAGAAGCGAAGTAAAGCTTCGTACCGTCGGCAGAGATACTCGGGTGTGCAACGGAATACTCGTTACTGTTGAAAGGCAGGCTCTGAAGCGGGCCCCATTTACCTTCGCCTTCGCTGCGGGCGTAGAAAATTTTCAGGCGCATAATGCCGGCATCATCCTGTTCTTTTTTACCGTCGAGGAAGTTGTTACGGGTAAAAAATACCTCTTCGCCGTTGCGTGAAAACGAAACCGATGCGTCGTGATATTTGGTGTTGATTTCGTTGGAGAACTTCTCCGGGCGGCCGAAAGTGTAGTTGCCGCAGCCGGCATCTTTATTTGATTGCTTGAAGTCGATGTAGTAAAGTTCGAGGAAGGGGTTTCCCGTCCAGGTATGCGTCCGGCGGATGATGGGGTTAGTGTCCCTTTCGGAGGAGAAAACCAGCCCTGCCTTGTAAAAATACGGGCTGAAATCATCAGAACTTGAGTTGAAACTACAGTTTTCCACCTCAAAGATGCCGGCGCTTTTGGTCATCAATTCATCTTCGTAATCGCAGGCTCTCAGCAGGTAGCGGCCACGCTGGTCGCTGGGTGTCAGGTCCACGTATTGCTGGTACCATTCACGGGCAATGTCGCACTTGCCATTGCGCTGAAGCATCATGCCGTAGTACAGTTTGTGGATGGGCTCAGCCTGCGGCAAACGCACCACCTGACCATACCAGAACTCAGCGTTTGGCGTATCATTTATTTTACGATAAGCCTCCGCCAGGTTGATCTTGGCGGTCGGGTCGTCGTGACTTTCCAGGATTTGATTGTATAGTTCAATGGCCCCGATGTAGTCGAGGTTATCCATCTTCTGCTGTGCCAGTTTAAGCTTGCCGGACTGAGCGATCGCCCCGAAGGCGGTTGCAAGGATGAAAACAGAAGTTATGAAAATTCGCATGGCTATTATTTTGAAAAAAGGGATGGAGGATTTGTTGAAAAGTTTAAAAGTTGAAGGGGGCAAGAGTTTAACCCGTTAAACCCTTCAACTTTTAAACTGCTTAGAAATAACGTGGTGTTACCACTTTCTTTTCTTTAAAATTAAATTCGTAACCCAACATGATTTCGAAAGCGCCGCTTGTAACGTTCGAAAGCTCTGTGAGCGGATAATCGTAAGCTGCGCCAAAACGGAGGCCGTTTTTCATCAGGTAAGAGACCCAAATGTCGGCGGAGTCATAAGAACTTCTTGCATTTTTTTCAAAGCCCGGAGCTGAAAATGCCGAGCGGAAAGAAGCGCCCACCCAAAGTGTCTCCTGAAAAAGCAGCGACAAGTCGATATCAAATTCGTTGGGAGCACCGATGTCCTTGAATTCTTCCAGTTTTGAAAGGCGCTTATCCCAACCCACGTTTTTCCAGAGGAAAGATGGTTTGAAAATAAGCGCATCGCCGTTGAGCGGAATGGCAGCGCCCGTCATGAAATAAAAGTGGCGAACCTGCCTTGCATATACGTCGACGTCCACGTTTTCACGCAGGTCGTACTCAACCAGGTGAGGAGAGGAAACGCCGGCATAGAAATATTTTCCATAGAAATATAGTCCTGCACCAAAGTTTGGCAACACCTTACTCACATTGATGAAAGACGGATCGGAGTCGATGTCGAGGTTCAGTTTTGAGAAATCAGCCTGGTAACTTTCAAGCCCGGCCTGAATACCAAAGGAAAGTTTGTACTTACCCATTGGAATCCGGTAAGCGTAGATAAAATTGGCGCCTACCGTTTGGGTCGGACCGATGATGTCATTTACAGCACTGAAACCAACGCCAACCCGCTCATTGCGAAGCGGCGTATGCGCCGTGAGCGTCTGCGTGTGCGGTGCGCCGTCAATTTCGTACCACTGCGTGCGGTGCAACAGTCCCAGTGACAGGTGATCCTTCGAGCCGGCATATCCGGGGTTGAAAATCAGGCTGTTGAACATGTATTTCGTAAACATCGGCTCTTGCTGACCGTGGGCAGAATAACCAAGGAAAAGCAGGAGTGAGAGGAAAGTCAATATTTTTTTCATTTTCAAGGTATTTGAAAAAGTTTGGTGTCAATGGTTAATTTAAAGATGATGAATTGTTATTCGTTAAATACCGGCGGCAAAAAACCTTACCGGTGTATCTGAACATACCCACTGTAAATTCGCCGTCCGTTGCCCTCTAAATCAAGTTTGTAGAAATAGGTGCCATCCGGGCTGTCAGCGCTACTGTAGGTGCCTTTCCAGGTATTGTTATAGCCGTTGGTTTGGTAAATCAGGTTACCCCAGCGATTGAAAATCTGCAATTGATTGTCGGGGTAATTCTCAATATTTTCAATTTTGAAGAAATCATTCACACCGTCTCCGTTGGGTGAAAAGCCATTGTAAATAATGATCGAATCCCAGGTTGTCATGCAGGAAATGAACACCACGACAAGCCCTGTGTCACAACCAACGGGGCTGCAAAGGACGTACTCGAAGGAGTCCACCAGCCCGCATACATCTGCACCGGGCATGTAATCAACCGTTTGATTTACATTCAGCACTGCAAGTCCGTGTTTTGGGCCGATGCCGCCACTGCTTTGGTCGAGCAATGTGAGGGAAACAGGCAGACAGGTGCCGAGCGTATCATTGGCTAAAATGTCAATGTTAACGGGGGTGTTCAAAAGTGTGGCAGCCGAATCAAAAACGGCTACTGGGGGTAGGGAATTAGCGCATGGGTTTCCTTGGTCCGGAACAACTGTGATGTAAACGTAAGTCGTGTCACAAACACCGTAGCTATCGCAAATTACGATGCAGGCAGTGTCAGTTCCGACCGCTAAACCTTTTGCATCTGCGCATAAAGTTACATTGTTTAACAGGAAATTCACCTGTTGACCGGATAATGCAGGACAAAAATTTTCTATACTTACAATATTGCCTGCCAGTTCAGTAGTGTCAAAACAGTAGGTCTCATTTTGACCCAGCAAGATTGTGTCAATAATTATACCAGACTCAGGCAGTCCGACAATTACACAAAGGAAGGTCGTGTCGGTGTTTCCAAACTCATCCGTGAGCAGGTAACAGGCTTGATCCTGACCTGGAGCGAAGCCGGTATAGTTCACACAGTGTGTTGTTTCATCATATTCAAAATCCACACTCTCGCCTGAGTCGTCAGGGCAAAGGTTTTCCACTGAAACAATAGCACCGGGCAGCAGGCTCGTGTTGAGGCAATAGGTGCTGCTGAAATTGATCAGAATATTGTCCGTTACCTTCCGTGAACTGGTCTGGCAAGCAGAGTCGTCAACGTAAACGATAACGTAGGTAGTGTCGCACATGCCGAGCTCATCGCAAACCACGATGCAGGCCTGTTCAGTGCCGTTGCACTTCAACCCCTGATATTTCACGCAAAAGTTATTCTGGTCAAAATAAAAATTGACGAAAGTTCCCGATTCATCGGGGCATGCGTTGAAAATGGTATCCGGAACACCCTGTAAATCGGTGTTGTTCAGACAAAGCGTGTAGGGCAGCCCGTCAGCAGGGATCGTATCGGTGAATGTTTCCGGAGGAGGCATTTGATAACAATCAACCACAACGACCAGAGTGTCCTTGGTGCCGGTGGCGTTGTCCCAAACGATGAGGGAATTCGTGCCTTCGCTGAACACCAGTTTGGTGCCTTGCGGCAACAAGCCAAAGTTCATTCCGATGGTGGAGGGGGTCTGGTTGGCCATGACGGTCACCTGCATGGCGCTGTAATAATTATTCGAATAGCCGCCCTTGATGGTGAGGGAGGCAGGCTCATGTACCCATGCTCCCAGCGGGTCCCACATATTGAGCATGGTTACTAACTCGTTGATATTCATGAAGGTACCTTCGTAAACTTCATTGTTGACGGCCCAGGAATCGAGGTGGTAAGGCCCCATGTTTCCCAATCCCAGCAACGTGTTGTAGCTGTATGTGACGGTGGTATCGTAATCGCAGCCGGAAACACCCGATGCGTAAGGTTGGCCGTTTTGAAACAGTACATAGTTCTGGATATTGCCGGCAGGCAATGGAACGCAAACGCCCACATCCTGGCAATTGTAGGAAACCGAATAAATGGTGTCGACGGGAAAAATGCCGTTTGCCCGGACGGCAAAGGCCAATAAAGTGAAGGTGACGATCAGACAATGACGTGTAATCCTATTCATGGGTTGAGAATTTATTTTGTTTCTCAAAAAATTTGTGTGTCGGAATTCTGAAAGGAAAGTTTTAACAGCTTAGCCTTTTGCAAGTAGTTGATAATCAATTCTATAAGAAATTAAACCATCCAGCTTTTAACCTTTCAACTTTATTTATCAGAATTCCTTTTGGAATATTTTATCATGCTTAAAATCCGGCATCAGCTACCCGGGTCGCAAATGAGCGCGACGTTCGGTTAGCCAGTCTTGTGCTTGAAATTTTTGCCGGAGAAAGTCGGTGCCTGAATTTTGTGATGATGAATGTCCGGTTGCGATGCCGGAGCATGATTGAATCACGGATTCAGTTGCAAAAAAGAAGTGTCTGCTGGAAGGTGTTTGTGTTCTGGTACTTTTAATTCGGGCCGGGAAGCTAAGCCACGACTATCAAATTAAAATTACTTTACATATACCGAAAACTGTGCCAGATTTAGAAAAATATTTAATATGTTTTCAACATCGGGAAGGGATTTTCAATAGTTGAAAACCCCGTAAGGGCTTTCCACCCGTACCTGCTCACCCTCCGCATCTTCCACATATCCAATGATTTGCGCATCGATATTAAAGTGTTTTGAAATGTCGATGACTGTCTGTGCATCTTTTTCATTCAGGTAAAATTCCAACCGGTGGCCCATGTTGAAAACCTGGTACATCTCCTGCCAGCCGGTGCCGGATTCCTCCCGGATGAGTTCGAAAAGGGGAGGAAGAGGTAGCAGGTTGTTTTTCACCACCCTTTTATTTTGGATGAATTTCTGGACTTTGGTCTGGCCGCCGCCGGTGCAATGGATGATGCCGTGGATGTCTTTTCGTCTGCCACCACTGAAGTTTTCAAGTATTTTTTTCAAAACCGGGAGGTAAGTGCGGGTAGGGGAGAGGACGAGTTTGCCCACAGAAATGGACTGCCCTGCAATTTCAACGGTGTCCGTCAGTTTTTTACTGCCGGTGTAGATGACTTCGGTCGGGGTGTTGGGATCATAGCTGTCGGGGTATTTTTCAGCATAAATTTTTGAAAAAACATCGTGCCGGGCGCCGGTCAGGCCATTGCTGCCCATGCCGCCGTTGTACTCGTCTTCGTAGGTTGCCTGGCCGTAACTGGCGAGGCCGACGATGACGTCACCGGCCTGTATGTCGTTGACGATCAAATCATTGCGGTTCATTCGGGCAAAGGTGGTATAGCCCACATCGATGGTCCGTACGATGTCGCCTACGTCGGCAGTTTCGCCGCCGGAGAGGTGCAGGCCGATGCCATGTGCCGTCATTTTTTCAACAAAATCAACGCCCGCCTGAATCAAAGTGGAGATGACGTCGCCGGAGATCAGATTTTTATTCCGTCCGATGGTGGAGGAGACGAGGATGCCGTCCGTGCAACCCACGCAGGCCATGTCGTCGAGATTCATCACGAGAGCATCCTGAGCGATGCCCTTCCAAACGCTGAGGTCGCCGGTTTCCCGCCAGTAAAGGTAGGAAAGGCTGGTTTTCGTGCCAGCGGTGTCGGCGTGCATAATGTTGCAATGATCTTCGCTGCCTGCTACCACGTCGGGCAAAATTTTACAAAAAGCCATTGGGAAAAGCCCCTTGTCGAGATCTTTGATGGCTGCGTGAACTTCGTCTTTGCTGGCGGAAACGCCACGGAGGTCGTATTTGTATTTCATTGAAAAAAAAACTGTGAATCGGAATTTAAGGCGGCAAAGATAGGTAGGGTTTTCGGAGCGAACGACTTACTGCCAAAGTTTTGACCCTTTGGTTTTCATTAAAATTATATTCCAGACAGCAGGGAAGTTGCCTGTTTGCCGGTTTTCGAAGGAAGATTTCTACCTTGGCTGTTCACATTTCAACAAAAATTATCCAACATGAAAAATTGCCAATACTCCCCCTTACTCGCTGCTATGGCGTTGTTTCTCTGGTTTTCCTGTGGTCAAAAATCACCGCAGGAGCCCGTGGCTGAAGCACCGAAAGCCATCGGAAAAATCGAACGCCTCTCCCCTGAGCTTGACGCTATAGTGGCCCCGGATGCCAAAATCGAAGTGCTTGCCGAAGGCTACAACTGGTCAGAGGGCCCCGTTTGGGTGGCAGATGGCGGCTACCTGCTGTTTTCCGATGTGCCTGAAAATACAGTTTTTAAATGGAAAGAAGGCGAAGGCGCCAGCGTTTACCTCCAGCCTTCAGGTTTCACAGGAGAAAAAACGGAGAAGCGGGAAGGCGCTAACGGACTTACACTCGATGCAGCCGGCAGACTGGTACTTTGCCAACACGGCGACCGCCGGGTGGCCCGGATGAGGGCACCGCTTGGCGAACCCAAACCTGAGTTTGAAACACTGGCGGATCAGTGGAACGGCAAGCGTTTCAACAGCCCGAATGACCTGTGTTTTGACAGGCAAGGAAATCTCTATTTCACCGATCCGCCTTACGGTTTACCGCAGCAAATGGACGACCCGGGCAAGGAGATACCCTTCCAGGGAGTTTACCGGCGCAATACGGACGGCTCGGTCGATATGCTCATCGATTCGCTGAGCCGGCCGAATGGTATCGCACTTTCTCCTGATGAAAAAACGCTCTACGTTGCCAACTCTGACTTCGGCCGGGCCGTCTGGATGGCTTACGATATTGCCGAAGGCGGCAAACTGGTGAATGGCCGTACATTTTACGATGCGACGGCGATGGTTGGCGAAGAGTTGAAAGGTTTGCCGGATGGCCTGAAGGTGGACGGGAACGGGGTGGTTTTCGGCACGGGCCCCGGCGGAGTATGGGTTTTTAAACCGGATGGCACGGCACTTGGCCGCATCGATCCCGGCGAGGCAACGGCTAATTGCGCACTCGGCGGAGATGGCTATCTGTACATGACGGCGGATATGTATTTGTGCAGGGTAAAGTTGGGGAATTAGTGAATTGGTTTTGCGGGCCAGGCCCAATTTACCAATTCACTAATTCACCAATTTACAACAGTTACCCTTTCGTATCATCGACCAGCATCGTCACTACCGCAGCGATGACGAATGAAACACCGCCGATAAAGAGTGCATTGATCGGTTCGTTGTTGAAAAATTTCGAAACCATGAAACCCAGTACAGCGGAAGCCAGCAACTGGGGAATGACAATGAAAAAGTTGAAAACCCCCATGAAATAGCCCATTTTATCAGAAGGCAACGAGCCGGTCAGGATGGCGTAAGGGATGGAAAGGATACTCGCCCAGGCAAAGCCGATGCCGACCATCGATACCAGCAGCATGTTGGGGTCTTTGATGAAAAAGATGGACGCCAGACCCAGTGCTCCGAGCAGGAGACAGACCATGTGCGTGATTTTACGGTTGTACCACCTTGCCATGATCGGCAGGAAAAACGCTGCCAGCGCTGCCACGCCATTGTAAACGGCAAAGCAGACATTGACCCAATCCGCACCGTCGTTGTAAGCCTTGGAAGTCGTGTCAGATGAACCGTAGATGTGGCTCGTAACGGCAGCCGTGGTGTAAATCCACATGGAAAACAGGGCAAACCAGGAGAAAAATTGCACCCAGGCCAGTTGTTTCATGGTCTTCGGCATGTTCAGTAAGTCAGACATGATGGTAATGAAACCGCCGGTGCCGCCGCCTTTTCTCATCTGTCCGGCAATGATGAACATCAATCCAACGAGGGTCAGGCCAATTGAAAGTATGTACAAATCCTTTTTCAAATCGGCAGCTACGAACCAGGCCGTTAGCGCAGAACCCACCGCCAGGAAAGAAATACCGTAGGTGATCATTTGCTTAGACCTCCGGAGGAGTTCTTCCGGGCTCAGGGCATCATCCGCCGGAATTTCATGCTCCGAGCTTTCCCCAAAAGAGGCCAGTTCCTCCGGTGAATACTCCCTCGACTTGATGACCGTCCACATTACCGCCAGAAAAAAGATGATGCCACCCAGGTAAAACGACCACTTTACGGAGTCCGGCACCACGCCCTCCGGTGCGGTATTGCTCACATTGAACCAGTTAGTCAGGACATACGGCAGCATGGAAGCGACCACAGCACCGACACCAATGAACAGACTTTGCATCGCAAAACCGGTGGTGCGCTGCTCGTCCGGCAGGTTGTCGCCGACAAAGGCCCGAAACGGCTCCATCGAAATATTGATGGAGGCATCCATGATCCAAAGCATACCGGCAGCCACCCAAAGCACCGGAGAGTTCGGCATAATAAAAAGCGCTATGGAAGCGAAGATCGCCCCGACGAGGAAGTAAGGCCGTCGTCTTCCCAGCCGGTTCCAGGTGCGATCGCTCATGTAGCCGATGATGGGTTGAACGATCAGGCCGGTAGCCGGAGCTGCCACCCACAGGATCGGAATGTCCTCCACGTTGGCGCCGAGTGTTTCAAAAATCCGGCTTACGTTGGCATTTTGCAACGCAAACCCGAACTGAATACCCAGAAACCCGAAACTCATGTTCCAGATTTGCCAGAATGAAAGGCGGGGTTTGGTGCGGCGGTTGATGTTTTCGTTTTGCATGATGATGGTGATTGGTGATTGGTGACTGGTGATCGGGCGACCTCCCAATCACCAGTCACATTTTATTTATTTGTTGGATAAAACCACAAAGTCCCAGGGTTTGAGGTAAATGGTCATTTCAGACGTAAAATCTACGGTGCCTTTGGCAAATACGTTGTTGTAGGCCCCGTCGAGGCTGGAGTCGTTGAGTTGAACGTTTTTTTCATCAGCAGAAAGATTGACGACGACAATAACCCGGTCTCCGTCTTTTTCCCTTTTGAAAGCAAAAACATCTTCATCGTCCATGGAAATGCTCATAGGCCGACCACCGGCCTCGCCATTCCAAAGCGCCTTGTTTTTATGTTTTAACTCAAAAAGCATAGTGTAAAAATCGACATATTCGGTGCCTTGCCACTGGATGGGATCTTTTTCAAAAAACTCCAGCCGCTTGTCCATGGCAGTTTCCTGTCCGTTGTAAATCAAAGGCATTCCGTCGATCGTTGCACAAAGTACGGCAAAGGTTTGATGCCCGTCGCCGAGGCGTTCGAATTCAGTGCCTGCCCACGAGTTTTCATCGTGATTGGTGGTGAAATAAATATGGTAGCCCGATTGATAGGCTGCCTGATCCTTAGCGAGGTATGCGTTGATGTCAAAGGCTTTTTTCTCGCCTTTGGCAATGGCGTTGCAGAGGTCTTTGAACTTCCAGCTGTAGTCGGCGAGGAAGCCGCCTTCATTTCGAAGTTCCGGTTTTTCAGCTTCTGCAAGCATGAAAAGCGGGCGGATGCTGTTCAGCTCAGTATTGGCGTCTTGCCAAAAATCCAGCGGCACACCATGTGCGACATCGCATCGGAAGCCGTCGATATCCGCTTCTTTCACCCAGAAACTCATGGCGTCGATCATGGCTGTCCGCATTTCCGAATTGTCGTAATTCAGGTCGGCTACATCCGTCCAGCCCCACGATTTTCCGGTTTCTTCGTTGATCGGGTCAATCACATTGCCCAGCGAATCCTGCGTGTACCAGTCGGGATGTTCCGTGATCCAGGGATGGTCCCAGCCGGTGTGGTTCGGCACCCAGTCGATGATGAGGCGCATGCCTAACTCGTGGGCTTTTTTAACGAGGTTTTTAAAATCCTCCATCGTTCCAAACTCAGGGTTCACTGCCCGGTAGTCCGCCACGGCGTAATTACTGCCCAGCGTGCCCTTCCTGTTTTTTTTGCTGATGGGGTGAATAGGCATCAGCCAGAGGATGTCGACGCCCATATCCTGCAAGCGGGGGAGGTGATCACTAAAGGCATTCAGGGTGCCTTCTGGAGTGAATTGCCGGATATTGACTTCGTAAAGCACTGCGTTTTTTGTCCACTCGGGAATAGCAGGAGCTACGGCGGGGGTAGCCTCGCCGACGGAAGTGCCTTCAGGGCTGTTTTGTCTGCATGCCGAAAGGAGTAGAAGAACTAAGAGGAGGAAGAATGAGCTTTTAAACTTCATGTTTGTGGTTTAGTTGTTTAGTATCGGTAAAAATAAAAACCGGGTGTTGTTTACCAACTACCCGGTCATTTTTTTAATGATTAAATGTCTTGTTGCGCACGTCGTCTTCCTTGAGGAGGTTACGACTGACGTTTACTGTTCGTATCCCATTTCACCCTTGTTTTTGGGGATGAAAAGGAAGTTTTCCAGTTTTGTTTGTACGTCGGTGGTGGCAAAGCGGCTTGTGCCGACCCAGACCATGACATCTTCCGTGTTGCCGATTTTGATGGACCACTCCCGGTCGTCGCCGAGTAGCTCAGAATCCAGCAGAATCAGTGCTTTCTGGCCGTCAAATGTCCATGCGCCGGAGCCAATTTTGTTTTCAAAATAGCCATAGTCATAGGAGCCGTCCTCTTTAAATTTGAACCAGGCTCCCTGGTTTTGTCCATTGGCGGCCGGGTCGCTCATTTTTACCAAAGCTTTCACCACCCAGTAGTTGCTCGTTAAAACCCTGACCACCCGGCTTTGCTGAGGAGTCTGGGGGGAAGGGGGTGTAAAGGAAGGCTTCACCGGGTCCACTTTCGTGATGGGCGAAGCGGAAATGGCTGTGCTGAGCGGATTCAAAGGCTTTTGCTTTTTGTAAACCTGACCACTGATGGAATCCACGACGGAAACAGACTCGAAAATACCGTCGCTTGATTCGCCAGGCTTGTCGAGTGGCACGGAGCCGTCCGCTTGTTCAGTGGCAGATGCTGCCTCATCGTTTTTGGGTTCTTCCGTGCAGGAAAACCACGTCAAAGTCGCTATTAATAGCAGAAAAAGGTGTTTCATGATAAAATTTGTTAAGTCTTTCATTTTGGAAAAACGCCGCAAAGATATTCGAGAATTGATGTATCTGTGTTTTTGTTTCAAAAACCATACGCAGGTTTTTGCAGTTGGTTCAAATTTTTAGCTGATTGATCACCACGGTTGCCTGATAAAACTCCACAACCCAGGAGGTAAAGTGAGTCATTTTAGCCAATTTCTCTGCGCATCAACTGCTCGTTTTCATCGTGAAATTTTTGCATACCCCGGCGGAAATGATACCGCTGCCAGAGCTTTTTCATGTCAAAATCCCGGCCTTGCAACAGGGAATCCCGCAACTCCCGGATGTAAGCCAGCGATTCATCTCTGCGTTGAAGAATTTCCTTCGCATTGGTTGCCGCATCCCCATGTCCTGTTACCATCAGGCGGACAGGATGTTTTTTTAAAATTTCATCCACCTTCGCCAGCGTCTCTTCGTAAGCCTTGCTACTGTGGTAGATGTAAGGAAATTCAACATTGCTGAGGTAATCTCCGGCGAGCCAGATTGCCCCTTCACTTGTCAGGTTATTGTTTTCAACCAGGGTGAAAATACCGTCAGGATTGTGACCGGGCGCCAGATAAAAAGTGAGCCGGGTGTTGCCTTCGTTGAAAGTTTGACCGTCCTGTATCACCTCGATATCTGCTTCAGGATATTCAATGGGGTAGTTCCGTGTGACGTAGTATTCATCGTCCCAGGCGAGAATTTGTTCAACGATCTTCTGCTTCTCAGGATTTTGGGTAAACGCCTGCGAGGCAATGACTTTGGCACCGGGAAAAGCTAGCCACCCGATGATGTGGTCGTAATCAGAGTGCGTAAAAAGCAGGTAAACCGGCCGTTCTTTTTTCGCAAACTCCACGAAACGGCGAATGTTTTCCACCTCGGCAGGCAACCAGTTCGGATCAACAACTAACAATAAGTCTCCGGTCAAAATGACAGTAGAAGTCGTTCGGAAAAGTGAACTTTCAAATACAACTGCCTGGTCATTTTTAAATTGAATCATAGTTTTTTTTAACTTGGGCTCCAAAATTATGAAAACAGGACATTTCACTCTGCGACATACTAAATAACTGAGCATAATGAAACATCAACTACTACTTTTTATCCTACTCATTCCTTTCACAATTTTTGCACAGGACCGGATTACCGGCCATAATTTCGCAACCCGCTCAGAGGTAATTGCACAACACGGAATGGCATGTACGAGTCAGCCTCTTGCCACACAGGTCGCACTCGACATTTTAAAAAAAGGCGGCAACGCAATGGATGCAGCCATCGCTGCAAACGCCTGCCTCGGCTTGATGGAGCCCACCGGCTGCGGGATCGGTGGAGATCTTTTTGCCATCATCTGGGATGCAAAAACGAAAAAGCTTTACGGGCTGAATGCATCCGGCCGCTCACCCAAATCGCTGACGCTTGATTATTTCAAAGAACAGGGAATGACAGAAATTCCGGCTTACGGACCGCTGCCGGTCAGTGTGCCGGGGTGTGTAGACGGCTGGTTTGAGATTCATAAAAAATTCGGAAAGCTTCCCATGAATCAGATCCTTGAACCTGCGATCAAATACGCAGAGGAAGGATTTCCTGTTTCGGAATTGATCGCTTACTATCTCAATGGCTCTGTCCCCCGCCTTGCCAGCCGTTACCCGAATGTCGGGGACATCTGGACCAACGACGGGAAGGTGCCTCAAAAAGGAGATGTTTTCAAAAATCCCTACCTCGCCAACACGCTGCGCAAAATAGCGGCAGGAGGCAGGGATGCTTTCTACAAAGGTGACATCGCCCGCACGATTGCAGATTTTATCAAATCGCAGGGCGGTTTTCTCAGCTATGAAGATTTGGCAACCCACACTTCGGAGTGGGTGGAGCCTGTCTCAGTGAATTACCGGGGGTACGATGTCTGGGAACTGCCACCCAACGGCCAGGGCATTGCTGCCCTGCAAATGCTGAACATCCTGGAAGCTTACGATTTCAGCCAGTGGGGTTTTGGCAGCCCGGAGCATATTCATTATTTTGTGGAAGCTAAAAAGCTGGCCTTTGAAGACCGGGCGAAGTATTATGCAGACCCCGCTTTTTTTGATGTGCCGTTGGAGCAGTTGCTGTCAAAAGAATATGCGGCTGCTCGCCGCAAGGAAATCCGTGCTGACCGGGCAGGTGTTTACCAGGCTGGTGAGATCAGTGCAGGTGAGACCATCTACCTGACCACTGCCGATGAGGCAGGCAACATGGTTTCTTTCATTCAAAGCAACTACCGGGGAATGGGCTCCGGCATGGCGCCTCCGGGCCTTGGTTTTATGTTGCAGGACCGTGGCGAACTTTTCACATTGGAAGAGGGTAAAGCCAACAGCTACGCTCCCGGCAAGCGCCCGTTTCACACCATCATCCCAGCCTTCGTGACGAAGGACGGGCAGCCGTTCATGAGTTTTGGCGTTATGGGGGGAGATTTTCAACCGCAGGGCCACGTTGAGATATTGATGAACATGATTGATTTTGGAATGAACCTGCAGGAGGCCGGCGACGCTCCCCGCATCGATCATGGCGGATCATCTTCGCCAACAGGCGAGAAGGCTTCAGGCCGTGGCGTGATATCGCTCGAATCCGGATTTGACTACAGCACCATCCGGAAGCTGATGGAAATGGGGCATGATGTCCAGTTTGCAAGAGGTGCTTACGGCGGCTACCAGGCCATCATGTACGACGCCGGGCGGAAAGTTTTCTTTGGCGCATCCGAGTCAAGGAAAGACGGACAGGCTGCCGGTTATTAAATGTTTGGATATTTAGGAGACTGTATATAAACTACTTGGAGGTATTTTTATCAGGGTAGGTTGTTTTAATAACCTGCTTAATCCCCTTGAGAAAATGATAAAAATATTAGACCTCCGTTTTCAAAATCATCCTGATACAATCGCTGCTTTTCTCGTAGAAACGACAAAAGGGCCAGTGCTTGTAGAAACAGGACCACATTCAACCTTTCCAACGCTGAAGGAAGGGCTGAAAAAACATGGCTACGTCCCGGAAGATATTCGCCATGTCTTCCTTTCCCACATTCACCTTGATCATGGTGGTGCGGCTTGGGTCTTTGCCCGGCACGGAGCCACCATTTACCTGCATCCCTTCGGTAAACCTCATTATGAAAATCCGGAGAAACTATTAGAGTCCGCCCGCCGCATTTACAAGGATGATATGGACCGGTTGTGGGGTGATCTCAAACCCATTCCCGGTGAAAGGATGTACACGGTCGACCACAATGAAAGAATCAGAGTCGGACACCAATCTTTTAAAGCCTTACACACACCTGGCCATGCCGTCCATCATGTCGCCTGGCAGTTTGGGGATGTGCTTTTTACCGGAGATGTTGGAGGGGTGAGGATAGGGGAGACAGGTTTGGTCATGCCTCCATGCCCTCCGCCGGACATTCATATTGAAGACTGGCTGGAGTCTATTCAACTCATCCGGTCAAATCGATACAAATCGCTGTACCTCACCCATTTCGGAGAAGTGAAAAATGTAAAAAGTCACCTGATTCAGCTGGAAGGAAGATTGCTCAACTGGGCAAACTGGATCAAACCTCACTATGAAAAAGGGACAGACATTGAGAAGGTAACCCGCCTTTTCAAGGCTTACGTTAAAAAACAGCTGGTTGAAGGTGGCATTAAGGGTGCAACCCTCAAAAAATATGAAAAAGCAAATCCTGCCTGGATGAGTGTGGCAGGGCTTATGCGGTATTGGAAAAAGTACGGCTGAGAAGGAAAGAAAAAAGCCTCATGGGCGAACCGTCCATGAGGCTTGATATACAGATTGTTTTAAATGATTTTATTCAGTTGGTAAAACTATTTTGGTGATGTTTAAAATTTTCTTGATCAAAACGACATCCGGAAGGATGATTTTGGATTCACGATTTACGTCTTCCTGATTTGATTCCTGTTGAGAAATGGAGAAGACGGAGTTGTCGTAACCGTACTCTTCAACAGCTGTCGAATGCAGATAGAGGTAGCAAAAGATACTGAGAGATGTGAGTGCTGCCCAAATAATTGTTGGAATTTTCCTTTTTTCCATGATGCAGAGATGTTTTCTTTTGTCGTAAAATTTGGTAGTTGTTGAGAAAGTCACGCCGAAAATACGTAAAAATATATAAAGCTGGTATGTTTTACGACGTTCGATCAAATATTCATGATCAACTTTCAGGAGTATAGACAGGGGGAAATTGAAATCGGTTGCAAAAAATGCCACTTTTTTTTAAAAAACTTTTCCGCTGTCAAAATTGAACTGCCGATGTGTTGCTGAAGCCTGGGTTTCAGGCTGGAAAAAGCGTCATTTCTGCTGCCAGTCTCACCTCTTTTGCCTGAATTGTTCTACTTCATCCTCACTGATAGACGGCGTGCCTCCTTTCCTGGATGCCACAAGCGCTCCGGTTGCGCAAGCGAAAGCAAGGCATTCCTGCGGAGATGCTCCTGTCAAGTGTTTTTTTAAAAAACCGGCGAGAAACGAATCGCCGCTGCCAATGGTATCCTGAACTTTTACCGAAAATCCGCTTTGCGTGAAAAACCCTTCTGCATTTTGCAGCACAGCGCCGTCCGGGCCTTTGGTCATCACGATGGCCTTAAGGCCAAATTTCTCCCTTACCGACTCCAGATCGATACGTTCGTTGTTGCCTCCGCCATACCAACCGGCTATGATCTCAAGTTCCTCATCATTCATTTTAACGATATCGGATTTTTTGAGCAGGGTTTCCAGTAGTTCTCTCGAATAAAACGGGGGGCGAAGATTCACATCGAAAACCTTGAGCCCAGCAATGCCGAGTAGTTCCAGCAAAGTTTTTTTGGTGCGCTCAGTGCGGCAGGCGAGGCTGCCAAAGACAAGCGCAGCGGCGTTTTTCACCGCTTTTCGAGCGGCATCGTCGGGGTGGATGAAATCCCAGGCGACGGGTTCAACGATTTCGTAGGATGGCGAGCCTTTTTCATCCAGTTTAACGTTGACGACGCCGGTTTGAAAAGTGTGGTCGGTTTGGATCAAATCGGTGGAGACGCCTTTTTCTTTTAAAAAAGCCAGCAATTCCTTGCCGAGGTCATCATTGCCTACACGGCTGATCATTTTTGATTTAAGGCCAAAATTATTGGCGTGGTAAGCAACATTCATCGGGGCGCCACCGGCAATTTTTCCCGAGGGCAGCAAATCCCATAAGACTTCGCCGTAACAGACAATTGTGGGGTGAGACATGGCTATCTTGTATTTGTGTGTTTGTGTGTTTGTGAGGAGCGCAGTGATTTCACAAACACCCAAACACTCATCTGATCATTTGTTTTTCAAGTTCTTCCAGCGGGACGCCCTTTGTTTCAGGCATCATCCGCCAGACGAAGAGGAGTTGCAGCACCATCATGAAAGCGAAAAATGCAAATACAGGAGCAGTGCCGACATTGGCAAATAACAGCGGGATGAAAGACGGAATGACCGCCGCCAGTACCCAGTGAACCGAGCTGCCGAGTGCCTGCCCGTTGGCTCGTAAATGCGTGGGAAAAATTTCAGAAATAAAAACCCAAATCACCGTGCCCTGCCCGACGGCATGGGCGGCGATGAACAGGAAAAGAAATATCGGTACGGCCAACCCCTTCCAGCCCAGCAAAAAGGCAACTGCTACCATTGTGAGTGAAATGATGTAACCCACCGAGCCCACATACATCAACTGCCGCCGGCCTAATTTGTCAATAAGTGATAAACCTAACAGCGTAAAAATAAGGTTGGTGACCCCGATGCCAATGCTGCTGAGCAGGGCCGAACTTTGTTCCAGCCCCGCCGCTTCGAAGATACGAGGTGCGTAGTATAAAAATGCATTGATGCCTGAGAATTGATTGAAAAACGCTATCAGAAAGGCGAGCATGAGCGGGAACCGGTATTTTTTCATAAAAATATTCTCCGTGTGATCGGTTGTGTCGTGGTCGGCCAGCATGCGGTTGATTTGAGCATCCACGTCGGCTGTAGGGTCGATAATGCGGAGTACTTTGGCAGCTCCTTCCCGGTCATTCTTTTTAAACAAAAGCCATCTTGGACTTTTCGGCACGGTAAAAACCATGACGGTGTATATGAATGCCGGAATTGCTTCCACGCCTACCATCCAGCGCCAGGCATCGTTATCGATATTGCTGAGCAGGTAGTTGGAAACGAAGGCGATGAGGATACCAAAAACGATGTTGAACTGGTACAGCGCCACCAGCTTCCCACGGTTGCCTGCCGGTGCAATTTCCGAAACGTAAGCAGGCGCCGCTATGGTCGAAGCGCCCACGCCCAGGCCGCCCAGAAACCGGAAAAAGGCAAACACCCAGGGATCATTGGCGAGGGCGGAACCCAATGCCGAAACGAGGTAAAAAATACCGATCCAAATCAAGGTTTTTTTGCGACCAAGTTTATCTGTTGGAATGCCGCCCAACATTGCTCCGATGACGGTGCCCCATAAGGCAGAAGCCATAATAACAAAGCCATGAAAGGCGTCGCCCCGTGGCCACAATGCTTGCAGTGATAGGTCGGCGCCGGAGATGACTACGGTGTCGAAGCCGAACAGAAAACCTGCCAAAGCAACCGTGATGGACCAAAAGAATACTTTTCTGTGATTCATGTTTTACCGTTTTGTTTTGACAAATGTAGTAAGGTATGTGATAACGAGTCTTATCAGACAACAGCTAAAGTGTAGAAAAATTTTCGAGCATTGTAGAAAGCTTGATGTTTACAAAAAATCGTTGTTCTCAGGATAAATGTTTGTCACCTGGCTGATAATTTTTATCAGGCCGCTGATAATGTTTGTCAGGCTGCTGATAATGTTTGTCAGGCTGCTGATAATGTTTGTCAGGCCGCTGATAATGTTTGTCAGATCGCTGATAATATTTGTCAGGCTGCTGATAATGTTTGTCAGATTGCTGATAATGTTTGTCAGGCTGCTGATAATGTTTGTCAGGCTGCTGATAATGTTTGTCAGATCGCTGATAATATTTGTCAGGCTGCCGATAATGTTTGTCAGGCTGCTGATAATGTTTGTCAGGCCAATGATAATTGAAAACAGGCGGGCCGGTGAACTGGCAAACTGGTAAAAAATTGATTTTCAACTGTTTATTATAGCATGTCGTCGCCTGTTTTTTTATTCAGGGTCAAATGAAATTAGATGAAGGCTGTTTTAAAACAGCTAAAAAATTTTCAATCGGTATTTCTTTTGAAAAAAACTGGTTTTAAATTTGATGGTGTGTTATGACCGAAAAACTGGAATCGACCCTTTGAAAACAACTGAATCCTGCCATTTAGAAGTTTTAAAGCTTCAAATTCCATTTGTTGAAAAATTTAGTTCAGACGGCCTTTTGAAGGGTTGGTGATGAGGTGCGATACAGGCGTGTCGAATACCGATACCCGGTATTTGATGCTGAATCCCTGATCCCAAACTCTGAAAAAGTTTTTTTCACTATCTATTTGCCTATTTATGAGAGAAAACAATAGCGACAATATGTCCTTAGTGGACTTTTTAAACGTGTACAGGCAACTGTTTACCAATTACCTGACGCACGTGGCTTCGTTTACAGCTTTTAAGTCCAAATACACTGAACAGTACGGGGCAGAGTTGCTTGAATTGGTGAACGAAACGCTGAAAATACCGAATTTTCAGCAACGTTTGTTGCCCGGCATTTCGCTGCGGGAACTGAATGAACAGAGGACCAGGGAGTATCTGCAACGGTTTGCGGAACTGAAAAGCTATATCGACACGGCTTTTCCTGAAAACGCTGCAGATATGAAGGTAGAAGCGGGTGCAGGATATGTAAGGGCTGCCCGAACGTATAAATGGCCGAAAATCCAGAAAATGATCGTCAGTGTGAAAGCCTTTTTGACCACTCATGCAGCAAGGCTGGAAGCTGAGGGGTTTATGCCGGCTTCGTTTTCCACCGAAACTATTGATGCAGGCCAAACGCTCGATCAGGGCATTTTTGATTATTCCAACACCAAAACAAAACGTCCGGATAAAACGAAAGAATTGACGGACAAAATGAAAGCTATATTGGCGGCCGGAAAGATGATCAGCCGTGACGGGAAGCTGATTTTTAAAAATAGCGATATTAAGCGCCGGTTGTTCATCCTGTCGCATATCAAAACTACGGTGTTGGGTGCGAAAGCCGGCGGTATCAAGATTTGGGTCAGGGATGTGGACGAGGCGCTGCTTCAGCCGGGTGTTTCTATCCATATATCAGCGCTGGGTTTTGTGGAGAGGCATTATATGACGGATGAAAATGGATTTGTCAAAGTTCATCCGATAGAGTCGGGTACTTATACGGTGGTGTTTTCCAAGCCGGGCTTTGTGACCCGTGCGGTAGAATGGAAGGTGAAAACGAGTGTTTCCGGCCGGTTGAAGGTGATGTTGGAACGGGAGGTGGTGGAGGGTTCTCAAGGTGATCTTTGATTGGGGGCTCCCGCAGATATACGCAGATAAAGTATTGCACGTTCACTTTCAAGGTATAGTAAACATGAGTCTCTTAAAATGAAACATCAGGAACCATATAAAAACCTGAATATAGTCAGGGTCATTCCTGCCGATTGGTATGAGCTGATTATTGAATTATCGAACGGAGAGAAACGGGTATTTCCCGGCAGCAAGGAGCTATATAAAACGCACGGCTTTCTGGCTTATCCGGATAAATTAAGGGCATTCGAATTTGATGAAAAGCATATAGAATGGGGTCATGAGTTGAAATTTGATTTACAGCAACTGCTGCAACACTCCGAACGGGCAGATGATGAAACGCTTAAAAAGAAGCCATTATCCATCAGCCGGAAAAATCAGGCGCCGACGGAAAAGCATGCTAAGCATCATATCTATGAGGTCGCCATAAAGCCTTATGATTCGGATCGTTTATTTATACTCTCCGAATCGATCGGCGGCGGGATAGCGGATGGGGGCGGAGCGCACTATTTTACGTTAGAAGCATTGATTAAAAGCCCCGGCTGGAAGGAGCATTTCAAATTGTCGGATTGCGAATGGGGAATTGAATTGGTGGAGAGATGCAAGGCTGAGCCGGTGAAATTGATAGCGAGGATGGTCGATAGAAAACTGGAGGAATACAGCAGTTGATAAACATGATTCATCCCTAATTTTCAAATTGGGTTTAAAGCCAAAATAGCCCCGGAGGGGCGGCTATGTTTGTAGAAAAATGACCAAATAATAAAAAATGGAGCCCCAGCGGGGCGGCAATCGATAGATGACCGCCCCGCTGGGGCTCCGTTTTTGGATAAAATTATGCTACAAACATGATCGCCCCTCTGGGGCTGAAATTCTATCAAAATTCGGAATGACTCATGTATCATCCCTCACTCCACCACCACCTTCCCCGTCACCCGCCGCTCACCGGCGACAATTTGATAACCGTAGATACCTTTGGCAAGATCAAGTCCGGACAATGTCGCATCGCCCTGCAGCGTCCGTTCGAACGCCACCCGTCCCTTCGCATCGTAGAGCAGCAGGCGGTATTCGCCCGGCAGGTTCGTGCGGATTTGCAGCGGTTGCCCTGCGGGCAATGGGTTTGGAAACATCACCCACTCGCCGGGCAGGGCGTTTACGAGCACCTGCCGGACGGAGGAGTACGTCGTTTTACCATCCAAATCCACCTGTCGCAGCCGGTAAAAATTCAGGCCACGGAACGGCGCCGGGTCTTTCGATTGGTAGCTGCGCACGATGCCGGGTTGGGCATTTACTTTGGTCAAAAACTGAAAGTCAAGGCCGTCAGCGCTTTTTTCCAGGATGAAATGCGAAACGCCAAGCGTCTGCTCCACCGTCCAGTACAGCTTCACCGTCTGGTCGGGTTGGAGCGCCGCCTGGAAATCCTGCCAGTCCACGCCGGTCGTCGTTTCCTGCATGACGACGAACTGGCCGAAGAATTCCACCCCGTTGCCGGAGGCAAAAGTCACGGCGCCGTCCGGGCCGGTCGTCAGTTCATCGCCGTCGTCGAGCGGGCTGCCCCAGGTGTCGCCGTCGTCGAAGGCGCTGCGGGTGTAGAGCACGTAGTCGCCGGCCTGCGAGCCGCCGGGTTGGATGTCGCCGTAGCCGCCAAAGCGAATGTATTCCGGCTCATCGATCAGGAAGTTTTGACCAAAATTATTGATCGCCCAATAGGCCTGACTGTGCGGCGAAGCGTTCGGCAACTGATCGGGCGCCAGGTTGATCCGGCTGACGACGACCTCGCCATCGGGCAGGGTGGTGCCTTCGGCAAACTTCATCGCCACGCCCGTTTCACCAAAAACATACTCGCCTGCCTCGCTGACGGTCAGGCGGGAACTTACGCCGCCGCCCAGCGGGGCCGTCGAAGTGGTGCGGCCGGCCGTGCCGGTCAGTGAGAGGTGGCGGACGCCGGTGCGGTCCATCACCTGTCCGGTCGTTTCATTAAACTGGTAGTAGCTCACAAGGTCCGGCTGTTCCGCCGGTATTTTGGTCAAATGCATCAGTTCACGGATTTCCTCCTGCGTCAGGGCTTTGTTCCAAATGGCCACCTCGTCGATCAGGCCGTTCAGGCGGCGGGCGTTGCTGTTGGGGTCCCAGCCGAGCAGCAGGGGCGTGTCAAAGGCTTCGGGGTTGTGGGCTACGTTGTTCGTGGAACCCACACCATTCATGTAAATCGTTGCGGAAGAAGGAGTTACGACGAGCGCTACGTGCGTCCAGACTTCCGTTGGCAAGGTCAAACCGGAATTCCACCACCACTGCGAGCCGTCCCAATGGTAACGCAAACCGAGGTCGTCGCCGAAGCCGATGCCGGTCGTTGTGGTACCGCCTCTTGCGAAAACGAAGGGCGCCCAGGGGTTCTGCGTGGGTTTGGCTTTCACCCAGCAGGTGATCGTCACGGTGTTGGAGTTAAGGTTCAGGTTGCTGTTGGCAGCGGCATTGCTGGTGCCGTCGAGGCTGAGGGCGTTGCCGGGCACGGCTTCCGCATCGCAGGCGGAATTGACAGTGAGGTCAAGCGTTTGGGTGTACATCCCGTTCAGGGTCATCATGGCAGTGAAGCTGCCTGCCTCCCCGAAAACGACTTTCGGATTGCGGTCGCTGAAACTGCTCACATACTGCGGGGTGGGAGAAAACGACCATTGCCAGGTCGCACCGTCGTGGTTGATCATGCTGTAATCATCAAAGTAAAACGTGTCCCGTGCACAGTTGGCCGTCAGCTTGTCTACGGTAGGCTGCACGACGGTTTCGGTGGGCATTTCAACAAAATCCGACTGCCAGATGCCACGGCCGTAGGTGGCGATGCGCACTTTGCTTTTTGCATAAAACGGCAACAGGCGGTTGACGGCAGCCTTTGCCGGAAGTCCTTCAGAGCAGGGCAGCCAGTCGGTTTCGCTTTGGCTTCGGTAAAAAACGCCGTAGTCCGTGGCGAGGTACACGCCCCCGTCCGTGCCGCCGATGTGGAGTATTTGCTCGACGTGGTGGCCGTTCAAAGTGGCGGTAGTCAAATTCGTCCAGGTAGTGCCGCCGTCGGTGGTTTCAAAAACCTTGTTGCCATTCGAGCCGCCCCGGTTCCAGGCCAGCCAGAGGTGGTTTTCGTCGAGGGGGTCGAGGGTGATGAAAGCGCCGTTGACGGGAGCGGGCGGCAGGTTGGTTTGGGTGAAACTAAGCCCGCCGTCCGATGACTTCCAGAGTTTGGAAGTTCCGTCGTTTTGCACACAAAAAATTCGATCAGGATTGGAGCGGCTGATTTCGATGCCCGTCACGATGCGTGAGGGATCGTTGCCGAATGTGGCCAGTGTTGTCCATGAAATGCCGCCGTCCAAAGATTTTTGCAGGGTGTTTTCGTTGCCGATGTACAGGTGATTGTAGCAGCGGGGGTCGGGTTCGATTTCGGAAGAATTTTCGTTGTTTCCGGCGTAGCCTTCATTGGGGTAAGTGGTGAAACTGAAACCGGAAGTCGGTCCGGTCACCGTCAGGGGCAGCACTTTCGGGCTGATGTCGGAGTGCATCACCTTGCGGCCGCCGGCGGGGTGAACGTAGCCGGTGGTTGCTTCAGCTCCGCCCAGGCGGATGTATTCGCCGTCGGGGTAGAGGCCCAAAATCGTAGCGGTATTGCCGTTGTGGTAGCGGCCGCCGGTCATTACGTCCTCGTTCCAGCCCACGTCGAAGCCCCAGAAATCGGAGCCGCCAATGCCCACGTTTTTCGCTTCGTGGCTGCTGAAATTGGCAGCGTACCGGTTCAGTCCGCCGTCAGAGCTGACCCACACGTCGCCCCCGTTGATGTCAATATCCTGAATATCAGGATGCTGCCAACCGGGGCCGCCGCCGTAGCCGCCCCAGCGTTCGAAGGTGGCGCCGCCGTTTTCCGATTTAAAAAGGTTTAAAAAACCCACCAGAAACTTGTCCGGATCGGTGTCGGAGGCGTCGAGGGCGAGGTTGTAAAATCCCTGGTTGTACTCCGAGCCTGCGTTCGGGTAGCGCTGTGCATCGTTGAACCAGAAGGTGACGAGGCAGCTGTGCTGGCCTGCATAGGGACCGCCGGGGCCGCCGCTGGCGTTGGCGTTGGGCAGCGTCCAGTTTTCACCGGCATCGTCGCTGCGGTACACGCCGAGGTAGTTGTTATCGTTCACGCCGTCGTTGTACTGCCCGATCAGCACGGCGTAAAGGCGGTCGGGATCGGCAGCGGTGACGGCGAGGCGGGCGCCGTTGTCGGCATTGTCGGCGGTGGAATTAGCGGCGGGGTCGATCCAGCCGTTGGTGATTTTAGTCCAGTTTTCGCCTTGATCAGTGGATTTGAAAAACTCGCACAGCTTCGTTACGGGATTGTTTTTGAGTAAAAAAACGGTGTTAGGGTCGTCGGTTTTGACCTCCATGTCCCAGCATTTTTCGGTGAAAAGCTGTGTCCAGGTTGCTCCGCTGTTCTTGGATTGATGCAAGCCTTTTTCTGTGGCCAGAAGAATGATGTCGGGATTGGCGGGGTTGATGGAGATATCGTTGGTTTTCAGGTTGTTGACGTTGAGGACGAGTTGCCAGTTTGCACCGCCGTCGGTGGTTTTGTAAACGTTATGATTGTCGCCAAAAAAAGCCGTGTTAGGGTCGGTCGGGTCCACTTTTACGGCCCGTATGCCGCCGCTGGTGTTGATGTTGCTGGCAACGGGCATCCAGCTTTCGCCGTGGTCGGTGCTTTTGAAAACGAGGCCGTTTTCCGTGCCTGCGTACAGCGTGTTAGGATCGCTGACGGACTGGTCGAGGCAGTAGATATTGACCTGCCAGGAGACCTGTTTGTTTTCGCCTTCGGCAAAGGTTTTGAAGGGGCCGAGGTTCTCCCAGGTGATGCTGCGGCTAATATTATTCTTGCTGACCATCAGCCAATTATGAAAATTGGCAGCGGCTTCTTCAGCGCTTGGCGGCGCCCAGAAGCCTTCCGGTGAAACATGGCTGCCGATGGCCCTGCGCCAGTGTTTGTAGAATTGGGTATGGTAAGTACGGCCAACCGGGTTTTCCTTGCGCCAAAGCACGAAAGCGCTGTCAACCTTGAAAACGTTGGGTTGTTCGGCGTACATTTCCTGCGCCCACCAGGGAGCTTCGGCGATGGTGGCCGGGGAGGGGTGCGGGCGTTCGGTTTGCGCCGGCAGCATTTCAGCAAAAGCAAAAATGAAAAAAAGCAAAAGCAGGGTAGGGCAAGTGTGGGTTTGCATGTTAGTGTTTGTTTTAAAAATTGTGTTCAAAAAAAATTGCGGGAGCTAAATTAAAATATTTGAGAGGAGAGAAATGTAGGGATATTGTTATCTACAAATATGATTCCATCTCTGGTCCAATTTGAAAAAACGCTGCGAAAAAAGCCGATTAAAATTGAAATCCCCTGCAAACGGCTATTTTTGCGGCTTCATTTTGAACGTCAAAAAATACAACTATCGATATGCAGCTATCCGAACAAGAAATCGTGCGCAGAGAAAACCTGCAGAAAATCAAAGATCTGGGCATCAACCCCTATCCGCCGGAAGCTTTTCCGGTGAATGCATTTGCCGCTGATATCAAGGCAAATTATAAAGAAGAAATCCTCGACGACGGCACCAAAAACCGCCTGAATTACCAGGACGTTTGCGTTGCCGGCCGCATCATGGCACAGCGGGAGGCAGGAAAGGCCATGTTCATGAATATTCAGGATTCGACCGGACAGATACAGCTCTACCTTCGCCGGAATGAAATGGGCGAGGGTGAAGACTTTACTTTTTTCGATGTTTTGATCAAAAAACTGCTCGACATCGGCGACGTCATCGGCGTGAAGGGCTACGTTTTTAATACAAAAACCGGTGAAACGAGCATCCACGTCACCGAGTTGAAGCTGCTCGCCAAGGCACTGCGCCCGCTGCCCATCGTGAAGCGGGACGCCGAAGGCAACGTCCATGACGCTTTCACCGACCCGGAACTGCGCTACCGCCAGCGCTACGTCGATCTGATCGTGAACCCGGAGGTGAAGGAGACTTTTTTAAAACGCACGAAACTGGTCAACTCCATCCGTCAGTTCCTCAACGAGCAGGGCGCTTTGGAGGTGGACACGCCGGTGCTGCAAGCCATTCCCGGCGGTGCGGCGGCCCGTCCGTTCATCACGCACCACAATGCGCTCGACGTGCCGTTTTACCTGCGTATTGCTAATGAGCTGTATCTCAAGCGGTTGATCGTGGGCGGTTTTGACTGGGTGTACGAGTTCAGTCGCAACTTCCGCAACGAGGGCATGGATCGGACGCACAACCCGGAGTTTACCATCCTCGAATTCTACGTGGCCTACCAGGACTATTTCTGGATGATGGAAACCACCGAAAAAATGCTCGAAAAAGCTGCCATCGATACCAACGGCACGACGGATGTGAAGGTGGGTGAAAACACCATCAGCTTCAAAGCGCCCTTCAAGCGGGTGTCCATTTTTGATGCCATCAAAGAACACAGCGGATTTGACGTGTCTGAAATGGACGAAGCCGGCTTGCGGGATGTTTGCAAAAAACTGCACATCGAGGTGGACAAAACGATGGGCAAGGGCAAGTTGATCGACGAGATATTTGGTGAAACGGCCGAGAAGCATTTCATCCAGCCTACTTTCATCACGGATTACCCCGTCGAAATGTCGCCGCTGACGAAGAAACACCGCAGCAAGTCCGGTCTGGTGGAGCGCTTCGAGTTGTTCTGCAACGGCAAGGAAATCGCCAATGCCTACACCGAGTTGAACGACCCGATCGACCAGCGGGAGCGTTTTGAAGAGCAAGTGAAACTGATGGAGCGTGGCGACGACGAGGCTATGTTCATCGACCACGATTTCCTGCGGGCGATGGAGTACGGTATGCCGCCGATGTCGGGTATCGGTTTCGGTATCGACCGATTGGCGATGTTGTTCACGAACCAGGCGAGTATTCAGGAGGTGTTGTTCTTTCCGCAGATGAGGCCGGAGAGTTTTTAGAGGATTGAAGGATTGAAGGATTGAAGGATTGAAGGATTGAAGGATTGGAGGATTGAAGGATTGGAGGATTGAAGGATTGGAGGGGGGAGGCGCAGTTTTAGTTTTAAAAAATGAGAAAACTATGGATAATCAGGTGTTTAAAACTAAGGAGGAATATATTGCGTGGTTTCAAAAGAAGACTAAGCAATTTGCAATTGATGTGATCAAATTTTGCAGGACTTTTCCTCCTGATCAGGCATCCAGAGTAATCTCGTACCAATTAATAAAAGCGGCAACTTCTGTTGCTGCAAATTACCGGGCTGCTTGCCGGGGCAGGTCGAAAGCTGAATTTTTTACCAAAATATGCACCGTTGTCGAAGAGGCAGATGAGTCCGTCTTCTGGCTCGAAATGGTCGATGGCGCAGATTTTAATGTTGATAAAACCGAACTAAAACGTTTGCAGGGAGAGGCAGATTCCATTTTAGCTCTTTCCGCCAAAGCAAAAAAAACCGCAGGTGGAAAGTCCGATTGATCCCTCAACCCTTCAATCCTACAATCCTACAATCCTTCAATCCTTCAATCCCTCAATCCTTCCAACTATGCCCACTTCAACCCTTCAATCCTCCAATCCTCCAATCCTTCAAAAAGTCGCCCTCCTCTGCGGAGGCGTTTCCCCGGAGCACGAAGTTTCGATGAACTCCGCCCGCAACATTTACAAGGCGATCGATAAAAACAAATACCACGTCGAAGTCATCGGCGTGAGCCGGGCCGGGCAGTGGTTTCACTTGCCGGTGGAGGCATTCATGAAACTGACTGCCGTCGAGGGTAGGGTTGGGCGCCGTTTGGCCCTTGCGCCGGGGCAGGAGAATGCCATTGTTTATAAAACCGGCGTGGGGAAATTCCCGAAAATCGACATCGTATTCCCCATCATCCACGGGCCGTTTGGGGAGGATGGAACCTTGCAGGGGCTGCTGGCCATCCTCGGTTTGCCATTCGTCGGGCCGGGCACGCTGGGCTCCTCGGTGGGCATGGACAAGGATTTCACCAAACGCCTGCTGCGGGATGCGGGCATACTCGTCGCTCCCTGGGTTACCGTTTTAAAACATGAAAAACCTGACTATCAGGCGATGGTGAAACAACTGGGCTTTCCGCTTTTTGTGAAACCCGCCAACATGGGCAGCAGTGTCGGCGTCAGCAAGGCGGAGAATGAAGCAGCGTTGAAGAAGGCCATCGAATTTGCCCTGAAGTTTGACACCAAAGTCCTCGTCGAGCAGGGCATCAAGGGACGGGAAATCGAAACTGCCGTACTCGGCAACGTCGAAGACCCGAAAGTGAGCGGCGTCGGTGAGATCGTGATGGCCCAGGGTTTTTACGATTACGAATCCAAATACATTTCGGCGGACGCTGCCAAAGTGGTCATCCCAGCCGAAAACGTCAGCCCCGAAGCCGTCGAAACCATCCGCCAAACGGCCCTCAAAGCCTACCGGGCGCTCGGTCTCGAAGGTCTGTCCCGCATGGACGTTTTTCTGACGGACGACGGCAAGGTTTTCGTCAACGAGCCGAACACGCTGCCGGGTTTTACCAATATTTCCATGTATCCGAAATTGTGGGAAAAGGCTGGTTTGAAATACAGCGACCTGATTGACAGGTTGTTGCAACTGGCTATCGAAAGGCACCGGCGGGATGGGGCGTTGCAGCGGACGAGGTTTTGAAATAAATTGGAGATGTCCATAATTTTATAAATTCGTTAAGGAGTTTTATAACCCCTGCCATTCATTTTTCGTTACTTTTGCCCCATAATTGAATTGCTTGATCGCTAAAATCTTCCATATCATCCTTTCCGCTGCTGTATTTTTCAGCACCACCGGCTTCACACTGAGCCACCATTTTTGCCAGAATGAACTGGCAAATACGGCGATTTTTGTGAAATCCGGCTGCCACAAATCCAGCCACCAGGGATGTGCGGAAAGCGGGCATTGCAGCAAACATCAGGACGATGATAAAAACAACTGCTGCAACGACGAAGCCCAGTATTTCAAGCTCGACCAGGACAAACAGGTCCCGTCTTCTTCCGGTATCGACCTTGTCAAAAAACCGGAACTCCTCGCTGCCGTGCTGGTTTTATTTCAAATTGAAATGCCTGCCGCCGGCAACCATTCTCTAACTTGTCAAGTTTACAAGCCTCCCATTGTCTGCGACGATTTCCAGTCTTTGTTGCAGACGTTCCGTTTGTGATTAGCCATTGCTGTGTCTTTTTCCATGAAATTGGAAATTGAGAAATTAGAAATTGTGTCAACGGCCTGATTGCCAGTTGCAGGCAATTTCTCAATTTCCCAATTTCCTCAATTTCCCAATTTCAAATTTCCATTACAGCCATGCTCAACGGAATCATTCGCTTCTTCCTCGAAAACAAATTCGTCACCCTGCTCCTGCTCGCCGGGTTCATCGGCTGGGGCATTGCCACGGCGCCGTTCGGCTGGAAGACCTTCCTGCCCTCCGACCCCGTGCCTGTGGACGCCATCCCCGACCTCGGCGAAAACCAGCAAATCGTCTTCGTGGACTGGATGGGCCGCTCCCCGCAGGACGTGGAGGACCAAATCACCTACCCGCTCACGACTTATCTGTTGGGCATTCCGGGGGTGAAATCCATCCGCAGCACCTCGATGTTCGGCTTTTCGAGCATCTACATCATTTTTGACGAAGACACTGAATTTTACTGGAGTCGAAGCCGCATTCTCGAAAAACTCAACTCCCTGCCGGAAGGCCTGCTGCCCACAGGCGTGCGGCCTGCCCTCGGCCCCGACGCCACGGCGCTGGGCCAGGTCTATTGGTACACCCTCGAAGGGCGTGACCCCGAAGGCAACGTTACCGGCGGCTGGGATTTGCACGAAATCCGTGCAGCGCAGGATTTTTATGTGAAATACGCCCTCAATGCCGTGGAAGGCGTCTCCGAGGTGGCCTCCGTTGGCGGGCAGGTGCGGGAGTACCAAATTGACGTGAACCCCGACGCCCTCAAAGCCTACGGCGTCATGCTGATGGACGTGATGAATGCCGTGAAAAAATCTAACCGTGACGCCGGGGCGCAGACCATCGAAATCAACCAGGCCGAGTACCTCGTGCGGGGGCTGGGCTACGTCAAGTCCGTCGAAGACCTCGAAAAAGCCGTTGTCAAAGTCAGCAAAAACGTGCCCATCCGCATCAAGGACATTGCCGTCGTGACGCTCGGTCCGGCCACCCGGCGGGGCATCCTCGACAAGGACGGCGCAGAGGTGGCAGGCGGTGTGGTAGTGGCCCGCTACGGCTCCAACCCGCTGGCCGTCATCAACCGTTTGAAAGAAAAAATCACGGAAATCGCCCCCGGTTTACCCAAAAAAACGCTGGCCGACGGCACCGTAAGCCAACTGACCATCGTGCCGTTTTACGACCGCACCCAACTCATCAACGAAACCCTCGGCACCCTCGAATCGGCGCTCTCCGACGAAATCCTCATCAGCATCATCGTCGTCATCATCCTGGTACTCAACCTGCGGGCGTCCATCATCATTTCCAGCATGTTGCCGGTGGGTGTGCTCATGACCTTTATCGTCATGCGCTATGCCGGGGTGGACGCCAACATCGTGGCGCTGTCAGGCATCGCTATCGCCATCGGCGTCATGGTGGACGTGGGGATTGTTTTTGTGGAAAACATCATCCGGCACCTCGAACTGCCCGAAAACCAGACTGAAATCAACAGCCAGAAGTCATCGGCCGGGCGCTCGAAGGTTTTGCTTGAAATCGTTTACCGGGCATCTGCCGAGGTCTCCGGCGCTATCACCGTGGCGCTGGCGACGACCATCGTCAGCTTCCTGCCCGTGTTTGCGATGGAAGCGGCAGAGGGCAAGCTGTTCAAGCCGCTGGCTTTCACGAAAACCTTTGCGCTGGGAGCTTCCTTCGTGCTGGGAATTGCTGTGATTCCGGCGATGGCACACCTCATTTTTTCCATGAATTTCGATAAAAAACGGGTGCGCATCATCTGGAACGTGGCGCTGATGGCGGCGGGCGTGTTGCTGGCTGTTTTTTATAAAACCTGGTTGCCCGTGTGGCTGGTGGTGATTGGGTTGAATAATTTGTTTACCCCGATGCTTGTCACAAGGTTCAAACTATCGGAAAGTTGGGGCAACTATATCAACATCGCCGTCGTCGTCCTCGTCGCCACATTTTTCCTGACGGAAGAATGGACACCGCTCGGTCATCACAACTCGCTGTTTGTCAATTACCTGTTCGTGCTGGCGCTGCTTGCCGTCGTGCTGTCTGCCTTGCTCAGCATCGTATGGTTTTACGAGCCGGTGCTGAAATGGTGCCTCAGGAACAAGGGGAAATTCTTGCTGGTGCCGCTGTTTACCTGCATGTTCGGGCTGGTCATCTGGATTGGTTGGAACAATACTTTCGGCTTCGTGGCGAGGGGTTTCGATAAAATCGGCTGGAACGTGCGCACCACCGGATTTTGGAGCACGATGATTCACAAATTCCCCGGCATGGGCAAGGAGTTCATGCCCTCCCTCGACGAAGGCAGCTTCCTGTTGATGCCGACGTCCATGCCGCACTCCGGCGTGGAGGAAAATCAGCGGGTGGTCGCACAGCTCGACATGCTGCTGGCCAACATCCCCGAAGTGGAACTGGCCGTGGGTAAGGCCGGCCGTGCCGAAACAGCGCTCGACCCCGCCCCGATTTCCATGTTCGAGAACGTCATTAACTACAAACCGGAATTTTTAATAAATGAAAGAGGCCATCGTGAAACTTTCAAAACTGATAAAAACGACCGCTTCATACTTGTTTCGGGCGATACGCTTACTAACGAAGAAGCGCTGCTGCGGGGGGTAACCGCCAAAGACCTCATCCCCGACCCCGACGGACAGTATTTCCGCAACTGGCGTCCAGAGGTGAAAAGCCCCGACGACATCTGGAGCGAAATCGTGCGGGTGACCAAACTGCCCGGCGTCACTTCCGCCCCGAAATTGCAGCCCATCGAAACTCGTCTCGTGATGCTGCAAACCGGTATGCGGGCGCCCATGGGCATCAAGGTCTATGGCCCTGATTTGAAAACCATCGAGGATTTCGGTTTGCAACTGGAGGCCATTTTAAAAGAAGTACCTTCCGTAAAAGCCGAGGCTGCCTTCGCCGACCGCATCGTTGGCAAGCCTTACCTCCACCTGAACATCCGTCGGGACGCCATTTCCCGCTACGGCCTCAACATCGAGGACGTGCAGGATTTCATCGAAACCGCCATCGGAGGCATGACGCTGACCTTCACCGTGGAGGGCCGGGAACGCTTCCCTGTGCGGGTGCGCTACCCCCGTGAGCTTAGGGACAACCCGGAAAGCATGAAGAAAATGCTGGTGCCAACCCCAGTCATGGCACAAGTACCGCTCGGCGAACTGGTGGACTTCGAGTACGTCCGTGGCCCGCAGATGATAAAATCGGAGGACACGTTCCTCACCGGTTACGTGCTGTTTGACAAAAAAGAAGGCTTCGCCGAGGTGGACGTGGTGGAAGAGGCGCAGCGTTTTATCAACCAAAAAATTAGCGACGGCGAACTGGTCGTTCCGGCTGGCATAAGCTACAAGTTCTCAGGTACTTACGAAAACCAGTTGCGGGCGATGAAGCGGCTGTCCATCGTGATTCCGATTAGCTTGATTGTTATTTTCCTGCTGCTGTTTTTCCAGTTTAAAACCATCATCGCTTCGTCCATCCACTTTTCGGGCGTGTTCGTGGCGTTTGCCGGCGGCTTTATGATGCTTTGGCTGTACGGGCAGGACTGGTTCCTGAACTTCTCCATCGCTGAAGTCAACATGCGGGAGTTGTTTCAGTTGCACCCCATCAACCTCAGCGTAGCGGTCTGGGTGGGTTTCATCGCCCTGTTCGGCATCGCCACGGACGACGGGGTGATTATGGGCACGTACATCCATCAGGTTTTTGAGGAAAGAAACCCGCAGACCGTGCCGGAGGTGCGTGCCGCCGTGGTGGAGGCCGGTAAAAAACGGGTGCGCCCGGCGATGATGACGACTGCAGTTACCATCATTGCCCTGCTGCCCGTGCTGACGAGTACCGGCAAGGGCGCCGACATCATGGTGCCCATGGCCATCCCGACCGTCGGTGGCATGACGATTCAATTGATGACGATTTTCGTGGTGCCGGTGTTGCAGGCGTATTGGCGGGAGACGGTGGTGAAGAAAGCGGGAACTGGTGAATTGGTGAATTAGTGAATTGGGCGGTTAGGCAGAGGCTTCTTCATGAAGTTTTTGCCACTGCTCGACGATTTGGCGGGTGACGTCGAGGATGTTGTCAGGTGGGAGGAAGTCGGGCATTTCAGAGAGAATGTTGACGACGACCTGGCGGATGGGGAGCGTGGGGGTGGCGGAGTGGATTTCTTTGGTTCTGTCAAAAAGATAAGAGCGCTGGCTTTTGAAATACTTTTTAGGGAAGTAAATCTTGTTTCCCTCATTCTCCAAAATGGCAAGTGCTTCTTTGGAAAATTTGTGAACGGATTTCTTTTTATCTGAAATGGCGGCAGTTGATGGCATGGTTCGAAATTTTTGCTGAACGCTTATTTTACAAAAATGCTAAATAATATGTTGAAGTTCAAATTCATCAAAATTCTTTTCAGGGCTGTAAGGCTGCTTGGTAGTCTCGATGAAGCCTCGAATTTCAAATTTTTCCCCAATTACCCGGTGGTGCCTTCTGAAAACGGTATTGTACAGCAGTTTGCGGCCTTCATCAACTGGGGTTATTTTGATTTTAACACCCGGATATTTCTCTACAAAGTCATAAGTACACTTTGCTACTGTAGCCAATACTTTTACAAAATCCTGGTTGTTGCTGATAACAGAATCATTGATGCTTTGTCCTTGAATGTCTCCAAAAGCAAGATTGAATACGTTGAACTCCAAAGGCTCAAACATTACAACTTTCTCAATCAGTCCTTTTGGGCCCTCACTGGTGAACAGGAAATAAAGTTTCCTTGGCGATGGTTGAATGTCGTAAGTCTCCCCAAGCATGCGTTGATTTTTTGTTTTGAAAAACGAAAATACCAATCCTCCTCAAACCGCCAATTTTCACAAACAATAAAAAATCCATATTAAGATGATACTGCGAATTTTCATTTTTACGATCCTGACTGTGTCAGATGCAGCGGCCCAAACCCTCGACGACTACCTCCAAATTGCCCTCGAAAACAACCCCGGCATCAAAGCCCGGCAGACCGAGGTGCAGGCAGCTCTGCAAAAACTGCCACAGGCCAAAGCATTGCCGGAACCGACAGTGAATACCTCGTTTTTTCTCAGCCCGATGATGTTGCCGATGGGCAACCAACTGGGTAGCATTTCAGCGATGCAGATGTTCCCCTGGCCCGGTACACTGAGAGCTATGGAGAATGAGGCGGCACGCATGGCTGAGGTGAAATCGCAGGCTGTTAACGTCGCCCAAAACGAGCTGGTTTTCAAAGTGAAAAACGCCTGGGTTCCGTTGCTGGAAGTGGAGGAAAAAATCCGCATCCAGCAAGAACTGCTCCGCCTGCTCGAAACGGACAAAGAACTCGCTACCACCATGTTCAGTCAGGGTATGGCCCCCATGGTGGATGCCATCCGGGCGGACATCATGATTGACGAGGTGAAAACGGAAATCGCCATTTTAGAACAAAAAAGAAAGCCGTTGGAAGTAGCTTTCAACCAACTACTGGCACGGGATGCCGATGCCCCGGTGACTATCTCCGGCTCGCTACCCGAACCTGTGTATGGCGACGCCGAACGCAGGGACAACCTGCTGGCCAACAACCCCTCGCTGACTGTTTTTGACAAACAAATACAGGCGATGGCAGCCGAACAGGCTTCCACCGAATACATGCGCAAACCCATGATCGGCCTTGGAGCCGAGTACATGCTTTTGCAAAAAAGAAAAGGGGAGCATTCTCATATCGAACCCAACACGGGCAAAGACATGATAATGCCAATGGTGACCGTGACGCTACCGGTTTGGAAGAAAAAATATGATGCCGCCGTCGAGGAGCGCCGGTTGATGCAACTGATGTACGCTGACATGAAACAGGATATGAAAAACGAACTGGCGTCTATGTACGAAATGACATTTTACGAACTGGAAAAAATGGCACAAATGACCGAACTGCTCAACCTTCAAATGACCAAAACCCAGCAGGCCATTGATCTCGTGCTGGCCGCTTACAGCAATGCCGGGCAGAATTTCGAGGAGGTGCTGCGCTTGCAGCAAATGCTGTTCCGCTACCGCATGGAAAAGGTGACAGCACAGACGGAGTACCAGTTGATGCTGGTGAAACTGGATTATTTGACGGGGCAATAAATCGGGGCAACTAAATCATGGTGATTTTGAAAATCACCATGATTTAACGCTTCAAAATCTTCATCCATGAAACGCAGAAAATTCATTCAATTAACAGGAGGCATCACGCTGCTCGGCGGTGCTGTGCCCACCATGTTTTCCGCCTGCAAGAAAGGGCATATGGGCGACATGACGGACGTTGCGCATGAAGTCTTCGAAGGCGCTTTCAACGTCGCCTTGCCGGTTCCGCCCGTCGTCTCCGCCACGGGTGCTACCCTTACGGCGCAGAAGACGACCGCCGCCGTTTTCAAAGGAAAAAAATCCGATGTACTGGGCTACCAGCAGGGTGGCATACTCGGTCCCACGCTGCGCCTGAACGCTGGCGAGCAGGCGAGTGTCACTTTTAAAAACAACCTCGACCAGCCCTCCAACGTCCACTGGCACGGGCTGCTGACGCCGGCGAACATGGATGGTCATCCCACCGATGTTGTGCAACCCGGCGGCTCGCTGAACTACTCGTTTCCTGTCAACCAGCGGGCGGGCACCTACTGGTACCATCCGCACCCTGATTTTAAAACTGCCGAACACACGTACCTCGGGCTGGCTGGTTTTTTCATCGTCGATGATGCGGAAGAACAGGCGCTCGGGCTGCCTTCCGGCGCTTACGACCTGCCGCTCGTCATCCAGGACAAGCACAAGGATTCAAACAACAATTTCCACTACCACCCAACGATGAGCGACCTGATGAACGGCATGACCGGCGGCAGCGTCCTCGTCAACGGCGTGCATTCGCCTTTCGCTGAGGTGGAATCCCGCACCTATCGCCTGCGCCTGCTCAATGGCTCGAACGGGCGCATTTACAACCTCGCCCTCAGCAACGGCGCCCCGTTCACCATCATCGGCACGGACGGCGGTTTGCTGGCAGCGCCCGAAACGGTGACGACCATCCTACTCGCTCCCGGCGAGCGGGCGGATGTGCTGGTCAGCTTCGCAAACATGGCATCCGGGGCAGAGGTTTTTCTGAAAAGCGAAACTTTCGGAGGCAGTGAGTTTCAGGGCAAACAGGCATTTAACATCCTGAAGTTCAGGGTGAAAGACGGGCAAGCAGACAACTTTAACGTACCTGCCGTGCTGTCTTCGTTCAGTCCTGTCCCTGGAAGTCAGGCGACCAAAACCCGCAGTTTTGACATCAGCAACGACGGAGGCCATGGCGGTCACGGAGGCCATGGCGGCGGCATGGCTGTTCACACCATCAACGGCAAAAGCTACGACCACACCCGCATCGACGAGACCGTCAACGCCGGTGCGACCGAAATCTGGACCTTTGACAACACCCACGGCATTGACCCGCATCCCATGCACCTGCACAGCGCTTTCTTCCAGGTGCTCGACCGCACAGGCGGGCGGGGACAGGTTTTTTCCCACGAAAAAGGCTGGAAAGACACGGTGTTGGTCATGCCCGGCGAGAAGGTGCGGGTCATCGCTGTTTTTGCTGAAAACAAAGGCGTTTTCGTCTTCCACTGCCATAACCTCGAGCATGAGGACACGGGGATGATGTTGCAGATGGAGGTGGTGTGAGTTGTTTGAAAATTGTTTGAGTTGTTCACTTGCCAAGGCGCCCGGCACTTTTGTCATTGCCTTCGGCAAACTGCGACGTCATGAGGGCTGCCGTATGTGTTATCCCTCGTGACGTTAGCGGTTTCTCTTTGAGGATGACAAACAGACATCTGAAATTGAAAAGTAATTCTTCAAAAATTTTAAATTTCATTTTAACATGAAAAGCATCAATCTGATTATCACTGTTTTATTCCTCGCCTTCCAGTTACAGGCGCAGGACAAGGGCACTGCTACCGAAAGTTTCACCGTGTACGGCAACTGCGGTATGTGCAAATCCAAAATTGAAAAAGCAGCCACCGGCGTGAAGGGTGTCAAGTCCGCCACCTGGGACGAGGAAACGCACCAGTTGAGCGTGACTTGGAATGCTGCTAAAACCTCGGCGAACGACATTAAGCAAGCCGTCGCCGATGCAGGCTACGACTCCGATACCCACCGTGCGAAGGACGAAGTTTACAACAATCTGCACCATTGCTGCAAGTACGACCGGCCCGCTGCCAAAGCGTCGAAAGTATCGAAAGTGTCGAAAATGACTGTGAAAGCTTCCGATACTGCCACCTTCAAAGTGTACGGCAACTGTGGGATGTGCAAGCGCCGCATCGAGGGCGCAGTAAAAGACGGAACCTCGGTCAGCGACGCCTCCTGGGATTCCGAAACTGGAAACGTGACCATCAAGTACGACCCGGCAAAGATTACGGAGGAACAACTCATGCAAAAAATAGCTGACGCCGGACACGACACGGACAAGTTCAAAGCAAAGGACGAGACTTACGACGGGCTGCCCGGCTGCTGCCAGTACGAGCGGGTGAAGCAGTAGGTATGTACCGGTACGATTGCTCCGAGCAATCGTACCGGTCCTAACACAAAAAATTGAACCATGAAATACTTATTAATTTCAGTACTCTTAACGGGGTTGTTTTTCAGCTGTAAGAATGATGCTCCGTCGCAAAAGAAGCCATCCAGCCCACACGCTACGGCGATGACCATGGTTGGAGACGCACATATCCATATTGATTATTCTTCGCCAAGCGTAAGAGGACGGGTCATTTTCGGGGAACTGATACCTTACGGAAAACTTTGGAGGGCCGGGGCCAATAATGCTACCTGGTTGGAATCCAACAAGGATTTGATGATAGGCGGGCAAACGCTGTCTGCCGGAAAATATGCCCTGTTTGCTATTCCTGACAAGGACAAATGGACCATTAAAATCAACAAAAACTGGGACCAGCACGGCACGGATGATTACAAGGAATCCGAAGATGTTTTAACGCTGGAGGTACAACCTGTCCGGCTGGAAGAAATTCAGGAACAGCTCGAATACCGGGTCGTGAAAATGGACGAGCAATCGGGCATTATTTCACTGGCCTGGGAAAAAACGAAGGTGGAAATCCCGTTCAAAGTAATCCTGTAAACCCGGAAACCTGGCTATTGCACAACACCACTTTCGATGAAAGAAAACAAGCTTTTGATAAAAAATATGGTCTGCCCCCGCTGCATACGGGTGGTGCGGGAAGACCTGGAAGCGTTGGGTATCCCCGTGCGGGAGGTGGTGCTGGGCGAAGCTGTGTTCAGCCAGCCGCTCAGCCCGGAGCAGATGGAAGCGGTGGGGCGGGTGCTGCGCAAAAGCGGGTTCGAGGTCTTGAACACAAGGGAAGAACAGCTCGTTGAACAAGTGCGCCACCTCGTCATCCAGCACGTCTGGGACAGGGAGAAGAAGCCTTCGCAGCAGAATTTCTCCGATTATCTCTCAGGGCAAACGCAGACCAGTTACCCGGCACTCAGCCGTCTTTTTTCGTTGCTGGCGGGTATCACCATCGAACAGTACATCATTCAAACCAAAATCGAAAGGGTGAAAGAATTGCTCATTTATGACCAGAAAACCCTCTCGGAAATCGCATGGGATATGGAGTACAGCAGTTCGCAGCACCTGTCCAGACAGTTCAAAAAAGTGACCGGAATGACCCCAACGGAGTTCAAGGACATCCACGCTTCCCGGCAGCACGTGCATGGCGATCAGCACTATACTTGACGTTTGAAAAACTTTGTACAATAACTGCAAAGTTGTGTACGACCCCGGCAGGGTGAGGGGTGTAATTTTGTAATAAAAAATCACAACCATGGAAAAGCACCATCATCATCACCAAATGAAAGAGGATAAAAAACACACCGGACATGAAAACCATGCCCACCATCATGGCAAGGGAGCAGATATGGACGGCAAACACAAGGAACATTCCGGGCAAAAGAGCCACGGAAACGGCGGACATGGCGGCCATCACGACCACCACGCACACATGATTGAGGATTTCAAAAAACGCTTTTGGATAAGCCTCGTCCTCAGTGTGCCCGTGCTCGTGCTGGCGCCGATGATTCAGCAATTTTTCGGTTACGAACTGGATTTTCCCGGCAGGGATTACCTCTCGTTCGGGCTTTCTACCTTCATCTTTTTCTACGGCGGCTGGCCGTTTTTGAAAGGGCTGGTGGACGAGCTGAAAGACCGCAATCCCGGCATGATGACCCTCATCGCCGTCGCTATCACGGTGGCCTGGGCGTACAGCACGGCGACCGTTTTTGGGCTGGAAGGCATGTCGTTCTACTGGGAACTGGTCACGCTGATTGACGTCATGCTTGTCGGGCATTGGATTGAAATGAAATCGGTGATGGGCGCCTCCCGCTCCCTCGAATTGCTGGTGAAAATGATGCCCTCCGAGGCGCACCGGCTCGATGGTGACGACGTCGTGGACGTGCCCGTGAAGGAGCTGAAGGCAGGCGATTTGATTTTGGTAAAAGCCCACGAAAAAATCCCAGCCGATGGTGAAATCACCGAAGGCGAAAGCTACCTCGACGAGAGCATGCTCACCGGCGAAAGCCGCCCGGTGAAAAAAAGCGCCGGGGCAACGGTCATCGGCGGCTCCGTCAACGGCAAGCAGTCGCTGAAAGTGAAGGTGAGCAAAACCGGCAAGGAGAGCTACCTGAACAAGGTCATCACCCTCGTCGAGGAGGCGCAGAAGACCAAGTCGAAGACGCAGAACCTGGCGAACAAAGCCGCCAAATGGCTGACTTTCATCTCCCTGACGGTTGGCTTTGGTACGCTGGCGGTCTGGTTGTTTTTGGGAAAAGATTTCGCCTTCGCCCTGGAACGCATGGTCACGGTCATGGTCATCTCCTGTCCGCATGCGCTGGGGCTGGCGATACCGCTGGTGGTGGCGATTTCCACGGCGCTTTCGGCGCAGCACGGCCTGCTCATCCGCAACCGGACGGCGTTCGAGAATGCCCGCAAAATCACGGCGCTGGTTTTTGATAAGACCGGCACCCTGACCGAAGGCAATTTCGGTGTGAGCCGTTTTGAAAGCACAGATGGCAGTTTTTCAAAAGAGGAAATACTCGCCCGTGCCGCCTCGCTCGAACAGGGCAGCGAGCACCCCATTGCGCAGGGCATTTTGGCGAAAGCCAAAGAAAATGACCTGAAACTGAAGGAAGTGGAAGATTTTTCGACTATCACCGGCAAAGGGATTCAGGGTAAAATAGAGGGCAAAAAATGGCTCGTCGTCAGTCCCGGTTATTTGAAAGAAAACAAACTGGACGTGCCGGAAAAAGCCCTCTCCGACAAAGCAGAAACCGTCGTTTTTGTCGTGTCGGAAGGCGCCGTGAAAGGCTTCATTGCCCTCGCCGACAAGGTGCGGGAGGAAAGCCCGGAGGCGATTAAAATTTTAAAAAACAAAGACATTAAAGTGTTCATGGCCACCGGTGATAACGAAAAAACAGCCAAGGCCGTCAGCGAACAACTGGGCCTCGACGGCTACTACGCCGAGGTGTTGCCCGACGAGAAAGTGGATGTTTTGAAAAAACTGCAAAAAGACGGGCACTTCGTCGCCATGACCGGCGACGGCGTAAACGACGCCCCAGCTCTGGCACAGGCGGACGTAGGCATCGCCGTCGGCAGCGGCACCGACGTCGCCGCTGAAACGGCCGATATCATTTTGGTGAACAGCAACCCGAAGGACATCGCCAACCTGATTCTCTTCGGCCGGGCGACGTACCAGAAAATGGTGCAGAACCTCGGCTGGGCGACGGCCTACAACGTGGTGGCGATTCCGTTGGCGGCGGGCGTTTTATACCCGGCGTTCATGCTCAATCCGGCCATTGGCGCAGCGGTGATGAGCCTGAGTACTATCGTGGTGGCGGCGAATGCGCAGTTGTTGAAAACGAGTTTGAAGTAAAGTTTCACCGATACGATTGCTCGAAGCAATCGTATCGGTTTCCATAAATGATGTAATGTCCTCCCGGCCTTGTCATTGCCGAAGGCAACCTGCAACGTCACGATGGCTGTTAGAGCGGCACTTTTAACAGCCCTCACGATGCAGCAGGTTGCCTGCGGCCATGACAAGCCAGCGGGAAAAATAATTTAGAAATGAAAAAGAGTAAAATCAACCGTTCCACCATCATCACCGCCATCGTCATGCTGGCGCTCGGCGGCCTCATTGGCTGGTTAGTGAAACCCTCCGGCAGTGCCTCGCACGACCATCAAACGGAGGTCACCGAAACATCCGGCGCAACCATCTGGACCTGCTCGATGGACCCGCAGGTGCGCCAGCCCGAACCGGGCAAATGCCCGATTTGCGGCATGGACCTGATTCCGCTGGAGGAAGGCTCCGCCGACGGCGACCCGCTGGAAGTAAAAATGAGCCAGAACGCCATGGCCCTGGCCAATATCCAGACTGCCGTGGTGGACTACGGTTCCCCGGTGAAGGAGGTGCGGCTGAACGGCAAGGTGCAGCCCGACGAGCGCCTGAAATTTTCGCAGGTCACCCACATCGACGGGCGAGTGGAGCAACTGGCCGTGAATTTCACCGGCGAACCCGTGCGCAGGGGGCAAAAAATTGCCAGCGTCTATTCGCCGGAACTGGTGACGGCGCAGCAGGAGCTTTTCTCGGCCCTGAAAATCAAGGATATGCAGCCTGCCCTGTTCACCGCAGCGAAGCAGAAGCTGAAAAACTGGAAGCTCAGCGATGCTCAAATCGAGAGCATCATCGCCTCCGGTACGCCGCAGGAGCGCTTCCCCATCCACGCCGACGTGAGCGGGATTGTTTTGGAAAAAATGGTCAACCTCGGCGACTACGTCATGCGGGGCATGCCACTGTACCAGGTCGTGGACTTGTCGAGGGTATGGGTGCTGTTCGACGTGTACGAGAGCGACATGCCCTGGGCGAAGGTGGGCAGCTTGGTGGAGTTTACCGTGCAATCGTTGCCGGGGGAGACTTTCAAAGGCAAAATCACCTTCATCGACCCCGTCATCGACCCCATGACGAGGGTGGCGAAGGCCCGTGTGGAAGTGGCCAATCCCGGCGGCAAGCTGAAGCCGGAGATGTTCGCCACCGGAATCATCGAGACGAAACTGGCGGTAAAAAAAGACAAACTCATCGTCCCGAAATCCGCCGTGCTGTGGACGGGCGAGCGCTCTGTCGTTTATGAAAAAAGAACCACCGATGTGGGCGTCAGCTTCGCCATGCGGGAGGTGAAACTCGGTCCGCTCACCGGCGACGGCTACGTGGTGACCGAGGGCCTGGAACCGGGCGCCGAAATCGCTGTCAGCGGGACCTTTTCCATTGACGCCGCTGCGCAACTGGCAGGCAAACCGAGCATGATGAACCCCGCCGGCGGAGCCGTGATGACGGGGCACCAGCACGGCGGCAGCTCGCCATCAGCGGCTGCTCCTGTGCAACCGATGGAAATCAGCAAACAGGCGAAGGCGGCCGTGAAACAGCTCTTCGACTTTTATTTTCCGATGAAAGATGCGCTGGTGAAAGACGATTTGGCGACTGCCAAAAAGCAAGCCGCCGATTTGAAAAAAGCGTTTGAAAAAACCAGCATGAGCCTGTTCACCGGCGCTGCCCACGATCACTGGATGAATCACAGCGGCGCTGCCGTTGCGGAGCTGAATAAAATCACGACTGCAAAGGACGTGGAGGAGGCCCGTAAACATTTCAAGCCGTTCTCGGCCCAGATGGTGGCACTGGCAAAGGCTTTCGGCCCCTTCGGCGAGGCTGTGTACGTGCAGTACTGCCCGATGGCGGACGATAATACCGGCGCTGACTGGCTGAGTTTGGATAAAGAAATCCGAAATCCCTATTTTGGCGACAAAATGCTGAAATGCGGGAAGGTGACAGAGACGATTAAATGATTACCTTCAATTTTCCTAAATCAAAAATTCAATGTTCAAATCGAAATTGATGCTGACCCTGCTTTCCTTGCTGACCCTTGGAGGGCTGGCTGGCGCACAGACTTTTACGGTCAGCCAGACGTATGTGACAGCGACGAAGCCTGCAAGTTTTTTCGTCTTTTACAACTATGTTCAACTTGAAAATCTGACCAGCGACACCCTCCACCTTCGCTGGGTAAAAACGGAAACCCTTGTCAATCCAGGCGCCGGCCACGGCAGCAGCAATGAAATGGGCGATTGGGTGACTTCCATTTTAGACCCCAACAACTCCTACGATCCGGCCAATGCCATTGACAGCGCAGACTTTTATCTGCTGCCTGAGGCGAGTTCAACGGATAAGTTCATTTTTCACCTTTTTCCAAACCTTCAGGCCGGAAACCTTGTCGTCAAATTCAAGATTTTTCCCGTCAACGATCCTGCTGCTGCGCAGTTTGTTACATTCGATTTTACGGCTACGCCTGTGGCTACGGCATCAGAGGAATCGGTGTTAAATCAACAGTTAGCCGTGTATCCGAATCCTGCCGGTTCGGAATTTACTGTGAGCAACCTGTCTGAAACGGAAAAACAAATCTGGCTGGTCGATGCGCAGGGGCGGGTGCAGGAAGGTTTTTTACTGAGAAAAAATGAGAGCAGGCAAATAGCTGCGGAGGGGTTATCCTCCGGTTTTTATTACCTGAAAATTCGAGAAGGGCAGCAGTATGGCCTTCATAAAATCATCATCCACCGCTGATCAAATTAAAATCATTACCATTAAATCCTTTTTAAAATGAAGTACTTCAAATTGTTTTTTCTAAGTCTTGCAATGACTGCTTTCATCGCCGCTTGTGGCGGAGGTGGCAGCGATCACTCACACGATGGCCATGATCACGACGGGCACAACCACGACGGTACAACCGAGATGGTGCACGGAGAAGGGCCGGAATACACCTCAGCCTACGTTTGCCCGATGCATTGCGAAGGCAGTGGAAGTGATGCTGCCGGCCAATGCCCGGTATGTGGAATGGACTATGTGCAGTTGGAGGCACACATGAAAGACGGTCACAAACACTAATCAAGAGCGCCGGTTCCGGCCGGCCGCTTTTATCTTTCTTTCCCTGTTTCAGTAATAAAATTGAAACCTTCACAGTTGAGCCCTTCCATTCAATCTGAAGCCTGGCTATTCAGACATGTTACTTAATCTTAATGTGACGTCGTAAATGAGTTGAGTAATTAATGAGGTTTCCACCCCGTAGTCAAGTATAAGTATAAATCATGATAAATTTTGAATTTCAGCATTACTGGGATGCTGTGTATGAAGGCAAGCAAGAGACAAAGTTGGGCTGGTACGAAGCCATGCCGGAATCTTCTTTGAAATTAATTGAAAAATGCAATTTGCCGGTAAATGCCCGAATACTACACGCCGGAGCAGGCGCCACTAACCTGATCGATTTTTTAATCGATAAAGGTTTTAAAAATCAAATCGCTGTCGATATCAGCGCTTCCGGATTGAGGAAACTGAGGCAAAGGCTGGGTTTTGAAAATAGCGGCAAGGTGGAGTGGATACTGGATGACTTGACCCGGCCTTTCCAGTTAAACGTGATTCCTCCGGTGGATCTTTGGCATGATCGTGCTGTCCTTCATTTTTTTACGGAAGAAAAAGACCAGCAAATCTATTTTGACCTCGTCCACAAGCTGGTGAAACCGGGCGGTTATATCGTCCTTGCCGCTTTCAACCTTCAGGGAGCGGGCGAATGCTGCGGCCTGCCTGTGAAGCGATATGACGCAGCGATGCTGGCGGAAAAACTCGGCAGTTCTTTCAAATTGCTTGTGTCATTTGATGAACTTTACATCATGCCCTCCGGCGAAGAACGGCCCTATGTTTACACCCTATTTCAGCGAAATAATGCCTGAATGAGCCTGGCCATTGTGCTGAGTCAATCTGTTCCCAGAAAGTTTCAAGTGTAGCTTCCGACCAGACTGGCCTGCGGGACTTCGGCAGCTTCGCCCTGCACTACCTCCAGTATTTTTTTGGTGAAACGAGCTTCCTCAAACTGATGGGCAAACCGCAACGCATGCGCTGAAAGTTGCTCATAGGTGCTCCGGTTAGTTGCCAGTTCCCTGATTTTCTTCGCAATCAGTACGATGGAACGCTGATCGATTTTAAACCCGTTAATCCCGTCCTCCACCAATTCGGCCGGGCCACCAACCGGCGGTGCGATCACGGGCAGCCCGTAATTCATGCCTTCCAACAAGGTCATGCCAAAGGTCTCCACCCATTTTTCCGGGTGAGATAAGTTTAGCACCAGGTGAGCTTCCCGGTAAAAGGAATGGACTTCTTGCTGCGCCGGAAAAATGACGAGATTTCCCGGTAATTTCTGACCACTGAAAAACTCCCGGATCGCTTCCTGCGTGCTGTTGAGTACCAATACAAAGCAGTATCCCGGCAACATTTCCGATAGCTTCACAAATTCGTTGACGCCTTTGTACTCCTTCAGCGAGCAAAGCATCAGGCTGGTGAAACATCCGCATTTCGAACCGGCAAGGTGGCGGTTTGTCCTTGCTTTTTCAATAAAATCTTCTGAAACACAATTGTAGACTACCCTCGCCGGTACTGCTGACAAGGGCTCTTCATTTTGTAAAAACTGTGAAACGTAGATCGCTTCCGATGCGCAGACTGCTGCCGTTTTTTTCAGGAATGTTTTCAAAAAAGGCGGGTTCACCGTCGTCTCGTGCAGGTGATACACCACTTTTTTACCCATCAGTTTTCCGGCCAGTGCCGCTCCAAACGGCAGCAGGGTGTTCACGTAAATCACCACATCCTGCCGGAAATATTTCAATATTTTAAAGAAAATAGCACATTGACCCCAAAGCAGCATCAGCGTACGCAACAGCTTGTTTTCAAAAAAACGATAGGTGAAAAAACGGTATTTCACACCCGGCAAATCCGATAAAAAACCGGTGGTACTTCTGGATGTGATAACTTCAACCTGCAACCCCGATTTCACCATGTTTTTTACAGCAGTGGAAAGTACCAATGGGCTTCCGCTGAAATCATTGAACAGGTGAATGCAAATTACTTTTTTCATAGTTTCATTTTAGTATTAAAAAATTGAGGATCAGGCTGTTGCAAAGGCCGGGGAAGGGACCAGCGCTTCTTCGTAAACCGAATGGATTTGCAGGGCTTTTTTCTCCCAGGTATATTTTTGATGAAAACGGGCCAGCGCATTTTCAGCCAACTGACTCCGGTATCGCTCATGGTGCAGGAGTTCGTCGAGGGCGGTTGAAAAATCCTCCACACTTTGATCGTAGGTCGTGTAAGGTACCTTCACGGCGCAGTTTTCATCCACAAATTCGCCGGGGCCGTAGTTGTCAAAACACAAAACCGGCACCCCGAATGACAGCGCTTCCGGCACCACCATGCCTGCCCCCTCGTGAGAAGGGAAGAAAAACACCTTCGAGGCAGCGAAAAAACGGGACAACTCATCCCGGTTCATCCAGTCGACGAATCGGATGGCCTGTTCAGGCAACTCGCAGGTTCGGGATAGTTCGACCAGCCGCTCTTTTTCCGGCCCCTTGCCGATGAGTGTGAGCTGCATGGTTTCCTGCACATCTGGCATTTGTTGGTGAAAACACCTTGCAAATGCCCGGATCGTGAGGTCGAAACCTTTGAGCGGGACGAACCGCCCGATGCTCAGGACCTGAAATTTTTTGTTGGCGATGGGCTTCACCTTCGGGATTTCGTTGGCTGCTGCTGCAATGATGCATTGTTTTTCGGGCGCAACGGACATCACTTCGAAGACGCTGGAGTTCAGCCCGATGATTTTGGAGGCTGTTCGGGTGGAGATTTTCAGCAGTGGCGAAATTTTCCAGAAATAACACTTCGTCCACCACATCAGCTGGTCCATCAGCCATGCTTTTTTGCCGGCCGGCAAAATGTAGGAACGTGGGATTTTATGATGATGCCCCACCGGCCCCCAGACGTACGGCTTGCCCAGCATCCAGAGAAAGGAGGGTGTCCAGTCGCTGTTGAAATTGAGGTGGTGGGCAAGGTCGAAGTGGAATTTTTTATTTAAAATAAAAAACACCACACCCAGGTGCCAGAGGTAATGGTAAAGCAAAGCACCCCGTGATCCTTTTTTCCAGAAACACAACCATTTTGGTAGGTCGAAATATTCGAAATAAAGGTGCTGCCCGGCAGGCAACGGATTTTTCTCAAAATACCGTTCGATGTGCGGGCGGTTGTTTCGGCGGGTGATGGCGGTAATGTCGTTGTGTTCCGCCAGGTGTTTGATGATGTTCCATCCGATGCCGTCTTCCGAGCCTTTGTACGGGTTGACAGCGTAGGCGGTGATGAGTATGGTTGGTTTCATGTCAATTGTTTTTGGTGAAAGATGGATGATGGACGGCCTGTGGTTGACGATTGACGGCTGACGGTGGACGGCCGTAACCCGTCTGCCGTTGGCCGTTGGCCGTTCACCGTCGATTTGATGATTCTGGCCGGAACGCCGCCGATAACGGAGTGGGGCGGGATGTTTTTCGTCACCACGGCTCCCGCAGCGATGACGCAATGATCGCCAATGCTCACCCCGTCGAGGATGGTGACTTTGGCTCCGATCCAGCAGTTTTTACCGATTCGAATGCCCTGGCGGGTGGTTCCCTGCAAGCGAATCAACAGGTTGTTGTTTTCAAAAGAATAGACTTGTTGGGGCATAACTCGTTGAGAATCAATCGTTGTATTTTTGCTTCAAAAACGAGCTATGAGCACCATATTTACAAATGTCAAAACAGATCGTCAATTCAGCGCAACGACCGGATTTACAAAAATCCAGTTCT